>JBMDXP010000001.1:0-16530 GCA_048819475.1 Algoriphagus sp.
ATATCTAAAAATAGTTCTTTATCCGTTCATCAGAAAATCCCATCATGGAATTTGATTCAGTGTTTTTTTTGAGAATGTGGATAGTACAGTTATAGCCACGTCTAGAACAGGGAAGAAATGATTGTGTACAACAAACCAATATCCAGTTAACAGTCAGCAATTCCAATGAATCTACCGCACTTAAAATCCCGGAACTGAGAATCTCCAACCGGAAGATTCTTGTGCCGGACGCTGTAAGATCCCAAAAATCCCGTATTGATTTTATTAAAAAACCTTCCCTATTTAAAGATAAAACAGTTACTTTTGATATCAACTATAGGCAATGATGTCTGCCTTGAACCGTCCCGGTAGCTGGGACTGATGGCGTCTACTTAATAGCCTTTATCAGGCCATGGATAGACGTATTAAATCAAGGTAGTATGAATAGAAAAATCATTCAACAACGCATCTCGGGCGTTGAGCAACTTCCCCTCCTTATCTATTTATTCAAATGGTTGATCCTCGCCACACTGATTGGGGTATTGGCAGGAAGCGCTTCGGCATTTTTTCTTACTACGCTGGACTGGGCAACGCAATGGAGAGAAAGCAATAGCTGGATAATAGCACTGCTGCCGGTAGGGGGATTGATAATCGGACTTACTTACCACTATTTTGGCAGCAGTGTTGTAAAAGGCAATAATCAACTTTTAGAAGAGTTTCATACTCCCAAGCAAGTTATTCCCTTGAAGATGGCACCTCTGGTGCTCTTCGGAACCCTTGCCACACATTTTTTTGGTGGCTCAGCAGGTCGGGAAGGAACTGCCGTTCAGATGGGAGGTGCCATTTCAGACCAGTTTTCCAAATGGTTTAAGCTTAAGGAAACCGATAGAAAAGTACTTATCGTGATGGGGATAAGTGCAGGTTTTGCGTCTGTATTTGGAACACCCTTAGCCGGAGCGGTTTTTGCCCTGGAAGTTTTGATCATTGGCAGGATGCGATATGAGGCTATACTTCCCAGCTTTCTGGTGGCTGTAATAGCAGATTATACATGCGACGCATGGCATGTTGGGCATACCCTTTACAGCATTCCCTCCACACCGGAAATGACACCCCAAAATCTTGGCTGGACACTGCTTGTAGGGATTATTTTTGGACTGACGGCTTTGCTCTTTTCCAAATCCACCCACTTCTGGACCACCCTTTTTAAATCAAAAATAACGTATCCGCCCCTTCGGCCCCTTATTGGTGGAGTTTTTATTGCGCTGGCGGTTTATTCAATGGGGACTACAAAATACATTGGCCTAGGTATCCCTACCCTTGTTGAATCTTTCAGTGAACCCCAAAATGGCTATGATTTTATATTAAAAATCCTGTTTACCTCTTTCACACTTGGTGCAGGATTTAAAGGCGGCGAAGTTACCCCTTTGTTCTTTATAGGTGCAACACTCGGTAATGTTCTGGTTTGGTTTGTGCCCTTACCCGTTCCCTTGCTGGCAGGAATGGGTTTTGTTGCAGTATTTTCAGGTGCTACCAATACGCCAATTGCCAGTACCCTAATGGGCGTAGAATTATTTGGAATAGAAAGTGGCGTTTATCTTGGTCTGGCTTGTGTGATGGCTTATTTGTTTTCCGGACATACAGGGATATACTCTTCGCAAATCATAGGAAGCCCAAAACATTTTCTCTATGGAAGGTATAAATCCAAAACACTGGAAAACTTCAAAATAGCCGATGACAAAGAGACAAAACACCCAGAGATCTGATCAAGCGGTCGGAGCCCCGCGATATAAGACGAATCTCCACGATGCTGATTACAATGGTTATGGCGATAATAATACTCCATTCGTGTCAATCGGTGACATCATAAGATCTTCATTGCGAAACAACAGCTGACAAATTGCAAACACCGCGCTTTAGAGGTGATGGAGGAAGCCGGATATCGCTTATTTGGTGACTTGCTGCGGATCAATTAGCTAAGTTTGTCGGTCGAACTTTTGTGGGTTATCAGTTTCTTCTCCAACGTGGACATAAAGGCTTCTTTATAGGAAGTGCCAATAGGGATCTGCCTGTCACTGCCTGTCAACCGCACCTGGTTGCCGTCAATTTGCGCTATCGCGGCGACCGATACGATAAAGGATTTATGGATGCGGACAAAACTGCTCTTGGAAAGGCGGACTTCGAGATCTTTTAAGTTAAGGAGGGCGATGATACATCCTCCGTTGCGGATGTGAAAGCCTACGTAGTTTTTAAGCCCCTCCACATACAACACATCTTTAAAATTGATTTTTATCAATTTGCTCTTAGATTCAGTTTTCACCAGCATGTAATCATCTTCCTGCTCTGAAGTAGGCTTGAATAAGGCCAGGGCTCGTTGTGCTGCCCGCATAAAACGCGGAAAAGGAATGGGTTTGAGCAGGTAATCCACCACAGCATGGTCAAATCCTTCGATAGCATAGCTGTTATATGCCGTGGTCAATATTACCTTGTAGTTATTTTGGATGGTTTCCAAAAACTCGATGCCGTTCATCCCTGGCAGTTGCACATCCAGAAATATAAGGTCTACCGGTTCTTCATGCAGAAAGCCCAAGGCTGTTACCGGATCTGTAAAAGTACCTTTCAGCTTAAGAAAAGGCACTTCGCTGATATGAAGTCTGAGTAAATCTATCGCATGCTGTTCGTCATCTATGATTATACAGGTGATCATGGTCTTTACAGGTCAATGGTTAAATCAGTGATATAAAAATCTTCATCTTCTTTGATTTGAAACTGATGCCTGATACCATACACCAGTTCCAGCCGCTTGCGTACATTGGTCAGTCCTATTCCAGTGGATAGCTCTTTTGATCCCTTTTTCTTCTTGTTGCACATATACCAATGCAATTTTATTGGATTTATTTCCAATTGGATCGTTAGTGGATGGTCCGGATCATTCATTTCTCCATGCTTAAACCCATTTTCGACCAGTGTAATCAATACCAACGGTGGAATCCGTACATGGGAATTGTTTATTTTCTCCACATAGCGAATGTTGAGTCGATGGTTAAACCGCATCTGGTTGATTTTGATAACATTTTTCAGATGGATTATTTCGTGCATGACATCTACCTTTCCATATTTGTCCTCGTCCCTGTTCAATGCATACCTCATAATATCCGACAAGAGTAGGACGGCTTGGGCTACCTCATCGTTGTTGGAAATCGCCTTACTGTAAATAAAACTAAGGGAATTGAACAAAAAATGCGGGTTAATCTGATGCTTTATGGAGGATAGCTCCGCCTCGTTCTTCTGCTTTTCGAGTTCTTTTTCCTTTTTACCCTTGGCATTCCATTCTATTAAAATGGCCACTGAAAACCCAATAAACACTATCGCGATATTGACCAAAACATGCCAGATCAGGAAATCCTCAAATGTCATCCCGTATTTAACTGCAGGTGAACCGATATGGAAATTCAGAAGGTACTCATAGACAAACAGTACAGTGAAAAAAACGGCGGACTGAACGAGAAGCTTCTTGAAGTTTCTGGATTGAAGGAAGGGCAAAGCAATATGGAAAATCAGAAGATAGTAAATCAGCGTCACTTCCAGGATGCTGTGGATTGCCAATATCAACCACAGATCCGGGGTGCCGTAAATACTGATCATACTCTCCTGTCCCTGCCTATAGGTCAAAAGCATCAGCAAAAGATAGATGGGTGTATAAATCATCATGATCAGTAAGACCTTTTTGCCATCTCTATGAACCCATTTATGGATGGTGGTTACGATCAACCTTGGCTTTTGGATATGATTAATCCGTTTATTCTTCCTGGAGTCCTGCATTCAATTATTTTATTCCATTTTTTCACTTAGGACTGTTTCATCCGAGCTATGCATTTGCAATTCTATTACAGCCATACATCACTTCAAAATCAGTCGGTATAGGGCTGTTTTAATTTTCCCATAGCGGTGCTGTGCCTTCAGAGCCCAACAGACTGGTTTTCTTGCAATTAATACCTTTTCCGAATAAAATCGGCACAGGCTATAGCGAAACCTAATCCAATACTGCTGGTTTAAAAAGCAACACCTGCTCCTCCGGATATCCCAAAGTCGCCCTTGTTGCTGATGGCGAAGTCTATCCGAATATCAAGGCGCAGCTTGGGTACCAATTGCTGACGGTATCCGGCACCATAGACCACCTTGGGATCAGGTTGCCAATCTTTCCGAAAGCTATCGACTGCATCTCCCGCACCCAAAAAGAGTACATAGCCAAAACGTGTATCGCCTGGTGAAAAATAAGATCTGTATTCGGTCTGGAGAAATGCCACCTGTCTGTCAATATAGAGGTTTCTCCATATGCCGCGAAGCATCCGGTCTGCAGTAAAGTAAGGAAGCTGGTAAAACGGTGTATCTCCAGCCCATGTGAGATGGGTAAAGGCCTGAAAAGCGAACACCTTAGGTATCCTTCCGCTGTGTATGGGAAAATATCTTCTGTAATCGAGTGAAGCCTCCTGATATCGAAAACTGCTGCCAAAAGCATTGTGGTAAAGAAAATAACGGGTATCCAAAAAGCTCCCTTTGGTCGGGAAAATGAAGTCATCCCTAAAATCAACCTGCAGTACTGGCCCTCCTCCTACCAGCCAGCCGCCTGATATTCCCTCTGCTGAAACCGCTTCATTCCGTTCGAACTCCAGCGAGGTATCATGCCGGATATTATATCCAAGACCTAGTTTCCATTTCTTTCCCACATGCTTGACCGCATCTCCCTGTAGTGAAAACACCTTGTTGGAGTATGACACCCGAACGTCTCTCCTCGCCTGGTTTCCGATACCAAAATAATAATTCCTCGCTCCAACATTATATTCCAATAGGTTGAGGAAATTCCAGCCATTCTGCGCATACACTTCCGATTCTATGGACGTGAATACCTGCTTGCCATCGGGGGCATAGGTTATTTTCGGCTTGACAAAAGAGGGCAAAAATGCAGGGGGATAAGGCCTCAATGATCTGGGAAAAAATAGAAAAGAAGCACTTGCTCCAAATTGGACTTCAGTTTCCGGTGTCCAGTCCGCAAGCGGTTGTGCAAAAAAGACAAACCCGGGCGGGTTCCGTTCCATATCGGGGTGCGAAGTGTTGGCAGCAGCTGTCTCTACTTCCGCTTTGAGAGCTTCAAGCTGTTTTATCACCACCTCTTTGTTTTCCCGCCAGAGAATCAATCCCGATTCCCCAAAGGCAAGATCCCCTTCTACATTTTGCCTGTATAGGACATGTGTTCCCTTGGAAATATCCCAGACGACCAAATTGTTTTCCTCATCACGGCTGAAAATAAGTCTGCCCGATGGATCGAATTGGAGGGAAGCAACCGGAGCATTATGGGCTTTTATTTCACTCAGTATAAGCTCTTGTTCCAAATTTCTAATCTGAATGACCGACTCGGGTGTAGCACTCGCTACCAGCATGGGATCCACCGGACTGAACTCCAAGAGACTCTGCTTATGTTCTTCCCAGTGCACCCGGACCCGCTTCAGAGTAGGCGCCTCCATGATCTGGATGAATGCTCCCGAGGAGAGGCCAATCAGAGAATCCGTGCTATTCAGGCTGATGGCATTTGCTTTGGGTGACACCTTTTTGGATGCGAGAGGATATCCTGTCCGGGTTTCATAAGCTGTCAGGCGCATACCCCACCAGGATTTGGAATGCAACAAAAAGAGTTGCTCACCGGAATGGCTGAAGGTAGCATATTCCGTGTGCAGTGGAAGAGATGCCACCAGCGTACAGGAGTTCCCTTCCAAGCGGTATAGCTGTGTCGGGGAATTGTGTCCATAGCATACAATGGATTTCCGGTCCCGGCTGATTATTGCTTTTATATCAGGATTTTCAGGAGTATAGCTATAGGTGGTCTGGGTAAGGGTGTCTCTGAACAAAAGCTGCCCATCCCCAAGTGTGTTCATCCACTCACAAGGAAAATCGGACTCCTGGGCTTTCAGAGGGTGAAAAGCCAACAAGAAAAGAAGTAAAAACAGCGTGCAGCTGCCGGATGGCAAATAGCACGTACTTTTCGCATGACCAACTACAGCTTCGGGCTTTCCCGGTTTGGAGTCTGCCGACTTATAATTCCCCTTAACTAACGCGCTGCAATACGAATGATCTTCAATTAGATCCATAATTTTCTTTTTGACGCAAAAGAATGCCAGGGATTGTAAGGGATCAATTAAAATACACCAACTGGCTTTTGGTCTATGCAAAAAGATTCAATTCCTGATCAGGGCTTCAATCACTTCGGACACAAGGAAGAATTCCGGCAAGCATGAAAACCATGAGATGGGACCACCTGTATCGACCCGGAAGGAACATGGGAGCAAAGCTCCCCCTGCTCCCCAGGCTATCATGATAAACTTCTCTTCGCCCCTATTATTTCCTTTCTGCTATGTCCCGCAGTTGTGCCGGATAGCGCTCACCCACAATTTTAATCATCGTCAAGGCTTCGTAAATCCGGGTCAGTTCGCCAGATGTCAAGGAGACGTGAACCGCCCCGGTGTTTTCCTGTAGCCGGTGTACTTTTGATGTACCTGGAATCGGGACAATAGAAGGGCTTTGAGCCAGCAACCAGGCTAAGGCGATCTGTGCCGGTGTGGCATTTTTATCTGCAGCGATGGAAACTACCAAATCCACCAATCCCTGGTTTGCTTCCCGGTTTTCTTTGCTGAAACGGGGCGACATACTTCTGCCGTCTGTTTTGTCAAATTCGGTAGCGGCATTGATGGTTCCGGTCAAAAAGCCTTTTCCCAAAGGACTGAAAGGAACAAAACCTATCCCCAATTCTTCCAGTATCGGCATGACTTCGTCTTCCGGCTCACGGTAGAACATGGAGTATTCGCTTTGCAATGCTGTAAGAGGCAATACTGCATGGGCCTTCCGGAGGAGGGTTGCATTTACTTCGCACAACCCAAAATGCTTCACCTTCCCCTGTTGAATCAACTCCCCTACCGCTCCGGCAACTTCCTCTATGGGAACATTCGGATCGTATCGATGCTGGTAAAAGAGATCAATCACGTCTGTCTTCAACCGCAGCAAGGAAGCCTCCGCCGCTGCTTTTACCGTTTCCGGGCGGCTGTCTAACCCCAACTGGACTTTTCCCTCTTTAAAGCCAAACTTGGTGGCAATGACCACATCTCTGCGCAACGGTTCCAATGCCTCACCCACCAGCAGCTCGTTTTCTCCATACCCCTGGGCGGTGTCAAAGAAGGTGATTCCCTGCTCCACCGCTGTCCGGATCAGCCGGATACTTTCCGCTTTTGAAGGGCCGTTCGGAAAGCTCAGTCCCATGGTGCCGAAACCCAATGCCGAGACTTCCAGTCCGCTACTCCCTAATTTTCTTTTGTTCATTTTTCCAGATTTTTAAAGTTGACTCCACAAAGGTTGTCACGGGAAAAATGAAAGGGTTTGTCATTTGGCAAAAAACGGTGTCAGCGGATATTTTTCCTTATTCTGCTCAGGGAGGATTGTGTGACTCCCAAATAAGAAGCGATGAATGACAAGGGCACGCGGCTTACCAGTGTTGGAAATTTCTCCATAAACTCAAGATAGCGTGTCTTTCCATCCTGCGGGACCAGCGCACTTCTTCTTGCGATTTTTTCATTGTGGTGCTTCGTACTTATTTTATGAATGATGCTATCCCACCCTATAATGGTCTGGGAAATCTCTTTCCAGTCTTGTTTTGAAAAAACCACTAACTCGCAAGCTGTGATCGCGGAAAGGTATATGGAAGGTGTGTAGACTTCATCCAACGTATTTCCCGATAAAATCAAATGGTTTTCGTCAATGAAATACCGCGTGATTTCATCCCCTTTGTTGTTATAATAAAATACACGGATAACACCCTCGGTAAGAAAGCCAATCTGTTTGACCGTTTTGCCAGCTTCCCAGTAAAAGTCTTCTTTGTCAAGTGCTACAACCCTTGCTTTGCTTTGTATCAAGCTGATTTGCTGTGGGTTAAGATTCCCAAACTGTAAGACGAAAGCAATAAATTTTTCCATTCTGCAAAGTTAGCCAGCTAGGCCGGTTTGATTTTTGCCATTTGGCAAATGTATTCTGACCGTGATGATACCCGACTGGAGCGGGCGGGGTATGATAGGAAGAGGGTGATAGCGATAAAGAAACTTCCGCCTGCCTATTTCACCCGGGGTCTACAATCCTCCTGTTACATCTATAAAACTTCCGGTGCTAAAGGATGACTTATCTGAAAGCAACCACAGAATAGCCTCAGCCACTTCTTCTGCCTCCCCTCCTCTTTTGAGCGGGATCTTCTCCTTTAAGCGGTCTACCCTGTGTGCTTCCCCGCCACGGACATGTATAGCGGTATGGATCAACCCCGGCCGCACAGCATTCACACGGATCCCTTCACTGGCCACTTCTTTTGCCAAACCTATCGTAAAGGTATCAATAGCCCCCTTGGATGCGGCATAATCCACATATTCAAACGGTGATCCCGTGCGGGCAGCAAGGGAAGATACGTTTACAATAGCCCCTCCATTCCCTCCGAACTTTGTTGACATACGCAGCACTGCTTCTTTGGCGCAAAGCATGGTGCCTATGAGATTGGTGTGCATTACCCGGATGAGGCGGGCGCTGTCCATCTGCTCAAGGCGTGTCTGCAATTCCAGAATCCCGGCATTGTTCACCAAACCATACAGCGGCCCTACTTCCCGGTCTATCCAGTCAAACATGCGGACTATTTCATCGGGTTTGGAAATATCCGCCTGGACCACGCGGGCTTTTGCACCCATCTTGGTGATGGAATCGGCCACGGAATCGGCACCTTTCCGGTTTTGAAGGTAGTGTACAACCACCGTGTAGTCCATTCGGGCAGCCTGCAGGGCTGTGGCAGCCCCTATTCCACTACTGGCTCCTGTGATCAAGAGATTTTTCATTCCACGCTGTATTGATTTCGGTGGATGGTATCCTGCCGGTACCTCCCGGCAAGCCAGCTTTGGCTTGGAGTCCTACCTTCCATTCCCACAAGGTATAAAAAAAGTCTGTCTTACTGGGCCAAATGGAAGTTATACAGACATCGTATTCTACCCTCTTCAGGAGAAACCCGCGCCAGTGTTACTGTGTCAAACCTTACATCAATCCGCTGAAACAGGTATATCTTTTCCCGCTATTCACTCTTTAAAACACCAGCCGGATTGCTTCGTGCTGCTTTTGTCGTTTGGGAACCCACCATCATAAATGCGATCATCAGGACGGCAAGAAAACCGACGGACAGTTCGAAGACACGAACAGGTTCGTGGTAAGGGAAATTGACCAGTACAAACCTCTCAAAGAACAGATACGTGGCCGGTAACGCGATGAGAGCCGATACGGACAGTAAAACCAGAAAATCACGACTCAGCAGGAAGACCAGGTTCCCGGAGCTTGCGCCCATTACTTTTCTGATACTGATTTCTTTGATCCTGGTTTCTGTTGTGAATACGACCATGCCAAACAGCCCCATGGACGCGATGGATACTGCGAGAAAAGACAGAAATCCGATGATCCGGATCATCACTGAAAATTCGCTGTACGCTTCCTCGATTGCCTGATCATAAAACTTGGCCTCCAGGTGATGTACAGGATCCATTCGATTCCAGGCTTTTTCTATTTTGGCCAAGGTTGCCTGCACGTCATCCGTTTTGATTTTTGCATTGACTGTGGCGGGATTATCCGGAGTCCAAAACATAAAAGCTACCGGCTGGATCAGGTGGTTGACCTTGCCGTAATGGAAGTCTTTGATCACCCCCACAATGGTCATCTTCTTTCCCTGCCAGTTCCAGTTACTGAAGGTGACCTCCTCACCGATAGCTTGCTGGGGATCCTGGCCGGCAATATTAAACCGTCTTAATACTTCCTCATTCACCACCACTTCCCTGACCGCTTCCGGAGCAGTGGGGTGTGCTTTAAAATTCCCTCCCGCAATCAATTCATACCCATGAAGTTTCAGGTAGTTCTCGTCTATGTGATTGGACCATACCAAGGCGGAATCCTGTGAATCCCCATACTTCATAAAGCCCCCCCAGGCATTTCCTACACTCGTCACGATGATGGACCGGGACAAGTCTGTGATCTCAGGGATTTCTCTCAGCTCTTTCAGTAGGATTTCCGGGTTGTTCCCCTGCATAGTTATGTTGAGGATGTTTTCTGTGCTGAACCCCAAATCAAACGCCAGGATATTTTTATACTGTACATAACCCACTGCCGTGGTGGTGATAAAAATCAGTGTGAAGGTATATTGAACCACAACCAAGGCTCTTCTCAGCGAAACCTTGTTGAACACCTTGACAGAGGATGTATTTCTGAGCACATCGATCGCAGTGACTTTGGCAAAAAACACAGCGGGCATAAATCCGGCCATCACCCCTACAAAAGCAGAAAAACACAGAAACGCAAGCACCGTGCCTGGCCTAAGCTCCAGCTTCACCAGGTGCCCCAGATCGGGGGCAAGGCTGAGCAGCTGGGGACGCAAAACGAGAAACAACACCAGGGAAAGGGACAGCGCCACCAGGGAAATCATGACAGCCTCCGTGAGGAACTGCAGCCAAACCTGACTTTTGTTGGCACCGATTGCTTTGCGAAGCCCTATTTCTTTAAAGCGGCGCATGGCACGGGCGATGGAAAGGTTGGTGTAATTGAAACAGGCAGAAATAATCACCACCAATGTAAGCGCTATCAGAAACCAGAGTACTGCCGGCGAAATGTGTGGAACCTGATAGTGAAGCCCCTCTGATCTGGAAAGATCCTCTCCAACCACGATTTCATCCAGTGGTAGCATTTCCAGCTGAATCTCCCTATTCAAGGTCCCATGTGGGTCAACCAACCGGTTCTCCTGCATAGCCAGGGCATCCAACTGGGACTGTATGGAAGTTTTGCCGGCACCTTCCGGCAACAATACATAGACAAAATTAGACCACATGCTGGTCCATTTTCCCAGGTCCGGATCGGCATATTCTTTCTGCTCCAGTGTGGAAAAAGAAACCAATGCCTCAAAACTGAGATGGGAAAAGAACGGAATGTCCTTCACTACCCCGGTAACCCGGTAATCGAGGGAATCCACCTGAAATGCCTTGCCCAGTGCGGATCCATCACCAAAGAGTTTTGAGGCAGCCGATTCAGTAAGTACCACGGAGTAAGGCTCTTTTAACGCCGTAGTGGGGTTGCCTTCCAGCATCGGAAATGAAAAAATCCCAAACAGGGAAGGCTCGGCCCAAAAACCCTTGATAGGCAGCACCTTGTCCCCAACAAGAGCATCGCCGGAGAAATTATCGCGTAAAACAGTCACCTCCGCTATGCCTGCCACATTTTCTTTCAGCAATCTTGCCGTTCGGATGGAAGTAGTGGGGTATTTGTCAGACTGTCCCCCTTTGATCGTTTCCACATTGGTGATCCTATAGATCCGATCTGCTTTTTCGTGAAACTGATCATAGGAATGCAGATCCATCAGAAATGCGATCAAAAGCAACCCTACAGACATACTGATCGCCAAGCCGACAATATTGATACACGAGAAGAGTCTGTTGCGCATCAAGTTGCGCCCGGAGGTTTTGACATAGCTTCCGACCATAATCCAATTGATAAAGAGGTTGAGTGATTCCGGTGTCCGTATGGTGTAAGCCCGGAAAAACTTCAAGGCATCCATGATGTAAATCAGCTTTGCCCGACGGGGACCGAGGGACTCCACATGCCTTTCGAAATATTCGTTCAGGTCTCCTAAGAGATCCTCTACCAATCCCGGTTTGCAATACCACCTCACAAAACGGGTTGCCCATCCAGGTGGCTGATGCCTTTGCTGCGATTTCATGTTACGTTTTGTTCCTTTTAAGAAAAGGCCTATCATCCAGTGCGAATCCCACCGTATATCGGGGGATCACCAACCGCCAATTCTGGAGCATTGGAGCTTCCTTATACTTTTTCTTAAATGTATGAGAATAGATTTTATTTTACATACAAAATGTAAATAAATAAAAATCAAAAAGTACACCTATGGATTGGGGATGTTGTAATTGTCTGCACCCCTAGATACGATAAAGCAACTAACTACTTGATTATAAATAGATCAGCTCGCAACCAAGAAACGACCAAACGATCAGCCAACACCTTCTAGCCACACCAAAACCGACAACCAACCGGATCCTTATGCTGGCTAAGTACGCTTACGTACTCCTTATCAAAAAGGGACGTCTAATCCATCAATGGGAAAAATATCACCGATTCACATCACCATCGAGATACCTGCTGTACACCGGAATCAGGCCTTGTTTGTTGCTGCTATTTTGAAAACTGAAATAAATCACATCCGCGCTTTCTGTCAGCAGCGGATCAAAATGCTTCTTTTGCAACTCATACTTATCCAGCCGTTGAAATTTCTCAAGCACGTTCGTCTGGTTTAAAGTCACCACGTTGTCTATCTGGTATTTTCCGGCATGGACTGAATTAAGGGGATCCAGCATAGGATATAGGTAGGCCAGTAAGGGTTCCTCCCACTTGTCCGGAAGAGGTCTTCTGCCCACTACCCATTTTTGCAGGGATTTTCCGGTAATTCCCAGATCATTCTCTATGGATGCTATTTTTAAAATGTGCCTATAGTGCACTAAAAATTGCCTTGCCATTGAATCGGTCAGCATATCATGTCTAGTTTGAATCCAATCGGTAACCTAAAAATTTTCCTGAAAGTTACTAAAAGCCTGATTCATTTCAATGCTATTTATTCCAGTGCTAAACTCCACTGTCCAAAAACAGTTACTCAGCTCTGGAACCAATAGAATTTCGAAGGAATATATGTTTTTCGCTCTCTTTTTTTCTCCCGGGAATAATGGCTGCATACCTGGAAAAGGTTGGCGGTGTGGCACAATATGCAGGTAGCTATTCCCCACACCGGAGCCACACACTTTTCATTATGTCGGTTCATTCCTCTAAGTTCTCCGGGAGAAGCTATGCTAGGACATGTTCGAATTCTTCCAGGCACATCCTACAGGAGACCACACATTTTCTCCAAGCTTCCGCATTGTGACATTCACATTCAGATACAAAGATCCTGCATGCTTCTGCACAGGCCAGCATCATTTTTCCCCTGTCACGTCTGGCAGATTCGCAGGCATCCAGGCAATCAGAGCAGGCATCTCTACAGCGCTGGGCCAGTTCCGCATATTTTTCCAATCCCTGGATTCCCCTGATGGATACAATCAATTGATGGCAATTCCTCATGCACTGTTCTACCGCCTTTGAACAGTTGCTTTTAAGTGGGGTCAAGCTAGTCATCTTTATAAGGTTTATTTCGTACGTTAACCAAATAAATAGCCATACCCTATCAACTATGGAAGAGGGGGCAAAATTTCTTTGGATTAGCGCCAGAAAAGCCCTCCAATACGCATTTTAGCTGGGTGAGGCAGGTACACTTTTTCTTCACCAGTCCGCCAAATCCCTCCAATTGCTATCTTTCGTGATGGCCATTCTTCCTTAGTCTGAGAAATATCTTCTCAACCCGGTGAATTCTCTCAACAACTTGGTTCAAAAAATGGTGTAAGACCATATCAGGATAGCCGTAGATGATAGCACCTGAAAGTCCAGCTGCCGCTAGGGAACAGGGTGATGGCGACCATTAGTTATAGTTGCCAGACCCTTAACCCAGACCCGGGTACTTTATCGCGGAATCCCAAAATGGGGACACAGGTAACCCTGATATACAAAGCAGGTCAGGCGGTGAGCTGAGGGACAATGGTGCGAACCAGTTACAGCCTGTGCGGTTTATACCCCATCAGTTATCTTCAAATCCTACGTAAAGTACAGGCAAGGGGGAAACATTCTAACAGTAAAAAAACGCTTGTATACGTTTAACTAAAGGCGGCACAGAAATTTTTATCAGGTCCAATTCTGCCTGTTTTCCCCTAAATTAAGGCCTGATTCCATGCCGGGGCAGTTTTACTGCTGAAAAGGCCTCGCCCACGCCATTGAATACCATAATGACCCCTGCCCAAGTCGGGACTGACCATCGGCCCGCATGGCCAGTACTTTGCATACTATCCTGAAAACCCTGAGTTTTGAAACAGATAACCGGGCAAGCGGCGGTTTTCAACGTCCAAGGAATACCTGGGTGAAGCAGGTTAAAATCCCAAAAATAGAAGATGATGGGGATGTATACTTTATACCTGGCTCAACGGCAAGTTGCTATACAGATCTGTCACGGCGAAGTGAGGCTGTTCCTGGATTAGCCCCCAACCCCAATTCCAGGCAATCAGGTGATGCTCCCGTTTTCAACTAAACCGCTAAACTGACAGGTCCGGGAATGGGAAAACTATCCCATGGATAGTTTTTAGCCTTACTTACCGCTAGTAAATCCTGCAGAGGTTAGGATTTTTTGGGAAAGGAAGATGTCAAAAAAACCTTTTGCGCTTTGGTCTGATCCACAGAGGCATTGGCTATGAAGCGGCTTACCTGTTTTCTGAAAAGGGTATAATCTTCATTGTCTTTCCAGACCTAAGTAAACTGAAATCTACATAAACAACTTATTCTATGGACTTTACCCATTTTCTAATCACTGTACTATCCGGTATAGCCGGTACACTGGCCATGACCATCGTAATGTATCTCTATGCTGCCCTCACCAAAAAACCTACGCAGGTCATCCATATACTCGGGAGTATGCTCACCGGGGATGAGAATGTGAGAAATCCTGCAAAAAACTCGCTTATTGTGGGTTTCTTGGGACATTTTGGTGTAGGTATTATTTTCTCATTTGCCTATTTTCTGCTATGGAACTGGGGGGTGTTCTATGTCAACTTCCCGGATTCGGTTCTGATTGGCGCTGCAAGCGGGGTAGTGGCTATCATAGTATGGAAAGGTTACCTCAGTTTACATCATAATCCCCCCGCTATATCCCAGGCCCATTATTTTATAGCCCTTTTCCTGGCCCATATCGTCTTGGGGATCGTAAGCGTAAACGTATTTCAACTCATCACAGACAATCCTGAACTATGGTACCAGCTTCAGGATGAAGCGAAGGTCTTGGAATAGAATTCCCCATACGTTCATGGGGATCTAGATCCTATACGCTATTCAAGGAAATTGGTATAAACCTCCGATCAGTTTGACCCCAATCATAGCAGACTATAAGCAAGGTGTGTAGGAGGATAGCCTGTCCCAGATTTCATCGGGAGAATCTAGCTTGCCTGATAATCCCTCCTG
Source organism: Algoriphagus sp. (assembly GCA_048819475.1). Taxonomy (GTDB): domain Bacteria; phylum Bacteroidota; class Bacteroidia; order Cytophagales; family Cyclobacteriaceae; genus Algoriphagus. Next base: position 15,172 of record JBMDXP010000001.1, read on the forward strand.
TGTGTCGCTTGCCCATGCTCGATTTCATGGCTTTTATAGGGGTATACTTACAAGTGCTATGGGCTGTATATGAAATCCTATACTCAGAGAGGAGTTGACCAATCAGTTCTCTTGTTTCCTGTTCGTCAAGACCAATTCTTTCTCCAAGATCAATTTCATCCAACCGCCCCTTATTTTTCCTTAATGCCTGGTAAAACTTCTCTTTATTTTCCATGGTTTGCCTGTTTTGTTGCCGCTATCATCATATGTGGGCTAAATGGTAAAAGATAGCTGTCGTTCTCTGTGATCCGGATAAGTTCTTTCAGTGTTTCCCGTCTTTTTCCATGCAGCATACTGGCAAAGTAAGCTTTATCCAACCACGCCATCCCCTCCACTGCGTAAGTAGTGATATAGGATAACCCCTGGTCAACAAACTCCTCTTTGAGCTGGTCTGGTCTGTGATAATAGGCTTCAGCCAAAAGCCACGGAAACTCTTCCGGAGGATTATGTATTCCCGTGGTCAATTCTGCCCTGCACATTTCAAAAAATGGATTGTTGTGAATCAGTCCATTTAAAAGCCCCACCAATGTGGATGCCGTATAATTGATTGCAAAGCCCAGTATAATCCCGCCGTTTTTCAGAACCCGTTTAGCCTCACCTATGGCTAACCCCCTGTCCTCCTTCTTCTGAAGATGATAGAGAGGTCCATGTAGGATGATCAGATCTGCAAAATTGTCTGGAAATTCCAGTTTTCGGGATTCACCCAGATGAATGGAAAATCTTTGGCATGATTTACGGGCTCTGGCTTGCGCTAGCTGTATGTGTTTGAAAACGGGATCCACCAAATGAACCCGGTGCCCCATTTGGGCCAGCCATTCGGAATACTTGCCTGTGCCTCCACCCACATCAATGATCGTGGAAGGCTGGATAGGCGTATAGTTTTCAATGAGTGATTTCACCCTTTCGAATTCAAACATCCCCATTCCCTTGTCAAGCCGGGTTTCTTCGGATGCCTTATTGTAAAAGAGCTCTATATTTCTGCTTATTAACTGCTTATTGTTCATGTGTTATATTTTTTCTTTCCAAGGTCACTACCTGTCCCGACAAGTCGGGGTAGCCTGTCCCGAATTCGATTCGGGAGAATCTCGCATGTGCTACAATCATCGCAGTGTGTGACTTTGAGTCATGCTCGATATCATATTTAATTCATTGATACAGTGCCCCATCCCCAAGTAAGGTATAGCGCACAATATGACGGGACAATTGACTGGAAATCAACCGCTTTGATTATGATTAAGAAAATAAATAGAAACTGTTAGCTGGGTATTGAAGTCAAAAAATCCCAATACACTTATCCCCCGGCTTTTTCAGCGGGTTCGT
>JBMDXP010000002.1:0-40850 GCA_048819475.1 Algoriphagus sp.
ACCAAACTATATGAACTGTAAGACGAGAAACAGTATGTCCATTACTCCTTTGTTCTGACATTCCTCAAAGTAAACGTTTTTAGAAGCTAAAGCGAAATGCACTAAAGTGCATAGTTTAAACTATTTTTGAGACCAATTAAAAAATCCGATGATTAGTTATAACCATCGGATTTTATGTGACTTATACAGACTATTTCAGTTTCAATTCAATCTCGCTGGAGTCTTCTATTTTCTTCACCAGCTTGTTATAAATCTGACTGTTTTTTGATTTAGTGATCAGAAGGACTCCATCCGTAAGCTCGGCTGTTTCCAGTTCCTCTGTCAGCACATTTTTGAACCATCCCAATCCGTCGATTTCAAGCAGGGCCAGGGGATTGTTGCCAGCATCGAAAGTGAACAGTCTGTCGTCATTTTCCGATTCCATTTCTACTTCAAAATCCAGGTCGTCGTCGTCATCTCCGAATACCTGTAACCTCAATGGTACAGTAGTTCCGTTCTGATAGGTGTAAGTTCCGTCCAGTTGGATTGACGGCTCACTTTTATTATCTATCAGGTCGATTTCCACCTCGATCTCTTCATATTGACCTGACGGGATGGATATGTAAAAATCCGCTTCCGAGGAGATTTTGTCGAAGTCGACTTTTTTGACTTCAGGAAATTTAAGCTCAAGTTCTTTTTCGAATTCACCGCTGTCATTTCTTCCCGTGGTTTCCAGCTTCAGTTTTTTTACCTGAAGGAATCCGGTCTGGATCTCCACTCCGGCATTGGACGCCCGGGCTGCCGGATTACTCAGAGAGGAGAGTTTCACACCCATTCCGATTTTTGCATCACCAGTTCCGATCACAGTAGGGTCTGATGAGTCCTCCGAGCAGGAGAGCAGTAAGGTGGAACTTAGGGCGAGTGTTAAGTAGGCTAATTTTCTGTAAGTTTTCATGTATTTATAATTTGATTTTAAGAGGCCATTACCTGTCCCGGATTTCATCAGGAGAATCTCGCATAGAATCATACCAGTGTGTGATGCTTGCGTCATGCTCGGTTCCATACGGTTGGATTATTTTATCCTTTGTCGTAGCACCTCTCAAAATTGTAACCGGAAATAGCATCTTTTTTTATTTTTTTGTCCAGCGTCAGAAACGTCATACAAACACTGGGGATTTTACGTGCGTATCGCGTAGCAGCAAGCGCTATCCCTTCCTATCTGACAGCTCACAACAAACAGCGTTCTGTTGTGCGCTCCGGGATGGAAACCCGCTATTTTTTGAGTTTGAGGATTTTTATTTTCAATAAATCGGAACGGGTAAAGTTCCTATAGTAGGTATGGCCGGAATCAGCCCTGATTTTGTGCACTACACTACCCGCCTGATCGTAGTTTTGAGCTTGGAGGTATGCCTTTACCAGGAAGTAATCCAGTTCATCTGCAAATCGGCTATTTCCGGTTTCCCTGTTACCGGACTGGATCTCGAGCATTCTGGTGATCGCTGAATCTACTTTGCCTGATTCCAATAAGGCCATGGCACCCAGGAAGTCCGCGATGGGCTGGTCAGGCTGCGGCGTCTGGGATAGCGCTATGACCCGCTCAAACTCCCCGTTTCGGTATGCCTCTTCGATGGAAGAGAGAGTATCCGTAGTCCGCATAACAGGCACGCTATAGGTGAGGTTGTGTTTTTCAGCCAGGGCCTCCGGAGTGGTGATGAAATACACCACCATTGCTGATCCAGCCAGAACCAGGACCACCGACGCAGCGATTCTCAGCAGTAGCTGGGTAGCTCCGATCGGTCTTGGCTGCTTACTGGCTCTTTCAGACTTTCTGGAGGACAAAAATTCATCCTGGACCTGTGAAACAGTTCTTTTCCATCCATCCATCTTAATGGCCTGTCTGGTTAATTTCAATGCTTCCAGCTCTTCTCTCAGTTCACTGTTTTCTTTCATCTCCGCTTCCATTTCCGCTCTTTCATTAGTGGGAAGGGAATTTAGGAGGTATGCTTCCAGTTTTTCCAGGTTATATTCACTCATGGCGCAGTGCTTTTAACAACAGGTGCTTGATTGCCGGGGAAGACCTCACCTGGCCGGTCAGGTTTTGTAGGCATTTATACTTCTTGTTTCTAAGAACCTGTTCAGAGCTGAAGTCCAGTTTCTTGCAGATTTCCTTCATCGAAAGCTCTTCATAATAGAACAGGCTCAGTATGGTTTTGCAGGTTTTACCCAGAGAAGCAAACAGCTCCATCACTACCCTCAGGCTTTCCTGTTGCTCGAGCTGCTCATCGATATATCTGGTTATGTGCTCCTGCTCTTCCATGTATTTTTCGTTTCGGATCAGGGTACTCTTTCTTTTGCGAAGCTCTGTGATCCAGAGGTTGCGGCAGATGCTGAACAGTACCGTGCTTATCTTTGCGTCACCACGGAATTTGCCCGCGCTTACCAGTTGGACGAATACCAGCATTACCTCCTGGATCTGATCGGCAGCATCAGCTGCTGTTCCGGAATTTTTCAGGATGTAATGTTCGAGCATTCCGTAATGCTGGCGGTAAAGCTGTGCAATAGGGGGACTCATCGCTTTCCCATCCGCTATTTTCCGGATAAGTTCTTCATCGGTCAGTTCCTGGTTTAGCTTCATCGGCTAAGCATCAATAAGTCGGAGTGAATAGTAAAAATGTAACAGCAATATGTGAAAAATTTGTTTTGGAATAAATCATGTGAAATCCAGCTTGGATGCAAACGGTTCCCGGCGAAATAATAATCTGACCTTTGGGATTGCATCTGTTGTGTGAGCAGCAAAAGTAAACAGATAGGTCATGGGATGCCTGCCTGTCCCGGGTTGTCTGTTAACCCGGGTGATTATCGCTGCTATTGGAGAAACAGATGTGGTTATGCTTTGCTGATTAGGCCTGGCACAGTACCTTTATGCAGATCAACTGGCTTATGAAAATCACTAAAGATCTCTATCAAAGTTCACTTGCCCTGTTGACTGACTTTTATCAGCTGACGATGGCCTATGGCTATTGGAAAGCGGGAAAAGCGGAGCAGGAGTCTGTGTTTAATCTTTTTTTCAGAAAACATCCTTTCCAGGGTGGTTTTACGGTGGCGGCAGGCTTGGAGTATGTCATTGATTTCTGCAAGGATTTCAGGTTTGAGAAAGAAGACCTGGCCTACCTCCGAGATATGAAAGCAAAAGACGGTACACCGCTGTTTGAGCCGGAGTTTCTGGATTATCTCGGGAAGATGAAATTCTCCTGTGATATTGATGCGGTGGAGGAGGGGACGGTGGTTTTTCCAAACAGTCCACTGATCCGTGTAAAGGGCCCGCTGATCCAATGCCAACTGCTGGAGACTCCGCTGCTGAATATCATCAATTTCCAGACATTGATCGCCACAAAGGCAGCACGTATTAACCTGGCAGCCCAGGGAGAGCCCGTACTCGAATTTGGGCTGAGAAGGGCACAGGGGATCGATGGGGCGCTGGCCGCGTCCCGTGCGGCTTATATAGGTGGCTGTACTTCTACCAGTAATGTCATGGCAGGGAAGCTGTTCGGCATACCTGTATCCGGTACACATGCCCATAGCTGGATCATGTCATTTGAAACAGAGCTGGAGGCTTTCGAAGCTTATGCGGCGGCTTTTCCCGATCAGTGCATCTTTCTCGTGGACACTTACGACACAGCCAATGGCATCCGAAATGCCATCAAAGTAGGCCATATATTACGGAACAAGGGGAAAGAAATGGTAGGAGTACGGATAGACTCAGGTGATCTGGCGTACTATTCAAACCTGGCCCGGGAGATGCTCGATGAAGCAGGTTTTCCGGATGCCAAGATCGTCGCCAGCAATGACCTGGATGAGCATATCATCTCTTCCCTGAAGGGACAGGAGTCCTCGATCAATGTATGGGGAGTAGGTACGAAACTGGTGACAGCTTTTGACCAGCCGGCCTTGGGTGCTGTGTATAAGCTATCGGCCATACAATTGGATGACGGTAAGTGGGAACCCAAAATCAAACTGTCCCAGCAGTCGATGAAGATCAATATTCCCGGGATTCACAATGTGAAGCGCTACTTCTCCAAGGGCAAGGCAGTGGCGGATATGATCTACCTGGAGGAACAGGACATCGATCCAAAAGGTGCTATGATCATAGACCCGATAGACCCGACGCGGAGGAAGCGGATCATGCCTGCGTTCTACCAGGAAGAAGTCTTGCTGAAACCCGTATTCAAAAGAGGCAAAAAGGTGTATGCACAGCCTGCCATAGGACAGATACGGGAAAGGGCAGCGTCACAGTTATTGTCATTTGACAAAACACATAAAAGACTGGTGAACCCACACCTGTATCCTGTGGGGCTGGAAGAAAACCTACATTACCTGAGAATGGACCTGGTCTTGAAAGCAAAGCAGTTTGACAATGGGAATGGATAGAAATACGGCATTGCTTATCGTGGATGTACAGCATGACTTTCTTCCGGGAGGAGCACTTGCTGTGCCTGAAGGGGATAAAATAATCCCGGTGGTCAATAAGTTGCAGGAGAAGTTTGAAAGGATCATTGCCACCCAGGATTTTCATCCGGCGGACCATGGCAGTTTTGCGGCAAGCCATCAAGGTAAAAGCCCAGGAGAACGTATGGAGCTGGAGGGGTTAGTCCAGGTGCTTTGGCCAGTGCATTGTGTTCAGGGTTCTGTAGGAGCTGATTTTCACCCTTCTATGGATCAGTCCAAATGGGAAAGAATCTTCAGGAAGGGGATGAACCCGTCGGTTGACTCGTATTCAGGTTTTTTTGACAATGCCAGAAGGGGAGATACAGGCTTGGCTGCCTACCTCAAATCCCAAGGGATTACCACCGTCTATGTGGTCGGACTGGCGCTGGATTATTGTGTCAAATATACCGCCATGGATGCTTTGGGTATGGGATTCACCACCTACCTGGTGGAGGATGCCAGCCGTGCAGTGAACCTTGACCCCGGGGATGGTGAAAAGGCGCTGGAAGAAATGAAGCAGGCAGGTGTACGCGTGATCACCAGCAAGGAGTTACTAACAGCATAGGACATGTTTGAATACAACAAGGATAAGCATTATCCAAAGGATACAGAAAGCAGGGTGGTGATACGTTTTCAGGACTGTGATCCCTTGCGGCATCTGAACAATGCCAAATACTTCGATTACTTTTTCAATGCCCGGGAGGATCAGGTGCCGAAGCTGTATGGCGTGGAAATCTTTGACCTGATCAAAGCCTATCAGGCTGCCTGGGTAGTATACAACCATAACATCAGCTACGTGAAACCTGCCATGGTGGGAGAGTGGGTCAGAATCAGGAGTAGGATCCTGTGGCACAACCACCACACCATCCTCATCGAATATTACATGACGGATGATTTGAAGGAGGAGCTTAAAACTGTTCTCTGGTCTACGATGCGCTATGTGACCATCGCTGAGGGTAAGACCACGGAGCATGCGGGAGCGGTAAAGGATTTTTTGAAGGCAACCTCCTTGAATCTGGATGTTTCCGGAGTAAGTATCAAGGATAGGGTAAAGATGCTCTCGGAAGAACTTAAAAGCAGGTAGCCAAGAAAGGGCTTTGTGTCAGAGCGGACGTAACGTGTACAAAACCGAACAGGTTTTTTAAAGGTAAATGTAACGGAACCAATCCATTACAATTTTTTTAAAATTATTTTTTCTTAACAGATGTACTATAGGTGTAACATGTAAAAATGCTAGAATGGCCCTAAACTGTTCGGGTTCGTTACAGTCGAACAATGAAGTGATCTGCTTTCAATACAGTTTTTATCAGGTCAGACGGAAATGGACCGAATTAAATTTTGCCCAAAAGTTAATTTTTTCAATTTTTCAGACTTTCCAATTGGCCCGAATGATAGGGGTGCCGGAGTGTTGGTACGTGCTTCGCAAATAGGAAGACATAACATACTAAACCAACACTATTATGAAAACGCTATTCACTTTCGCACTTGCAGGACTATTGGCAACAAGCAGCTTCGCATCATCAATCAATGAAGACCTGGTTTCCCTTTCAAAGGTAGAAGCGAAATTCAAGAAGATCAATGTACATCTGAAAGAAGGAGTGGGCCATGCCAAAATCTCCATCATCGACGAAAGCGGCAAAAAACTCCATCAGCGCAGAGTCAATGTAAAAGAAGATTTGCGGATTCCCTACAACATGGACATGGTTCCATCGGGAGAATTTACAGTGGAGATCAGTACGGATGATGAGAAGATCAGCTATACTGTAATAACTTCTGATGAGGCACAACCGGAGATGGTATATCCATTGATGGCCTATGGAAAGCAAGTGGGCGACAATGTGGTGGATCTGCTTGTCATCGGGCTGGAGGAGCCGGGAGTAAATGTACAGATCAAGACTGAGAGAGGGAATAAGTTGATCCATGAGGAATATATCAAAGAGCCCAATGGATTCAGAAAAGACTTCAGATTCAACAATGTAGACCCCGAAGATGTGTACTTCGTCGTCACGGATGCAAAAGGTAGGACCAGAACGCTCCACTTTTAATGAGTATAGATGCATCCGCAGAGATTAAACCCTAAACCAACTGTTAACTAGGCCCTGATTGAAAAAGATCAGGGCCTTTTGTTTTTTAGTCGGGATCATTGTTTTTGCCCGGATTCACAACAATTCCCGGATCAATACAGTCTAATAACTGATAGGTGGAAAATAACTGAGGCCAAAAATCCATATTTTTGGATAGTACTAATCTTAAAAATATAGACCCATATGTTTGGATTACCCCGAACCTTATTTACCGAAGAACATGAACTTTTTAGGCAGAGTTTAAGAGATTTTATCGCACGGGAAATCATTCCGAACAACGCGGAATGGGAGAAGAACAAGATGGTTTCGCGAAAATCCTGGCGAAAGCTGGGGGAGAACGGTTTTTTGGGGATACAAGCTCCCGAAAATCTGGGAGGAATGAATATTACGGATTTCCGTTACAATGCAATTTTCATTGAAGAGTTGGGGCTGAGTGGATGTTCTGGTCCTGCGATCGGCTATCCCCTGCATAATGACATCGTAATGCCTTATATCCTACATTATGGGAGTCGCGATGCCCAGCAGAAGTACATTCCCAATATGGTGGCTGGAGAATTTATCGGTGCCGTGGCGATGACAGAGCCCGGGGCAGGAAGCGACCTTCAGGGCATACGTACCAGTGCAGAGGATAAAGGCGATTATTTTCTGGTCAATGGGTCCAAAACCTTCATCACCAATGGTTTCTTAGCTGATGTGGTGGTGGTAGCGGTGAAATCAGACCCTGCGAAAGGAGCAAAAGGAATAAGTCTTTTACTGGTGGACAGGGATATGCCCGGCTTTAAGCGGGGAGTACCTTTTGACAAAGTAGGCCTTCATGCCCAGGATACCTGCGAGCTGTTTTTTGAGGACGTGAAGGTACCCAAGGAAAATCTACTGGGAAAAACTGGTGAGGGCTTCAAGTATTTGATGACGGAACTGGCCCAGGAGCGGTTGGTGGTGGCTTTAGCTGCGCTGGCCTTAGGGGAATACATGCTGAAGGAGACAATCTCCTATGTAAAGCAGCGCAAGGCTTTTAACAAAAACCTGTCCGAGTTTCAGAATACCCGGTTCAAGCTGGCTGAAATGATGGCGGCTTTGGAGCAGGGGAGGATTTATTGCGATCAGTTGGTGCTTTTGCACAACGAAAAAAAAGTAGACTCTGCAATGGCTTCAGCAGCGAAATACAACATGACCGAACTACAGTGCAAAGTGGCGGATGAATGTGTGCAACTCCATGGTGGATACGGATATATGTGGGAATACGGAGTGGCGAGGGCTTATGCTGATGCACGTGTGCAGCGGATCTACGCCGGTACCAATGAAATTATGAAAGAATTGATAGCCAGAAAAATTTTGCAATAACGAAGCATTTTAATTGGCCAGTCATAGGAATTTTAGTTAATTCAGTAAAATTAGGCAGTTACCCAAAACAACCCAGTTATGAGCGATTTCCCTTGGTTAAAGCATTATCCAGCAGCTGTAGATAAAGAAGTTTCGGTAGAGGCATATTCCAGTCTATCCGATTTGTTCGATGAAAGTGTCCGGAAATATGGGGATTCGGTAGCATTTGAATGCATGGGTAAGACAATGTCCTTTCGGGAGTTGGATAAGCTCAGTGCCCACTTTGCCAACTACCTCAGCCAGGTGCTGAAGCTGAAGCAGGGTACGAGGATAGCTATCCAGATGCCCAACGTGCTCCAGTATCCTGTCGCGATGTTTGGTGCACTGAGAGCGGGTATGGTCGTGGTGAATACCAATCCCCTATACACCGCTTCCGAAATGAAGCACCAGTTTAACGATTCAGGCGCTGAGGTCATCGTAATTGTATCCAACTTTGCCCATAACCTCCAAAAAATCCTTGATCAGACAGGGGCTAAGCATATTATCCTTACGGACCTGGGGGATTTGCTGGGAGGACTGAAAGGTACCATCGTGAACCTCGTGGTGAAGTATGTGAAGAAAATGGTGCCTGACTTTTCACTCCCGGACTCAATCAGCTTCAAGAAAGTACTGGCTGAGGGAGCAAAGTTTACTTTCAAACCTGCCAAACTAACACTGCGGGATACTGCCTATCTTCAGTATACCGGTGGTACCACAGGTGTATCCAAAGGTGCAGAGCTTACCCATGGAAATATAGTGGCAAACATGCAGCAGATATCAGCCTGGATGAAGCCAAAGCTAAAAGAAAGCCAGGAACTTGTGGTGACTGCACTGCCACTTTACCATATTTTCGCCTTGACTGTAAACTGCCTGGCGATGCTGAAGATCGGTGCGCACAATCTCCTGATCACCAATCCACGGGATATGCCTGCCTTTATCAAGGAGCTTTCCAAGAAGAAGTTCACGGTGTTTACAGGAGTGAATACACTCTTCAATGGTTTGTTGAATCAAGAGGAATTCAAGAATTTGGATTTCAGTGGGTTAAAGATTTCCGTAGGAGGAGGTATGGCCGTGCAGAAAGCAACTGCTGAAAAGTGGAAAGCACTGACAGGTACTCCGCTTGCTGAAGGTTATGGACTCACGGAAACTTCCCCGGTAGCCTCCTGTAATCCCATCGATGGCACTGAACGCTTGGGCACGATCGGTCTACCTCTGCCAAATACTGAGTTTAAGATAATCGATGATGAAGGAAATACGCTACCTGCTGGATCGCGCGGAGAAATCTGCATCAAAGGCCCCCAGGTAATGAAGGGATATTGGAACAGACCCAAGGAGACTGAAGAGGTGATGCTGGGGGAATGGTTCAAATCCGGAGATATAGGGATTATGGATGAGGATGGATTTGTCCAAATCGTGGACAGAAAGAAGGAGATGATCCTGGTGTCCGGTTTCAATGTATATCCCAATGAGGTAGAAGATGCGATCGCTTCTTTTCCGGGCGTCTTGGAAGTAGGAGTGATCGGTATGCCTGATGTTCGGTCCACTGAGAAGGTGGTCGCCTATGTGGTCGCCAAAGATAAAAACCTTAAAGCCGAGCAGATTATAGCACATTGCAAAGAGACACTTACCAATTACAAAGTGCCTAAAGAAGTGTTTTTCACAGACGAACTTCCCAAATCCAATGTCGGCAAGATATTGAGAAGGAAGATCAAGGAAAAGCATATGGAAACTGCTGCCTGATCCAGACGTCGGCACAGGGCAGTAGTTGAAAGTCCTGTATTATTGAAATAGGGAAAGCGGATGTCTTTCCCTATTTTTATTGGTTCCCTACCCTCTTTTTGTTTGGTTGATTATGGGGCCGTTCCCAGATGATATCAATAAATCGGCTGGCTCAACACGCTTATCAATGTGGTGATACCCTCTTTATAATTGCCGAGCCTGATGTTTTCGTTAGGGCTATGCTGGTTGTTGTCGGCATTGACAGCAGGAATCATGATGGCCTGAATGCCCAACGCATCTACAAAGGGTGAAATCGGAATGGAACCTCCCGAGATCCTGATCTGGACCGGGTCACTTCCAAAGGCGCGGTTCATTGCTTTTCTCAGCCAGACTCCTGCCTCAGAATCCATCGGCGTGCGGAAAGCCTGATAGGAGATGGATTTTTCCATTCTTACGATTTTAGGGTATTTCATCCGCTCGGCATGGGTAGGATCCTCATCCACGATATGAAACCCTTGGGCTTCGATATGGTCCTCGATCAGCCCAAACAGCCTATTGGGATCAGATTCAGGGACCAGCCTCACATCCAGTTCAGCGACGGCGGTAGCGGGAATTATCGTGGTGGCCTGGGCTCCGGTATAGCCGGAGTTCATCCCCCGGATGTTTAGCGAGGGATAATTGATGCTTTCCTGATAGGTACGGCCGACCCTGTCGGTCCTTCCGATACTGAGCCGCTCCTGCACAGCAGGTTCGTTGTCGGGGACTTTTGCAAATACCTCCAGTTCATCCTCGGTAAAGCTGATGCCGTCATAGTATCCTGGAATAAGCACCCTTCCTTCTTCATCTTTCATCGAGGCTAGCAACTGGGTAAGGAGCAGAGCAGGATTGGGAGAGTAGTTGCCATAATGGCCACTGTGTTGGGGGACAATAGGGCCATAGGTGGTGAAGCGTATATCTGCAATCCCTCTTGCACCATAGCTGAGAGTAGGCAGATTGGAGGTGTGGCGGGGGCCATCCACAATCAGCATGAGGTCAGCAGCAAGCTTGCTTTTGTGTCGGCCCACCGCCGCCGGAAGTAGGGGAGATCCTTGCTCCTCCTCAAAGTCGAGTATGATCTTGATGTTATAATCTGGGGTCATCCCTGCTTCAGTAAGTGCATCCCAGGCAGTGATAAACATCGCTATGGGGCCCTTGTCATCCGAGCTTGAGCGGGCAAAAATCCGCCACTCCGGATTGTACCCGTTTTGGAGGCGCTCCATGGGCATAGGTACCCATTTGCCTGACGGTTGGAGCTCTTTCAGCACGGGTTCGTAGGCATTGTCCTGATCCCAGGTACTGATGTCCACAGCCTGACCATCCACATGGAAATAGAAAAGAACCGTCTTGGATGCATCAGGCTTGATCTTCTCCACCAGTAGAAGAGGAATCCCTCCAGTTTCAAGACGTTCATGGTTCCAATCCCGCGTCTCAAATGCTTTCTCGCACCACGCAATATTCACGGCTATTTGCTCCGGGAACACTGCATCATTGGGCATAGAGACAATCTCATTCAGAATTTGAATTCCGGACTGCCAGTGTTTTTCAGTCATGGATTCCATGGCGGCCCTGTCTGGTGTCTGCGCATAGAGATGTAATGTAGCCAGAAAGGCCGGTAGTATAAGTCTGTGTTTCATTCGGGTGATATTTTCCCGGAAAATAGCGAAATGATCAATCGCGATCAATGGTTGTTTTAAATTTCAGATTTTCTTGGTTATAGCTAGCTAGATCTGAATGAAAAGTTCAAATTATGATTGGATGTTTTGGATGGCTGAGTAGCTGAATCCACGTGATGTGTGGGATGGGATATGGGGGAGGGCTAGGACAGGGCGTTACTCTTCATGTTTTAGGCGTTTCGAGCCAGGATATCGGCACTGATTTCATGGAGCATTTTACGGAGGCTCAGTGGCTCTACCACCGTGATTTTGTCCGCGATCATGATCAGCCACCGGGCAAACCCCTCCAATGAACCGGTCATAAATACCATTTCCATCATTTCACCTTTTTGGGATTCCTGTACAAACCCCTGGTTGTACTTGTATACATTCATGTATTTGGTCATGGGTAAGGGTACTTCAACCCTTACTTTTTCGAGCCTTTCCTCGCGTGCAACTTTGTTCAGGTAATCTTTTAAGCTGGGGTGATTACTGGAATGGGTCTCGGACAATACGGTGAGTGACTTGATCCGGTCCAGCCTGAATGTCCTGTAATCCTGCCTCAATCTGCACCAGGCGATCATATACCATTGTTCAAAAGAATAATATACGCCTACTGGTTCCACTGTACGGTCAGAAGTTACACCGGCTTCAAAAGTAGTGTAGCTCATCCTGACCAGGTGACGGTCGGGTAGTGATTGTAATATGCCCAGAAGGAACCTATCCTTTATTTCCGGATTTTCAGGTATCCTTTTGATGACTGCCACCTGTCCTGCGATGCTTTCCAGCAGATCCTTTTCGGTGACTTTCAAGACGGCTTTGAGTTTGATGATCGCTTCACTGAAGTGTTTACTGCTTTTTGCGTCAATGGACTTTTCAAGGATTTTTTCGGCCACCAGTAAGGAGAGCGCCTCTTCCCGGGTAAACATCACCGGAGGTAAGCGGTAGCCTTCCACCAAGGAGTAGCCATATCCCGCCTCCCCGATCACCGGTACCCCAGCTTCTTCCAGGGATCTGATATCCCGATAGATGGTACGTAGACTCACCTCAAACCTATCGGCAAGTTCCTGTGCTTTGATCAACCGCTTGGTCTGAAGATGGGTGAGAATGGAAGTGAGCCTGTCTATTCTGTTCATGGTCAAGATAATTTAGGATGAAGGAAAAGATTTTTTTTCAAAATTCCCGAACCCTACTGACATAAGGTTGTCAGTAGGGGTGTCTTTATTTGGGTATTCAATCAAGTATTCATCGATAAAAACACGAGGATTATGGAAACTCAGCAAGTAAAAAATGAAACAGCCCAATTGATTTCAAAAGATCAGCTTCTGGCCCACTGGCAGGGGCATAGAGCGTTGACCCGCCGGGTCATCGAAGCTTTTCCCGAAAAGGAGCTGTTTGAATTCAGCATTGGCGGAATGCGGACATTTGGGCAGCTGGCTCAGGAACTCCTTGCCATAGGAGCACCTGGAATCAAAGGCATGGCCACGGATTCATGGGAGGAGTTGGATGAGGATATGAAGTTGCAGGGAAGCAAGTCGAAACTGTTGGATTATTGGGATCGGGCCACGGAAGAAATAAACAGTTGGTGGGTCAAGGTCCCAGAAGAGCATTTCCAGGATACAGTAGTTGCTTTTGGGCAATATGAGGATAAGGTATATTGTTCGATCCTGTATTTTATAGATAATGAAATCCACCACAGAGGTCAGGGTTATGTGTATTTGAGGGCATTGGGCATCACTCCCCCCAATTTCTGGGAGCGATAAGATAGCTGCGAATGTGCTTTTCAAGGGGACGGTTTTATTCCGCCCCTTTTTTGTTTCCGTCCTTTGCAAGAGTAGCTGATATCATGATGTGGCCGCAGCAGAAGTTCTTTGGAAATCCATTTTTACCTCCCATGTAAAAATCGTGAATCCGTAGCGGGGAAAATCTGGATGCTATCGATTTAGCAGTTAATTTAAATGCAATATCTGTTTGAAATGAATAAGTATCGATGAGTGAGACCTTCACGCTTTTACAGTTCTATCAGGACAATTTTCCAGATCATCTAGCCCGGCAATGTTCATTTCATCCGCAAATGGGCCATTTCAATGTATTCAGAAGGGGAGCCCTCTGCAGGAAATTCACCCAGATACACCGGAGTGACTTCTATAAGATATCGTTGGTAATCGGTACTGGAGTGCTACATCTGGAGGACCGTGCTATAGAGGTTGATGGCAGAGCATTGATTTTTTACAACCCGGAGAGGCCCCATCTTTGGGTGCCCACTTCTGAAATACAGAAAGGTTATTTCTGTCTTTTCAATGACCACTTCATCACGACAGTATTTCCGGATACCACTTTCCGTAATTCCCCTTTGATGAACCTGGACATGGACCCGGTGTACCCGCTTTCAAAACCCCAGGCAAGTTATTTAAGCTTCGTTTTTAAGAAAATGCTGGAAGAGGTTGATACTGAATACAGTAGAAAATACGAAATCCTTCATCATTGTCTGCATCTGATTCTCCATGAGGCATACAAAATGCAGCCGGTACCTTTGACTTCGGAGCAACCGAACAGAGCATCCACCCGGATTACATCAAAGTTTGTCACGCTTCTGGAAAGACAGTTTCCCATAGATTCCACGGAACAATCGCTCAGGCTGAAAACCCCGAACGATTTTGCCAAGATTCTTTCTGTACATGTAAATCATCTGAACCGTGCGGTGAAGGAAGTCACTGGCAAACGTACATCGGAACTGATAGCAGAGCGGATAGCGAATGAAGCCCAGAACCTACTCCAATTTACGGATTATTCAGTGGCTGAAATAGCCTATAGTCTTGGATTTGAATATCCCTCTAACTTTAACTCTTTCTTCAAAAGGAAAACCCAGAAAAACCCGGGGATGTGGAGAGCATCACTGGAAAAACCTGGAATTGTTTGATTTAAATAAGTAACAATTTGAATTGAATAGTTCAGATTTTAGTCTGATTCCACATCTTTGACAACCTGATCCCTCCCCAAATAACCTTCATTAGTACTCATCTTTATCCTTATAGAATGAATACCCTTCGTTCGGTGTCTGTGATATTCTTTTTCCTGATATGGGAAACCGGTGTCACGCAAGCCCAGACCTTGACATTGAAAGATGCGCTCAATGCCGCAGTGGCCAATTATGGTACCATTAGAGCAAAAGAGAATTATCTTCTGGCATCAGAAGCTTCCCTTGAGCGCACTAAAAAAACCTATCTGCCGGACCTCACATTGTCTGCCCAGCAGGATTTTGGAACAGTGAATGGCCAGAATGGCCCTCTGTTTGGTTTTGGAGGCTTTGCGGCAGCGTCGTCAGGGCTGCCACTTCAGCAGCAGAACTGGAACGCTGGATTCGGTGCACTTTATCTTGCCAACATCAACTGGGAATTTTTCACTTTTGGAAGAATCAGGGAGAATATCCGGATTGCAGGCCAGATAGTGGAGCGGGATCGGTTTGACCTATTGCAGGAGCAATTTCAGCATCAGGTACGGGTAGCTGCAGCCTATCTGAACCTCATAGCAGCCCAACGGATAACCCGATCCCAGGAGAAGAACCTGGAAAGAGCCCGGATATTCCGTAACAGTACTGTGGTCCGTGCGAAAAACGGCTTGGTAGCCGGAGTAGACTCCTCGCTTGCCAATGCGGAAGTGTCCAATTCTAAAATAGCCCTGGTCCGGGCCAGGGATTTTGAGCAAGAGCAATATCGGTTACTGGCGAACCTGATAGGGGTTCCGTATACTGAATTCCGCCTGGACTCCACTTTTATCAGCCGTATCCCGGATTCCTTGTATGAAGTGGAAAATCCACCCACCCAAAGCCATCCGGTGCTGGATTTCCACCAGAGTAGGATCAAGGTAAGTGAGCGGCAGGAGGCTTTCTATAAACGGACCTACCTGCCGTCGTTTTCCATGGTAGGGATTATCCAGACGAGGGCGTCAGGGTTCAGTGCCAATTATGCTTTGGATCAGACGGCATTCACGCCAAATTACCTCGATGGCATTACACCTTCCAGAAGCAATTATCTCATCGGCATTGGTATGACCTGGAATCTCACCAATATAGTCAGGAATGGGCTCTTGGTCAGGTCACAGCAGTGGATCTCCAAGGGCTTACAGCAGGAGTATGAAGTGGTAGATCAAGAGCTGAAAGCCCAATTGATCTTGGCCGGGGAAAAGATAAAAAATGCGATGGCTAATTTTGAGGAGGCACCGATACAGGTGCAGGCTGCGACCGACGCCTATGTCCAAAAAAACACCTTGTACCAGAATGGTCTGGGTACGATCGTGGAGGTGACTCAAACGCTGTATGCGCTGAACAGAGCTGAAACAGACCGTGATATCGCTTTTACCAATGTATGGCAAGCACTCCTGCTAAAAGCGGCAGCTGCAGGCGATTTGGAACTATTTCTTCAGGAATTTTAATATCCGATCATGAATTTAATACGATTTGCTCTCCGTAAGCCGATTTCTATCCTGGTGCTGGTTGCAGGTTTGCTCTTTTTCGGCATAGGTGCAGTAAGGGATATAAAAATAGATATTCTGCCCAATATGAACTTGCCGGTCATTTATATCGCGCACCCGTTTGGCGGATATACGCCTGACCAGATGGAAACCTATTTTGGCAAGGCCTATGTGAATATCCTGCTTTTTGCGAACGGTGTGAAAAGCATAGAAACCAAGAATACGCAGGGGCTCACCTTAATGAAGCTGACTTACTACGAAGGTACCAATATGGCCCAGGCTGCGGCTGAGCTGGGAGCCCTATCCAATAGAGTCCAGGCTATTTTTCCTCCGGGTTCCAATCCGCCCTTTATTATACGTTTTGATGCCTCTTCTTTGCCGGTGGGACAACTGGTCTTGAGCAGTGAGCAGCGGACGAACAACGAACTCCAGGACATGGCCAATGTGTCGGTAAGATCTTCCTTTACCTCGATCCCTGGCTTGCTGGCCCCCGCACCCTTTGGAGGAAATGTGCGAACCGTGGAGATCAATGTGGATCCAACATTGCTAAGATCCCATAATCTCACACCGGACCAGATCGTGGAAGCCATCAGGGTAAATAACCAGACGGCGCCCTCTGGAAATGTTCGCATGGGGGATTACAACTATATCACACCTACCAACAATACGATCAAGGAAATAAGGGACTTTGAAAAAATCCCGCTGTTCAAAGGAGGGGTGGGTAACCTGACACTTGGTGACGTGGCTACCGTGACTGACGGTGCCGACGTAGTGGCAGGCTACGCTCTGATCAACGGGAAACGGTCCGTGTATGTGAGTATCGCAAAGTCCGGCGATGCGTCCACGTGGGAAGTGGTCAATAACCTGAAGAAGAGCCTCCCCAGAATCCAAAGCACTTTACCTGAGGATGTGACGCTATCCTATGAATTTGATCAGTCCATCTATGTGATCAATGCGGTGAAGAGTCTGGTACTCGAAGGGATAATAGGAGCTGTGCTGACAGGGGTAATGGTACTGCTTTTTCTCAATGACCGGAGGGCTGCGCTGATCGTTATACTTACAATTCCCATATCTGTTATTTCCGGAGTGCTGTTTCTTAAACTGTTTGGCCAGACTATCAACATCATGTCATTGAGCGGACTTGCATTGGCTATAGGGATATTGGTGGATGAGAGTACCGTAACGATAGAGAATATCCACCAGCATCTGGATATGGGCAAACCGAGAGCACTTGCCATCTGGGATGCCTGCCGTGAAATAGCACTTCCCAAATTATTGATCCTGTTCTGTATCCTGGCAGTCTTTGCTCCCGCACTTACCATGGTGGGGATTCCAGGCTCCCTGTTCCTTCCGCTGGCCCTCGCCATCGGCTTTTCCATGGTGGTGTCCTTTCTGCTATCCCAGACATTTGTGCCGGTGATGGCAAACTACCTTATGAAAGCCCACCCTGTGAAGCAAAGGGCAACAGAAGGAATAGAAGAGGGGCTTTCCCCTGCTTTACAGAAAGAGCATCTGGCAAAGCGGACTGACCTGAACAAGGATGGTAAGATCAGCGGTTTCGAAAAATTCAGAAGTAGATTCATCGGTTTTACAGATAATCTTCTGCCCCATAGAAAGTGGGTCACTTTCGGCTACCTTATCGGTATTTCAGCACTTGCAGTGTTGTTTCTGAACAATATAGGAAGGGATGTACTACCACGGGTCAATTCCTCACAGTTTCAGCTGCGCCTGAGGGCTCCGGATGGGACCCGTGTGGAGCGCACCGAAGAAAAGGTTCTGGAGGTACTGGATGAGCTGGAAGATATGGTAGGGAAAGAGCACATAGCCATCAGCTCCGTCTACGTGGGGCAGCATCCCTCATTGTTCTCGGTGAATCCGATTTACCTTTTCACTGCGGGACCTCATGAGGCAGTTTTCCAGGTAAGCCTAAAAGACTACCATGTGGACATGGACCGTTTCAAAGACCTTCTAAGGGACCGAATAAAAAGACGGCTCCCGGATGTGAAACTTTCCTTCGAACCGATTGAATTGACAGACAAAGTGCTGAGTCAAGGGTCCCCAACTCCAGTAGAGGTGAGGATCGCGGGGAGGGATAAAAAACTCAATGAGGAATATGCCAATAAGATCATCTCCAAGCTTGAGAGCGTGGACTATCTCCGCGATATACAGATCGCACAGCCCATCCACTATCCTGCTATGAATGTAAACATAGACAGGACGCGGGCTGCGCAGTTAGGCCTGGACTTACAGGAGATTTCCAGGTCTCTGGTTGCCTCTACGTCTTCATCCCGGTATACTGACAAAAATCTCTGGGTAGATGAAAAAGTAGGATTGGCTTACAGTATCCAGGTACAGGTGCCACTCAGTCAGATGGACAG
The DNA here is from genome assembly GCA_048819475.1 of Algoriphagus sp. Classification (GTDB taxonomy): domain Bacteria; phylum Bacteroidota; class Bacteroidia; order Cytophagales; family Cyclobacteriaceae; genus Algoriphagus. The sequence continues at coordinate 18,166 of JBMDXP010000002.1, forward strand.
CGAGGAAGAAATCAAAGAGATACCCCTGATGAAAAACACCAATAGGCCAGTTCTGGGTGATGTGGCAGATATTACCCTGGGCGAAACCTATGGAGAGAATGATAACCTGGGATCTATGCCGTACCTCTCAGTGACTGCTAACATTAACAATATAGATCTGGGAACTGCTGGTGAAGCGGTGAAAAATGCCATTGAGGAGCTGGGTGAGCTACCCCGCGGGTTATTTATAGAGCCCATTGGGATGACCCAGGTTCTGGATGAGACGTTGAGCAGCCTGCAGACCGGATTACTGGTGGCGATTGTCGTGGTTTTTCTCATGCTGGCTGCCAATTTCCAGTCATTCAAAGTCTCCTTTGTGATCTTGACGGCTGTACCTGCGGTGGTCTTGGGATCTGTTCTTCTTTTGACGCTGACAGGATCTTCTTTGAACTTACAGTCTTATATGGGGATTATCATGTCTGTGGGGGTATCCATTGCCAATGCGGTGCTGCTGATCACCAATGCGGAGGAGTTGAGAAAGCAGAATGGAAATGCGCTTGCCTCAGCCAAGGAGGCCGCTTCTTTAAGACTCAGGCCCATCATTATGACCAGTATGGCGATGATAGCTGGGATGCTGCCTATGGCCATAGGGCATGGGGAAGGAGGAGATCAGGTTTCACCCCTGGGAAGGGCTGTGATCGGAGGTCTGCTGTTTTCCACACTGGCTGTCCTGGTTATCCTTCCTTCTATATTTGCATGGGTCAGAGGTAAAGATAATACGGTGTCGCCCTCATTGGACCCGACAGATCCTGAAAGCAGATTCTATCTACCTTCTACCGATTAATGCCATGAAATCGAGCATGACGCAGAGCGACGCACAGTAGGATGATTATCCGGTATGCGAGATTCTCCCGATTTATCGGGACAGGTAATGACAATTGAAAAATAATTATAAGCAGATGAAATGCCCATGAAAAAAACTTCTCATACAGAGGAATGCTTATTCAGGGCATTGCACCCCGATTAAAAACCGAGACTGGTTATGACAGCAAAAAAACAATTAAAAACATATAAAATCGAATACGACCCAAAAGTCACACACACCGTGATGATTGTAATGTATGCCAGACACAGAAGAATAGTAAAACAAATTATAAACAGATGAAAAACCACGTCCGTTTTTTTACCCTTGCCGTCAGCGTAACAGGCTGGTTGCTGATGAATGGCTGTAGCTCTGAAGGAGAGACGGTAAGCGCTTCGTTCACTGAGGAGGAAAGAATTAAGACAGCGACTTTTCTCCTGGAGAAAGATCTGCTGACCAGCTCTCTGCAGCTACCCGGAGAACTGTTGGCTTTTCAGCAGGTAGACCTCTATGCGAAGGTGACCGGTTTTGTAAAGGAGCTTAAGGTGGATATAGGCTCGGAAGTGGTGAAGGGTCAGCTTCTCATGACCTTAGAGGCCCCTGAGATGCTTTCGCAACTTGCAGCAGCGGAGTCCAGAATCAAGTCCCTGGAAGCTGTTTTTCTGGCAAGCGATGCCAGTTACAATAGATTGCTGGAAACCAGCAAAACTCCGGGCACTGTCTCCCAGAACGATCTGGACCACTACATGGCGAGTCGTGATGCAAGTCTATCCAATCTGGATGCTGCCAAAGCTGCTGCCAAAGAGGTAACTGCGATGCAGGCCTACCTGGAAATCAGAGCTCCTTTTAACGGGGTGATTACCTCCAAAAATGTCAATCCAGGAGCCTATGTAGGTCCTTCCGGGAAAGGCTCTGAGATGCCCTTGCTCACCTTGCAGCAGCAGGATAAACTCAGGTTGGCTGTATTTATCCCGGAAGCTTTTACCAGCTATCTCAACCGTGGCGACGAAGCTGTCTTTCATGTAAGATCCTTTCCCAACCGATCCTTCAAAGCTGAAATAAGCCGGTTAGCAGGCGCGTTGGACTTAAGGTTACGCTCCGAAAGGATAGAAATGGATGTGGCTAACCCCGAGAAAAATCTCTTGCCTGGATCTGTCGCTGAGGTGACTGTCCCTTTGTCAAAGACGGATAGTAGCTTTGTGGTTCCTGTCTCGGCAATAATAACTACCAGCCAGGGAAGCCATGTGATTAAAGTTGAAGAAGGAAAGGCAGTTTGGATTCCGGTCAACAAAGGAAGGGAGTCGAATAGCAGAATAGAGCTCTTTGCAGAGCTAGAAGTGAACGACCGACTCATTACCAAGGCTTCCGAGGAAATACGTCAGGGCAGTAATGTCCACTTTTGATCGCTGATCAGACAGGGTTCTTCTGTGGCATAATTCCATTTTCTGAAGTTCCCAACGTGTTTCTGCAAAAAATGCGGAGTGATGGCCCTTTGTGATATTATCGTGCTGATGCGGGCACTAAAAAAAACACCCCCATATGCTTCATAGTCATGGGGGTGTTTTTTCTCCAAAAATTGATTTTACGCTTCGCTGATTGCTATTTTCTCGATTTTATCTCCGGCTCTTATCGCATCGATCACATCCAGCCCGTCCACTACTTTGCCGAAGCAGGTGTGGTTTCTGTCCAGGTGGGCAGTATTGTCGCGGCTATGACAGATAAAAAACTGAGAGCCTCCGGTGTTTCTTCCTGCATGTGCCATTGAGAGCACGCCGCGGTCATGGTGTTGGTTACCTCCGTCCAGTTCGCAATTGATCTTATAGCCGGGACCTCCAGCCCCATTGCCTATCGGGCAGCCTCCCTGGATCACAAAATTTGGGATCACCCTGTGAAAAGTAAGTCCGTCGTAGAAACCCTTTTCTGCTAGGTCAACAAAATTCTTGACGGTGTTTGGAGCATCTTTCTCGTAAAACTCCACTTTCATGGTTCCTTTTTCGGTAATAATTTCTGCTGTCTTCATTGGTTTTATTTAGGGTCAGTTAAATGGCCTCTCGTTCACGAAAGGATACAGGCAGTAAAAATACATTATGCTTAAGAATAATTTTAAAAAAAAAGAGGAGTGATTATTACACTCCTCCCGTTTTTAGATTTTTGGGGCTCCCCTTAAAATATCATCGGTAGCAAACTCCCTGAACGTCTCAAAGTTCTGGACAAACGCTTCCGCCAGTCTGCTGGCCTGCAGGTCGTAAGCTTCAGGGTCTTTCCAGGTTTTTCGGGGATTCAATACTTCCGGAGGAATGTCTGGGCAAGTCTGGGGGACTTCAACCCCGAAGATTTCATGGGGTGCATAGTGGACGTTGTCCAACAGTCCTTCCAGGGCGGCGGTGATCATAGTCCTGGTGTAGGATAGCTTCATCCGGGATCCTACGCCATATGGCCCACCAGTCCACCCGGTGTTTACCAGCCATACATTGGTCTTGTACTTTTCCATTTTTTCACCGAACAGCGTGGCATAGGCTGTAGGGTGTAGCGGCAGGAAAGCGGCTCCAAAACACGCGGAGAATGTGAGCTTTGGCTCAGTAACCCCCATTTCTGTACCGGCTACTTTTGCCGTATAACCGGATATGAAGTGATACATTGCCTGACTCTTGTTCAGTTTGGAAATAGGTGGGATCACACCGAAGGCATCAGCAGTGAGAAAGAAGATGTTTTTTGGTATGCCTCCGATAGACGGGATCTTTGCATGGGGTATGTATTCAATGGGGTAGGCAGTCCTGGTATTCTCTGTTACGGAGGTATCGGAATAAGCTATCTCCCTGGTGCCGGGCCGGAAGCGTGTGTTTTCCACAATCGCCCCAAACCTGATCGCATCCCAGATTTCAGGTTCTTTGTCACGGCTAAGATCGGCCACTTTTGCATAGCACCCTCCCTCAAAATTAAAGACCCCTGATGCTGTCCATCCATGCTCATCATCTCCGATCAGTTTTCTTTTGGGGTCTGCCGAGAGGGTCGTTTTGCCTGTGCCGGATAGCCCAAAGAATATAGCCGTGTCTCCTTTGTCTCCTTCATTTGCAGAGCAATGCATGGAAAGTACCTGGCTTTCATGGGGAAGGATAAAGTTCAATACCGAAAAGATCCCCTTTTTCATTTCACCTGCGTAGCCCGTTCCTCCAATGAGAATCATTCTTTTGGAAAGATTCAGGATCACAAAATTCCTGTTCTTTGTACCATCTGCTATCGGATCGGCCTCAAAATCCGGAGCACAGAGAATGGTGAAGTCATGCTTAAAATCCCCCAGGTTATCCGGATCTGGACGGAGAAACATGTTGGAACAGAATAGGTTGTGCCATGCCCAGGTATTGACTATACGGAGTTTCAGCTGATGGGCAGGGTCAGCTCCGGCATAGGCATCTCTGATGAAGAGGTCTTTATCAGACAAAAAATCCTTCATTTTGGAAAGTAAGGCATCGAATCTGGTTTCATCATAAGGGATGTTAATGTCCCCCCACCAGACAGCGTCCTTTGTGGTATGGTCTTTTACGATATACCTGTCTTTCGGTGAACGGCCGGTAAACTTCCCCGTGTCTGCCATGAAGGCTCCTGTTAAAGTCAGCTTGCCTTCCTCCCTGGCCAGGGCATGCTCCACAAGTTCGGCGGGGGAGAGGTTGACATGTACTTTCCCACTCGTCATAAAGCCGGGCAGATCCGGGGCGGAGGTGTGGGAGTCCAAAACTAAATCCTGCATAGATAATTGGGTTTATATACTGAAAATTGTGTTCCCAAAATTACGTAAAAGACCCAAGATCAAAATCAAAAACCTTCATTTTTTTGCGTTTCAATCGATTACGAAGAATTATCAGTAGTTTATTTGGTGATATTTTTTCAAGTGTTTTCCACTCCTGTTTTCCACTCCGGCTTCGTCCACTTTTGATTTGCTGGCCAAATGGAATACCTGGCGCATATCTTTGGAAAAAAGTGGTAAAAACCTGTATCATTGTAAGATTGTATTCACCCAAATAAAAGCATACTTGGAAAAACAACATATACCCGAATTTGAAGGTCCAAAATTATTTGGCCACCCAAAAGGTCTGATGACGCTATTTTTCACTGAGATGTGGGAGCGGTTCAGCTATTATGGCATGCGGGCCTTGCTGATCTTGTTTATGACTACCGCCATAATCGATGGCGGGTTGGGATTTGACGATAGGACATCCGGTGCGATCTATGGGCTATATACGATGGGAGTATATCTCCTTGCTTTACCTGGTGGTTGGTTGGCTGACCGCCTGTTTGGACTGAAAAAATCAGTCTGGTATGGGGGAATCATTATCGCTGCGGGCCATTTTACCATGGCATTGCCTGGAATCATGGCGCTGGTGAATGGTCATTCTACACAGAAACTGGCACTAACCTCATTGGATACCTCATCTTTTTTCCTGGGGCTCATTCTGATAGTAATCGGAACGGGTCTGCTCAAGCCAAACATCAGTTCAATAGTGGGGCAGCTTTATCCTGCTGGAAGTTCGAAAAGGGATGCCGGCTTCTCCATTTTTTATATGGGGATCAATCTGGGAGGGTTTATAGCTCCCATTGCATGCGGTACATTAGCTACCTATGACATGCACCTTGGATTTGGTCTGGCCGGTCTGGGGATGATCTTCGGACTGATACAATATAAGTTGACGTCACATGTGTTGGATGGGTATGGTGAAGCTCCGGCTTTTATTACCCCGGAGGAAAAGACGGGACAGAAAAAACTGAAATCCACCGTTTGGGCAATAAGCTTGGCTTTGGTTGCTTTGCTATCGGTTTTATTTATCGGGGTGATTCCTGTCAATGCGCCGGCAATAGCCAATGCCTCCGGTACGATCATTGCCATCGTAGGGTTCGGATACCTGGGCTATGTCATTCTTTTTGGGGGGCTTAACAAACAGGATAGGAATAAAGTGGGGGTGATAGCCATCCTCTTTCTGTTTTCGGCCATGTTCTGGTCAGGATTTGAGCAGGCGGGTTCAACGCTGAACCTGTTTGCAGAGCGGTTTACGGATAGAACTGTGTTTGGCTGGGAAATACCTACGAGTTATTTCCAGTCCATCAACTCCTTGTTTATCATTATTTTTGCACCCGTTTTTGGAGGATTATGGGTATGGTTGGGAAGAAGAAACCTTGAGCCCAGTTCCCCGCTTAAGTTTACATTTGGTCTTCTCCTGCTGGGCTTGGGCTTTTTTGTGATGTACTTTGCGACGAAGATTGCCGCCTCTGGGGAGCTTGCAGCACCCACCTGGCTTTTGATGACATACATGCTCCATACCTTTGGTGAGCTGAGTATTTCCCCGGTTGGGTTGAGTCTTGTGACCAAACTGGCTCCAAAGGGCTATGCCGGACAGATGATGGGTATCTGGTTCTTATCCATTGCTTTGGGTAACCTCTTTGCAGGGCTGATTGCCGGAGAGGCGAGTGGGGGGACAGAAGAAGGGCTTGCCCAGATGCCGGATCAGTTTCTTCTAATCGTCTATACGGTAATCGGATCTGCTGCTTTGCTGTTTATCCTTAAGCCTGTAATCCGAAAAATGATGGGTGAGGTACATTGAGAGTGAAAACTTGAGACAGGAAAAAAAGAGACCGGACAAATCATCCGGTCTCTTTTTTTGATTGGTGATAGTTAGAACAGACTTCCCTGTACAGTCACAGGTTTGGTCGCTTGGATCGTTCCCTTCAGCATGTCCTGCATCAGTTTGAGGAATCCGGGCTCCCAGTTCTCCGCATGGACCTTTAGTTCCTTTCCTTCGTATTCAATGGGCCCAAGTACTTTTTCGTACCCGATAATCATACTCCAAACCGTGTAGAAAGTGATCTCAGGCTGTAATTGCGGACGTATGCTTCCGTCCTTTAATCCTTGACTCACCATCATCACACCGATTTTGGCAGGTTCATGATGGATTTCAAGAAGTTTCTGGAAATGGACACTTTCCAGGATAAGGGGATCGATGGAGCTTCTTGTCGTTGGATTGTTATACCGCTTCATCAGGTCAAGAAAGTTGATGATGGCATCGTAATACACCTGATTGGTCCTGGCAAATGAAATAATTCTAACTACTAGCTGGGAAAGCATCTCCAAACCGTTTTTGCCTTTGATCCGGTAGACTTCCTTAAATTCATCCTTGAACTGATCATAGGCTTTTTTGGTCAGGGCCATGAAAAGATCTTCCTTGTTCTTATAGTAGAAATAGGTCAGTCCTTTGCTGATACCGGCCTTTTTGGCGACATCCTCCATACGGGTAGCCTGAAATCCCTTTGTGGTAAAAAGTGCTACTGCTGAGTCCAGAATAAGTTTTTCTTTGTTTTTTTCTCCTGCCATGGAAATCCGTTCAAATCTAGAAATTGAATACCAAAGATATTAAACTTGGGTCAAAAAACGCTGGCTGGACTTCCCGTTTATTTGGATAGTGGGTAAGAAAAAAGGCTTTGAATCCAATCCAAAGCCTTTAATTCAAGTGCAGCGCAATTCAGACTACTTCAATAATGTAATAGTTCTTTTTGCCCTTTTGTACGAGAAGATAAGCGTCTTGGAGTAGTCGAAAACTGAGAGGGGCATTGGGGTCTCCTATCTTTTCCTTGTTGATACTCAGGCCCCCTCCTTGGATCATCTTGCGGGCTTCCCCTTTTGAGGCGAAGATAACCCCTTGGTTGACTTCGCCAAAGAGATCCAACACAGATCCCAAAGCTCTGAAATCTTCCTTACTGACCCGTACCTGCGGCACGCCATCAAATACCTGAAGAAAGGTACGCTTGTCAAGGGTAGCAAGATCTTCATTGGAAGATTTTCCAAAAAGTATCCCGGAGGCCTTGACAGCCATTTCATAATCCGCTTTGCTATGTACCATGCTGGTGACTTGCTTGGCTATTTCTTTTTGCAATAAGCGGAGATGTGGTGCCTCTGCGTGTTCTGTCTCCAGCTTTTCGATCGTCTCCCGGTCCAAAACAGTGAAAATACGGATGTATTTGGTCGCATCTTCGTCGGAAACATTCAACCAGAATTGATAGAACGCGTAAGGTGAGGTTTTTTCAGGGTCCAGCCAGACTGAACCGCCTTCTGTTTTTCCGAATTTGGTGCCATCCGCTTTGGTGATCAACGGTACAGTCAAGGCAAACGCACTGCCTCCGCCCATTCTGCGGATCAGTTCTGTGCCTGTCACGATATTGCCCCATTGGTCGGATCCACCCAGCTGTACAGAGCAGTTGTTGTTTTTCCATAGATGGTAAAAATCATATCCCTGGATGAGCTGGTAGGTGAATTCCGTGAAGGACAGCCCATTGCCATCTTCCAGTCTCCGTTTCACGGAGTCTTTCGACATCATATAGTTCACTGTGATATGCTTGCCCACATCCCTGATGAAATCAAGAAAACTGAACTGTGACATCCAGTCGTAATTATTGACCAGCTCTGCTCTGTTTCCATGGGATCCGGAGAAGTCCAGGAATTTTGACAATTGACCCTGAATACAGCCCACATTGTGATCAAGGGTGGCTTTGTCGAGTAGGTTGCGTTCGGCGGATTTGAACGATGGGTCACCGATCATACCTGTAGCACCCCCCACAAGGGCATATGGCTTATGTCCGGCCCGCTGAAAATGGAGTAAGGTCATCACACCCACAAGATGGCCGATATGAAGCGAATCCGCGGTAGGATCAAATCCCAGATAAGCAGAAGCTAAGCCTTTGTCTAGGTGGTCTTCTATCCCAGGGGTCATATCCTGAAGCATGCCCCTCCAGCGTAATTCTTCAATAAATGAATTCATCGAGTTTGATTTTTTTCAAGCCGCAAATATAGGCTTGTCCTGCGAAGGATTAAAGGAATCCGGGAATCGTTTCTCCTTAATTTCGATACTCTTCACTTGGATCTCCCACTCAAGGATAGCTGCATGAAAGCGGATTGAATTTTTAGCTACTTTTAGGGATAAATAAAATTTTATGGATTTCAATTTTAAGTACGTGGCGGCTGCTTTTGGCTGCTTCGTGGGTAGTATGGCATTTAGCCAGACTACACCGCAATGGATGCGCTATCCGGCCATTTCCCCGGATGGATCAAAGATTGTATTTACCTATAAGGGGGATTTATATCTGGTGCCCAGCATAGGTGGAGATGCAAAACAGCTGACGTTTCATGAAGCGCATGACTATAAGCCGGTATGGAGCAAGGACGGAAAACAGATAGCCTTTGCTTCTGACCGATACGGGAATTTCGATGTATTTCTAATGGAGGCTGACGGCGGGCCCGCGACAAGGCTCACTTATCATTCCAATGATGAGCAGCCATTTGATTTTTCTTCGGATGACCAGTCGGTGATTTTTGGAGCTATGAGAATGGACGTGGCTGAGCATAGACAGTACCCTACAGGTTCGCAGCCTGAGCTCTATACGGTTCCCAGAAAAGGGGGAAGGGTGGATCAGCTTTGGACCTTGCCTGCAGAGTATGTCCAGACAAGCAAGGATGGATCCAAGATGATTTACCACGACAAGAAAGGCGGGGAAAATGAGTGGAGAAAGCATCATGAATCCGGAATAGCACGGGATATCTGGATGTTTGACGCGCCGACTAATTCCCATAAAATGCTTACGACCTATTATGGGGAAGACCGGAATCCGGTATTTTCTGCCGACGAATCCGAGATCTATTATTTAAGTGAGGCAAATGGCAGTTTCAATGTGTTTGCCATGCCGGTGTCGGATCCTGCACAAACCCAGCCATTGACGAGCCTGAAGAATTATCCAGTGAGGTTTCTGACCATATCCAATACCGGACTGATGAGTTTCAGTTACGACGGAGAGCTATATACCTTAAAGAAGGGAGAGGAGCCAAAGAAGCTGACTGTGAATCTGAAGACACAGGCCATCAGCAATACCGATAACTATATAGCCATCAATGGTGGCGTACGTGAGATGTCTATCTCCCCTGATGGGAAGGAAATTGCGTTTATAGCCAGAGGAGAGGTATTTGTGACCTCGGTGGACGGTGGACTGACCAAGCGGATTACCAATACACCAGAGCAGGAGCGCTTTGTGGAGTTTGCACCTGACGGTAAATCGGTGATCTATTCCAGTGAGCGAAACGGAAAGTGGCAGATATTTCAGACGACCAAGTCCAGGACAGAGGAGCCTTTCTTTTTTGCTGCCACGCTATTGGAAGAGAAGCCATTGGTGAATGTGGAGGTAGATGCTTACCTGTCCAAGTTTTCCCCGGACGGGAAGAAGCTGGCGTATATAGAAGGAAGAAGGACATTAAAGGTAATGGACCTGGCATCCAAGGAGTCTGTCACCTTGATGACGCCGGAACAGCTGTTCCATATGAGTGACGGTGACCAGTATTTTACCTGGAGTCCAGACAGTAAATGGCTACTGGCTACATACAGGCCTACCATGGCCAATTCAGAAGTGATCTTACTGGATGCGGCAGGCAAGGAGAAAATGAAAAAACTGACCATGAGCGGTTATGGGGATGACCGGGCGACCTGGGTAAATGAGGGCAAGCAGATGCTGTGGTTCTCCAATAGGGACGGGCTCAGGAGTTATGCTGCCAGTGGAAGGAGCCAGGACGACGTGTATACGCTGTTCTTCGACCAGGCTGCCTGGGATAAGTTCACGCTGTCCAAGGAGGATTATGATCTGATGAAAGAGATTGAAAAAGCGAAGAAGGATGAGAAAGCTGATGAGAAAAAGGACGCGGATAAAAAGGAGGATAAGGCGGTTAAACCCGTTAAGTTTGATTGGGATGGGATCGAAGAGCGAAAAGCCCGGTTAACCATCCATTCCTCCAATCTCGGGGATGCGGTATTGTCCAAAGACGGTGAGAAGCTTTTTTACCTGACCAGCTTTGAAAAAGGGCTGAACCTGTGGAGTACAAATCTTCGGACCAAAGAAACCAAACAGGAAATAGGACTGGACTCCAATTCGGGAAGACTGATGTGGGATAAAGACCAGAAGAACCTGTTTCTGCTGAGCAACGGAAGTATCTCCAAGATCAACCCGGAATCGATGAAGCGGGAATCCATCAAGATTTCCGGTGAGATGACATACGATAAGGATGCGGAGAGGGCACATCTTTTTGAGCATATATGGTTACGGACAAAAGGGATATTCTACACGCCAGACATGCATGGTGTGGACTGGGATGCTGCCAAAGTTTCCTATGAAAAGTATCTCCCTCATATGGGGAACAGCTACGAGTTTGCGGAAATGGTATCTGAAATGATCGGTGAATTGAATGTCTCCCATGCGGGGGCCAGGTACTCCAGATCAATAGAAATGGCTGATGCTACTGCTTCATTGGGCATTTTCTGGGACTATAGCCACAAAGGAAACGGGATCAAAATTACCGAAATCATTGCAGGAGGCCCTTTGGATAAGTCAGACCTGGCTATCAAGCCGGGAATGATCATCGAGCGGATCGATGGGGAACTGATTTCCCCTGACCATGATTTTGCCAGGTTCTTAAACCGTAAGGAAGATAAATTCACCCTGCTGGAAATAGTCGAATCAAATGGGGGGACAAAGAAGCAGGTTACAGTAAAACCGATCTCACTGGGCCAGGAAAATCAGCTTTTGTACAAAAGATGGGTTAAAAAGAATCAAGCTGAAGTGGACCGTTTAAGCGGTGGCAAGCTGGGATATGTGCATATACCTGGAATGAGTGATGGACCTTACCGCAATGTCTACGAGGAAATGATGGGCAAGTACCATGACAGGGAAGGTGTCATCGTCGATACGAGATTTAATGGAGGTGGAGACCTGGTGGCAGACCTGGCTATGTTTTTCACTGGAGAGAAGTTTCTTACCTATGCCACAGAAGCCAAGGAAGTAGGCTATGAACCTACCTTCAGATGGACCAAGCCTACGCTTGCGATGTTCAACGAAGCCAATTATTCAGATGGACATTGTTTTGCATGTGGCTATACGGATTTGGAGATCGGGAAGACAGTGGGTATGCCTACCCCCGGTACCTGCTCTTTTGCAGGCTGGGAGTCCTTGCCGGATGGTTCTAGGTGGGGAGCAGTTCCTATTTCGGCCAAGAACAAAGCCGGAGAATGGCTTGAGAACAATGAAACCAAGCCGCAGTTTGAGGTGAAAAATATGCCAGGCCAGATCGATAGAGGAGTGGACCAGCAACTTGAAAAGGCGGTGGAGGAACTCTTGAAGGATATCAAGTAGCTATTTCAGCATTCGTAGGTCAGTTGAAGAAATGGCAACCGGGGTGGCTATCACCCCGGTTGCTTTGGTCCGGTTCGCATCTTCCAATGGGATATAATGTACTTCTTCGGGGTAAGGCCTCAAGTGTATTCTGACCCCTCCTACGTTATGCACGTAATTTGAGAGAAGACGTATAAATGCAAAAACCTGGCTATTGCCAGGTTTTTTTAATTTCTAAATCCCAGTTTTTTTATTGATAGGACTTGGTATTCAGCGTTTCATCTGCTTTGAAGAAAGAGGTAAGTTTTCCGAAAGAATTTTCGAAATATCCTTCCAGCATTTTTTTGATGATGAATGTTCTGTACTCATCTTTTGAAACGATCGGAAAGTATTCGTGGCTTTTACCATAAGACTTATGGCTCACAAATCCTTTTCTTTCCAAGATCCTAACTATGGTGGAAACTGTATTGTAAGCCGGTTTAGGCTCAGTCATTGGTGTAAGAATATCTTTCACGAATCCGCGCTCGATATCCCAGAGGATTTGCATGATCTCCTCTTCTGCTCTGGTTAATGGTTTCATAAATAAGGTGTTAAGTTTTAAATTGGAAGAAAATTATTCGTTTAGTTTCGTATTTGCAAAAAAAAACCTAAATAGTTTTAACAATTAGTTGGGAAAATATATAAAGCATTGATATTTAATCGATTATTAATTAAAAAAAAGCCTCCTAGTGAGGCTTTAATTTCATGGCTATTTTTATGCAGTTCGGAGCTTTATAATTCCAGATGCATGCAGCAATTTGACAATCGGGTAGGTTGGATCAAACTCATACCATTTTACGGCGAAGTTTGGCCTGTTTGGAAGCTTGTGGTGGTTATTTTGAAATAGCTCACCTAACATCAGTACATCCAGTAGCAGGCTGTTTTTGGACTTGTCATTGTTATCAAAATTGGCATAACCATATTTATGTCCACTCCAGTTTACGATAGCTCCGTGCACGGGTCCCATAAGGAAGTGTATCGGTAACAGAAAATACATAGCCCAGTGTGTACCCGGCAACTCAAACACTGAAATACACAGCACATATATTGCCACATAGAGCACTCCCCATCCTACACGCACGATCATCGTGTCAGCAAATCTGTCGAAGGAATTCCAATCCGGAATATCTTTGGAAAATCTTTCCTCAGGCTTCAGCTTGAAGGAAAAATAATCATTGTAAATATTTTTGGTTTTCCACATCATGGTGAAGAGGTTCTCTGTATGATGTGGACTATGGGGATCTTTGGGGGTGTCACTGTATGCATGGTGCATCCTGTGCAGGATCGCGTAAGCACGTGGAGACAGATAAGAACTGCCCTGCCACATCCAGGTAAACATGTAGAAGAATTTTTCCCAATATTTATTCATGTAGAACATCTGATGTGCGGCATATCTGTGCAGGAAGAAGCTCTGGCAAAACAAAGAGAAATACCAATGAAGTAAGAAGAAAATGATAATAATCACTCGAAATGGGTTTAGGGTTGATCCTGCAAATATAACTTAACCTTCTGAACTAACGAAAACCACTAGCTTTCAGATCCATAATAAATAAATGATTTATGTCAGGATTAAGAAATTTAACTTGTTTGTTTACTTTTGGAAGATGGAGAAGAGAAACCAGCCCATGACTTTCCTTGTCAAGATACTACTGGGGGGCATCGCCGTATTGATTGCGGAGTTTTTGCTTCCTGGCGTGCATATTGATGGCTTTATGACAGGATTTATCCTTGCTGCGGTAATCATATTGATCAATTTGACACTTAAGCCGCTGTTAATTGTACTTACTTTGCCCATTACACTTTTTACATTTGGCCTGTTTCTTCTGGTCATAAATGCACTGATGATCCTATTGGCTGAGCGGATCATTCCCGGTTTCCAGGTGGATAGCTTTTGGTGGGCTATACTTTTTGCTGTTGTGGTGAGTATTATAAATTCTCTTTTTGGAAACAAAATGGATTCAAGTTATTGAGACAGTCCTGTCGTTCACGCGTACATAGACCTGCGCTTCACCATGTTTATCCCATATCCGGATCTTTCCTGTTCTACTCTTATCAATTTTGACAAGGAGCAGTGATTTTTCCACTTCCTGCTCCAGGGATCCACTGTAATCCTTCCAGGTGATTTCTTCAAAAGAAAGGGCGGAAGGGGGATCGCAAAAAGTCTCATTCGCAGATTCGACCATATACATTTCCTCCGCTGGATCAATCCCTACGACCTTCTTCTGATCAGAGATTCCGATGAGTATCAAACCACCTTCTGTATTGGCCATACTGGAGATTGTCTTTGCTATTTTTTCCTTTGAAGTGATTTTCTGCTTGAAATCCAGGGTTTTATCTTCATTTCTCCTGATCAATTTTAGAATAAAATCTTCATTAAGCATTGTGGATATCGATTTATTCGTTTAGATTTTGAAGTTATATGATAACCAGTTAAGAACTACGACTGCTCAACTATTCAAACCACAATTTTAGTATTAAAATTTTTGCCCTATGTCCCTTTCAAATCCAGGTTTTGACCCAAACCACATTTCTGCTTTAAAAGAGGAGCTACATACACTCGGAAAATCATTTAAAATCATTCCTGACGAAGAGAATTCAGAGGAATTTGTGAATTTTTATTTCCTCGGTATGTTCGAAGGCAGGGAAGTGATATATGATGCCGCCCTCTATACACTGAGGCTACACCATGCCAGTGAGGTATACGAACTTGCAGAGCATGAGGCTGCCAAAAAATTCCCCAATTTCAAAGGCATATCGTACGAGGAAGATGAAAACGGTAACATGAAGCCCCTTACCAGCGAAGAAGAGGAGATAGGCTGGTTTATCACAGAAATAATCATGGAAATAGAGGAAGAAGAATCCGTTAAAGTCCAGGAATTTTTGGATATAGATACCAACCATGATTTCGGAATAGGACTGGATGCAGCCCTGAATATCGAATACATAGACGACAAAGTCATCACACGGTTTATCAAGGAATTCAATGACGACACCCTGAAACTTGATGATACGCTCTATGCTTTCCAGTCAGAAGAAGAGGATATTGAAGATTAATCCACCTCATTGTGGGTAAAGTCACCAGCTCTCTTTCAAAGTCAGTAAGCAGTTTATGCTTAAAATAGCCTGGTCATCGCGCTATGCTCACCCTTTGCCGGAAGGACATAGGTTTCCTATGGCAAAATATGAGTTGCTGCCCGGACAACTCATGTATGAGGGCATAGTGGGGGAAAGTAATTTCTTCACTCCTGGAACAATCGACGAAAAGTGGCTATTGAACACCCACACCCCCAGCTACTGGAATTCCCTTAAGAATGCGTCGCTGAATAAGGCAGAGGTAAGGGCTATTGGTTTTCCTTTATCCCGGGATTTGGTGGACAGGGAGGTCAACATTGTCAGTGGATCGGTGGAAGCTGCCCTCTTTGCGATGTCATATGGTATAGCCATGAATATTGCCGGAGGTACCCATCACGCTTTTGCAGATAGGGGGGAAGGGTTTTGTCTTTTAAACGACATTGCGGTCACGGCAAATTACCTCATAGAGAACCGAATTGTCAAAAATGTGCTCGTTATAGACTTGGATGTACATCAGGGAAATGGGACTGCCAGTATTTTCAAGGAGGTGCCCCAGGTGTTTACATTCAGTATGCATGGGGAGAAAAACTATCCTTTGAGGAAGGAAGTCTCCTCGCTGGATTGTGGACTCGAAGACGGCACTGGGGATGAGGCTTACCTGACTGTATTAGAGGAGCAGCTGGAGGGTATCCTTCGGGAATTCATTCCTGACTTTATTATCTATCAATGTGGTGTAGATGTGCTGGAAACTGACCAGCTCGGGAGGCTTGCTTTGAGTCTGGAGGGAGTGAAGGACAGAGACGAACTTGTACTGAGACTGGCAAAAGACCTTAAAATCCCAATCATGTGCTGTATGGGGGGAGGATACTCCAAGCAGATCGGAAGGATTGTAGATGCACATACCCAGGTATATAGATTAGCCCAGGAGCTTTATTTTTAGAACCTTTACTGGAAAAAAGAAGGCATGCCATCCGTGATCACTTGAAAAATCAATACTTTTTTTATATTTGCGCCCTTGTCATCTATAATTATCAAAAAGTGAAAAAGGGATTAAAACTATTCGGTGTACTTGGCTTGGCTTCAGTACTTTTCTATGGATGTGATAAAGCTGGGACCCCAACATCTGCAGTAGAAAGCAATAAGGATGCATCTGTCGAGGAGATCGGCAATTTTAAGGTTGCGTACGTTTATACAGACAGTGTGATCAACAAATTCGATTATTTCAAGAAAAAGTCGGAGGAAATCACAGAGAAGGGGAAGAAATTTGAAGGTGATCTTCAAAGTAGGGCCAGAGGTTTTGAGCAGGAAGTGGCAAACTTCCAGCAGACAGGTGGCAACATGACCCCCAATCAACAACGTGCCAAACAGGACGAGCTGATGAAGAAAGAACAGAACCTGATGACATATCGTGATAACCTGATGCAGGAATTGTCGACAGATGAGTCTACATTATATACTGAAGTATATGACCAAGTACAGAAATATATGAAGAAGTATGCAGAAAGTAACGGTCTGGATGTGATCCTGAGCTATACCCGCGGAGGAGCCGTATGGTATGCAACGGATGTGCTGGATGTGACCGGTTCTGTGATCGAGGGTTTGAATAAGGATTATAATGCCTCCGCTTCAGACACTTCCAAGTAAGTCCCAAGCATAGCTACTCTTGGTGAAACCCGGTATACGCCGGGTTTTTTTGTGGCAGAAATTTGGGTAATTTTGAGGCTAAAGAAATTATGAAAGAATGAAAATCACGGAGTTTTTAAAACACAACTATAGACATTTCAATGCCGCTGCCCTGATTGATGCCGCGGAAGGCTACAAAACCCATTTGGATAATGGAGGCAAGATGATGGTGACGCTGGCCGGAGCGATGTCAACGGCCGAGCTGGGTATATCCCTGGCCGAGATGATCCGCCAGGATAAAGTACAGATTATCACCTGTACAGGTGCAAACCTGGAAGAGGATGTATTCAATCTGGTTGCCCATAACTATTATGAAAGAATTCCAAACTACCGTGATCTGTCTCCTGCGCAGGAACAGGATCTGCTCGAGCGCCATATGAATAGGGTGACGGATACCTGCATCCCTGAAATGGAAGCCATGCGAAGAATCGAGCATGTGATCCTGGAAGAATGGATGAATGCTGACCAGGCTGGGCAATCTTTTTTTCCACACGAGTTTTTCTATAAGATCCTGCTTTCTGGAAAATTGGACGATTCCTTCCAGATTGATCCGAAGGATAGCTGGCTGCTGGAGGCTGCGAAGAAAAACCTTCCTATCATCGTCCCTGGCTGGGAAGATTCAACGCTTGGAAACATGTTTGCCGGTCACGTGATAGCTGGAGATGTAAAGAATGTGCATACAGTAAGGACAGGAATAGAGTATATGATCTTCTTGGCAGAATGGTATACTGCAAACGCAACTGATGAAAGTACGATAGGGTTTTTCCAAATTGGCGGGGGAATTGCAGGAGACTTCCCGATATGTGTGGTGCCGATGCTGCATCAGGATTTACAAAGAGATAATGTGCCTCTTTGGGGATATTTCTGTCAGATCTCTGACTCTACTACCTCTTATGGGTCTTACTCCGGAGCAGTGCCCAATGAAAAAATCACCTGGGGTAAGCTGGGAATCAATACTCCAAAATACATTATTGAATCCGATGCCACGATCGTAGCACCACTGGTATTTGCCATTGTGTTGGATCAATAACTTATGAAATTAGAATCGAATGTATTTTCAAAGGCAAGTGGCTTTATGCTGCTTGCTTTTTGTATTTCAGTGAATCTCTATGCCCAGGAGATCAAATCCTTATCAGGAGCAAACACACCCCAGGACGACATGAATCCTGTGTGGATCGGAGACAATACCCTGCTGTTCACGCGGGCTTTTCACCCGGACAACCTGGGTGGGATAACAGACCCCGGTGATATTTGGATGACCCAGAAGTCGGAATCCGGCCAGTGGCAGGAGGCTGTCCACCGGGCAGACTTAAGCTCTGAGGGGTATGATTTTGCCCTTGGCTTGGAAGATGGTCTCACGCTTTTGGTGTATCATAATGGGACGGGCAAATCGGGGATTTATCAATATTCAAAATTTGGCAGGGAGTGGAATTTTCTCAGACAGATCAATATGCCTGGAGTCACAGAACTTACCGGGCAGGTATCAGGAAGGGTGGCAAATGGGGGGGAGGTCATGTTCCTGTCTGGTAAAGGAAAGGATTCGAAGGGGAATGAGGATATCTATATAAGTGAGAAGACCGGACCGATCGACTGGTCAGAACCGCAGAATCTCGGCGGCGTAATCAACACTCCGGGCCAGGAGATGAGTCCCTATTATGATGTGAATACCTCACAGTTATATTTCTCGTCAAACATGCACCCAGGTTCCAATGGAAAGGATATTTTCATAGCAAAAAAAACGTCCGAAGGGTGGGGTGGATGGAGCGAGCCCAAGAAGTGGGAGCAGATCAGCTCATCAGGATCTGATGTATCTGTGACTTTTATCTCAGCGGATGAAGTGGTGTGGACCAGTACGCAGAACAGCGATGGTTTTGCCGACCTGCTCACTTTTGAAAACGCTGTCCCGCTGGAAATCCCTACGGATTTTTCTTCTTCCCCCACAGTGGTCGTACAAGGAGAAGTTCCGGCTAAAAAAGCAGTTGTCGTCGAGCCCATTTATCCTTTAAGTTCAGTGGGGATGCCCGAGATTAAAGTGTCTGAAAAAGCTGCAGAGGTGAAGGAAGAGCCCGTGGAATGGCTGGTAATCGATGCCAAAAACAAGACCCAGGTGCCATATTCCCTTTCCGGAATCAATGGCAATGAACCCATTGAGTTGGAAACAGGTAAGGACATCTATGTGAGCCAACTCAAAGGTGCAGGTATCACGGAAATCAAACTGGTGGCAAACGGATATTTTCCTAAGAACATACCTGTGACTTCCCTCCGAGTGGGTGATCCCACCGTGGTTCTGCTCACCAAAGCAGAACCTGGCAGTACCGTATTGCTGGAGCAGGTCAATTTTAAAAGAGGTACTGCTGAAATCGAAGGAGATGCATCCAAACTGGCTTTGCTGGAGCTGGCGGAATTTTTAAAACAGAATCCCGAAATAAAACTCAGAATTAATGGCCATACAGATAGCGCGGGTGACCCCGGGTTGAACAAGGCCTTATCCCTGGAGCGTGCTGGAAGTATCAGGAGTTTTCTGATTGACGAAGGGGTGCCTTTTGAGAGCCTGAGGATTTCTGGCTGGGGAGGTACACGGCCGGTAGCTTCCAATGCCACGGAGGCAGGGAGATCCAAAAACAGAAGAGTGGAGCTTCAGGTGGAGCAATAAGAAAAAGGCTTTGAGTTTTTGCTCAAAGCCTTTTTGATTTTAGAGGGTATAATCTCCTCTATACTCGCGTTTTACAAACTGGTTTGCAGGTTCAAAATTGGTGATCTTCATAGCTGGACCATCCCAGACCAGCTTTATTCCTCTTCCGGGATAGTCAAATTGGTTTTCGCCACCTTCCCTTGGAACCCTGTAGTCGTAGCTTCTTATCGCGAGGTTACCCATCAGTACGGATTCAGTCAATGGCCCGGCTATGGAGAAGGGAGAGCTGAGGTTTTTGTACTCTTCTGACCCATGTCCTGCTATACAGGCTTCCACCCAGTTGTTGTAGTGTCCGCGGTCACCGTCAGGTACACGGTATAGGGTCTCCGGTACATTGATATCCTGGGTTCTCGATGTAGGAAATAGCTGGGGGTTTATTCCATAGGTAGAGCACATCATTTTGCCTTCAGTCCCTTCTATGATCACACCATTTCCGCCATCGCCCATTTGCTCATTGGGTTCCAGCTCTTCAGGTCGGGTAGGCTGGATACCACCGTCCATCCAGTGGAACTCAAGGTCATCTTTTCCGGGTCTGTCAAAGCGTAATGTTATATGTGAGGAGGGAGGACAGCTCTCAGGGAAATAGCCTCTCATAAATTCCCCCACATAGACAGAGCCTACTGAGCACTCCGCAGATTTGGGATAGCCCAATTCCAGCACCCTGAATGGAGGCTCCATAATATGGCAGGCCATATCGCCCAGGGCACCTGTACCATAATCCCACCAGCCTCTCCAGTTAAAAGGAACAAGATTTCCCACGTAATCCTTGTAAGGAGCTGTTCCCAACCATAGGTCCCAATCCAGATCAGCAGGAGGTGTAATCGGATTTTTTGGCCATTCGATTCCTTGGGGCCACACAGGCCTGTTGGTCCATGAATATACTTTTGTGGCCTCTCCGATCAATCCCGCTTTATACCACTCCACCATCTTGCGGACACCATCCCCAGAGGAGCCCTGGTTTCCCATCTGAGTTACCACTTTGTATTTCCCGGCAGCTTCTGTCAGCATTCTGGCCTCATAGATATCATGCGATAGTGGTTTTTGTACATACACGTGCTTTCCCATTTTCATAGCCATCATGGCCGCTACTGCGTGCATATGGTCCGGAGTGGATACCGTGACAGCATCTATATTGCCCGCTTCTTTTTCCAGCATCTCCCGATAGTCCTTGTAATAGCCCGCCTTCGGGTGATCTTCGCGGGCTTTTTGGGCCCGGGTATCATCCACATCGCAGAGTGCCACAAAATCGACTTTTCCGCTTTTGAAGATTCCCGTCACATCACCATAGCCCATGCCACCTACACCAATTCCTGCTACTCTCAGCTTGTCACTTGGTGCTATATATCCAGGACCTCCCAGTACATGACGTGGAACGATATAGAATCCCGCTACCGCGAGTGCAGAGCCTTTTAGAAAGGTCCTTCGGGAACTCGCTGCTTTCAAATCCGTGTTTTTCATCGGTAATTTTTTATTGATATGGGTTATTGTATATTGAACTTTAGGTAATGTCTACTGTACCAGTGGCTATCCTTAATATGTGGACTCTTTTACCCGCACCCTTCTATGCAGAAAAATTAGCAGGCAGCTGCCCCTGGAGAATTTTCCGCACTTAAATTATCAAAAAGCTAGCATAGTCTAAGCGTGTTGCAAAAAAATATCCCGGGCAGGTGTGGGATTTCGTATGATCTGAAAGGGTGTCCCTTAGCCCATAAGGGATACTATCCTGCTGGCGTTTGTATATTTAATTGATTAGCAGAGGTTAGATTTATAAAAATTTGAATTAAGTTTACTTAAATCCAAATCCTATGAAAAAATACTTCTGGTCGGCTGTACTTCTTGCTTTGGCTCTAAATTCATGTAATCCTCCTATAACTCCTTTGGATGAAGCCTCCCTAATCCCGCTGCCTGTATCTGTTATGGCTGGTTCAGGGACTTTTGAGCTTCGTTCTGAATCAGGAATAAGGCTTATAGGGGATGGTAGTGAACTTGAATTTGTGGGGGATTACTTGGCATCAAAGCTTAAGCCTGCCACGGGGTTTGGGCTACCGGTCTCCAAAGCGTCAGGTGATCTTATTCTGGAGTTGACTGCAGACGGATCCGAGGAGGGGTATGAGCTGGAAATATCTGCTGCAGAAGTACGGATAACTTCCGGGTCAGCAGCAGGCCTTTTTTATGGGGTGCAGACATTGCTTCAACTGTTTCCTGTGGAAGTAGTGACTGGTTCCCCGGTTTCGAAGGATTGGAAGTTGGCACAGGGTAAAATCTCCGACGAGCCTGACTTTGCTTACAGGGGGGCGATGTTGGATGTGGCAAGACATTTTATCCAGATAGAGGATGTGAAGCATTACATCGACCACATGGCAGGTTTGAAGCTTAATCATCTCCATCTCCATTTAACGGATGACCAGGGATGGAGAATTGAGATCAAATCATGGCCAAAACTTACGGAAATTGGAGGAAGTACTCAAGTAGGAGGGGGAAAAGGAGGCTTTTATACCCAGGAAGAGTACAAGGATATTGTGAGCTATGCTGCCAGTCGGTTCATTACCGTAGTACCGGAAGTGGATATGCCTGGTCATACCAATTCAGCTTTGGCTTCCTATGCAGAACTCAATCCGGGGATCAATCTTCCGGATGGTGATACTGAAACCTTAAACAAAAGCCCTTTGGATTATTCTATGCCTACTAAAAAACCACAGGCCGCGGAATTATATACTGGGACCGAGGTAGGATTCAGTACTTTTTCGGCAGGGTTGGAACTGACCTATCAGTTCGTGGATGATGTGGTGAGGGAGATTTCAGAGATTACCCCTGGTCCTTACTTCCATATAGGCGGTGACGAATCCCATGTGACGGAAAAGGATGATTATGTGTATTTCGTGGAGCGGGTACAGGATATCGTGGCCAGTTATGGAAAGACCAACATGGGCTGGGATGAGATAGCCACTGCCAAACTACTTCCTGGAAGTGTAGCCCAGTTCTGGGCATTGGAGGAGAATGCGAAGCTGGCCAAAGAACAGGGGAACCAGGTGTTGATGTCTCCTGCAAAAAGAGTCTATCTCGATATGCAGTATGATTCCGCCACCAGGATTGGGCTGCATTGGGCAGCCTATATCGAATTGGACGAGGCCTATAATTGGGATCCTGCCACTTACGCTGAAGGTATCACCAAAG
>JBMDXP010000003.1:0-1013 GCA_048819475.1 Algoriphagus sp.
CAACTCCCCTTGGAGTCAGTCGTTTATCTAAAAAACCATAAAAAACTCTGAGACCGCAGGAAACCCTCCTGCAAAATCAATCAAATCGTAATCTAGGACGGTTGGGGTCAACCCCGAAGTTGGGCTATAGCGCGACGCATAGAGCGTGCTTGACAGATAGGATGGCTATAATTGTGTCGATTATAAAGAGTTCTGCTCCTGCCTCCAGCAAAGCTGCCTCCTGCCTCCAGCTATAGATTCCCAGTGGAAGGAGAAACCCAACAGCCCCCCTAGAAACTCATCCCAGAAAAATTAAACCGCAAAAATGAACCCTTTCATTTTTTTAAAAAAATATTAATTTTTCAGGTGTTGGGAGTCTCGCGCTAAAATAGGCGTTACGGGTATGCAGCAGGTGATGGGAATTAGCCATGTTTGAACGCTTCACAGAAAAAGCCATTAAAGTCATTATGTTAGCCCAGGAGGAAGCACGCCGCCTGGGACATAACTTCGTTGGAACCGAGCAGATCCTCCTGGGTCTGATTGGGGAAGGCACAGGTGTTGCTGCCAAAGTCCTAAAATCAATGGGAGTCAATCTCAAAGATGCCCGGATCGAGGTAGAAAAAATCATTGGTCGTGGGTCTGGGTTTGTCGCCGTTGAGATTCCCTTTACCCCTCGCGCCAAACGAGTCCTGGAACTTTCCCTAGAAGAAGCTCGCCAACTCGGACATAACTATATAGGAACTGAACATCTTCTCCTCGGTTTGATCCGCGAAGGAGAAGGGGTCGCGGCTAGAGTCTTGGAAAACCTTGGGGTTGACCTCTCGAAAGTCCGTACCCAAGTGATTCGGATGTTGGGTGAAACCGCAGAAGTCGCGACTGGTGGCGGTAACAGCCGCACCAAGACCCCCACATTAGATGAATTTGGATCAAACTTGACCCAAATGGCCGCCGAAGGCAAACTCGACCCCGTGGTCGGTCGCCAAAAAGAAATTGAACGGGTGATTCAGATCCTCAGCCGCCGGCAGAAGAACAAC
>JBMDXP010000004.1:0-1722 GCA_048819475.1 Algoriphagus sp.
GGTCCCAAGGGTTGGGCTGTTCGCCCATTAAAGCGGTACGCGAGCTGGGTTCAGAACGTCGTGAGACAGTTCGGTCCCTATCCGTCGTGGGCGCAGGAAATTTGAGAGGAGCTGTCCTTAGTACGAGAGGACCGGGATGGACGCACCGCTGGTGTACCAGTTGTCTTGCCAAAGGCATCGCTGGGTAGCTATGTGCGGAAGGGATAAGTGCTGAAAGCATCTAAGCATGAAGCCCCCCTCGAGATGAGATTTCCCATCACTTTATGTGAGTAAGATCCCTGAAAGATGATCAGGTAGATAGGTCAGAGGTGGAAGTGTGGCGACACATGGAGCTGACTGATACTAATCGATCGAGGACTTAACCAAACGTAAGACGAAGGAGGCGCTTCGCGTCTCCCGGACTGGACGATACGCCGGTAATGATTGACTATCAACCCTTTATCTAGTTTTGAAAGAACAATTCTTTCAATGGAATACCTGTCTGGTGACATTGGCGAAGAGGTCACACCCGTTCCCATGACGAACACGGAAGTTAAGCTCTTCAGCGCCGATGGTAGTTGGGGGATCTCCCCCTGTGAGAGTAGGACGTCGCCAGGCAATAGCGAGAAAAGCAGCTCATTTGATGGGCTGCTTTTTTTGTGGTGTTTTCTGTTGGCGGGGATTGTTGGTGGTAATGTTGGTCGTGATGTTGGTCGTTTGAAATTGGGTGTGTAGAAAGATGTTGGTTAGAGAGATAGGTGAAGATCGCAGGTTGAACGGGTTGGTTAGGAGGGCGAGATTACGGTTAATGTATGGGCTGAGATGAGATTGGTGAGCAAGGGCGAAGAGACAGACTTTTAGAAATTTAATGACCTGTGGGAGTATGTGATCACCCAAGTGGGTTGGACAGAGGTGTTATCTGGAGATGAGGCTAAGGGGGAGCACTTATTTGCGACTTTTTTGCGTTCCAAGCGAAGGGAGACCGATACGTGCGAACAGGGTTCTGATATTAGCGATGTTTTTCCAAGTAATGGGTCATTTTTCACTCCTGACACCGTTCGACATTTTTTACAACGCCTATGGAGGACTTTGAGCCTCCTGTACCCACCGTTCTCCTCCGCCCGCCAAAAATATCAGCGGAAATTAATCATTTATTTGCGAAAATCAACTTTTTACCTGCGAAATCGATCATCGCCCGTTTTCCTATTTGCGATTCATTCCCTTTAGGTGCGAACGGCCGCATATACTTGCGGAACCCTAATCGTATATGCAATTCTAATTCGAATAAAAATCCTTCCTAAAATCACCTAAACCATTCCAATAGTTGGCGCTCTGTCTGTGTACAACCCTTAAGAAATATGTTATTGACGCTCCAAAATGACACAGTCCCCTCTATTGAAAACCATCAAAACTCGTTACCCTCTCATTCTGAAAAGATATATAGAGGTCCAGAATCTAAATGATATAACCCTACAGTTCAAAATGTACTCCACTCCCACCCTTCAACATCCAGTTCCTCTACTGAACTCTTCCAAAAACCCTGCACATCCAAAGAAGGACTAACCCCACACAAAGTCGAATATACACCTAATTCGAATTTTCCGTTTTTAATCGATCTTCACGTTTAAAATACCTCCCAAACAGAAAAGCTTTTAAGGCTATGCTTCTTCATTGCAAAGATGGAAGCCCGGTTGTATAATTATAGTCAAATATAGTCAAAGTCAAATGAGGAGGAGGTTTAAT
>JBMDXP010000005.1:0-2174 GCA_048819475.1 Algoriphagus sp.
GGATCAAGAGGAATTCTTGGGGGGTAGTAAATAAATTCTTAGTTTAGCCGTCTTAAAACATATCGCTTTGCAAGACGCTGAACGTAGATTATTGGCCCTATTGATGCCCGAAGGGCTTTTGGATTATTTTGATATTGTGGATGTTGTTCAGAAGGACAGTGAACTTCATATCCATCTGGATGAGAAAAACATTGTCCCATCGGGTTATGAAAACAGTAAACTGGAATCCAAGGGCTTTATGCCAGTCTCGCAGATCAAGGACTTTCCCATTCGGGGCCAGAAAGTTACCCTTCATATCAAGCGTAGACGTTGGACGGTGTTGGATACACAGCAGATCGTTACCAGGGACTGGAATCTTGTTCGCCAGGGTGCTCGGATGACTACGGAATTCGGGCTTTTTTTAAAGGGGATATTTGGATAACCATCCCATCAGCGCCCATCTTTTGGGACTTCTGTTCCAATTGGACGGCAAGCAGCTTCAGGATCACTACAAGAACCACCTGAGCGATTTCCATGACTGGGACCAAAAGAACCATGCAGCGTACTGGACGGTATTTCCAAAAAACATCTCCGAACGGCTGAGTATCGATGAGACCAGTTTCAGCAATGGTGAACTCTATACGATCGTAAGCAACAAGGCCTCCAGGGGAAGAAAAGGAGCTATCCTGGCTACCGTCAGGGGAACAAAGGCAGAAGATATCATTGCCGTGCTGGAACGTATCCCGCTCAGGCTGAGAAACAAGGTCCGTGAAGTGTCGATGGATATGGCACCCAATATGGCCAAGGCTATACGCAGGTGTTTCCGGAATGCCCGAAGGGTTATCGATCGGTTCCATGTACAAAAACTTGTCTATGATGCCGTGCAGGAACTTCGTGTAAGATACCGTTGGGAAGTGCTGGATGAAGAAAGTAGAAAGATCACGGTTGCACGTAAAAAAGGTATTCCCTACGACCCTGAAGTCCTGTCCAACGGTGATACACTCAAGCAATTGCTGGCAAGGTCGAGATACCTGTTGTTCAAGCATCCCAGTAAATGGACAGAAAGCCAAAAGCACCGTGCCGAGCTCCTATTTCTGCGATTCCCACTGCTAAAAAAAGCCTATGATCTGGGGATGGCATTGGGAGATATCTTCAATAAATGCAGGGACAAGAAAATTGCTTTTACCAAGCTTGGCCTATGGCATAATCAGGTAGAAAGTTCCGGTATCGGATCTTTTGAAAGTGTCGCCCGATCGATAGCCGCACACCATACCGATATCCTCCACTATTTCGATAATAAGAGCACCAATGCTTCAGCAGAGTCATTCAATGCAAAACTAAAGGCCTTTCGAAGTGTATTCCGTGGTGTAAGGGACACCCAATTCTTTCTGTACAGGGTGATGAAATTGTATGCTTAAAATTAGCTCCCCCCAAGAATTCGGTATGATCCCATTTTTTGCGCCCACTCGAAGCTGCCACAAACTGGGCTTCATCTGCACACCATATCGGAGGCAGTCTTGGCCATTGCAGAGACGTACCCATGGAATATCCGAATAAAATCGATATTTTTATCGATTTATAAACGGGGCAAGCCATGAGTGAGATCACTATTAAATCAATAGCAAAAGCGTTAAACTTATCGCCCGCGACAATATCGCGCGCGCTGAATGATAGCCATGAAATAAAACAGGCAACGAAAGATCGGGTGCTGGCTTACGCCAAATTGCACAACTATCGACCAAATCCATTTGCTAAAAATCTTAAAACCGGCAAGACAAACCTGATTGGTGTCGTGATCCCATTTCTTTCCAGCCCTTTTTTCCTGGATTTTATTGAAGAATTGTATAGGGCCGTTATGCCTTTACACTATACATTAATCCCGTTCCAAACACAAAATCAGGAAACGCTGGAAAAGGAAGCACTCCATTTCCTTACCCAGCAAAATGTTGCAGGCATTATTATCTCGCCCGCGCATGAAAACTCCAATGCTACCTTTTTGGAGAAAATACATAATGACATCTGTCCCGTCATTCTATTTGACCGGATCCAACATGGTTTGAAAACGCATAAAATTGGCATCCACAATAGCTTGGAAACCTACAAAGCCACCGAAGACCTGATTAACAAGGGGCGCAGGAAGATAGCCTTCTTATGTGGCAAGGATATCGGCAACACAAAAGACAGGATACGTGGAT
>JBMDXP010000006.1:0-118808 GCA_048819475.1 Algoriphagus sp.
AGGATGCCTGTTCCGGACACAGCCAGGTCACTTACTGTCGGAGTATCCTCCGTGCAGAAACTCTGCGATGGGTTGGAAACCTCCGGACTGGCCGTGTTGCGCACCGTCACCGTCAGGAAGGCCACGTCTCCCACGGGGTTCTCGCATACCCCTTCACCACTTACAGTCACATAATACCGGGTAGTCACCAGAGGACTTACCTCCAGGTCTGTCACCTCCATCGTCAGCTCCTCATCCAGATAGAACCGGAATACCGGGTTTGTCACAGTGGCGCTCGAAGCCGAAAGCATGGTGCGCTCGCCCTCGCAGATCACTGCATTCATCACCTGGATGTCCGCTGAAGTCCCCTCTCTTCCTACCGTCACAGTCAGTTCCGCTGCGTCACCTGGAGCATTCTCACAGCTATTGTCACCTTCCACAGTCACATAGTAAGTAGTGGTAACCGTAGGCATCACGGTAAGGTCCGTCAGCTCATTGGTCAGGGCAGCATCGGTGTAGAATCTGAACACAGGGTTGGCAATGCCAGGAGTGGTAGCGCTCAGCGTGAAGCTTTCACCCTCGCAGATCACACCATCCATCACCTCGATGTCAGCTGCAGTCGCCGCAGGGTTCACCGTTACCGTCAGTTCTGCTGCAGCTTCCACTGGGTTCTCGCAAATACCATCACCTTCCACAGTCACATAGTAAGTGGTCGTGGTGGCAGGCATCACGGTAAGGTCAGTCAGTTCATCGGTCAGGGCAGCATCGGTGTAGAATCTGAATACCGGATTGGCAATGCCAGGAGCCGTTGCGCTCAGCGTAAAGCTCTCCCCTTCGCAGATTGTACCGTCCATCACCTCGATGTCAGCTGCGGTCGCGGCAGGGTTCACCGTCACGGTAAGTTCCGCTGCGTCACCTGGCGCATTCTCACAGATGCCATCACCTTCCACAGTCACATAGTAAGTGGTCGTGGTGGCAGGCATCACGGTAAGGTCAGTCAGTTCATTGGTCAGGGCCGCATCCGTGTAGAATCTGAATACCGGATTGGCAATGCCAGGAGCCGTTGCGCTCAGCGTGAAGCTCTCCCCTTCGCAGATGGTGCCGTCCACCGTATCAATGTCGGCAGCAGCCGCCGCAGGATTCACCGTCACAGTCAGTTCCGCTGCAGCTCCCACTGGGTTCCCGCAGCTATTGTCACCTTCCACAGTTACATAGTAAGTAGTGGTCACCGTAGGCATCACGGTAAGATCCGTCAGTTCATCAGTCAGGGCCGCATCCGTGTAGAATCTGAATACCGGATTGGCAATGCCCGGAGCCGTCGCGCTCAGCGTGAAGCTCTCCCCTTCGCAGATTGTACCGTCCATTACCTCAATGTCAGCTGCAGTTGCGGCAGGATTCACCGTCACGGTAAGTTCAGCTGCGCCACCTGGCGCATTTTCACAGATGCCGTCACCTTCCACAGTTACATAGTAAGTAGTGGTCACCGCTGGCATCACGGTCAGGTCAGTCAGTTCATCGGTCAGGGCCGCATCCGTGTAGAATCTGAATACCGGATTCACAATGCCAGGAGCCGTCGCGCTCAACGTAAAGCTCTCCCCTTCGCAGATCACACCATCCATTACCTCGATGTCGGCTGCGGCCGCGGCAGGGTTCACCGTTACCGTCAGTTCTGCTGCAGCTCCCACTGGGTTCTCACAGATGCCGTCACCTTCCACAGTCACATAGTAGGTAGTGGTCACCGCTGGCATCACGGTAAGGTCCGTCAGATCATTGGTCAGGGCAGCATCGGTGTAGAATCTGAATACCGGATTCGCAATGCCAGGAGCCGTCGCGCTCAGCGTAAAGCTCTCCCCTTCGCAGATCGTACCGTCCATCACCTCGATGTCAGCTGCGCTCGCCGCAGGATTCACCGTTACCGTAAGTTCTGCTGCGTCACCTGGAACATTTTCACAGATGCCATCACCTTCCACAGTCACATAGTAAGTAGTGGTCACCGCTGGCATCACGGTAAGGTCCGTCAGCTCATTGGTCAGGGCAGCATCCGTGTAGAATCTGAACACAGGGTTGGCAATGCCTGGAGCCGTCGCACTCAGCGTAAAGCTCTCCCCTTCGCAGATCGTACCATCCATCACCTCGATGTCAGCTGCAGTTGCGGCAGGGTTCACCGTCACCGTAAGTTCCGCTGCGTCACCTTGCGCATTCTCACAGATATTGTCACCTTCCACAGTTACATAGTAGGTAGTGGTCACCGCTGGCATCACGGTAAGGTCCGTCAGTTCATTGGTCAGGGCAGCATCGGTGTAGAATCTGAATACCGGATTTGCAATGCCTGGAGCCGTCGCACTCAGTGTGAAGCTTTCACCCTCGCAGATCACACCATCCATCACCTCGATGTCAGAAGCGATTGCGGCAGGGTTCACAAAAACTATCAATTCCGCTGCAGCTCCAGGCTGATTTTCACAGGCATTTTCGCCTTCTACGGTCACATAATAAATTGTGGTAGCAATAGGACTTACATTCAAATCCAGTATCTCGTTGGTCAGCTCAGCATCGGCATAGAAACGGAACAATGGGTTGACAACTGTACCACTGGAAGCTGAAAGCGTTACTGTTTCCCCTTCACAGATAGTCTGGTTAACTACTGTTATATCAGCCTGAGTAGCACTTCTAAGAACTTCTACCTCCACAGGTATTCTATCGGTATCTTCACATCCATTTCTCACCACCGCGATATAATAGGTTACAGTGCCCGGTGTAGTTAAAGCAGGAGTGACATAGGTGTTTTCAGAGGATAGCAGTGTACCTCCCATTGCTGCATCGTACCAACGGATGGTGGTACCGGCTGCAGGCACAGCAGTCAATGTAGCCGAGTCACCCTGGCATACAGTTAGGTCAGGTGCTGGTAAGGTTGTAGGCGCTGCAAACTTGAGCTTTGCCTGATATACGTCCAGGTCGCTCAATGCAGTTAAAATACCAGATTCAAGTGCTATCCTCACCCGGTCTACAGATGCCGGTATTCCAAACGTTGCTGTAAACTGACTACTTCCCCCCAGCAAGTTGATTCTTACCAGGGAACTGTTCAAGATAAAGTCGGCAACTGGGTTATTGCCATTCAATAGCGTGACTCTCACGTTGCCCAATACTGCGAGATCTGCCAAGCCTACCGTAGAGCCCAAATTTAGCTGGACACTATCACCAGCAGCTGCGGACTGGTCAAAAATCAACGTCTGGAATACAGAACCGTTTAGTAATCCTGCATCCAAAGCCAGCGTACTGTGGGTGGCTATGTTTCCGTCCACTGCCAACTGGGGATTTTGGACAAAGCAACCCACGCACAGACCAAAAGTACCGTTTGTCTGGCTATTTGCAAGTGTACACTCGTCGGAGATATCGGCTATTACAGTCACGGTGACCACAGCCCTGTTTTCACTCACACAGCCCGTAACGGTATTTCTTGCAGCTACCGTGTAGGTCGTCACTCCAAGAGGAAGATTTGCGGGAGTCACAAATTCCGGACCCACAAATACCTCCTGGTTGGCTTCGTTATACCAAACCAACTCAACATCTGCCGGCATTGGATCGCCGGATTGTGCCATCAACACCGCTGAGAATCCTTGGCTTACTGTAACAGAACTGCTGTTCACTGTGGGGTCTTGAGGAAGAGGGTTTACCGTCACGGTAAGTTCAGCAGCTTCACCAGGGATATTTTCGCAGACACCCTCACCTTCCACGGTCACATAATATGTGGTCGTAGCGGTTGGCATTACGTTAAGATCCGTCAACTCATTGGTAAGTGCCGCATCTATGTAGAACCTGAACACCGGGCTTACAATGCCTGGAGCTGTCGCGCTCAGTGTGAACATTTCTCCCACACAGATATCGCCATCATTTGGCAGAATATCCGCAGCTGGGGCCGAAGGTGCAACTACTATTGCTATCCGTGTACGGGTAAGGGCCTCGCATCCAGTACCACCCATCACACCGACAAAATACTCGATATCCATGTCTGCACCGGAAACAATAAGCTGGTTGCCTAGCACCTCAATTCCATCAGTCACCACATTTCCTCCTTCAGGTGCATCATACACTGTGTAAGTAAGTCCTCCGGTGTTATTTGTCAGTTCAAAGACAATATTGGAAGTAGGCCCACAGATTTCGATCTCATCCGACACGAAATCAGGAGCTTCCAAGCTATTGGTAACCGTCACATTCACCGATTTACCGGTCAGGTTCTCACACACACCATCCCCGCTCACTGTCACAAAATAGGTGGTAGACGAACCTTCCGCAAGTCCGCTGATCGTGAGAGAGCCACCCGCTCCTAGCGTATAGGTGATACCTCCATCAGTTCCATCAGCAATTGGATTGGTTTTATCAGCATCAAAATACCATGTAAACACAGGGTTTGCCACACTGCTGGTCGGAGTAAGGACGACATCCTCTCCTTCGCACTGTGTAACGGTATCATTTATATTGATATCGGCATCTACTGCATCACGGTCTATCGTAACCTCCACTTCCAGCAGTTCTCCAGGCAAATTTTCACATCCATTGGCTCCTACAGCGCTTACATAATAAGTGTAAGTACCGGCAGTCAGTCCGATGACAGACAATACTCCGCCGCTGTTCAATGTATACGTAGCACCATCAATCACGTCCCCGCTGGATATCATTCCTGTACGGTCGGCATTGAGATACCATGTGAATTGGGCAGGGTCAGTCAGCAAAGTACTTCCAGCTGTAATAGACGGAGTAAGCAACACCTCATCTCCGGTGCAATAAGGACCACCTACTTCTACAGCTATATCAGCTGCAGTAGGGGTTTCAAGTACTTCTACGGAAACAGGGATTCTATCCGGATCCTCACAACCGTTTCTGGACACAGCCAGATAATAGGTTACCGTACCAGGAGTATTCAACACAGGAGTTTCAAATGTATTTTCAGTCGAAAGTGGCGTGCCTCCCTCTGGGGCATCATACCATATAAGCGAAGTACCTGGACTAGGTACCGCTTCCAAAACTGCCGTCTCTCCAGCACACACTTCCACATCGTCAGTGATTGCTGAAGGTGCTGCAAATAAGATTCGTGCCTGATAGATATCAAGACTTGTTAGTACTGTCGCGAGGCCCGCACTGTTTCTTACACGCACCCGGTCAAAGGTTCCTGATGCAGGGAAGCTTACGTCAAACCGTTCTCCTGACAGGATGGTAAGTCTGACCAAAGCAGCATTGAGATTAAACCGTCCCACCTCTGTAGTTCCATTAAACAGCGTAACTTCTATCGCTGAGAGCACGCCGAGATCCAGCAAGCCACCAGGGGTGCCCAACTCCAACCTTACCGAATCCCCCGCTCCTCCTGAGGTAGGGAACATCAAGGTCTGGAATACAGAACCTCCCAATGCTCCTACGGGAACACTCAATCTGGAACGGGCGGAGCTGTTTCCGTCCACTGCATTTCCTGGATTTACTATTCCGCATCCTATGCAAAGGGGAACTATTCCATTTGTCTGTGAATTGGCAAGGGTACAATCGTCCACGGGACCTACTGGCAGTACCACTACTGTAACCATGGCCTCATCGATTGAAAGGCAGCCAGTCACTGTATTTCTGGTTCCCACGAAGTAAGTGTAGGTGCCCGCAGCCAATACCCCTGTATTATAGGTAGCACCTGTGGCAAGTTCATTGCCCAATCCGTCATACCATACAAACTCCACATTGGCCGGTAACGGATCCAGGGATGCAGTCAGCAAGGTCCCAAATCCTTCGGAGATGGTGATTTCGGATGCAGTGACAGGGATTCCGGGAACTTCCCCTACTTCGACTGTGATCTCTGCCGGAGGAGTGTTGAAACAATAGCCCTCTCCCTCCACTGTCACATAATACGTAGTGGTGGCCAAAGGTGTGACCTCGTATACCGGTCCTTCAAAAGGTGTCCCGGTGAGATCTGCGCTGGTATACCATCTGAAAATAGGATCAACAATCGCCACACCACTGAGGTTTGCTGTCAATATCACTGTTTCACCTTGGCATACTGTATTATCAGAAGCATCCAAATCAATATTTCCTGCTGTCAATGGCGTACAGTCAGTAGGCATGATGTGTTCGGCTATTTCGGAAGCCGGATCCCCATTGGCATCTGTAAATTCGGCTAGTGCAGTATTCAGAATAGGATCTGACCCGATTACCTCATCCACTTCGACGACAAAGCTGAACGTAACCGTCTGACCCACTGCCAGACTGGAAAGATTAAAAGTAAGAATGGATCCTCCCAATGTACCGCCTCCATTATCAGTCACAGTGACGTTGGCAGGAATATTATCGGTAATGACCAGATCAGTCAAGGCAGTATTTCCGGAGTTGGTAATAGACAGCGTATAGGTGATCAGGTCTCCGATCTGAGCCACACCGCTTCCCTGGGCATTATTGCTTAATCCGATCTTGGAAAAATCTACATCATTTAGCGGATCTACAGGTATTTCTGTACCTGTATCTCCTGTATCGTCAGGATCTGTAGGGTTCTCATTGTCCAGTGGTGGGAATGATTCCTCTCCCGGGTCCGTGTCATTATAAGTGACCACGGCCACATTTCTGATCACTGCTATTCCGGTGAGGTCCTCATCCACTGTCACGGTAAAACTATATCCCGCAGAGGTTTCCCCCACTGCCAGCGAAGGAATGGTAAAGTTCACCGTGGAGCCCACCAGGGTTCCCCCTGATACATAGCTGACACCTGCAGGCAACACGTCCGAAATCGCCACATCCGTAAGATCCTGATTCCCTGTATTCCTTACAAAAACCGTATATACCAAGGTCTCCCCTCCACTGACAGAGGTAATGCTGGCATCTCCATCCACGGTATAGGCTTTCCATGAAACCACTGACTCAATAGGATCCACAGGGATATCAGTTCCTGTATCACCGCTGTCATCCGGGTCAGTCGGGTTTTCATTGTCCAATGGAGGGAATGTTTCCACCCCAGGGTCATTCTCAGAGAACTTGACCAACGCTACGTTTGAGATAAACTCCACCGCTGAAAGATTCTCATCCACCAGCACACTGAAGCTCACTGTTTCCGTAGCACCAGGAGCTACATTGATGCCGCTGAATGTGACTGTTCCGTTATTGAATGTACCCCCGGAACCATCCACGTAAGTGGTATTGGCAGGGATAGCATCGGTGATCAGGTAATTATCCATCGGTACATCTCCCGTGTTTCTCACATGGATGGTGTACTGAACTGTTTCGCCCCCGCTTACTGAACTCAGCGAAGGATCCCCGTCGATGATGTAGCTTTTCCAGGCTACAAAATCCGGTGTCTCGCAATCCTCTAGCAAGTAGTAAAGACGGACGTTTGGCGCTATCGTACCTGAAGCCAATGAACGAAGACGAATGGCCACCTCATCCACAGCCGTGCCTAAAGACACCCGGATTTCCCCTTCACTTCCATTATTGAACAGGCCTACCAAATCCACATTTCCCACCACTGCATTCTCCAAGGTCTCCACTGCCACTTGCTGTCCATTGCGGTAGCCGACCACATCGATCCTTCCGAATACATCGGCATTCAATGTTCCGGAACCTATGGCCAAGCGGATCTTTAGAACACCATCAGCCTCTACCACTTTTCTAAACTGGATATTCTGCTGGATTGATCCCACCACACTCAAGGTGCCCAAGCTGATTTCCGAATAGTCGGAATTATTGTTGTTATCAAGGGCATGCTCAGGATTGGTCACACCGTATCCTCCTATATCCAAGAGATCCAAAGAAAGACCGGATCCGTCTACGGAGGTCGTAAACCCTACTGCACAGGCTTCTTCCCCTGTATCATAGCAGAGCCCATAGATGTTGATGCTATTGCTTTGGCCAATAAGTACGGCATCAGTATGGTCTTCAATCCGGATGCTATTGTAGGGTACGCTAGGCGTGATAGCCAAATAAAATCTACCCAAAGCATCTTGGACAATTTTTATACGGTTGTTTGTCCCGCTGAAAGAATTGGCACTGGAACCGCTCAGTACCGGTGAACCAGCAGCATTATTCACTATTACATCGAAGTAATGATCACCCAAAACAATGTTACCCACTAGTCCTGTGAGCACTCCACCTAACGTGCCTGACAGCAAGGACTCCAACAAACCGTCCTCTGCATCAATCCTCATATAGGAAGTAGTGCCTGCGGGAATGACAACCCCATCTCCATAGCCGAGCGTGATATGGCCGCTAAACCCTCCCAAAGGACCTAAAACACCGCCTCTGGATCGGATGGTGGCAAAGCTGTTAAAGTTGCCGTCAAACAAATTCTGGAGATTATCCGCATTCATTGAGCTGATCAGATCTTCCGCACATACCGGGCTCAGGTAAGGAGGTTCCTCAAAATCCGGATCAGGACAACTGTCCGATATTCTGCTGATCCCATAGAGTCTGAGTGGGGCACTGGTATTGATAGCTACTACAGACTCAAGCCCAAACTGTACGCGGTCATATACCACATTGGGAGCAATTGTCAATTCCTGGATACCTCCTGAATTGAGCAAGCCCAACAGGTCCAGGTTATTGATCAGTGCTGCCTGTAGTGGCTGGTTATAGACCTGTTGGTTACCGTTGAAAAGTCTGATCCTGTAGGAACCGATCAAATCCAGGTTCAGGATACCTGGCTGATCCAGTTGTATCCTTAGTCTCAGTTGGTCAGAAGTCGATGATTTGGTCTTGAAGAATATGTTCTGGTATACAGAAGCTCCCACACCTGCCACTCCAAGATTAATGGTCGAGTAGTTGGAACTGTTGCCATCAATAGCATGCTCTGGGTTGAACACCCCTCCCTTGGTGATATCCAGGAGATCCACGGCTATACCGTTTCCGTCAAACGAAGTGAAGGTCGCCTGCTCGCATGGGTCAAATCCGGTTTCACGGCACATGCCGTACACGTTCATGGTTGCAACCCTGTTCAAGCCCACCAAGGCATCCAGGTGATGGTCTATTCTGACGGACTGGTAAGGCTGGCTGGCCGTCACCGCTATATAGAACCTACCCGATGCATCCTGTACTACTTTTACATCCTGGCTTCCAAACTGGTTGATGCTGGATGCAGTGTAAAGATTGGTGCCTGCAGCGGTTTTGGGAGTTACGGTAAAGTAATGGTTTCCAAGCGCCACAGTACCGAGAAGGTCTGCCAGAGAAGTACCCAGACTTCCTCCCAGCAGTGCGTTCAGTACATCATCTTCAAAATCGATACGGATATAGGAAGTTTCACCAGCGGCTACCGGAGCGGCATATTTCAGTTCGATATGGCTGCTTTGTGCGCTTAACCCTAAAGCAGTCCCAGTAGAAGAGGTCAATACGGTATAGGTATCATTTTGACCATCCACTGTATTCAGTGGGAAATTGGCATTTCCCCAGCTCACCACTTCTCCTGCACAATCCTGCTGGTTGAAAGGAGGCTGGGTGGTAGGAGGAACTTCAAAGTCCGGATCAGGACAGTCAGCGCTGAAGCGTCCGACACTGTAGACCTGCAATGGGGATGAAGCCAGATTGACTGAGGCAACTGCATTAATTCCCAGAGATACCCTATCGAATGATCTTCCCGGACCAAAATAAAGCGTTACTGGCGAACCGGATTGGAGAAGCCCCAGCAGTTCAAGGTTATTGACCAATGCCTCGTGCAATCTCTTGGTAAATACTTGCTGACTGCCATTGAAAGCACGGATTTCAAAGTTTCCAAGCAGGTTCAGATCCAGAAGACCTCCGCCCCCAACAGCTAGGGTGACTTTGAAATAATCCTCTGGGGCCGACGGTTCATTAAAATATACATTCTGGAATGCTGATCCCAATAAATTCACTGCCGGAGGGGTGATGGAAGAATGGGTGGCCGGATTATCGTCAATGGCACGGTGAGGGTTGCGGATTACCTCGCTAAGTGAAATTGAGATACCGTTGGTTTCCCCTAAATCCGTGAAGAGTCCGTCTCCACAGGTAGGATCATCATTCAGCACAAATGCATCATATACATTCATATTGAATGAGGAACCAAGTGACAGTCCAAGAATGCTTCCCTGGTTTCTAAGCTTTACCCTTACAGAATTGTATTGTTGTGAAGAGGTAACAGCCAAATACAGATTACCCTGGCCATCCACGACCACAGTAGAAGAAACACTTGCGGATGACACCAATGAACCGTTACTTCCGGAAGTGGAACCGCTGTACACCTCAGGGATAATGATATTATTATCCAGCAAGCCAAGTAGGCCTCCTACTACATCCAGTAAATCGACACTGATACCGGAAGTGGTAGGCCGGTCAATCCTGACATAGGTGGTCGTGTTTGCCGGTTGATTTGCCGCAAACTTCATCTGCACCCAAGCCTCTCCTGAATATTGACCCAAAAGAATATTGAGGTTACTTGCCTGTAAACTAGCATGGGTAGTCTCATTGCCATCACCGGCATTACTAACTCCCGAAACCTGCGCTATACTGTTATCTGTTGTGGATGAATATCCCCCAGAAATAATACCTGCAATTACTGTAGCCGAATTTCTGCCGCTTGACGGGTTCACCTCAGCGTATACTCTATCCTGTGCAACTACTTCGGCAAAGGGCAGTAAACCTATGACAATTGCCAAAAAGAAGGCTAAAGAGAATGACCTAACCCAGGATGTAAGGTGGGTTGAGGGTTTATTTTTAGTGGTAAATGTTACTTCCATAAAAAGAAGATTAAAATTTGGAATCTGTGTACTTACTTAACATCTGCATCCCTTGGGTATGCAGCCAACCGCCCTATCTAAACTGCGTGCCTATCCGGTTCCGAAAACCTTCCCAAATCCATATAAACTGTATGCTTATGACCGGTCAACACAGCTAGTGTGACTCTGCCCACGCCCTTGCTATAGGCACTTTTCCTTCCTGGTGCTGCGCACAGGAACCAGAAAAGATCAGCATGGCATTTCTTCGCCCTCTGGAATAAGTACTCCTTTAAAA
Source organism: Algoriphagus sp. (assembly GCA_048819475.1). Taxonomy (GTDB): domain Bacteria; phylum Bacteroidota; class Bacteroidia; order Cytophagales; family Cyclobacteriaceae; genus Algoriphagus. The sequence continues at coordinate 10,954 of JBMDXP010000006.1, forward strand.
AAACAACTGCTTGGTAGACCTGAGTGTGCTTTGCATTCCACGGAAAAAATAGCGGGGTGGCAGGGCTACTTAACCTGATAAAATAGCAATGAAAGATAAACCCTAAACAGGATCTCAGGAGACCGGAAATACTTGTTCTGGAAAAATAAACAACAGTGTAAATATGCTTCATATAGAATAAATAAGGATTCACTTTTAGTTAATTCATTTAAAGTTAGCCGTAAAAAAAAAGCGATTTTTAGCAGCACATCTTATTGTAACAGACTAGGGAATTGTTGTTAGAAAAAGCATACTTCCTGTTATTGAAATAAATGAAACAGAGACCCTATATCAACATCATGCTTAAACAGGTAATTTTATCCTTTTATCAACTGAAAGGATGTGACAACCTCACCATATTTAATTCTGAGCATATATTTCCCCACTGGAAGGCTCTCCAATCCATCAAAAATCAGTTTATCCCCTTTTATCAAGGACTTCAATTGTATTTCCCTCAGAATTTCCCCATTTATATTTATAAGATATATAATAACATCAGATTCATAATATATATTAGGAATAACATAAAAATATGTTTTAAATGGATTTGGGTAGATACTGACAGCTGTAGCTAAGTTGGACGACATCTCCACCATCCGTACTTCGCTGTAATCAGGAGGAGTATGGGAGTTTGGGTTCTGTATTTTAAGGCGGTAATAATTTCTTCCGGTGTGGGGATTCCTATCCAAAAAGTCCATGGCTCCCACGGTAGAATCATCAGTCAGCGCAACTGTCCCGATGGAGACAAAGTTGAGATCAGATTGGGCACGCTGTATTTCAATTGACCCATTACCGGGGGAAGAAAGCTCCCAGGTCAGCTTGACCTGACGGTTTTCCCAGCTATCCGCATCAAATCTCTTCAGCGAGAGTGGTAGAATCCTCGCAATGGAACTCAGGTCTATCTCTTTCATCTCACTGGTAGGGCACTGGTCTTCAGAAATCCATTCCAGATAAAAACGGTAGGGCTCCAGGGCATCCCTAAACTGCAGGCCTGTCATCACAAGGGATCCGTTCTCTATCCGGTAAGTCACGCCCTCGCTTTCCAGTCCGTCATAGACCGGTTGTGTTTTATCCTCATCCAGATACCACTGAAACACCCCCTCACCGGTAAAGTCGGAGAGCCCAGGTGTCAGGATTACAGGATGTACACCTTCCACATACACATATTTTCCTTCCCCATCGATTTCGACTTCACCTGAGGGCACTACCACATAATTTTCAGGAGTGGCTTTAGGGTCTACTATGACTTTGAATGTCGAGGGAAGGCTTGGGGATGGGCAACTTGCACCGCGTCTGGCTGTCACAAAAAAGTCATACTCCCCGGGAGGAAGTGTATCCGGTACCTGAAAGGATCCTTCAGAGCTGATGGATGACTCGCCCATAGCACGATACCAATCGAGCGTACCCCCTGAAGGATTATCTGGCGTGATAGTCAACGTCTCCCCTTGGCAAACCCTAAACTCATCTTCTTGGGGAGGATAGGTCACCTCAGGGGTAGACGGCACCACGGCTACAGAACTGAAGTCAAGTGTACCTCCAGAGATGCCCAGCCCTACCAGGGAAGACACCCGTACCCCTATTCTGTCAATCGGTACAGAGGCATTGATGGGAAACCTGAATGCATTTCCATCTTTCAGGAGGCCCAAGAGATCAAGTTGCAGCAAGGACCCCGTCGATACAGTATTCACTTCCAATCCGTTGGAATAGGCGACCAGTTCCACCCGGTTAAACAAGCCTAGATTCAGTAGGGACTGCTCAGTTGCCAATCGGACTAAAATATCATTGCCCGGTTGGACAGGGGTGCTGAAATAGATCATTTGTTCCGTGGTCCCAGCCACCCCCAAGACACCAAGGGAGATTTCGGAGAAACTGTCCTCATTATCATCGATGGCACGTCTGGGATACCTGATCAGCTGATTCAGGTCCAATGGATCCAAAGTGAGCCCTGACCCGTCAAAACCGGTATAAGTCCGTACAGGATCACATGGGTCAACACTGTCTTCAAAACAAATATTATAGACGTTGAGGTATTTTTCAGGAACCAAAGCACCCAATAGTGCAGCAGTATGATCAGTCAGCCGGATATGGGTGTAAGGAAGGCTTGAAGTGACCGCTATATAATACCTGCCCAGATCATCCTGGACTATTCTCACCTGACCGTTTGAAGAGCTGAAACTGTTTGCACTGGAGGTACTCATTACACTGGTAGCCCCATTTTTCAGCTCCAGTGTAAAATAATGGTTTCCCAATGCTATACCGTTTACCAGGTCAGCCAATACACCTCCCAAACTTCCCCCCAGTAGGGCTGAAAGAACGTCTTCATCATAATCGATCCGGATATAGGCAGTTCTGGAAACAGGTACAGGCTCATCAAAAGCTACTTCCAGATAACCATCTCTTCCTCCTAAGCCCAACAATACCCCGGCATCGGAGCGGACAGTGGCATAGCTGTCAAAGTCGCCGTCGACAGCATACTGTGGTTCATCTACATGGCGGACAGCCACTAGTGCAGCGCTGGCACAGACGGGGCTGTTCAACGGGCTTGGTGTAGGTGGAGGCGGTAGACAAGAGGCACTGGTTCTGCTAACGTCGTATATACGGATGCCTGCACCCGAATTCAGTCCGGCCACAGCTGCCAGACCAATCTCCACCCTGTCAAATGACTGGCCGATTTCTACAGGGACAGTTACCACACCTCCCCCACTCAATAACCCCAACACATCCAATCCTTCAGTGGCTAAACTTCCCAATGTCTGGGAAAACACCTCTGTATTTCCCCGGAATGCTTTTACAGTAGTTGTTCCTCCCAAGGCCGCCCCTACTGCTGCCGGGTTGATCTGCAGCCGTAACTTTAATGTTGTATTAGTTTCTGAGGGAGCTGGGAAATAAACAGTTTGTGATGCTGATGCTCCGATACCAATGGTCCCCAGGCGAAGCTCAGAATAGTTGGAAGTATTGGCATCAAGCAAATGTTCTGGGTTCAGTACGGGGTTCCCCGACAACTGAATATTTATGCCCTGTGAACGTCCAAGATCAGCAAACATATTCGGCATACACGGATTCACATTACTGAGCGTAAAGGCATTGTAAACATTCATTTGAAATGTCCCAAGTTGCACTAGTCCTGATGGGTAGTTTAAGGTGATGCGGACTGAATTATAAACTGCAGTGGAATTCGGGGTAATCGCCAGGTATTTGTTTCCGCCAGCATCCACCACAATCCTAGTGGTAACTGAAGTTGCTACCAGTGTCCCTGTGGATCCCGCGTTATTTGCGGCTCCTGCATAGAATGAGCCTACTATATTAGTACCTGCCAACCCTAAAATCTGCTCAAGGCCTAAGCTTACACCAGTTAAGGTTGGATCAGCAATCCTCACATAGGCGGTGGCTCCAGCAGGTCTATTGGAGGAAAATTTCAATTGGAGCCACGCATTACCAACTGCACCTATATTTAATATTTCAATACTAGAGGAAGTTATTCTGGCAAAATTGGCATTCGAATTATTTGCAGCGTTAGCAGGACTTGTAACTCCAGCTCCTGTTACTTGGCTACCCGTTACTCCAGAAACAGGTGTCCATGTCGCATACTCCCGGGTTTGCCCGAAGGAGTTAACCAGCAATACAAAGAACAGGATACTGCATAAAACCCATTTGTTTTGATATATATAGACACGCTTTACGGGTATATTTTCCAAGAGGGACGAGCCCTCCATACATAGACCTATTGGAAAACCCTTAGGTATCCTACATATCTTTGCTGGCTGTATATAACTATTCGGTTCGATGACCGAAAATTACAAACTTGATAAGCACTATAATCCATCAGAACAACCTCCATTTTCACACACGAAAAACTTGAAATAAAATATATTTATAATATTATAAATAGCATTTTACTGGATTAAAAAAGAGAGAGATAAATAACCTATATAAACAACAATAACAATAAAAAACGATACGATAACAAAAATTCTATTTATGATAACAAAAACATGCGTTTTGGAAAAATGATATGCTAATCTGCAAGAGAAGACGCAGTAATAGGAAACCTGATGGCGATCTCCGTCCCTCTCCCAAGTTCAGACTTGACGGACACCTCACCTCCGTGCATTTCCACAAAGTTCTTTACAGCCACCAGTCCCAGTCCGGACCCTTCATAAGCTGATGAGTTGCCAGCCCGGTAAAAAGGGGTGAATATATGCGGTAGATCGGATTGGGGAATACCTATACCAAAATCCCTCACTTCCAGACCATACTCACTATCATTGCCGAACACCCGGATCTGGGGCCGTCGGCCAGATCCTCCATATTTGCGGGCGTTACTTACCAGATTCACTATAGCCCGCTCCATAAGAAAGGGATCCCACTCCACAGTGAACCCGGGATCTACTTCTATAAGCAACGCGATCGTGGAAAAGAACCCGTTATTCTGAAAGATTTTCTCCATAAATGATTTCAGCAAAATACCTTTTTTCCTCAGGATCATGCTTCCTTTCACAAACCTGTCATAATCCAGCGAGTGCACAACCAGGGAATGTAAAAAATCAACCTCTACCCTCATTTTGTCCAGGTGCTTCTTTATCCTGGACGATGCAGGTTCATCCTCCAGTTCTTTCAAATAATAATTCGTGATTTCCAGACTGGAAGAAATAGTGGCTATCGGGGTTTTGAACTCATGGGACACAATCCCCATAAAGTCGGAAATAAATGTGCTGAATTCACGCTCTTTCTTCAGGGATTCTTTCAGTCCCTGCTCATATTTCATCTGCAGGGTAACATCCCTTATCACCATGATCATCTTCCCATGCTCGCTCCTGCCCAGTACATTGATGGTAGACTCGAGCCAGAACTCTGCTTTGTTCTTATCATGCAGCATAAGTCTGGATCTATAATGGTTCGGTGCCACCCGCTCACTCGGCCTGACAGTCTTCCTGATGAGGGTTTTGATTTTTTTCCGTATTTCATCAGGCCTGAAAGAGCCTGGAAAGACTGAGGAAGAAGGTGAGATAAATTCCAGCTCATCATCCTCTTTGACCACAATGATCAGGTCAGGCAGATGGTCCCCGACTTTGGAAAGAATAAATGCCTTTTCCTGGGAATCCTTTTCAAAACGCTGCTTTTCCCGTTCCGACCTCAGTGCTTCCAGAATCACCGAATATGTAGTCGCAAAAGGCTGGAGGTCGTCAATATCCGACTGCAGGAAACCTCCGGGCTTATTTGCCAGACCGATCAGACCGATGACCTCTTCCCCCTTGATGATGGGAATACCCAGAAAACTCTCCACTACCGGATGTCCCGGGATATGGATGTTTTTCGAGTGCGGGTTCTTCACCGGATTGTTTTCGCAGATTACCTTGGCTTCTATAATGCACGCGCCAAAAAGGTTATTGAAGCTTCTAAAGATAAACCCATCATTGATATAATTCCTGTAAAGTGTTCCGGCCGCCTCACTCTGCTGCGAAAAATCGGTCGCGGCATGGATTTTCAGAATCCGTTCTGACATAGAGTCTATTTCGATCTTTCCTATAAACCCGTACTCTGCCTTGGAAACTTCCAGGATGGTATCCAAAAACAGCTGGTAAGGATAGTACCCTGCCTTTTGGGACAAAAACTTATTCTGAACATCCACGACTCTTGTTAGGATCTGGTTTGAGTTCAGCAGTTCTTTTTTTGTGGACCTGATCGAGTCCACGTTCTTCAGGATAGCCATCACACAGTGTTCCCCATCGATCATCAGCTTGGAAAGATCAAGTTCAAACCAAGACCCTCCATCATGTTTGAGGAAAAGTTCGGCAGTGAAAGTCAATGCCGCCTCATTTTCCGAACAAACCCAGCGTGCGACTTCTTCAAAATCACTGTGATCCTTGAAGAAATCCGGAAGGTAGAATCCCTCTCCCAGAGTCGACAGCGGGGCTGTGAGAAGAGAAGTGAGGTGCCTGTTTGAATAAAGTACCCTAGCTAGGCTTGCATCAAAAAGAATAGCAGGATTGGTAAGTTTGTCAGCCACTTCCACCAGCGAATCACGGGAGAGTTCAAATATCTTCTGGGTTTTATCCACATATAAAAAAGAGTGGATGGTATTTGTGGATGAATTGTACCATGAAAATTCAGTGATGGGGACAGCCCTTTCTTCCCAGAGCAGCTCGTATTCGAACCTATGGTCGCTGGACATCCCAAAAGCTTCTCGCCGTGAGTCAAAAAGGCCATTGGAAAAACCCGGAGTAGCCGCATCAAAATCGCTCAGTGTTCTGTTCTTTTGAAAAAAATTTTCCCCAATTACTTTTAAAAGACGGTTTGAAACCTGAATGACTTTGTCTGAGTTAAGATCAAATACAAGATCTTCATTACTAATTTTAGTAAGATCGCACTCAAATTCCGGCATTTGTTGATTATTTTGCTATCAATTTGATTTTTATCAAGAAAGAAAATCAAAGTATTTCAAAGAAGGAGAAAAAAGAATAGATTCGAAAAAATAATTTTTCAATATGGGAGATAAAATTCGGGTATTGTTAGTAGAAGATAATGTAAGCCTCTCCGAAAATGTGAAGGAGCTATTAACCATTAACGGGTATGAAGTCTGTAATATCGTGGATGAAGCAGAAGCCGCATTTTCCGTGATCGAAGAGTCTTCCCCTGATGTGGTATTGGTGGATATCAAACTGAAGGGAGCAAAAACGGGAATAGACCTGGCGGATGAATTGAGAAGCACTCTGAATATCCCCATTATATTTTTGACTTCCTCTTCAGGACGTGAGGTTATATCACGCGTAAAACACCTGAAGCCTGATGGATTTGTGATCAAACCTTTTTCTACGGAAACCCTGATCACCAATATTGAACTGGCCGTGCAGAATTTCAAGACGACCACCGAAGAGCAAGGCCTGGTACCATCCATTCGGTCCGGTTTCTCGCAGGAGATCTTTATCAGGGAAAACGGATGGCTGAAAAAGATTATCATCAATGACATCGACTGGTTAAAAGCCGAGGGTACCTATACCCACATCTTTGTGGCTGGAAAGCAGTTTACATTGAGAAACACCGTGAAAGAGGTTATGCAAAAGCTTCCGGTGAATCAGTTTGCAAGAATCCACAAATCTTTTATTGTGAACCTCCATAAGGTAGAGGCGTTAAGCTCGGCTGCTGTGAAGATTGAAAAGAATGAAATCCCTGTAGGAAGAAATTATTACCAAGACTTGCTCAAAAACATCAATAAACTTTCAAACTGATCCACCATTGTACGCTGTCGGTTGCTTATCCAGGCGACAAGTAATCGTCTTACCTCTCATAATCCAATTTGCACTCCTTTTTTAAACTGGCATCTGGCCAAAATGGAGTAAAAACCAAGCGCCTTATTTACCAACTTCATCCTCCTGTAACCGGGATAATCCGGGTACACCCGGCAATCACAGTGGCCGTATTGACACAGCTTACGGGATGATCAGATTTTCCCCAGTGAAGGAAGAAGTGTAGAAATACGTGGCGTCCCCAGCACAAGGCAACAAGCGGTGGATCTACTGCAAAGAATAACGCAGCCCTATAAACCCCCGGATCCCCTGGTTGGGTGCAAATACATAAGTGGGATCGAAACTCAGTCCTCTGGGATTCTCGGGAGTAGGCACTACATCACCTCTCTGATCAAAAATCACCTCTCTGTCAAAAGGGTCAAACGCCCTTGCAATACTGTTTGCAGGAGGAGTATAGTTCAGCAGGTTTTTGATTCCCCCATAGAGTTCCCATTTATCTTTGATTTTTTTGGTCAGCTGTATATTCTGGATACTCCACCATGGCGAATATTCGTCGCGGTCATCCAGCTCCCCGAGTAACGGCAGCCTCATGGGACTATATACGTTTCCTGTATAATCCAGGCTAATACCCGAGTCAAAGAACTCATACCCTATTGACCACACTCCTGAGAAACGCTCAGTAAGCAGTTGCCTCGACCTTACCCCTTCCTCCGTCAGGTTTACATCCATCAAGGTCACCCCTGCCATGGCCTTCAGCCCTCCTGGCCAGGCAGCATCCACATTTAGAGAAGCCCCTTGTGATACGGCTGAGCCGTTGAGATTGGCATAGATGATCTGATTTGGGTTGGTTTCGTAATCCGGGACTATTCTATTGGTGAAGTAGGTATAAAATACGGACGCATCCAGGTTTATAAAAGTCCCCTTGGAAGAATAATACGTTTTGACCAGATTGACATTGGCATTCCAGCTTTGCTCGGGCCTGAGTTCCTCTTCAAAAACCACCTCCCTTGCTCCCGTGAGGGCTGCATGGTCTTCCGTAAAGACATTGGCTACACGGAACCCATTGCCTGCAGATACTCTCAGAACTGTATTCTTATCCGCTGTGGTTACTTTGTAATTGATTCTCGGTGAGAATACCGAACCGTGCAAGGAATTGTAATCATATCTGGCTCCCAATAACACGCTGTGCCTATCCCCTATCCGGATTTCATCCTGAATAAACAGGCCTGGCAAGTGTGTGACAGCCGGTATGTTCCTGTCTCCGGCCACAGAGGAAGTGGCCGGGGTGTTGTCATCATAATAGGTATATCGGTAAGCCACCCCTGCCAGCAGGCCATGACGACCCGCTTTCCTGCTCCAGGTGAGTTGCCCAAAACCCACATATTGATCGGCCAAATAAACCGTGTTTCCATAGGCTGAGTTCTGATTGTGCCCATTGGCGGAAAACTGTAAGGTGAGGTTTTCCTTGCCTGGCAGCTGATAGGTACCAAAAGACTCCCATCTGCTGGTATAAATACTCTCCCCATACACTTCATCCCCTCCCCGGAATTCAGGCGCCCACTGCATTTGCCCTCCCCACCGGTCTTCATAGACATATCGGAATGCCCAGTTAAACGCTTTGTCTGACCCTCTCTTCAGATTGAATTTCTGAAAAAGTGATACCCGCTTTGCCAACGTAAGATCTGTAAATCCATCAGCATTCTTATCAATGGGATTATCATAGAAGAATCCGCTGATCCCTGTCAGGGACTGCAGGTTTTTGCCCCAGTCCGTCCTAATCCCCATATCCAGATTAATCTCCCCCCATCCTGTAGCAAAGGCATCCACTGCCAACGCCGGAGCCAGCTCTGGCTTTTTGGTGATGACATTGATCAGCCCGCCTACTGCCTCCGAACCATATAGTGTGGACGCAGGTCCCTTCACCACCTCTACCCTGTCTATCAAAGCCTGTGGTATCCCTGTTAGTCCGTAGACTGTGGCCAGACCACTTACAATGGGCATTCCGTCTATCAGGACCATCGTATAAGGCCCCTCCAATCCATTGATATGAATATCCCCTGTATTGCAGATATTGCAGTTTATCTGTGGACGTACCCCATTCACATGCTGCAGGGACTCAAATACCGAAGGTGCGGGATTTGCCCTGAAAAAAGATGACCTGTATACCTCTATAGGTACGGGACTGTCCAGTTTCGACACTTCCTGCAAGGTACCTGAGACCACTACCTCATCCAGGCCTCCGTCCATCTCCTGTAACTCGACACGCAACGGGGAGAATTCAGCAGAATTCAGGGAGACCTTCACCTGTCTGGTATGAAAGCCTACCATCGATATCTCCAGGGTAAATAGCCCTGCATGGCCTGTCTCTATGGAAAAATACCCTTCGCTATCTGTCACAGCACCTGACTGAGACCCTTTCACCCACACATTGGCAAACTCCAGCGGCTGTCCTTTTGCCAACACCTTACCAGTAATCCGATAGGTCTGGGCAGCTCCTTCCCAGCTGGGAAGACAGAGGATAACTAAGAAAAAAAACCGGCTTATCGACATAAATAAATCATTAGAGTATTCAAATCTACAATGTTAGAATAATCTAACAAAATTGTTTTAAGAAAAAAATTGAGATATTTGAATTCTATAACCTACCAAAATGGCATCACCTACAGAAGAGAACTATCTCAAGGCCTTGTTCAACCTGTCCAATGAAAAGGGGGAAGTGAATGTATCAGAACTAGCTTCGCAGATGCAGGTAAGCATGCCCACGGTGAACAGCATGGTCAAAACTCTCCAGAAGAGCGGATGGCTCATCTATGAAAAATATAAGCCTGTGACACTGACCCAAAAGGGGCAGAGAGAGGCAGCCCTGGTGATCCGGAAGCACCGGCTCACAGAAATGTTTCTGGTCAACAAGATGGGGTTTGGCTGGGAAGAGGTACATGAAATAGCCGAACAGATCGAACATATACAGGCTCCCAAATTTTTTGAGCGGATGGATGAGATGATGGGTTACCCCACGCTCGACCCGCATGGATCCCCCATTCCAGATAAAAACGGTAAAATCCAGGAAGTAAACTACCTGACACTTTCCCAGGCAAAAGTAGGCCAACTGTTGAGGTTGGCTGCTTTATCCAATTCTTCCACCGGGTTTTTGGAATTTTTAAACAGCAGGGACCTGAAGCTAGGAGTACAGATGCATATTGTGTCGAAAGAAGTTTATGACCTAAGCGTGGTGGTCAATTATGAAGGACATCCCTTGGAAACACTCAGCGAGAAGGTTTCTGAGCGGTTATTGGTACGGGTGATCAGCGAACCGGAAGCATAGCAGGCAAAGACACTTTCGGTATTTTTTTTACGATGCAGGCTAAAAGGGTCAACCGGCCTATCTCTACGTAACCTATTAGTTTATAATACGTTATATATTTCTTTAAGAAGAACACTTACTGCTGCCAATTCTTCATGCATATGAAATGCCCATGAGAAAAGGTTCTCACACAGGGGAATGATTATTTTGGGCATTCCATGTGACCGCTAAAAATCAAATTATAATCATATGAAAACTAATCTACGGAGGATGGTCGACTATAGCCAGCTGGGCATCCAGTTTGACATACCGGATGGTTGGTCCGGAGGGGAAACCAACGGAGTGGTTTTGCTCAGTAATCCACACGAAACAGGTATTTTGCTGATCAGTTCCAATCCTTACTCCAAAAGTCAGCTGGTCCAGCGGGTAGAAGATGGTATAGTCAATGAAAATGGCACCAACCTCCTTCTGCACAGATTTCTTGAAAACTTGTCTGATTTAGCTGTAGGAGGAGTGTTTTCAGGATTATTTGAGGGAGTTCCCGCTGCAGCTTACATAGTAGGAATTGAAAACCCATTTCATACTACCGGTGTGACTATTACCGGAGTAGCTGCTATAGACCGCTATTCTTCAGCTCTTGAGATCACCTGCAAAGCAATCTTCCATTCTGTCAAATTCCACAAAACCGGCCATCCCGGAAAGCTGGAGAAATGGAAGAGTCGGCTTATAAACCGAAGACTCACTCATACAGAACACCATGACACTTCAATAAATACAGCTAGATCCGCTTCAATGGCCCATTCTGTCAGAAAAACAATTGACCTTTGCAGTGACGGTCATTTCCTCTATTCCCGGCAGATTTTCATCAAAAAAGACACCGCTGGAAGAGTCTTTGATAAGGAGGTGACAGGCGGATTATGGGAAGTGATCCTGGATCACGACGATAGTGCCATCTTGGAGTTGGATTTTTTTGAAGGGAATAAAAACTTCTATCCGCTCACCTATTCCCAAGGAAAATTATACCTGGATAATCAGCATTACAGCACCGGTGTTTCCCAGATAGGTCATTGAGTCCTGTAGATCAGCCCTCCTTCCTTTACAACCCTTTCCGCCACCCACGGTTGGACTTCTTTTCTGATTTTGCTTTTTTGGCCTTGAGCCTTTTCTCTACAGCCGCTTTACCCGGCTTCGTCGGCTTTCTTACTTTTTCCTTTTTGAAGACGATCCGGAGTAGCTCGTGGAATTTCTGGACAGCCAGTTCTTTGTTTTGAAGCTGGGATCTTTTCTCCTGCACTTGCACTTGCAGCACGCCTTCAGCCGTGAGCCTATGTGCCAGTTTCTTCCTGATCAATTCCTTCTCTTCAAGCGTCAGGATCCCCGATTTATCCACATCGAAATTCAGTTGGACTTTTGTCTCTACTTTATTGACATGCTGACCTCCCGGCCCACCACTTCTTGAGGTTTGGAAGTGGAGTTCAGAAAGGAATGCACCTTCCAGAATTCTCAGATTTAACGATTTTTCCATGGATTATGACAAAAAGACCAATGCTTATATAGTAGACCCAACTCATCAATACTAAGCAACAGTAATTAATGGCTGGTTTAACCTACCATTGCCTCCCATTTAAATCAAAAACATTGGACAGGAATGCACTAGCTGACCAAATGTAACACGAATTATCCGGTAGCTCCAAAATCAAGCACTTCGATGGGTGCACTGCCATGCTATTCCTCCCGGATTCCGGATAGGAGAAATGTCACGCGATGGCATCCAGACGCCCACTATTGCATACACATCTTCAAATCACCAATCTTATCAAACAATTCACCTTACTCCTATTTTTTGATCAGATTACCGGAAAATATGGTATTTTGTTTCGGTTTTCAATCCATCAACCCATTCTTTAACCCAAAATACAATGAAAAACAGAAGAGAATTTCTTGTCAAATCCGCATTGGGCGCAGCAGGCCTTGCGCTGGCACCCACTTGGCTTAAAGGAGCTCCTTCCCTTATCAAATCCCTGAATAAGCCCAATTCGCTGATCAACGGTGTACAGATCGGCTGTATTACGTATTCGTTCAGGTCGCTACCCGATCAAAGTGCCGAAGCTACCCTCGGCTATGTAAAAGAGTGCGGTATCAGCGCCATAGAATTAATGGGAGATCCCGCAGAATCTTTTGCAGGGATGCCCTCCTCCCCTATAGATAGGACAAAGATCTACCAACTCGGTGGCAAGCAGCGGCGCGGGGAGGAATTATCCGCTGATGAAACTGCCGAACTGGCAGATTTACAAGCGCAGGCTGAAGCTTACAGCAAAGTAGTGGAACGCTGGAGGGCAAATGCTTCCATGAAAAAATTTGAAGAGTTGAGGAAGATGTACAAAGACGCCGGGGTAAGTATATATGCCTTTAAACCCAATGCTTTCAGCAAGAATAATTCAGATGCAGAAATCATCTATGGAATGAAGGCTGCCAAGGCATTGGGAGCAACCCATGTCACGCTGGAACATCCATCAGATGATGTGCATACCCTTAAACTTGGGAAAATGGGAGAGAAAAACGGAATGGCAGTAGGTTATCATGGCCATGAGCAGCAAACCTTCGGTTTCTGGGACACGGCCCTTGCCCAAAGTCCTAAAAATGTGTTGAACCTGGATGCCGGGCATTACGTCGCTGCCGGACATCCTGATCTGATTCCTTTGATCGAAAAGCATCATTCGAAAATTCTGAGTATGCACACCAAAGACAGACAGACCCCGGCCAACGGCAAAGGGAATGTGGCTTGGGGATCCGGGGACACCCCCATTCCGGAGTTATTGCAGCTGATAAGAAAAAACAACTATAAGTTCCCCGCCACCATCGAGTTGGAGTATCAGGTCCCTGCTGATTCTGACCCTATCAAGGAAGTGCAAAAATGTCTGGAGTTTTGCAGAAAGGCACTTGCCTGAGACCTGTAGTGATGTACGTCCCCCAGTCCTCAGCGCGCATTCTATCAGGAGAACCAAAGGCCTGTTTCAGGACTATTTGCAAATAAAAGAGCCGCGGATCTCATCCGCGGATCTTTCTGTTGGTTTATTTTCAAAAAAGGGCAGTTTTACCCCAAAGGGATGAACCAGTTCTTTCGGTTGTCTTCAAACAGATACTGGTAGCAAATTGCTTATTTGGCAAACATGGTAAACATCCACATTCTCTTTTCCAGATCACCTACAAACTGGGTAAGCAGATCTTCCGTGGCGATGTCCCCTGCATCACCTGCTACTTCCGCAGCCTTTCTGTGTGACTGTGCTAAGGTACCCAAGCCATCTATAACGTGCTTTACGCATTCATCACCTTTGGTGACATCGGTGATCTCCTTATGAATGGTGTTTTTCAGGTAATCGGAATAAGAATGTAGCGGTTTGAATCCTATCGTTACCACCCGCTCCGCCAAATCATCGATGTTCTGGTAAAGTTGGGTATAGAGGTCTTCAAATTTTTCGTGTAAGTCAAAGAAATTCTCTCCCCTTACGTTCCAATGAAAACCCCTTACGTTCTGATAAAATATGTGATAATCCGAAAGCAGATCATTGAGCTTATCAGATACATTCTTCATGGCTTTGCCATCCAATTTCAAATGATTTTCAACAGTTGCTTTACTTACAGTAGTCATATTAACAGTGGTTGTTTTGGTTTACACATTGTGATGCCAATAATAGTCCAAGACATGTGCCATCGTAGTCTTAAAATAGCACAACAGCTACATATGCCTGCTGAAGAGTCAAAAAACGTGGGATTCCCATCCATGATTCGGTGTAGATAGTCTACCACTCAAAACTTACGGGAAAATATTTCCCCAAACAGGCAATAAAAAAGCCCGGAAAAAGCCCGGGCCATTTGGTTGATTGGTGGTTTATAAATCGTATTGTTTCATTTTATTAAAAAGGGTTTTCCGGTCTATGCCCAATTGTTTGGCAGCCTTGGTCCTGTTGTATTTCACTTCCTCCAGGACTTTTCTGAGCACTTCCGCCTCTGCCTCAGCAGCAGCATCTTTGAGGTTTAGGGGCGCTTTTGGTCTTTTCATCTCCTGATGGCTATCGTTTTCCTGATGAGGAGAATCGATAAAATTAAATTTGCGTGCATAGACCACTTCCGGAGGAAGTGCAGATACGGTAACTCTTCCGCCATCCGAGAGCAGTGTGGCCCTACGGATTACATTTCGCATTTCCCGAAGGTTACCAGGCCATGGATATTCCATAAATACATCCATTACCTCATCATCAAATCCAAGGACTTTTTTATTGAGCTCTTCATTGGATTTCATCAGAAAATAATCAGCAAATTCTTCTATATCCCCTTTTCTATCCCGCAGAGGCGGTACAGTAATACTGAACTCATTGAACCGGAAATAAAGATCCTCCCTGAATTTACCATCCTGTACAGATTTTCGCAGATCCTCATTCGATGCAACCAGAATCCTCACATCGATCGATTTGTCTTTTGTGCCTCCTATCCTGCGCAGTTTTCTTTCCTGCACCAGTCGTAGCAATCCCACTTGGGTCTCATATGATAAATTCGCAATCTCATCCAAAAATATGGTTCCGCCATCAGCGAGTTCAAACTGGCCAGGTTTATCTGTCAATGCTCCGGTAAAGGCTCCTTTCTCATGCCCCCAGAGTTCGCTCCCTGCTAGCTCCTTGGTCAAAGCTCCGCAGTCGATCGCTATAAAAGGTTTCCCTGCGCGCTCGCTTTTATCATGGATGATCCTTGCGATATTTTCCTTCCCGGCACCACTCTCCCCATAGATCACCACACTGAGATTTGTAGGTGCGACGAGCTGTACTTCTTTGTACAATTTTTTGGATTCTCTCCCATTACCTTTGATATATCCAGCAGAGTCATCTACAGGAGATTTGGAAGGGGCTTTCAGTTCTGTGGCTTTGGTAAATGTGACTGTTTTGGAGTTATTTTCCTTGGTAGCAGCCAAGGCCCGCTCTATGAGGCTTAGGATTTCGTCGGGAATAAGGGGTTTGGTCACATAATCGAATGCCCCTTTTTTGATTACTTCCACTGCGATTTTGACATCGGCATACCCTGTTATTATGGCCACTTGAGTGCCTGGAGAAATTTCACGCACTTTCATCAGTACGTCCCTGCCCTCCATATCCCGAAGTTTGAAATCGCAGAAAATAAGGTCATAATGCGTTTTTCTCACCATCTCAAGGCCATTTTTACCTGAAATGGTCGTTTCTACATCATAACCCTTTTTTGTCAGAAACCGGTCCAGCAGCTGACATATATCAATATTATCATCAATTACGAGAATCCTTGCCATGTTCAATTTTAGGAATTAGTTGTGGTATTCGTATGTATTTGGATCACTTCCAGCAACCTTGCCATGTTAAAGGGTTTGCTTAAAAAATCTATGGCACCAGACTCAAGTGCCTCTTGCCTGGCTTCCTGATGGTCAAATGCGCTCATCATAATTACTTTGGAACTGGGATGGGCAGGCATAAGATGCTGCAATTCCTCCAAACCGTTTCCATCCGGAAGATTGACATCCAAAAATATCATATTAGGGTTATTTTGATCCAAAATTCTTCTCCCATCTCCTAGTGTACCAGCAGATAAAACAGAGTAACCTTTCCTTCCCAGAAAACGAGTTAAAAGTGCCCTGATTTCTTTCTCATCATCAATTACTAAGATCACATTTTTCTTCATCACAATTGTCTGTAGATAATTAATCAGGCAGGCTACTTAACCTTTTTAGAATAAAATAGTTACGTTCTTTCCGTATACAAAATCAGTGGAGCGTTTTTGCTAGTGGGTAAAATAAAGGTGTAACCGAATGGGTTACACCCTTAAATGAACTCAAGTTTTATTTACTTTACTTTATCTTTTGCTGAATCCTTTGCTGATTGGATGGCCGTTTTGGTTGCATCCAAACCTTCCTGACCGGCCGATAGTAAGCGTGCCTTCAGGTCTCCGGCTATGTTTTGCAGATCACCCAATAGGCTGTTAATCTTCTCCTTTTGGGATTCAAACTGATTTTGGTTTTTGTAAAGGTATGCCCCTACCAAAGCTCCGGTCACCAGGCCGCTTAGCCAAAGTGTTTTACTGATTGTTGACTTTCTCATTTTGCTCTTTTTGCGGTTTAATTTTTTAGTAATCCTGAAAGTTCAGATGTCTTTCAATATCTCATCTTTGGTTTTTCCTACTTTTCGCTGCAGCTTTCCCCAAAGTTCTTCCTCTTTACCCTCAACGTATGTTAAATCATCGTCTGTAAGTTCACCGTATTTTTGCTTTAATTTGCCTTTCAATACGTTCCAATTACCTTTCATTTCCGTAGAATTCATGATTACCTTGGTTTAGTTATTAAAATTTGAATTAAGTAAATATGAAATAGAACCCTGTTCTATTTTATTCTCTTTATACAGGTCTTCCGCTAATCAGCCTGAACAATACTGCTATGATGGCCAATACCAACAAAACGTGAATTAGACCTGTGGCGCTATATGCGAAAACTCCGACTAACCATCCGATTAGAAGAATGACTGCGATAAAATACAATAATGAACTCATGGTTTTAGTGTTTAGGTTGTTAGATTCATTTGAATGCTTAAGTTCAATGGCCATGCCTTTATTATCATATTTCAAGAAAACATGCTAAATAGCACTCAAATGCATGTTCTAGCGGATAATTATAAGTTTTTTACCAAAATAAAAATTTCTAAATGAGGACAATTTTCCCCAATTCAGGGAATTCTGAATTGATTAAAGAGCAAAACCCATCCATGTATAAAATTAAGGTTTACGCAATAGTTACCTTGGTCCTGATCGTTATAGGCAGCGGAATCTCTTACTGGACTTCAGGAAGGATTGAGTATTACTCAAATGCCCTGATGCATGCTGAGAACGTAATGCACCGCACGGATGAGCTTTACGGCAATATACTGGAGCGGGAATCCAATATCAGGGGATATGCACTCACAGGCAATGAACAGTTTCTAACCAACTACAGACAATCCATCACCAATGCTGATTTTCTTCTAAGCCACCTCCGTGAGCTAACCAAGGACAATAAGCAACAACAGCAAAATATAGAAGAACTCAAGGGTCTGCTCGACTCCAGGGTAAGAAGTTTCGAGGAGACCACAGCCTATATAGCAGCTAATGGAAACCTGGAAGGCTTGCTGACAGACGAAGTGGTATCCAAAGCACTGACTGCCTACCAGATGATCCGGGCGGCAGTCAATAAGATAAATGAAGAGGAAAACCGACTTTTTCTGGAAAGGAACCAAAGTCTGATCAACAACATCAACGCTTTGCCGTTCATTGTGGGGCTGATCTCAGTATTCTCAATTTCCATGGGACTCGTCACTTTCTTTTCCGTCTACCAGTACAACAAGACCCAGCAGGTAGCCAATAAGGAAATCTCCCTGTTTCAGACAAAACTGAAGGATCAGATCAAATTACTCGATGATTCCAACAAGGAATTGGAGCAATTTGCCTATGTGGCCTCCCATGACCTTCAGGAGCCTTTGCGTAAAATAACCGCCTTCTCTGATTTGCTCATAGAGCAATTCGGGACTTCACTGGACGAGGACGGGCAGCTTTACCTGGACCGTATTACTGTGGCAGCAAACCGGATGAGGAGACTCATCACTGATCTGCTGGAATACAGTAGGGCTGGACGCGAGGAATCCGAAGAAGCAGGCCCCCAGGATCTGGGTAAAATAGCGGAATCAGTACTCGATGACCTTGAGATAGCTATCAAGGCCAGGGAATCCAAAATCACCATTGAACAGCTACCTGTAGTGATGGGAAGAGAGACTGAGTTTAGACAGATATTCCAGAACCTGATATCCAATGCACTCAAATTTGCCAAGCCGGATATCACCCCGGAAATAACCATCTCTTCCAAAGATGCCTCCAAGGACATCATCGGACAATTTCCCCAGATTGACCAGGAGCAGCGGTACTATATGATACAGGTTGCAGACAATGGAATCGGATTCAAGGAAGAATATGCGGAAAAAATATTTTCCATTTTCCAAAGACTACATGGCAAAAACGTCTTTGAGGGTACGGGCATAGGTTTATCGATCACCAAAAAGATAATTGATAAGAACGGAGGCGTGATATTTGCATCAAGTAAGCCTGACCAAGGAGCTACCTTCACTATTTTACTGCCCTATATTGAAGAATAAAAACAATTCATACCTTTATATGATTACAATGGAGTTCATTAATTAATCGTGTCCTTCGAAGAATTACCTTAAAAAAACTTTTACCCACTTAAAGTTTAAAAAAATGACTCCCAACAAATTCCTGAACATCTTGATAGCAGAGGATGACGATGATGATAAATTATTGATTATCAAAGCATTCGAAAGAAATCTTCCCAAAGAAAACATTACCTGTGTTGAAGATGGTGAAGCCCTCTTGAAATACCTGAACGCCTGTACCACGCCGGGCACCAATTCTATTCAGCACCATCCGGATATTATACTTCTGGATCTGAACATGCCGAAGAAGGATGGCCGCGAAGCGCTGGCAGAGATCAAGAGCCATGCAGACTTCAAAAAAATCCCGGTAATCATATTTACTACTTCCAATAACAAAGATGATATTGATACCACGTATAGAATGGGTACCAATAGCTATATCACCAAGCCTGGTTCTTTTGATGGATTGGTTCAGGTGGCGGAAGAAATAGAGAAATATTGGGCAAAAACAGTTCTATTACCCGTTTAAATGTTAGATGAATTCTTCCAACACCATTCGAATATTATATGTCGATGATGACCAGGACGATTACTTCCTGGTACAGTCCTTACTCCGAAAAGTTAAAGAGTCCAATTATCAAATAGAAAGTGCAAGTAGTATTGAGGAAGCCGTCACTAGATTTGGCGAGCACTTCGATGCTTACATCGTGGATTATAAACTGGGCAAGGACACCGGCCTGGAGCTGATCCATGAAATAAAACAAAGACATAAGCATGCCCCTGTGATCATGCTCACAGGGATGAGTACAGGTTCTATTGACCGTGAAGCACTCACACTAGGTGCCTCTGACTACCTGATCAAAGGTGAGTTTGATTCAGTGGCATTGGACAGGACCCTGCGTTATGCGATCCGCGATGCCCAGTTGATGGAATCCCTGGATCATACAGCCATGCGGTTTAGGTCTATTTTTGAACTCGCCGGTGATCCGTTTCTGCTTATAGATGAAAACGGAAGTATCCTGGAGGCAAACCCTACCTTTATCACAAAATTTGGGACTGACCCGTACGATGAGGAGACAGATAACACCTTCTATTTCAGAGATCTTATCGTAGAGGAAGAGCCCCGGATGCAGCTGATGGATATGCTCGGCAAGAAAGTGGAAGTCTCAGAGCTGGAAGCATTGATGAAGCTCGAGGATGGAAATATCATCAGCGCGCTCATCAGCATTGTGAAGCAGGACATCAACCTTTTTCAGGTCCTGATAAAGGATCTTACTGCCCTGAAGGCAAAAGAAGAGGAAGAACTGAACCAGAAAAAATTCTCTTCTACCGGAAGAATTGCAAGATTGCTGGCCCATGAAGTCAAAAATCCCCTGACCACCATATTGCTCTCTGCGGACCAGCTCCATATGGAACTTTCCGAGGAAGTACTCAAAGAAAGTGGGGATTTGATAGAGGTGATCAGAAGAAACTGTGACCGGATCAATCAGCTGGTGACACAGCTATTGGATAGCACAAGATTTACGGAGCTGGACTCCAGAAGCCATTCAATCAATACTTTGCTCGATGAATCCCTTGAGCATGTCAAGGACCGGATAGAGTTAAAGGGAATACTTATCGAGAAGCAATATCAAACTGACATCTGTGATATCAAAGTAGATGGAGAGAAAGTGAAGATCGCCTTTATTAACCTGATTGTCAACGCCATCGAGGCAATGCCGGATGGAAAAGGCAAACTGACCCTGAAGACTACCTTTAAAAACAACCAGTGTCGGGTTGAGGTTAAGGATAACGGCGCGGGTATCCCCAAAGAAAACCTTGAGCGGTTGTTTGAGCCATTTTTCACCAGTAAGGCGACGGGCTCTGGACTAGGACTTACCAATACCCAGAATATCATTCTTAGCCACGGTGGATCTATCCGCGTTAAAAGTGAAATCGGCCAGGGGACAACCTTCCTCATTACCTTCAATGCCAATGACTTATAACAGCAAATGACGCTAATATAACCTGCGACTACTACAGAACTTTGTTTAATGCTGTATGATGGACTTTTTTGAGGGAAAACTGGAAAGATTTGATTATACCATCTGGAGCTATCATATTCCTGTCCCCGACGGCATCGCAAGTCAGATGATGGATGATCGCCACAGAAGGGTGCTCATCTGGCTAGACGGTCACGGCCCTTTCCACATGGCTCTGATGCGGTCAAAAGTCAGTTGGTATGTGCTCATCAACCAGGAAATAAGACATAAGTTCCACTTGGAAGAAGGGAAAGAAATCCTAGTAAGAATCGAGCGTGATGAAAGTGAGTTTGGTCAGGATACTCCCGAAGAACTCCAGGTGCTGCTGGACCAGGATGAGGAAGGAAACAAGTACTTCAGGTCCCTTACTGCTGGCAAGCAACGAAGCCTTGTGTATCTGGTGACGAAAGTCAAGAATCCCGAAAGCAGAATGAAAAAATCCCTGGCCATAATGCTCCACCTGAAACTGGCAAAAGGCAAGCTCGATTTCAAGCAACTTAATGAGTGGATAAAATATTATAATAATCTTTAAAAAAAATGTAGCTAAGAGCCGACTTACTTCGTATATAAATAGTATTGAATTTCACTGTTATGAAGAGGTCTCTATTCTTTTTTTTGGTTCTTGGGTTAATTGCTTCTTTTTCATCTTGCGAAAACGACCAGGATGAAAACCCCAACTTTATGGAATTGCGGAAAACCGCATACGAATACCTGACGGATAAGGCTAAAGATTCAATAACAATAAGCTGGAAAGAGGCCGTAATCACAGTGAACGAAGACGGAGATTATTTAGTGAGGTTCAACACTTCCGAGGATGCCCTTTTAGGCCCTATTGTCGTCCTGGTGGATGTGGATACAAAAAAACCACTGTCTGTACTTCCCAGATTTTAATAGGGTTTTCCCCACAAATCCGCAACTATCCAAAATTTCAATTAGTCCAATTACTACCAGACTGCATTGCTAATCAGGCAGGGCCTTTAGTAATACTAAGTTAAGTACATTCTATAATCCGTATTATACATACTGTTCAGTTGTGGCCTGTCCCGATTTTATTTGGGAAAGGCGTCCATTGCAAGAAATCAGGCTGTTTGGAAACTGAGGCGAAGTAACACTATGGCGAAGTTGATGACAAAACTATATTGCCGATTTTGAAGCGATTATAACTGTAAGAGAATTGCCAATGCATATTTTCGGGTTAAGGCACGCATGCACTAAATCGTATTATTTCCCATTTTTACGGAATCGTATGAAATCGAGCATGACTAAAAAGTCACACACTGGCATAATTATAATCGCTGCCTGATTCTCCCGATCGAATTCGGGACAGGTAATGACCTTTGAAAGAAAAAACATGAACACATGAAAACTCTACCTGAAATAAACTGTGATTTGGGAGAAGGAGTAGCGGGAGAAGATAAGGTTTTCCCATGGATAGACGCAGCATCCGTAGCATGTGGCGGGCACTGTGGGGATAAAACCAGTATACAAGCTACATTGACCCACTGTTTGATCCATGGAACAAAAGCCGGAGCCCACCCCTCCTATCCGGATACTGTAAATTTCGGAAGAGTTTCGGTGCAGCTTACCCCGGCTGATCTCACTTCTTCTATTCTCAATCAGATCAGAAACTTTGAAGCTGCTGCAGACCAGCTGGCAATCACGATGGATCACATCAAGTTTCATGGTGCCTTATATAATGACTGTTCGGCTGATCCTTTACTTGCTGATTACCTCACTGATTTTCTTGCCTCGCATTATCCCAGAATCCCGCTTTTTGTCCCTCCAAACTCATATACTGAAAAGTATGCTGTAGCCAAGGGGCTTCCGGTAAAGCGCGAAATCTTTGGAGACAGAAGATATTCCGATGCGGGTCATCTTCTTCCACGCCATATTCCCGGTGCAGTGATTACCTCCACAGAAGAAGTGCTGGAGCACTTGGCGCCAGCATTCGAAAGAGCTGACCGGGTTTCCTTTTCGGGCAGTAAACTCCCCTTGCCTATGGACACCATCTGCTTTCATGGAGACAACCCCGGTCTTATGGATTTCCTGCCTCTAATTAGAAAGAAATGGTGGACCTGATTCCAAAATCAAGGGAAATCACGCCGCTGATTTCCGAACTCTACTGGGACCTCCCTGTATCCGACCTTCTTTTGCAGTATCAGCTATCCTGCCTTGGGATGCTTCAGGAAGAATTGGCAGGTGACAGCCTATCCATTCAGATGGGGTTTCAATGCATCTCAGTGAGATGGAAAAGCTCTCCACACCCGTCACTCAGCGCATTGATCAAAGAGGGAATAGCCTCTAAACCTTTGCCGGATCGGATCTGGGAAATTCCCGTCAGATATTCCCCTGCCACTGGAAGAGATCTGGAATCTGTTGCCCAACTGAAAGGCTTCAGTGTACAGGAGCTGGTCTCTTTGCATTCTTCCACTCCTTACCGGATTCATTTCTTCGGATTCATGCCAGGTTTCATGTATTTGGCAGGTCTCCCGGAAGGCCTTTATTTGCCAAGGAAGAAAGTCCCTGATCGCCAAGTTCCCAAGGGCTCGGTAGCCATAGGAGGTACTCAGACTGGGATCTACCCCTCTTCCAGTCCCGGAGGATGGCATTTGATCGGGTTGAGTCCCGTATGTTTTTTTAACCCCAACCTATCCTCTCCTGTTTTTGCTTCTCCTGGTGAGCTCGTAGAGTTTGTTCCCATCTCTGAAGCTGAGTTTGGGCTATTGTGCCGGCATCCCAAACTTCCCAAAGCAAAATGAATCCTGAACTGAGCCATCTAAAAATCCTGCAGAGCGGACCGGGCACCTCCATACAGGACAGAGGGAGGTCTGGATATGCCCAGTATGGTATTCCGCTATCCGGAGTACAGGACCAGCATGCGATGGACTGGATCAACCACTTCCTGCAAAACCACCCAGATGATGCCGTACTCGAGATTAACCAGCCCGGGTTTAAAGCTGAGTTCAGCTCACCTACCCTACTCTGCCTCGCAGGTGCGCTTGCATCAGTAAGTCTTAACAGGAAAGAAATAAATCCAAGTGGACTGGTACAGGTCAGTGCCGGGGACAGGCTTGAGATAGGTAAATTCATCGTCGGATCGGTCGTTTTCCTTGGTGTAAAAGGAGGTTTTCAAACCAGTAAGGTGATGGGCTCAAGAAGTTGGTTCAGGGGTATCACCGCTATGCATGCCGCGCAGAAAGGTGACCTCATTCCCTATGTGGGCTTTAGCGGATATCGTCATACGCTTTCGAGAATGGCTTGGCATATTACCCCTTCCGACATACTGGCTGTACATCGGGGACCTGACTGGGACCTTCTTGAGCCCAGCACCCAGAGACAGATCCTGGACTCAAACTTTAAGCTCTCCCACCAGAAAGACCGCATGGCCATTCAGCTGCAGGAGAAAGTAGCAAACCAGCTGCAGGATATACTTACTGCACCAGTCTTTCCCGGAACAGTCCAGCTCACCTCAGGTGGTAAATTGCTCATTTTGATGCGGGATGCACAGACTACTGGCGGTTATCCAAGAATTTTGCAGCTTGCTGATGATTCGCTGGCCTCCATAGCCCAATTAAGGCCAGGCCAGGCTATACAGTTTGCTATGCAGCCATGATGCCTGCAGGATCTCCCACGGTGTCCTTTCAGAAAACGTGAGGCTTTTTCTATTCCCTGCTGTAGGTCTTATATTCGGACCAGAAAGCTCAATAAGCGTGGTTTCCCAATCATAAAATATTCAAAAAAATACATTGTATGCCTTGAGGAAAGCACCTTTGCCTATTATCTTACATTCTTTTCAGTATAACCTATCACCACTATGGACACCACCTTATCGGATAAGATTTTAGCTCAGGGTATGAACCCTGAAACAGTTGAACAGCAGATTGACCATTTCAAGAACGGGTTCCCTTACTTGGATATTACCGGACCAGCCACTCCTGACAGCGGGATAAGGGTACTCAGTGACAAAGACCTTCGCAATTTTATCCTCACTTACCCGGAAAAAACCGCCGGGATAGAGGTAGTGAAGTTTGTACCTGCCAGTGGCGCGGCATCCCGGATGTTTAAAGATTTGTTTTCTTTTCTGGAGGGAGATGGGGACTTGAGCAAGAGCCCATTTGTCCAAAAGTTCATCACCCACATCGAGAAATTTGCCTTTTATGAGGACCTGGATAAGGTGTTGATAGAAAAAGGAAGCAGCATCAACCAAAGCCTGGATTCCAAAGATTACAAAGCCATACTCGCAGCCTTACTACTAGATGGGGGACTGGGCTACGGGAATCTGCCGAAGGGACTACTCCGCTTCCATACTTACCCCGATGAGCGCAGGACCCCGGCTTATGAGCACCTGGTAGAAGGCGTTCAATATGCGGTGGGAAAAGGAAAATCGGTAAGAATACATTTTACCGTATCGCCTGAACACGAAGAAAAATTCCAAAAAGAAATAGCCACCATACTTCCGTCACTGGAGAGGGAATATGGGCTGGGTTTCCTGATCACGTATTCACAGCAGAAGAAAACCACCGACACTATTGCTGTGGGCACTGATAATTCCCCATTCATCGAAGAAGACGGATCGCTGCTCTTCCGTCCTGCCGGACATGGGGCATTATTGGAAAACCTCAATGAAATAGCTGCTGATCTGATCTTCATCAAAAACATAGACAATGTGGTTCCCGACCGTCTGAAAGAAGACACGAAAAACTACAAGATGGCAATCGGAGGTCTTCTACTGGAGGTGCAGGAGAAAATATTCGGGGCCATCCGTGGACTTGACAAACTGGCTGACCAGCAATCCGTGCGTCATGCAGCTCATGTTTTTACCCATGATCTGGGGGCAAAACTTCCGGAAGACTTCCATTCCAAATCAATTGACGAACAGGCTAGCTATCTTAAGTCGAAGCTTGACCGCCCCATACGGGTGTGCGGTATGGTGAAGAACACCGGAGAACCTGGAGGAGGTCCTTTCTGGGTGAGGGAAAAGGATGGGGCGCAGTCGCTTCAGATATTGGAGACAGCACAGATTGATCTGCAAAACCCGCAGTCCCAACAGCACTTCAATGCTGCCACCCACTTCAATCCAGTCGATCTGGTCTGTGGTACCCGAAATTACAAGGGTGAGCAATTTGACCTGCTCCAGTATAGAGATATGAATACCGGCTTTATTACTGAAAAATCCAAGAATGGACGGGATCTGAAAGCACTTGAACTACCCGGGCTTTGGAACGGATCCATGTCAGGGTGGAACACCATATTTGTAGAGGTGCCTCTCATTACCTTCAACCCTGTGAAAACAGTCAATGATTTGCTACGCGATGAACACCAGTAAACCCACTCTCGGCTAACTGGCCTTTCTGTTCTGTAGGGGGTCAATCCTGGTGAAGAATTAGGCCAGCTGGTATACCTTGCCATAGAGGAGGTATACCAGCTCTTTTTTATTCTAATCCTGATTGAGGATAAGATCTTTGAAGCGTTTGTTCCTTAATCCTAACCCAACCCAGACAAACAGCGCTACATACACGGGAAACAAGAGGTGGCTGAACACAGGATTATCGACGCGCACATGGGTGGCTACTGCCCCTCCCAGATAGCCGGTGAGGAGAATGGCTCCTAACACAGCTGTCTTTGGGATGGCATAAAGAACCGTACAGGTCAATAGCACAATACCCAACCCGGTGAGTACCGACTCGGGATAGCCCAGCTCCACCGTTCCTTTGATCACTTCTTCCGGTTTGAATAATTTACCCAAACCGTCCATGACCAGAAATGCAATGGCTAACCCGCTGAGTACCCATCCCACCATGCGGGATTTTTTTGATGCTGAAGAATCCATATGATTAATTTAAAAGTGTATCTGCTAGTACCTGACAAATATGCGGGATAGTTGGTGGATTGAGATTAGCCGGATACGTCAGTAACAGGTGTAAATGCGACAAAGTATACAGGCACTATGCATGTCGATCATAGATGGATGCCGGATATTGAAGGAAGGTCAAAAAACGTATGAAAAATCGAGCCTGACGCAAGCGACACAATGGAATAATTAGCGGTTCATCTGACAGGTTAAAGACAATAGTAAATAGATGAAATGAGATGAATTGGCCCAAGTGCTGATTTTTGATTTATATTTAGGGATTGCTGAAAAAACTCCCTCGGTTAGGGCATATGGGCTGGACTACTGAGTTTATGTATTTCCTTGAGCTAAACTAGCAATAAAAGGCCTTGTTCCGCCTTACGCCTGGAGAGTACACATGAAGTGAAAGTACAAGGAATCTCCTGTTTGATTTTTTGTACTGCATACAAGTAGAAGCTGTGTCCTGAAACTGTTGTCTCAAAAACCGATCTGAAAAGGACGGAAGGCATACCGGTATGATTCAGTTTTTTCAGTGGATCTGTTTATAATTGGACTTTAAGCTACCCGGTCTTTTGCTTGGCGCTACCATCTTAATATTGATTCTCTTTGGCATCAGCCAACCCATGCTGGGAAGACTCCAAAGCCAGCATAGGTGGATAAAGGCCGGGCTGTTAAACCAGATGTTCTGGTATCACATGTTTTTTGGATTGGTCTATTGGACCTATTCCCAATTTAACCGCTCAGATTCTGTCAACTATTACAACAAAACCAAGCATTGGAAAGATTGGGGGAGTTCCTTCTCTATAGGGACTGATTTTGTAGAATGGCTAGCTTATCCATGGGTGAGGTGGCTAGGTTTCAACTATGATATGATGATGTTTCTGACTACCTGGTTGGGTTTTTGGGGCTTTGTTTATTTTTACCTGTTTTTCAAGGAAAATCTCCGCTTCAACCCAAAATTTGAAGGTTGGGATGCGATCACTATTTTAATGTTCTTGCCAAACATGCATTTTTGGACAGCCTCTCTGGGAAAAGGCGCCATTATTTTTGCCGGTTTGGGATTCCTTACCTATGGTCTATCCTGGCCCTCGAAACGGATTCCGCATTTGATCTTTGGAGGTTTTCTCTGTTATATGATCCGGCCCCATATTCTCTTTGCTGTACTCATCGGTATGGGAATCGGGTTTATCCTGGGAAAGGAAAAAGTACCCACTTACCAAAAGTACCTCGTAGCAGGGGTGGGGCTGGTGATCAGCATATTTGTCTATGAGGACTTGATTGCCTATCTGGGCTATGATGCCAACAATCTGGTAGAAAGCTTTGAGGAAGAGTCCGCACTGAATGCACGAAGACTGTCCCAGTCAGCAGGATCAGGAGTGGATATGACTTCTTATAGCCTACCTATGAAACTTTTCACCTTTTGGTTCAGACCCCTGTTTATCGATTCGCCCAATGTCATCGGGCTGATTGTATCACTAGAGAATGCTTTATATATCTATATGTTCAGCAAGATCATCAGCAAGGATTTCATCAAGTACATAAAGGTAGCTCCGGCCATGGTAAAAATGTCTGCTGTGGTATTTGTATCCATTTCTATTTCCATGACCTTTATCATGTCAAACCTCGGAATCATTATCAGGCAAAAGTCCCAGATTATGTATTTCATGCTCTTTGTGATCGTTGCATTTCTCGACTGGAAAAAGACCAATCAGGTACGGAAACGGGCCCAGATATTCAACCGTATTGTGGAAGAAGAAAGAAAACGCATAGCAGATGCCGAATTGGAATCGGAAAGAATATAACCCTTGCAGGATCTTAACAGGGCATACTCCTGCTGTGCCCTAAACATTATGAAATGCCCATGAGAAAAGGTTCTTACACAGGGGAATGATTATTTTGGGCATTCCATCCCGACTTGTCGGGACAGGTAATGACCACTGAAGAAACAAATTATAAACAGATGAAATCGAGCATGACTAAAAAGCCACACACTGGGATGATTATAATTCATGCGAGATTCTCCCGAATCGAATGTGGGACAGGTAATGACCACTGAAAAAACAAACTATAAACAGATAAAAGCTTACAGGAATTTCAAAAGTTTTCAGCTCATTTTTCCTCGAAAATCTCTTCAATTAATTTTTCACTGATGAACAAACCAATTTTCACAATAAGCCTTGACTTCGAACTCCTGTGGGGGATTTTTGATAAGGTAGGCGACAGTTATAAACCGGGGTATTTCACCAATACCCGAAAGGTAATCCCTGAGATGCTGGACAGCTTTGCAGCGGCCGGGATTCAGGCTACCTGGGCGACAGTAGGGATGCTCTTTGCTGAAAATGAGCAGGAATGGCTGGAGTACTCCCCCACTTACCTGCCCTCCTACCACAACAAAAAATATTCAGCTTATGAATGGGTTAAAACCCATGGAATCCTTCCCCAGGTGCACTTTGCTCCGGAATTGATCAGGCAGATCATTCATACACCCGGCCAGGAATTAGGATCACATAGCTTTGCGCACTACTATACATTGATGCGTGGGCAGACTCCGGAGCAATTCCGGGAAGACCTGAAGGCAACACAACGTATCGCCTATGAAAAATTCGGAGTTAACCTGAAATCCCTGGTTTTTCCAAGGAACCATCTGAATGAACTTTATTTGGAAATCTGTCTCGAAGAAGGCTATAGGTTTGTACGGGGAAATCCGAAGGACTGGTTTTGGCAGGAAACCCAGCACGAGGGTTTCAGCAAGAAGTTGTTTAGGTCTGCCGACTGTTTTATCCGGGTAAGCAAGCGTACTTCCTATCCTTACGGTGAGATCAAGGTCATTCCAGGTGAGCCCATGATTATCCCGGCTTCACGGATTTTAAGACCGCGCACACCCCGCAGCCCTTTGATGAACAAAATCAGACTTCATCGGATCTTGACAGAAATGTCTGTCGCAGCCAGCTCAGGCGAAATCTATCACCTATGGTGGCATCCCCATAATTTCGGTACCAATCCAGCAGAATCAATGCGGGAATTGAAGAAAATAATCAGTCACTTTCTCCATTTAAAGAAGGTATACGGCATGGAATCACTCAATATGGAGGGGATTGGAAACTTGGTGAATTCCTTGGTCCAGACAAAGAACCAGCGGTTTCCGCACAGATGATATCACGTGAAAAGCATACGGTTTGATACCGGTATGTCTACCTTCTCAATAATCATCATAGGTGATTTCCAATATCATTGCTACGGCAGGATCATTTTCATACCCCCTTTTGGCAGTATGTGTTTTTGTACCTTGCGCAAAGCTGGTTAGATCATAAATAACGAGTTTACCTGTGTTGAACAGGTTTATTATAATATCGGCCCTCCCGCCTGTTATTTTCATCTCTGTGCTACCGTATCCCTTTAATTGTTCACCTAAGATTTCATAGGTAGCTGAGTGGATTGCAGTACCTCTCTTCGCCCCACGGGCTCTTGTACCTCCATCTCTAAACAGTGCCCTTGATGAGGGGGTATCACTATACCCTTCATCTACGTCATTTTGCGCTTGTTCCAGAATTGATTCAATATCTTTTGCCAAAAGAAATGCCGTCAGCCTTTCGGTCTTATCCAATTTCACATTAGTAGACCCATCTGATTCGTAAGCCGTAATAATTGCCCGCTGCACAGTAGACTGTGAATCAAATCCTTCTATAGAAACCCCACTGTCCTTACCCGAATCAAAGTGTACGTGCTGCTTTAGCTGCACACTTCTTTCTGTCCCATGGCCGGCATCCGTACTTTTGTTTTGCATCTCCCGGTAACCAGTATTTCCGAAAATAGCCTCTCCTACTTTTGATTGGTTCGGCGCATTGGTCAGTTCTTTTAATTTTCTCTGGACCAAAGTCTCCCCGCGATTATCCTGAAACCCTTTTGCCGGGGAGTGTGGTTGATGGGTTGCTTTTTGGGATTCCTTATGATCAGGAGCATGTACATTCGGTTTGTCATTATGTGTCCGCATAAAAATCATTTGATAAATTGAAAATAAGACATTCTATGCCCCACCTTTCATTACTGAAAGGTCGTAGGCCAACCGGTTGCAAGATCTATCTGAACCTTGCATCGAGCCTTGTTTTTCGCTAAGTCTCTGTCAAGAATTTGGGTCACTCTTCCAGTGCTCCCGTCAGGCATGTTTACTTTTGAACCTCGCTGGACTTCACCTGGAAGAATCACTACCTGTTCCGGCTCAGCCAGTGTATCCGGTGACAAAAAAGGCGTAGGGGGTGGTGTCATATATCCCGGATAACTGTGCCTGTTAGGGTCTGTGAAATCCTGCCCTGTTTTATGAACAGGAGTCTCCCTGTAGGGGTGGGCTTTTCCTGAATTTTTACCCATTTCGGTCTGGTATGCTTGCTTGCGCATGCCTTTAGGCCGTACTGAATCTGTATTTCTATAATCAACCACTCCTGAGTTATCCATATGCAGATCCGTGTAGCTTCCGGGTGCCTTTTGCATCCTGAAATCTATCGAATCAGGTTGTGCTATACCCATTTTTCCCACTACAGGATTATTGTTGACCTGGGTAAATGGATTCCCTGAGCTAGTGGAAAGCTTCTCCACCTGATTATACCGCCAGCTGGAAATTCCCCCCGTTGCTTTTGTCGAATCACTTTCGCTGGTGTACGTCCGCCGGTCATTGTCAAAAGTCACTTTGGGATTTTGTGTACTGATCTGGTTTTGTTTGAGCTCAAACGGATGACCCCTTACCCGGCCTGATTCCGCGGGTATACCTGCATAATTAGTCTGTGATCGGGTCAGAGGATCCAGGTAAGCACTATTATGGGTAGGCTGGATATGCATCCCCAGATTCATTCCTCCCTGGCTCATTACCAGCGATGGTGCTTTAGGATCCCCAAAGGTTAATGGCAGTGTATTTACAGGTGGAGGTTGGAGTTGGTTCTGGTATATTATATACTGGCTGCCTGTGGATCCGGGGGATGGATTTTGAGCCCAATGGTGTCCCTCTCCAGAGGGTGGCATCATAGATAGAGGGATCTGATGTGCACCAGATGCATTTTGGGGAATCTGGGCAGTGCTGGGTTTGTAGATGTTGGAGAAGCGAATATCCTGAGCAGCTTCATGTCCTTCCTGAAGTTGCTGCGGGGTGATTTTGTGCTTGAGAGGCGCACTTATGCCATCCGGGTTCATCTTGCTCACCAGGACTTTCAGATAGTTGATCACATGCTGATCATCTTCGAAAATGTAAATTGTTTCCCTATCGTCATTCAATCTCACAAAATCATCATACAGACTTTCTTTTTTGAGAAAATCCTCCATTTCCATTGGAATGGATGACGTTCGGGAAACCGGGATCTTACCGGAAATTATGGCACGTTGGACAACGGGGCCATTTCCTGCCCCCTGCCTTTCTTGTCTTCGCGTTGAGTTGATTACCTCCTTCAACTGGACAGCTGATGCTTTCCTCTCCTGATGGTTACCTGAACCCAAATTGGCCCGTTGGGCAAGTTGATTTAGAATCAAAGATTCTCTACGGTTATCCGCGAACTGATGTGTACTACTGTGTTCCGTTCTGGATTGTTTTTCCCTATTCAGGGAAAGACTTGATTCTGGTCGAATGTCATGAGTCACCATAGCTGATTAGTTATAATTGCCCAGAAAGATCATGGTAAATCTTTGTATTCATATTTCCTGCTGTTATGTAGTTTATTGATAATCATACCTATAGACATCCCAATAAGTAATATTATAACGAGTAGCCATACAGGGACGGCCTCGCTTCCCGCACCAAAAAGCGTAAACTCCCCATCCAGAAACAATGCAAAAAAACCGGCAACAAGCAATAACACCCCTAAGACAAAGGAAATAACAGTCAGTCCTGCCCGCAGTGGCCAATCGTCCCCGTACCGCTGAACACCCAAAAAAATCACTGTTACAACTACAAGAAGAGCAATCAGTATGATCAGCGTGGCATCGGCCATCATTTTTGCATAGCTATCCCAGCGACTTACAATACAGGCGCATTCAAGCTCACTTGCCAAATAATTACTGTAAGGATCTATGGAGGAATTGTATTCTGACCTAAATAACCAGGGGTTTTTTACTTGATGGTCAATCAAAATAAGATCCTTTCTCGATAGTCCGGTTTGATCAGCGGCAAGCAGACTTCCCCCTACCAGCCTTTGAAATGTGGAATCAGTCCGAAGGACAGAATCACTCAGTATATTACCGTAAAGTTTATACTCACAATAATTCTCTTCCCCCAATGCCGGATTGCCAATATAAATATCGTTGATAGCCGCCCACTGTCCATCGTCCACAAAAATATGCAGGTAATCCCAGAAACTCAGGCTTTGGGAAGGGACGGGGGAGTTTAACCGCTCAGTAGCAACCACCATGGAGTCTACCTGTACCAATGAGGCGCCTAATGCATCCCAGAGATCTATGTATCCATCATCATAGCCCATCCCCCAGACAGCCACTCCTCCTGTGGCATTATCCAATGCCCAAGCATACTTCTCCATCAGACTTCTGCCATCTTCAAACCAAACTTGTCTCAGATCACCCAGTGTCCCATAGTTGAGGTAGGAAGATACTTGTACAGGATCAAATCCAAGAACGGGGACTACCTGACCTGAATATTGGGAAATCAACTGTTCCTGAATGGCTTGATATGGCATGTAGGCACCAAAACCTGTAGCCCTGCTATCTGCAAAGAAATCAGGCATTGGCCAAGAGATCCCCAAATAACTCACTGTCATGACCAGTTTTCCGATCGGTATTCGGCCATTGGTGTAAAAAGCGAATGTTCCCTCCACAGAGCCTCTTGCACTCAATTGATCTGGGTAGAGGGGAGTTGGGGCAAAGGGAATTCTGGTATTGGAAATATTCAATTTGTCCGTCTGTACCAAATAGAAGTCTACCTTGGAGTTGAGGTATTGAAAATCATAGGCATTGGTATTGGCCAAGTCTTTGGAATTGGAGATTGGCGGAATACTGACCGTCAGGGAGAAAGCTTCTTCCCCTTCAACCAATTCACTGGATAATGCATCAATGAAGCGCGAAAATTTACTTTTGTCTGCGGGTTTTACATCTTCAAAATACACATTGATTCCCCCTAACCCATAGGCTTCCACAGCAGCTCTGATTCCAGCAAACAAATTCCCCCACGACGCAGGCCGGTCAAGCAAGTTGTGGATAGTTTCAGGGTTTTTGCTGTAGATAGAAAGAGAGACGGTCTTTCCCTCGGACAGGGCTTTTCCGACGAGCTCACTGCCAAGAAGTTTATGAAGCTCCTTTTCATTGGCAGGACTGCCGTTAGCAGCCACATCATACCCAAACAGGATCAGATCTGTGAGATAGTTCAGGTTATAATTGATATACTCCTGGTCGACCCATGCGGCATGCCAGCCAAAGACCCTGACTTTAGGATTCAGACATTTCTGGTAAGTCACCAAAAGCGTATCACCTACTGTAGCTTGTTGAAGGCTGGGATTTGGAGATCCGCACCCCTGCTGATACTGTCTCAGCTCACTTAGCTTAGCAGCCATGCTCTTTCTGGCAGCGATGTTTTCGGTATTGACATCATCCAAGAGCCCCTGCAAGACTCTACCTACCTGTATCTGTATCGAATCAACCAGCTCTTGGGGGGCTTTGGTATTCAGATCCAAAATTGCACGGTTCACTTCGGCCTGCAGATTTGAGGTCGAATCCCTCGTTGCTGCCATTTCTTGGGTAATCAAAAGAAGGTCATTCACCAAAGCTTCTACGGTCGTAGAGTCTATCCTCAGATCCCCTTGAAGTGTCAGCCGTCTTACAAGTTCCACTACCCTGTCCCGTTCACGCTGTAACCTGTTTTCCCTAAAACGGAAAGGTTGGATAAGACGGTTGATTAACCCATGCCTGGCGCTGTCCCCAAAGTCAACGGTATCCGAAATGATAAGCCTGGAAGGCGGAATGGGAACCTGCTGCGCCAAACCTTCTGAGGAAGTTCCCGAAGCAAGTATGAAAAAGAGCATTATTATGCCTAGACCTGCCTTCCAGTGGTATAACCTCTTATCCAAAAAAGTCATGTATACATTCATGCTACCTCCATTTGACTTCCAATGTTTTTTCCATCCAGGGTAATTTCACCACTGCTATATTCCAGGAGACCGAATCCAGAAGAACATCCACTCCAGTCTTGGGAACACGGAGAACAGTACTGGCGGCGTTGAATTCCAATATCCCATTTCGTTGCAAAAATGTCTCTCTAACTGCTTCAATGGATGCATTCTTCATCTTTTCCCAGTTCTGTTTCATCCCGTGGATGAGACTGATGGTCAAGTCTTTTTCCTCTTCAGTAAGGTCTACTGTATTTCCAAGATGCTGATCAGGCCTCATTCCTACCATCAGCTTGTTCAATACCATCTCATATT
Source organism: Algoriphagus sp. (assembly GCA_048819475.1). Classification (GTDB taxonomy): domain Bacteria; phylum Bacteroidota; class Bacteroidia; order Cytophagales; family Cyclobacteriaceae; genus Algoriphagus. Next base: position 46,019 of record JBMDXP010000006.1, read on the forward strand.
CAGGAAAATCCGTCCTTCCATATACCAGATATTGTAAGAGATATACCGCCTTGGGTTTATTCTCTGCGGGAATTTCCATGCCTTGGCTGAGCTTTAACCTGGAAAAAAGCATAGTCAAAAATGGCCAACATAGGATCAAACCGGCATTGGAAATATTGACTGAATCTCCGACATCAAGCTTTTCAGGTTGGATTCCAAGTGTTTGTTGCGGAAATACTTTTCTAAGTGTATCGACAAGATGGGAAGGCACCTGCTTTCCCACCTCACTTCTGCCCAGTATACTATCCATGACGCGCTTCCAGGGATAAATGCCCTGCCTCGTCAATAAATGTTTAAAAAACTCTTCCGCAAAAAGAGGTGTGTATGTTCTTCTTCCTAAGATGTAGAAACCATAGGAGAAACCCAACACCAAAAGGCGCCATTTCCCTGGATTAAGCGAACCAAAATACATCAAGCCACTTAGGGAAAGAAGTTCCTGAACTTGCTTCTCTATCCGGGAATCCTGACCAAAATACCTCTGCACAATTACTTGTTCGCGCGAATGATGAACCTCTTTTCGAAATAGTTCGAAAACCCATTGCCCATGCCCGTCTTTCACTGAATACGGCAGTCCATTTTTGGAAGCAGAAATAGCTGGAGCTCCCTCATATATAAGCTCGGCCGCCACACGGGTACCTGAGAACTGACTGGTTTGATTGCCTGCTTTTCCATACAAATGTGGCTCCTTAGCCATCGTTCCCCACGTTATAGCTTTCCCAAAAGCCTCCTTTATCCCCCCTGATCTTACCCCTTCCGGCCTTTCAGAGTCAGCTGCTTTTTCTGTTTTTTGACTGGCATTGGTTCTTGTCAGCCCAATCTTTTCTGCTTGTCTTTCACCACTTCTATTTCCTGGCTCCGAAGCGGGTTCCTTGCTCATTACTTCCGCGATCACCAAGGCCATGAAGTCAGCATACTTATCCACAAAAACACTTTTCTGCAGATAAGCCAAGAGCTCTTTCAGCCTGCCCTTTGGTACTCCTTTTAGAAGGTTCGAAAAATTCAGCACTGAAAAGCCTTTCACCAATAGCACTGCATCCATTTTAGGGGAATTCTCCACAATGGAAAAAAAAGAAACCAGGAGGAAAGACTTTGACTTCGCCGGTGACCACCATGGCATAAATCCATATCCGCTTACATAGGCGAGTGCTCTTGATAGTTGGATTGCTCTTTCAGCATATCCAGCTTCACCTCCAGCAGCCGGATAGGTTTTCTTAAGCATCTTCTTCAGTTCAGATCTTGTCCTTATGCTTAATTCTTTTGATTCCATCATCAGGTCCCACCTGAATCTATCAGGATGGAACAGCGTTTTGTGAAGCGTAAGCTGCTGGCAAAAAAAGTACACCCATTGCTGACTGCTGTGGGAATAGGAAGCACCTGACCCCAAGGATATAGCTTCCATTGCACGTGACAGGACAACTGATCTCTTCCATATGCGCATGGAGGTCCTTGAGGCAAACCAGTGCTGCTCTATCCCTACCAGATAGGAAGATTCACGAATAGAGCTTCCCGTGCCTCCTTCCATTCTTCCCAACAGCTGGATTGATTTTACCGGGTCGCCCCAAAAGTCAGTTGAGAGTTTCTGTATCAGGCTAAAGTACGCCCACGGTGATACCAGAGCTTTTTCCCTGAGCAACCAGCCCTCCAGATTTTTGGAGCTCACCTTTACGGGTTGGTTTTGGTCAAAATAGACCTCAAGCCCAACGAGATATTTTTCCTTCTCGGGAAATAGGGTCCGGGCAAATCCTCTCCATAGCCGTACAGGAAGATTGTCATAAAGATATTTAAGCAAAATGGGAGCGAAATGCTTATGACGCTTCAAAAACATCTCCATTAACGATGGTGTTGCCTTCGTAAGCTCTACTATTCTCATTAGCCTTACTTGCCTCAGGATCTTTCCCTCATTACTCCAGACTCCCCGACGGATTTCTACCGATAGCCAATTGAGGTCCATCCTAAGCTTTGCAATCAATTCCTGCTTCAATATCTGCAAGGTCTCGTCCTCTTTCCTTCCCAGCCTATCCAGTAGTTCCAGGGAAGGCACATCAAATACGCTGATCAATGCCTGAACCATGCTACGCGTCTTCATAGCTTTATGGTCAGCCTGAAGAGCGGTGAAATCCTGCGGCAGCCGTAAATCCCTGGAATTGATGACACGATTAAGCGATACATGGGGGAAGGCTACAGCTGCAGACTGGAGTTGAAATATCCGCTGTAGTGAATGGTAGCTTTTTTGGTAGGATCCCATATTCAGAGAAAAGGCCTGCGCAGTCCAAAACCTATACCTTGCAGCCAATCCATCAATCAAGTTCTTTTGGCTTACACTGTCCATATGGAAATACATCCTGTGCAGTAGCCGATCAAGCAGTGGAGAAAAGTATGGTCCTACCTTCGAAAATCCTGTTTTGCTGCCTTTAAGTGCCCTCGCAAACTGGCTAAGGACAAGCTCATTGAACTGCTCTGTGCCCCTATGGTCTAAATAAGGGATGGCACTTTCTACGCTTTTCCGAAATGCAAGGATGGGTTTTAACTGTTGCGGAAAAAACCCTTCAAGATAGGTGATCAATTCCCCATAACCCTGGTCAGCCCACAGCGAGGATACCCGTTTCAAAAAAACGCTTAACTGACTGGGTGGACATTTCCGTAAGGAAGATGCCAAAGCCGGGTCTCGATTCACTACTACCTCCTGTAGCACTGAGCGTAGGTCCTTTTTGTTCACTATACTGTGCCGGTCATCCAGGAACCCTTCGCGCAAATAATGAAGCAATAGGGATCTCCTTTTCGAATAACCCACTTCCTTTGATTTTATCCCGGTGTTTTCTGATGACATACTCACAGAACTCCTTTGGCCGTTCCGTTGGTAATATGGAATTACCTCAGGAGAAGAGAATTTACCTGCTTTTTTTCTGACCGTGTATACGATCAATGATGCTTGGGAAATCGCTGCCTTTCCAGCCCAGTCCAGAAGCATTTGGGAAATTTCAATGGAGTCAGGTACAGTCTCATAGACACGGATCACTACTGCAGCATACCACTTCCCGAGACTCCCCGCTGCCTCCGGCAAGGAGAAGGTGGGCTTGGATACCGTTTCAAAAAGTTCAGAGAGCAGGGAATCCCTTCCACCTGGGCTTTTAATAACGCTGGCAGACCAGTCCAGGTACAAGGAGATAATCTTAATTAGAGAACCTGCATAACTTCCAGCATATCTGCGGATTAACTCCAACCAATCCTTTTCTCTCCATGATTTCCCCAAATGACGGTGTTCATTCAGTAAGTGGGGAATTCGCATGACATTTTCTGCCAGCCACTCCTCCATACCATCTGGGCTTGACCTTGTATAACTATTCTCCAGCACGGCGATATCCTCCAGAACCGCGTACAGTTCATTCTTTTGGGGATGTGAAACTTCTGTTGAATTCTTCTCATCTATCCAGATCAGCACTTCCCTGAAGTCCAGATAAAGCCTTGAAGAAGCTTCATTTCTATCCAAAATAGCTAGGAGCCTACGGACAAACGCATGAAAATCCAGGTTGTAATGAGATGCAACCTGCCTGAGGAAATAGTTTGAAAAAGTCATTCTGTTGAATTTCGGACCTGTGTTCTTTAAAATAAAATTCAACAGAAAAAGGTTGACAGACTTCTCCAGATCTTCTTTGACTGTGGGGATTTCATTTGCTTCTCTCTGAAACGTGAGAAAGGATTCCCTGTATCCAATAATCCAATCTGCATCACCCGGAACCAATACCTGGACCACGCTGTCAAAATAATCCTGGTCAAATCCAAATGCAACACGCTTCTTAGCCTCATCAGATTGCCTTGAAACAAGCACAATCAGTTCCCCAAGTTCCCTTGGCCTTGCTTCAAGGAGCTGATCCAAAATTATTGAGAGGGTTAACTTATTGCCAGACCAGGCAGGGAGGTAGCCTTTCCGTAGGAAAAAGCCCAATGCATTAAGCATCAGAGACTGGGAGATATTACTTTCTCCATACTGGATTTGAGAGCCCAAAATCTGCTGCCCAATGAGCTTCTGCAATGAATCCATTAAGCCTGCTTTGATCTTCCTTCCCAGATTGGAGCGGATATCTTCCTCCGTGATTGTTCCCAAATCCAGCTTCAGTGTGCCTATTTCCAGATGGATATTCTGGTTAAGTATCGTATCAAAAGCCTCTGCTATTTCCGGGAAAATTTCCTCTGCGTAGATACGCTCCAGTAAGCTGTTACAATGACGGGCTTGATTGGCTCCCACATAAGAAAAATCAAATACCGCTTCCTCTATGATATGGATGGCTTCATCCTTCATGCATCCCCCCTTTCTGCTCCTGAATGAAGGAATACACCCTATAAGCGGCATCGACTAGCAGTGTTTTTTTGGATGTAGAATCCTTCTTCAATTTCAGCCAACTGAAATATGCTGTCTCGAATTTTTGGATTTCGTGCACATTTGCCCAGATTATAGCCACTTCCATATGTGCGGGAATGCGTTCACGCACATTTTTTTCAAGAAAGGACCTGAAGTGCTTTTCCTGAAACCGTGCAGGCCAGTCAGGTAAAACCAGTGTTGCTTTCAGATCAAAAAAATCTTCCCTGACCTCCCTACCATCCGCTAGCTTCCTGACAAATATGACTCTCCGCTGATGATACCCCCCATCTCTATGTAATGTCCCTTTCAGACGTATACCCTCCACCTCCTGTAGGGCTAAAGCTCCCGACAGCCCCAATGAATCTGACATAAGCCTTGCTGTGCCTTCCGTGGAAGTGATGACCTCTTCCAAACTCGGACGCTTGGAATCAGCATTCATAGGATAGGACGCCAATTCCACTCCATTATCTGATAAGACCGAAATGCTATTGGCTTTTTTCCTATAGGAGGAATGCTTTATTGCCTGTCTGTAAAAATGGGCCAACATGGTGTTTCTCGATTCTTCCGAATCTGCCCAACTAGACTTCATCGTAACATTCCCCCATTCATCCAAAAGCATGAACCCGTAGTCAGTACCTTGGCAAAGGTCCCTCAGCAAAATATGATCTACTAAATAAAACCCTTCTGCACGCTGGTTCAGTTGACGGAAATGCCTGATAGTAGAGGCAATTTTAGCCAATGCTTCCTCCTTATCGGAACCTTCCCATAAGGAAACCCAGGTATCAGGAGCTTTTTGAAACAAAACTTCCACTGCTCCTTTTTTTGACTTCCGTTTGGATATCCAGTATGAATCAGGATCCACAGCAGCACTAAACAGAGTGGATACGTTGACCCTCCCAAAATACGCCGCCGGAGAAGGAAGATGCAGGGTCTTATCCAAATCTTTCTCTGCCCGGCTCAATGGGCGAAAGCGTTGCGTCAATTCAGTTATTGAGAGTGTGGAACCCTGGAAATTTCTCCTTGGCCCCGCATCCATGTTTTTCATTGCAGATTTCTGGATATCCGCTAGCAGGGAAGTACCGGAATGGTCTATGCCTAATTGGATATGGAGCAACTTACCTAGACTGGAGCGCATGTCCTCTCCTTCCTGTGAGAGGTTCTGGCCCTTCTGTTTGGCATAGTTCAAATCTGCTATCGTATTCAACAACCTGGACTTCTGCAATAAAAGTTTACTCCTGAGCTGTTCCTCCGATTCGATCAGGTTCAGCTTTCGGGAAATCTGGAAAGGAAGCTCGGATACCGTCTCTCCAAAGCGGGCCAACAAATGGTCCAATACCCTATTCTTACGTTCAAGCCATGCTATCCGTGTTTCTCCGGTGAGAGGATTATACCCCAGCTGTTCCAATGACATGGGAGGCACCGCCTTTCGTTCCAGTTCCTCGATGCCTATTACAGAGTCTATGCGCTGGGAATAATAAGTTCCTGAATGCGGGTCCGCATCCGGATCAAAAAAGTCTGAAATATGGGCAAGTTGCGCAAGATAATTGGCAAGATGTTGCTCCATAAGCAGCAGATACCCCTTTAACTGTTTTACCTTAGCCTGTCTCTCTATAGGCTCATGTTTTGAAATCCCCTCTTTTCCTATTCCGTATATCATCGGAAAGTGGTGCTGAATGGAAACATACTCCACAGGTGCCCTGAACCTTCCCCTAAGACGTGAATCCAGAAAACTCTCACGGAAGAGATCCATTTGATACTGCCTGTAATTTTTAGACCAAAGTTCAAGCAACATATCGGTAACCCTTACTCTATCCAGTCTTTGGGGGTTTCCGTTTATTAGAACAGTGAGTGTCGAAAAAACACTGGCAGCATCCTTGTAATCGGTGTTGAGACTGGCATAGCACCCGTTAGTCAACTTGATGGATTTGGACAAATGCTGTCTGTTGAGAGAGAGGTTCCAGCATTTTTTCACACCCTTCACCTGCGTGATCAGGTGTTGGAACCGCTCCGCATACAGAATCTCCGGTCTGGGTTTCAATTCGGAGTCCCTGATAAATCCCCCGGTGAGCCTCGGACCGGAAAACACGTGCTCCAGCCTGATTTTTTCACTAAGTAATTCCTCCAGATTTGCATAGGCCACAGGGTGGTACAGATGCACCTCCAGGTCAAACAATACTGCTGCCATCACCCTGTCAGGATCTTCCTCCTCCGAGATTTCAAGATCCGCTTCCAACACTATCGGCTGAGGCTTTAGTAGCTGCGGATAATCAAATTCTTCCCCCAGATTACGCTGCGCCTGAAGGAATGTGCCGATATAGTCAAGAAAAAAAGATTCCAGCTCCGGGTTCTTACGGAGGGCTTTCTGAAAAGCCAGCGAAGGAAGAATCTCCACGGTGAATACGCCATTGATCTGCTCTTCGCCCGATTGTGGGTTTTTGGGATATACCCATGCATTCTGAATTTCAGGAAATGAATCAATCAGAAGTTTTCTGAAATCAATCACCGTGACAGGATGTGAACTGAATACAAGTGCAGGGGAGTAGAAGGAGTTCTTTTTCCAGTTGATCCTTCCATCAGATGAATCCATCAGCAAGTCTTCTATCGGGAAAGCAGCCCGATAGCCGAGGTCTGTGAGCCCATAGCAGAACTGTTCCAGAATAGTTACCCCTGGATCATGGGCATTGTAATCCGTCCAGATATTGCCGCTCAGACGCTGGATATGCCCGATACCTGTAGATTTCAAATAATTGAAATCCTGGGATTGCGGCAGTTTTTTATCTTTTTTGATAGATCCGGGCTGGTCTGCCATATCAGTTAGAATTCATTTAAAAAGCTGTCATCCCAAAGTTTGGCTACCTGGTAGGTAATCTTGGATTCTCCGCCATAGTTGCTTTTGGTTTTCATCTGCAACCTGTAGTTAAAGGTTTCTCCTTGCCATCGGCAATCAATCTTGTTCCACCAAAATCCATAGTGCGCACAAGTCTTTCTGATTTTTGCCCTCGAATTTCCAAAAGTACTAAGGGCGGTTGCCTGAAGCAGCGCATATTTACCCTTTTGCTTTCTGCCGGCATGAGCAATGATTTCGAACCCCTGGCAGCCCGAAAGTCCTACCAGTATATCGTGCCATTTACCATCTGCGGGGATCTGTCCTTTTTTGAAGGTACCCACCCTTCCCTCCGAAGCGACAAGGCCTGCCACATGCAGCTTTTCCGTGGGCAGCAATGTTCCGATACCCACATTTCCCTCTTTCTGAAAAAATACAGTGGGCTCATTTTTCCCCTCTTCCTGAAGGATCAGTCCTTTTGTTTCGCCTCTGCCGTTTACCAAAACCCAACTTGCCCGCTTATCTTTAAGATAGTCGTAAAAACTCAACAGTTTATCCTCATCACCCGCAGGAAATATCATTAAGCCATCTTCATCACTTTTGCTTATGCCATCATCTACCTTGTTGAACATCGAGTCAATCAGAATGGCAAAATGATTCTCTGTGGGCAGCATCCCGTTCCTGAAATACTTTTTGAGTTGCTCCCGGTCATTGATGATTACTTTATTTCCAAGGTGGTCTTCCATATGAAGGACTTATTTTGGGTTAATGTTTTACTTTATCTGATAACAAAATCAGAGTCTATTGATAAATCTCCTATACTGGATGTTAGTGGATCTTTAGGGACGGTATCCCGTATAATTTCCAGATGATGGTTTTCGGCTGAAGTGAGAATTGCATAAGGGGATATGGTTCTGAGCAATTCTATTTTATACTCAGAAGTGGCAGTATCTATTACCTTATAGGTACCCTGCACTTCAATGATCTGGAGGACTGAAAGGCGTGTAACGAATTCTACATAGGGTCTTGATTCCAGAAAATTCTGTATCTCAGTCTTGTAGATTGCATTGATGAATCCCTTAGTCTCTTGCAAATCACCCGGATTGGGTGCCAGAAAGCCGATCAGCTCCTTTTCCAGCATATCCCTGTAATAGCCGGACTGCTCCTCCTGTCTGAATTTTACTGCAGCACGGACTTTGAGTTTTTCGAAGACAGGATTGCATACTTCCAATCTGGAAAAAGTGGGTATATAGGCTGCCAGATATGTCTTGATCTCCTGAAGCAATCCAAAGGGAGCCATCAATCCCAAATGTCCTGCAGTAGAATCACCGGAGAGTTTCGGAATAACCACAACCTGCACATTACTCCGTTTCACCAGTTTTTCAGGATAATCACTCCTTCCATACACCATGACTCTTCCTATCTCAGGGAACTGGTCAAGGACCAGTCGCTCTATATCCCAGGTAGTCACTCCCCGGCCTCTATGGCGCAGCAATTCACTTATCCGTGTACGGTCTACTTCCTTTGTCTTCCGTGAAGGCGGCAATTTCAACGCAAATGGCCCCATCACATTATTCAGGTTCAGGGCTCCTGAATAGAGAATGGAGCTGACTTTCCCCAGATTTTCATTCCCCAGTTCCTGCCCGTCACGCTGAATCACCCATGCAGCATTCACAAAAATGTTTTTTAGCCTGCTGTTGATATCTGTAGATCCTGAATTGGATACACGAAGCCAGAATTTTCCGGCACTGAGTCGGGTATTGGATAAATAGAGTGAGGCAGGCAGCTTGATTTTCACTATCCCTGAATGCAGCAGGCCTTCGGTACTATCTTCCATCAGAAGATTTCCAAGAGGCAACCACCTGTTCTTTTCGAGATATTCCCATGTTACTTTCGGAGGCATCGTAACGGTGTGGATGAAAAATGCAGGCTGCAACTCAAACCCAAGATTCAGAAATTGGCTGGTTTCCAAACCTGTCAATCCAATCAACAAATTGCCTTTCCTGTTGAGCTGGGGAAGCAGGTAATAAAAGCTATCTACTGAAGCCGGGAATACCTGACTATACCCGAAAGGATAGAGATGAAACAACTTGACCGAAGCCTGCGAATCTCCCGCCCGCCTGGACAGGTTTTCTTTTGTATAATTCTTATAACTTATTTCTATCCGCTCCAGAACCGGCGTGTAAGCTGGGTTGGGAAGCTCCTGCTTCTTCCTGTGAAATCTACTGTTATACATCGAAATGTCGGTATACAACTGTGTGTACTCACTGTGGCCAAAAGCCCCGTCAGGTGCGGACAACCGGAGGGAAAGGGAGAAATCCTCTCCAGAAGCCTCGTTACTGGGATGGGGATCCCGCAGCAATGATAAATCTATCAGCTGTAGATTGATATCTATCTTCTTTTCCGGTACCAGATATTCCCCATCTGACTTGACCATTGTATCGAAGAGTAAGGTCTCTTGTACAGAAGAACCCGCCAATCCCGTCTGCTTTTTTCTAGGGGAATCCACCTCGATTTTGGCCTTAAACCGGGTGTTGGAAAATTCCCCAGGATATCCCCTGTAGTACGTATTGAACCCATTTCTCACATTTGGGAGACCTGCCCAGGTCAATTGTATAGACAGGTAGGAAAGATATCTGTTCAGGAATTTTGAATTGTAAAGCTTTAAGTATGACCCGATGGCTGGCAAAGGCCCGAACGGCATAAACGGCGTTGCCATATCCAGTTTTCCAAACTGATTGGAACTTTCCACTCCCAAGCTAACAGCTGAAGTGAATGTTTCTATCTCAATTTCCACTACTTCTAATTCCTGTAAAGGCAGAAGTGGGGGTAAATGGGCCGAGTTGTTGAGTACAAACTTCACACAAGGCCAAACCGTACCATCAAATCCACCGTGCAGAATAGGGTCAAACGGTACAGGTACTTCCTCCGGCCCTTCTGGCTCTAGTGTAACAATCAGCTGGCTCTCTTTTTCGTCGAAGCCAAAATACACATAGTCCAGGATCTCCCAACCACTCCTTCCGGTCACGAAAACCTGAAAAGCTTCATTTAAAAATCCTTGGATAAATCCCTTTGTTTCCCCTGATGAATGCTCGTGCACCAGTCCCATTGCTCTTTCTTTCTGTTGCTGGAGTCCGGATAGAATACCGGTGAACCGCTGAAAAGAATCCGCACTCATACCCAATGTAATCTGTATAGATTGCCTTCCCTCCTCTATTAGCAACACAGAGGAACTGATCACCAAACCGATCAAACTAGTCACCATGGTTTTCTGACCGCCCCCCTTCTGGCTTTGATCTTCCCCCATTACCAGTGGTAATCCAACGGAGGCCAATTGTGAAAACACCAGTTGGGAAACTCCCTCTCCTTCGTAAAGCAATGAATCGTAGGTCATGTTTAGGGCAATATCCTCCTGATGGTGTCCAGATGAAAAGGGGTAGTAAGTACTTTTATATAAGGTCCTCACCTCTGAAATTCTGGCGGTTGTAAGCTCAACTCCGAAGAGATTTTCCAGTTTGACACTCTTTTTGGACTCAAAAACAAACTCAAAACCTGACCCGGCAGCCAGCCGCTCTACGCCAGGCTTCGGGGAAAAGCCTACCAATGCCCGGACAGGTTTCTGGATAACAGGATACTGTTGGAGAATTTTTTGGTAATAATAATCCAGGTGTTTCCCTGTGAGTGAATTGAGATCTTTCTGTATTTCCTGAAAAAGTTTAAGTGCAGACAGAATCAATGCAACATGAGGCTGATGGTGAGAAGACAGCCATAATTCAGAATCAAATTTTCTTTTGGCCAGATCTACAAAAAAGACAATATTCTTATAAGCAGATTTGAACAGCTCCGAAAAATTGGGTGAAGAACCAGAGGAAGAAACCTCTGCCCGGTGAAGGTTGAAATCCTTTAGGTCGAAAAGCTTTTGAAAAGGAATGACCTCCAGGATAAACGGCTGCAAATACAGCTGGCTGTTGACCAATTCTTTGACCAAACTGCCTTGGTAATTACTCTGGGTAAAAAGCTCCTCCCAATAACTTATATTCTTCAGCATGGTAAGAAGATTTGTTCCCAGTCTGGAATTCAGTTCATCTTTGGATTCGTTCTCAGGGTTCTCCAACCGGCTTATCAGATCGTCATGCTTTTGCTTGTAACTTTCGAGATTGGTAGAGGCAATCAGCCCAATGATAAAAATTGGATCATGGAGTAAAAAGGGCTTCCAACTGCTTACCGGATGATTTTGTAAACTATAGTACTGGATAGATTCAGAATAATGGAGCGTAAACTGAACCAATTCCAGAAATGACCGCTCATCGGGAAGCACATAGTTGGGTTCCAGCTCCGGTAAAAATCTGTCCGATTGGTTGATCCCGCTCTTCATCTCACTTTCTTGCATTTATAGATTAGTTCCTTCCATGAAGTAAAACGGAAAGACCATATTGCTTCTGGAATTGGTAATTATCACCTGATAGCTGATATGTATCAGAAGTATCCCTTCTCCCATTTTCTCCTTGCCAAAACTGATCTCTATTACCTTTATCCGCGGCTCATAAAAGAGCAATGCGTCAAGGATTGCGTCTTTTAGCATGGTGAGATAGGTGGGATCATCTGTTTCAAAAACATAACTGATTATATCACAGCCAAATTTTGGGTCCATCACCCGTTCTGTGGGAATAGTCCCCAGGATAATCCGGATACTTTGCCTGATATCCTTTTCGGCGGACACCATTTCCACCCACCTCGACTCCAAGTCAAACGACGGTGGAAATGCCCACCCTTTCCCTAAAAATTCACTGGAATTATCTGCCATCTCAACCTCCTATCATTACAGTGGGACATCCTAAAACAATCGAGCCTCCATGCGCGGTGGTGTCCCCCATTCTTGCAGCGGGTTTGCCACCGATCATTACCGTAGCAGACCCCTTGATGATGGTATCGGGAGGTCCCACACAAACCAGGGAGTCTCCCATTACTGCTGCAGGTAGTTTTCCTATAAGTACTGTAGGCACACCTGGGCCTATGACCGGTCCCCCCACATGTGGAATCGGCGGAACTGCCGGGGTCTGCATCGGGCAGGTATGCATATCTGTCAATCGTGCTGCTAAAGGCATAGGCTTTAATTTATCATGACCATGGCACCTTTTACAGTCGTCTGACCGGATGCCGAAAATTCCGCAGAAGCAGCACCTGAGGCTTTAAGTGTAGCTTGAGCTTCTAACTTGACATTTATTCCATTCAATTTCAGATCCGCTGTAGCCTGAAGGCCTATATTTGATGCAGCTTTCAGGTTGATATTTCCTTTTGCATCCAGTGTGATATCCTTGGGACTGGAGATCACTATCCCGTCCTTACCCATTACCATTTCATTGGAATTACAGTCTTTCACTGAGATCTGTTTTTCTTTGTCATCCAAAACCAACTTGTTTCCACCCGGTGTTTCCACTGTCAACACTTTATCTTTGTCATTGAAAATGAACGCAATACCGGATTTGGAATGGATGGATTTGGTGGTATTCTCAGCATCAGGAGTAAACTTTGGAGGATTTGCAGAGCTGTAGAGGCTTCCGGTGATGACCGGAAACCTGGGGTCTCCATTCAGAAAAGTTACCAAAACCTCATCCCCCACTTCTGGAAAAAAGAAGAAGCCTGTCTCCTTACCTGCATAATTGAAAGAAATTCTGGCCCAGAACTGGTTTGATTTAGCAGAATTCTGGAACGAACTCAATTCTATGAGCACACGGGATTCACCATCCGGGTCCTCATTGATCTGTTTTACAGTGGCCAGGTGCGTACCCTTTACCGCAGGAAGAAGACCTATCGCATCGTGATCCTCTACTTCCGGAAGGGATGAATGCCAGCGAGAGTACAACCCTATATACAGCGTGGTGATCCAGTCACCCTCTGTCATTTCATGTTCCACTTTAGACACAAAAGCGTTGCCGTCAAACCTTGCCCCGAAATTCTTCAATTCAACCAGATCTCCGGCTTTGATCTCTGAGGTTCCCGGAATCTTTATTCTCCCTTGGATTTTAGAAAGTGCGGACCGGTCCGTCCAACTTTCAGACAAGGACGTAAGTTCCTCCTCTGAAAGTGGTGCAGAGCTGAACTTTTGAAGAGTAGGCATTCCCAGGTCTCCCGCCATCTTTTCAGCCTTGATGTTACCCAGCGCGCTGGGATCCGACATAGTGGCACTTACCTCTACTGATTGCTGCGCTGATGGATCCCAGGACGTAAATTTAAATCCCGGATACAGATTTTCTCCATTCAAGTCGAGGTCTACTTCGATAGCAACCAAATCAGCAAGCAAGGCAAAGGAGGGAGACCCCGAAAGACCATATTTCCTGACCTGGATTGTGTTATTGTCTGTGGAAACAAAAAGGCCGTTTACCTCTGCTCTAATCACCATATAATCCCAGTCAGAACAATTGTATTGGACTATGGGATACTTATAAACAGGTACGCTCTCTGAGTTGATTGCAAGTCCTGCTTTTGAAGCGATCTGCTTAAATAGGTCATCATCCGAAGCGTCGGACAGTACCGTGTTGGATCTGGTCTTGGTCAGTGTCAATGCCTTATCTTTACAGGTAATATGCAGAAAGGAGGAATTACGCTTTACACCCAAACGCTGGCTGACCATTATTCCCTTGAAAACAGTGTTCTGGCTATCCCCATAGCCCAGCTGGATTTCAATTTCATTTCCCGGTATAAAATCCGACCCTTCACTGTTGGCAAAAGGGTCGTTTTCCAGTCCAAAAGACCCTCCATCAGCTATACGTACCGAAGCTGAGGCTATTCGGTTAATCTCTTGGTCTACAGTAATCGAAATTACTTCTACAGCATCACTTACCGGGCTTCCATTGACCAATACAGTAAATGAAACAGGTAAGTCACTCTCCCGCAGATTCTCTGGCATAGTATTGTTAAATTAAGGGTGGAAAAATCAACTGGTCTCCAGGAGAGATAGTTCTGAAGTCATCCAGGCTATTGTAAACGGCCACCTGGATATAAAGGCCGCTGTCTCCATAGATCCTATAACACATCACAGGAAGTGTATCTCCATCTTTGACAGTTCTGATATGGGTAAGGTCAGAAGAGTTCCTCCGTTCTTCCAACGCTTTCTTTTTAGGCGTCACAGATGCTATGAAGGTAGCTTTTACCTCCGCCCTTAGCGGGGTGCCATCCATATCCATCATGGTATAATTCGGCTCCCAGGTCTTTAACCTTCCCTGAAACAAAAACTGGGTACCCCAGAAAATTTTGATATAATTAGGCTCATGGATATCGCCGTTATAAGAATAGATGAGATCCTTTAAAGCTGTGATCTGAAGATCTATCTGATCACTACAGATCACGCCGGTGCTATCAAAAAAAAACTCCATCTCAAAGAACTTGGATCCGGCACCGCGGAATTTAACGGTTTCCGCGGATGTACCTACCGGGGAGGAACTGGTCGTATAGACCAGTTCGGATTTGTTCTTATAGCGGTCGGGGTTTACCAGCACATCATACTCACCCACCTGGTCTGAGTAGTCTGGCTTCTTATAAGCCACCACTTTCATTTTTGTGAGTTTCCCGGTATCCATAGTTACCTGTTCGTAAAGCTTTCAAGCATGTCCAACATCTTTTCCGTACACTCTCCTTTGATTTCTTTTTTCATGTCATCCAGCAATTTTCTCACTTCCTCTTTTTGGAAATCAATAGACTCATGGTATTTATGGTCATCGGCTACCTCTCCTCTGATGACCAACTGTTTTATGATCAAGGTCATTTTAACTGTCTTTTCTGAATTGCTTGTACTTCAATACCAAAGTCTCTATCGCCAGCTCATTCTTGGTGCTGCCCAGGCCCGATAATTCCCATGAAACAGGAATAGCCTTAATAATGGACCAGGATGCCATAATTTCGGATGCTGGACCGAGTAAAGCCACCTGAAGGTCCAGGGGTTTAAACCTGAAGTCTTCCAGTGCTCTTCTACACCAGTTATCCAAATCTGAATTGGGCATCAGGCAACGTTTCAGAATGAGATCTGAATACTTTGGAGGATTGGGGAGATAATGAATAAATTCATTGTCTCCCCCCTCTTTCTTTTCTGTGACAGACACAGTGACTTTCAAGCCTGAAACTTCCTGGAAACTGCTGTCCATTGAAGGGAAATCATTGAACCTGACCGTAAAATAAAATGCAGTAGGCGGAGCATATCCAGGCTGAAAGAAGCTTGTCTCTCCCATACCACTACCCGTTGCTTATAGTCAATCCCTCATGGGAGATTTCGATGCTCTCCACTGCTACTTCATTGGCATCAGATTTCAGATCGGTCGAACTGATTTTACTTGGCCATGCGTTGTTCAAGGTCCAGGTCATTGTCGGTGAGCCGGATTCATCCAGCAGTTTGATGACCACATTCTGTCTTTCGATGGTATTCATCTTGATCTTATTATACCAATCCCAGAAGGCATTGTCGTTTACAAATACCCCTTTCTTCATGGTGACATGACTGTTTTTGATGATGCCGGGCATATTGATTGTCGAAAAAACAGGACTGTTGCCATGTCTATACTCAATAGGCTGAGCCTCGATTTCCAATCCGCTTACTTCCTGAAACGGGATGTCTGTTGTACTTCCCCAGTCCACTGAAAAATAAAACTTGGGTAACGGCCAATTGCTGTCTTGTGCTTCTCCTGCCATGATCGTGAATTTTAAAGTTTAAATTAGATTAAAAGATAAGCTTGATTAAGATTTTTGCATTTGCTGCTCGAAGGTCACCACGATGAATTCCGCAGGTCTGACTATGGCCAACTTGACGGTAATCAGCATCTTGCCCTCCAGAATATCCACTCCCGTCATAGTAGATCCCAAACCGATCTGTACGTCAAAGGCATCCTCTGGCGATGCACCTGCCAATGCTCCCTGCTTCCATTTTTCAACCAAAAAATTAGAAACCAAGCTTTTCACTGTCACCCATGTATTTGCATCATTAGGTTCAAAAACATACGCTCTTAAAGCTAGTTTAATGGATTGTTCCAGCATGATCATCGTACGCCGTACGTTGATATATTTCCAATCCAGACTGTTTCCATCGAGTGTCCTTCCTCCCCAGACCAGAGTCCCTACTCCGGGAAATGTACGGATAGCATTGATGGATTTTCCTGATAGTGCATTAACATTCAAATCCTCCTGTTGGTCGTGGGTGATATTGACGGCTGGTTTTACCACGCTGTTCAGTCCTACATTGGCAGGGGCTTTCCATACTCCCCGGCTATTGTCTACCATGGTGTATATCCCTGCCATAGCCGGAGCTGCTGGCAACAGGTTCATTACCACACGTATTTCATCCAACAGTGCGCTATAAGTAGGGCTCGTAGCTACTAACCCCAGATGATGGTTGCTTTCCTTATTTCTGATAAAACCTGGCAAAGTCGCCTCTACTTCATCATCACTCAGATCAGCGCGATCGGTTTTTAACTGGGCTTTAAATTCATTCTCGTCCTTAGGAAATGCCTCCACGAGACTCTTTGCCCTTGGCTCCGGAAGTATGTCCCCCAGATTGATGGATTCATCAAAATTCCTAAACGTGATTTCACCTTTCTGCACCACATTGGTATCAAGCCACGGATAATAAGCGGCTGCGTAGCTAAGGTATTCACTTCCGATTTTTTCGCGGAAAGACGTAATGTTATCCTCACTCTCCTCCCTGCTTAAATACCCGTCAAAAAGATCAAGAATTGCGACCCTGTTTTGCATTTTGGCACAATGCGCTAGCATCTGCTTATAAACCTCATAAGCTTCCTCCCCCAAAGCCACTGCGTCAGGGATGACCACAAGGGTAGGTTCCAGTTCTTTCACCAACTTCTGCAGCCCTCCGTCTATAAGCTTTCCGTCAGAATCCTTTGAGGTTCCCAAGAGCTCATCCTTCTTGATTTCCAGACCATCTTTACCTTGATAGGTCCCCACCGAAACTATATAGCACGTTCCCCCGCCATTGGAAAAAAACAGCCGCAGACTATTAAAAAGATACAGGAGATTGTTGTCTTTATACCGGATAGTCTTTTCCTTCCCTCCTATTACAACCTTATTTCTATCACCGTTTTTGGAATCTTCCAATGTGAACCTGGGGTCAAATGCCCCTCCGAAAAGTTCCAGATAATCTGCAAAAGAAGTGATTCTGGTAGGAATGTTGACCAGTGATTTCCCATTGCGTGAAGCTCTTTCAGTATATCCTACAAATGCAGGAATAGCTGTTGCGACTTCAACCACCGAACCAGGGAAGGCGTTTTTTTCTTCAATGTAAACGCCAGGAGTCATTAAGTTTTGTGCCATAATGTGCAAATATTAAAGTGAGATAATTGATTAAATAAAAATGTGGGAATATAAAATGTCTGGGTTTTCTGCAGCTGGATAAAGGTGATCAGGAATTGCTTTTGGAAGTTGTCTTACCACCACTCTACCCATCCGCTGGTCCCCAACAGGCTTTTCGACAAGCTGGAAACGCGGATTCTCTACGGCATGGAGTGGTATCTTCGAATCAGACTCAAAGCATCGGACCGTATGGTTGTCAGAAATATCAAATTCTCCGGCTGTGAAGACGCACGTTTTACTTCCTGCATCCACCACTGCCAGTTGCTTGAACTTATCATACACCTTATCAGAAAGGATGTATTTCCAGACGGTTTCCTTGGCACTAAATGTTATTGTGTATACTATCAATCCCCCATCGGAAAAATCAGCAGCCAGGACCTGTGGGTAGAGAGCCATCACCCCAAACGGTACCCTAAATGAGCCGGCGTCTTTGCAGTATATATTTTCTTCTGTAGAGTCATTATGGAATTGAATTACGGACTCCTCATCCTCCGGGAAATTTAAATCCCCTGGCAATTCCCCGATTTTATCCCCAGCAAGACTCCTCACCGACCCCTTATACTTTACGTCAGTCCTCCAGCCCCTATGATTGACCTTGATAAGATCAGATCCACTTACTTTATCCTTCTTATGCAACTTACCCTTAGCCGATCCTGAGTGGTTACTGAAGAAAAAGACTTTGTCCAGATAGTCAGACCTGCCGATTTCAGTATAGTTGTAAAAAAGTGAGTCCTTAAGATTAAGATGCAACAGGATCGGATCTTTCTCTCCTTTAAGAGACTCCAGATCAGACGTAATCAGGTGAAATCCTCCCCTGAATCCCTTTATCACCCATCCCAGATTTACTAGCCGGGATCCCGAACTTGGAGCCAGGGATACAGTGACGCTATCAAAGGGCCTGTCTCCGAAATAATCATGGTAAAACCTGACTGTGGCTATATGTATAAACTCCTGCAACATTCCCTTATAATTTCTGATCGGTACCTGTAGATTTGACTGCAGGTGTGATTCCTTTTGCGGGAGTATCGTCAATCATCACAAGTCCCACTTTATACACCGCTGATGGTAAAATTTTGCTGCCGATCGCAGACCACACATGACTCAGGCTATCATAAGAAAGACTGCATAATTCGAAGGAAATCTTTCCGATATCCCTAGAAACTCCCTGAATAGCTGAAGAATTGATGATCCGGTTATTTTGGAAAAAATTAATCAACAGAGAAAGGTAATTGAGCCCTTCGACGTAATTCTTATTTTTGAAATTTGCACAAAATACCAGTTGTAAGTTCAGGTAAAGCGGTGAGGCATGATCTATAAACCCTGTACCTATCGCCCCTCCTGTTCTGCCGGACTTGTTTTTCAATGTAAACTCTTCCCCAATCGAAAGGAGAAAGAAGACCAACCTATCCTCAACTTCAATCGGAGAAGATCCGTCATTCTCCAATAAGTTCGAGAGTACTACCTTATTATCAGAAAAGCCATGTTGGTTTTTGAAATACTGGTTCAGAATATCTCTGATATGAACCAAAACAGAGTCAATCATAATACATTAAAAGTGAAGTTTGAAAAATCCAAAAAACCAAAAAGGCCAAAGTGATTTCAAATATTGATTTGGTTCCATTATATTAGAGAGAAAAAAAATTTCAAACAAGCATTTTTACAAGTGCATAACAGAATACTTCAATACTTACCGTCTGTTTTAGGCCTACTAATTACACAATATGTATTTAAATTTGTTATTTATCCTATTGATTATTGCTTTCATAGTAATACTATCCTGGATAAGATTTTTTAAAAAAAAAGAGGTTTTTTTATTGAAAACCATTTCCCAGATGGAAGTAGAAAAAGCAAATCTCTGTAAGGATCTGGCAATAAGAGAGGAAATGATTCTCTCATCCGACAGAGAAATCGCCAGCCTACGGCAAAAAAACATGAAATTAGCAATGCAGGAAGAAGTATCCCGGGAGGAAAACATCGCTTTGACTAAAGTAATAGAAGAATTAAAAAAAAAGAAACCTGTCTCAAACGAAGAAATTACAATCGAGTACTTTTTGGACAATACAGCTAATAAACAGGATTAATCAAGTCAAAATACTCTTACCTTCTTTAATCCGTTCAATTCTCATAGCCTGCAGTATATCCTCCATCCTCACTATCTTTTCTCCCCGTGCCAATGTTTTCAACAGGCAGAATTGTAGAATATTTACAATGGAGGCTGCAGTGAGTTCATATTTATCTGCCAATTCTTCAAGTTGTATACTTTCTTCATAGTCAAACTCGCCCATGAGGGCTGTTTCCCATAGGTGTAAGCGCTGCTCGTAATCTGGTAGATCAAAATCCAATACCAATTGAAATCTCCGGAAAAATGCCTCATCGATGTTGTTCTTATAATTGGAGCATAGAATCACCAACCCTTGAAAGTCTTCTATTCGCTGCAGCAGAAAGGAGACCTCCTGATTGGCATACCTGTCATGGGAATCCGACGTCTGGCTCCGTTTTCCGAATAAAGCATCTGCTTCGTCAAAAAAAAGTATCCAACCCTTGTTTTCTGCAAGATCAAATACTCTCCCTAAATTCTTCTCCGTTTCTCCAATATACTTGGAGACTACCAGGGAAAGATCCACACGATACACGTCCATGGAACATGCCTTACCCAACAATGTCGCTGTCAGCGTTTTTCCAGTACCAGAAGGACCTGTAAAAAGCACTTTAAAACCGTGGCTTATCTTCCTGCCAAATTTGTAATCTTTCTTGAGAGATTCCCCGTAGGAAAGCCAGTTTGTGATTTCAATCAAACCGTTCTTTATCTGATCATTCACGATAAGGTCTGACCACTCCTGTTCCGTGGTTATCCTTCTGGCAGGGAACTCTGCATCAAAATCAGGGCTGTATTTTTCGCCGGTGGTCAGCAGGCTGAGGTATTCTTTGGACATCTTCAAGGCCCCACTTAAGAAAGGCTCTCCCGGGTTTTGACCCTCCAGAGAAAGTATGTTTTCTTTTGAAAAGAAATGATCAGACTGAAAAATAGTGGTAATCTCAAACCTCTTTCGCAGATCTGAGCCTGCTAATAGAAAAACAGCAGTCTCTCCTGTGGGCAAATAGCCCCGGTGTTTTTCTCCTTTTATCCCACCGAATTCTGTAAAGGGCACATCATAAGCCTGGTTTTTAATATGAAGCATATCCAGAAGGGAGGGCTTTACGTGAGGTATCAATGCCAGTAAAAGTATCAATCTCTCTTCCAGTCCCATCCCAAACTTGTTTACCAGGTTTACATAGGCTGAGTCAACGCCATTAAAATCAGGGATTTTCAATTTGCTTAGTTCAGACTCAGGAAGAGACTGTTCAAAGGTTATCTTTCCCCGGAGAATGAGGAGTTCCTGAAACCACCCCAATTCCTGCTCAAGACAATACGCATTGCCCTTCAGTCCGGTTTGATTGATCCCTATCATATATAATATAAAGTTGCTACCACTAAAGCTAATCTAAGATCAGCTTAATACCTCAAAAACCTGTATGAAATCGAGCATGACGCAACAGACATACACTGGGATGATTGTAATACATGCGAGATTCTCCCGAATCGAATTCGGGACAGGTAATGACCGCTGAGAATCAAATTATAAACAGATGAAAACGAGCATAACATTAGAGACACACATTGCGATGATTCTAATGTAGGGTCTGCTGAAAAACGCCAGTAAAAAGAGTGGAAGCCATAGTTTTGAGTTATCAGACCATTTTTAAGGCAAGCTGTTTTTCAGCAAGTGCAAGCTTTTGACCACAATAGCCCATTATCCATGCACCGGAAAATCCAAAAACAGTATTTTTTTGAGCTAGCCTCAGCCCCACCATCTTCTTCGTTGCCCTCATTCGAAGTATAAGCATACATCATCACCCGGACGCCTTGAAGCTGGTACAGCTGAGACTTTTTCAGCAAGCCCTAACTAAATCTTGAAATACAGCATGGTAGGTCCACCGGAGAAAAGAAACACCCCGTCAGAAAGTATTCTTGACGGGGTGTCCACAAATTGTTTTTAGTCTTCAGCTAGATCAGCTTCCTTCGAATAATTTAAAAATATCATTTCCAAAAGCGAACACCATCAGCCCGAGTAGAATCACCATTCCGACTTTCTGGGCATTTTCAAGGAAATTGTCGGAAGGAGCTCTTCCAGAGATCATTTCGTAAAGCAGGAAGATCACATGTCCTCCGTCCAGGGCTGGAATAGGAAGTAAATTTGTAAAAGCCAGCAGCATTGAAATCAAACCGGTAATACTCCAGAATTTTGTCCAGTCCCAGGTATTGCCATATATTTTAGCTATCCCTATCGGGCTGCTGATATTTCTGGCGGAGACCTGTCCTGTAAACATTTTGCCTAGAGCCTTTGCCTGGTCACCCACGGCACCGAAAGCTCTTCCTGTACCTTTTACGATGGATTCTCCAAAACTATATTTTACCTGAACCGGCTCGATGAGGGGGGCCACCCGGATATCAATGGTACCCTCACTGGAAACTGCCACGTTTTTAGTGACCGTATCCCCTCCGGAGAGAAGTGTTATTTCAGCACTTTGACCTTTCTTTTTGGCAAGCTCAGCCTGCAGCTGGTCAAAGTAAGTAATGGGTTGACCATTGATTGCCAATAGCTTGTCACCACTCTTAATACCGGCTTTTTCGGCAAGACCACCTTCCAGGACATCTTCCAATTCAAACGGATACCTGATATTGATAAACCTTGCCATGGCTTCTTTACTGCTGAACGAATTGATCAGTCCGCTGGGGATTTCCACTTGTAGGATCTCACCATTCCGCTCCACGGTATAATATCCCTTATCACTCAACAAGGCATCAATACTGCTGATATCGTTGATAGTTTCATAGGGCTGACCGTTTATATCCAGAATCTTATCCCCTGTCTGAAGCCCTATGGACTGTCCAATATCATAAGCAACTATCCCATTTTCGATTACCTGATCCCTGGAGTAAAAGGTCTCTCCATGATTATAAACCAGGAAAATAAATATTATTATCCCTGTAATCACGTTGATGATAATCCCCCCCAACATCACAATCAGACGCTGCCAGGCAGGTTTGGACCGGAACTCCCAAGGCTGGGGCTCTCCGGCCATCTGCTCAGAATCCATCGATTCATCCACCATACCGGAAATTTTTACAAAACCTCCCAGTGGAATGGCCCCGATGGAGTATTCCGTTTCACCCCATTGGAATCCCGCAATTTTCGGGGGAAATCCTATAGAAAATTTCTCTACCCTCATGCCAAACATTTTGGCAGCGAGTAAGTGGCCCAACTCATGTAGTCCCACCAGGATAGACAATCCCAGCAGCAATTGGCCCACCATAATCAATGTCTCCATTATACTTTACGCTTTATTAGTTGTTCTGTAATTTCTCTTGCCCGCTTATCAGTAGCGATGTAGTCTTCCAAACTTGGAGTTGCAATAAACTCAGCTTTTTCGAGAGTTTCCCCAATCATATCCGACATTTCCAAAAAACCCACCTCTTCTTTCAGAAACGCCGCCACTGCCACTTCATTTGCAGCATTCAGCACGCAGGGAGAATTCCCTCCCCTTGCCAGCGCATCATACGAGAGCTGGAGGTTACGGAAAGTCTTCAAATCCGGTTGCTCGAAAGTCAATTGGGGATAGTTGGTAAAATCAAACCGCTCAAAGCTACTCTTCATTCTATCTGGAAAGCTAAGGGCAAACTGGATAGGAATACGCATATCCGGCAGGCCGAGTTGCGCTTTGATAGAACCATCTTCAAACTGCACCAGTGAGTGGATTATACTCTGTGGGTGCACAACCACTTCTATCTGGTCTACATGCAGTCCAAACAGCCATTTGGCTTCAATCACCTCCAGCCCCTTATTCATCAAAGATGCCGAATCTATGGTAATCTTGGCACCCATATCCCAGTTTGGGTGCTTCAAAGCCTGCTCCCGGGTCACATGCTCCAAAAACGCCCGGTCTTTTCCCCGGAAAGGACCTCCGGAAGCGGTAAGAATAACTTTCTCTATGGGGTTATGGTATTCTCCCACAAGGCATTGGAAGATGGCCGAATGCTCCGAGTCGACAGGAAAAATATTGACTCCATACTGCCTACAAAGTTCTGTGATGATCTCCCCAGCCACTACCATAGTCTCCTTATTTGCCAAAGCTATCTGCTTCCCGGCTTTTATCGCATTCACTGTGGGGATCAGACCAGAATACCCCACTAAAGCAGTCAGCACAACATCTATGGTTTCCATCTCCACAATCTGGGCCAGGGCCCGTTGTCCTGCAAATACTTTGACTGGCTGGGATTCCAAAGCTGACTTGACCTGATCATATGCCGCCTCATTACCAATCACCACCGCATTGGGCATAAACTCCAACGCTTGTGCTATCAGTAAATCGGCGTTACTCTGCGCAGTAAGCACTTCTACTATAAACTCGCCCGGATTCATCCTGATTACTTCCAGTGCCTGGGTACCTATACTTCCGGTGCTGCCTAATATGGCTACGCGCTTGGGTTCTGTCATTCAGTTAGTTTAATTTTGAGTATTTTCCTTTCCGAAAACCAGTAAGGATGACTCAACCAGCTGACAAAATTACAAGATGCCAAGACTTTTCCTCGTACAATTCGTCAGTTTTTGAAGTATGGGGTGATTTTTGAAAAGCATAGTACGACAAAAAACCTTATCGGAACCTTAAAAAATGTGAATAGCGTCAACAGAAACCTGAAATACACGTCAATCTGAAAAATCTCGCCTATGAACACTAGTTTAAAAACGACCGGAATTTCCTTCCTCGCCGGACTGGCGGGAGCAGCAGTATGGACAAATCTCGAGACCACGGATCCCGCATCGCCGTACCATCAGTTCACTGAAGAACGCAATCCGGAGATGAGTTTTGCCTCGCGATACGAGTCCTCCAGTGAGACTGTGAGGACCAATCCCCCCATTTCCTTTGTTGAAGCATCAGAAAACAGTACAGAATCGGTGGTCTTTATCAAGAACTTTTCAGGGACGGACCCCAGAAGATACAGCATGTTTGACTACTTCTTTGGCCAGGGACCTTCACAGCAGGTAAGCACAGGTTCTGGGGTAATCATCTCTGGTGACGGCTATATTGTGACCAACAACCACGTGATTGACGGTGCCGAAACCATCGAAGTGATTCATAAGAAGAGAACATACAAGGCCAAGCTGATTGGCACGGATAAAAATACAGACATAGCCGTGTTAAAAGTAGAGGCAGAGTCTTTACCTGCGATCAAACGGGGAAGCAGCCGGGATCTCAGAATAGGTGAGTGGGTCTTGGCTGTAGGCAATCCGTTTAACCTGACTTCGACAGTCACCGCCGGCATCGTATCTGCCAAGGAGCGTCAGATCAATATATTGGGAGGGGACTTTCCGCTGGAAAGCTTTATCCAAACGGATGCCCCGATTAATCCCGGCAACTCAGGAGGTGCGCTTGTGAATGTAAACGGCGAATTGGTAGGCATCAATACCGCTATCCTTTCCCGTACAGGTTCTTATACTGGTTACGGTTTTGCTGTACCGGTGGACATAGCCATGAAGGTAGCCAATGACCTGATCAAGTTTGGGGAGGTACAGAAAGCCATACCGGGAGTAGATGTGGTTGAAATCACGCCAGAGCTGGCAGAGGAGATGAAGATAAAATCACTGGATGGAGTGATCGTGACACATGTGATCAAGGGAGGCTCTGCCGAAAAAGCCGGAATCCAGAAAAACGATGTGTTGACAGGCATTGGGGATTATACAATCACAGGCAAAGGCAGTTTCGAAGAAGCACTTTCCTATTACTACCCAGGCGATCAGCCGGAGTTATCATTTCTGCGGAATGGCAGCAGCAAAACTGCCAAGCTCATTCTGGAAAACCTGGAAGGGGGTACAGGAGTCATCAAACGCGAATACTATAGTTCAGCACTTCTAGGTGCCAGACTGGAAGCAGTGAACACCATAGAAAAGGACAGACTGAAGATACCTTACGGCATCAAAATCACCGCATTGAGCAGGGGATATTTAAGGGATTTGGGCCTCCGTGACGGATTTGTGGTAACCCATATCAACAAGGAGCCAGCCAAAGACCCAAAAGCGGTCGGTCAGTATCTTGAAAAGTTCAGCGGAAAGCTATTGCTTGAAGGAGTCTCCGGCAACGGCCAACCGTTTATGCAGAGTTATAATGTGAGGTGACATTGATTTCAACCTATGATAAAATGGGATGTGGGTAGCGCGCTTAAATAAAACTTTCAATATGCATAAAAGCTGTGTAAGCTGAACCAGTTTGATCCTGAAGGTTTGCACACTTTAAATAAAATTAGGGAAGCTGAACTTTCAACTTCCCTAACCTGGATTTTAGTTACTTACATCCCACCATACACGGGTGTCGAGATCATCAGGTCCCTGGCGACTTACGGCTTCCTGATAATTGGACGTGTTGATATCCCGCTCTGTAGTAGGATAAGCCTGTCTTCTTGGGATTTCTCCACTTGCATTCATTGGAGCCACGGCAGGAGTTAATTCCGGATAACCTAGTCTTCTCCATTCTGACCAAGCTTCGAAACCTTGAAGGAAGAGAGCCACCCATTTCTGGTTTCCAATTTTCTCCAGCGCATCATCATCAGACCAAGCAACTTCTGGCCTCGAAACATAGGAATTAAAAGTCGCCTCGTTATAGACACCGTACTGCCTGAAAGATGCTGCTATCCCTTGATTATAATAAGATTCAGCACTTCCGGTGATCCAATCTCTGTGGGCGGCCTCTGCCTTAGTGAAATGAAGCTGGGCCACTGTCATGATTGGCAGCTCCGCGGCTTGTTCCCTTGTTCCGATACCTAAATAAGAAACCTCATCATTGGTAATGGATCCAGCTACCGTATTTGCCACACCGTAGGGCATAGGAGTGACTCTTCCTGTTGCCGCTGCAGGGTCTGCAAAAACAGGTAAACGCGGGTCGCCTAATGGGTTCATATAATTATACAAGGTGTTGCTGATTGCGTAATCCACACGGGTAAGATATCTTCCAAACCAGGGATTCTGATTGTTCGCTTCAGACAAATAAGGGAACATAAAATCCTCAGTCAATCCCCCTCCCTCAAAAGCTTCTGTAAAATTCACTCTCCCTAGCTCAGGAGCTATATCACTTAGCCTCAGAGAAAGTACCATCCGCAAGGAATTGGCAAACTCTCTCCATTTAGTCATATTCCCGTTGAAAAGAAAGTCTCCATTTACCGGTACACCTGCAAGATCAATCTGAACAGCTGCTTCTTTTAGCTCTTTCAGCAGATCGGTATATATAAACTCCTGCGTGTCATAAGCTGGAGAAAAATTAAGATCTCCTTGTAGAGCCTGAGTATACGGAAGTTCTCCCCATCGATCAGTCATCATAGAGAAGAAGTAAGCCCTCAAAATCCTAGCTACGGCAATCTGGTTTTGATTGCTGCCATCAACTAGGACATCCCCTTTGGTTTCATCGTCGGTATTTAAGTCTATTATTCTTTTCAGGTTCATCAATGGTCCTGAGTAGAACCCGTTGAAATCAAAATAGATTGTTTGATATCTTGATGCCTCCGTATACTGCTTCTCTGAAAGATGCTGTACGTATAGGATACTTGTTGCATCACCTATTACCCCGGATACGCTTCGCTCAGCACTTGTCAATAATGCTGAAGTAAGCGGACTGGATGGCCGGTTGGGATCTACATTCATATCCCCAAACTCACCGCAAGAACTGAAGATCAGACTCCCTGCAACAATTGCTAACAAATTATTTTTTATATTCTTCATAATACAAATCAATTAAAGTCCAAGTCTGATATTGAAACCGATAGATCTTACCCCTGGCAACTGACCACTTTCAAAATATGCGAAGCCATTGGTACCTGACCCGAATTCAGATGGATCCAAACCATCCACATTCGTATGGATCAGCCATAAGTTACGGGCAATTATCCCGATGTTTGCAGTATGAAAAGGTGTCCGCGTGAGCATTCCTGAAGGCAGAGAACACCCCAGTCTCAATTCACGGAGCTTGAAATATGTGGCATCATAAATCCAGCGCTCATGATTTCCAAACATCCCTGAGAAATGGTCATATGCATCCACATATACCGTAGTAGGCGTGCCATCTTCCAAAGCACCATCGACTCGTACCCCTCCCCCATCTTCAATCGGATCTCTCAGAGGACTACCTTTATCGTTCAATCCTGCTGTCTCCTCAGCCAAACCAGCATAAGCGTTAAACATTTTGGTCACGGAATAAAACTTTCCTCCAACCTGGAATTCAAGAAAAGCGGTAAGATCCCAGTTCTTATAGCGTAACGTGTTCATAAATCCGCCGGTAAACTTAGGAAGTACAGTTCCAAGGAGCTTATTTTGCGTCAGCACATAAGATCCGTCCTCATTGATAATGGGAAGACCGGAATCAGTATAAGTAAACCCTGTTCCGATAAGTGTACCCCAAGGCTCTCCCACTCTTGCATTCAGCGTCATACCCCAATAGGCTGACTGCAGCTGCCGGTTATCAAGGCCTTCGGTCAACTCCACGATCTGATTCATATTCCGTGCTAAATTGAGGTTTACATCCCAGGAGAAATCTCGCTTCTGCACAGGAGTACCTCCCAGGGAAACTTCAAAACCTTCACTTCTTATATTTCCTGCATTGATGATTGCTCCTGTATAACCACTTGACCCTGGTATTGTGAGAGTAAGGATTTGATCCTTATTGTCGTTTCTGTAATAAGTCAGATCCAGATTTACTTTTCCATCAAAGAACCTCAAATCCAGACCTGTTTCATAAGAGGATGAAAGAGCCGGTCGGAGATCAGGGTTTAGAAACGTAGTAGGTACATTCAGATTTGGAAGAGAGCCATACGGCGTGCCAACAGTATAGATACTTGCAATCTCATAAGGATCTATGTCACTGCCAACCTGCGCGTAGCTCATCCTGAATTTACCGAAACTAAGAAAATTACCCGCCCCTCCCATCAACTCAGTGAACACAAATGACGTAGATACGGATGGATAGATATAGCTGTTATTGGCTACAGGAAGTGCTGACGACCAGTCATTGCGGACAGTAGCATCCAGGAATATGATGTTTTTATAGCCTACTGATACGTTTCCATAGACACTTCTTACATTTTTCCTGCTTTTAAACGATGTGGTATTAGGCCTGTCCACTGAAGCTGCGATATTATAAAAATCCGGAACAGACAATCCTCCAACTGTGGATTGAAAAACCCTGTCTATTGTATTGATACGTATGTTACCACCTCCATTTGCCGTAACGGAGAAGTCCCCATAGGTTTTATCAAACTGAAGAAGTATTTCGTAGTTGTCTTCCCTTCCCATCCGCTGGTCCACGCTGTAGAAATCCAGATCCAATCCTCCGGAAGCTATCCTTTCTTCAATCTTCTGGTTGTAGAAGTCAGTTCTCAGAAACCCTGTGACCTTCAGAAAGTCAGTGATCTTATAGCCTAGATTGAAATTACCGAAAATGCGGTCCCGCTTATCTTCCGGGGCATTTTCATACGCCTCGTAATACGGGTTATTCCAGTATAGTGGCCTGGTGTCTAAAGGAGAACGGATATTCCATGTCCTATAGCTACCATCAGGATTTTTATACTCAGCGAGTCTATCCATGTCAATTTGACGCTGGAACCATTGATTGAAAGAGTTCACAGGATTTCTTCCGGTATAACCCGATGCAGGACGACCTACACCCTGGGTACTTGTAAAGTTAAAATTGATTCCAGCAGATAGTCGCTGATTCAATTGCTGGTTACCGTTAAAACTCACATTGTTTTTAGTGAGTGAACTATTGGGCATAACACCGGTCTGAGAGACATTATTCAGGGAAAGTCTGAAATTGGATTTTTCATCACCAGCCGATAAGGACACACCTGTATTGAATGTCTTTCCTGTCTGAAAGAAATCCCTTACGTTGTTCTCATGCGGCACTAAAGGTCTCAACTCCCCAAACGATTCGCCTGGATACCAAGAATCCCAGTGTCTTACAGGAGTACCATCCATTCTAGGCCCCCAAGACTCATCAGCTGCATAGTTGAGCATTTTCTGACCGTCAAAAGCAGCCCAGGATTCAGGATGGGTGGCAGGGTTATAATTGAAGGTCAACAAATCCTGTGTATATCCTCCCGCATATTCATTCTGATAATTAGGAAGCACATACACACGCTCAAAAGTAGTGCTTTGATTGATTTCTACCCCAATCCCTTTTCGGCTACTTCCTTTTTTGGTCGTAATCAATATCACACCGTTTGCAGCCCTGTTTCCATATAATGCCGCCGCAGAAGGTCCTTTTAATACCGTTACACTTTCGATGTCATCAGGATTGATATCCCCTGCAAGATTCCCATAGTCTCTTCCAGGATTATCGTTGTTCGGAGAAAAGGAGGTGTTCGATATGGGAGTTCCGTCCACCACAAACAGCGGAGATCCACCTCCAAGAGTATTGATTCCTCTTAACCGGATATTCTGACTTCCGCCCAATGCAGCTCCAGATGAACCGATCACCTGAACCCCCGCCACTTTACCCGCCAAAGAACCTACCAAATTAGGTTCTCTAACTGATGACAGCTTGTCCCCGCTCACTGATTGCATTCCCGTACCAACGGACCGCTCATCCCGAGAGACTCCGAGTGCTGTAACTATCACCTCATTCAATGCCCTTACATCTGGCTCTAAGATTACAGTCAACACCAAACTCTCCCCGAGGATTACCTCTTTCGATGCCATCCCCACAAATGAAAACTGGATAACATTCCTTCCTTCAGGAACAGAAATTGTAAAATCACCGTCAATTCCTGTGATCGCACCAATAGTGGTCCCTTTGACCAACACACTTACCCCGGGGAGCGGCATCGCATCTTCTGATGAAGTCACCGTCCCGCTGACCGATCGGCTTTGTGCCCATGACATGTGCACAAAACTTACAATCAACACGAAAGCCAATAAAATTTTCTTCATAGGTTGTAGTTTAATTTTTAATGAATATAGAGATTTAGTTTGATTAACTGGTTCGAAACCGGACAAAAAATTACTCGAATTTCCCAAAATCGTACATAAAAGGTAAAAAACCGTATCTATTTAAATCACAGTCATTTTTTAATGATTTTGAAAAAAAATTATATTAAATTGATAATAATATAAAATTTTCAATATTCTGTAAAAAATAATGAAACTGATTTCTATATATTTCCTAGAAAGCCATCTCTCTAATTTATGCTTTCCATTTTGTTACAAAGTTTATGTTAAAACTTGCTAAATGCATTTTTTTTATTCGAACTCTATAGTTGGTAAGCAATCCTCATGTCTGAATCTCCTGCTAAAAAACACTTTTGAAAATAGGTGTGTTCACTCATCAAATTGAATCAAACTAGGAAAAATTTATATTTTAAAGTTGAGCAGCTTAGTGGATAAGCAGCCACTATCCTCTGAAAACCCACAACCAGCATCAGGGTTTTCCTGTCAAAGAAAAACGCACACCTATCTAGGGCTTGCTGAAAAAGTCTCAGCTGTACCAGCTTCAAGGCGTCCGAATGATGATGTATGCTTATACTTCGAATGAGGGCAACGTAGAAGATGGTGGGGCTGAGGCTAGCTCAAAAAAAATACTGTTATTGGATTTTCCTGTGCATGGATAACGGGCTATTGTGGTCAAAAAGCTTGCCTTAAAAATGGTCTACTAATTCAAAACTATGGCTTCCAATCTTTTTACTGGCGTTTTTCAGCAGGCCCTATCTATTGCAACGGGAACACCGACGGATCTTATTGAACCACCTCCCCATTACAATCGTACGGCGACTCTGCCATCAACCCCGGACTAGCAAAGCGCTCAGCTTCATTTCCTCAATCGAATTGAATCAGTAAACCGGATTGAAAATTCACCGTGGATTCTGTACTTTGTATTTAGAAACACATTGTGGGTTGCTATTCTGAAACCTTAACCGCTTAAACTGATCTGATGAAGACATCCTCCCTATCCTGCGAAGATTGCTTTCAGGAATTCTCCATGGCTCTGGAAGATCTTAGAGCCTATTCTAGCCGGGCTAGGAAAACAGCCATGGATGAACCGAAGGCCAGGGATTTAATCAGGAATTTCGAGGCTACACACGAGCTGGCACTTACCGTGATAAACAGCTATTTTCAAAAGCAGAAAAAGGGTCCTTTTTCAGGCTCAAGGGATCTCACTGTGGAAGCATTTCATGCCGACCTGATCGACGATGGAAAAGCCTGGCTGGACATGATCATCGACAGGATCCAATACAACCCGATATATCCCATCGATGTGAAAAGTACGTTTGTGGAAAATATACAGAGCCGATATATCCGGCTGCTGGAGCGGTTTGAAGAAATGATGCAGAAAGAACTGGAAAAATAAATATTCCGGAAAGAGACTCCATCAATAGGATCTCATTTTAAACTTTTTCTTGAGTTCATTTACCGCATTTCTCAATGAACTGTCTGTTTCCATCAGGTCATTGACCGTCTGCACGGCATGGATCACGGTGGAGTGGTCCCTTCCCCCAAAATGGTACCCAATTGATTTAAGCGAATGATTGGTAAACTCCTTCGAAAAATACATCGCAACCTGTCTGGCTACCACAATTTCCTTTTTCCTGGTTTTGGCTTTCAGGTCCTCAAGGGCGATGTTATAATAATCTGAAACAGCTTTCTGGATAAAATCTATCCCTACTTCCGTTTCGATATCCTTGATGATGTTTTTCATCACCATTTTGCCCAGCTCCAAACTGATTTCCACTCTGCTTAAAGAGGCGTGGGCAATCAGTGAAATCAGGATACCTTCCAGTTCCCGCACATTGGTATCCACCGTATAGGCCAGATACTCTACGACATCATCGGGGATATAAATCCCCTCAGACTGCATCTTACGTCTGATAATTGCTACCCTGGTCTCGAAATCAGGCATCTGAAGATCTGCAGTAAGCCCCCACTTGAACCTCGACAAAAGCCGCTCCTCCAACCCTTTCAAATCCCTGGGAGGGCAATCGGACGTCATAATGATCTGCTTCTTGCTCTGATGAAGATGATTGAAGATATGGAAAAACATTTCCTGCGTGCGGTCTTTGCCTGCCAGAAACTGGATATCATCTATGATCAACACATCCACCTGCATGTAGAAGTTGGTAAAACTCTTCACATTTCCATCCTTAATGGAATCCATGAACTGGTTTACAAACTTTTCAGAGGACACATACAATACAAATTTATCTTCCGGGCCATTCTTGATCTCATTGCCTATCGCCTGCACCAGGTGTGTTTTGCCTAGACCCACACCTCCGTATACCATCAGCGGATTGAACGAGGTGATTCCCGGCTTAGTGGCAACAGCAAAACCTGCCGACCGGGCCAGCCTGTTGCAGTCTCCCTCTATATAGGTATTAAAAGTATAGGTAGGATTCAGGTTACTGTTTGTGAGCGCTTCCGCATTCAGTGACTGCATCTCAAAAGGTGTCTTATTCTGCTCTGCAGCAGCAGGAAGCTTTTTACCGCCACTGTTACCTTGGGGATAAGACACCACATAGGGTTGGTTGGACGAGTTCCCCCGGTCCACTACTACTGCATATTCCAATCTCCCTCCCTGGCCCAGAATAGTCTTAATCGCAAGCTTCAAGACCTGCACATAGTTATCCTCCAACCATTCGTAAAAAAATTGGCTGGGCACCTGAATCGTGAGATTGGTGCCTTCAAGTTTTACCGGATTGATCGGTTTGAACCAAGTTGAAAAGCTTTGCTCATTGACGTGCTGTTCGATAACACGTAAACATTCATTCCAAACTGCGCTAGCTTCTGAACTCATTAGAGAAGATTTCTGAAAATCAAAGACCCTGAGGGTCCGGACAAGGGTGTCAAATTTGAATAAAATTAACTTAAATAAAAAATAGATTTTAGCTTGAATTAATGAATAATTGGAGAACCGGAATTTACTGTCCAAACAATATTCGGAGCTCCGTTCCAATTCAAAATTAGATTGCTGCCAAATCCAGATTACACCGAATATGAACCCGGTAATCAGGATATGGATTTTTAAGCCTGTCCTAAACCAAACCCTAAAGCTGGCTTATAACGTCTAAGTAGTACATGTATTCCCCTTCATTTCGCTATTTTTGGTTACTACCGCCTTTAAAACAACCCAATTATGACTGACACAGACTTCTATGGGTTCCCGCCATCTTCCAAAAAAGACTGGCTGGAGCAAGTCAAAAAAGATTTAAAAGGAAAAGATTTTGACGCCACCCTGGTATCACCGCTATGGGACGAACTGAAAATCCAACCGCTCTATACTGCCGGGGACGTTTCAGAAGAAGTCTCAACGATGCGCTTCCACCCATCTCCCAAGATACCCGGAGGATCTCCCCGAAACTGGAAAAACATTGTGTCTATCTACGTTACCGACAGCAAGGCTGCCAATGGGGAAATCCTCTCCGTCTTGGATAGTGGAGCAGAGGGTGTAGTCCTTCATCTGGACGGCACGGAAGATCTGAACCAGCTTTTACATGGTGTACTTACCGAATATGTCCAGCTTTATTTTTTGCCTACCGCAAAGATCGATTTGGTGATTTCCGAAATCCATAATTGGGTGAATTCTTTGAACCTCACCTCTGAAATGCTTCATGGGGCAATACTCTGGTCGCCGGCAGATGCTTTTCTGGACGGAGACAGTGATTGGTCAGGTAATCTGGCCAGAGCTAAAGAGCTGATCGAAAGCTTTGCTTCTTTTCCGGATTTTTATCCCATCACGATCGATTTGGCCAAATATGCCAATGCAGGAGCTACAGGCATACAGGAACTTTACTTGGGGCTGGGAGAAGTAATCGAGCTCATCGACCAACTGATGAAACAGGCTGTTTCAGGATTTGAGGCCCACAGCAATTTCGCTTTTCATCTCACCGCAGGTGCCAGTCATTTTGCGGAGATCGCCAAACTCAAAGCATTCAGAAATCTTGCGGTGGACCTGGCATCCAATCTTGGGATTCAGATTGAAGCAGAATCCATCCATCTTATCGTATCCAGCAGCGACTGGACTAAGTCCCTCATCGATAAGGATACCAATCTGATCAGACAGACCTTTGAAAGCATGGCTGCTGTATTGGGCGGCTGTAATTCGCTGTGGGTGAAGCCCGCAGGCGGAGCCCATGCTTCTGGACAAGATAAAAGAATAGCAAGAAATATCTCTGCTATACTCAGCGACGAAAGCCACCTGAACAAGGTAATTGACCCAGCCGCCGGATCCTATTACTTGACGCATCTTCAGCAGGAAATAGAAAAACTGGTGCTGGAAAAGCTCCGCGGTCTGGAAGAAAAGGAGGGCTGGATGAAAAATGTTGAAAATGCATCTATACAGCAAGAAATCAGGCAAACAGCAAAACAAGACCAGCACAGCGTGGTCACTGGCAGTAAAGTGAAAGTCGGGGTAAACAACTACAGACCAGATGAAGGGGAGGAAAACAACCTTCCTTTTGAGCAGATAGTGGATGGAGAGGATAAACTCCTGAAGACACGGTCAACCTATCCCATCGAACTCCAAAACCTCAAAAACCTATGAGACCGGATTTTAAAAACTGGAAACCAGCTGCGAACAAAGCCAAGACCTCTGCTGATCCTGAAACATGGGACTCTCCTGAGCAGATCAAAGTACCATCCATCATCATGGGAGAAGAAACCAAGGAATTCAAACACCTCGGTTTTCAGGCAGGTATAGCCCCCTTTTTAAGAGGTCCCTATAGCACAATGTATTGTACCCGACCATGGACCATCAGGCAATACGCAGGATTCTCCACAGCAGAAGAGTCCAATGCATTCTATCGCAAGAATCTTGCAGGTGGCCAAAAGGGCTTATCTGTCGCATTTGATCTGGCTACCCATAGGGGGTACGATTCGGACCATGTGAGAGTGGAAGGAGACGTGGGAAAAGCCGGTGTAGCCATAGACTCGGTAGAAGATATGAAGGTACTGTTTGATCAGATTCCTTTGAATGAGATGTCCGTTTCCATGACCATGAACGGCGCAGTGATCCCCATCTTGGCCTTTTTCATCGTGGCAGGCGAAGAGCAAGGCGTAAAACCGGAGCAGCTCAGTGGAACGATCCAGAATGACATCCTGAAGGAATTTATGGTCCGGAACACCTATATCTACCCTCCTCTACCGTCCATGCGGATCATTTCGGATATTTTTGCCTACACCTCCCGGAAAATGCCCCGGTTCAATTCCATTTCCATATCCGGCTATCACATGCATGAAGCGGGTGCTACGGCCGATCTGGAGCTGGCTTATACACTTGCAGACGGACTGGAGTATCTGCGTACCGGTGTAAAAGCAGGGCTGGACATCGATGATTTTGCCCCAAGACTTTCCTTTTTCTGGGCAATAGGAATGAACTATTTTATGGAGATTGCAAAGTTGAGAGCTGGAAGACTTCTCTGGGCAAAAATCGTCAAGCAGTTCAACCCCAAAGATTCCAAATCCCTTGCTTTGCGAACGCACTGTCAAACTTCCGGGTGGTCATTGACTGAGCAGGATCCATACAACAATGTGACCCGGACAGCAGTAGAAGCACTGGCTGCAGTAATGGGAGGCACACAGTCACTCCATACCAACTCACTCGATGAGGCTATTGCCCTTCCCACTGATTATTCCGCGCGCATAGCCCGAAACACACAGCTGGTGCTACAGGAAGAAGCAGGTATCACTGATGTCGTAGATCCCTGGGGCGGTTCATACTATGTTGAATACCTTACTGATCAGCTTGTAGCCCGTGCCTGGAGTCTGATAGAAGAAGTGGAAGAGTTGGGAGGCATGGCCAAGGCGATAGAATCAGGCCTTCCCAAATTAAGGATTGAAGAGGCTGCCGCTAAAAAGCAGGCCAGAATTGACAGTGGAAAAGATGTAATCGTGGGAGTAAACCGCTACACTTCCGATGAAAAACCGGACATAGAAGTCCGCGACGTGGATAACCAAGCCGTAAGGGAATCCCAAATCGAAAGATTAAAGCAGCTGAAGAACTCCCGGGACCAGGCAGAGACAACCCAGGCACTCCATGCCTTGGAGGAAGCGGCTAAGCGCGGTGAGGGCAATTTGCTGGAACTCGCGATTGAGGCAGCGAGAAAAAGAGCTACCTTGGGGGAGATATCCAGTTCCATGGAAGCTGCTTTTGGTCGCCATCAGGCCCAAGCCAAATCGATCACGGGAGTATATGCCACAGAAGTGAAAAACCAGAAGTCTTTTCAAAAAGCAATACAGCTTTCGGATCAGTTTGCCGAAGTGGAAGGAAGAAGGCCCAGAATAATGGTGGCCAAGATGGGACAGGACGGGCATGACCGGGGAGCCAAAGTGATTGCCACAGGCTTTGCGGACCTTGGATTTGATGTGGATATCGGCCCCCTGTTTCAGACCCCACAGGAAGTGGCTACCCAGGCGATAGAAAATGACGTCCATCTAGTAGGAGCATCTTCGCTGGCAGCAGGTCATAAAACATTGATTCCCCAGTTGGTTCAGGCACTCAAAGAACAGGGACGCCCAGACATCATGGTGGTGGCTGGAGGCGTGATTCCGGCAAAAGATTATGATTTCCTGTTCAACGAAGGTGTTTCGGCGGTTTTCGGCCCTGGTACCATATTGGCAGAAGCAGCCATCTCCATTCTGGAAAAACTGATGAAAGAGTAGCAAAAAACCTCCCGCCGGAGGTTTTTTGCTACTTGACAGCTTTCATAGAAAATTATCCGTGAGTAGCTCCTTGGCTGGTTAATTCCATCCCCCTCCGAGCTTCCGGTATAACTCCACATTGGAGTTCAGAATCTGCATTTTGACGTTAACCAGATTCAATTCATTGTCCAAGGCATTGGCCTGGGCATTGATTACCTCCAGGTAATTTGCCATCCCACTCTTGAAAAGCAGGGAAGCATTGGAGACACCTATGGTCGAAGCCTCAATCAATTGTACCGCAAGCTCATGCTCTTCCTTCAGCTTTTTGATGTTGGTGAGTTCGTTTGACACCTCCCCCACGGCATTGATCAGGGTAAGCCGGAATTGGTGCATGGCAATATTCCGCTCGATTTCGGCTACTTTCTGGGCAGTCTTCAATCTCCTATTCTGAAAAATAGGCTGCACAAGACCAGATGAAAAAGTGCCGAAAAGAGACAACGGGGAGAACAGACTGTTCAGCACAAAGGCATCCAGCCCCACTCCTGCACTCAGTACCAGACTGGGATACCTTGCTCCTATAGCTGCTCCCACATCAGCATTGGCAGCCATGAGGTTATACTCTGCTAGCTGTACATCGGGCCTGTTCTTCAGCAGATCGACAGGATAGCCAGCTGCCTCTTTGGTCTTGATATTGGCCGCATCCAAGCTGTTGATCCGAAGGATTTTATCCGGAAATTCACCTAGCAGGAATCTCAGGTAATTTTCCTCCTGTACCATCTCCCGTTCAATTCTCGGGATCAAGGATTCAGCCTGAAGCTTCTGGTTCTCCGTCTGGAGTATGGCCAGCGAAGTCACCTGTCCGGCACGGTATTGCAGGCGCACGATAGTGAGCGTACTGTCATTCAATGCCAGGTTGGAATTTGCCACCTCGAGTTGGGCATCCAGCCGTAACAGGTTGTAGTAACTGGTAGCCACTTCAGCCACAATAGTAGTTTGCAGTGCCCTGTATGCCGCCCGGGTACTCTCGAGTCTGGCCTGGGCACTTTCCCTTTCACGTCGTAGCTTACCCCATAAGTCGATCTCCCAGGAAGATTCCAGCGGGATGAGGTGCTGCACGCGGTTTACATACCAACGTGGAGGCGGTGTCCCTCCGTTCCGCTCATAATATTTGGCATTGGGGTTGGAATACCAGTTATCCGAATGGTTCTCTCTGTAATATTCGGGAGCAGCAGTGAGGGTAGGAAAGAAATTGGCTCTCCGCTGCAATAGATTCTCATAAAAAGACTGGATATCCTGATCGGCAATCGCTATTTCAAGATTGTTTTTCAGCGCTTTTTCTATCAATTCATTCAATACCGAATCCTCGAAGAATTCCCTCCACGAAATATTGGCAATATTCAATGTATCTCCCAGACTATCTGCCTCTACCCGGTATCCTTCAGGCAACCTTTCATCCGGCCTGGTGTAGTTTTCTCCCACTTTACAGGAGCTGAGCCACACGCCTGACACGATTACCAGTATCCAGGCGGTCTTATAGCTTGTTAGTCTCATAGATATGTTAGTCTTCATCGTCTAGTGGTTCTGTGCGGGTCTTAAACCTATCTTGGATAGACTGGAAAATCACAAACAATACCGGTATGATAAAGAGCCCCAGCATCACCCCAAACACCATACCTCCTGCAGCGCTTATACTGACAGACTTATTGCCGATGGCGGATGGCCCGATCGTCCGCATCAATGGGATCAGCCCTGCCACAAAAGCCAGTGAAGTCATCATGATCGGTCTCAACCGAAGTCGGGCTGCTGTGATAGCCGCATCAAACGCGCTCATCCCCTTGTCCCGGTTTTGTACCGCAAACTCCACGATCAGAATGGCATTTTTTGCCAATAGGCCTATCAGCATGATCAGCCCCACCTGGACATAAATATTGTTGGCAATGCCCGCAACCCCGATGAAAACAAATACTCCGAGCAAACCGGTGGGAATGGAAAGCAGCACGGCAAATGGAAGGAGGTAACTTTCATACTGGGCTGCCAGAAGAAAATAAACAAAGAGAATACTCAGTCCAAAAATCAATGCGGTCTGTCCACCGGATTCTTTTTCCTCCAAACTCATCCCAGTCCACTCATAGCTGTAGTTGGCAGGAAGCTTTGAGCTCGCCATTTGCTCCACGGCATTCATCGCATCCCCTGTACTGTAGCCGGGGGATGGAGAAGCGTTGATACTGATGGAGTTGAACAGGTTATATCTGGTAACGATCTCCGGGCCAAACACGCGCTCCACCTTCATCAGCGTATTGACAGGGACCATTTCACCCGAACTTCCTTTCACAAACACCGAATTCAGGGATGAAGGCTCATTTCTGTACTGAATATCTGCCTGCATATATACCCTGTATTGCCTTCCGAACCGGTTGAAGTCCCCTGCCTGCACCCTTCCGAAAAGTGACTGGACGGTCCTGAGCATTTCCCTTACGTTTACCCCCATGGCCTTTGCCTTGAGATAATCGATGGAAATCTCATACTGTGGAAAGTTGGCTTTGAAGGAAGTAAACGCATTTTCTATTTCGGGCCTGTTGTTCAGTTCAGCGATGAATTCATCTGCCACAGCACTGAAGGTCTGATAGTCCCCTCCCAGTCTATCCTGGAGGACAAATTCAAGTCCGTTGAAATCCCCGAAGCCCTGTACCGTGGGTCTGGAAAAGACACTGATATTCCCCTCATTGATGGAAGACAGCTTCGTTCTCAGGTCGTCAATCACCTGTTCGATCGCCTGGATATCCCCACGCTCTTTCAGTGGCTTCAGGTTAATATAGCCCATGGCAAAAGATGGGCTTGTGGTCGCATCGATCACATTATAGCCTGATACACTATTGACAGATTCTACGGCCTCATGCTCCTGGATAAGCTGATCAGCTACGGTAAGAGCCTCCGTGGTCCTGTCCAGGGATGCTCCCGGTGGCATGGCAAGTGAATAAGTCAAAAAGCTGTCATCCTCGGTAGGGATAAAGGCCCTGGGGGTGCTAGTGAACATCCAGTAGGTAAGCAGACTTACTCCCAGCAAGGCGGCAATGCCCACCCATTTTTTTACGAGTAGCCACTTGACACTACGCAGGTATTTGTCAGTCAAAGCCTCGAAGGCACGGTTGAATGCATTGAAGAATCTATCTCTATACCTTACAAAAGCATTACGGGACTGGGTTTCAAGCTTTTCATCTTCAGGCTTCAGGATAAGCGCACAAAGTACCGGGCTCAGGGTAAGGGCGTTCAATGCTGAAATCAAAATCGCAATCACCAGCGTGTAAGCAAACTGCCTGTAAAAAAGACCTACCGGACCATCCATAAACCCTACCGGAAGGAACACGGCTGCCATCACCAAAGTAATGGAAAGTATGGCCCCTGTTATTTCACTCATTGCCGTCACTGTGGCTTTCTTTGCCCTCATTGCTCCGCCGTGCATCTTCTGATGGACTGCCTCCACCACTACGATCGCATCATCGACCACGATCCCGATGGAAAGCACCAGCGCAAACATGGTGAGCACATTGATGGAAAACCCGAGCAGCTGAAGGAAAAAGAAGGTACCTACCAGGGATACCGGTATCGCTATAGCAGGAATAAGCGTGGACCGGAAGTTCTGAAGGAAAATGTAAACGACGATGAATACCAGGATAAATGCCTCAAAAATCGTCTCAATCACCTGCTGGATCGATTCATCTATCTGCTCCCTTACACTGTATGAGATGTCATATTGGATTCCCTCCGGAAAGAACTGGGAAGTCTCTTCCAACACTTCCCTGATGTTCTGGTCGATCTCCTTCGCATTTGAATTGTTGGTCTGGGATATATTTATGGTGATCCCTGGCCTACCATTCACTTTGTTGTCACTGCCATAGTTGGAGGAGCCAAACTCCACTCTTGCAATGTCTTTCAGATACAAAACCGATCCATCCAGATCTGTCTTAATCGGTATTCTCTCATACTCTTCCGGCTCACTGTAGCGTCCTTTATGTCTCAGTACTGCCTCAAAGACTTCTTCGGAAGCCTCTCCAAACTTACCGGGTGCCGCTTCAAAATTCTGCTCCCTGATAGCCGCTATCACATCCTGAGGTACGAGGCCATACAAGGCCAGCTTTTCGGGATTCAGCCATACCCGCATGGAGTAATCCCTCCCCCCCAGTAAAGCCGCCTGTGCCACTCCTTCCACACGAAGCAGTTCCCTGATCACGTTTATCCTGGCATAGGCCTGGAGAAATGTCTCGTCGTACGGGGAATCTTCATCATCACTGAAGATATTGATGGTCATGATATTTCCACTCTGCCGCTTGATCACGGAAATCCCCGCTTCATTCACTTCCGGAGGTATCTGATTGATGGCTCTTGAGATGCTGTTCTGCACATTCACTGCCGCGATATCCGGATCTGTGCCCGGTTTGAAAAAGATGGATATTGTACCGGATCCAGAATTATTGGCTATTGACCGAAGGTAGGTCATGTTTTCAACCCCATTAATGGCCTCTTCCAGCGGAAGAAGCACAGACTTGGCCACAGTTTCGGCATTGCCGCCGGGGTAGGATACGCCGACACTGACACTGGGCGGTGCTATATCAGGAAAACGCGTGATCGGTAAGCGCGAAATGCCCACAAGCCCGGCTATAACCAAAAGAATTGATATAACGGAGGCTAATACCGGGCGCTCGATTATTTTACGAAGCATAAGTTTCTACTAGGGTGGATGATTAATTATTTGCCAGCAATTGACCTTCTGCCATAGGCTTTACCTTCATCCCTTCGGTCAGCTTATCTAGCCCGGAAAGTACGATGCGGTCCCCTTCTTTTAAATTAACCTCCCCTATCAGGTAATTTTTTCCCGACTTCCCCTCTATGGTAACCGCCACACGATGTACTTCATTGTTCTCATCCAGCCTGAATACAAATGTTTTATCCTGGATCACTGTAGTCGCTACTTGGGGAACCAGGATCACATTGGGATGAATCTGCTCCATAAGGATTTTTCCGGTATTTCCTGATCTCAGCAGTTTATCCGGATTGGGAAAAGTGGCCCTCAGCGAGATGGCTCCTGTGGAGCGTTCGATTTGCCCTGCATCAGCATCTATATAGCCTTTCTCCTCATACACTGTCCCATCTGCCAGAACCAGTTTTACTTCCGGGTTTATCCGCTTGGCCGTAGAGTCCTGGCTCATTCTTTTATAGAACAGGTAATCGGACTCACTCATCGCAAAATAGACGAACACATCTTCTATATCAGATAAGACAGTCATCGGTTGGGAATCATTTTTAGCGACCAGGTTTCCTATACGTTTAGGAATACGGCCTATATAGCCACTCACCGGAGCCTTGATGAGTGTGAAATTCACATTGATCTGTGCAGTGGCTTCCTGTGCCTGCGATTGGGCGAGAGTAGCACGGGCTATTTCCAGATTTGACTCGGCAGTCCTAAGCTGTACATCCGAGATCACCTCGTTTTCCACCAGCGGCTTCAACCTGTCCAGCTCTATCTGTGCATTGATCACATTGGCTTCCTCTACCGCGACATTTGCCCGCGCATTTTTAAGTTGTTCATTGTATGGAAGTGAATTTATCTTAAAAAGTGGCTGACCTGAGTTAACAAAAGCTCCTTCATCAACGTAGATGCTGTCTAGAATTCCCTCAACCTGGGGACGGATTTCCACGTTTACTTTACCTTCTATAGCTCCGAGGAACTCAAAAGTGGTGACAGCAGAGTCTTTCTCGAGTTCCTTGACCGGCAAGGGGATACCTTCATCCTCCACCTCTTCCTCCCCATTGCACCCACTGAAAATCAGCGAAATAGCTCCAAAAAGCAACATTACCAGTACGGCCGGAATTGAAATTTTATGAGTCATCGTATGTATAATAGAATTTTAATTTCTCTTGGGTTTCCTATAGCTATTCCCAAACCTCATTCCTTATGGGTTATATCATACATACTTAAGATCCTTTTTCCACTATTTGGGGTCAAATCAACCTCTTA
Source organism: Algoriphagus sp. (assembly GCA_048819475.1). GTDB lineage: Bacteria > Bacteroidota > Bacteroidia > Cytophagales > Cyclobacteriaceae > Algoriphagus. The sequence goes on from JBMDXP010000006.1 coordinate 89,305, forward strand.
TCCAGGGGTTTATTTCCCCATTTCATCTGAAAATCCTCAACTTGCGGAAATAACGACTACCTCCGATCCCGTACAGCAATGCCTATAGGATTCGACTATAATAATTTCGCTATAGAACGGTTGTCCACATTAAATTTACGGTTTGATTTCAGGCACAAATCCCGATATTGATTTCAAGAAAAACAGCCATCTCAATTCGGAATTACTCACAACCCAACCTAACCTATGAAGTCAGTTTCTTCTCTTATAGTACTTGTAGCTTTTTTGACGGCCTGTCAGAAACAGACATCCAAACCCACTGACAAGCTCGCTGACTTACTCGATACCCACTTACGCACGGAAGTTCTGGACAAATGGTACCCGCCAGCAGTCGATTCCATAGACGGGGGATATCTGAGCTCATTTACCCATGACTTCAAGCCGACAGGAAACCAGGATAAAATGATTGTCACCCAAGCCCGGCACCTATGGACCCATGCAAAAGCGGCTGAAAAATACCCTGAGGTTGCTCATTATGAAACGGGAGCACTACATGGTTTTGAATTCCTCAGGGATAAAATGTGGGACCACACCCATGGTGGTTTCTATGGGTTGGTGGATAAAAAAGGTAGGGTCAAGGGAGACTCCGCCAAGACCGCCTATGGCAATGCCTTCGGCATATTTGCCTTGGCCGCCTATTATGCCCAATCTGGAAATACCGAGGCCCTTGAACTGGCAAAAGAAGCCTTTCTCTGGCTTGAAAAAGGAGCCCATGACCCCGTTCACAAGGGCTATTTTCAGCATTTGGATGTGACCGGAGTTCCGCTGTCCAGACCGGAGCATACCCCGTCCACCTCAGACCTGGGGTATAAAGACCAAAACAGTTCTATCCATCTGCTGGAGGCCTTCACAGAGCTTTATCACGTCTGGAAAGACCCTTTGCTGGAAAAGAGACTGGAGGAACTGCTCCTTCTTATCCGGGATACGATCGTGACGGACCAAGGGTACCTCACCCTGTTCCTATATCCTGACTGGACACCCGTATCGTTTGCGGATTCTTCCGAGGCTGTCATCCGCTCCCATCACCAGCTTGATCATGTATCCTTTGGACATGATGTGGAGACGGCATTTCTGATGCTTGAATCATCACACGCCTTAGGGTGGGAAAATGACACCACTACCTTAAGAATAGCCAAAAAAATGGTAGACCATGCTTTAGACCACGGATGGGACGATGAGGTCGGGGGCTTTTATGATGAGGCCTATTACTTCAAAGACGGCCGGGGAATACAAGTCACCCATGATACCAAAAATTGGTGGGCCCAAGCGGAAGGGATGAATGCACTGCTATACATGCACTACCTGTTTCCTGACGATGACCGGGATTACTACGGGAAATTCGAAAAATTATGGCGTTATATCGACACCTATCTGATAGACCATACGTATGGAGACTGGTATTCCGGAGGGCTGGACAAGCAGCCCGGATTAAGAAGAGCCGACAAAGGCAATATCTGGAAGGGAATCTACCACCATTACAGATCTCTGGCAGGATGTATTCATATGCTGAAAGAAAACGGCCATCAGTAACAGTCCGTCTTGATTCCTGCGGGTCAAGTCTGTGGGATTAGGTCACAGTACCAGAATCCGGTATCAAATGGATTTTGCTGCTCCGATTCCTTGTCCCCGCATTCAAAAGCGTCATCCTTCTCTTTGGGTTGAGGTGTATATGTCCGGTATACCGTCTCACCGATGCTGAACGAAACAGGCTTACTGAATATAGGTCCATCAAAGACAAATGTATGAAACTCCCCATTCTCTCCGCAGGGATCCACACCTGCAGGAAGATCAGCCAGAAAAGAGTCATCGATTACCCTCCCGGCAAAAGACCTGTCCAGGTATTTTTCATTGACACAGGTAACAATAGTCTGGAAACCAAGATCCAGAAATTCGCGGATCAGTTGGTGAGTGGGGATTTTCCAAAGGGGGAAGTCTGCTTCCAGCCCTATTTCGGAGAGTTTATCCTCTCTGTAAGCTCTCAGATCTTCCAGAAAAATATCCCCAAACACCGAGACAGATACCCCTTCGGCCTTTATCGACTCCAATGTCTTACGCATCGTACGCTCATATATCTCCATCGACGGCATATCGGGAACCTCCATTTTTACCAGTGGCAAGCCGATGGCTTCCGCCTGCTTATCCAGTAGATCCACCCGTACGCCATGCATTGATATCCTTTGATACTTCTCGCTCACGGAAGTAAGCAGGCGATGGAGTTCGTATTTTCCGGATTGACGAAGTCGATATAAAGCAAGGGCTGAATCCTTTCCGCCGCTCCAGTTAATGACGGCATTCTTGATGGGCATTTTTTCCGGTCTCAAAAGGTAATCGAAAAAATGGGTTGGTAATTCATATGTGACCGCAAACTTTACTAAAACTCTTCATATATAAAAACAGGCACTCCATTTTCACATCTCACACCGGATGGTTCGATGATTAAGGCACAATCCGACACTGCCTTGTTTTTGATATTGGACTCCCTTTCAAGTTCATTATACCGGGTGACCATATCCAAAAATTCCCGTTCACCAACCCCCTTCGGATAGGCAAGATAGGACCAAGGGCCTCCACAGGGCTTGGATCCAAAAGCCACCACCCCCCATTCTGTTCCGTCCGAACAGGTCGCTGATTCAGCCACCTGCATGATCCGCACCTTCAGACTTTCCATTTCCCTGGGCAAATACAGTTGATCACCGGAACTGACAAGGCCACATCCGAACATAGGAAGTAATATCCAAGCGACTAGCAAACGTTTCATCTGTTTATAATTTGATTTTTAGAGGCCATTACCTGTCCCGACAAGTCGGGATAGCCTGTCCTGGATTTCATCGGGAGAATCTCGCATGTCGATAATCATCCCAGGGTGTATGGCTTTTCCTCATGCCTGTCTGCGGTAGGCAGACTCGATTTCAAAGAGAAAACCGTGGATGTATTGTACATGCCACTAAAACGGATAGCAGGAATAAATCGCTACACCTCTAACGCATATTTGCCAGGAGAAACCGAAAGCTACCCTCCAGTAATCCCACTCCAGATAGGGGATTTATTTTTCAAAAATCACTTTCCCATCCATGATTGTTTTTTCCACGCTCACTTCATGGATCTTCATCGGGTCTATCTCAAATAGATCGTCGGAAAGCACGACCAGATCCGCCATAAATCCCACCTGTAGCAGCCCTTTTTTTGTCTCCTCAAAGGTGGAATAAGCCCCAAGATAAGTATAGGCGCTCAGTGCTTGGGCGAGGGTTACTTTCTGCTCCGGCACCCATCCTCCCTGTGGAAAACCATCCGGAGCCCGTCTGTTCACCGCCACATGGATTCCCCGTAGCGGATCCGGACTGATCGCGGCTGGCCAGTCACTGCTGAACACCAGTTGGGCATCGGCTTTCAGCAGGGAATTCCACGCAAAAGAATAAGGTAACCGCTCTTCGCCCACTGCATCCTGCCATACAGCGATGGTGCCTGGATCCGCATGGATAGGCTGCATGCTGGCCATGACTCCAACCAGCGCAAACCGGTCCAGATCGTCCGGTGATATCATTTCAATATGCTCCACGCGGTGCCTTGTCTCTTTAAAAGGATCAAGCGGGCCCGTAGCTCCATACGCTGCAAGTGCTTCCCTCACCCCCCTGTCCCCGATCGCATGGGTCAATAATCTGAAGCCCTTCCGGTCCAGTTCCTGAACCAATTTCTGATAACGCTCCACCGGGAGCGAAAGAGACCCCAAAGAATCGGGATGCCCTGCCTGCAGGTCAGAATAAGGACGAAGCATCGCTGCGGAATGCGATTCGATCACCCCATCAATCATGAATTTCACTGCGTCTGCCCGTATCAATGGATTTGTATCTCCCAGACTGTCTTTGAGAAACTCAAACCGGTTGATCTGCGCTTCAGTGGTCTTTGATCCGATGGAGAAAGCTGCGGAGTAGCGAACCGTAAGTTCTCCTTTTCTGAGTAAATCCTGAAACAGACGAAGGTCCTCTTCTGTCCCGCTCGCATTCTGGACACTGGTTATACCCAATGAAGCAGCCATTTCCAGTCCTTTCCGCAAAGCTTCCAGCTTTTCTTCATAGGTAGGCTCCTTGATAAGGCTGGCCACCAGTCCCATGGCTTCCTCTTTCAGCACTCCTGTAGGCTCACCCTTCCCATCCTTCACCAACTCCCCAAACCCCTCGAAATCCGTAGATGAATCTATGCCGGCAAGCTTGAGCGCCGCCTTGTTTGCATAGGCACTATGCCCGTCATAAGCTTTGAGAAAGACCGGCCGGTCTATATCCAGCGCTGCCATACTTTCGTGATCAGGAAGGCCTGATTCAAAGAAGGTATACTGCCAGCCTCTTCCGGTAACCCACTCTTTTTGAGGATTTTTAGCTATAAAGTCCAGCGTCTTATCAAGTGCCTGCTCCAAGGTAGTGTCATTCAGCAAGTCCGCCTCCAGCAATCCCAGCGATCCACTTAGAAAATGCATATGAGCATCATTGAAACCTGCTATCACGAGTTTCCCACCCAAGTCTATTTTCCGGGTGCTTTCACCGGCAAACTCCAAAACCTGGCTGGAATTGCCCATCTCGGTTATGATTCCATCTGTGATCGCCAGTGCCTCATCAAATGTATTCAAGTCCTCCCCAGTCCATATTTTCCCGTTATAAAGTATCAGGTCGGGACTCCTTTCATTTTGGCAGGAAAAAAGAAGCAGGGAAGCAATAAGAAGGTGGAATGAATATCGCATAAACTTAAAATTACACCTTAGGAAATTAAAAATTGAACAAACAGAGTTCTAAAAAAACATTTCCCCGGCTGATAAGTAAAGGGATTAAAACCAAAACCCAGAATATCTTACAGACATCCTGGGTTTCGGCTATGATTTAAGAAATTCTATTCTGCTTTTCTCAGTTCTTTTCTTGGCAGTTTCTCATCGCGCTGCGCGGTGTTGTAGACAAAAGATGCCACAATGATTGCCATCTGCTTCAGATCATCCATCACCAGTCGCTCATACAAGTCCATATTGGTATGGTGGGTCCGGGTATTGTACTCGACCTCATCCTGGATAAACTGAAAACCAGGAATACTCAATGCGTCAAAACTTTGGTGGTCAGTACCCCCTGTATTTCTGATGGTGATGGTCCTGTTCTCTATCAGATCGTCCACCGGCTTGAACCACTCGTCAAAGATGGGCCCCACTGCCTCATTGCCTTGCAGGTAGATTCCACGGATTCTTCCCGTTCCATTGTCAATATTGTAGTAGGCGGAGATTTTCTCATGGGCTGGTTTCAGTTCCATGGTGGTGCGGTCGCCGAAATGGTTGGTCACGTAGCCTCTGGAACCGTTAAGTCCCTGCTCTTCGCCTCCCCAGAGTGCAATCCGGATGGTGCGTTTGGGCTGTAGCCCTGTTGCTTTGAGGATCCTGACAGCCTCCATCATCACGATACAGCCAGATGAGTTATCAGTGGCTCCATTGGCACCATGCCAGGAGTCCAGGTGGCCACCGAGCATCACTACCTCTTCCTTGAGTGTGGGGTCTGTGCCGGGGATTTCGGCTATTACATTATAGCCTTGTAGATCATCGGTCTTATACTTGGTTTTTACCTCAGCCTCTATTTCCACTTCTACCCCATTTTCAAAAAGCCTGGCCATCAGGCCGACATGTTCAGGAGCAGTTTCCAACTCGGGTACTCCCGCAGGAGCATCTTTTTGAAATCCTCTCGCACTGCTGGTAAAGAGTGTCCCATGCCTACCATTCATACCTTTGATCACCAAGGCGACACCCTCTTCGGCGAGAAACTCATTGACCCGCTGGCCAAATGCCCTAGCTGCCCGCAGTGCTGCCATCTGGTCTGGTGTGTACCTGCTGTCCGTGTTTCCGGAAGGCGGCTGTGCCATTTCATCCAACTGCCCGGCAGTGTAGCGATTCGCGTCTGCCTCAAAAGTAGGCCCCTGAGAACCTGTCGGTTTGATCCCAACGATAGCCCCTTTCAGTTTACCTTTGTACTTAGCCAGATCTTCTTCGGTCTTTGCATCTATAAAAACCACTCTCCCGCTAATCTCCCCGGTAGTACTTTCTGACCATGCCTTGGGGACAGCTATAAAAGGCATGTAATACGGCTTGGTCATAGCCACATAGCTCTTCTCCACTTCCCAGCCCCGTCCAAACTCACCCCATGCCTCAGTACCGGCATTCTGGAGTCCCCACTCTTCCAGTTGCCTGACAGCAAATTCGGTGGCCCGCTGATATCCGGCCGAATTGCTGAGCTTCGGTCCGGCTTTATCCACCAGCTCAAAAGCCAGCCTCTCCACCTGGGAGTTATCAAGTCCTTCTTTTTTGATTTTCTCAATTGCCTGTACATCTACTTTTTGGGCAAAACACAGACCGGTCAACAGCATTGCCGGCATCATTAAAAACTTATACTTCATACACTGAACATTTGGATTATTATTCTATAACTAACCGGGCCGAAGATAAAACCATCAAGGCAACTCCAGCTTATACGTGGTCAATTTAAATCAAAAATTAAGGTTTTCACACCTGCTTATGTAAAACAGGTCCACAAAAAACCCGATTTTACAACTTTCCCTATCCTGACGGGGCACTTCTGGACAAATCCTGTCCGCAGTGGATTTGCCTACCCTAAAACCTATCAGTGGGAAAGAAAATGGAATAGACCTACTTTTGGAGGACAGCTGTGTAGCCTTACCCAAAAGCTTGACAAGTCCAATAGTTCGAAAAGTAAACAGCCCTGAAAAACTGACGTCCATCACTTTAAGATTGACCGACCGTAGATGGATTGTTTTCATGCGATCAGTCCACCCCTATCTGCCAGTGGGCATCATGTTGCGGATGGCGCTGATTTTCCACACAGCTCCCAGATCATACACTACAAAACTACTCCACATCTTTCTAGTACCGCCGTTAGGTCCTTCGATCTCGTACCGGGCATCCACGATAGCCGCATCCGGTGTGATAAACCTGATCCGCTCCACATGCAGGGTGCGTGTTCCCGGATTTTCGGATGAGCTCTGCTTCATGCCCTTCACGGCTTCGTCTACCCCTGTTCTCCATTCCCCAGATGAGACCAGTTGATCCACATCATCAGTCAGGATGCTTTTCAGCAATACAGAATCCTGGGATTCGCGGGCGTCTGAATAAGTCTTGATCAGCCTAAGGATCGCCTCGCTGCTTTCAGTGGTATTCAGCGTCTGGGCCAGGGAGGGAAAAGACACCACCATGAGGAAAAAGAGTACTGTTTTCATCTGTTTATAATTGGTTTTTTCAGTGGTCAGATGCCCGCCTGTCGTCGGACAGGGAATCTCGCATACCGGATAATCATTCCCCTGTGTGAGAACCTTTTCTCATGGGCATTTCATCTGTTTATAATTTGTTTTTAGCTGCCATATGGAATCTTCGCATGGTTTATAATCATGCCTCTGTGTGTCGCTTGCGTCATGCTCGATTTCATGTGTTTTGCTTTTTAAAAGGTCATCCCGACTAGTCGGGACAGGTTATGGAATCCCGCATACCAGCCAATCATTCCAGTGTATGCATGCTCAATCCCATATTTCAAGTCTATTAGGTTCAAAGGGAAGGTTCGCGTCTTTATCGCTGTATCCTTTAACCTTATTTGGGCCAGATAGGTTTATTTATTCCATTTGGCAGGTGGCAGCGACCCGCTAGAGAGGGGATTGAAGCAAAAAAGCCACTCCTTGTATTTAAGAGTGGCTTTGCAGAAAGTTATTGCAGCTACTGGTCTTCTCCTCTGAGTTTGACTATGGCTCCTTCCAGAATATCTCCGATGCGGATCTGGCAGGCCAGCCGGGAGGTAGGGAAATATTCCGGGAGGTTTTCCAACTGATCCAATTCCAGATCGGTTGCATCCCCCAGACCATCCTTTCCTTCCAGGATTTCCACATGGCAGGTAGCGCATAGCGCCATGCCTCCACAGGTGGCCAATACGGGATATTCCGAGGCCTTCAATATTTCCATAAGGCTAAACCCCATATCATCAGGAGCCTCTATTTCCTGGCGGTTGCCGTCGTGATCTTCTACAGTGAAATTAATCATGGTATCAAATTGGATTAAAAGGCATTCACTCCATTCACAGTGGTATATTTGAAACTGAGTTTCTGGTCTGGGTACACATATTTGAAAGCCGAGTGCATCATGATCGCAGCCTCATGGAATCCACATAGAATCAGTTTCAGCTTGCCTGGATACGTATTGATATCTCCGATGGCATAAATCCGCTCCACCCCGGTAGAGTAATCCCGGGTGTCCACTTCTATCGCATTCTTATCGATACTGAGTCCCCAGTCCGCTATAGGACCGAGTTTGGGACTAAGCCCAAACAGAGGAATGAGATAATCTGCCTCAATTTTGATTTGCTCTTTGGTCTTTCCCTCCAGGATCACCGAATCGAGTTTGCCATTGCCGCCTACCGTCTTAAGGTTAGCGGAAAGAATCAGATCTATTTTTCCCTGGTTGGCCAGGTCAAACACTTTGGCCGCCGAATCAGGCGCTCCCCGGAATGTCTCATTTCTATGCACCAGGGTCACGCGCTCTGCCACATTGGACAGGTAGATTGCCCAATCCAAAGCGGAGTCCCCTCCCCCGGCAAGCACTACTTTCTTATCACGGAACGTTTCCGGGTTCTTCACCATGTATGTGATCCCTTTTCCCTCGAATACCTCCAGGTTTTCCAGTACCGGTTTTCTCGGCTCAAAGCAGCCCAATCCACCTGCTATAATAATCACCTGTGCATGGACATGTGTCTTATCACTGGTGGTCAGGACAAATGAACCATCCTCCTGCCTGTCGATATGATCCACACGCTCACCCAGCGTAAAAGTAGGTTGGAAAGGTTTCGCCTGCTCCATCAGATTGTCCACAAGATCCTGGGCCTTCACTTCAGGATATCCCGGAATATCATAAATGGGCTTCTGGGGATAAATCTCGGAAAGCTGACCACCTACCTGTGGCAGTGCATCTATCAGATGGCATCGCATTTTTAGCAATCCCGCTTCGAAAACTGCAAACAACCCCACAGGGCCGGCTCCGATAATACAAAGATCTGTGTGAATCATGATTTATAGGTTTTAGAGGCAAACCTCGATTTAATTACTTTGGTTCGTGTAAATATAATTAGTATAACAACTAGTCAGTGCTCTTCCATGTGCAGTCCATCCAGGTTTTGATAGATGGTATTCAGTATCCGCTTGAATTCCTCAAAATCCTGCGCACTGAGGTTTTCCCAAGCCTTTTCCCTGATCTGGAGAATCCGGGGCTTCAGCTCAGCTACTTTAGACACCCCCGTATCAGTCAGATGGAGCTGGAAACTCCTTCGGTCCTGCGGATGTGGAAGCCGCTCCACATATCCCTTCTTACAGAGCAGGTCTATAATCCGTGTCAAAGTAGGATGGTCCTTGAAAACCAGGTTTGCCAGTTCTGTCTGGCTCAGATGCTTCCGCTCCGACAGGTTTTTCAGCACTAACCATTGATCTACAGTCACATCGAAATCACCCGATTTGAACTGCTGCTGTGCGTACTGCTTTACCTTACGCGCCGTGCGGTCCAATAGAAACGAGTACCTTGCAAAATGCTCTTGTGTCATACCAATAGTTAGTATGACAAATATATGAAGAATTATTCTGGACAAAACAATTCTCCAGTATTTTTATGGGGTTAATAGGCTGTATATTTTCTTCCATTAACCAGCCTGGACGTATCGGATGAAATAGAAGCTACGGGTCATGCACCAACAGCCTTGGAAGTCCGGGACCACCCATATCCTATGCCGGAGATTTTGCGCTGCTGGGTCGCAGAGTGCTTATCGGGCGGAGCTGCAACTGACGAGCTGGTTAGATGTAAGGCCATCAACATCAAAAAAGCGGGGAGTCTGCTGAAATAGAGACTCCTCCGCTTGGCTACACTGGTTTTCCGCATTTATATTCTGACTGAAGAGCGGCAAGCCCATCCACCCGGCATTCCTTACACCCCAAAAAGCCTCGGCAACCACAGTACGATCTCCGGAAACACCATGATCAATACCAGCGCCAGGATCATAGCCAGGAAAAAGGGAAGTAACGGTTTGATGACTTTCTGGATGGTAGTCTGTGCCACACCCACTCCGATAAAGAGGATAGAACCTACGGGCGGAGTGCAGAGTCCAATACAGAGATTAAGTACCATCATAATCCCGAAATGGATCGGGTCTACCCCCAATGCTGTAACCACCGGCAGGAATATCGGTGTGAAGATCAATACAGCCGGGGTCATATCCATGAATGTACCCACGATCAAAAGAAGGAGGTTGATCATAATCAGGATCACAAAGATATTGTCACTGAGCGAAAGTAAGGAGTTGCTTATATTCTGTGGGATCTCCTCACTGGACATTACCCAGGACATGGCCATGGAAGTAGCGATCAGCAGCATGACCACTGCGGTAGTCTCTGCAGACTTTAGCAGTACAGCTGGAATATCCTTCGTCTTCAATTCCCGGTAGACAAATGACAGGACAAACGAATAGATGACAGCAATAGCGGAAGCTTCTGTGGCTGTAAAAACCCCACCGATGATCCCCCCGATGACCACTACCAAAAGAAAAAGACTGGGTATCGCCCGCAAGAACGTGGAAAACAGATGTCTGTAACTGGCTGGCTCACCGGCTGGGAGTTTTTTGATCTTCACCATAACAGCCGTAGTGAGCATCAGCAGCAGCCCCACCAGGAGTCCCGGCAAGTAGCCTGCTACAAACAGGGCAGCCACGGAGACTCCTCCGGAAGCCAGAGAATAGACTATCAGCACATTCGAAGGTGGAATAATCAATCCTGTCGTGGATGAGGTGATGTTCACCGCCGCACCAAGTTCTTTGGGGTAGCCTTCTTTTTCCATTCGCTTACTCAGTATCCCTCCCATGGCTGAAGCCGCCGCTACAGCAGAGCCTGCGATGGCTCCAAACAGCATTGCGGCAATCACGTTGACATGAAGCAGCCCCCCAGGCAGCCGGCCAGTCATGGCTTTGGCCAGTTCGATGAGCCTGTTGGCTATACCTCCACGGTTCATCAGCTCCCCTGCAAGGATGAAAAAGGGAATGGCCAGGAGGGAAAAACTATCCAATCCCGTTGCCATGCGCTGGGCCACAGTGGTAATAGCCGGCACAGTAGCCACGGTTACCAGTAAGGTGAGCATGCTGGAAAGTCCCAGACTCCACGCAACCGGAACACCAATCCCCAGAAAAAACAAAAAAGACAAAACCAGGATCAATACACTTAACGTCTCCATTATTCAGCTGTTTTGAGGGATTGAAACAAATTGACCAGTGAGACGAGCTGATAGTAAATCACTAGCAATCCGCTGAACGGAATAATTCCATACACAAAGGCCAGGGGGATCTGAAGAGTGGCGGATTTCTGGCCGAGGATAAAGGTGATATAGACCAGATTGGCTCCGCCGAGCACCATGACGGTAGCTGCAAATACCAGGACCGAAAACTGGATTAGGATCAGAAGTTTGGTATGGGCCTTTCCCTTTAGCTTCGACAGCAGGATATCGATCGCCAGATGCTCATTCTTTCCTGCCACATACGCCGCTCCGAGCATTCCGACCCAGATGAGCATGTAGCGTGAAAGCTCATCTGTAAATGAGCTTGGATTTTGGAAAATATAACGGGAAGCTACCTGCCAGGTCACATTGAGCACCATCAGCCCCATAAGGGCAATCAGAAGTTTGGAAATCAGTTGATCCAGCTTCTCCTTGATAAGAAGTGAAAACATAAGCGGGGGTTAAATAGATTAAACTAGTTTACTGCACGGATCTCCTCCACAATTTTATAAAGTGCCGGCTGCTCGGTCCGCAGCTGCGTATAGAGTGATTCCACGGATTCACGGAAAGATTCCTTGTCCGGATAGGTAATAGTGACCCCCGCAGCCTCCATCGCCTGGAGCGATTCTTCGGTAGCTTTTGCCCAGATTTCAAATTCGTAGGCAGCAGATTCATCTGCTGCGGATTGCAGCCATTCTTTTTCCTGCCCGCTCAGGCTCTCCCACACTTTGGTGCTCACAATCATCACATCCGGTAAGGCGGTGTGTTCATTGATGCTGTAGTAGCCGCATACCTCATAATGCTTGGAAGTGAAGAGACTGGGGGGGTTGTTTTCGGCACCATCCACAATACCCTGCTGGAGCGCCGAGTACAGCTCACCATAAGAAACGGGGGTGGGTGAACTCCCAAAACTCTTCACCATATTGGTAGCCGTGTTGCTTTCCATCACGCGGATTTTCATACCTCTCAAATCCGATGGTTTCTCCACTGGTTTATTCTTGGTGTAAAAGCTGCGCTTGCCCGCATCATAATAGCATAACCCCCGCAGCCAAAACTCCTCCGCGTCCAAAAGCAGTTTCTTGCCGATAGGACCTTCCAGTACTTTTCGCTGATGCTCATCATCCCTGAAAAGATAGGGCATACCAAACACAGCCATCGTCGGGGCAAACCCTTCCAGCACTGCCGAAGAGACTTTAGTCATCCCGATACTTCCGATCTGCAGGAGCTCCACCAGCTCCCTTTCGGTACCCAGCTGCTGGTTGGGATATACTTTTATGGTCAATTCCCCATTTGATTTTTCGGCTACTTTCTCCGCCAAAAAGAGCATGGCTCCATGCACCGGGTGGGAGACTCCCAGCCCATGTCCCAGTTTGATTACCCGCCTGGTCCCCGTATCCTTACAGGAAAACACAAGGGAAAGCAGAAGTAAAACTGTTGTGATTCTAAAGATTTTGGTGTTCATGGGTTGATTGTATATGAAATGAACCTAACAATAATAGGTTTTTCCGGGCTTATACCCCGGATCGAATTACGCAAACGATTTAGACCACTTCAATAATCACATGGATGAGCGGTGATAAAACGGTTGATTTCCGCCCACCTATTTTACCCCCGTGTCCCCTATCATCACCTTTTGGGTAATCTCCCTGTATTCCATAGGGCCTTGTACCCGCGTGATTCTTGAATTTTAAGGATCCAAAGGGATTTGTGCAATCGATTGCTCAATATAGAAACATTTTCTTAGCATTAAAAAAACAACCTCTTCTATCAATCCCAACCGCCCCATTAAGCTCGGTGTCTTGGCCATATCGTACTTTCCCAAACTGAATGTTTTCAAAGAAATAAGGAATAAAAAACCCAAGAAGGAAAGTATTTTCCTGCAAACCATCCAAAAATCCATCCCTTTGCCGTAAATTTTTCACTGATTTCAAAACCGACTCGTATCATCGACTACGCTACGTGCGCGCCCAATAGAGGATGAAGTCAGTCCCTGATCTACTAGCCTGACCCGCATACCGTCAAGCTGGGAAATCAGCTTGGGGCTTTCCCAGTCACATCTCCGTGGTGCAACAGCAGCAGTCTCTAAATTTTAAACTTATGCCTTTCTCTGAAGAGCTGGCTTTCAGACAGTTGAGAAAATTCCAGGAACTCCATGCCGTGCCCGATGAGCAGCTTCATTGGCTGATACGACACGGTGCCTGCAAAAGCCTGAAGGAGGGGGAGTTCCTTTTCCAACCTGACGAACCGATCATCCAGACGTATTTTATGCTCAGCGGATCAGTGGAACTCTATTACTACCAGGGCAAAAACAAGCGCTCCGTCATGACCTACGAGACAGGTGGGATCATAGGGTACCTGCCCTATTCCCGCGCACAGAAATCAATCGGTTATGCCGTCGCACAGACCGATACAGAAATCCTTCTCTATCCACGGTCAAAAATCCACGACCTTATCACCCAAGCCCCCGAACTTACCGAGGAACTGGTCCATCATATGGTATCCCGGGTAAGGCAGTTTACCTCCCAAACCCTGCAAAACGAAAAAATGCTTGCCTTGGGTAAGCTTTCTGCCGGACTGGCCCATGAACTGAACAATCCCATCGCAGCCATTCACCGTGATGCCCATCAGCTGGGCCAGTTGGTTCATCAGGATCAGCTGAGCCAGCTGGTGCTGAAGTGTACCGGCTTATCCGACGAGCTCAGAAAAGAGCTGATCGCAGAAGTTGCGGTATGGAGAACCCAGGAAAACCGCGGCACACTCAAACCTATGGAGCGCTCCCGGGCCGAAAACGCCTGGGAAGAAACCTTGGAAGAATGGGATATTGCAGACCCGGAAGACGCTGCTTCGGCCTTTACAGATTTTGGGCTGATCCGGGCAAACCTCGAGCCTTGGAAAGCCAAAGTGAATACGGAGCAGTTCCCTCTTCTGGTAAACTGGGTATCCTACCTTCTCCAAACCAAATCCCTGGTAAACAATATCCAGTCTGCTTCTTCCCGGGTAAATGTGCTGATCGGTGCCGTGAAGTCCTATACCCATATGGACCGGGCCCAGGAGAAACAAGCGGTGGATATCTTTGCCAGTCTCCAGGATACACTGATGATTCTCAGCCATAAAATAAAGAGCCACAACATCACTGTGACCATGCCTTCTCCTTCCGAACCCATCAGCCTGTGTGGCTATGTGGGAGAACTGAACCAGGTCTGGACCAATGTCATCGACAATGCACTGGATGCAATGGAGACCGCGGAGGAGCCCGTGTTGCGCATTGACCTAAGCCAGGGCAAAGACTCTCTTACCGTCTCATTCACGGATAATGGTACAGGCATCCCCGAAGAGGATCTGCCCCGGATTTTTGACCCGTTTTTCACCACCAAAGAAATCGGAAAAGGTACCGGGATGGGGCTGGATCTGGTCCACCAGATCATCCAAAAACACGATGGAAAAATAACCGTCGAATCCACTCCCGGCAATACCCGGTTCACGATTACCTTACCCACTGACTGACCATGGAAAAACCAGCGATCATACTTGTCGATGATGACCCCCAGGTGCTGAGGGCAATCATCAGGGATCTCAAATCCCGCTATAAGAAGGAGTATGAGATCTTCAGCTCCACGTCTGTCTCCGAAATAATGGAGCTGCTTACAGATCTGAAAAACCAGGGGGCGGCATTGGCTCTCATCGTCTCTGACCAGCGTATGCCGGAAATGTCCGGGGTGGACTTTCTGGTGAAGGCCAAGGCCATGTTTCCCAAATCCAAAAAAGTGCTGCTTACGGCCTACTCCGATACAGATGCCGCCATCAAAGCCATCAATCAGATCCAGCTTGATTTTTACCTCTCCAAGCCCTGGGATCCCCCGGAAGAAAAGCTTTACCCGGTGCTGGACGAACTGCTGGACGACTGGCATTTTGATTATAGACCGGAGTTCAAGGGAATCAAACTGATAGGCTACCAGTTCTCCCCCGTTTCCCATGCGATCAAGGATTTCCTTTCCGGGCATCTCATCCCCTTTCACTGGTTGGATTACACCCAGTCGGACGAAGCGAATATCCTGATGGAAAGCAATGGGTTTAAGGCAGCCGACCTACCCCTTATCTTTTTCCCTGATGGCAAGAACATCTCCAAGCCTACCATATCACAGATCGCCACGGAGATCGGGCTACAGCAGTCGGTAAAGGAGCAGATGTACGATGTAGCGATCATCGGCGCAGGACCTGCAGGGCTTGCCGCGGCAGTATATGGCGCGTCCGAAGGACTGAAAACCCTGCTGATCGAGCGGAAAGCCCCTGGTGGACAGGCCGGTACGAGCTCCCGGATAGAGAATTACCTCGGATTCCCCACCGGACTCAGCGGTGCGGAGCTCACCCGGAGGGCATTGACGCAGGCCAAAAGATTCGGCACGGAGTTTATCACCCCGGGAGAAGTGGCCCGGATAGAGCTGATGTATCCCTATAAAATCCTGCATCTGGCAGATGGCCAGAAAATCCAGACCAAAGCCATCGTAATCACCACGGGCGTAGATTACCGCAAGCTGCAACAACCCGGCCTGGAAGCACTTGTGGGCGCAGGGGTTTACTACGGAGCTGCCAATACCGAAGCGGTGGCCTGCAAGGATAAGGCTGTCTACATTGTGGGAGGGGGCAATTCTGCCGGACAGGCAGCCATGTACCTTTCACAGTTTGCCAGGCACGTCACCCTCCTGATCCGGAAAGAAAGCCTGGGCGAAACCATGTCCTCTTACCTCATTGACCAGATTTCCGGGACAGGGAATATTTCGCTGCGGCCGCGATCCGAAATCATCGAGGCTATCGGATCTGAATCGCTGGAATGCCTGCGCATCAGGAATATCGATTCGGATGAAGTGGAGAAAGTACCCGCCAGTGCGGTCTATATCTTTATCGGAGCCAAACCCATGACCGATTGGATTGGAGCCGAAATTTTGCGTGACAGCAGGGAGTTCATCCTCACAGGCCGCAGCCTGCTGGCGATCCCCGCCTATAAAAAAAGCTGGAAACTTCCCCGTGACCCGTATATCCTCGAGACCGCAGTACCCGGCATATTTGCCGCAGGGGATGTCCGGTCAGGCGCCATGAACCGCGTCGCCTCTGCCGTCGGTGAAGGCGCAATGGCCATCAGCTTCGTGCACCGGTACATCGCAGAAAACTGAGCCTTCCCATCCCGCTGTCCGTACTAGGCTCGAGGCATATCCCTCAGGCATTATCCACAGCACTGGAATCCTCCTGGCGATCCCTGTCCGACAGAACGATTCCTATTTTACTCACCCTTTATCCGGATAATCTGCTGGAGCCGCTTATATGAATAGTGAAATACAAAGGCATTATAGCTGATCACGAAATATTTAGCTATTTTCAAACCCATTAACCTTTAAACCCGGAATTCCACTATGAAGTCTGTCTCCCCGCTTTTCGCACTTTTTCTGGTCTGCGCATATGCCTGCACCCAGCCAAAACCCCAGCTTACCGATACCGAATATGCCGCACTCACCGACGAACAAAAGCGCGCTGTACAACATGCCCTCGATGGCATAGCAGTGCCGGATGAGCGCCTGGAGCTGACCCTTTTTGCAGCTGAGCCGATGCTGACCAACCCGACCAATATGGACATCGATGACCGGGGAAGGGTATGGATAGCCGAGGCCTACAATTACCGCACGCAGCTGAATCCCCGCAACCCTACCAAAGCGGAAGGTGACCGTATCCTGATCCTGGAAGACACCGATGGGGACGGGGTAGCGGACAAATCCACCGTTTTCTACCAGGGCACAGACATCAATGCCGCTCTGGGCATTGCGGTGCTGGGGGATAAGGTTTTTGTCTCTGTCAGTCCTTATGTCTACGTGTTCACCGATGCGGATGGGGACGATGTCCCGGAGAAAAAGGAAGTGCTCTTCACCGGAGTGGGCGGGGAGCAGCACGACCATGGGATGCATGCCTTTACCTTTGCTGCTGACGGCAAGCTCTACTTCAACTATGGCAACGAAGGCCAGGGCCTGCACCAGGCCGACGGGAGCCCCATCCTGGATCCGCTCGGCCGGCCGGTCAATTCCGAAACCGCCCCTTATCAGGAAGGCATGGTCTTCCGCTGTGATCCGGACGGCAGCAATGTGGAGATCCTCGGCTGGAACTTCCGAAACAACTATGAGCTGGCCGTGGACAGCTACGGACGGATGTGGCAGAGTGATAACGACGACGACGGCAACCGCAGCACACGGATCAACTACGTGATGGACTATGGCAACTATGGCTTCAAGGATGAAATGACCAAGGCAGACTGGAGGGCCCGCCGCATTAACATGGAAGACTCCGTCTGGCAGCAGCACTGGCACCTGAACGACCCCGGGGTAGTGCCCAACCTGCTCCAGACCTATGCCGGGTCTCCCACGGGGATTGTGGTCTACGAGGGCAAGCTCCTTCCGCAAGAGTATCAAAACCAGGTCATCCACGCCGATGCAGGCCCCAGCGTGATCCGCGCCTATCCGGTTAAGCCGGCGGGGGCAGGATTCTCGGGGGATATCGTGACGCTTCTGGACGGGAACCAGCGGGACAATTGGTTCCGCCCCTCTGATGTCACCGTGGCACCAGACGGATCCCTGTTTATCTCCGACTGGTATGATCCGGGCGTAGGCGGGCACGCCGTGGGTGATCTGGACAAAGGACGCATCTACCGGCTGGCTCCCAAGGGGGTAAACTACAAGCTGGAAAAGCCGGACTACACCTCCGTTTCCTCTCTGATAGAACTCCTGCAGAACCCCAACCGCGCCACCCATTACAATGCATTTATGGCCCTGAAAGCGAAAGGTGAGGAAGCCAAGTCTGCGCTGGAGGACCTGTTCACCTCGGCAGACAGCCGGATGAAGGCCCGTGCATTCTGGCTGCTTACCAAGCTCCCGGGCGGAGAGAAGTACATCAAGCTGGCTGCCTCGGATCCGGATGAAAACATCCGCGTGGCGGCGATCCGGGCCTCCCGTATCAACCAACTGACCGACCAGGCCTTTCTGCTGCAGCTGGCCGCCGATTCCTCTGCCCAGGTGCGAAGGGAAGTGGCACTGGCCATCCGCTATGTCCCTGCTCCGGAAGTATGGCTCAGGCTGGCCCAGGGTTATGAATCCGGTGACCGCTGGTACCTGGAGGCCTTAGGGATCGCAGCAGAAGGACACTGGGACGAGTACCTCGCCGCTTACCTGAAAGGCAAAGAGCAGACCTGGGCGGGCTCAGAAGCAGACCGCGACATCGTCTGGAGATCACGCGCCTCCAATACCTCCGAGCTGCTGGGCAAGCTGATCCTGTCCCACCCCGGCAGGGACAACCAGCGCTACTACCGTGCCCTGGACTTCCAGGCAGAGGATGCCAAAAACACCATACTGAAATCCCTGATTGCCAATGGCCCGGAAGAAGACCAGGTGATCATGCTGCGGCAGATCAGTTATGATCCTGCCAGGCCCGACACCGAGGTACTTCGCCTTGCCAGGCAGAAAGCCGGAGACATCGCCGATGACCGGGACTTTTTGGATATCGTCCAGAAGTACCGGCTAAAAGAGCAAAAGGACCGGCTACTCAGCATCATCTATCAGGAAGATAACGGCCGGATGGCAAGCTCCGCAGCAGGAATCTTCACCGGCCTATACGGTGTGGGGGAAGTGGAAAAAGCGATGAAGGATCCGGATGAAACCAAAGCAATTGCTGCCATCCGAAAATTTGGCGTGGTGGATAACCGGGAAATGGCATTGCTCCTGAGCAAATTCTGGGGTGATGCCAATGCGCCGGAGGCCATCCGGACTGCAGCGATGGAGGAAGCACGGGGCTATCAGTCAGAGGCGACGCTTTGGGAGTTTGCAGAGCAGGATCAAATCCCGGCAGACCTTCTCCCGATCGCACGGAAGATCCTGATGTCCTCCTGGAACTCCAATATCCGTGAACTCGCCACCGGGAAATACGGCGACAGCATGGACAGCAGCTATGACATTCCCAAGCTGCTTGCTGCCACCGGAGACGTCGAAAAAGGAAAGACCCTCGCCACTACCTACTGCGTGGCTTGCCATAAGATCGGAACCGAAGGCATTGACTTTGGCCCTGCGCTGACCGAGATCGGCGACAAGCTCAGCAAGGAAGGGCTGATCAATGCCATCATCTATCCCTCCGAAGGCATGGGCTTCGGCTACGAAACCCAACTGGTCAAATTCAAAGATGGCAAGGAAATCCGCTGCATTGTGAATTCCAAGACCGAAAACGACCTGGTCGTAAAGCTGGTCGGCAGCGGCGAACAGACCATCTACAAGCTGGCCGATATAGCCTCCATCACCCAGCTCGACGAATCCCTGATGCCTGCTTTCCCGCTAAGCGAACAGGAACTGGTGGATCTGGTGAGTTATTTGGAGGGGTTGGGGAAGTGAGATAAGACCTAAGAGTCTAAATAGGATCCCAATAAAGAATGAAAGAAATCATTTCTCACAGTGAAACCCTTTTCAAAGGAATTGAGCAACTAATTGAAACTGCCAAAAGGCGAGTTGCAGTCTTTGTCAATGCGGAAACGACTATGCTTTATTGGCAAATCGGGGATTTCATAAACAAGGAATTACTTAAAGAAAACAGAGGGATCTATGGAGCAAAGATTCTTGCGACAGTGTCGCAAGATTTGATGAAGACATTTGGAAAAGGCTATTCCTATTCTGCTTTGACCCGAATGTGCAAAGTGGCAAAGTCATTCGATTTGGAGATTGTTGCGACAATGTCGCAACAATTGAGTTGGAGCCACTTGATTGAATTAGGAGCCATAGACAATTTATTGAAAAGGTAATTTTTTCATCTCTGGGTGCAGTAAAATTCTGGTTAGAGCTAGGTGTAGATTGCATCTACACCTTCATATAAATACAAATTTGTAATTTGCTTATGATACAAGTTGATATAAAAATGAACCAATTACAAATTGGAATGGATATGAGGGTGGAATTGCAAATTCCACCGAGCCTCAAGCCGCACTACATAATTTCTAAGGAGATTCTACACCTAGAATGGGGGTGTTTTGGGAAAAACGAAAAAATCGCCCTAGACAGCCAGAAAACCCATTATTTTAGAATATGAAATATTTACTCGGATGACAGTAACTGTTAATTACAAAATACATCAAAAATATAAGGTCTATCCTTTTCATTATATTGCTTCAAATCCTCGTATCTCTTGTTCATATCCTCATGCAGTTCCGGATTTTCTTTTACTTCTAGTAGCACCGACATTACGATATCCTTCAGTATGTTTACATTGAGGACTATCTCACCATTCGACTTTTTATAGAAAAGACTGCGGTTTGGATTATTCTTGTCATAGGATAATGCGAGGCCCAGTTTTGGAAAATAGGCATGAGATATTCCATGTCTAAATAGATATGTCATAGCCTCAATTTTTTTCTCGCAAATTTCAGTTCTAGCAAAAAACGTTTTCAAATTTTTGGCTGTCTCTCCGAAACTAGCTTTCACTTTTTTTGCAGGTATGTTTGCGCTGTTTCTCAGTAATGTACCAACGGTCTCAGCAATTGAAAACAGAGCGAGCGTAATAGGAATTGCAAGCTGGTATTTCGCATTTTCGAAATCAAATTGCATGGATGGGTTGTCTGGACTTTGTGTAGTTTGATCTGTTGTGGTTGAGCTAGGTTCGGAAATTCTGTCCAATTGTTCGATGTCTCCATTCATATAGTGATACATATGCATTATGTATGAGACAACTTCTAAATCTTGATTGTTTCCCATGGTCTTATATCGCGATTTTGAGTATAATACTTAATTAAATGAATAAATCCGAACTGGAGTTTAATTTTAATTAATTTGTTTGATTTAGGTCTCTGTTAAATTTCACTTTAAACAATTGTCTAATTTTTCTTTAGTTAGTTAGATATTGGTGTGTGTTATTTGCAATAGTATTCTATCAGTTCTTTATAGGTGCTGCTATTGTCTAGGCTGTATGCACGTTGAGCATCTTTGCAGGCTTCATTCAAGTGTCCTAGATTTTCCCAAAGGATTGCTCTCATCCCTATAATATCTGCTTTTAGTCTAGGGTCGGTGGTTAGAGATTCTGCTTTTTCTAAATTTGCAATTCCGCCGGAATTGTATTTCAGCCCAAACCCATTAATTTCACCAAGTGTAAAGTATAGAGAGGGATTCCTTTGATCTATTTTAATAGCCTCTAATATATATTCTTTTGCTTTTTTATAGTCTTTCTTTTCTATGTAGACTGTAGCCAAAGCTTCGAGAAATTTTGTTTGATAAGGGTCAATGGAAAACCCTTTTTCTAGGTCGGAAAGTGCTTCTCCGATGATCGATTCATTTATCTCTAGTTCAGGATTTTCTATTTTTAAATAATTTATTACTAGGTATGCTCTGTTGAAGTATGCTGGAAGGAATTTTGGGTTTAAGTCAATGGCGTGAGAGTAGGCGTCATAGGCAGTAGTGAAACTCTCTCGATCACCATTATTTACGTATCCGAATTTAGCATTTGCAATTCCGAAATTGTTTAAATATTCGGGATTGTTTTTGATTTTTAAAGTGTTAAAAAAATATTCTATTGATTGCTCGTACATTCCAGCGTCTAGAAAAATCTGCCCAATTAAGTTGTAGGCTTTGTGATGATTGTTGTCTTGTGCAATTATCTTATTAAGGATTTCAAGTGCTTCTTCCGGTTGATCAGCTAAGTATTTTTTGAGTGATTCTTTATATTCTGTGTTGAATGATTCTATATTTTCTTTTGGGGAGTTAAATTTTTTTGAATTGATTGAGTCTAAAGTTTCTATTGATTTTGAGCTTACTGCAAAGTTTAAATTCTGGCCTCCTTTGATTGTAAAAGTTGCTACTCCTACAACTTTTCCGTCGAGGTTTAATATAGGGGAACCACTGCTTCCTGGCGATATGGGAGCGGTAATTTGAATTAACTGTCCATAGGGTTCGATTTCTCTGATTGCTGAGATAATTCCCGTTGAAATTGTGCTTTCAAGTCCTAGTGGTGTACTTATGTTTAATACTTCGTCACCTTTTTTGGCAGGAATGGGTTCTAGATCTAAGAAAGGGAAAATTATATTAAATGGGTTTTCAATAGAAAATTTTACCAAATCCTTTTCATTGTCAGCTCCAAGAATGTTGGTGATTGGATAAGTTTTGTTGTCTTGGGTTTTTATCCATGCTTTTGATGAATTTGCCAGTACGTGGAAGTTAGTAACTCCAATGCCCGTCTGATCAATGAAGAAGCCGCTTCCTTGAGAATTGCTTGCTCCGTCTGGTGATGTTCCGTAAACTACAAAAATAGATATTTCGCTTTTCTCAACAATGTCTGAAATTTTTAGAGCTGTTTGGGAATTGGCTGTGCCGGAGGACAACAGGAAGAGAAAGTAGAGAAATAAGCTATTTGGCAGGGAGTTTTTCATATCAAAGAGTAAGGTTATTTATTCTTGCACAGATAGATAGAGGGAATCTAGATACAATTTTTTGAATAGCCTTGATTTTAAGAAAAAAAGCTTTGTAAAGCTCGGGCCTTCCATCCCTACTTCAGCTTCTCATTGTTCCGATGCCGGTTGATATCGCGGATGTTCTTCCCGGCTGAGTGTAGTTTGACGCTGGCCTGAGCGTAGTTTGTAACTACGCTCGACTATCCATACGAATTTTAAACTCGCGAAAAATGACCGATTAGGATTTACTAGCCGATTAAAAATTCCGGGCTTATGGCTCTATCAGAATAGGTTTGATAATTGGTTTTCTATATCGGCCATGCCTACGGCATTCTTGGAAACCCATGCTTATCCATTATTCCAGCCATTAAAATGACTGGCTAGGTAGTCGGTCATGCCTACAGCATTGATCCTCCTATGCATTCCCCGCCCTGCAAGCTGGCTGCTCGCTAGATTTGTCCACTGGACAAATCCTTAACGCTCACCCCTCCCATAGGGACGGACGATATCTTTTAAAAAATCCTATTTACCCATCATCCTCTTCAACATCTCCACCTTCTCTTTTTCAGATTCCAGTAGCCGTTCGTAAAGCTTTTTGTTCTCCTCAAGTGCCTCAACCCATTTATCGATGGGATTGAAAGTACAATTGTAGTTGTAAAATGCACCTGTACTTTGATCTTGAAAAGTATTAAAAAAATTATTGACAGATTCAGAATCAAAGTTCTTAATCGCCTCTGCCGGAACTTTCAGGATCTCCGCCACCTGACGCAACAGCTCCTCCTCCACTTCTTCCTTCTGCTCCAGCAGGCTGATCTTCTTCTGGGACCAGTCTGGACCGAGTTCGTGGGCCAGGGTCTCCTGCTTGATGCCCATCATCTCCCGGAACCGCTTGATGTTTCTGCCGTGGTGGATTTTTTCGTTCATAGTATGGATGATTAGAAAGGGAAATTAGGAAAATCTTCGATTAGTCGTTGCACTAAATTACCCCTTTTGGGCCAGCTCTCCAAGGAAATCCGGTCTTGAGACACTGATCCTGGACGGCATTTGTCGTTTCGTCATCGCGAGGGGCATACTATAAAGAAACAATTGGCGAATCAGCTCACTGCCCCGAAGCAATCTCTTCTAAGAAGACACAACCGATTTTATCAGGAAAATACTTCATAGCTAGCTAAAGATTGCTTCGGGATCACAAGAATGGAAAACAACCCGATAATCAAAATAAGATCCCTCGCAATGACGCTGGGTTTCCTCATTGTCGCTTGGTTCGACAGCCAATCCCGGCTTTTCAATTCTAAATTCTTGATATCGGCCATGTCTGCGGCATTTTGGTGGAACCTTGGATCGATCATTTTTCCAGCCATTAAAATGGCTGGCTAAATTATTTGCCATGCCTGCCTGTCCGGTAGGCAGGCCTAACGGCATTGTTACTTACTAATCCCGCCCTACAGGCTGGCTGCCCGCTGGATTGTCCCCCCGGACAAATCCTCAACGTTCGCCCCTCCCAGAATAATTTATCCTTTTCCCTGAATTCAGTATTCCCCTATAGAATAGTTCATCCCGATGAAACCTATGAATTTGGCTCAGCAACCAACAGCCAAGACCATGGAAAACACCTTCAGTGCTTTGTACAGGGAATACCGCTGCAATAATCAAGAGCAGGCATTTGAGACCCTGAAGTATATCTTCAATGACGTAGGAGACACCAATTTTTGGATTGGAAAGATCCGCTTAATCCAAGAAGGCGTATTCGGGATAAGGGCTGAGATTAACGCCATCGCCCCTGATGGATTGATTTACTCCGGCCAGCTTTTTCTCAAGGTCATCTATGCCGCTTTTCATATTCAGGAGACTAGTCCCATTCCCAAATCTGAGTTGCAATGGGCTCACTTAGTCTGTCCTTGGAATGATCGTAGAGCCAAGCGGGATCACGAAGGCCTAAGCCTGATACAAATCCTTGAATATGGCCCCAAGCACCTTTCCTTCGGGGAAATCCTCGACCCTTCCTTATTTATCAGGGATTTTTTCTCGGTGGGAACGCTCCGGGAATGGACCGACCGCTGGAATCAACTGCGTGAATATGCATTTTATGACTATTCGATGATGGATGGAGATGAAGGTTCCTACCTCTTTGACTTTGAATACATCTATAAGCTAACAGAGGCGAGCTACCTCATCTACGCCAGGTATGCCCAAGGTCATTACCAAAAATCCGCCGATGTAAATCCAATTCTTTAATTCTAAAACCAGGCACCATGGAAGACCTACTTTTAAAGACCGACCTTGACCGAGCTGCTCATTTCAGGAACTTTCTTCAGCTTCTGGTCGATAAGTTTCAACCTACACGGATTATCTCCTTCGGAACCCAAACTCAACTCAATGAACTGGAGGGCTGCTTTGCAGACAAAAAGGTCAAGCACCAGCACCATTGCCTGCTAATCTGCACAGAATCAACTACACGCATCGACTATGAGGTTCAGGACTTTGCCAATGCGCACTACCGCAACGGACAGGTGACGATTGTGTGTCACGGGGAACCCACCATCAGGGAGAGAATAGGATCCGGCAGTCGCTTTTTCACCACAGTCATAGGCCATGGAAAACTCATCTACACCAAAGAGAGCTACGTCGAAGCCGAATCCCCTCCGAAATTCAATCCCTCCAAGGCGCTGGAAAAGGCCGCCAAACATTCCTCTCACCGGATTCCTCTAGCGAGGGGATTCCTGGATTCCGCGAAGGAAAACCTCACCAGAGGTCAATACAACATCGCTACTTTCTTATTGCATCAAGCGATGGAGCAGTCCTGTATCGTGCTGATCCGGGTTCATATCGATTACCGGTCCGAATTCCACAACCTCCACCGGCTGCTGGGCCTGACCCGGAGCTTTTCGGACGAACCTACCAACCTGATGATTGGAGATCGCCCGGCAGACCGGAGGCTTTTCGACATCCTGACCAAAAGTTATGGACAGGCCCGATATGCCCCAGAGTTCGTCGTTGCACAAAGAGACGCCGAGGAGCTTTACGATAAGATTTCATCTTTTGTCGAATTAGTCCAGGCCATGTGCACCCACAAGATGGAATCCCTCGCCTATGAAGCAGACATTCACAAGCTTTTATCCGAAAACTTCTAAACTATGACTAACCAAACCCAAATCCCTGACGAAAAATCCTTCTATCGCTTGCCCTTTGAGAAGGGCACATTTACACTTACAGAAGAAACACTAAATAAGCACTCAGCTCACAGAAAGCCCGAATCCTATTTTAGGGAAAAGATAAAGAATATCAGCTATCTCAATGAAGTCCTAACTCTAAGTATTAGGCTGGAGGATGAGCCTAAAAATAGGCAGCTGGTTTATTTCAAGGTCCAAAAAGACGAACTATTGGTTTGTTGTAGTGCCGGAACAACCTCTTCCTATTTGAGCAGATTTGCTTTTTTCACCTTGCTGGATTTGGTAAAATATCACAGGAGAGAATATTTCAGATACTACTATTGGCCGGATTTTTTTGACCCAAAAACTGGAAAAAGTAAATACTTAAAAATTATCAATGATCGACAGGGACTGGATGTAGAGGAAAAGAAAATGTATCCCAAATTCTTCAAACCTGGATTTGAGTTGCTTGATTTGGCGCATGAACCTGCACCAATTCATCGAGCCGAAATCGCTCCTTTACCAGTTGAAAGTAATGCACAAAACAAGTATACCATAGCTTATTGCCTGGTTCATGATACAGGTGGCTGGAGGTATGTGGAATACTTCCCGTTTTTAGTGCCTAGTCTTGCATTGTTGACGAAGGACAAAAGCCGGATTAAAAATTTCACCAGATTTTTGCTTACCCAAAGTGATAATGAAGAAGTAGTCCCCACTTCAAATCAAGAGCAGCTAATAGCGCTTAGCTTTAAGATGAAGGAACTGGCAACCATCAACTGTGAAAACGGATGGGGCCGAAAAGATTTTACCAAGGATGACATTGAAAAAGCAAGGAGGCTCTTAGACATTTGGCATGAGGCACTAGCGTTACTCTTGGCTCAACAATATGTTGCTGACTATCGATTAAGAGACCTTAAAAATCTCCACCGAAAGCCAAAGAGAGATTCTTTCTACAGATGCAGTTTCAAAAAAGAACGACCAAAATTGGTATTCCTTAAAAAGGATAAAGGAGACTATTTGACGCTGGAATTAAGGCTGAAAGTCAAGGAAAAAACATATAAACCATACCACCCGATTTTTCCGCTCTTTATATCCGCAAATCATGCTTCTAGAGAATTATATCTTCTGGAAAGCTTCACAGACTTTCAGGTTATCGAGTTTTTTTCAAAGACTGATTTCAAATTCGCGGTACTTAAGTGCCACTGTCAGGAGGAGATCATGGATTTGGTAAAGCAACTATCTGAGCGATACGAATTAAAAGAAAGCTAAACGGACAAGAAAAACAGCCATGGAATTTTAAAAACGCAGGTATAATTCCTGCCTTGTAAATTGGTAAAGTGATAGAGTCCGTCTTTAAAAGTTATGCTATACGGGCTTGGCAAATCGGACACGGTTTTTCTTGATGTACTCTTCTACCGTCCCGTTCTCTACCGCCTTACGCAATTCTTCCTTCTGCTTGACCAAAGCCTTAACAGCTTTGGCAGCTTCGGAATCTTTCTGTATGGTAATCTTGATGGTCATGGCTCAAAAGTAAAGGAAGATATACTAATATTGTGATAGTTACGATCTAAAAAAACGGTTAGAAAATGAAGAAAGTTCACAATTTTTTAGTGGTCAAATAACTTCTCTCGCAGAATTTTTTCCTCCACTTCTTCCTTTTGCTCCAGCAGGCTGATCTTCTTCTGGGACCAGTCAGGCCCGAGTTCGTGGGCCAGGGCTAAGTATTGCAAATCCGTGTTCTAAAACCTATATTGATCCTGGGAGAAAGGATAAACTAAAGTTTATGGCTGAAGAAATCATACTGCTATTCATTTCTATTGGGGCACTAGTTGTAGGAATTCATCTTTGGCAGAAAGGAAATTACCTGCTGACAAACGGAAAAAAAGCTAAGGCTGTAATTTTCAAGAACAATTACAGCTCGGGAAACTCAAGTAATCCTGGAACTTACCACCCTGTGGTCAGATTTCTAACCGACAAACAAGAATGGATTACCCAAGAACTTAGTATTGGATACAACCCCGCCAAAAAAGAAGGGACAAAACTCGAAGTGATTTACAACCCTGATGAACCCACAGATGTGGAAATAAACTCAAGGTTTCAGCTTGAAATTTTACCAAGACTATTGGTAAGCATTGGTGTTTTCGGATTGATCCTTGGATTTTTAGAGCTTTTTGAAATCACTCAAATCCTCAAGGGATGATCCTTTACCATCTGGGCAAACCCCATCCATCTGAAGGTAGCCTCCAAAGCTTACATCGACCATGCCTGTCTACCGAACAGGCAGGCCTATGGCATTAATTTTTCCCAGTCCCGTAGGGACGGCCGATATCAATTTAAACACTATTCAGCAAATCCTGAATTTTAAATCACATATCGCTCATGCCTACGGCATTTTTGTGGAACCTTGGACCGATCATTTTTCCAGCCATTAAAATGACTGGCTAAAGTATAGGCCATGCCTACGGCAATGATTTTTTCCAGTCCCGTAGGGACGCCACATATGCTTGCCAGAGGTTTTAACCTCTGGACACAGGTTTGACAATGAATTCCGGCAAAGTCCCATCGGGACGGCGGATGTCCTTTTAAAAAACCCTATTTCTCCAAGATCCTCTTCAACATCTCCACCTTCTCTTTTTCAGATTCCTGCAGTCGCTCATATAGCTTCTTGTTTTCCTCAATTACTTCAAAAACCCCTAACTGAGTGTAGTTGGACGCTGGTCTAGGCGTAGTTTGACCGCCCTGCAAGCTGGCCTCTCGCTAAAAAGCTTCACTGGAGCTTTTCTTACTCTCGATCCTACTCGACCATTAAATCGAAATTGTAATTATCTGAAAATAAATACCTTGGACCAGCTATTTCCCGATGTGATCCTTTTGCCTATATCGGCCATGCCTACGGCATTCGACGGAACTCCCAATTGAATTTATAATCCAGCCATTAATGGTTCGACTCCGCTCACCAACCATGGCTGGCTACAAATCGGTCATGCCTACGGCATTAATTTTTCCCAGTCCCATCGGGACGATCATATCCTTGCCAGTCGTTTCAACGGCTGGAATTTGAAATGGCAGTTGAGTCCGGCAAAGTCCCATCGGGACGGCCGATATTTATTCCAATTCTTTAAAAAGGTATTCGGATAAAAAATCAATCTTATGGGCTTTCAATATCATGAGATATTCCTCTCTAAAGGTCAATTTCCGATGATGGATTTCCTGGTTTTTCACATAGTCAAAAATACCTACAATCTCTTTTTCACTGTAGGTAAAGGAACCAAAACCAGCTTGCCACTCAAACCTATGGTCAAGCAGATTTGATTCATTCAACCACTTGGATGATTTAGCCTTAGCATTTTTCATTATATCCGAGACGGCATGTTTTGGATAAAACTGAAACAGGCAATGAACATGGTCAGAATGCCCGTTGACGATTAGCGTCTTTGCTCCCGTCTCGTTGATCAAATTTCCCAACACGGCATATAACTCCCTTTTAAAGGAATCCTGGATAACTGCTTTTCTGTATTTCACCGCAAAGACGGCTTGGCAATACATCTTTGAATAG
>JBMDXP010000007.1:0-55668 GCA_048819475.1 Algoriphagus sp.
CTGTTTATAATTATTTTTCAATTGTCATATGCCCGCCTGTCGTCGGACAGGGAATCTCGCATACCGGATAATCATCCCACTGTGCGTCGCTCTGCGTCATGCTCGATTTCATCTGTTTATAATTTGTTTTTTCAGTGGTCATTACCTGTCCCGACAAGTCGGGATGGAATGCCTCTGGATAATCATTCCCTTGTGTGAGAACCTTTTCTCATGGGCATTTCATGGGTTTATAAGTTGTTTTTCAATGGTAATGACCCGTCCCGATAAATAGGGATAGCTTGTTCCAAACTTGATGGGGAGAATGCCGCCTGGTTGACAATCACTTCTCTGTGCGACGTTTTTCGTCATGCCCGAATTTCTAAAATGTAACGCAGTGACATTTATTCTAAAAATAAGGGATTGGCCATCAAGTGGCTAGCCAATAGTAAAAAATGTTTCCGAAGTGGGATGGGAGTGGATCAAAAGGGTGAAAAGTATAGGGGCTGTAGCCACGGTCTCACTGGACAAAGAGAAAGTGTCTCATGAAGCAAAATTTCCAACTTCCAACCTTGAGACTGCCATGCTTCGCTCGCAGTAACGGTACTGGTTCGGAATTGCTGGCGTTGACCATATACTGCTTGTTTAATTTGGGGTTGAAGCCCTGGGACATGACATTTGCCCCTTGGTTTAGTCTTAAAGTATTACATGCATTAGTCTTAGAAACGAAAATTGAAAGAGGTTAGCAATTTCAAATTGTGCTGGATAGTAAGGGGGGAGAATACAAATCCCCACCCAGCTATAAGGTGCTTCTCGGGGGACAAAGTTTGATCCGAAAGTGATTAATAATCTGAATTGATCGTCGCCAGCCAATTCCAAAGAACTCAATTAATCATGGGTAAGTTTGTGTAAATTGTAGGTTTACCTTCAGTGAAAACTGCAATTCCAAAGCTTTCTGGAGCATGGATATTAGTAGGTTTGTAATAGCCACTTTCAATCAGTGCGGTATCTAGGGTTCTCAACTGATAAAAAATGGAGGCTTTATATTTTTCCGAATTTAAGTCGGATAATTTTTGGTCATCCGATTTCATAAATTTTTGAGGATAAAAGACCCTTACGCCGATTGCCTTAGGATATTCCGATCGGATTTCAAAGATTTTTTTACTTTCCTTTAAGTGCTTCTCCACGTAATAATCATCGGTATACAGTGAAATTTGATAGGTGGGTTTTTTAAACCATTTTTTCTCTTCCGTCTCCCGTACTGTGAACAATACAAAATCTGAAGGCAGGTGGTTGGTTAATTCGTTCTTGTCTTTTTCTACCTCATCAATGGTCAAATCAATGTTTTTGGTGTTTTTCCATTCTAAGTAAACATCATTTGGGATTTGCTTCCTCTCTGGTGGGCTATGAAAGAAAATGCGTGTTTTTACTTTGGGATAGGCTTTTTGAAGTTCTTTCAATTCCTCAAAGGTAACCTCATCAAAGAAAGGGAATTCAGTAGCCTTGTTTTTGGCTTCTTCATCCATGGCCAGGTAAGCTTTTCGGAGGGCCGGAAGATCAATCTGGGCTAAATCTATCTGATAAGGATTTCCATCAATGAAGCCTTGGGCCAAAAGTTGCTCAAAATCATTTTCTGCACCAGGATAAGGTTTGACAGAATAATAAGGTTTGTTGGAGGACAAAAAGAACAGGGACATCACAGTTAATACCACACTGAAAAACTTATACAAATTGGCCTTAAACAAAGAGCTTGATTTGCCCATCATGATAATCCTTCTTTTGGTCATAGAGGCGTTGAAGGGGCTGCTGATGGATAAAGGAATTCTGTTTCTCTGAATTTTTTTGAATAGAAGCAATTGGTAGTTACCCTTATCTCTGAATTCAGTGTTAACGGCTTCATCTGCCAGGAATTCGTGGTTCAGTTGAATAGTTTTTTTGTAAAGGATCAAAAGTGGGTTAATCCAAAATACGGTTTTGAGAAGTTCTACAAATAAGACATCCCAACTGTGCTTTTGACGGATATGGGTTGATTCATGATGGAGAATCTCCTTTTCAATGCTTCCTTCTTCAAATGCTTGTTGTTCTACAAACAAATAATGGAGGAAGGTATAGGGCAATGTCTGATGGGGAAGTAAAACATAAGTAATATCACCTTTTTGAAAAGTCGGATTGGCCCGGATGGTCTGAATAATTTTTCCGATTCGAAAAATGAATCGGGAGAAGGCTAGACTTAGACCTAAAAAGTAAACCCCTAAAACTACAGAGATCCAATTGATTCCAGGGATAGCTGGAGTTATGGTTTTTCCAGCTGTTTCAACAGGAGAGGGGTCAGGAGTTTGGTGGATAATTTCACTTTTAATTTCGCTTTGACCAAATATTCCTAACGAAGAAATTGGCACATTCGAATTTATGACAAGGATATTCTTTTCAAATGGGGGACTGACAGGAAAAGGGAGGATGGGCACTAGCATTGAAAAGCTTAAGGCGAAAATCAGGTAGAACCTGTTAAAGCCAAACATGCGCTCTTTAGCGAGAAAGGCTATATAAAAGGTATAGAAGATCAGCAAGGCAATAGAAGCCTTCAAAACAAATTCGATCATGGCTTTTGGGATTTTAGCTGGTCTTCAATCAATTTTTTTATTTCCTCCAATTCTTTGGTATTCAAATCAGTTTCTTTGGTAAAAAAGGAGGCGAAAGAAGCTGGTGAATTATCGAAAAAGTCTCTGATGATAGTATTGACCTTTTTGGAGAAGTAGTCAGTCTTTTTTACAAGGGGAAAGTATGCCCGGGAATTGCCAAATAATTCAAAACCGACAGCTTCTTTTTCTTGCAGTCTTTTGAGCATGGTTGCAATAGTTGTATGGGCAGGTTTAGGCTCTGGATAGGCCTCCAAAATATCCTTCATAAATACTTTTCCTTTTTCCCAAATGAGATTCATCAGTTGTTCTTCAGCTTTTGAAAGATTCATATTCTATAGTTATAGAAGATTGTCTACAAACATAGACAAATTAAATAAAAGTCAAAATTTTTCTTATGATTTTAACTTTTAGTAATGATGCGTGGGATTTTTCGAGGTGGAATTCATGAAATATTTCATTGAATGTATTATTCAAAATACGTATCATTTTTCCCTGTTTTCATCTTGCCGGCCAAATGCAACCTGAAGGCAATTCAAAGCTGATTCCGGAAGACCTTTGACCCTTTTGCCTGTCCGTCTAAGAGTTTTCAAAAGTATCGAAATAGGAAATCAGTAAAAACACGCATACGCATAGGATTACAATCCCACCCAGCACGGGTATGGGGAGTACTCACTAGCGCATTAGATATTTTTATTAGTGCCATGAAGCAAAATTTCCTACTTCCAACCTTGAGACTGCCACGCTTTGCTGGCAGTGACGGTACAAGAATAGAGGTGGTCGTTGGAAGCGTCCCTACAGATAAAGCAAAGCAGGGACGATCCAAACCAGGAGATTGCTCATCCAGTGGTTGGCATCTTCATCTCAGTGGTTGGTGAGGACACCAACCACTGATCATTTGCTAAGTATCCCCAAGCTTCTCTAAGGTGTGCTTTGGCAAAGTGACCTATCGGCAAAGAGGCGAGTAAGCGGCAGAATGGGCTAGGAGACTACAGATTAGCGGCCAGGTGAATACATGGCTACCTGCTTCAATCTTTTTCAAATACAGTCTTAATAGCCTCGAGGTAGTCAAATCCGTGCCCTTCTGTAGGCTCGATGTGATTGCCTTCCAGGTATTCGTTCCAGCAGCAGATCATTACGGTGGAAGTCTCACCTTTTCTGTATTTCTCTGAGGCACGGCGTGCTTCCTGAAGCTTTGCCGCGAAGGTTGCTTTAGTGCTGTGGACACGGTCTTTTTCCGGTTCGCTGGGTACCCCTGACGACTGCGGCCAGGTGCCCCCGGCAGGACTCATATCCCAGCCCATTGCCACAGGGACCTGGTACTCAAAGTCCGGGTCTGTCTTGAACATTTCTCCCCACATCTTCCAGTGTCCGCGGTACGTTTCGCGCATATCGGCAAAAGACTTGTTATCTCTTGCCTGGAAATTATGATAGATGTATCCGGTCATTCCTTCGAACCCCATTCCTTTTAATCTGGGGACATACTCCTGAAGCAGAAGTCTGGCCTGGTATTGTCCGCCTTCCCAGGGTTTTTGCGGATTATCTGCTTTCCATTGGGTGGGAAGACCGTACTTCCGCTCATACTCCTGCATAGGACCTGCAGTCACGGCTATGAATTTGATACCTGGAAAGCCTGCCTGCTTGGCTACCCGCTGGGATAGTGCCAGCAGCTCTTCCATTTTCAACCCATAGTAGGAGGCGCGTGATTCGGTATCCTGGGGAAAGAGATAGTAGACGATGGGTCTTCCGTCTTCTGCAGTGAGGTAATCCTCCCGGCTGAAATATTCGTCTACCCATAGGCGGGTTATTTTCTCATGGACTTGTAGGTAGAGGGACTTATCGGGTTTTTCCCCCGTAAAATTCGCCCGTGCATTCAATGTCTCCGGAGATCCTATCTTCAGCCATAACCGCCACAGTTCATCCGAATCATCACACCAGTTCACTGCCCATTTCATCTGCTTTTCCTTGGGGAGTTTGGCGTTTTCTTCCAGGAGTACCTTCAGCGGATCTCCCCATTGCACCAGGCCCGGCACAGCCACGCGGCCATCTCTGGCTGGATCAGTTTTCCAGCCCTTCGGATAGTACAGCTTCGCCTGGGGTGCAAACTGGGTATGGTGGAAATAATGCCTTCCGAAAAACCAGTCATAGGCAAAGAAATCGATCCCATAACTTTTCATGTATTCCAACTGCTTGCGGATCACTTCCGGGTCATCACGCCGGTAGAACCCTTTTAATTCTTTGATGGGTTTTCGGTCCAGGTATGGCCCGCGGTAAGGATAGCTGGAGTTATAGATTCTTCCTTTAGGCCCCCAGATGGCGGTATTTTGAACGCTGGAGCAATCTTCCCTTCCGGTAAGGCATGACCAGAAACTGTCCCTGTCTACTGCAGGGTCCGGTGAGGTGTTCCACGATGGCATGTAGTAAACTCCCACCAGGTGATCACCCGGTGTCATTTGTCGCATTACAGATGGGCTTTCATCAGAGATTCCCTCATCAGCCGATGCTCCTAACCCCGGGATGTTGATCTGCAGCCCACAGGAATAGAGCAATGTCAGGAGCAAGACGGGGATTGATAGCAGCAGGTAGGTCGGCTTATTTGTGGCAGTGTTTGGCATTGTCTAAATAAGTAGGACCAACTTAAAAAGTTGGAAGGTTTGATGTTCAAGTTAACCGGAATTCACATGGAGATCAAGACAGCGCTTTTCCCAGGATATGGATTTCCCTGAAATGCGGGTGCATCATGCCGTAGTCCAGCGTATAGGCCATGATCTTGGTGTATCCCATTTTAGTGTAGAAGCGGCGTGCCTGGTTTTTGAATTCCATGACTTCCAGCCAGATCGTTTGCTGCTGGTGGGATAGGCAAAAGGCCTCTACTCCATGCATCAGGTCTGCTGCAATCCCCATGCCTTGATAGGATGCGTGCAGGTATAGCCGATGGAGTTTGGTGGCATTGGGGATCTCAAGTGTACTGGGAGAGCGATTCAGGTCGAACTTTAAGATGCCTATGGGCTTGTTCTGCATTTCTATGAAATAGTAATGCGATCCGGGATGTGCAAGTTCTTTTTCCAGGTTGGTTTTGGAGTAGTTGCGTTCCATAAACCATTGTCCATCATCCTTCCATATGGTCCGGTAGGCGTCCAGATAGATGGTAGACATCAACCTGTAAAGTGCAGGCTGGTCATCGTGGGACAATTGGCGCAGCTTGACGTCTGAGGTAAGTTTTAGCATTTCAGTAAACTAGTCGACGGGATAAGTCTGATTTTCCAGATGAGCAGATAGGGTTTTCAGAACAAAAAAACCACAAACCCGAAAGGCTGTGGTTTTTCCATGAGTTAAATGACGCCGGGAAAGACCGGCAGTAGCTTCTATTTTCTTTCCAGGACTTTTTTGACGGATTTTACAATGTTTTCCGCATTCAGTCCATATTTTTCCAACAATTGGGTAGGTGTACCGGATTCACCGAAACTATCGTTTACTCCCACATATTCCAGTGGTGCCGGGTGGTTCCGGATGAGGGTTTGGGCAATGCTGTCTCCCAGACCGCCATTATATTGATGTTCCTCAGCAGATACGGCACAGCCAGTCTTGGCCACCGAATCCAGAATAGCCTCTGTGTCCAGCGGTTTGATCGTATGGATATTGATGACCTCGGCAGAGATGCCTTCTTCACGAAGCATGGCTTCTGCGATCACAGCTTCCCATACCAGGTGTCCTGTGGCAAAAATGGTCACATCCTTGCCGTCAATCATTTTCCAGGCTTTGCCGATTTCGAATTTCTGGTCAGCAGGTGTGAAAATCGGCCAGACTGGGCGTCCGAACCGTAGGTACACAGGTCCTTCATACTCAGCTATAGCCATGGTGGCAGCCTTGGTTTGGTTGTAATCGCATGGATTGATCACGGTCATATGCGGAAGCATTTTCATCATCCCCAGGTCTTCGAGAATCTGGTGGGTTGCACCGTCCTCTCCCAGTGTCAGTCCGGCATGGGAAGCACAGATCTTGACATTTTTGCCGGAATAAGCTACGGATTGACGGATCTGGTCATATACCCTGCCTGTAGAGAAGTTGGCGAAGGTACCGGTAAAGGGGATTTTGCCACCGATGGTCATACCTGCCGCAAGGCCGATCATATTCGCTTCAGAGATGCCGGTCTGGAAGAATCTCTCAGGAAACTCTTTTTGGAATGCCCCCATCTTCAGGGAACCGATCAAATCAGCGCAAAGCCCTACGACATTGGGGTTTTTGCGGCCTGCTTCCAGTAGGCCATCACCGAAGCCCGATCGGGTATCTTTCTTCTCTGTATAATTGAATTTTAAGTCTAAGCTCATGATAAGTGAAATAGGAATAAAGATTGATTAAAAGTCGCCCAGGGTTTCCGGTAACTGTCCCAGGGCATTTTCGAGCTGCTCATCGTTTGGAGCAACACCATGCCACTTGTGCGAGCCGGCCATGAAGTCCACTCCATATCCCATGTCGGTATAGAGGAGATTCAAGACTGGTTTTCCGTTGCCGCTCAGTTCTCTAGCTTTTTCCAGTCCGGCCAATACCACCTTCATATCATTTCCCTGCCGGGTTTCGATGACCTCCCAGCCGAAAGCTTCCCATTTTGCCTTCAGGTTCTTCAGATCCATCACTTCACGTGTGGGACCGTCTATCTGCTGACCATTGTAATCTATGGTGGCAATAAGGTTATCTACTCCATAATGGGCGGCGTACATGGCCGCTTCCCATATCTGTCCTTCCTGCTGCTCTCCGTCCCCCATCAGGGTGTAGACGAAGGAATTGTCCCCGTTGAGTTTTTTCACCTGGGCAGCCCCGATGGATACAGAAAGCCCTTGGCCCAAAGACCCCGAAGCAATCCTTATCCCTGGAAGATCTTCCTCAGTAGCCGGATGCCCCTGTAGTCGGGAATTCAGTTTTCGGAACGTTTTCATTTCTTCTGCCGGAAAATATCCTGATCTGGACAGCACACTGTACCAGACAGGGGAAATATGCCCATTGGAAAGGAAAAAGAGGTCTTCTCCTGTTCCATCCATGTTGAAATTCGGATTATGGTTCATCTGGTCAAAGTACAGGGCCACAAAAAACTCTGTACAACCCAAAGAAGCTCCGGGGTGACCGGATTGTACTGCGTGGACCATCCGGAGGATATCCCGGCGGACCTGAGAACAGATATTCTGGAGTTGTTCGATTGATTGTTTTTCCATTACGGAGGTTTTTATTTTAAGATTTGAGCTGTATGTTCTTTGGTATTTACTTTTTCAATTATCTCTGCGATCTTCCCTTCTTCGTCTATTACAAACGTGGTGCGGGCAGTTCCCATGTATTTCCTGCCATACATGGACTTCTCCACCCAGGTGCCATAGGCTTCGTGCACTTTCAGATCCGTGTCTGCTATGAGCGAAAAGGGGAGCGCTTGTTTTTCTATAAATTTCTTATGGGATTTTTCCGCATCTGAACTGATCCCCAATACTACGTATCCGGCTTTTTGAAGTGCTTCGTAATTGTCCCGGAGGTTACATGCCTGAGCAGTACATCCTGGCGTAGCGTCTTTGGGATAA
Source organism: Algoriphagus sp. (assembly GCA_048819475.1). GTDB lineage: Bacteria > Bacteroidota > Bacteroidia > Cytophagales > Cyclobacteriaceae > Algoriphagus. Next base: position 8,174 of record JBMDXP010000007.1, read on the forward strand.
AAATAGAGCACTACTTTTTTACCGCGGTAATCAGAGAGTTTGATGGTTTCTCCTGTTTCAATTTTCGCTTCGAAGTCCGGGGCCATCTGGCCAATTTCTAATAACATAGTTTTAAAATTTTTCAGTGGAACAAGTAAATTAGCCAATCGTCCCCTTCCATTCGGAAACATTTCCAGCCTGGTCGGTCACCCGAAGGACCACCTCGCCTTTGAACGGCTGTTCGTCCAATTTTTCGGACCAGATTACTGCCTGCTTGTGCTCGTAGCGCATCAAGACCCATTTGCCATTGACGGTAGCCTCAAAACTCTGGATTCCGGATAGATTGTCCTTGATTGAAAACCTCAGTTCGGAAGAGTTCACACGGACCGGGGTCACGGTAGGCTTCACGTTATCCACGCCTAAAACAAAAGTACCAAAATTTCTGGTTTTAAACCTTATGGATCCATCTTCCCAGGAACCGCCTACAAAAGATCTTCCTCCGTTGCCTGACTGTTGGTATACATGGGTACGCGTTTTGTCACCGGAATAGCCGGGTACCTTCCATAGGACTTCCGCGGTATTCCATAGGTACTCTTGGGTGCTGTTCAGCATGAGGCGTGGCGCGGCCGGTGTTCCAGCCTCTTCTATTCTCAGGAACAGGTCTTCCAGCAGCGTAGTTTCTGAAAAACCCATATGGATGTTTTTTTCAGCATATAGATGCTCTCTTCCGGCAGGGACATGTGCTTTGACCTTGGGAAGTACGACTTCCGAGCAAATATCCACTTCTTCTGGAATTCCAAAATCCATATCCCAGAGATAGGTTCTGCTCATTGCATCCTGATAGGCGGGAAGCATTTCATAGGAGTGTGCACCCACATAGAACTTTGCCAGTCCGCCATTGGGCGAAATAGGTGCTTTGATCTTTAGGATATTCCCGATGTAAGAAACCACAGCCCTGGCTGGAGCAGCTCCATCTTTCACCTGATGCTCCTGATCCTGGCCCTCAAGTTCGATGACCACGGTACGCTGATTCGAATAGGCGTCCCTTAACCTCAGCTGAAAGCGCTTCGATTGTCCCACAGCAAGTTCCAGGTGTCCCGTGTTTGGGAGTTTAGGGGATAGAAAGTCAAACTTGAGGTGGTTTTGCCGGTAGAGCTTGGTGAACCTGTTCTGATGGGTATGGAGCAGAAATTGTCGGCTAAGGTTGAAGTCCACCTTATCTACAGTAAGGGTGTAAAGAATTCCGGTCTCATCGGCAAGCTCGAAAGTAGGGAATCCATTTCTGTTGGCAGCGCCGTCCAACTGGTCAAAGCTTTGAACCTCGATACCTACTTTTCCTGTAATACGGATGGTAGAGGGGAGCCTATAGGAGGAGCCACTGGCCACCGGAGTGATTTCCAGCCGCTCAAATTTGCCATTCACCCTGGAGTCTATATCCAGGGGGACCAATGCTAGTTTTTGTGGGGTGGGAGGGGTGCTGTCCAGGATTTCAGGAAATCCAAACAACAATGGGTCCATTGCTCTGTCCAGACTGTCCCGGATTTCGAAGTGAAGGTGGGGGCCTCCGCTGCTTCCTGTATTTCCACCATTGGCGATCTGTTCCCCCTTTTTCACGGGTAGTTCTCCCGGATCGGGATATACTTCCAGCTCATTCACCTTGGCCTCGTACATTTTGTTCCGGATGAAAAGGGCAAGTTTGGGGTTGAAATTTCTGAGGTGCCCGTAAAGTGTGATTTTCCCATTGGGATGTTTGAGATAGATCACATTGCCATAGCCGAAGGAGGAAATCTTTATGCGGTGTACCCACCCATCCGCTGCGGCGTAGATCGGCTCGCCTTCCACACCGCCAAACTTATAGTCTAGCCCCGTATGAAAATGGTTGGGACGCAGTTCCGAAAAATTCCCCGAAAGGTAATTTCTTCCCCCTGGCTTTACGGGAGAACGGAAATACCCACGGTCCACTTCCTGAGCCTGTACAAAAGGGATGACCAGAAAAAAGCAAAGGAATAGATTGACCTTGGAATACTTACTTAACTTCAAAATCCAGCATTTTTTGTGAACCGATAAATCCTTCCAAGCGGTCGCCGATCTGAACGGGACCGACACCTGCCGGGGTTCCGGTGTAAATGAGATCACCTTTCTTCAACGTGAAAAACCTGGAAACGTATTCAATGACAGTGGCAAAATCAAACAGCATCAGACTGGTGTTGCCCTGCTGTTTGAGCTCCCCGTTCACAGTGAGATGAAAATCAATATTCTGCAGGTCTTCAAACTCAGCAGTGGGCTTGAATTCACCTAGCGGGGCCGAACCGTTAAATCCCTTGGCAATCTCCCAAGGGAGACCTTTGGATTTGCAGATATCCTGGAGGTCACGGGCAGTGAAATCTATTCCCAACCCTATTTCTTCATAGTACCGGTGTGCAAACTGTTTTTGGATATTTTTGCCTTCTTTAGAGATTTTCAGGACGAGCTCCACTTCATGATGGATGTTCTGGGAAAAATCAGGGTAGAAAAAAGGAGCCCCATTTTTTAACAAGGCGGTGTCGGGCTTTAGGAATACGACCGGGTTGCTGGGTTTTTCGTTTTTGAGTTCTTCTATATGGGCTGCATAATTGCGGCCAATGGCGATAATCTTCATCAATAGGCTGATTTACTTGTCAGAAAGGCATAGGCTCCTATTCCTTCTAGTCCGTGAAAATAGGGATAACTTCCGCAAGTTTAAAGGTCTATGGAAAACCATTTTGGGGTTTTTAAAAATAAATGACCAAGTTTTCGCCAAGGATGGTTCTTTTGGATTCCCAAGCTATGGTATTACAGGGCCGCGGCATTACCAGCAGCATCCGATTAGAGGACATCGGTACCTCAGTGGGGATAGCTGGACCTGGCGTTGTCCGGCAGAAAATGTCTTCAGGATTGAATACAAGCCATCTGGCTGTTTCCGGGAGTATCTTTGAGGGAAATACTCCGCTGATCATAGTAGCCTATCAATCAGCGGTTTTACTTACGACTTCCACCAGTTCGTATTCAAGGGAGGAGGCGTCAGCCGGAACGGGTTCGGGCTTAGGGGTAATCCTCACTTTTATCTGGTAGATGTTGCCGGGTTTGTAATCAAACCCCTTGATTTCATTGTAGAAATATTGCCAGGAATCAGCCAGTATTTCTTGGTTCTTCTGGATCTGAAAGCATACCTGTAAACCGACACCCTTACATTCTACCCTTGAACTGTTGATCCACCAGGTTTCTACCGCTGTGTCATTTTCATTTTGACAGCCTGCCAGCAGAAAAAAAAGCAGGATAATTCCTGATAAATATGTTTTCATTTGTTTATAATTTGATTCTCAGCGGTCATTACCTGTCCCGAACTCGATTCGGGAGAATCTCGCAGCGATTATAATCATGCCAGTGTGTGTCGCTTGCGTCGTGCTCCATTCTATGTGTTTCTGATTTGTCTTTTAAAAGCTACCTGTCCTGCTAAGAAGTAAATGGCAGTATCCCACCTGAAGTGAATTGATAATCATTTGGTGGGGGCAGCATCATATGCAAGTTATCCTATTTGAACCGTAATAATGAGGCTCTTTCGAACAATTTGTCAGCCCACTGCGAATAGACCTGCCCACTGGGATGCAATTTATCTTCAACCAGCATTTCGGGTTTGTCACCTATTTTCCTGTAATCCCCGGTGATGTTGATGAAATATACGCCATATTTTTGGCATACTTCTCTTTTGACTTTGTTAAATTCATCGATTTCTGAGGCAACTTTCGCTTTATCGGCCCCTTTTTCTGTGGCATAAGGGGTGATACCCCAATCGGGTATGGATAGCACAATGACGTGATCGGGTAGGTTTCCGGCAAATCCAATAGCTTTAAGCAACATTTGCTCAAACTCCACCCTGAATTCCTGAACCGGTCTTCCCCGGTATTGGTTGTTGACTCCAATGGACAGAGTGACCAAGTTATAAGGCTGACCGGTCAGTGCATCCTTGTTCACTGCGGTCTTGAGTTCATCTACCGTCCAGCCGGTCTTTGCGATGATTTTGGGAGCTTGCCAGTTGTATTCTGTTTCTTCGTTCAGGCGTCTGACCAGCTGGTTGGGATACCGGTCATCTTCAGGAACACCTTCCCCGATCGTGTAGCTGTCACCAAGAGCCAGGTACTTGGGATTTTTCCTGTTTTCCATAAATCGGGCGGTTTCCTGCTCAGATCTCGGGCTTGTACAGGCCAGAGTGCCTAAAAGAAGCAGACTAAGCAGGGTTGTTTTCATGTGTTTATAATTTGTTTTTTCAGTGGTCATTACCTGTCCCGACTTGTCGGGATAGCCTGTCCCGAATTCGATTCGGGAGAATGCCCCGGATAATCATACCCCTCCCCAAACCAGTTCGGGACAAGTTGTGTGAGAACCTTTTCTCATGGGCATTTCAATGCTGATTTATTTGTTAAGTTATTACATTTTACTGTGGAATACGGTAAGATCAGCTCTTTGATACGCTGCCCCAGGAAGAAAACCGGTGTTTTTGATTTTTTAGAAATACGGGCTCAGTACTGGAATACAGATTCGGCCATGGAAAAGTTTCCCTTATCCGCATCCAATATAATTTTAGCCCCTACGGGAACTATAAATTGCTTGGATACATGCCCGATCATGGCTCCGCTATAAGCAGGAATGTCCAGCGGTAAGATGTAGTCATCCAGGACCTGATCCACGCTCAGCGAGCCATATCCTCCGGCAGGCTCACAATCCGAGCATTGGCCGAATATGAATCCTTTGATCTTACCCAGTGTACCGTTCAGCTTAAGGGTACTCATCATCCGGTCGATTTTATAGGGGTCTTCCCCAATATCTTCTATAAAAAGGATGGAGTCCTTAAAATCTGGATAATAGGGGGTTCCCGATAGAGCCGTCAGCACGGTAAGATTGCCACCGAGGATTTTTCCTTCTGCGGTGCCCCCTTTCAAGGTCTGAATCCGGTTGGTCTTGATAACCAGGTCATCCCCTTTGGACTGTTCATTCTGAAATGTGAGCTGCTCCCGGTCGAAAAACATCCGTTGAAACTGTTTCACATTGAAACTGTTCCAGCTGCCGGAGCCATTGGGACCATGGAAAGTGACCAGGCCGGTCTGGGAGTGGATGGCACAGTGCAATGCAGTGATATCAGAATATCCCAAAAGGGGCTTGGGGTTACCGGAGATTAGTTTGTAATCGATCAAAGGTAAAATCCGAGCCGCCCCTGATCCCCCGCGTATGCAGATGACTGCCTTGATATCGGGGTCTTCAAACATCGAATTCAGGTCAGCGGCCCGCTCCTCATCTGTCCCGGCAAGATGTCCCCGCCTATTTTTCAGGTTTTCCCCCAGCTTTACCTGAAACCCCAGCGCTTCAAGTGCTTCTTTGGCGTAGGTAAACTGCATCCGGTCGGCAGTAGCAGCGGAAGGACTCACCAGGCCCACTGTGTCTCCCTTTTGTATAGGCTTGGGCAGGGTAGGGTTTCTGGATGGACTGTAAATGGGAGATTCCCAGGAGATTAACGGTAAACTCCCTGCCAATGCACCCAAGGATATGATAAAATCACGCTTATTCATGCTTACTCGATTACATTCGAAACATGTGAAGTTAATTCTATAAATATAGCTGTAAAACTTTCAGGATGAAGGATTGGTTTTTTTCTACGGTATTAATCATTTTCATCTGTTTATAATTTGTTTTTTCAGTGGTCAGTACCTGTCCCGACAAGTCGGGATGGAATGCCCCCGGATAATCATTCCCTTGTGTGAGAACCTTTTCTCATGGGCATTTCTTGTTTGGTGATCCACAAAAAAAATGCCCTGTAGCGTTACAGGGCATTGGTTCAGTTGGATTCTTGTGATTCCTTCAGAATATTTTCCAGACTGGTTATCATGGGCTTAAGTTCCTTGTCATATTTTTTTACCCTACGCCTGATGCTCCAATGCATAAAAGCGAAAATTGAACAAGTCAATACCAGATGTATGCCTACTCGTATCAGCCAATGGAGAGGTTCCAGCAAGACGAAATAACTGATATTCAGTGCGACTGCAAGCAGGAAAGCATAGCCATACATATGTTTCCTGGCGATCTTATAGCGGTAGGTCAGTTTTTGGATTTGTATCTCCAGATAATCCTTGTTGGCAAACTGCTCACTGGAGTCCACGGGGCGAAGCCTGGAACTGAACGTCAGCCATACCACCCATAACATTGCTACAGCGATGAGGCAAAGACTAATCAGTATAGCCCTGCTTTCCCTAAAGGGCATGGTGTAGAAAAGGAAGCCTATCGTTACAGGAGTGATGATCAGCATGGCTATTCGTTCCCTTTGCTGTTTGGACGCTGTTTCCCGCAGGCCTTTGACGAGTTTGGTGAGTTCAAACTCCACGGGACGCTGGTTTTGCCACAGTTTCTTTAAGTCCTCGAAATTATTTTCCATTGGGGTTGAGCTTTTGAGTGAGTGAGGATTTGATCCGGTTGACTTTTACAGCGACATAATTTTCACTGATCCCGGTTATTTCAGCAATGATTTTGTAAGGTGTGTTCTCAAGTAGCAAGGTGGCGATGACGCGTTCTGTTTCATGCAAATCACCGATGGCCTCATAGAGCTTCTGTAGTTGTCTCTCCTGTTCTGGGCCACTGGATTCCTGGTCTGGTATATCCATAGTACAAGCGGGTGCATGCCTGTTCATGTTCTTTTTTTCTTTGGCAGAAAAGGTGATTGCCGTGTTATAGGCAATCCGGTACACCCACGTGCTGATCTCACTTTGTCGCCTGAATGAACCGATATGGCTCCAGATTTTGATCAGGATTTCCTGAAACAAATCATCGGCAAGCGCCTTCTCCCGTACAAAACCCATGCATAGCCTATAGATCTTATCCTTGTGGGAATGATACACTTCTATGAATAGTCGTTCTTGTTCTGTCTTCATTGAATAAACCCCAATAGCTGTTGCATATACCACTCAGGATTGTCCCACATGATGAAGTGTCTCGCATTCGGGGCCATTTTCACTGTAGCCTGCGGTGCAAGTCTGTACTGTGACTCAAAGTGTGCCCTGACCGATTCTTCTGTCTGACCATATTCTTTACCTGCGTACCAACTCCCCAATACCAGGATGGGGGTGTCAATAGAGGAGAGTTTTCCACGGAAATCCATCGTCATAATATCATAGAATGCCTGGGCAAAACTAGCTCTATCGGAATCCAATGACCATTGCAGAAGCAATGGGATTTTGGTGCTGTCAGCAGTCATAGCTCTCATGCCGGCCTCCTGTTGCACCTTGAAGTCTGCCTCCGTCATCTCTTGCATCATCTCACGCAGCATTTGTGCCTGAGGCTTCATGAGTTCTTCGGTAGCCGCAGGATTAAATGCCGCCGAATAGAACGGAAATGAATCTACAATGATGGTTTTTGACACCTTGTCGGGTAAGGCTTTTGTCAGATGAAGGGAAAGAAAACCTCCCAGACTATGTCCGATCAAGATGACTTTCCCATTCAGTGTACGGATGTAATCCGCTATAAGGCTGTCCATTGCCGGAATAAACCCAGAACGTATATCAACCGGATCGTTGCCCGCAAAGCCCGGTAATGTAAGCACATGACACGTGTGGTTTTTAGCTAGTTTCACCACGGTGTCATCCCATACTTCCCCGGATGATGCCAGTCCTGGAATCAGAATAATATCCGGACCCTGTCCTGTGACCTGTACAGCAAGTTTCTGGGAAAATACAACTTGGAAACTGTAGAACAGCGTGAGATAAAGAAGAATTGATTTTTTCATCTGTTTAATACTTGTTTTTAAAAGGTTACATAGCCTGTCCCGGACTAATTGGGGGGAATCACATACGGTTGATCATTCCGGTGTGTGATAGCTGCGTCATGCTTGATTTAGATTTTGTCCTTTAGACTACAGGGAGCCGGAAACCTTACAGGAGAAATCAGAAAAAATCAAACTTTTCATGAGTTTATAATTTGTTTTTAGCTGCCACTACCTGTCCCGAATTCGATTCGGGAGAATCTCGCAGCGATTATAATCATCCCGGTGTGTGTCGCTCGCGTCATGCTCGATTTCAATTGGTGTCTTCTTGAAGGGAAAGTATGAAAGTAAACCCCGGTGTTTGATTGGGTGCGATGGGGATCTTCTATAAGCAGGATGCCTTGTTGCACACGCTGTGGACGGAGGCACCGGGATAAAAATACTGCAGGGGCATGCATCAAACAGACCGTCTTAGCTTAAGTCTGAAAGCATAGCCCCTTCAGAGAAAGGCAGGTCTGTGGTTGTAATGGTTGAAAGATGGATATCTATACCATACCTTCCGGCAAGTTGCCGAAACGTGCCATGGGTCGCCGGATCAAAAAATATCCCTTACCGTTACCATGACCTTTTCCATTTCCCGGCGTACGACGGATGCCTTATGCGGGTAATTGGAATTCATAAATGAAAAGCAATACATTTTTCCTGATTTGGTGCGCACGAGTCCCACTAGGCTATGGTTGTTGCTCATCGTTCCTGTCTTGGCATAAATATAGGGCTGTGCGGCCTGATAGCTGTTTTTGAGGGTCCCTGTCTGTCCTCCAATTGGCAATAGCTGGAACAGTTCCTGATCGGGCATCATCCTGTACAGCTTCTCCATGAGTGCTACCATCACCCTCGGGGTAAACAGGTTATGTCTGCTGAGCCCACTTCCGTCTACCCATTGGGACCGGTCAGGTAAATCCCCCAAATAGGTTTTTAGAATATAGTTGATTGCCCGCTCCGAGTCGATTTCCTGAAACAGCCTGTCAGATACCATAAAAAGCAACTGCTCAGCTAAGAAATTATCGCTTTCCAGCATCATTTCTTTCAAGAGGGGGAGTAAGGGGGCTCCACGCCATTCCTTATGGAGACGGGGAAGACTATCCGGCCGGTATACCCATTTTTTTTGTGTGGCTGCCGAAGCCAATTCCACAAATAGCTCTGGGGAATTGAGGAAAGGAATGAATTTTTCACCCCCAATAAAGGTGCTGGGGTTATACATAAACTGGTTGGAATGAAAGTCCCGCTCCACTTCCTTGATCTTTTTCTGCGATATCCTTACGGAATTTTTGAAATAATCAGGACTTAAAGTGATCTGGTTTGCAGTCCGTTTCACCTCTACAAGGTTTCCGTATATGGGAAGCGAGCTCCTTTCTGCAGAATAATTGTAATAGTAATCATCCCATTGCCATCCATAGCCGAAGGGTGCAGACTTCAGGTTTGCATCAGAAAAAACAACTTCACTATAAGGGGATAATAATCTTTGAAAATCAGGCTGATATAATTTTTTATACTTCCAGCTGGGATCTCCACTTCCCCAGATCCTGATGGTATTACCGTCTGTGACATACCTCAGCGTCTGCGTACTGTCGCCCAATACGACAAGGCTGGCAAACAAGGTGAAAAGCTTGGTGGTGGAAGCTGGGATAAAATGCAGCTGACTGTCCTTTTCAAACACCACACGCTGGCTGTCGAGATCGTAAAGCATAAAGCCGGAGACATGTCCACTGAAGAAGCTTTGGTCGCCCAGTACTGTTTCCAATTTGATGTACTGATCCTTGGTAAGCTGTGCCTGGGAGTAGGTGGATAATGAAAGGAGAACGAGAGCAAAGAATAAGCGCATCAGTAGGGTTTAATTTTTGGAGGCAGACCAGAATATTCCCAGCCAGCCCAAAATGAATGCCACTCCTCCGATAGGGGTGATGGCACCCAGCCAGTTGATTCCGGTAAGGGACAGGATATAGAGTGAACCGGAGAATATAACCATCCCCAGCATCATGCAACTGGCAGAGAAACCCAGCTGCTTCCAGTCTGGTTTGATTAAAGCCAGAAACCCTATACCCAGTAGGGCTAGTGTATGATAGAAGTGATACCTGACTCCCGTTTCAAAAGTTTCGAGTCTTCCTGTGAGCTCCAGAGTGTCTTTCAATCCATGTGCTCCGAAAGCCCCGATGCCGACTGCCAGTGCGCCGGAGATAGCTGCTGCTTTGATGATCTGCTTACCGTTCATGGGATAATGCGGTGTGGTTTTAGTGGGATATTTTTTAATCTGCCGGTATGGGCAACTCTATGGGTCAGTAAGTTCTGGTGCCGAAGATGGCAGAACCGATCCGCACCATTGTGCTTCCTTCTTCCTGTGCGATCAGGTAGTCTCCGCTCATTCCCATGGAAATGTCCGTCATATCAGCGAAAGCCTCCCCCTTGCTGTTTTTCAATTCATCGAAAATCAGTTTCAGGTTTCTGAACTCCCTTCTGATCTGGTCTGTGTTTTCCGTAAAAGTAGCCATACCCATTACACCTTTCAACTGTACATGGGATAGGCTTTGGAAGTCTGTGGAATTTACCATTTCATCCAGTTCATTCCTGTCAAACCCAAACTTGGTTTCTTCTTCTGCAATATGGAATTGGAGCAGGCAGGGGATGACCCGGTTGATTTTCCGGCCGTGTTTGTTGATCTCCTTTAGGAGTCTGTAGGAATCCACGCCATGGATCAGGTGAACAAAAGGGGCGATATACTTTATTTTGTTGCTTTGGAGATGACCGATCATGTGCCACCGTACATCAGCCGGCATCTCTGGTTGTTTGGCTTGTATTTCCTGGACTTTATTCTCTCCAAAATCCCTTATTCCAGCATTATAGGCCTCTTTGAGAGCTGCAAGAGGCTTGGTCTTGCTTACTGCCACGAGCAGACAATCCGGCGTGATAAATGTTTTTTTTACCGCTTCAAGGTTTGCTTTGATGTCCATTTTATATTTTTACGCTATACTTTTAGTCTAGAAGGACGTAAAACAAAGATATGGCGATCATCAGTACTTTACTAAAAAAAGGTGTCCGGCTTGGGGAGAGTTTGGAACAGGAATACTCCAACCCGCTGGAACTCCAGCAAAGACAGCTCAAAAAGCTTCTGATAAGATCCTCCCGTACAGCTATTGCGAGAAAATACGATTTTGCATATATCCTCCAAGGCTTCCGCCTGGGGAACGATGAGTTTTACAGACGCTATCAATCCCAAGTACCCATCTATGATTATGACAAAATCTATGAGGAATGGTGGAGCCAGCTTTTGGAGGGGAAAAAGGACGTCACCTGGCCAGGAGCGGTCAAGTATTTTGCACTCAGTAGTGGTACATCCGGTGCCGCCTCCAAGTATATACCCGTTACGAAGGATATGGTGAGGGCGATACGCCGCACTGGTGTGAGACAGATACTCACACTTTCCAGGTATGATCTCCCAGCATCACTCTTCACCAAGGGCATCCTTATGCTCGGAGGCAGCACCGATCTGGAGTTTAACGGCACCTATTTTTCCGGAGACCTCAGCGGGATCACAGCTGGTAAGTTGCCGATCTGGTTTCAGAGATTTTATAAACCAGGCAAAAAAATCTCAAAAAACAGGAATTGGGGAGATAAGTTGGACCAGATTGTGGATAAGGCCAAGGATTGGGATATCGGAATAATCGTAGGGGTGCCAGCTTGGCTCCAGATTCTACTAGAGAAAATCATTGTCCGGTACCAGCTGCAGCATATCCACGAGATATGGCCCAACCTCCAGATTTTTGTGCATGGCGGGGTTTCTTTCGAGCCGTACAAAAAAGGGTTTGAAAAGCTCTTGGGGAAGCCTCTTATTTACATCGAAACCTATCTGGCCTCAGAGGGATTCTTGGCCCTTCAGGCAATTCCTGACCGCAAATCCATGCGGCTTATTTTGAATAATGGAATTTTCCACGAGTTTGTCCCCTTCAATGACTCCAACTTTGATGAGGAAGGTAATATACTCTCCTCTGCCACTACCTTGAAAATTGACGAAGTAGAGGAAGGTAAAGATTATGCCTTGCTGATAAGTACCTGCTCCGGGGCCTGGAGATACCTGATAGGGGATGTGGTACGCTTTGTTTCCAAGAAGGAATCCGAAATCATCATTACCGGAAGGACTAAGCATTTTTTGAGCCTATGTGGCGAGCATCTATCTGTGGATAATATGAACAAGGCGATTGAGCTGGTCTCTGACAGTCTGAATCTCCAGGTCAAGGAATTTACCGTGCTCGGGGTACCGTATAAGAATCTGTTTGCCCATCATTGGTATGTGGGGTCTGATGACATGGTGGATGAAATCGAATTGGCCAGGGAAATCGATGAAAAACTCAAAGTCCTTAACGATGATTACCTGGTGGAGCGGAAGCATGCGTTGAAGGAAGTGTTCGTGACCGTATTGCCATCAGCAGTATTTTATGATTGGATGAGAAGTATGGGCAAAGAAGGAGGGCAGAACAAGTTCCCAAGAGTATTGAAGGGGGATAGGGCTAAATCTTGGAAAGATTACCTGGAAAGTATACGCAATAAGAAGTGAACCACGCACTGATTGAAGGCGTAAGTGTAGGGCTCTTGCTGTCGGCGATAGTAGGCCCGGTGTTTTTTACACTGATCCAGAGCAGTCTGGAGCACGGGTTCCGGTATGCCGCTGTGGTGGCGCTGGGGATCCTGCTCAGCGATTCCGTCTATGTAATACTGACTTATTTTGGGATTCAGTTTCTCTCTGAGAATACCTATTTTGAACCTGTCCTAGGATACCTGGGCGGGGCAATTCTTATCGGCTTCGGGATAAGCTCCCTGTTGAAAAAGCAAAATGCCGGCACCCCTGACCACAGCAAAGTAACTGTACAGAAGGCAAGAAAAAGAAATGCATTCCTAAAAGGTTTTGGTATCAACGGGATCAATCCTTTTGTATTGCTTTTCTGGGTTTCGATTGCCAGTCTGGTCCATCTCAAGCAGGACTTTGGCGCATGGGATACCTTGATGTATTATATGGGGACTTTACTCACAGTGTTCACTATAGATCTGATCAAGGCTTTCATTGCGCGTAAACTGGCGCGTTGGGTTACACCTGGCCTCATGGGCATATTGAATAAAGCTGTCGGAATAGCAATAATAGGATTTGGAGTCAGAATGATTTGGTTTACAATAAATTAAATTGTTTTGGTGAATTTTTACTTTAATTTTGAATTATCCTTTTAGATGGGGATTACCTCTTGATGGAGGGTGTCCAGCCCTGACTTTCCCTACGGTTTTAAAGGCATGCTTCTACCCTGTGTAAAGCTGATTTTTTGTAGATGGGGTATTCGCGTGTATCCTTTAGCATAATGGCTCTGGCTGCGGGACAACAGGTTTTGGGCCTGGGATCAGTTTTGTTTTGAAAGCTTGCCTGCTGAAAAATGTAATGCAGATTGGGTTTGCTGTTACCATGGAACTTGCATTTCAAATAAAACTATTGGAAAATTTGACGGATAACAGGAAATTAATAAAACGTTAACTTTTAATGACTTAACAAATTTTCTAACTTAAGGGTGAGGTTCGGTTCGGGATTATCCATTGATATGGGTGATCTGTGGTCCAGGTGAGTGGGGTGAATGTAGAGGGGGAAGGTAGCGCTGAGCCTCCGATAATACCGTGAGGTGCACGGGGAATAATTAAATGAATAATAGATGAAATCCTATATTTTAGTCCTGTTGGTTTTCTTCTTTTCCTTTACGATTACCGGAAAAGTTACTTTGCAGAACCCTATCGACAGGGAGGATCCCTTAATAAACTCTTTTGACACCATTTTCAGGCCTGCAGCTAATGCTGATGGGTATAGTGTAGTGAAGAATTCGGATCTGAGCAGGTTAAAGTCGACCTTGTCAGATTCGATCAAGAGAAAAGAAGCACAACTTCTGGAGTTGAAAAAGGAAGCAGCCCTACTTAAAAACAACAAGGATACGTTAAGAACAGTAGGTTCTGCCATATCCCAGCCTCAGGAGATGACGGGCGTAAAAGGAGCAGTTGCCGAAGATGCTGCTGACTCCAACATCGTATATATCCTTGCAATCGGTTGTCTGCTTTTGGTTACTGCCTTTTTTGGTTTTAGAATTGTTATGAACAGACAGGTAGTCCGGGCGGCGAAAGAGCAGGTTGCCGTATTAGAGCAGGATTTTGAGGCGCATAAGAGGAATAGTCTTGAGCGTGAGCGTAAACTGATGCGTGAGCTGATAGATGCACAGAATGCTAACTTGGAGTAACCAGGTCCGGGGATGATTAAATTATCAGGCCATTGGCAAACTTTTCAAACCCGATATGGTTTCCACTCCATGAACTATCCGTTAAAGCGTTACTTTTTCCCCCTGATCCTCATTTTTCTTTTCTGGAATCCAGAGGATGTTTTTGCCCAGAACATTATGGAACTGGAGCAATTCAACCAAACCAGGTTGGATTATAACCAAAAAGGTATGCTGATCCTGGGTACCTGGGCAGTCGGGAATATAGTATGGGGAGGGATTGGGGCAGCCCAGTCCTCAGGTCAGATCAAGGCATTTCATCAGATGAACCTCTACTGGAATTCTGTCAATCTTCTAATCGCAGGTTTTGGATACTGGCAGGCTTCCTCAGCCAGTCCCACCATTGGATTTTGGGAGAGCTTGGAGGCTCAGCATGGCGTGGAGAAAGTACTTTTGGTCAATGCCGCATTGGATGTGGCTTACATCGCAGGAGGCCTGTATCTTCGAGAGAGAGGGTTGGGAAGAGGGAAAGATCAGCTGATCGGTTTTGGAAAATCCATCATTCTGCAAGGAGCGTTTCTTATGGCATTTGATGCGGTCTTATATGGCTTTCATGTTACCCATGCCAAGGAATTGCCCGGCCTGGTCAAAAATATCAGTATTGGCCCCGCTGGTTTTTCAATGAGCATACCCTTGGCAGCAAAATGAATGGAAGCGTCCATTCAGTTGCACCTAAGCTGACTAGATTCCCTTTACTGCCCAAAAGAGAATGTGGCCGTATCAGTAGGATTAAGCGTGTAAGGGAGCTCTATAGCTTCACAGAAGGATACCGATAGACTGTACCGGAATATCATCGTATAAAAGATTTAATTATACTAGTCTAACTAACTGATTATAATTTAGTTATTGTAAAATAAATGGAGCTTTTTGAATAGTTGTTCTTGCATCGGGAAGATTGCCCTCTGCAAAGCAATGCGGGGAGCGGTTTGACAGTTTGTCTGTCACCCGGGAAGAGTTAACTTTGCAGCATGGAAAATTTACCCCCTTGCCCGGCTTGTAAGTCAGTATTTACATACGAAATGGATCAGCTTCTGGTCTGTCCAGAGTGCGGAAATGAGTGGAACGGGGAGGAAGCCGAAGTTGAAAGCGGGATTACTGTCAAAGACTCCAACGGCAATGTGCTAGTGGATGGGGATGCGGTGGTTATCGTAAAAGGCCTCCCGGTGAAGGGGGCTCCCAAGCCTATCAAGGCAGGAACAAAAGTGAAAAGCATCCGATTGGTGGAAGGGGATCATAATATCGATTGTAAGATTGATGGCTTCGGATCCATGGCTCTCAAATCGGAGTTCGTAAGGAAAGCCTGATATACCTATCGTCAGCATAGAACAAAGACCTTTTTGATGCGTACCATGCTGACTTTCCCGGACAAGTGAGTGATCTTTTAGCGTACCAAATCAACGTCTTATCAAATTCCTGTCTGCACATTATTTAACTTTACTTCATGGATCATAACAATTTGTTGATCAGTAAGTAGTGTGATGTGTGGAAGTTTATGCTGTTTGCTTTTTGCCCTGTTTTCAGGCAAATATACGTGTGTGAACCATAGGAATAGCCCATCAGTCGCTGCTTGGTTTTGGCATTATAAGACAGGTAGAATTGGGCAATTTCAAACCGTGGGAATCCGGGGGACTTGCCACCTTTCTGGTCAGTCAGGAGGATTGGTTAATTCTTCCCAAATCATTCTTTCTTCGGATTCAAGAAGCTTAATTCTCCATATCAATCCAATGTATCCATAACAGGGAAGGCGGCTAGTCTGGCATGGTATAAACCTCCGGAAACAAAAACTCCCCCAGGTTATCCTAGAGGAGTTGATTGGCTTTATCCAAAATAGATATGCACTGATTGATTTGGGAGCGGTTTCAGCCCGCAGTAGAATTACCAGCGCATAGGTATGGGGTTAATCCGCGAGGTATTTGCTTACCGGGATGTAGTTCATGCCGAAAGCCTCTGCTACTGCTTCATAGACAATTTCCCCATTGATTACATTCAGTCCCGGAACCAAATCAGGGTTGTCCTGGGCAGCCTTTTTCCATCCTTTATCTGCCAGTTGGATAGCATAAGGAAGTGTGGCGTTGGTGAGGGCAAGGGTGGAGGTGTACGGTACGGCCCCCGGCATATTGGCCACACAGTAGTGGACTACTTCGTCGATGACATAAGTGGGGTTTTCGTGGGTGGTTGGTCTGCATGTTTCGATACAACCTCCCTGATCTACAGCCACATCCACCAGTACAGTGCCAGGTTGCATTTCCTTCAGCATGTCGCGGGTGATCAGGTGTGGTGCTTTTGCTCCGGGGATTAACACAGCCCCTACTATAAGGTCGTGGTTCTTGATGAGTTTCCTCACGTTGTATTCATTGGACATCATCGTCTTTACGTTGGCCGGCATTACATCCGCCAGGTATCTCATCCGGGGAAGAGACACATCCATGATGGTCACATCTGCACCTAATCCGGCTGCCATCCAAGCTGCCTGTGTACCCACTATCCCGCCTCCAAGGATAAGGACTTTAGCAGGAAGTACGCCAGGCACGCCTCCAAGGAGGATTCCTCTTCCACCAAGAGGTTTTTCAAGGTAATTTGCGCCTTTCTGGATAGCCATTCTTCCAGCTACTTCTGACATGGGTATAAGGAGTGGAAGGCTACGGTCTGCTTTTTCCACAGTTTCGTAAGCCAGACAGATCGCCTTGCTTTCCACCATAGCCTTGGTAAGTGGTTCGTAGGAGGCAAAGTGAAAATAGGTAAACAACAGTTGGTTTGCTTTGATCAGCTTGTATTCGGATTCAATAGGTTCCTTTACTTTGATGATCATCTCAGCTATTTCATAGGTAGCTTCAATGGTTGGGAGGATTTTGGCACCGGCAAATTCGTATTCAGCATCTGAAAAACCACTTCCTACACCGGCGGTATGCTGGACATAGACCGTATGGCCTCTTTTGATCAGCTCTTTTGCCCCTGCAGGAGTGAGTGCTACCCTGTTCTCGTTGTTTTTTATTTCCTTTGGAACACCTATAATCATAGCTTGTATATTTGGATTTTGGTAAATTCGAAAGCAAAGATAGTAAGCAAAGACAAACAGAAAAGCCGCTCGGAAAATAGTATTTGGTCTGATTTGGAAAAAAACTGTTTTTCGAAACTTTCTTTTATTTATACGTCTGTATATTCAGAATATTTCAAAATTTAAATTTTAAACAAGTATAATTTTGAAAATTATTTTTGGTTTTAGGTGTTGATTTTTGTTGGAATAGGTTTTCAGTATTTTCAATTATTTTGATTGTTTATTCAATTAAACCCAAATAAAATTCCATTCATGATCGTTTTGTATAAAAGCAACCAAATTTTTGATCGGAAAATAATATACCTGAAATTTGCAAAAAAGAGGGATTTGGCTATTTTTGAATATTGCTTTAGGAGCATCTAGTCTGTAAACCCGGAATAACTTGAGTAAATTAAAAATCTATGGCAGAAGTCCACTCAATACCCAGAACCCGTCAGATTCCCAATCTTTCTGCGTCCGCGATCTTGGAGGATTACCGGATAGCGATGATCAGCAGGCACGCCTCGCTGATGGGAAGAAAGGAGGTTTTCATGGGAAAGGCCAAGTTTGGGATTTTCGGGGATGGGAAGGAACTTGCCCAGATCGCCATGGCGCGGGCTTTTCAGCTGGGTGATTTCAGGTCAGGGTACTACAGGGACCAGACTTTTATGATGGCGCTGGGAGAGCTGGGAGTGAGGCAGTATTTTGCCCAGCTTTATGCCCATACCAATGTGGAAGCTGAGCCTGCCAGTGCGGGAAGACTGATGAACGGCCATTTTGCGACCAGGTCACTGAATGAAGACGGCAGCTGGAAGGATCTCACAAAAATGTACAATTCGGCGGCAGACATATCACCTACCGCCGCCCAGATGCCCAAGCTGCTCGGATTGGCCTATGCTTCCAAGCTTTTCAGGAATAATAAGGGGTTGAAGCATCTGAAAGGATTTTCACACCATGGAAACGAAGTGGCGTGGGGTACTATAGGCAATGCATCCACGTCTGAAGGCATGTTCTATGAGTCAATCAATGCGGCAGGAGTGATGCAGGTACCCATGGTGATATCTGTCTGGGATGATGGCTATGGTATATCCGTTCCAAATGAATACCATACCACCAAAGGCAGCATTTCTGAGGTATTGGCGGGGTTTGAAAGAACAGATACCCAAAAGGGTTTTGAAATAATAAATGTGAAGGGATGGGATTACGAGGGGTTACTGCACGCTTATATCAGAGCAGGCGAGCTGGCCAGGGAGGAGCACATCCCTGTGCTTATCCATGTGGAGGAGATGACCCAGCCACAAGGCCACTCCACATCCGGCTCGCATGAGCGTTATAAGTCTACAGAGCGTTTAGCCTGGGAAAAAGAATGGGACTGCAATGCGAAGTTCAGGGAATATATCCTCACCAATGAAGTTGCCAATGCAGACACCCTGGATAAAATTGAAGCAGAAGCAAAGAGTCATGTGAAACAGGAAAAGGAGGCCGCCTGGTCTGAGTTTTCCTCTGAAATCAAAAAAGAACTGGGCCAGGCAGTGAAGCTCATCAAAGCTGCTGCCCCCCAGAGCAGTAGAAAGGTGGCTTTGAACCAGCTGGCGGATGAACTGGCAAAAACCATCAACCCCATACGAAAGGATGTGGTGACAGCGGTGCGTAAGGCCTTGCTTTCGCTGCGGCTGGATCCGGAATCTGCCCGTTCAGATCTTAAAATCTGGTATGCCTCGCAGACTGATCTTAACCATGACCGCTATAACAGTCACCTGTACAGCCAGTCCAAATGGAACGTGCTGAACATCGAAGAAATCCCCGCTGAGATTACCGATAAATCCGCCGTGGTCGATGGAAGAGAGGTTTTGCAGGCATTTTTTGACTATGCACTGGAAAATGACCCGCGTTTTTTTGCCTTCGGTGAAGATGTGGGGAAGATTGGTGATGTGAACCAGGCATTTGCCGGTCTGCAGGCGAAGCACGGTGACTTGAGAGTTTCTGATACAGGTATCAGGGAATGTACGATCATCGGCCAGGGCATAGGCACGGCTTTGCGGGGGCTTCGTCCGGTAGCGGAGATTCAGTACCTGGATTACCTGCTTTATGCACTTCAGATGCTTTCGGATGACTTGGCATGTCTTCAGTACCGCACCAAAGGAGGGCAAAAGGCACCACTGATAGTCAGGACCAGGGGACATAGATTGGAAGGGGTATGGCATGCAGGTTCCCCGATGGGCATGATCCTCTCTTCTTTGAGGGGGATGGTCGTCTGTGTGCCGCGCAACATGACCCAGGCAGCAGGGATGTATAATACCCTGCTCAAATCCGATGAACCCGCTATCGTAGTGGAATGCCTGAACGGCTATCGGCTAAAGGAAAAAATGCCGTTGAATATAGGTGAATATACGGTGCCTCTCGGTAAGCCAGAGATTTTAAGAGTGGGTACAGACCTCACTGTAGTGACGTATGGTTCGATGTGTAGAATCGTGATGGATGCGGCCAGTGAATTGTCGGAAATGGGGATTCAGGTGGAGGTTGTTGACGTTCAGACACTACTGCCTTTCGATGTACATGGAATTATAGGGGAATCAGTCAAGAAGACCAGCCGTGTTATTTTTGCCGATGAAGATGTCCCTGGAGGAGCGTCTGCTTACATGCTGCAACAGGTTATGGAAGGCCAAAATCTCTTTAAGTACCTGGATTCAGAACCTCAGACTATTGCTGCCCAGGCGCATAGGCCTGCATACTCTTCTGATGGGGATTATTTTTCCAAGCCCAGTATTGAGGATGTGGTGGAGAAAGTGTATAAGCTGATGCATGAAGTAAATCCCAGGAAATTCCCTGCAGTCTAAGGCTGCACACGGGTTAAGCTGAAACGGCGGCAATATCTTACGATGTTGCCGCCGTTTTTGGGGGAAGGAGAAGGCTAATTTCTCGTTATCTGCCGCAGTGTGACTTCGGGACTGGACACCTCATTGCTTCTGTTCAGCTGCCGATCCTGAATCTGGACATCGATCCGGATGGTGTCAGTCCTGAATATCGACTCCCACCCTGAAGAGAGCATGCCATACCGGATGTTTCCTTCCACAGCCTGACCTTCTTCGGTGGTGAGAATGCGGGGAAAACGGCCATTGAATGTGGTGTAAAAGGGAGGGTCCTGCCATCTGAATTCGGTGAACTGGCCACCTCTTTTGATGAAGAAACGCACGAAAATATTGTAGTGGTTGGGGTTTTGCACGACCCATATGGTGTCGTTTACCCGCTGGTTATTTACCAGCGGGTCGATAGCCCAGTCGATGGGATTGTAAGTGGGAGCATCCGAAGGCCTGTTGCCATAGGTGATGAGATTGCCCTGTGCATCTCGCTGATAATCCAGCTCCTGAAAGGGCGGGTTGTTGTCCGTGGAGGACAGGCCAAGATCACCTTCTGCATCCTGAAAATTAATGCCTATAATAAGGGAGTCGGCACCGGCAGTACTCACAAATTCCATGGATTCGAACGAAATCTGCGGTACAGAAGGGAAATTGTCAGGAGGACTGATGCAGGCAGAGCTTGCAGCCAGTAAAAAGATTATTCCAGAATAGCTTTTGAAACGCATAGGGCGAAGGTAAATTTACAACCCAATTTAGTCCAATCTCTGGTTGGGTCGATGCAAAATATAAAACGATGCAGGATTTTAAAAGTTTTTCGGTAGACATAAAGAATTTATCACTGGAAGATTTTGAATCCCGGGCACTTGAAATCTTTCGGTTTCAGGCAAAATCGAACGCTGTCTATGCTGCCTACATCAAGGCTAGAAATATACAGCCGGAGCAGGTGCAGTCGCTGGAGCAAATCCCTTTTCTGCCTATCCGGTTTTTCAGGGATTTTGAAGTACTGGCTGGGCCTAAGGAAGGATTTTCCGGTTATTTCTCCAGCAGCGGCACTACCGGGATGATTACGAGCCGGCATTTCATCTGGTCTGAGGAATGGTATCGCCAGCATGCCAGGCGCATTTTTGAGAGGGAGTACGGCCCGTTGGAGCACTACCATGTGCTGGCTTTGCTTCCGGCTTACCTGGAGCGCCAGGGGAGTAGCCTGGTGAGTATGGCGGACTATTTCATCCGGCAAAGCGGTTCACCGCATTCCGGTTTTTATCTGTATGACCATGCTTCGCTTCTGGACAAAATCCAATTGCTCAGCAAGGGGCCACGGAAGATCCTCTTGTTGGGAGTTACTTTTGCCTTGTTGGATTTGGCGGAATCGGGAAGGGGGATTGATCCTGTGGATAACCTGGTGGTGATGGAAACAGGGGGGATGAAAGGACGGCGTAAGGAAATGATCAGGGAAGAAGTGCATGAAATATTGAAGTCGTATTTCAGGGTAGCGTCGATCCACTCCGAATATGGGATGACAGAGCTCATGTCCCAGGCCTATTCAAAAGGAGATGGGAAATATACGTTGCCAGTCTCCATGCGCGTTATGCTCAGGGATGTGAATGACCCGCTGAGCTGGTCTCAGCGGTCACAGGGAGGGATCAACGTGGTTGACTTGGCAAACTTCCACTCCTGTGCTTTTATCGAGACTCAAGATTTGGGAAGGTTTGATGAAGATGGGATGCTGGAAGTATTGGGAAGGTTTGACAACAGCGAGATCCGGGGGTGCAATATGTTGGTGCAGTAATTGCTAACATAAGATTTATTGAACATCTTTGACGAGATTAAAAAGAACACCATGAACTGCCGATGGACAGCGCTTCCCAAACAGGAAAAGAGTAGTCACCAGGCAGTACCTACATTATGGCAGCTAAAAACAAATTATAATCCTATGAAAAAAATAGCGACAGCAGCATTATTTATCGGCATATTGGCCCTGGGGGCATGTGCATCCAGCAAACCTTGCCCGGCTTATGCCAAAGCCCCGGTTTCCCAGGAAGCCAAAAGCTAAAAAATATGCTGACCATTAATAGTCAGCATATTTTTTTATATCATCCAAGCTTATTTCCTGCTCTCCCAGGATCACGAGTCGCTCGACCACGTTTCTCAGTTCCCTGATATTACCTGTCCAGGGAAATTCCTGTAGCTTTGCCAATGCTTCCGGGCTGATTCCTTTTTTCACATCCCCGTTTTCCTGGGAGATGTCATCAAGAAACTTGTTTACCAAAAGCGGAATATCATCCTTCCTGTCCTTCAGTGCGGGCACTTGGATCAGTATCACACTCAATCTGTGGTATAAGTCTTCCCGGAACCTGTTTTGCTCGATTTCTTTCTTCAGGTCTTTGTTGGTAGCAGCCAATACGCGCACATCCACTTTGATGTCCTTGTCACTTCCCACCCGGTTGATCAGGTTTTCCTGAAGGGCACGGAGGACTTTGGACTGTGCGGAAAGTGACATATCACCGATTTCATCCAGAAAAAGCGTGCCTCCCTGGGCTTGCTCAAATTTCCCCTGGCGCTGCTTATGGGCTGAAGTGAATGCACCTTTTTCATGTCCAAAAAGCTCACTTTCAATCAGTTCTGATGGGATGGCGGCACAGTTTACCGCCACAAAAGGCTCCGACGACCGGTTGCTTTTCTGGTGTACCCAATGTGCCACCAGCTCTTTCCCTGTGCCGTTTGGGCCGGTTATCAGTACCCGGGCATCCGTGGGAGCCACTTTTTCGATGGTTTCCTTGACCAGTTTGATAGCCGCAGATTCGCCCACCATATCCAGCTTCTTGGAGAGTTTTTTCTTGAGGACCTTAGTCTCGGTGACCAGGTTTTTTTTATCCAGTGCATTGCGCACGGTAAGTAGGAGACGGTTGAGATCAGGAGGCTTGGGTATAAAGTCAAACGCCCCCTTTTTAGTGGCTTCCACTGCCGTTTCGATGCTGCCATGCGCCGAGATCATAATGAATTGGGGCGATTTCTCCATGGATTTTGCCTGGTCAAGCACCTCAATACCATCCATTTTCGGCATTTTTACATCACAGAGGACGAGATCAAAATCTTCCTCCCTAAGCTTTGCCAGCCCCTCTTCACCATCTTGGGCTTCTGCAACCTCAAATTTCTCATACTCCAGTATTTCACGTAAGGTTGCTCTGATGACTTTTTCGTCATCGATAATCAGGATTTTCGACATGGTACCAATATAATTAAAAAGTGCAAGTCTATAAGCCGGGTTCTGTCTCCCTTTCGGGACTCCTGTCATTTATCTAGCCCCGACTTCACAGCCGGGATCCATCGATCTACCCACCCCGGATTCCCAACTCAGCCCCGCGGGGGGACCTTATTGGAATCGAACGAGCAGCTCTTCGTCCGGGGCCTATTTGATCTTTCAACCCATAAGGTTTGCCATGCGATACCGGTCACCCGCTACCCGGTGGGCTCTTACCCCACCTTTTCACCCTTACCCTTCCACCCAGGGTTTCCCCAGGATAGAGAAAGGCGGTATATTCTCTGTTGCACTGGCTGTATACTGACCGTCTCCAGTCAGCACCCTTCCCGTTAGGAAGTATGGCGCTCTGTGTTGCCCGGACTTTCCTCTCCGGTTCATTGAACCGCAGCGACAAGACGACTTGCACATTACAAATAACGCGATTTTATTCTATATAGATGCGTAGGGTTTGCCGGAATCTGTAGGGTGCTCCCGGGAGGCGCCTGCTGTATCCTGAAATTATTTTTTCTTTTTGATAAACATTTCGACAGGGATGGTGTTTTTTAAGGACAAAAGCTACACAGGCTTTTCTTCATAGTGCTGGGTTGAACCGTTCCGAAAGGAGCGGTTCTTTTTTTGATCTGGGTTTGATGAGAGTCAGTTAAATATTTCAAAGGACCTTTCCCGAGATACCTTGATATAGAGGAGTGGGGAACGCGAAGGGCTGGAGATCCGGTCAGGGTAAAAATATCCAAAAGTAACCTTCTGGTAGGAAGGTAGAGCAGGGGACTGTTCCGTAACGCTTCGCCACGTCAGAGACTAAGTAAAAAGGAGTAGTTCTGGACGGCGGTGGGTAGCTTGGTACGTAAGATTTTTGTCTACCAATTACGAAACCTGTATTTGCATTAGATTTTGCTAAAGTCTGTCTCTGGTTATTCGGGAAAGAAATTAATGGCTAGAAAATCGGGCTGTTTTGGAAACGGAGGCCTAGCACCGCTAGGATAAAGCTGAAATAGCAATGGAATGACTGATTTTGAAGTAAACAAGGACTGTGGGAGAATTGCAAATGCACAGTTCTGTTTAAACTGTTTGGAGCAAAGATTGGGTGAAAATAGAAAAAATAGCAAGGTGTGTTAAGACACCTTAACTCTGATATGTTCCTTAACTGCAGTTGATAAGCCATAAATAATGGCTTTAACAATAAATTAATTCACTTTTTGATAAAACGGTCTTAATGGTCAAGGAATAGTGGGGATTTAGCTTTGATAAATTTTAACTCAAAGCTTATTTATTAAAATCTCTACATTAAATGGCCGCTAAAAAAAGCATTTGGCAATGGATGGCAACAGGTCTTCTGTTGTTTATCCTTAATCTCTCCTTCGCACAGCAATATAAGGTGGAAGGTAAAGTAAGTGATGTGAATAATGAACCCTTACCCGGAGCAACAGTCCTGGTAAAAGGTACCAACCGGGGGACTGTTACGGATGTTGATGGATCTTATGCGATCCAGGCTTCTCCGGGAGAGACACTGGTTTTTTCTTTTGTGGGATTCGAAAGTTCGGAGCGCCTGATAGGGAACTCAAACATAGTGAATGTTACCCTTAGCGAAGGGTTGGCATTGTCTGAAGTAGTGGTTACCGCGTTGGGAGTGGAGCGGGAGACAAAGGCGTTAGGATATTCGGTGCAGGCAGTGGACGGAGACCGCTTTACAGAGGCACGCGAGACCAATGTGATCAACTCGCTTAGCGGGAGAGTGGCAGGGGTTCAGATCACCAACAGTTCATCAGGGCTGGGTGGGTCCAGCCGGGTCACTATCAGGGGCGAATCTTCTTTGAATATCAATGCCAACCAGCCGCTATTTGTGGTGGATGGTGTGCCTATTTCCAATAATGTGAACGGTTCTTCAGGCTCCGGTAATCAGGAGGTGGACTATGGGAATGCCGCAGGTGAGATCAACCCGGATGATGTGGCTTCAATGACTGTGCTTAAGGGACCGGCAGCGGCTGCACTATATGGTTCCAGGGCAGCCAACGGCGCAATCCTTATCACCACAAAATCTGGAGCTGGCAAAAAGGGATTGGGAGTGAGCATTAACTCCAATGCGACCTTCGACAACCCGCTTCGGCTACCCCAGTGGCAGAATACCTATGGACAGGGCAACAACGGGCAATTTGAGTTTGTGGATGGATCCGGATCGGGTAATTCAGACGGGGTGGATGAAAGCTGGGGACCTAGGCTGGATGCAGGATTGCTTATCCCGCAGTTTGATTCTCCCCGGTCTATCCCCGGTTTCAGGGGAGGGGATCTGAACGCACCTGCCGGAAGCACAATCACGCCGACTCCATGGATATCGCAACCCGATAATATCAGCGGGTTTTTCAGAACAGGAGTGACGCTTTCAAACAACATTGCTTTGGCCGCTTCAAACGAGAATGCAAACATACGGCTTTCATGGACCAATCTGGATCAAAAAGGGATTGTGCCCAACACAGACCTGAAGCGGAATACCATCGCCCTGAACGGAGGGATTAAGTTGACAGATAAGCTGACCGTGAATTCGGCAGTGAACTTCCAGCGTACAGCCAGTGGCAACAGGCCTACTATCAGCTATGGTACGGAAAACCTCATGTACCTGTGGATCTGGTATGGCCGCCAGGTTAATACGCGCAGCCTCAGGGATTACTGGATGCCAGGTCTTGAAGGACGTCAGCAGTTCAATTATAACTACAATTACCATGACAATCCCTACTTCAATGTCTATGAAAACACCAATGGACAGGCTAAGGATAGAATCTTCGGAAATATATCCGCTACCTATCGGTTTACAGACAAACTGAGTCTGATGCTTAGGACGGGCCTTGATACCTATAATGATCTAAGAGATAGAAAAAGAGCATTCAGTACACAGCGCTTCCCCTTGGGTAACTACCGGGAAGATGATGTGTTTTTCTCTGAGCAGAACTCTGACTTTTTACTTACCTACTCCGAATCTTCCAAACCGGTCTGGTCTTACAGCATCGCATTTGGGGGAAACCAGATGAGACAGGAAAACAGGTTCCAGCAGACAGTGGCCCCGCAGTTGTTGATCCCCGGGATTTATAATTTCACCAATACTGCTGTAAACCTTCAGGTGAACCAGTCCACTTCTGAAAAGCGGATCAACTCTCTGTATGGGTTTGGGCAGATCGGGTATAAAAACGTCCTGTTCTTGGATGTGACGGGGAGAAATGACTGGTCGAGCACCTTGCCGGTAGCCAATAACAGCTATTTCTATCCTTCTGCCACGCTGAGTGCTGTGGTGTCAGATATGATCAGTATGCCGTCAGCAGTCTCTTTTCTTAAAGCTAGACTGGCTTATGCCGAGGTGGGGAATGACACGGATCCCTATAGCCTTACCAATGTCTATAATTCGCAGGCTGCATGGGGTACGGTACAGACTAAATCCGAATCCAACAGGCTTTCAAACGCGAGCCTGAAACCAGAGCGGACGGCTTCTATAGAAGCAGGTCTTGATGTCAGGCTGATGAATGGTAGACTGGGGTTGGATTTCACCTATTTTGATAACAGGACGCGTAACCAGATCATACCCATAGAACTCGACATAGCTACAGGCTACGCCTCCAGGATTATCAATGCGGGGGAAATCCAGAATAAGGGGATAGAAATAGTGTTATCAGGGAATCCTGTCAGGTCTGTATCGGGATTTAACTGGGATTTTATGGCTAATTTCACCAGGAACAGAGGAAAGGTATTGGAGCTTACCGACGGACTGGATACTTATACGCTCACAGGTAGAAACAGCGCCAATATCCAGGCCAGGGTAGGAGAGCGGATGGGGAATATTTATGGAGCTGGCTTCGCCAGGGTTCAGGATCCTGATTCAGAGTATTTCGGACAGATCATCCATAACACTTCCGGTACACCGATTACAGATCCGACCCTTAAATATCAGGGGAACTATAATCCCGACTGGATGCTGGGGCTGCAGAACAACTTCAGCTACAAGGGAGTATCCCTTGGGTTTCTTTTTGATTTCCGGTACGGGGGTATAGTGGTGTCCCAGACCAAAACCATCGGCAGTACATCCGGTCAGCTTGAGGAGACACTTTTTGGAAGGGAAAATGGGTATGACCTGGAAGTAGCCGGTAATGGAATCATCTCTGAAGGTGTGATCCAGAATGCAGACGGTTCTTACTCTCCCAATACCATTAAAATCACTTCCCGAAACTGGCATAACAGGTATTATGAGCGAAACAATGCAGAAGCTTCAAAGTATGATGCCACGTTTCTGAAGCTGCGTGAAGTGACTTTAGGATATACTATCCCCAGAAGTATCCTGGGAAAAATGCCTATTCAGGAAGTAAAAATTTCACTGGTAGCAAGAAATCTTGCCCTATGGACGGAAAACCCCCATTTTGATCCTGAAACTATGTCTATGGGAGGCGGGACTTTGATCCCCGGGGTGGAAGATATGTCCTTCCCTTCCACGAGAAGTGTAGGGTTTAACCTCAATGTGAAATTCTAATAAGATGAGTCCATCTGTTTAACTAAAAGAAAGATGAAATTTAATACTGATTATATAATAGCCCTTGGAGTGATGTTGCTCGTGGTGATGACGGGTTGTGACCGGGATTTTGATGAAATAAACCTCAATCCAAACAGCCCCGAAACTGTATCTTCCAGTCTACTGCTGCCAAATGTGATCCGAAGTACCACAAATGAGATAGCTGGAAAAGCATGGGGATATGGAAATGTGGTGATGCAGCAGACCGCAAAAATCCAGTTCACCAATGAGGATCGCTATAACTGGGGGCCTCAGGGAAACCCATACAATTCTTTTTACAATGCTCTTCGTGACCTGAATAACGTGATTGAAATCTCGGGTAGTGCAGGGGAAAACAACTACGTCGGAATCGCCAAAGTGCTGCGTGCGCACCTCTTCTCATTTATGACCGATGCCTACGGGGATTTGCCTTATTCTGATGCGATCAGGGCGAAAGAGGACGTCAACTATCCCAAATTCGATAGCCAGGAAGAGATCTATGCGGGAATTCTTGCAGAACTGGTGGAAGCGAATACACTGTTGGGATCTTCCCCGGAAAATGTGGACGGCGATATCCTTTTCGGGGGAGATGTACTGCGATGGAAGAAGTTTGCCAACTCTCTGCAGTTGAGAGTACTGATGCGGCTGTCAGACCGTAGGGATCCTTCTGCCGACATGCAAAGGATTCTGGACAATCCCCAGGAGTTTCCCGTGTTCACATCAAACGAAGACGCGGCGGCACTGCAATACCTTCAGGATGTTCCCAACCAACATCCCCTTTATACTACCCGGGCAGGGTCTTTTGACGAATATAGACTCAGTGAGAAAATGGAACTGGTGCTGAAAGAACTGCAGGATCCAAGACTGTTTGCCTATGCGCAGCCGACCAACGCTTCGGGTGCAGGAATATTGGGAGAACAGGAGGATTATCAGGGAGTGCCCAATGGGTTGGGTGATGAGGAAGCGCTGCAATATTCGCCCTCGGGAGATCCTGCCAGAGGAGGTTCCAACTATATTTCACGTGTAGGCTTACTTTGGTCCTGCTCTGCCTGTACGGCACTGGCGGATCCTGTGGGCTATCAGGCGGTTTTAATGGGGTATTCAGAACTACAGTTCGTTCTGGCAGAAGCTGCGGAGCGTGGTTTCATAAGTGCGGGTTCACCGGAAGTCTATTACAGGGATGGCATACAGGCATCGCTCGATTACTATCAGCAGCGATACCTCCTGATCAATCAGTCTGAAATTGCCGCCAAACTTGTCGTGGATGATTCATATTATGCGCAGCCTGGTGTGTCATACTCAGGAAGCACGGCGCAAAAATTGGAAAAAATCGGTACTCAGAAATGGCTTGCCTTATTCTTCAGCGGAATGGAAGGGTGGTATGATTGGAGAAGGACGGGCTATCCTGAAATCAAGCCCGGCCCAGCTGCCTTTATCAATACGGTGCCCGTCCGGTATATGTATCCGGGAAGTGTTCAGTCGCTGAATGGGGAGAATTACAACGCTGCGGTACAGCGTCAGGGTGCGGACGCTATCACCACGAGGGTTTGGTGGGACGTAGATTAAAAAACTTAGCTAAATTTATCGCTGCACCATTGTTCTGTAGATCCAGACACTGAAGTGCATTTATCCTTATCAACAAGCTGTTATGTTAAAAAAATTGATTTTATCAGGACTGGCTTCCTTGGCTTTACTTCAGGCTCAGGATGCTTATGCACAGCAGTCCAAAACGGAAAATATTGTTCTGATCACTTTGGACGGGGTTCGTTGGCAGGAAGTTTTCTCAGGTGCAGACTCCCTTCTCGTCGATGATACCGGTATGGTAGAAAGGCCAGGGGCACTTCTGGAAGCTTATTGGCATGCTGATCCCAAAGAGCGCCGTAAGATGCTGTTTCCTTTTTTCTGGAGTACCCTGGCGTCAGAAGGGCAGCTATACGGGAACAGGGCACATGGAAATCAGGTGGACAATTCCAATAAAATGTGGTTCTCCTATCCCGGATACAATGAGGTGCTGAGCGGATTTGCTGATGATGAAAGGATTAACAGCAATGACAAACGGAATAATCCCAATGTCACGTTTCTGGAGCATCTGAACGGCTTAGAAGAATACAAAGATAAAGTCATGGCTTTCGGTTCCTGGGATGTGTTTCCTTTTATCATCAATAGGGAGCGGAGCGGAATACCCGTCAATGCAGGGTTTGATATGGCACAAGGTGAAAATCTTAGCGAGGCGGAACTCCTGATCAACCGCATGCAAGGTGAAATCCGCGGACCGTGGGACGGGGTTCGTCTGGATCCTTTCACACATCATTATGCCATGGAGGCCATCAGAAAGAATAAGCCAAGAGTGATCTACATCGCCTATGGGGAGACGGATGACTGGGCGCATGGCAATAAATACGATCAATACATATGGTCGGCCAGACAAACAGATGCCTACATCCGGGAAATCTGGGAGTTTATCCAGTCTGACCCACAGTATAAGGGGAAGACAACGATGGTGATAACCACGGACCATGGACGGGGAACCACCAAGACAAGCTGGAGAAGCCATGGGGCAGGTGTGCCGGATGCCGGGGAGATATGGATGGCCGTGATAGGGCCCGATACACCTTCTGACGGAGAAATGACAACCAGGGGGCAATGGCACTCTGCCGGAATTGCCCGTACCCTTTTTAGGTTTTTGGGTCTGGAGTATCCTGACAGCAAAGCAGCTCCGGTAATAGATGAAATGATCCGGTGAAACTCTGGATTCATTGGAAGGCCGTGCAGGTTCCATAGCCAGCACGGCCTTTGTGTTTTGAAAAGAGACCGGTTAATACCAACGGCAATGAGTCTTTCTGCGAATACCTGTAGCGGGTTTTCTCCAAAGGGAGTGGTTTAACTTTTTATACTAGTCCCCGATCTTTTTGATGAGTTCTTCAGCTTCAGGATAGTTGGATGCTTCGAGAGCCTGGATTGCCTCTTCTTTTCGGTTTTCTTTCAGGTAGCCCAGGCCAAGAAACCAGTACGCATGCGGGGTAAACCATCCATCTGGAAGCTGGGTTACTTTTTCCAGATAAGAAATGGACTGTGGCGTTTGGCCCAGTGCCAAATGTGCGGAGCCCAGGTAGAAATTGAGCGTGTCAGACGTCATGTTCTCTTCTAACGGTTCTGTCCATAGCCTGATAGCTTCCGAATAGTTTTTGCGCTTATATTCCACCATTCCTTGCTCAAGTCCATATGGTGCCCCTGCGCTCAACACGGCCTGTAGTCCAGGTTCCGGCTTGTAGTAAGTGCTGAAGAGGGTGTCTTCTTCCGAAATAGAGTGGAATATATACCATCCAGACATAACCAAGAGCAGCAGGGCCATGAGTATAGCCATGAGTTGCAGGGATGCATTTTGCACCTTCCTCCCGGTAGTTTTTTTTCCCGGCTTACTTCGGGGCGATATGTTGTGTGCAGGATCCAAAACCACTCAGAGGGTCAAATTTAGCACAGGGTTTTCAATTGCCTTTTTCTTTTGGCAAATAGTTGCATAACCACACGCATAAAGGATCCGGTAGGCTCTGTCTCAAGCCAGCCTCTATAGACAGGGTTTCTATCCTGCCCAGGCAAACGGGTACTTACTTCTGCTGCTCAAGGTAAGTGACCAGTGACGCCAGTTCTTCAAATGAAAGCGAGTTGGCCAATCCGGCGGGCATCATCGAGTTTTCCAGTTCCTTCCTGCTTTTGATGTTCTTTTTTTCGATGCGTGTGGCATTTCCTCCTATATCCCGCATCACCAATTCATTGGCCGACTCACTGGTGACAAAGCCCATAAATGACTTGTCGTCATGTGTGGTCACCATCACTGAGGCAAATCCCTGTGAGATGGAGGCATCTGGTTTGAGGATGGATTCGGTGATCTGCGAGCGGTTCATAATGGATCCTATCTGACCCATAAATGGCCCCTTGAGTGCCTCTCCTTTCTCTATGCTATGGCAGGCGATACAGCCCTGACTTACAAACAGCGCTTTACCTTCAGCAGGGTTACCTTTCAGTTCGGCCATGGCAAGTATCACATCCTCTATCGAAGATTCCCCGACCTGGCCTTTCCGGTTCTTTATTTTTTCCAGATCCACAGTGGTATTGTCAGGCAAAAGACTTTCCTCTGACTCAGTGCCGAACTCAGGGATTCCAAGTCTCAGCCTATCATTTAAGCGGGTATATTCCTGTTTTCCGTCTGCATCCGATTTGCCCCATGTTTCCATCAGAAAGGATTTTACCTTTTCGGATGAGCTCCAAGTCACGGGTTTGTAATACGGGCCATGGGTGTCCGGCCGGGTTCCCCACCACCAGGATCCGTCATAGGGAGCTTCCTGTTGGTAAAGCCGGGCAAGTGTACTCACTATCTCTGATTTGAGTGAGCCCTTGTCCGTCTGCTGATATGCCGCTATCAATCCATCCACGGCGGCAGGATCATGCATATAGCGCAGCGCCCACAAGGCAAGTTTTGGGTTGTCTGATCGGACAGCCTTCACAGTTGGCGTCACAGCCTTTAGTGCTACCAGAGCCCGAACGGCAAGATGGGGCAATATAACGCTGGAATTAGGGGTGGCATGAGGCCCTTCTGTTCCCTTTTCAGGTTCGGTTAGAGAGCCGGGCATGCCTACCTCAAGAAGGACGTCAGCGGCTTTGGGATCGCCCAGTCTACCGAGTCCGATGATAGCGGCAGCCTGAACCCGTGGGGAAGGATCTTTCACTCCTTCCAGAAAGGGGGCAAGCGGTACATTTTTAATACAGGATTTGCGGTCTGTAAGTGCCCGGAGAGCAAACTCCCGGATATTGTCTTCCTGAGCCAGTCTGACCAGTGCTTCCACGCCGTTTTCGCAGGTGGCTTGGGCGTAAGTGTAGATAGCTGCTACCCGCGTAGCCAGGGGGAGTGTTTTGTCAGATGCCAGCAGCAGGGACTTTTCCGCCACTTCCACAGCCGGTCTGGTAAGAAGTTCCTGTTGGGCGTGGAGGCGGGTGACTGAGTTGCCTGCTTTAAGCAGCTCGGTAAGCGCGGTGACCGAAGCTTCCTTAAGGTTAGGAAAAGCCTCATAGGTCCAGTCACGGGGCACCACACGGACCACATAGCCTTTATCGGGGCTTCCTTTGTATCCGGCACCATCCCAGGCGGCCAGGTACATTCTCCCGGACCCGTCCACATCCACATCGGTGATCTGGGGAAGTTTGATGAACTCCTCTTCCTCTTGGGTGAATCCCGGGCCATCCATAGTCACACGGTGGATATACAGCTGGCTCTTTCCCCAGTCGGCCATCATCGGCACATGGTTATACCCGGCAGGCCATCTGTCATCATCCATGAAATAGCTTCCTGTGCCCGAGCCTCCTCCTGCATCGATCAGGGCTGGAATGATCTCATCGGTAAAGTTTTTGAACAGGCTCGGATAGCCGAATTCGCCTGTCTGTACATAGTGGGTAAAACGGATGTTCCAGCCCCCACCATCATTGGTATTGCCTCTAGTGAAAATATTCATAAAAGGATCTATGGCTACGTCATAGATGTTCCTGGTGCCATGGGCATAGATTTCCATCTCCGTCCCATCCGGTCTTACCCGGACGATACCACCTCCCAGCATAGTTAGCTTGGTGCCTTCCCTGTCCTCTGCGTTGTGAAAGCCAAAGTCTCCCACAGCGATATAGATCCAACCGTCTATTCCCATCCGTATTCCGTTGGTGGCATGGTCTGTACCCCGGTCACGCAGGAATTCCGGGGAGCTGATGTTTTGGATCAGCGGTTTGGAGGGGCCATCCGCGACACCATCCCCATCCAGATCTTCAAAGACCACCAGGTCCATTCCCTCGGCAATCCCGGTGGTTTCCGAAAATACGGTGTGAAGCACGAACACCTGGTCGCCTACAGCGATAATTCCCCGTGGATTGTCCACCCGTACAAATTCTGTATGGCTATCCATCTTTCCGTCATTGTTGCTGTCGACAAGCCGGATGATTGCACCTTTTCCGGGCTCCTTTCCCAGGGAGCCCATCATGTCCACTCCGACGAAAATCTCACCGGTGGGAGCCACTGCCAGACATGCCGGACTGGGTGTCAGGTCCGGTCCGGCAAAGTCCGTGATCACCAGCGCTGTGCTGTCCGGTGACGGGTCAGAAGGGGTGAAGTACTCAGTCAATTCCTTGATATCGACATTTCCCGAGGTCCGGTCGCTCATGCAGCCGGATAGGGTGCCCATGGTAATCAGACTGAAGACGGTGAATTTGTATTTATTCATAGTAAGGTGAAACTTGGAAATAAGTTGACGGTGTATCCTGATGGTTTCAGCTGTGCGGTCCGGAAAGCCTGCCTGTTAAAGAGACTAACCTACCTTCAGAAGGCACTCCATGAAAACCGTATCACAGTCTGGATTCAAATTGGGTTGATGGATAATAAAAACATCCCAAATATATTCTTTTCTTTTTTTAGCGGCCGGATTTGGCAGGAGGTAAGGTCAGCAGTATGAAGTATTTTTGATAAACGGATTAAAGCCCGATGCCAGCAGAAGATTACCTATCCTGTCGGGCATAGTACTCCCTGAAACCAGAGGGAAAGTATAGCGGGGCTTTGGTCAGTTGTTGAAATTAACTTTATAGTGGATGAGTGGCTGCTCACCCAGCAGGTGTTCGATGAAGTAGTCCCAGCGCTTTTTGGTGAAGTAGTCTCCCGTGGCTCTTCCAAAATCATGGTTTCTACTGGGCCAGATAAACAGGTCAAAATCTTTTCCTTCACGGATCAGTGCTTCCGCAAATTTATAGGTAGCCGATGGATTCACGTTTTCGTCAATCCCTCCATGGGCCAGCAGTAGTTTGCCTTTGAGGTTTGCAGCATGGGTCACGTTGGATTGGTCATGGTAAAAGTCACCTACGGGATATCCCATATACATCTCCGGCCACCAGGCCTTCTCCATCCGGTGGTCGTGGTCACCCGCTGAGGCCACACCGACTTTGTAGAAGTCCGGATGTAAGAGCATGGCCCTGGCAGCGTCATAGCCTCCAGCAGAGTGACCGAAGATACCCACCCTTTCCACATCCATAAAAGCATGCTCCCGGGCCAGTTGTCGGATAGCCAGCACATGGTCTGTGGTCCCATCACCGAGATTCCGGTAAGAGAATTCAGCAAATGCCTTCGATCTTCCTGCCGTTCCTAAACCGTCCACGGTGACCACCACAAATCCCAGTTCTGCCATAGGTTGTTGCAGCCCTATCAGGCCAGCCTTGAAGGTTTTCGGTGTGATGTCAATATGGGGCCCTGAATAGGTGTAATCTATAATCGGGTAACTCCCGGATTCATCAAAATTGCCAGGCAGGAAATAGATACCATAGATAGTCGTCTTCCCGTCTTTGGCAGTGGCGGTAAACTGCCGGGGAAACCGGTGTCCTCGACGGGTAAGATTGGAAATATCCGCTTTGGAGATGCGATGTACGATCTTGCCTGTAGCCAGCTCCCTTACCACCGACTCCGTGGGCTGATCGACCGTGGAGTAGTTATCCACTAAATATTTTTTGTCGTGGGATAACCGTAGGTCATGGAAGGCATTCTCAGGAGTGAGCAGGGTGGGCTGACTTCCGTCCAGCTTTGCCTTGTATAAGTGGGGATAATAGGGGTTTCGGTCTTTTTCCCTGCCGGATGCTGTGAAATAGATAAGCTGGGCTTCTTCATCCACGTGGAGAATGTTTTTCACCACAAATTCCCCTGAGGTAAGCTGGCGGACCTGCTGCCCGTTTTCCCAGTCGTACAGATATAACTGGTTCCAGCCGGATTTTTCGGAATTGAGAATGAATTGCCCGTCAGAAAGTTGCCTGAAGAGATTATCCCTTTCGATGTGGGTATCCGATGTCTCGGTGTAGACGGTCCGGACTTCTGCAGTAGCCACATCCAGCTCAATGAGGGAATACGTTTTATATCCTCTTGGAAATAGAAATCCCGTCAGCTTGGTTCCCGTCTTATCCCACCGGAGATTGCTGCCGATGAAATGGGGTGTTTTCAATCCGGGGAATGTTTTTTCCTGTCCTGTCTCCAAGTCGAAGAGCACTGGTGTATACATTACCACGGTGGTGTCTCCTGGAGATCCTCTGAAATAGGATACCAGATCCGGTCTGAATTTTTCATCTTTGCTGAAGTCCAGAAGAAACATTTTCTCCGCCAGCCGTGTATCCACTACCTGTGTCAGGATCTTTTTCGAGTCTGGTGACCAGTTTACGGTAAACCGCCCGGGTCTCGACCCATTTTCACCATACATGAAATCACTCCAGCCGTAGGATGAGGCATACGTATAGTCTTCTTTTCCATTAAAGCTGAGTTGGGTCTCTTTCCCGGTTTCCAGTTCGGTGACGTATAAGTTATGGTTTCTGGTAAAAGCTTTCCACTTACCATCAGGGGATATCCCGGAATTTCTCTCAGGAGTAGGTTCCTTTTCACGGCTTTCCAGAGTGTTGACCACGGGATCAAAAAGCCAGGTTTTATTTCTCCATTCAAACTCCACCATACCCTCGTCCGTGAATCCGATCTGGTCAAAGGGAAGGTTTGCTGCTTCGGTTTTTTGGTTGGAAGAGCTTTCCAATGCGCTTGCCAGGGCAGCATGGTCAAATGCCTCCCTGGTTGATTTTTGGTCCAGGTCCGTGTAGAAGAATCTCTTGCCGTCAGATGTATAGGTCACATGCCAAAAAGCCGCTTTCCCCTGGATCCAGTTGGGGATGACCTCCAGGTGGTAAACCTGTTTCTGAATGGAATTGGTGTGGTAATATGCCGCCCGTTCATATGTTTCCTCCGTGATCTGTGCCTTGGCTGATTGGGGAAACAGGAAAGAGGATGAGGCAAGGAGCATTATTGCAGCTGCTAGTCCGGATCTGGTGGCAGAAGTTTGTGTCATAACTGGTGGGGGAGGGGTGGTCGAATAGTCATTGTGCTGATCACAGTCAGTGGCTTAAAATTAGGTGTCACGGAAATAACCGCCGCACCAGTAATGTAAAAGTATCCCGTTGGCAGCCTTTCATCAGGAAGGAGGAGTTCCGGTAGAGCGAAGTATTTCCGTGGGTCCTTCTATTCAGGGCTTAAGCCGGTTACCTGCATTTTGTATAGTAAATGGTAATTCCGTATCTTCATCGGTGATATGAAAACCGGGCTAAAACCGATTGTCCATTGAGGTACTTTTTTTCACCGTTTATTTTTTCACATGGGTAAAGAAATCGTTAAGGCACCTGCTCCTGCTACAAAACCCGCTATTACCGCTTCCCGAACCGGGGATTCTAATACTTTTCAGTTTAAGGACAACCGCCCGGAGATACTTATCCAGCGCCAGTTTGCCAGTTTGGCGAACGGAGGGGATGGAGCTGGTAGGGGAGTCCCCGAATCCCACGGTTCGCCTGTACTTCAGGCTAAAACTGCTCCACCTTTGCCAAACCGGACCGGGTTGCCGGATCAGCTCAAAAATGGGGTAGAAGCCCTTTCCGGATACACTATGGATGATGTGAATGTACACTACAATTCCACCATGCCGGGGCAGTTACAGGCGCATGCTTATGCACAGGGAACGGATATCCATATTGCTCCGGGCCAGGAAAAACATCTGCCCCATGAAGCCTGGCATGTGGTGCAACAAAAGCAGGGGAGGGTGACACCTACACTGCAGATGAAAAGTGGAGTTAGGATCAACGATGACATCGGGCTGGAGGAAGAGGCGGACCGGATGGGGGAAAAGGCTATGCAAAGAGCTGCTGTGGAGGAGACGGGTATCAGCCCACTGTCAGGTGCCGAAGGCTACACTGGCGATTCCACCAGCTTCTCTGAGGGGGTCCAGTTGAAGGCAAAAGTCTTACTTAGCGCGCTGTCCGGAGACATTTCAGGAGGAAATGGTGATCGTCCGGGGCATGTGGTACAGCGGTTCCAGGCACAGATCATCGCCAAAGAGGACAAGGATGGAAATGGGGTAATCGCCGACATCAAACTTACCGGACGTACTCCATCCCCCCACTCAGGGACGATGGGGGCTCATTCTACTGCCTGGGTGGTCCATACAGATGGGCTCAGAAGGCAGTTGCAGGGGCTTACACTCGACGGCGCCATTGCAAAAGTAGGTGAGATGCTGGACGAGGCCATCGCTTCGCCCCAGATGAATCTGGCCCCGGTGGATACCAATCCGTTTAGCGAGTACAGCAAAGTGAAACCCGCTATGGACCGGGCACAGGGCATGCAGAAAGAAGGGTACAAAGGAAAAGATGAGTCAGGGAAAACGGTCTGGCTGGAGGATTTCATTGACGCATACCTCGACTTGGTGAACCGCCTGCCGCTGGCC
Organism: Algoriphagus sp.; assembly: GCA_048819475.1. GTDB lineage: Bacteria > Bacteroidota > Bacteroidia > Cytophagales > Cyclobacteriaceae > Algoriphagus. Next base: position 46,248 of record JBMDXP010000007.1, read on the forward strand.
ACAGTATTGGGCGCTAAAACCACCGGTGATACCGAGGGCGATGCGCGGACCAACCTGATCAGAGTCGAAGGGGGTGGCAAGGAAAAGCCTGAAGTCATCAGGAAGGACCTGGCTGCGCTCTTTGCCACAGATACCCCGGGAGGATACATAAGGTCGCAGTCAGTTTTTCCCGGAAAGCCTTCCAGAACCCAGGTCTGGGATATCGCACTCTATGGGTTTTTGCATGGGATACGGAAGGCTTATCCGATTGCGTATGAAGATGCCAAATTGCATGATGACGGTGTTTTAAGAGATTTTTTGACGGGACTACATCATGATGTTCCGGGCAATATTTTGGATTTACTGGATAAATTGGGTGATGAAGGAGGACTCCCCGATCAGCCAGAACTCCAGCTGCTGGAGGGAGGGACAGGACAGGCTGTCGGCGGAGATCTGGCCGTACAGGTACGGTTTTCCGCGAAGGGCACGATAGAGGACGTACGCATGGAAGGGCGTACCCCCAGTCCGTTTGTGGGAAGTATGGGAGCACATTCTACCGCTTGGATCGCACACTTGGATGCGCTGAGGGCGGCTTTGGGGGGCAGAGACCTCACAGGTGCGGTTCAGACGGTACTTTTGCTGTCTGTACAGGCGCAAACCTCACCGTTGCTGAGCCTGGTGCAGTTTATTCTGCCTGACCAGGCGAGACTTTTGGCCAGTGCGCAGGTGGAGCTCCAGTATTTTCAGCGGATCATACAGCAAAAGGATGCCTCGGAGCTGATCCTCAAGACCCGGCTGCAACAGTTGATCTCGGCGTACCTGCAGTTTACCAACGCACTCCCGCTCCATACCGCAGAGGCTGCCAGTACGACGGGCAACTCAGAGGGTACCTGGCGCGCCAGATTACTGGAGCATGAGGCGGGTAAACTGACAGATTTTACCAAGAAAGACAAGAAAGGAAAAATAATCAAGCACAAGACCATCCTGAAAGAAGACCGGCTGGAAACCGCTTTCTGGAACCTGTATGATGCCAATTCAGCAGCGTCCTTTTCCGACAACCTTTTTCCCGTGCCTCCTGCCAGCACAAAAATCCGGAAGCGGAATGATGGACGGGAACCAAGGAAAACCGCAACCTATCAGAGAAATCCCGAAATGGTGGAGATAGATAACCAGGAGAAAAGAGATGCCCGTGCCCGTGCGTTTGTTGAAAAGCCACTGGAAGAAGGGGAATTGAAGTTACTCCGGGAGCTTGGGGAAAATGCAGGCAAGGTGGAAACAAAGGATGCTTCCCTTCTCCTTCCCCATGCCATGGCGCTGAGCAGCTTCCTGCATACGATGGAGGTGGCTTATCCCCGTTCCTATCGTGATTCTTGGGGTGATCTGGACGATGCTGAACGAACCCGCCTGATTACTCTCAAATTAAACGTGGATGGCACCGAGGTATTGGGGCTGATGGCCGGTCTTCCGGTACAGGAGCAGGTGAAGGGAACTGTCCCGATTACGGAGCTAACCGGGAAGCTACCGGTAGACTCTTCCGGGTTCACGGCGCTGAGCGACACGTCCGCCCTGGGCGAGCATCTGCTGCGCAGGTATGAGCAGGATAGTGCCCGGCGTGATGGCATTTCTGCCACCTACCAGATCGGCCAAGCCTCGGGAAGCTGGAATGCCTGCCTGATCTTTTCGCTGCTTCGCCATGCCCTGGGTAGGGATGCTACACCCAAGGAAGTAGCTCAGATCCGGGATAGGCTTGCAAAAGACCATGAAGATATCCGGGAGGAAAGACAGATCAATATCTATTCCGACACAGGCCATGCGGTGATTAAAGCTATTGAGGAGGTCCATGGCGTTTCCCTGAATGTGTCTGTGGTGACCACCCGGGATGCACCGGTAGTTCCGGTAACTGTCGGGCAGATCCAGGCACTGCTTTACCTGATGCCAGGCCATTTTGTCCCATGCTGGCGGCGCAGATAGCAACTGGTAAAGGTGGGGTCAGACGACCTGAATGTAGCGGTGCTTTACTGCAAGGCCAGGGTATGGGAAAAGGTGGTTTGGTAAGGTTCCAGGTGATGTGAATCCTGCATTTTTCACTCAGAAACATACACCAACCAAGATCCAAAAACACTGGATGAGCCTTCTCTTACCAGTGAAAAAAGTCGGGTTTTCCCTAAAAAAGTTTAAAAAACAGGTGGTTTCTGTAGTAAATAAAATATTTATTAAAATAAACGGGTTTTTAACCGATTTTTTTTCAAAAAATCAATCATCATTTTTTAAACAAAAAGAATATTTATTGTAATTTTTCTTACAATAAAGTGAATTGCTAGTTTTATAGCTGTTAAAAATAGCATTAATAATATTTTTGTGATAAAAAATAAAAAATATATGAACGGATTGACCCCAAAATTATTTCATGTTTCATCTGATTGCTTATGAAATGCTAAAAATGCATTTTGAATCAAAATAATATTCTGAATACTAAATATTTTTTAAAATAAAAAGACCATATACATGGTATTGACAAATAGAAAATTCGTTTCAATATTTGACGCATTAACGGTCTTTTTATTTGGTTGTCATGCTCACAAATCTATTGCGGAAAATTGTTTTCCCCTGTCTGTTTATCACTGCTTTTTGTCATGGGGCTTCCGCTCAGCTTCCCTCGGATGTCCAGGCCCAGGTCAATAAGAATTTCCCCAAGCCTATGCAGAAATCCCCCAACGCTTCATCTATCGAGCGATATGGGAACTACGATGTCAACCTGTATACGGGAGTGCCCAATATTTCAATTCCTTTATATACCGTAGAGGCAGGCCCCATCAAATTACCCATCGCGCTAAGTTATCATTCTTCCGGGGTAAGGTACACGGATCAGGCGAGCTGGGTGGGTCTAGGCTGGTCATTGATTGCAGGAGGTCAGATCACCCGGCAGATCCAGAAGTTGGCAGATGAAAATTCGTTCATCAATGGCACTAACAATTACGATGTGGGCGTGAATTGTGATGATTGGTTTTATAAAGAACTTAGTGTAGGCGGTACCGACCGTGAAGCAGATATTTTCTCTTATACATTTCCCGGAAAGAGCGGTAAATTCTATCTCCGCCAGAACGGAGGAGCTCCTTACTTGTTTCCTGAAGCACCACTAAAGGTGAATGTGTCCTCAGGAATTTCACCCATAGACATTACAGATGAAAATGGTATCAGGTATCGATTTGGACCTAGCGGAGAGAATACTTCCACCACTGGCATAGGAGGGGGTTCCGTATCAGGAAGAACCACCTGGTATCTGACTGAGATAGTAGCGCCAAATTCGACAGACAGAATTGAAATAACTTATGATGTATTAGGGACCCAGCAGCTTTTGGATGTTGAGCATAATATCACTGTCATAGATCAGTGCAATTCCAGTAATCCTACGCAGCTTCCATGCAGAACAGCGGTATATACCATGCAGGAAGGCCAGGCCACTTCCAGTACTACCAACCAGGGGATTGACGAGATCCGATATAAGACAGGCAAGATAAAATTTGTGAGGAGTACGGCTAACCGGTCTGATCTGATTAATCTGAAGTCCCTGGATAGAATTGAGATTTATAGCAAGACAGGGGAGGAGTACACACTGATCAAAACCTACCAACTCACAAAGTCCTATTTCACAGGTGTAAGCAGACTGAGGCTGGATGAGGTAATTGAAAAAGACGGGGCAAACACAGTCATTGATAGGCATTCCCTGACGTATCATACTACCTCTTTTTCCTGGGACCTGGCCACGAAAAGTCTGCGTAGGGACTGGTTTGGGTTTTACAACGGCAAACCCAATACCAGCCTTATTCCACAGCAGACCATCCAGTATCAGTCCAACCCTACCAATGTATCCAATATAACCATCGGAAGTGCCAATCGGGAAAGCGACACTACCTTTCTTAAAGAAGGGGTATTGAAGCGGATTACCCACCCCACAAGGGGTTATACTGAATTTCACTTTGAGCCGCATCAGTATGTTGATGGAGGAGTGACCAAGTACGGCGGGGGATTGCGGGTGAGAAGGATCACCAACACCACCGGATCCTCGGTCTATACGAAGGAATACCGCTATGGGGAAGCGGAGTCCGGTACAGGTACCAAAAACTTTACCCAAGGTCTGTTTTATTTCTATACTGAATCTATTTCCAGGGCTGGATGCGGGTTTGTACCCTGTGACCGTACAGAACGGGTCAGGATGTTTTATTCCAACTCTGCGATTGGAGGTGGGTTTGATGATAGCCCTGTCGTTTACCTGAAGGTCAGCGAATATGAAAATATCAATGGGACGAATGGGAAGACCCTGTACGAGTTTGACAACAACGTCCATATTCCTGATATGTTGATGACGGTTCCGTTTTCAAATAAAACGCACCGTAATTCCAGTGCTTGGGAACGGGGCAAGCTCACCAAAAAAACCGTACAGAATTCCTCGGGAACGATGGTTTCACAGACCACTATTGCCTACACTAAATTGAAAGAACAAAATGCGAAAGTCAGTCAGTCAATAATAAAACTAATAGATGGAACTCATAATCCAGGGGGCTTTTTGATGATGAGTTGTACGAACACGTCAACCGGTGCAAAATACGATGGCTATACGTACCAAGTCCGGAATTTTGAACAGCAGACAGGGATTTATCTGGAGAGCTCCAGAACAGAGTCGATCTACAACGCTGGCTCGGCATTTACCAATGTCACCTTAAAAACCTACGATCCCAATTACCTACAGCTAACGCAGGAGGAGGTAAGGGTGAGCTCCAATCCAGAGGTAGTGGTGACACGGTACCGCTATCCTTTTCAGTTGATCAATACCGCTACTACCTATACCGGGTATCCAAACATTCTCAAACAACTCACCCTAAAAAACATTCTTAAGCCTATAGAGCAGTATTCCCTGATTCAAAGCCTCAACGGAACAAATGCCCAGGTAATTGGAAGTCAATTAACGTATTTCAAGGCTTCTGGCAACTACTATGTGCCTGACTATATCTGCTTTCTGGAGATTGCTTCGCCCCTTGCATTAGCGTCATTTACCCCGCTTGCTCTTTCGGGAACTTCGGCAGTGACCAGAGATAGCCGCTACCAGGTAAGACTGACTTTTTCCACTTACGATACCAAAGGGAACCTGACCACCTTCAATCGGTCTGATTCGCAACCCCATTCCTATATCTGGGCCTATGATGGAGCTTACGCGGTGGCAGAGGCCAAAAATGCAACAGCCGCACAGATTGCCTACACGTCATTTGAGACCGCGGAAAAAGGAGGATGGACTTATGCTGGGCCAGAAGTAATACTTCATTGGAACGAGGCTAAGACCGGGCGGAATGCCTATAATCTCTCAGGCGGAGCCATTTCCAGAACAGTCTCGGGAGCATCTGCCTCGAATAAGTTCAGACTCAGTTTCTGGGCAAAAGTGCCTTCAGGCACCCAATCCTGGACTGTACTGGGAACCACTGAAAGCCTGACCACTACCTGGAAACTCATTGAAAGGGACGTGACCACCACCTCACTTTCCATTTCGGGATCTAATGTGCTGATCGACGAGATCCGGATCCACCCCCCAGGTGCCGATATGAGTACCTATACCTACCTGCCAGGGGTAGGCCAGTGGACTCAGCTGGACAGTAAAAACCATGCTGTATACTACAGGTATGACAGGTTGGGAAGATTGGAGAGTATCCTAAATAACGACGGACACATCGTTTCCCACTATGAATACAATTTTATCAAATAAGGATATGAGATATAGTAGCATGTTATTGTTGTCCCTGACAATTTTCTGGACAGCCCAGCCGGGTGTCTATGCCCAGACCATGGATAGCACTTCTTTTACTGGACTTTGGGTACTGGACACTTCAGAGCAGGTGTCACGATCCTTGGCCAAGGAACGAAACAGTATGGAAACACTCACTGAAAACCACCGGGAAGGCTTGATTGAGACGATGAAGTCAAGAGTGTATATTTTCCATGAGGACGGCAGTTTCGAATCATCCTGGGTAACAGGAGGTGATACGCGTGTGGTGTATGGTGAATGGGAGATGGATAAAGATGAAGTTTTGCATATACGCCTGAATAATAAGTCTGGGTTTTCCTATAACATTCAGCTGGATCCGGTTCATTTTATCCTCTCCCCAAAAGTCAAATCAGAAGAGGTCATCCAACCGCTTTACCTCAAAAGAATCGATCGATGAAAAACTTTTTGCTTTCGGTATACCTGTTGTTGTCTGTGATAGCCTACGCTTTTCCGCAGGCCATCACCCACGTGGAAATCCTCGGGCCAAATTCTGTGTCAACAGGTCAGCAGGCACAATTCAACATTGCTTTTTACAGCGGGGGTATGCAGGTGGCTCCCGGGCCGGGAAGCTACTACTGGGATCATCCCAGTGCTTCCAGTGGAGGGGCACAGCTTGACGTAAACTACCTCACGTGGGTGACTGCCGGTACTTACCAGATCTACTATGAGTATTCGGATTTTGCGGGCTCTTACTTTGCCTATAAAACAATAACTGTTACAGGTACCTCTGCCAATCCTTGTCCCTCGGTGATTCCCTCTGCTCCAGGCGTGGTACTTACTGCCAATGCAGTGGTCACCCTCACCGCCAATCCTGCACCGGCGGGATTTACCTACCAATGGTATGACTCCACCCAGACCACGCTGCTCGCCAGTACCCAAAGCTATACCACTCCCACTGCCCTCTCGGCCAGCAGGACCTTCTATGTCGCCTACCGGTACACTGCCACCGGCTGCCTTACCTCCAAAATGCCCGTGCGGGTGGACCGCTATGCGGAAAACCAAAACTGGACAAGGCAATATGTTGCCAGGGACACCCTTACTGGCGATTATGCCTTAAGAAACTCCTCCCAAAAAGCTTCCTATAAACAGACTTCCTACTACGACGGATTGGGGAGGCCCAACCAACAGGTGGCCATACAGGCTTCTGTAAACGGGTCGGATATAATCACCCCCATGGCCTATGATGCGCTGGGGAGACCATACAGGGACTATCTGCCTTTTCCTAACAATACAACAAGTCTTGGGCTGTACCGGAGTACAGCAACTTCCCTCCATAGTTCCTATTATACAGCGCAATATGCTGATCCGAATGGTTTTGCGGAGAAAAGCTATGAAGCATCCCCACTCCACCGTGTTCTTAAAATAGGGAATCCAGGCAATGCTTGGAAGCTTGGTTCTACCAGGGAGCTTGAGTTTTCCGAAAAGACCAATACCCTTTCACAGGGAATCAGGATTTGGACTGTGAACGGGAGCGGACTTCCCGTAACCAGTGCAGAATACCCGCTGGGAAGCCTTTATGAAAAAACTACCCTCAATGAAAATAAACAGCAGGTAGTGGAATACACCGATAAGCTGGGCAGGCTTATCCTGAAAAAGGTACAGGACTCAGCTTCACCGTCTTCCGGACATGTGGGATGGATGTGCACGTACTATGTTTATGATGTATTTGGCAGATTAAGAGTGGTGATGCCTCCCCAGGCAGTAGAGACCCTGCGAAATAACACGAATAACTGGGCAAATTCCACTTACAGTAGTTTGCGTGATGGAATGTATTTCATGTATTCTTATGACAGCAGAGGTCGTATGACTGTCAAACGCCTTCCGGGCAAGGGTATCGAAGAAATGGTCTATGACAATAATGACCGTCTTGTAGCCTGGAGGGATACAAAACTGACAGGTGAAGGAATATGGAAGTTTACAAAATTTGATGCCCTGGACAGGGAAGTAATGACCGGGCTGGTTACCTATTCAGGAGACAGATCCACCTTGCAGGCCCTTGTGAATACGTTGGGTTCCAATAATGCAAGCATCAATTCCACTTCAGGCAAGACAGGAACCACCAATGCAGGAGGTTTCCCAAGAGCCTCTGACGGAAACGGAGAGGGAGATGTGCTGACTGTTACTTATTACGATACTTATACTTTCAGAAAATCCACCCTCACCTATGTGAAGCCTACAGGGTACCACGACAGCAGTAACAAAACCACTGGGTTGCTGACTGGGACTTTGGTGAAAAACCTGGGAAATAACACCCGGTATGAAACAGCTGTTTATTACGATGCCCAGGGCAGGTTGATCCAGACAATATCAGATCACCATTTGGGAGGGACAGTCAGGGTGTCCACCCGGTATGATTTTGAGAATAAACCGCTGGCAACAATTACCCAGCATACTACGCCTAGTGCCTATACCATTACCAAGGGCTATGTCTATAATGCTGCAGGAGACCTGAGCCATATTACCCACAAAATCAATTCAGGGACAACGGTGACCCTGGCTACCCATACCTATAACCAGCTGGGAGAACTTACTTCCAAAACCTATCCGGAAGCAGGGGATGCAACCACCGGTTTTACGTATAATATCAGGGGCTGGCTAAAGAAAATCAATGATCCCCAGGTCAGCAATGCTGCTTCCAAGGTATTTGCCCAAGAACTGTTCTATGAAACCGGGGCTACTGTAAACAACTGGAACGGCAATGTCTCCAAGGCAGAATGGCGGGGGCAGGATGATGTGAAGCGTGTCTATAACTATACCTATGACCTGGCCAACCGGATCAAAACAGCAACCTATACCGTCCCCACTGCCACTGCGCAAAACAACCGGTATAATCTCAGTGGGATCAGCTACGACTATAACGGTAATATAACAGCAATGCAACGCAGGAACCAGCAGTCGGTCTCAACATGGGAGCTAGTGGATAATTTATCCTATACTTATGCGACTAACAGCAATATCCTCATACAGGTGGCAGACGCTGTCACCACCAACACCTACCTCGCAAAGGATTTTAAAGAGCAAAATACAGCGGCATATGAATATAATGGAAATGGAAATCTGACCAGGAATCTGGATAAGCAGATCACTTCCATTACATACAACCATCTAAACCTTCCGGTTACCATTACTTTCTCGGGGACCAATAAAAAAATTGATTACTGGTATGATGCGCAGGGGGTGAAACTCAGACAGGTCAACACCGATGGGTCAACGGTCAAGACCTTTGATTACCTGGGAGAGCTTGTATTTGAGAACAATACGATATCCTATATTCTTCACGAAGAAGGAAGGGCGGCTTATGAGAGTTCTGCTTTCCAATACGAATTCTTTGTAAAAGACCATTTGGGAAATGTGCGTCAGGTAATCCGTGCTCCCATAGCCATACCCAGGATAGCCACCATGGAACCGGAAAACGCCGAAGAGGAAGAAAAGTATTTTGATAATATCAGTGGATCCCGACAGGGCGCAGGTGAGCATAACAAAACGCCAGGTGGCTACGCCACCGCCTGGCTGAACGCGGGAAGAAACCGGATACTTGGCCCTTCAAGATCGCAGGAGGTACAGCATGGGGACAGTGTGGAGCTGGGCGTCTTTGGGAAATACATGGATCCAAAGAAAATCCGGTTATCA
>JBMDXP010000008.1:0-2709 GCA_048819475.1 Algoriphagus sp.
CATTGATGATGGAACAGAAGATAGTTCTGAACAACATCATAGGATGCCAATTATACACCCTCAAGAGTTGATTGGAAAAATGTTCAATGTAAAAACGGACGACGGACAGACGACGAGAGTTAAAGTTGTTGAAGCCATACAGGAACATCAGGACAATGTAGAAGGATCACCAACAGTAACCCAATTCAAATGCTCGATGAACAATGATGCATATGAAGAGATCCTAACGTACAACCAGCTCCTGAAATACATGGCAGACAATGAGGATGAAGACATTGTCTGGAAGTTCAAAGACATCATTGGACATCAAGGTCCCCTCTCCAAAGGCCACAAGGATTATAATGGATCACCTTACAATGTCACAGTACTGTGGGAGAATGGGGAGACCTCCAGTGAGCCATTGTCAGTCATTGCAGCTGATGACCCAGTCTCATGTGCAATATATGCAAGAGAGAACAAACTCCTTGACAAACCAGGATGGAAGAGGTTCAAGAACATAGCCAAGCAGCAAAAGAACATCTTTAGAATTGTTAACCAAGCAAAGCTAAGACAATTCTCTTCTGCACCTAAGTTCAAATATGGATTTGAAATTCCCAGAGACTTTAGCCATGCTGTCAAGATTGATGAGCATAATGGCAATACAAAATGGCAAGATGCCACTAAGGTTGAGCTTGATTCAATGAATGAGTATCAAGTCTTCACTGACCATGGACACAAGTCATTGCCACCACCAGGATACAAAACCATCAGGGTACACCTTATATATGATGTCAAGCATGATGGGAGACATAAGGCCAGGCTAGTTGCAGATGGTCACTTGACAGATGTTCCCAATGACAGTGTATATTCAGGAGTAGTGTCATTGAGAGGACTCAGAATGATGCTCTTCCTTGGTGAACTCAATGGCATGGAGACATGGGGGACTGATATAGGCAATGCCTACTTAGAAGCTCATACATCTGAGAAGGTATGCATAAAGGCAGGTCCAGAGTTTGGCCCATTGCAAGATCACCTCCTCCTCATTGACCGAGCTCTATATGGTCTGAGATCAAGCGGAGCACGTTGGCACGACCGCCTGAGTGATGTATTGCGCGCCGAGGGCTTCCAAACATGTCGAGTCGAACCAGACATATGGTTTCGTCGAAGTGGAAATCAATATGAATACATAGCAGTATATGTTGATGACTTGGCATTTGCTATGGGGGACCCTCATGCCTTCATTGGCATTCTCAGAGGCAAATACAAATTTAAGATCAAAGAAGCAGGACCACTCAGCTTCCATCTTGGTGCAGACTTCTACAGAGACAAAGAAGGCACTTTATGTATGGCACCTCAGAAGTACATTGACAGGATGGCTGCCAACTATGAAAAGATGTTTGGGGAGAAACCAAGCTCCAGAATGTATTCTCCATTAGAGAAAGGGGACCATCCTGAATTGGATGACTCAGAGTTATTGGATGCAACAGGCATTCAACAATACCAGTCTCTTATTGGCTCACTTCAATGGGCAATCTCACTTGGCAGATTTGATATAGCCACAGCTGTTATGACCATGTCCAGCTTCAGGGCACTCCCACGCAGGGGACACTTGAAGAGATTGCAGAGGATATGTGGTTATCTTGTTAAGATGAAACATGCCACCCTGAGATTTAGAGTCCATGAGCCTGATTACAGTGACTTACCAACCAAAGAGTACAGTTGGACATCCACTTATGGGGAGGTATCAGAGTTGCTTCCAGATGATGCACCAGAACCTCTTGGTAATTCTGTGACACTGACACACTATGTGGATGCAAATCTATACCATGATGTGTTGACGGGCAGGTCAGTCACTGGAATACTACACATGTTGAATGCTACACCGATTGATTGGTATTCTAAAAAGCAAGCAACAGTTGAAACTGCTACTTATGGTTCTGAGTTTGTAGCAGCAAGAATTTGCATTGAGCAAATTGTGGATCTTCGAAATACCCTAAGATATTTAGGAGTTCCTATCAAAGAGCAAAGTTACATGTTTGGAGACAATGAGTCAGTTGTGAACTCATCATCAATCCCACACTCCAAGCTACACAAAAGGCATACAGCTCTTTCTTTCCACCGCGTTCGTGAAGCGGTTGCATCCAAATATGTTGGATTCTACTATCTCCCAGGGAAGGACAATCCTGCTGATATACTTAGCAAGCATTGGTCATATGCCACAAGTTGGGGAATTTTACAGTGTTTACTGTTCTGGCAGGGGGATACATTGCAGATAGATGATAAAGGTTAACTGGTAGTTACACAAGCATCACGCAAAGTTGGGGAGTGACAGAAAATACCACAGAAACCCCTACTTTTGAGTACAGTGGACCTATTTTGGAGGCCCTATGACCCTAGTACAGTACAGCATAGATAGAATTTCGATTTTTGAGGTTTCTGGCTGCTGGATACTTTTCTGGCTGCTAGCTGTAACCACCAGTAGTGTAAAATCATAATTATTCAGATTCATCAACCACCAGTTGTCTTTAGCCTTGTTGTGCTTGTTGTCCTTGACCCTAGGACTTCCAAGCATCTTGTCTATTGTCTGATTAACCCTCTATCTTCCTCTTGAAGGTAGTTGTAACCAGCTTTCTTATTGTGTGCTTATCACTGTCTCTCTTGTTGCTAAGTTAGTCTAACCAAGTTTACATACCCTATTTTGTATTCTTGTTGTCAGATTAACAGTCGTAG
>JBMDXP010000009.1:0-51059 GCA_048819475.1 Algoriphagus sp.
CACCAAAGAGGATATTCTGGGGGTGGAGGCACCCCTGTGGACAGAGACCATTACCAATAGGGAGGATATAGAATACATGGCTTTTCCAAGATTGGCTGCTGTAGCTGAGGTAGCATGGACGCCAACGGAAAGAAGAGGATGGGATCATTTTAAATCAAGGATCAAAACCCAGGGCAAGCGCTGGGATATACAGGGTATAGGCTACTATAAGACATCCAGGGTAGACTGGTAATCTGTTTATCGGTTCACCTGTTGATACAATCAAAATGCTCTCATGCAGTTACAGACTGATTGGGGGCATTTTTATTTGCCATAGAAAGATTGGTCCTTTGATTTTGATTAAAATGAGCCTATTATGGGGCTCGTTTGCTGAAAAAGCGCGGAAAATAGCCATTAACCTAATCATTAGACAATTACTTTAAATGGGTGACATTATTATTTCTTTTGCCAACTGGATTTGGGGAACACCCATGCTCGTTTTGTTGATGGGAGGTGGATTGATCCTTCTTATTCATTCGGGATTCGTCCCATTTGCAAAAATGGGTCATGCGGTAAGCTTGTTGCGGGGGAAATACGATGATAGCTTGATGCCAGGACAGATTAGTTCGATACAGGCTCTCTCGGCGGCGATAGCGGCGACGGTAGGGCTTGGGAATATAAGCGGTGTGGCCATTGCCATAAACATGGGGGGGCCTGGAGCCATATTCTGGATGTGGGTTTCAGCTTTTGTTGGGATGGCCACGAAGTTTTATACCTGTAGTCTGGCGATCATGTACAGGGGAAAAGATACTGCCGGAGTGGTGCAGGGGGGACCCATGTACGTCATAGAGCATGGAATGGGGAAAAAGTGGAAGTTTCTCTCGGTGATATTCTGCGTAGCAGGGGTGATGGGACTGCTTGCGATTTTTCAGGCCAATCAGCTTACGGCGGTGATCCGTGCAGTGCTCCTTCAGCCAGCAGGACTTGACAGCGATGCCCAGCTCCTTGTTGCTGGCTATAGCTTGGGTGAAATTACCCGATGGATTATAGGGGTTAGCATGATGGTGATAGTGGCAGTAGTGATTCTCGGAGGGATCCAGCGGATTGCCGCTGTTGCATCCAAACTTGTCCCGTTTATGGTGGGAGTTTATTTACTGACCGTGCTTATCATCGTGTTCAAATACATAGGTAGTGTTCCGGAAATGCTTGCTCAGATCGTTACTGACGCATTCACTGGGAAAGCAGCAGCAGGAGGAGCTGTGGGAACTGTGATAGTCATTGGTGCCAGAAGGGCAGCGTTTTCCAACGAAGCCGGAATAGGTACTGCACCTATGGTCCATGGGGCCTCAAAAAACAACGAGCCCATCCGGGAAGGTCTGATCGCCATGCTGGGCCCATTCATTGATACAGTGGTCGTGTGCACCCTGACAGCACTGGTCATCATGCTGACAGGTGTGTGGCAAACCACTGAAAATGACGGGGTGAGATTGACCCTTTCGGCATTCGAAATGGCACTTCCTGGTGTAGGTAGGTACCTGTTGATGGTAGCTGTCTTGATTTTCGCGCTTTCCACCATGTTTACGTATTCTTTCTATGGGCATAAATGCTTCAATTACCTATTCGGGGCAAAGAATGCAGACTACTATAACTACTTCTACCTGATCACTATTGTAGGAGGGGCTGTGGTATCACTGGAAGTGGTGATTAGCCTTGTGGATGGCATGTATGCTATTATGGCTATTCCCACAATGATTTCCACACTGTATCTTGCACCCAAGGTACATGCAGCGGCAAAGGATTATTTCCACAGGATGAAAGCTGTCCAGAAGTGAACCTGCTCATATCCCCCAATGCTTTTAAAGGCACTATAAGTGCCAGGGAAGCCGGACAGCTTATGCGGGATTTCTACACCCTGCATCTTCCGGATATACAGACACGACTGATACCGGTAGCAGATGGAGGGGATGGTACCTGCGAACTGCTCACTGAAGCCTTGCAATTGGAAAGGATTCATACCTGGTCTCTCGATCCCTATGGTAGTCCCGTTCCTGGGATGGTAGGGTGGGACATGTTCCGAAAGAAAGCCTTTATAGATGTGTCCACCGCTTCAGGGATTGGACTGCTGGGCAGTAGGGAGAAATCCCCTGACCTTGCTTCCAGTTATGGGACGGGAATGCTGATAAAAAGCGCTCTGGACAAAGGTGCTGAAGAGATTGTCCTGGGACTGGGTGGAAGTGCCACAGTGGATGTGGGAGTAGGTATATTGGCCGCTTTGGGAGTAGTTTTTTTGGATGATAAAGGACGTGAGCTAACAGTGTTTTCACCGGATTACTTAAATCGGATCAGGCATGTACAGCTCTCTCCCGCAATTCCAAAGGTCAGGTTTACGTGTCTCTGTGATGTAAAAAACAGGCTGTTTGGCGATGCCGGAGCGGTGAGGGTATTTGGTCCCCAGAAAGGCATAAGGGAGGAAGAATTTGGGAAATTTGAACAGGCGTGTTCAGCGGCGCTGGAGAAACTGAACAGGAAATCAAAACGTGTATTTGTGGATGAAGAGGGCTATGGTGCAGCTGGAGGGATTGCTGCCGGACTGGCATCCGTTTTTCCCACAGCAATCAATTTTGGGTCTGTTTATTTCTTCGATGCAGTGAAAATAGAGGAGTCAGTGAAATGGGCTGATTGGATACTTACAGGTGAAGGCAAGTATGATGCACAGTCAGCAGAGGGAAAAGCCTGTTATGAATTACTGCTTCTGGCAAAGAAGCACGGCAGGAAGACTGTTTTGATCAGTTCAGGATCAGAGGCGCAGGAGGCTGGGTTTGATCATCTCTTGCAGCTGGACCCTTTGGATTTCACTTCGAGGAACTTGGGCGAAACTGCACGCATGAACCTTGGTAAGGTATTGTCGAAATCCCTCGAACCGGGATTCTGGTCGCTTTAAAACAGGGCAGAAACTATCCTGATTTTTAGGTTAAAAAAAGGGCAAATAAGCAAAAAAAGAGGCCATTTGGCCTCTTTGAATCTATTGTTAATGGTCCTTTTTCTTAGTGAAGAAAGTGCTCCTTACATCTATCGCCGAAAGTCCGGCCCCTAAACCAATAAGGACACAAACAATCAGAATAAACGTCTGCGCTCCAGGTGCAATAGGAGAACTAAATATATCAAGTAAAATCATGGCTAACGAATTGATTGTGGATTACTGCTGCGAAGATAATTTCTGAGTCTGGATTTACCAAAGGAAACTTGCTCCTCTTTCCCATATTAAGAGATTAGTCCAAGTCGTCCTCAAAATCTTCGAAGTCATCATCAAGTGTATCGTCATCTTCATCGAAGTCTACGATATTGTCATCGATAAACTCAGTCTCTTCATCGAGATCGTATTCATCTTCAAATTCATCTTCGAACTCGTCTTGGTCTTCGAAGTCTTCAATTTCATCGAAATCTTCTTCAAAATCCTCCATAGTAATGTTGAAAGGGGGTTAATGGTAAAACGTTACGAATTAAAATAAAAATTCATTTAGCGCAATACCACGTCTGGGAATTTTTTTCAGAAACTTCTAATTTTCTAATTGTGCGCTGCTGAACTCTGTTATTTCTGAGCAATTTAATCCATGTAGTCCTCTAAAGGATTGTATCTTCCTTGGACTTTTATTTATTTATCACCGCGGTCTTTAGGATAAGAGTTCGGGGCTCTGGGTTGGAAAGTTTTCCAGATGTAGAAGATCACTGGGGCAAACCAAGGGAGAGCATGTTATGGATCATCATATCCATCAGGCAGCGACCCGTTTGTCAATAGCTCATAAGCTGTTTGCTTCAATCCCCCTGCCGCATCGCGTAAGTATGGATTTCTCTTTTGGCAAGCATTGCGCAGGATTACCACAGCTACATGCTTTCTATCGCCCTACTGATCAAGTGCACCATTTTCAAGGTTGCCCTAATTCCGGTTGCACTCTTTTTAGATTGACTGTTTTCAGAAACTGTGACTACTAAGAAGGGTTTTTCGGAAAAGTTAGATGTTGTTTTGGGTCGTCCGTTATATCTCACATTTACACTATCATGGATTTATTGCCGAGAAAGCGCTTGCTCTGAGGGAGGGTATGCCCCTTCCATGATTTCTTACGATTGTGCACAGACGGGTTAACGTACAAAAGACAATGGATCAGCTGAAAATATTCTGGATATATTTTTTAATCAGCGGTTTGGAGAGGTAGTCACTTACTACTTTGTACTCACTCGCTTTGATGATGTCCCTTTCATCAACAGAACTACTCAAGATGTATATTTTCGCCTCATTGATGGAGGCATTTAGACGGTCGAGGAAATCCCAACCAGTCATTTCTGGCATATTTAGATCCAGGAACAGGTAATTAGGCTTGATTTTGTAGATTTCCTTCAATGCCTGCCGTGCACTTTGGTACTTAAAAAATTTACATGGTTCTTTCACGTTTTTACTGATCAGCTTTTCGGTCACGAAAGTGCTGATAGGGTCATCATCGATTAGAACTATTGTTAACATTAAATACAAAAATACATTTTTGAAATACATTATTATTGTTACAAAAGTAACTTCTATTCCATCAATTACAAATATTTTGCCAAATAACACGACCAAATGGCAATTAATTGCGATTAATTTTTCATTCGCCTGCTAGCTAGCTCATTGACAAGCGGTGATTCTATCAGAAGTGGGTAGGAATCCACCAAGCAACTAAGTATTTATCCGAGAAAAAATGAGGAGAGCTGAAGAGTTTGGCGCCTACAGCTGACTGTGTGGAATAAACTCATTGGGAAGGTTGGATCTCAGCGAGGAAGCGGTTTACGATTTTGTCGGTTGTTTTCAGGATTTTTTTGTTCTTGGCTTTCTCGCTGGTGACTTCGGTGACCCCGGTAAGTGTCATGAGGAACTTGTCCTTCTTTGGATCTATAAAATCCACAATCACCTGCACAAGCTCGTAATTGCTGGTTCTTGGTCCGAAGTTACGGTTGTCAAAATAGGGATTGTAAAGCCAGGGGTCCCATACCCGGTAACCCCACATGGGAAAGGGTCTCATATTGTTGTAGACTTCTTTCTGCCGGGTATCTTCATTGGAGGTATATCTGATTACCAGATCCGGTTCAGTATTGTCATAAGTGAGCCCTTGTGCTTCGAGGACCTGCTGTAAGCGGATTTGAACCTGGTGATCAGTGAATTGCGAGTCAAACCCTCTCATACCCACCTCCTGGTTGATGATGACGAAGGATTGAAAAGGCTTATAAGGGGCTATTTCTGAATTCTCCTTAAATATCTCAATCGAGCTACAGGAACTAAGGGCAAGGAGAAAAACTATAGGAAGTAAAATGAGGGGGGACGGGATATATGGCTTCATTTGGGTCCAGCTATTACGATAGAGACAAACGTGCATTCTAAAGTCAAAGTTGATATTTCTATGCAAAACGATAAATAAAGAGGTATTATTATTTAAGGCAAATGCAGGCTCACTTCAGGATCAAATGCTAATTTTGCCGAAACAGCAAAAAATGAGCAAGCCCGAATTTGACGATATTTTTATGAATTTGGCCGTGAATCTGGCCCAGCGTTCACATTGCATTAAAAAGCATGTAGGTGCTGTCCTGGCAAAAGATACCAGAATCATTTCCATAGGATACAATGGTCCACCTGCGGGAACCCATAACTGCGATGTGGAATTCCCAGAGCAGGGCTGTGCCCGGGACAGCAAGGGCAGCTGCTCGCTGGCGCTTCACGCTGAGCAGAATGCAATTCTGTATGCAGTGAAGAACAATACCTCTGTAGAAGGCTCTACACTCTACGTAACGCTGGCACCGTGTCTGGCATGCGCCCGCATCATATTTTCAATGGGTATATCCAAAGTGGTCTATCTCTTTTCCTATGCCGAGTATAAAGGAATAGGAAGTGATGAAGGAGTGGATTTCCTGAAAAAATTTGGTGTCAAAGTGGAGCGATATGTAAATTCTATCGAAGTGCCTGATTCATTGGTTTAGGTAGCGCTTGCTGAAAAAGTCTCAACCATGCCTGCTTCAAGGCGTCCGGTTGATGATGTATGCTTATACCTCGAATGAGGGCAACGTAGAAGATGGAAGGGCTGAGGCTACTTATAAAACTGTTTGGGATTTTCCGATGTATGGATAACGGGCTATAGTCGCCAAAAAGCTTGCACTTGCTGAAAACAGTTTACCTAAAAAATGGTCTGGTAATGTAAAATCATGGCTTTTTTTAACTTTCATCGGTGTTTTTCAGCAGGTCCTAGATATACAGGCCCTAGATATAATTGACTTCAGGCTGAAGGTTGATCCCAAATTTCTCTTTGACTGACGCCTGGATTTTAGAGGCGAGCTCCACGATGTCCCTACCTTCACCATTTCCATAGTTGACCAGGACCAAAGGTTGCCTGTCGTGGACACCCACATCCCCAAAGCGCTTACCTTTCCAACCGCACTGCTCTATCAGCCAGGCAGCGGGTACTTTTACCCCTTCTGGGTTTTCAAACCCAGGGATAGTGGGATAGGAAGCTTGTAGCTCTACAAAGTGACCAGGATCGATAGTGGGGTTCTTGAAAAATGACCCTGAATTGCCTATTACCTTGGGGTCAGGAAGTTTTGACTGTCGTATTTCGATGACCGCATCACTTACGGACCTGGAAGAAAGCTCGGTGATACCCTTCTTTTGCAGGGTCTCCTTTACGGTACCGTAGGTTATCTCAAATCTGGGTTTCAGGGCAAGTCTGAAGATGACTGAGCAGATGATGTATTTGTCCTTGAGCTCATGCTTGAATATACTCTCCCTGTACCCAAATTTACAGGCTGCTCTATCAAAACGCTCCATCTTGAGTGTCTCCTTGTTCAGTGCTTCCAGGCTTTCAAAGACTTCTTTGATCTCTACACCATAGGCCCCGATGTTCTGCATAGGGGAGGCACCCACCGTACCGGGGATAAGTGAGAGGTTTTCCACACCGCTCCAGTTGTTTTCAATGGCACGCATTACAAACTCATGCCATACTTCTCCGGCTCCCACCTCAACCCATATATGCTCATCATCTTTCTTCACCGGATTTATCCCTTTGATCTCCAGCTTGATCACGAGCATATCGGGATCCTGTGTGAGTAGAATATTGCTGCCCCCCCCCAATACCATGCTGTCCACCTTGTTTTTTGAAGCCCAGGTCAGGGCAGTTTTCAGCTGTTCGACTTGGTGTACAACTACAAAAAATCTTGCTTTTTTATCAATTCCGAATGTATTGAAAGGCTTCAGGGAGATGTTTTCTTGTATATTCATGGATATGGACTTGAGATGCGAAATAAGTAAGATTTTGCCCGATTAAGAAATGGTTTAACCCATCATTCCCCTAATACATGAGAGAATTAGTGATCAATGGTGTCCGGATCAGGCCCGGTCAGAAAGTAAATATAGAGCTGCCCATCGCGAAACTTCCCACCCATACTCTTATCGACTTGCCTATCTTTATCCGGTCATCCAAAAAGGCCGGACCGGTGGTGTTGATCAGTGGGGGTGTGCATGGGGATGAGATTAACGGTATCGTGACGGCCAAGCGTCTGCTGGAAGAAATGGATGAAAACTGGGAGCTGTTGAAAGGCACTCTGATTTTCATACCTCTGGTGAATATTTACGGTTTTTTATCCAATAGCAGGACGTTCCCTGATGGAAGGGATCTTAACAGGAGCTTTCCAGGCAGTAAACGGGGATCCCTGGCTTCCCGGATTGCTTTTATCCTCAGTGAGGAAATAATTCCCCTGATCGATTATGGGATAGATTTCCACACCGGGGGGAGGATGCTGGGGAACGCCCCACAGATACGTGTGGATTACAGCGATAAGGTAGCGATGCAGTTGGCTTCCTCCTTTGGTACCCAGTTTGTGCTAAATTCCAAGTATATAGAAAAGTCTTTTAGAAAAACCGCCTATCGGTCGAGAAAGCATATTCTGGTTTTCGAAGGAGGGGAATCCATGCGGCTGGATGAGGTGGCCATAGAAGAGGGGGTGCAGGGTACCAAGCGGCTATTGGGGAGTTTGGGAATGCTGGACGTACAGCTGGAGACTCCCCATTCCATATTTCTTAAAGAGAGCAACTGGGTGAGGGCCAAAGCTTCCGGTATTTTCAATTCCAGCGTAAAACTGGGGGAATCTGTAAAAAAAGGTCAAATACTTGCCAGAATATCAGATCCATACGGTCAGGTGAAGGTGCCGGTGAAGTCGCCTACCAATGGGTATATTATAGGAATCAATAACCATCCTGTGATCAATGTGGGAGATGCATTGGTCCATTTGGGGAAAGAGTAGCTTACCACATTTTAAATTATAATTTTAGTCCATATGCAATCCCCACTATTGGAGTCTTTCCGCAGCGTGCGGAATTTTTCACTGCACTTATGCAGCAATTTAATCATTGAGGACTTTGGTGTACAGGCATCCGAGGAAGTGAGCCCGCCAAAATGGCATTTGGCGCATACCACTTGGTTTTTCGAGCAGTTTATACTGGTGCAAAAATGCCCCGATTATGTGGTGAAACATCCACAGTTTAATTTTCTTTTCAACTCGTATTATAATACGCTGGGCAACCGGACGGCAAGAAATCACAGAGGTTTGATGTCCAGACCTTCGGTGTCGGAAGTGAGGGAGTACAGAGCCTATGTGGATCAGGAAATGGAAAAGTTGATCTCAGAGGACGATCCTGAAATCCATACATTGGTAACCTTAGGGCTGAATCATGAGCAGCAGCACCAGGAGCTGCTGGTGACTGACCTGAAGTATAGTTTATGGCATAATCCGCTAGATCCCCAGGTGATGGATATCAGGGAATACAAAGCCGGGCAGGAGAGAAGCTGGGTGCATATCCCCCCTGGATTATATGATATTGGCTTTACCGGAGATGGATTCTGCTATGATAATGAGCTTAATGCACATAAAGTATATCTTGAAGCGTTTGCGATCGCTTCCTCTCTGGTTACGAACCGCGAGTATCTGGCCTTTATGGAATCTGGAGGCTATGCTGAGTCCAGATATTGGCACGATGAAGGTTGGGCTTGGGTGAAGGAATTGCCGCTGAAAGCTCCTTTGTATTGGGAATTGCAAGATGGCCATTGGACCTATTACACTCTGGATGGTCGGAAGCCCGTGGAGATGGATGCTCCTGTAGCACACGTCAGCTTCTATGAAGCATCCGCATTCGCCAGTTGGAAAGGCCTCCGACTGCCTACTGAATTCGAATGGGAAGCCTCACAGGCCAGATTTGGATGGGGAGAGCGCTGGGAGTGGACCAATTCTGCCTATCTGCCGTATCCCGGCTTCAAAGTTGCTCCCGGGGCAATAGGTGAATACAACGGCAAGTTTATGGTCAACCAAATGGTGCTTCGGGGAGGTTCTGTGGCCACCCCGGAGGGACATTCGAGGCCGACTTACCGCAATTTTTTCCATCCTAAATACAGATGGCAATTTATGGGCATACGCCTTGCCCAATCACTTTGATCTATGAATGCGAAAAACTCTGACTTCGGCAATTTTGCCCAAGATGTGCTCCTTGGATTGAGCGCCAAACAAAAAACCTTATCGTCCAAATACTTCTATGATGCCAAAGGTGACAAGCTTTTCCAGCAAATAATGGCATTACCGGAATATTATCTCACCCGAAAGGAATTTGAGATCCTTGAGCATCAGCACGAACAGATCCTCAAACCGGTGCTTGAGTGGGGCAAACCATTCAATCTAGTAGAACTGGGAGCTGGTGATGGCCTTAAAACAAAGATCCTGCTCAGATACCTACAGGCCAAGGGAGTGGAATTCAATTACTTCCCAGTGGATTTTTCAGGCTCTGTGTTAGTGGAGCTGGAGGAATCCCTGATGAAGGAAATGCCAGGTCTGACAGTAAACCCCATCCAGGACACCTATCGTGGTGCCTTACGAAATAAATCCTGGGAAAATGGAAGGCCTACGTTACTTCTTTTTCTGGGATCCAACCTTGGTAATTTTTCCCTGGATGAGGCGCATGAGATTTTGGATTGCCTGATGATTGGTACCAATCAGAACGATTGGGTATTGTTGGGGTTGGATCTAAAAAAAGATCCTGAAACAATCATCCAGGCGTATAATGACCCTACCGGTGTGACAAAAGAGTTCAATCTCAATTTATTGGATAGAATCAACCGGGAGTTGGATGCAGATTTCAATCGGGAAGCATTTGTGCATTGGCCCACTTATGATCCGGTAAGCGGTGAGTGCAGAAGTTATCTCGTGTCACTCAAAGACCAGCAAGTGAGACTGGGCGCACTTAATCGGATCATTAAGTTTGCTGCATATGAAGCGATCTTTATGGAAGTAAGTAAGAAGTACAGCCTGAGTGAAATAGATCAGCTCGCTGGAAGAAGCGGCTTTGAAGTCGTTCAGAATTTCACAGACCGGGACAATTACTTTGTCAATGCCTTGTGGCGGAGTAGCTAGGCATCCTTCTTTTTCAGCCTGAACTTTCCTTCCGTGATGGTGATGAATTCCCTGTCAGTGGTAGGTGACTGATCGCTTCTGAAGATTATGCCGGAGAAAGTTCCGGCGACATTTTCCCCAATCTCGGTGAAGGTCAATACCATATCGTCAGTTACATTCAGGGACGGATAATTTTCTTTCAAGAGGATGGCCTGGAATACGACTCCATCCTCTCCAGAATAGGTGAAATGTATCCTTGGGATGGGGACTCCGTTTACGGACACCGCATCCTGCATCCGATAGGTTTGGTTGGTAGTAAACGGTTCATTGCTTCGGAGTTGAAGATTCACAAGGTTCTTGTTTCCTTCCGTTTCATTCTTTAATACAGCAAAGGAGGAAGTGTGTAACTGGGATGCAGGATCCACCATGAATGTCATGATGTAGCCAAATTTGGGTTCCATTCTCACCGGATTCCCATTGGCCTTAAACTCCACAAAATATCCGTCTTCTACCCGGTCAGGTTCTTCACTGGGTTGGCATCCAAGAAATAAGGCTGTTGCCGTGATGAAAAGAAGGAATGTTTTTTTCATAGGGATTACATGTTATAAGTAGCACGAGGGAATACCGGATCACAGCTAGCCAGTTTGGTGGGTGACGCAGCTGATTACACCCGGTTTTTTCCGGGAAAGTAGCCACTTCTTCCTTTTGGGTCCACTTCGGATGATTAACTGTAGGGATGGAATGATTTGGCGTAAAAGAAAAGCACCGGATGAAGTCATCCGGTGCTTCTGAAATGAGAGGGGAATTCTCAGCTAAAATACCTTTTGAGACCTTCCAGTTTATCAATCAGATCTGCTTCGGTTCTCCTGTAATCCGCAGGATTGGAAAGCGGGGTGTTCACTGAGAAATAGTATTTGATTTTAGGTTCTGTACCAGATGGTCTGGCGGAAATCTTGCTTCCATCGGCCAGGTAAAACTGCATCACATTGGATTTATCCATAGCCAGCGCTTCCGTTTTTCCGGAGGCTACATGTGTAATAGTGCTTTCCTTCACATCCACTATTTTCTCGACAGGTACACCATTCATTTCTTTCGGAGGATTATGTCTGAAGTCCATCATCAGTGCCTGGATCTGCTCTGCACCGTCCTTACCTCTTTTGGTGACTGAGATCAAGGATTCTTTATAGAATCCAAACTGGGAATAAATTTCAGCGAGTACATCAAATACATTTTTATTCTGGGTCTTGTAGTGGGCTATCATTTCAGCTACCATGGCACAGGCACTCACCCCATCCTTGTCACGGACGAAGTCACCCACCAAATACCCGTAAGACTCCTCTCCACCGCCTATGAAGGTTTCCTTGTTTTCCAGGTCTAGAATTACCGCCGCAATGTTCTTGAAGCCGGTCAGTACGCTGTAGCATTTCACCCCAAAGCCCTGTGCAATCTTGTCTATCAGCTCAGTGGTCACGATGGTATTGACCATATATTGCCTGCCATCCAGTTTGCCTGCTTCCTTCCACTTACTCAGTAGGTAATAGGTCAGCAGGGCTCCGGTCTGATTGCCGTTAAGTAACTCAAAATCCCCTGTTTCTCTTGGTACAGCCGCCGCATACCGATCACCGTCTGGATCACAGGCCAACACAAGCTCAGCACCGATTTCTTTTCCAAGCTTCAGTGCAAGAGTAAGGGCCTCTGCCTCTTCAGGGTTGGGGTAGACCACCGTAGGGAAATTTCCGTCGGGCTCTGCCTGCTCCTTCACTATATTCACATTGGTGAAGCCGAAGCTAGCCAGTGCCTTGGGGACCATCTTTCCGGAAGCCCCATGGATCGGAGAAAAAACAATGGGCATAGTGTGGTTTGCCTGGATCGCCTTGGGTGAAAGGCTCAGACCCTTGACTTCCTTCAGATAGATTTCGTCGAAATCCTCTTCGATATAGTTGAAAAGTCCATCATTTTTATTCCAGTTCACCTGGTCAAACGATGTGATTTTCTTCACTTCAGTGATGATATTGGTATCATGGGGTGCCACTACCTGACCTCCGTCCTCCCAATAGGCCTTATAGCCATTGTATTCTTTGGGATTGTGGGAGGCGGTGATCATTACGCCACTTTTACAACCGAAATGCCTCACCGCATAAGAAAGCATGGGAGTGGGCCGCATCTCCCTGAAGTAGAACACCTTGATGCCATTGGCTGTAAATACATTTGCCGTAGTGGTCGCAAATAGGGTGTTGTTTAGCCGGCAATCATGGGTGATTGCTACACTGATTTCTTCATTCGGAAAAGATTTCAGTAAATAGTTGGCCAAACCTTGGGTGGCCATTGCTACAGTATAGACGTTCATACGGTTTGTGCCTACACCCATTAGCCCCCGGAGGCCCCCGGTGCCAAATTCGAGATCCTGATAGAAAGAGTCAGTTAATTCTGTGGGGTTTTCTGCGATCAGTTTCCTGATTTCAGTTTTGGTGTTTTCATCTACATTGCCGGAAAGCCAGTCTTGGGCTTTGGCAAGAATCGAAGGGTCAATCGATGTCATGGTATAAAAATTTCAGTTGGGTTCTAATTTATAGAAAATGTCAAAAACATCATTCTAATTAAGTGATTGAGGCGAATATAATTTTTTGGAATACAGCTTGGCTACATAGGTCAATTGATGTGCTATTTAGAAATGGATATTTTTTTATAGTTGAAACATTAAGCTATTTTTATTCCAAAACCTTTAAACAGATTTCCCAAGTTCAATTTAGGGGGAGCTTTTTGGCTGATTCTGGAAGTTTGACAATGTGCACGACCTTCGTTTGGCACTAAATTTAAAGCGGTCAAAGGGCGGATCCTATCCCTCAAGCATTAGGATGATGACGCTGTGCCGGGTAAGGATGGCCTCATTTTATGGATCTGTGATACTTTAACTACTGTGTAACATGAGAAAACCAATCATTTTTATCTTTTTTAGCATGGTGATATTGGGATCGGCAAAGGCCCAGGGGCCTTCATTGGAGACCGAATGGACTTCCCTGGTGAACATTGAAGCCCCATTAAAGGAATACCCAAGGCCACAACTCGTCCGCGACGCCTGGCAGAATCTCAATGGCCAATGGAACTATGCGATTCTTCCCAAGGGAAGTTTTCCCGAACCTGGGTTTCAAGGTAAGATCACCGTTCCTTATGCCGTAGAGTCCCTACTTTCCGGGGTGCAGAAGACTGTGGGACCGGAGCATGAACTGTGGTATGAGTTGGAGTTTGATCTGGCATTGGACCGGAGAAGAAATAAGATACTTCTTCATTTCGGTGCCGTAGACTGGGAAGCAGAGGTCTGGATAAATGGTGAGCAGGCCGGAGTTCACCGGGGTGGATTTGATGCTTTCAGCTTTGATATTACTGATAAACTAATTCCAGGCAAAAAACAGAAAATCAGAGTACGTGTATGGGATCCGAGCGATAGTGGCCCACAGCCTAGGGGAAAGCAGGTCAAAGAGCCCCGGGGGATCTGGTATACGCCTGTGACAGGGATCTGGCAGACTGTGTGGTTGGAATCCGTCCCATCATCCTATCTCGAGTCGGTATATTCCATGACAGACTGGGAAAATTCTGTACAGGCATTTTATCCAAAAGTGGTTTCGGAAGCAGAGAATCTGGAAGTGGAGGTAATCCTCAGGGATAACCAGCAAGTGGTGGCGTCGAGGAAATCAAAAGTGGGGGAGGCTGTGCCTATCCATCTGGAGAATCCCATATTATGGGAACCGGATTCTCCTTTTCTCTATGAGGTGACGGTAAAATTGTGGCATGGCAAAAAAGTGCTGGACCAGGTCCGCTCCTATGCAGCGTATCGTGATATCAGTATTGGAAAAGATGGAGACGGCCATGAACGGATGCTGTTGAACGGAAAAGCACTCTTCCACTATGGCCCACTGGATCAGGGGTGGTGGCCAGACGGGCTTTACACTGCCCCTACGGATGAAGCGTTGCTTTTTGATATAGAGAAAACAAAGGAAATGGGCTTCAACATGATCAGGAAGCACGTTAAAGTGGAACCTGCGAGGTGGTACTACCACGCCGATAAGTTAGGGATGCTCGTATGGCAGGATATGCCAAGTGGTGATATGGGAAATACCTGGGAGATTCGTCCGGGTGTTATCAGAGGAGATGTAAACAAAGAAAGATCCCAAGAGAGCGAAGAAATATTCAGAACAGAATGGTCCGAAATTATCAATGAATTCAAGTTCTTCCCGAGTATAGTCGTATGGGTACCGTTTAATGAAGCTTGGGGGCAATTCAAGACCAATGAAATAGTGGAACTGACTAAAACTGCGGATCCCAGCCGCTTGATCAACAGTGCAAGTGGTGGGAATTTCGAGATGGATGGGTCAGATATAGCTGGAGATATTATGGATCTTCACAATTATCCAGACCCTGTAATGCCTGATCCTGATATCTTTGGTGCCAATACGGTGCTGGTATTGGGGGAATTTGGAGGTTTGGGCTTGCCCTTGGAAGGCCATACTTGGCAGCGGAAGGACAACTGGGGCTACCAAAGCTTTTCTTCAATGGATGAGCTGAAAGCACGGTACCAGAAATTGATAGAAGATCTGCAGGAAATGATCCCCAGAGGATTGGCTGCCGCTGTTTATACCCAGACGACTGATGTGGAAATTGAGACCAATGGGATCATGACATATGACCGCAAGGTAATCAAGCTTCCGGTGGATTTTCTTCAATCCATCCATCAGGGACTGTATAATCAATAGCAACTGGCTGGAAGTCACATAAAAAGGAAAGCCCGGATCAAATTTGGATCCGGGCTTTTTCGATCAGTTTTGGTGAAGTTGGTTTAGGCAGTTTGACCTGCATGTTTTCCTTCCCTGAATTCTTCCACCATTTTCTTGTTGAAAGCAGGAAGATCTTTGGGGCTTCTCGAAGTTACCAAACCTTGGTCAGTCACCACTTCCTCATCGATCCAGTGAGCTCCCGCATTTTCAAGATCTTTTCTGATAGAAGCAAATGAGGTCAATGTCCTTCCTTTCACTACGTCAGCTTCGATCAGCAGCTGCGGACCGTGACATATGGCTGCCACCGGTTTATGATCCTCAAAAAAACTTCTCACAAATTCGACCGAGGTCATATCTGCCCGAAGTTTATCCGGGTTAATCACCCCACCAGGTATCAGCAGGGCATCAAAATCCTTGGCACTTACCTGGTCTACCCGGGCGCTTACTTCCACTTCTCCCGACCAGTCTCCGTTTTTCCATCCTTTGATCGGACCTTGCTCAGGGGAGATCACATGGACATCAGCGCCTTCCTTTTCCAATGCTTTTTTTGGCTCGCTTAATTCTGACTCTTCAAATCCGTTGGTTGCCAAAATAGCAACTCTCACATCTTTTAATAAACTCATGGCTTTTAGGGTATAGTTGGTTTATGCTTCTATTGTAAGAAGCAGCCTTCGATTGAAAGCCGCTATATTTATCACCAAGAGTATACCAGTCTGGTTGATATCTGTATAACTTACTGGTTATAAGTTCTTAACATACTGTCTGCCACGCTTGATCATAAAAATATGTCAGATAATATTCCACAGAATGTGAATTCATTTCCGAAAAGGGGAAAGTTCTCCTGACCTTATTCATTTTTTATAATGATCTCTTTATGTTTCACTTTGGAATATTTGTCTTTAGGTATGATGCCATACCCGTATTTGACGGAATAGACTTTGGTAAATTCTGCACCAAAGAAGAAGATAAGACAGGAGTAGGAGACCCATAGCAGCACAAGTACCATGGACCCAGCTGCGCCGTAGGTCGATCCAGGCTCAGCAGCACTGAAGTAAAAGCCCATGAGAAATTTGGCGATCACAAAGAGGAAAGAGGTAAGAAATGCGCCTATCCATACGGATTTCCATTGGACTTTAGCGTCCGGAAGGTACTTGAAGATCAACGCAAAAAGTACGGCGATAGCACCATAGGAAACTAGAAAATCCAGGAGATAGGCCAGGTACACAACCAGCTCAGGAAGAAAACTTTTAAGGAAAGTGCTGAAAACGGCCAAGACTGTAGTCAGCAGAAAACTGATCAAAAGCAGGAAACCCAAAACCAGTACAAACCCAAAACTCACCAACCTATCTATCAATAGACTATACCAGGGAATGTCTTCGGTAAGCTTGATTCCCCAGATGGTATTCATGGAGATTTTCAGGTGATAGAATACACCGGTCGCGCCAAAAAGCAAGGTACCCACTCCTATAATTGATGCAATGGTAGATTTACCGCTTCCTTGGGTTTGGATGATGGTCTCCCTGAGCCATACAGCTGCCTCCGTCCCGAGTGCTTCTGCGATCTCATCGATCACTTGGCCTGTGACCAGTTCGACTCCCCATATGGCACCTACTAGATTAATAACGACTACCAGCAGGGCTGGGATTGAGATCACAGCATAATAGGCGATTACAGCACTTAATCTCCACGGGTCATTGGCATTCCATTGCTTGTAGGTCAACTTGATCAAACCAGGAAGATCTCTCAATTTAAATTTTCTGGTCATGGTGATGGGAGTAAGTAGTTTTGTAGGTAAGATAGTTAACTTTTTGATGAGAGCAGACTTATCAGTTTTATCTCTTCTGGCTCAAATGCTTTTTCGTCCAGTCCTACCGGAAGGCATAATTCGCATTCATCATCCCCGAGGCAGTGCGTGAGAATGTCTGGATGCAGGTAATGACTCCTACAGACCGCTATGGTATGACCCATGTCTTTTGATACCAACTTCACCAAGGTGGTTTCGGGTTTTCGTTTAGTGCCCTCACAGAGCTCCTTTACTTCGTACCTTCTTTTCAGACAAATGCAGTTGGCACCCCAGGTACGGAAATATTTGGCTGTGAAATGCTCGCCACTTTCATTGTCCTGATTCAGGTAGTGGTTGAAGTCTTCGGAATTGACTGATTTCCAGCCATCTGCAGTAGGATACCTGAACAGCTCATAGCCGGGAAGTTCCGAGCACTCCCTGAGTAGCCTCACAAGCTTCTTATTTCCTATTTCCAACGTTCTCTGAACTCCGCTTTTACCTGTAAAATCCAAAGTCAACTTGTTCTTCTCGAAATGCAGATGTTTTCGACGCAAAGTTGTAAGTCCATAACTTTTATTGGTCTGGGTGTATATTTTATTTCCTATGCGAAGATATGATTCATCCATAAGAGCAATAGTCAGGGCAACCATTTTCTCCTTAGACCATTTTTTTCTACGTAGATCAGCCTCATACCTAGTCCGCAATCTGGGTAAATATAGTCCAAAACTGAGTAGCTGTGAATACTTTATCCCCTGGCTGTGCTTTTCCCATTTAGGATGGTAACGGTACTGCTTTCTTCCTTTTTCGTCCTTTCCTGTCGCTTGCAGGTGACTGTTGCTTTTAGGGCTGATCCATACCTCTTTCCATGCGGGTGGCAATACAAGACTTTGGATTCTTCTTAAATCCTCCTCATTGTCCAGCTTTTCGCCATTCTGATCAAAAAAAACAAATTTTCTTCCCTGCTTTTTCCTTGTAAAACCAGGGACTCCATCGTGTATATAGACCAGTCCCCGGGGAAGATCAGCTGCTGTAACCATCGTTTTGTAGGTATGTTAATTTTATTGAAGCTATTCAAGCACTGTGCGAAGTCGATCTACTATGGCAATAAATTTGGCTGCTCCTGATTTAAAAGAAATGGGTTATGAAATCGAGCATGACTAAAAAGTCACACACTGGCATGATTATAATCGCTGCGAGATTCCATGTGACCGCTGAGAATCAAATTATAAACACATGAAAAAACTTCATACGTCGGTTCTGGTCATCGGAGCAGGACCAATAGGCATTGAATGCAGTGTCAATCTTAAATTGAATGCTATCGATCATATTCTGGTAGATGCAAAGGAGTTGGGTAGTACAATAGGCAAATGGTCCCATGAGGTCTTTTTTCCGGATTCCGCAGAAAATATTGAAATTGCAAAGTTCCCGTACTCGCATCGTGTAAAAAAGCGAGGAATAACAGGGAGTCAGTATCAGAATTACCTCCGTGAGATCGTGGAATCCTACAATCTTCCACTTTATTCCTTTCATAGAGTGACGGGGCTAGGGAGTTTCACGGAGGGAGGATTCTTAGTCCATATTGAAAGCCTGCTGGAGAAGGTGATGGTAAGGACCAAGAAAATAGTTCTCGCAACAGGCGCTATGGACCAACCCAAAAAAGCAGAGGTTCCGGGTAGTGATTACCCATTTGTAGTGGATAATGAGTTTTCCAGCCACGCATTCTTCGGCAAGAAAATCCTGATTTTGGGAGATGGTGGGCTGGCCGTAGAGAAGGCGTTAAATACAGTGCATGCGGGCGCAAAGCCAACTATTTTCTTCACTAAAGGGGGATTGGCCGAAGAAATGATCGACCCATTACAGTTGGACGAGTATAAATCCTTGGTTGAAAAAAGCCAAATCAAGGTTTTGGAGCATGTAGAGTTGAAAGAATTCACCAAAAACGGCACTTGCCTGTATGAAGTGAATGGAGCTGTATCACGTAGAAGGTTTGATTTCGTTGTCTCTTGTCTGGGTTACAGCTACCCAAGTGCAATTTTGGATTCCATGGGGATCACAGTCTCTGACGAGGGTGTGCCGGAATATAGCCGGGAAACGATGGAGACCAAAGTAAAAGGAATCTTTATTGCAGGATCAGCGGCAGAAGGTACGGCAGGCAGTGAGCGCTATTTTTCCAACCCAGGACACACGGATATCAAAAAAATAATGAAATCACTTATAGCAAAGCCTACCTTGAAATTGGGTCCGAAAGTGGAGGAAGAATTTAAATTTGAAGGGAACGGCGTCCAAAATAATTGAGCGCATAGTCAAAACTACAGAAACTAAGCTTATATTTATTTATGTTAAACAAATTGATTGGAATATGCTGAATTTATTGGTTGCCTGGGTATGGTTGTTCGTTGCACTTTTTCCGCCCAAAGAGGAGCTCAAGCTGAAGTTGAAGATAGGAGAAACATACTATCAAAACATGGAAACGGTGTCCGAAATCACCCAGGAATTTGAAGGGCAGTCGATAAAGATTGATATGAAAATGATCGGAAACCTGAGTTACATGGTAAAGGAGAAGGTACAGGATGAATACATCATGGACGTGTCCTACACCGAATTCAGGTTGGATATGAATATGATGGGGCAGCAGTTTAATTTTGGAGGAGATACAGGGATGTTCGCAGACATGTTTGCCGGTCTGCTGAATAAACCGTTCACCGTGAAAATGTCCGACAAAGGGAAGGTGAGTGAAATTGAAGGGTTTGAAGAATTGATGATGCAGTCTATAGCAGGAATGTCTGGGCTGAATGATCAGATCAAGGAGCAGCTGCAACAGCAAATGGGAAGTACCTATGGGAAAGAGACGCTAAAAGGCAGCTTTGAAATGATCTCATCCATATTCCCGGAATCCAGCGTGGAAGTGGGAGAATCCTGGAAGAGTAGTGTCTCCCTGTATGGGCTTGGTGATGATGTGGAGATTGGCAACGAATTCAAATTGGTGTCCACTTCCGGCGAATTCAATGAAGTCGAAGGGGGAGGGAAATTTGAGGTTGCAAACCAGTCTTCTGCCATGCCTGGCATGAATCAGGAAGCTATCATGAATCTCAACGGAGGGATGAATTCTTCGTTTCACTTGGACAAAGAGACGAACTGGGTAAAGAAGGCCCAAATAGTTCAGGACATTGATGGGGAACTGACCATGACCTCACCGGAAACGAATGAACCGATGACGATACCTATGAAGATTAAATCTACGATTGTATTGAAATAAGAAAAGCCGGCAGACGCCGGCTTTTTCCTTATAAATTTCCTCTTAACTCCTGCTCCCGCTCAATGGCTTCGAACAGTGCCTTGAAATTTCCTTTTCCAAAAGAGGTGGCACCCTTACGCTGTATAATCTCGAAAAACAACGTGGGCCTATCCTGCACAGGCTTTGTAAAAATCTGGAGTAGATACCCTTCATCATCCCTGTCCACCAGAATGTTCAGTTTCTTAAGTGGATCAATATCCTCATCTATGGTTCCCACCCGGTCCAATAGGTCATCATAATAGGAGGAAGGAACTTCCAAAAATTCCACACCTCTACTTCGCAACTCGCCTACAGTAGCGATGATGTCGTCCGTGGCAATGGCCATATGCTGTACGCCAGGACCTCTGTAGAAGTCAAGATACTCTTCGATCTGTGATTTTTTCTTTCCTTCAGCGGGTTCATTAATAGGGAATTTGATGTAGCCGTTTCCATTGGAGACCACTTTTGACATCAGGGCTGAATATTCTGTGGAGATGTCGTTATCGTCAAAGGTAATGAGAAGCTTAAAGCCCATCACTGACTCGTAGAAATCCACCCACCGGTTCATTTCACCTAGCTCGACATTACCTACACAATGATCGATGTATTTCAATCCGATAGAACTTGCCTGATAGGTGCTTTTGCGAGGTACAAATCCGGGAAGGAAAATTCCGGTATAGTCCTTTCTCTCCACAAAGGTATGGATGGTGTCTCCATAGGTCCTGATTGAAGCTGTTTTTACTGTGCCGTGCTTATCAGATAATGTCTGTGGATCACCGGCAGACTGCGCACCCCTTCGGGTAGTTTCTTGCCAGGATTTTTCAGCATCATCCACCCATAGCGCAAGTACTTTCACCCCGTCTCCGTGCTTTTGGATATGGGAAGCAATGGGGGAGTCTGGTTGTAGTGGGGAAGTCAGTACCAGTCTTATTTTATCTTGTTTCAATACATAGGAAGCCCTATCCTTAACCCCTGTTTCAGGTCCCGAGTAGGCGATCAGTTCGAATCCGAATGCATATTGATAATATAGGGCTGATTGCTTGGCATTGCCAACATACAGTTCCACATAGTCAGTCCCGTTAATGGGAAGAAAGTCTTGATCCATGGTTTAGTTATTTTTGGGTTATTACTCCCGTAAAGTTACAAATTCTCCAAAATATTATTTGGTTTCTACCAAATGCTTTTGAGTTGATCTTAAAAGCAATCGGCTTATTCCCCGTATTTTCTGTCAGTAGGAAAGGATTGCTCTTGATGGGCCGAAACCTCATCCACATCCATTCAACATGGAGATTAACGGGAGAGTTATGGTGGAAATGTCAAAAAATCACTGAAGGTATACGCAGTCCCTCCTCAGATTTCATGCAGCCAGTTTCTCCCTAAGGGTTACACCTCAGTGGATTTGTCGTGCTCCCGTCTCCCGTGTGGCTTTTCGTCGACAAGCTGTGTTTCCCCAACGTGAAGCATGGAAATCCAACCTAACCGTTAACCTACAGGCATAGGAACAATGGATAAACATGGGTTGATTTGGATGACTGGTTATTCCTGTGGATTTTTATTGCCCCAGAGTGATATCCATGCCATGATCAGAAAGGCCAGCGCCCAGCTGCCCACGGTGGTGTCGAATAGTAGCCAAACCAAAAAGAGGTACCAGAAAGGTGCAAGGAAAAAACCAATCAGAAACTTGAATGTAGAATAAAAGACCTCATCTTTTATTCTGGGACGCATCCATAACCAAAGCCAGTAAAGCGGGAAATGGAAAATTTTCATCAGTTTGTTTTTGATCCCGACCGCTGGGTCTACTGGATTTGTAATCTGGCCGGTAGAGAGGAATAGGTTTACCTCATTTTTTGAAGTCAGGTCAATATCGTTTTCGATGAGGTTGTTCAGGTTTTGGTCATATCCATCCAGGGGTATTTCCACCACTAGATTTTTGAGTGCTGATTCCACAGATTTAGTCAGGAGCCCGGACTTCGAAGGAGGCATGTCCACTGGAATGGGTACGCCAAAACTGATGCGGACGTTGGAGCCGGACTTCCGGTGTGCGCTGAAGCCCAAGGCCACAGGAAGGACTACAGGCTGGGAGTCAGGATATTTTTCCTTCATTCCAAAAGCAATTCTCGTAAACCCCTTGCTTAGAGGTCTTACGGTCCTGAGCAGACTGTGCGTGCCCTCAGCAAATATGATGACGGTTCCATTCCTGCCCAATACCTTATAGGCCTGATCAAATGTGTTCTGATTCTGTTGAATGGTTGAGAATCCATCCCGGACCCGGTATACAGGCAGCATACGTATGAAATTCAGGATTTTGGCTATTACAGGATTCTTGAAAACGGATGCCCGGGTAAGAAAATAGGGATTCAGACGGGTATGTGTAGCCAGCAAAAGCGGATCAATGAGGGCATTCTGGTGATTTGCGACCAATATGACAGGGCGGTTTCTGGGGATGTTCTCCTTGCCTTCGACGGTGATCTTCCTGAAATACCCATGAAGACCTATCTTGACCAGTAAGCGAAGGAAAAAATTGAAAAGGTATTGCATGTATTAATTCTTGATCAATTTTGGTTGTTTTTCCAATTTCCAAAGGCCTACCACGGTGATTCCTGAGATCAGATGCCATATGCCCCATAGCGCGGTGATGATGGCCATTCCTCCCAGCCCCTCAAAATAAGTGAAAATAAGTACGAGCCCCAAGCCTGAATTCTGAATTCCTGTCTCTATAGTCAGCGTCTTTACATCTGCTGTGGGCAGGTGAAATGCTTTCCCGGTAAAAAAGCCAGTCGCCAAGGCAACTAAGTTGTGGGCCAGTACCCATAGAAAGACTACGGAGATATGGTCCAGAAACAGGTCAAAGTTGCCTGCGAAGGCGAGGACGATGAACCCGGCAAAGATCAGGATACTTACCGGCTTGAGTATGCTGGAGATTTTGGTGGCCCACCTGGGGAAGTAGTAGTGAGTGAGTACCCCAAGGAGAAGGGGCACGCCCAGTGTCAGTGCCACGGTGAAAAACACTTCCGGGTAATCGAGACTGATTTCACGCAGAAGATTTGCTGTAGGCGCGTACAATCCCGCCCACAGTGCAAAGTTCGACGGTGTGGTTAACACGGATAGCAGGGTGGAGAAGCCTGTCAAGCTCACTGACAGTGCGGTGTTTCCTTTGGCTAAGCTGGTCAGGAAATTAGACAGGTTACCACCGGGGCATGCGGCTACCAGAAACATTCCAAGGGCCACACTGGGGGGTGGGGTCATGAGTAAAACCAGGTACCAGGTGAGGAAGGGCAAAAAAAGAAACTGGGAGCATATGCCCAGGAAAAAACTTTTGGGTTTTCTCCAAAGGTACCGGAAGTCCTCCAGGCGCAAGTCCAGCGCCACTCCATACATGATCAGGGCGAGAGCGAGATTCAGGAAAAGCAAATCACCCGGGGTGAAGTTCAACCGGATGTCATCAAGTTCAGAAGGATTCATGGGGTTTTCAGCAGATAAGCTGCCAGACCCGCCATGGCCATGGCGATGCCAAAGCTCAGTAGGGTGCCTATCAGGATGTATTCGGTAAGTTTACGCTCTTTGGACTTCCGGAGATCCCCAAACCTGAACACGGATTTTGCTGCGATAAGAAATCCTACCGCTTCCATGTGACCGGTAAGGATAAAGCCAAACACAAACAGTCTCTCAAGTATGCCGATGTATTTCCCCGCATCCTCCAGGGATCTGCCGGATCCTTTCGGGATTGAATCAGACCATTTTTTAAGCACCGAGGCCAGGAGTATCCCTGCCGGCTGGGTGAGAAAGACAACGATGGTGACGGGAATGAGAAAATCCCTGTTCTGGAAAATCCCTCCAAAATCGAGGTCAGGATCTTCCCATATAGCCCAGACTGCCAGAATGCTTAAAAGATGCAGGAACTGGTCAATTAAAAACCACACCGTTTTTGTTTTCTTCGTCTGGGCATACAGTTTCAGCAAGTCTATCCCATAGTGGGCAAGTAAGAGCAGTAGGACAAGCAGGAGGTAGTCCCATTCCCAGAGTATCAGAAGGATCAACGCGCCATGGATCAGTACATGGAGGTAAAGTTTCACCGATTTTTCTTTCTTTTTCTCTTTTTCAGCGACCCAGGAGGAAGGCTGAAGAAAAAAATCACCGATCAGGTGTGCCAGTATAAGTTTGGTAAGTAAAATCATTGCAGAGCCCGGGCCAGTTTCTTTCTATACATTTTTTCCACTTCCAGAATCTCTTCGGCATGCGCCGCTTTGTACCGCTTGCTTACCGAGTTTTGACCTATACCCAGTTCTTTGCCCAGTTGGGACTGGGTGCGGCTGGGGTCAGTAAGTATTTCTCTCATCAGCTCTCCTGAAGAAACTGACCAGCTGTCCATCTGGATGGAAGCCAGTTTGAGCAGCAGGTTCATCTCGTGGTTCCATTCTTCCCAAGGCGAATTGACTGCCAGTGTGCTCATCTCGCTTTTTAGAAGTTCAAACTTTTCGCCGGAACGGATAAATGCTTCCCCATTGCTTTCCGATATCCGTGAAGCAGAATAGGTCTTTGCACCTATACCCAGAGCTAATCGTACATCCAAGGGAGGAGTACGTTTGGTTGTTCCGGGATCAGCGATACTCTTGATCAGTGATTTGAGCTGTAGTGCCGCCAGGAGTCCTTCCTCAGGTTTAGTGATTTCCAACTGAAAACTGTCACCCCGGTAGATTTCCCAGGTTTCCGGGCTTTTTCCCCAGCGGTTTAGGAGGATTTTCAGTGGCTTGATCCAAGTCTCCGGATTTTCCATTTTCCTCGAATTGATGATATCTCCTGTGATTAATGCGATCATATGTTAAATATCACTGTAAATGGTGATAAATCAAAATATCACCGTAAATGGTGATAAATTAAAATATCACCGTAAATGGTGCTAGAAAGGAATAACACCATCAAATAGGAATATAGCTTATCGAAAGAGATGCCGACAGAGTCCAGGTGCCCACCGCGAATTACGCTGGCCATAAGTTGCCTGCAAGCTCCAGCCCAAAAGAAAGTAGTTCTTGACTCTGGAGCAACTTCGTGACATGAACTGTCCCATAGGAAAATAGGGTAGGGGAAAGATTGCGGTGACCAATGCCAAGAAAAATCCCTGTCCGGAAGACTATGAAATCGAATAATGCTACTTTTAGCAGGATTTGATAGGAATTGTTTCACAGGAAGATGGAGAAATCTGGATCAAAAGATAAGTCAAACTTGCCTGCTTATGGATCATTTGCACTGGTGGCCGTGGCCGTAGGGCTTTATTTTTTACACCCCGGGGTCAATCAATTCGCAAAAGAGGCTTGGAGCGTGCTCACCAGCGGGGATGAAGCGCGTATTTCGGCTTGGGTAGTGGAGTTTAGCTGGTGGGGACCTGTCATACTTATCCTTTCCATGACTGTACAGATGTTCCTGTTGGTAATCCCCTCACTCCTGTTAATGGTGGTTACGGTAGTGGCGTATGGTCCCTATGCCGGCGTGGCGATCATACTTGCGGGTATTTTTTGTGCCTCCAGCATCGGCTATTGGATTGGCCATCAGGCAGGGGCATCCTTGATCGACAGGATTATGGGGCCAAAGTCCAAGGAAAAAGTCATAAACTTTCTGGAGGAGTATGGGTTTTGGGCTGTATTTATTACCCGGCTTTCTCCCTTTTTATCAAACGACGCAGTGAGCTTTGTGGGTGGGATTTTAAAGATGGGCTATTGGCGCTTTATCGGCGCTTCCCTGTCAGGGATACTGCCGCTTACGCTTCTGATTGCATACCTGGGGAAGGATGTGGATAGGCTTACCACTGGATTGCTCTGGATTGGTATCGTGAGCCTGATCGGATTTATAGCGTACGTGCTATGGGACAAAAGAAGGACACACGGTAAGGCTTAAGGAGAAGTCAGCGTGGGAGAGAAGCTGGAACAGGGTGATGCTTCGATTCAATACGGTTATAACGCGCTGGGGAGTCCTATTTTCTCTGGAAGAAGATAATGGTTATGGTGAGCCGGTCAGCTTCACGACTGAGGGACCTCTTAGACCCTATGCATAGATGAATATTAAGAATATTAAGATTTTTTATGATTTATTCAACGTAATAATTGGTTGATAGGCGTTACATTTAATTGTGTCTAACTAGTTATGTCCCTCGGCAATCAAGAAGAATATAAAATACTCTCCAACCTAGGCGATAAAACATGACACGACATTAAAATTGAAATCAATATAGTACTCTCCCCAAGCAACATTGCAAGCAACGTAGCCCAGAGCCAGTGATATCCCGACCAAATGTAAAACACAATGAAACGCAGTTATTATGTATTGCTAATACTACTTTTGATTAGCTGTCAAGACCAAACGATTAAAAAATTCAACTTAAGCCGGGCGGAAGTTATTGATGTCAGCTCAACAATAACTGATCTGGAAACGGAGCAGTTGATCGCTTCGCCACTCTTGGCTATCTCTGGAGATTACTTGTTTGTGACAGACTTAACACCAAATTTTGAGAAGGGAATTTACCTCTTTGACAAGAATACTTTAGCTTATTTAGGAAGTACAGGGATTTTGGGAGAAGGTCCTGGACAAATTACCCGATATGGTGAGGTTTCAGTCACTCCGAGTGGAAAGGAATTCTGGATGCCGGATTTCGCAAAAATAAAAATGTTCAAGTTTGACATTGATTCGGTACTGATGGACGAGAACTATTTCCCGACCGTATCGAAACCTTTTGCCTATGATTTTTTTCATTCACGGTTTAAATTTATCTCGGATAGTGTTGCCTATGGTACCGGATTGGAAGTACTTAGTCCCAGTACTTTTCGGGCCAGCTTGGGCAAGTGGAATATCAATACGGGAGAAATAGAGAAGTTTGGTGAGGAGCATCCTAGTTTGATCGGCAAAAGAACTAATGCCTACTTTGATTATTCCTACAAGCATATTATCATGGCACTTTCGCATATCAATCATGACATTCTTACCCTATATAATGCTGATGGAACGATCAAATACCATATCCTTGGAGAGAAGGAGTTTGACAATGAAAACCGGAAATTGAAGTTCTTTGGTGGGGTTCATATTGGTGATGAAAGGATATTTACTTCTTATTTAGGAGGCGAAAAGGTAGAAATGGATGAGAATAATAATCCTAAATTCTTATTTGGCAGTAAGCTGTTAGTGTTTGACCTCGATGGTAATTTGTCGAAAGTGATAGAAACAGGACATGAAATCCGGTATTTTGTCGTGGACGACGGGAATAAACGTGTCATATGTTATTTTTTGGATAGGGAAGTTCCACTGGGATATTTTTCATATGAATAATAAAGTAAGAGTACTTATTCTTTTTGTAGGAGTAACAACTACTTTTTTTCTTGCTCTACGCGCAATAGAAATAGTGAAATGGCCAAGGCTGTACAAAGTACTGTTTCATTTCAGGTAACAATCAAAGTCAGGCAGTATATATTCTGAATGTTCCGCCTGCTAATTCTCTCTACTTTCTCAAGCATTTTGGACCGTCAATCAATGTGAAGGGGTTTTTGCCTTACAGACGACAGCTGATATCCAGCTTAATTATCTAAAGAGCATTCAGCAAATCAACGAAGCTGTAACGCTTATCAATTCATTAATAAGTAAATAAGACAATATATGAAACATATCATAAACAAGATAAATACAGGTGTTTTCATTCTGGCAGTAGTAGTTGTTTTCAACGCTTGTAATAACAATAAGC
Source organism: Algoriphagus sp. (assembly GCA_048819475.1). Taxonomy (GTDB): domain Bacteria; phylum Bacteroidota; class Bacteroidia; order Cytophagales; family Cyclobacteriaceae; genus Algoriphagus. Next base: position 27,972 of record JBMDXP010000009.1, read on the forward strand.
ATTCAGAGGGTGATGGACATAATCACGGCACGGAGGCTGAAAAGACTACGGATGAACACGGAGAAGAAAATATCGCTTTCGTGACCGATGAACAGATGAAAGCCGTAGGTATTGAAATCGGTAGGATTGAGCAGAAACAACTTTCTGAGACATTCAAAGCCAACGGTGCATTGAGAGTCCCTAACATGAATAAAGCAAATGCAACCTTGTTGTTTGGAGGGGTTATCAAATCCCTCTATGTGGAGATTGGCGATTATGTAAAGAAAGGACAGATCATTGCCACTATTTCCAACCCACAATTCATACAGTTGCAGGAAGAATACCTTAGCATCAATAGCCGGATAGAATTTGCAGAACAGGAAGTTGCAAGGCAAAGGGAACTGAACGAAGGGAATGCTGGCGCAAAGAAAAACCTGCAAAGTGCCACCACGGAACTAAGTACGTTGAGAACACGAAAATCATCCTTGAACCAGCAAATTCAGATGATGGGGATTAACCCGTCTTTATTGTCTAACTCCAGCCTTAAGTCGTCCTTGGCCATTACCAGTCCGATCAACGGGACAATCAGCAATGTCTTTGCCAAAATAGGAAGCTATGTAGATGTGTCTTCTCCTATCAGCGAAATTATTGAGAATACAGCCCTGCACTTGGATTTACAGGTATATGAAAAGGATATTGCTTTAATTGAAACAGGCCAGAAAATAGACTTTGTCGTTACCAAGAATCCCAACAAGACCTATTCTGCTGAGGTTTATAGTATTGGTTCGTCGTTCAGCGGGGAGAGTAAAACGATTGCCGTCCACAGTGAAGTAGTCGGGGATAAAACAAGTCTGATTGACGGGATGAATATAACCGGGGTCATAACTTTGAATAATGTGCTAAGTGCGGCGGTTCCCTATGATGCGATTGTCAATGCGGACGGGAAGTATTACATCTTCGTGGTGCAAGAGCGGGAGGAAGAGTCAATAAACGATAAAGCGGGTGAAACCCACGGCCACGATTCGGAGAAAGGAACCGTTTTTGAGAAAATAGAAGTCGCTAAAGGTGCGTCTCAGGTAGGGTATACGGCGGTAACCCCAGTAAGCAAAATCCCGCAGGGTACACATATCGCGGTAAAAGGAGCATTTTTCGTGAACGCAAAGATGAATACAGAAGATGGCCATGCCCATTAAACTATTATCCAATGAAAAAGAATATTGAACAAAAGCTTCTGAAAAAGAATACCAACCCGACAAGCATGCGGATCTTGGTGTATGACTTTTTGGAGCACCAGCAAGTGGCAATGTCATTGTCAGATATCGAAAGCCATTTTTTCAAAGCTGACAGGGTCACCATTTACCGTACACTGAAAACCTTCGAAGAAAAAGGAATTGTACATAGCATACAGGAAAATACAACGACCAAGTATATCCTCTGTGATGATGGATGTAACGAAAAGACACACAGGGATTGGCATTTGCATTTCTATTGTAAGATTTGCAAGCAGACTACCTGTAAAGAAGATTTTGTAATCCCTCAAAATGAAACTAGGGATTACAGAATTGACGAAATAAAATTATTTGGTAAGGGGATTTGTGAGAATTGTTTAAAGGAGGGTTTGCAATAGCATTGCATACCGCTCTGTTTAACTTTGCAATAAGTTAAATAAAAATGGAACATAAACATACATACGATGCGCAGGGCAAGCAGTTATGTTGCACGCAGGAAGAAAAGATATACACCAAAGCAGGTGCAAAAAATTTGATACAGGACAACGGTTGTTGCAGCACCGAAAAACACAATCACGAAGAACACAACGATGATGACGGACACGGTCATTCACATTCGGGGGGTACGGACAGCGTTTTCAACATGTTTCTGCCTGCCGTTATTTCCCTTGTGCTATTGCTTGCAGGCATTGCCATGGATAATTGGTTTCCGCAGGCGTGGTTTACAGATTGGATAAGGGTTGCTTGGTATCTAGTTGCCTATATTCCAGTCGGTATACCTGTTATCAAAGAAGCGATACAAAGCATAGGGAAAGGAGAGGTTTTTTCGGAGTTTTTTCTGATGGGTATTGCCACCATTGGTGCATTTGCCATTGGTGAATACCCCGAAGGTGTGGCGGTTATGTTATTTTATACTGTGGGGGAAGTATTTCAGACCATGGCGGTTTCCAGAGCGAAAAGCAATATCAAAGCCTTGCTGGACCAGCGTCCCGATGAAGTTACAGTTGTTGAAAACAACGAGCCCAAAGTGATCAAAGCACAGGAGGCAAAAATCAATGACGTAATTCAGTTGAAACCCGGCGAGAAATTGGGATTGGATGGTGAATTAGTATCCGAAACAGCGTCGTTCAATACCGCGGCATTGACCGGGGAAAGCAAGCCTGATACCAAAACTAAAGGAGAGGTGGTCCTGGCTGGGATGATTAATCTGAATACAGTAGCACAGGTGAAGGTAACTACGGCTTATATTGACAGTAAATTGAGCAGGATATTAGAGCTGGTGCAAAATGCCAATTCGCAAAAAGCCCCCACGGAACTGTTTATCCGCAAGTTTGCAAAAATCTACACACCTATAGTGGTGTTTCTGGCAATAGGGATTTGTTTGCTTCCTTTTTTCTTTGTTGAAAGCTATGTGTTCAGTGTCTGGCTGTACAGAGCCCTGGTATTTTTGGTCATTTCCTGCCCCTGCGCCCTGGTTATTTCTATCCCACTTGGCTACTTTGGTGGTATAGGAGCCGCAAGCCGTAACGGGATTTTGTTTAAGGGGAGCAACTTCCTCGACACCATTGCCCATGTCCGTAACGTGGTAATGGACAAGACAGGTACAATGACCGAAGGGGTATTCAAGGTGCAAGAGGTATTATTCAAAATGGAATTTGATACAGATAAAATTCTAAAACTGGTAAATGCCCTTGAAAGCCAAAGCACACATCCTGTAGCAACAGCTATCCATCAATACGTGGGTGATATTGACGGTACTATCAGACTGGAAAACACAGAAGAAATTGCCGGACATGGCCTTAAAGCTACCATTGAGGGTCAGGAGTTATTGGTAGGCAATTTCAAGTTACTTGATAAATTCAACATCAGCTACGATATTGACACATCGGATATTGTTTATACCGCCATTGCGGTATCCTATGGTGGTAAGTTTGTGGGCTATATCACCATTGCCGATAGGATCAAACAGGACTCCCTGGAAACGATTAACCAACTGCATAAACTAAATGTAAAAGCCACTATGCTGAGTGGTGATAAAAGTACGGTAGTGAAGTATGTGGCCCGGCAATTGGGGATTGATGATGCTTTTGGAGATCTGCTGCCTGAAGACAAGGTGAACAAAATAAAAGAAATGAAGGCACGAAATGAAAGTGTGGTATTTGTGGGCGATGGTGTGAATGATGCGCCTGTAGTGGCCATAAGTGATGTAGGTATAGCAATGGGTGGTCTGGGAAGCGATGCCACGGTAGAAACAGCAGATGTGGTGATACAAGATGACAGGCCGGGTAAAATACCCATGGCTATAAATATCGGTAAGCAGACAAAAAAAATTGTTTGGCAGAATATCAGTTTGGCTTTCGGTGTGAAAGCAATCGTACTTGTGCTTGGAGCAGGTGGATTGGCGACTATGTGGGAGGCTGTATTTGCAGATGTGGGTGTTTCTTTAGTTGCAATACTGAATGCAGTCCGGATACAAAAGATGAAATTTTAATAGGACTGAAGGGTTAGGGCAGTGCAATGTCTTTTACCCACTAGATAAAAGGAGGAATTAGTGTGTTAGTAAATATCTGTTTACAAGTGAGCATATTGTAGGTTATTTGGGAATAGGTGTATTGAGTAATTCATCTGGTAATAATAACTGGAGGGGATTCGGTTTTAAATCTCCGGAAACAATTGGCTTTCACTTTAATTTCCCCATCAGGTTTCTGACTAAACGAAGTGGGTTTATAGTGGGGTTTAGTAAAAAGGAGTAAGGGAATATAGATGTAGAGAAGATTAGTTTACAGGTTAAAGCCAGCCCGGAATTCCAAAAAAATCATGTCTGGAATTATAGTTACTCCAGTCTGGGAATTTGCTTAGTCATCGGATAGTTTTTCTACTTTATGTCGTATAGGTAATCGTGCAATTATTTAAATCAGGTGGTTTGAATCTGTAAAGGCAGAATTTTTTCACCACCAGGTAGCAGTAGTATCAATTGGTTTTTAATGGTTTTTGCTATTAGGTCAACTATTCAGGAAAAAATTGATGACATCAGCGGTTTTTCCCGATGTATGGCTAGAGAAGTAAAACTTCAGCTACGCTTCCCATGCAATAATACCTTATATATGAAAAAATCGACCAGATTAAAACTGCTAACCCTGTTTGTAGTAGCCTTGCTTTCCTCTTGTAAGGATGATGCAGCGGACCAGGAGCCTTCACTGCCTGAAGGGCAAGTGGACATAGCCATCGTGGACCAGGCTGTGGAAGCCTTTATGACAAAACACAATGTACCGGGGTTATCCTTGGCAGTCACGAAGGATGAAAAGCTTGTGTATGTGAAAGCCTATGGCAAGGCGGACAGAGAAAGTGATCAGAATGTAACTACAGAAAGTCTGTTTCGAATCGCCAGCGTGTCCAAATCTATCACGGGTATCGCGATGATGAAACTCGTGGAAGAAGGTAAGCTATCTTTGGATGACAAGGTATTTGGTGCGGGGGGGATATTGGGAACTACCTATGGCACCAAGCCGTATTCGGCCCAGGTACAGAACATCACCGTAAAACACCTACTACATCATACTGCAGGAGGATGGGGAAACCAGAATAATGACCCCATGTTCACCAACCCCACTATGACTGCCGACCAGCTGATTACCTGGACGCTTGATAACCGTCCCTTGCAGCGGGCACCTGGGGCGGCCTATGATTACTCGAATTTTGGGTACAGTATTCTGGGCAGGATAGTCGAAAAAGTCAGTGGAAAAACCTATGAGAACTATGTAAAGGATGCAATTCTGACACCTTCCGGTATTACCCGTATGAGTAATGGAGGTAACACCCTTGCCGATAGGAAACCCGGGGAGGTAAAATACTACGGCACCAATGGGGGAGGTCCGGATCCCTATGCCTACAATATTGCCAGAATGGATGCCCACGGGGGATGGATTGCCTCAGCTAAGGATTTGGTGAAGTTGCTCGTACATGCGGATGGGTTTCCGGGCAAGCAGGACGTGATCAGTGCTGCCTCTGTCGATTTAATGACCACGGCACCTTCCCTGGCAAATCCCTCTCATTATGCCTGTGGATGGAGCGTCAGCAATAACCAGTGGTGGCATTTGGGCTCTCTGCCAGGTACGGTATCCGAGCTCGGAAGAAATGGTAACAACAGGGTAAACGGTGCCATTTTAGTCAATACCAGAGATGGAGGACAGTTTGTCAATGACCTGGATGTTCTGCTTTGGAATACGATTATCCGTAACCAGGCTATCCAATGGCAGGATATCGACCAATTCTGAGTCCGTAGCCTGCTCAGTTGGTTTAAATAGGAAGTACGCAATGAATCAGGCAAGTTGCGGCTTGCTATCCGATATTTTGTCATATGGGGATAGGTAGAAGTAGCTCCTTCGTTAAAGCTGGCGATGTTGACCATTTCCGGAAGATAGTGTACGGAATAGAATTGTTTGGTTTGATATAAATAGGGAGGTAGGGGATATACGGTAGGTTTTTGCACTAGGCATGGTTATGGGATTAGGCATAGCTCATTGAACTGTATAGATTTTAACCTTCCCCACTTATGTTAAAAAACTATTTCAAACTCGCCCGGAGAGGACTGAAGAAAAACAGGCTGGTGTCTGTCATCAACATTGCGGGTATGGCGGTAGGGCTAGGTACCTGCCTGATGATCTCCCTATTACTTCATGGATAAATGGCTTCAGAATTTTGCCTGCCACATTGGGATGGAATAGTGGGGTTTTGCATTGGCCGGGATGATCACCATCCAGATAGCTTTGGCTAGCATCTGTAAAAGGACTGTGAAGTCAGCCTTGATGAATTCTGTGCACAGCTTGACGAGCGGGTAAATGTATCCATGAAGAATGGTACTGATGCTTTGGATAAGGTGGTTCCTGTGTCTTGGTGGTAGTTCATATCGCTCTAGGCATGGTGAATAATATGTGCAGCAGGATAAGTATCAGCCACGTTGGATTCTTCCTATTAATATATCAAGGCTATTCCATTTCCTTTGTCACGGCAGAGGTTGCGGTCCCTTAGTAGACAGATTTTAATCATAGGAATGATTGGCTTATACTACAGTTTTGCCCGACAGCGGACAAAACTGTCCGAGTAAAAGAAGGGATGGGTCCCCGAAAGGGCTTTTCCAGTCCTAGTTGGCCATTTTTTTCATGGCATAAAAGTGGAGATGGCGTGAACCCAGGGTGGGTTTACCTTGGAAAGGTTCTGACCGTTAAAAAAAACTTGTAGACACATGCAAAAGTCACTATTAGCTGCAGTCATTTTCATCGCGCTTCTATCCTCGCAGGCTTTTGCCTCGGGAATAAGCTTTCGTGCTGATCCTTATCTCACAAAGAATTTCACGCTGAATGGCCCTGGAAATCTCAATGTGGAAACTTCAGGAGCTTCCATTGCTGTTACCGGCGCGGAGGGCAATCAAGTCACTGTCGATATGTATGTGAGGCTGAATGGGAAGGAGGTCATGGTAGAAGATGCAGCGGTGGAAAGGGAATTGGATAAGTATAATCTCGATATCAGCCAGAGTGGAAACACCATTTCCGTGATCGTGAAAAAGAAAAGCAACAGTGGACAGAGCAAGCTGAATCTTTCATTCAAAGTGCAAGTGCCGACTGAGATGTCTTCAAAATTTCAGTCCTCCGGAGGATCAATCTCTATCGATGGGATCAATGGAAGCCAGCAGGTGAATACCAGCGGGGGAAGTATCCAGGTGGTGAATAGTAGAGGGGAAGTGAAAACCCAAAGCTCTGGCGGCTCATTCAGGGTAGAGGATTTTGTAGGAAACATCGATGTGCAGACCAGTGGCGGATCCATCAAAGTGAATCAGCTTTTGGGAGATTTGAAGGTAAATACTTCTGGGGGAAGTGTAACCCTTGAAGACGTCAGCGGAAGCATTATAGCAAACACCAGTGGAGGTTCTATCCGTGCACAGCTTTCCAATGTGGAAAAACAACTGACGATGAAAAGCAGTGGTGGCAGCATCACAGCGGTTGTTCCTGATGGGGTGGGTTTGGACCTGGATCTGAGTGGGGGGAAGGTGAATTCCAAACTTTCCAATTTCAGCGGAGAAGTTAAAAAGGATAGAATTCTGGGCAAAATCAACGGTGGAGGAGTTCCGGTAACTATGCAGAGTTCCGGTGGAAGCATCAACCTGGAGTTTAATTGAAAGTAGTGGGTACCTGGACCCGTCAGTTAAAAATGAAAAGGGACGTGTGCTTGATACCTTTTAGAACCTCACCACCCCATAACCCTATTGCTATCCCAAATCTCCTAATTTTCCAACCCTACCGAAAATGTTCCAAACCTACCTAAAAATCGCCTGGAGAAGTCTGAAGAAGAATAGGTTGGTGTCGTTCATCAATATTCTGGGACTTGCATTGGGTATTGCCACTTGTCTGGTAATTGGTTTATATGTGATCGAAGAGTTTAGCTATGATCGTTTCTTTACGGATTATGATCGGATATTCCGGGTTACCCTGGATGCTAAGATAGGGGAGCAGACGCTGAGTGAAGCCAGTGTGATGGCTCCTGTAGCAGAGACTTTTAAAGCCGAAATACCCGAGGTGGAAATAAGTACACGTGTATTGAATTTACATTCCAATACAAAAGTCAGGATAGGGGACAAAGTGATCCGAAAAGGCAATACGGCCTTGGTTGATCCTAATTTTTTCCAGGTTTTTGACCTTCCATTTACCAAAGGTGATCCAACTACCGCACTTACAAATCCGAACTCGGTTATACTTACCGAGGATCAGGCCGCAGCACTGTTTGGTAAGGAAAATCCGATCAATAAAACCATAAAAATTGAAGGTTTAGGTTATTATTCAATTCAATATTTCGATTTATCCGGAGATTACACCGTCACAGGAGTAATTGAAAACCTTCCTGAAAACTCCCATTTCGATTTTGCCATGCTCGCATCCATGCTGGGTAATCCTGATGCCAGAAACCAAAGTTGGCTATCTGGAAATTACGTCACCTATTTGCTGCTGAATAAGGGGGTAACGGCTGATCAGGTAGAAACTAAGATACCGGCACTTACCAGAAAGTACATGGAGGATCAGATGAAGCAAGGTCTGGGAATGGGGTTTGACGAGTTCTTTGAAAAAGGAAACCATGTCTATCTTAAACTTCAGGCACTTACCGATATTCATCTCACCAACCAATTTGCCGGAAAGGGGGACTTTGAGGCTGGCGGTGACTTACAGACTGTCATGATTTATTGCGCCATAGCAATTTTTATGTTGCTGATAGCCTGTGTCAATTTCATGAATCTTTCTACGGCCGGGGCATCCCAGCGTGCGAAGGAGATCGGGGTAAGAAAAGTCATGGGGTCTGGAAAGCAGGATCTTGTCTTTCAGTTTTTGTCAGAATCATTTATAGCGGTGTGCATTGCTATGGTTTTGGGACTCTTAATGGGGAAATTAGCACTTCCGTTTTTCAATGATTTTACTGATAAATCCCTTTCACTCGGATTTTTGTTCCAGCCTGTCGTTCTTCTAATTCTATTGGCACTTATCCTGTTGGTCACACTGATGGCTGGTGGATATCCCGCATTTTTCCTTTCTGCATTTCAGCCTATAGAATCCTTGAAGAAAAAGATCAGCAGAAGCAGTAGAAGTGGGTTTAGAAGTAGCTTGGTGGTCTTCCAATTTGCAGTTTCAGTGGTCTTGATCATCGGCACCATCGTGGTGTCCCAGCAGATGAATTACATCCAGAACAAAGACCTGGGTTATGATAAAGAGCAGTTGATTGTCTTGCGTGATGCTGGGCTTTTGGGAGAGCATCTGGATGTATTTAAGGATAGAATAAAAGTTGATCCACGTGTACAGCACGTTACTAAATCCGCCTATATACCCTCTGGACCTACCGATACAAACATCCAAAATCTCGTAATGGATGAATCGACTTCTGGCTCTTTGAGGATGATTCAATACGGGATTGATGAAGAATATATACCTACGCTGGGAATGGAACTCCTGGCGGGGAGGAATTTCTCCTTGGATCTAGGCTCAGAAGAGAATAACATCATTATCAATCAGACTGCCGCTAAGGCATTGGGGATTGAAGAGGATCCGATCGGGCAGGTTTTTGAAAAAAGAACCGATAATCACGGAGGTAGAGAAGAGGTAAAAGTAGTGGGGGTGGTGAAAGATTTTGTGGCCAGATCCCTCAAAGAACCCATTAAACCGCTGATGATGGTTTACAATCCTTACTATAGTCTGATCCTGAAAGTAGAAAGGTCCGAGCTTCAGCCTTTGCTGGCAGACATGGAGTCCACTTGGAATGGGTTCAATACCGGAGAAGCTTTTCATTATGCCTTTTTGGATGAGTTGTATAATGAGACGTATATCCAGGAAGCCAAGATGGGTTCATTCTTAAGGGTACTTTCATTTATGACAATTTCCGTTGCCTGCCTGGGATTATTTGGATTGGTCACCTTCACAGCGGAACAGCGGATTAAAGAAATCGGGATCCGAAAAGTATTGGGTTCCACTGTCAGTCAGATTGTGGGAATGCTGGCCAAGGACTTTATCAAGCTCGTAGGGATTTCCCTGATCATTGCCTTTCCGCTGGGTTATTTCTTTATGGACAGGTGGCTGGAGAATTTTGCCTATCATATAAATATCGCGTGGTGGATTTATGCAGTGGCGGCGGGAATTACACTGCTGATTGCTTTTGGCACCATTTGCCTGAGAAGTGTGAAAGCCGCACTGATGAATCCCGTGGATAGTTTGAAAAGTGAGTGACAGAGAGTATCAAGATGTTATAATCAAGACACAAGGTTCAAGAAATAAGAATAAGGAATTATAGAAGGGGGGAGTACCAGTAATCGATTGAAAAGAGCGTGTTTATATTTTTTATCATTGCCCGAGAGCGAACAAAATTGTTCGAGCTTTAAAATCATAAAATCGGGAAAGTACTTTTTTAAGTGATTTAGCCCTCTTTTTAGTGGCACAAAAGTGGAAATAGAAATCGGGTACGAGTATTAAGACGCAATATGTAGGAAATAACTTCTATCCCGATAGCTATGAGGGACACTGATTCTAACAGATATAGCATTCTTATGGCCTTTAAGCTTTGCCACTTCCAACTTTTGGGATCTTAATCTTCCAATTTTAAATGTTTCAATCTCACGAAAATGCTGAAAAACTACTTTAAAATCGCCTGGAGAAACCTTGTGGGAGAAAAAGGTTACACGATAATGAATGTCCTGGGATTATCAATTGGAATGGCGGCTGCCATGCTTATTTTCCTCTGGGTTCATGGTGAGCTGGGATATGACCGATTTTATAAAAAAACCAATAGGCTATATCAAGTATATCACCGGGACATATTTAATGGGGAGCCTGCTGTTTGGGATGGAACTCCAACACCACTTGCTCCCACACTGAAGCTTGAATACCCGGGTATAGAGGATGTTACCAGATACCTCCCAACATCTTTTCTGCTGTCGGCGGATGACAAACACCTGAACTCGTCCGGCGCATTTGCTGATTCCTCTTTCTTCCATTTGTTTGACTTTGAAATAGCTGAGGGGGATAAACATAAGGCACTGACGGATAATCAGAGTATCGTCATTTCCAAGTCACTGGCCGAAAAGTTGTTTGGAACTGAGCATGCAATAGGCAATACCATCAGTATTGACCGCAATGACCGCTTTGTGGTCACTGCCATTATGGATGATATGCCGAGGAATACCAAGTTCAAGTCCATAGAATTTTTGCTCCCTTGGCAATATCTGAAAAACCTGGGCTGGGATCCCGAAAACTGGTATTCCAACAACTACTATACCTACGTTTTGCTCGAACCAGATGCTATAGCAGAGGAGGTAAACCAAAAGATCAAAAGTGCCACTTCCATACACCTTGAAAGTGTGTTGGACAATGCTTCATCCCGTGAAATCTTTTTACATCCAGCTTCCAGATGGCACCTGTATTCAAAAATTGAGGGAGATGGTTTGGTCGGAGGAAAAATAACATTTGTGCGTTTGCTTGCCCTCATAGCAGTTCTCATCTTGATGATTGCCTGTGTCAACTTCATAAACCTATCTACGGCACGAAGTACCAAAAGATCCAAGGAAGTAGGCATACGGAAGATATCCGGAGCCCCGAAAAGAGCACTGGTCTACCAGTTTATCGGAGAGTCAATGATAATTTCCTTTTTATCCGGACTACTTGCCCTGATTGAAGCCCAAACATTCCTTCCGGTTTTTAATCAGCTGGTGGGTGAGCAAATGGCATTTGCTTTTGGGTCAGCTTATTTCTGGGTTGCATTTTTCGGTTTTGTTCTTTTCACAGGCTTATTGGCTGGTAGTTATCCCGCATTTTACCTTTCGGGATTTGGGATAGCAGGTGCCTTGAAAGGAATTCATAAGCCGTCAAAGAGGATGTTTTCTACCCGGCAGGGACTGGTGGTTTTGCAATTTACTTTTTCCATTATCCTGATTATTGCCACGTTGGTTATCAGTCGCCAGATTGACTATGCCCAGAAGCGCGACCGGGGCTATGAGGCCAACAATCTGATATTTGTCCATTTATCTGGAGAATTGCAAAAACGCTACGAGGCAGTAGTACAAGATCTGCTCAGGGAAGGGGCAGCTATTTCTGTCAGTAAAACCAATGGGCCATTTACCCAATTGAATGACCGTCTGTGGGGAGTGTCCTGGCCGGGTAGCACACAGGCAGATAAGGACAGGGAATTTGCCTTGTTTGGTGCCGATGCCAACTTTACGGAGACGACCGGGGCGCAATTGCTTGCAGGTAGGGAGATTGATATCCAAAAATATCCTTCAGATTCCTCGGCAATCCTGTTGAATGAGACCGCTGTAAAGATGATGGGATTAACCGACCCTATTGGAACCCAAATAAATCAAGGTAAAAGGAAGTGGAAAGTGGTAGGAGTGGTTAAAGATTTCATTTTTGCTTCCCCTTATGAACCTATCCTCCCGGTAATCGTGGCAGGTCCAGCCAATGCCCACGATTGGTCTTGGGCCAGCGTACGGATGAATTCAAGTAATAGCATCGCATCTAATATGGAGATCACCGAAAGGCTTCTTAAAACGCATAATCCTGAGTATCCGTTTGAATATGTTTTTGCAGATGAAGCTTATGCTGCAAAATTTCTTGAGGAGCAGCTTACCGCAAAACTTGCAGAGATTTCCTCGGGACTTGCCATTTTTATCTCCTGCCTTGGTTTGTTCGGTTTGACAGCCTTTGCCGCAAGGCAGCGTACCAAGGAAATTGGCATCCGGAAGGTGTTGGGGGCATCCGTAAGTGGTGTCGTGGGTCTGTTGTCCTCTGACTTTGTGAAGCTTGTGCTGATAGCTTTCCTGATTGCCACGCCAATAGCCTGGTATGGAATGGATCAGTGGCTGAAAGGTTTTGCCTACCGAATCGAAATCCAATGGTGGATGTTTGCGATAGCAGGACTGGCTGCTTTGGCCATTGCAATCCTAACCGTGAGTTTACAGTCTGTAAAAACAGCGATGATGAATCCTGTAGATAGTTTGAAAAGCGAGTAGTTCGATTGTAGATGTCGAATTATAGATTGGTAACAGATTTAGAAAATAGTGATGGAATGTTCTGCCATTTTTTTGGTAGTAGTTTCCTGTTCGTGCTTGGGCTTGATAAGGCCCGAACCCTGTTTCGATAACCTGTTTGTTACGGGCTGAAATTCACCAGGCGTTCCGATGGAACGCTTAAATTTAAAACGGGATGTGATTCAACTGACGTTTTGTCCAAATAGGACAAAACTTTCAGCGTTACTCGAATTTACCTTCCATCGGAGGGTTAGGTACGGAAAAATGGTTGCTTATGTGTAGATGATTTGCTCGATAGGAATGTGTGGTGTTTTGGTGATCAGTTTTTCGCTTTACAACCTATCTAAATAATTTGCCCGACAGCGGACAAAACTGTCCGAACTGCAAAGCCTTAAAATTACAAAAGCAGTATTTTAAACGATCTGAGGCTGTTTTTAATGGCATTAAAGTGGGGATACTTTTCGATAATCAGTTGCAAGACACAAGAGTCAGGAATAAGAAAGCACTTCGACTTTCGTATCTATGGCAGACAGCCTTGATAACAGCGTAGCGGACAATGATGACAGCTTTAGAAACACTGCATGCCGGACAATGATTATTGAAGTTCAAAAATACGGATAACCCAGACAACAACGAATCTTCCACTCTTATCAAATTCCTAATATTTCCCTCTTCTCAAAATGCTGAAAAACTATTTTAAAATTGCTTGGAGAAATATCATCAGAAGCAAAGGATACGCCTTCATTAATATTGGTGGATTGAGTATCGGGATGGCTGCAGCCATTCTTATACTACTCTGGGTGCAGAATGAGGTGAGTATGGACCGTGAACACCCAAAGTCTGACCGCATTTACAAGACATTCAATAGAGATACATTTAGCGGAGAACGTTGGGTATGGGGATCTTCACCAAAGATATTGGGACCAACGCTTGAGAAAGATTATCCCGAGGTAGAGCAGGCTGTCCGGATCAATAATGCCGGTTTTTTGTTTACAGTAGGAGATAATAAATCAAATGAATCCGGTGTTTTTATTGATCCGGAATTCTTGGAAGTCTTTGATTTTCCAATGCTTCAGGGCAACAGTTCTACGGCTTTGGATAATCCCTACAATATAGTGGTGACGGAAGACTTTGCCAGAAAGCTTTTTGACACGGAGGATGCTGTAGGCCAGACTGTCAAGATAGATAGCTCGGATATATTCACAGTGACCGCGGTATTAAAGACGCTGCCTAATAATACCCGGTTCCAGAGGGACTACTTTCTTTCCTGGGAGTACATGAAGAAACTGGGCTGGGATGATGAATGGTGGGGGAATAATTCTGTGGAGACTTTTGTCTTACTGGCGGAAAATGCTTCGTTGGAGTCATTCAATGGGAAAATTGAATCAATCACCAAAGAGCACACCAATGGGGAGTCTTCCACGGAAGTGTTTATCTATCCACTTTCCCAAGTGCATCTCTACGGTAAGAGTGAGAATGGACAGTTGGTAGGCGGCAGAATTGTTACCGTACGGATGTTTACTTTCATCGCAATGTTTATTTTGATCATTGCCTGTATCAACTTTATGAATCTGAGTACCGCCCGCAGTGAAAAGAGGGCAAAAGAAGTGGGGTTGAGAAAAGTGGTGGGAGCGAGGAAGACCTCTCTTATTGCACAGTTTATCGGTGAGAGTACGCTTATCACATTTATAGCGGGTCTGTTTGCACTTCTTTTTGTCCAGATAGCGCTTCCTTCGTTCAATACGCTGGTGGACAAACAGCTTTTCCTCCCCTTCGGTGATGTGGTGTTCTGGCTGCAGCTGCTTGGGTTTATTCTTCTCACAGGTTTGCTGGCAGGTAGTTATCCTGCGTTCTTTCTGTCCTCATTCAGTCCTGCAAAGGTGCTTAAGGGCACTTTCCGATCTGCAGCAGCAGAGGTGAATCCCCGTAAGATTCTGGTGGTGCTGCAGTTCAGCTTTGCCATTGTGCTGATCGTCTCCACGATTATCATGCAGCGCCAAATCAGCCATGCCCAGAAACGGGAACTCGGTTACAATAGGGATAACCTCATCTATGTCATGATGCAAGGGGATATCGACAAGCATTATGATGCGATCAAACAATCCCTGTTGAATACGGGGGCGGTGAAGGCAATGACTAAATCCATGAGTCCGATAACCCAGCGCTACAGTGATGGCTGGGGCTATTCCTGGCCAGGTAGTACGCCTGAAGATGAGAAGCTGGATTTTATCCGATTCAGTTCTGACGCGGATTTCATGAAAGTGATGGAAACGGAGCTGGTAGAGGGCCGGGACATCGATATCCATCAGTTTCCGAGTGATTCATCCGCTATCCTGCTAAACGAAACGGCGGTGAGAAAAATGCGCCTGGAGAATCCACTGGGCCAGGTGATGTCTGATGGCGATAATAAATACACCATTGTGGGAATTATCAAGGATTTTATTTTTGAGTCCCCCTATGACCCGGTGAACCCTTTGATGGTGATAGGACCATCCTCCTGGTTCAATGTGCTGCATATGCGTCTGAATCCAGACCAGCCGGTTTCTGAAAACATCGCGTCCATTCAAGAGGTCTTTGAAGCATTCAATCCGCACTTCCCTTTCGAATACAGTTTTGTAGATGAGCAATATGCACGGAAATTCAATGATACCAGACGGACTGCGAGTTTAGCTATTCTATTTACGATGTTGACGATTGTGATTTCCTGCCTGGGTTTATTTGGACTTTCCACCTACATGGCTGCGAACCGCATCAAGGAAATAGGAGTGCGAAAAGTCTTGGGAGCAAGTGTAGTGGGTATCTCGCTGTTGCTTTCCAAGGACTTCTTAAAGCTGGTCGGGGTCGCTTTTGCCCTCTCTGTTCCGGTGGCCTGGTATGTTATGGATCAATGGCTTCAGAACTATCAGTACAGTGTGGGAATTGAATGGTGGGTATTTGTAGCCACTGGTACAGCCACGATGCTTATCGCCTTGCTGACGGTGGGTTTCCAGTCCATCAAGGCTGCCCTCACCAATCCTGCCAGGACACTGAAGAGTGAGTAAGGAGTGGAAAATGTGAAACCAGAAGTGGGAGGTGGCAAGTGGTATGAATCAAGCAGCAGGATTTAATAAATACTCTTACGTGAGTGAGACACTGACGTGGTCGAAAGAGTATCAAGTCATAAGTATCAAGATGGTAGAAACTGGATATTGGAACTATATGTCATATCCTAAAATAGCTTGACAGATAAAGTTAAATCCACGACGTGGTTAAATTCTAAGTTGCTCTGGGGTGCAACCGGGCAGTAAAAATGATGATAGCGGTAACAAGTCCTAAGGGGTTGAACATTTTCAATTAATAGAAGAAAGTGTCAAGTAAAATAAGGAAAGTTCAAAGTCAAGTCATAGAACCAAGAAACGAGAAAAAGAATAACAGATGAGATGTGCATTAAGAGAGCAATGATTGCCTGAGAGCTACGGGTACATTTTAACCTTAAAATTTTACCTCCATCCCACTCTAAACTCAGAATATTCCAATCCGCCACGGCGGACAAGTCTTTTAAAATCCTCCAATTTTCCAATCCATAAAAATGCTTAAAAACTACCTAAAAATCGCCTATCGAAACCTGCTCAAAAAGAAGGTTTATTCCTTTATCAACATTGTGGGTTTGGGGATTGGGATGGCTTGCTGTGTCCTTATTTTCATGTTTGTCCAGGATGAGCTTTCCTATGATAATTACCATGAAAAAGGAGATAGGATCTACCGACTTACACATGGTTACCGGTCTCCGGAAGGAGTGACCGGGGGAAGTGGGGCAGAACCTTTTTGGGTTTGGCATAATGCCCCAGTCGGCCCGGCTATGCAGGAGTATTTTCCTGAAGTTGACAAGATCGTGCAGTTTTCCGGTCGCTCTGATTTATTGCTGAGCTATGGGGAAACCACCCAGCAGGAAGACGGTGTATTCTTTATGGATTCCACGGTGTTTGAAGTGTTTTCCTGGAAGTTGCTCGAAGGTGATCCCAAGACTGCGTTGGTTGCACCCTATAGCATAGTACTGACAGAAAGCACAGCTAAAAAATATTTTGGAGAGGAAGATGCATTGGGAAAAACGCTGAAGGGAAGCGAATCTGCGGGAAGGGCAAATGCGGGAGATTACACGGTAACGGGGATCATCGAAGATGTGCCTGGAAATTCCCATTTTAAATTCAATGCATTACTCTCTCTGAGTACTTTTAAGCGGTCCCGTCCGCAGGTTTTTGACAATTGGGGATATGTGGATTTTTATACCTATTTCTTAGTGGATGAAGGGTTTGATCAGCAGGCTTTCGAGCAAAAGATCCCAAAATTCATTGAAGAAAGATATCCGGATAAAGAAAGTATGTACACCGTTCATGTAGAGGCATTAAAGGATGTGTATCTACGCACTTCGGCGGACCGGCAGCCAGGTGAAACAGGTTCACTGGCCAATATCTATGTATTTTCCATCATAGGATTATTTATTCTGGGGATAGCAATCATCAACTTTATGAACTTATCCACCGCCAGATCCATGGAGCGGGCCAAAGAAGTGGGAATCCGCAAATCCATCGGTGCGGATAAAGGCAGTCTGATAGCTCAGTTTCTGGGAGAATCCCTGATCATCGTACTCCTTTCCGGGACAGTGGCTATTATTTTTGTGACTATTTCGCTTCCGCTAATGAATGACCTTACAGGTAAAGTGTTGGAGGTCAGCCGAATTGTCAACTGGCAAACTGTGCCTTTCTTTTTTGCAATTGTCCTGGTAGTGGGACTTTTGGCGGGATCTTATCCTGCATTGGTGCTATCCAGTTTCCGTCCGGTGATGATCCTGAAAGGAATCAATAAATCAGACACTCGGGGCGTAACGCTGAGAAAGGGGTTGGTCGTATTCCAGTTCAGCCTTTCCATTGCCTTGATAGCTGGGACCATCATTGTGTATTCACAGATGAGCCATATCCTTGACAAGGAAATGGGCTTTGACAAAGAGCGGATGCTGGTGCTGGATTATAATTATGACCAGGGTGTCAACACGTTTTCCTCAGCCCTGAAAACAGAGATGGAGAATATACCTACCGTGACATCAGCGGCTTTTTCCCGAAGTGTGCCGGGAAGCTACTTCCCGAATGCCGGAACAGGCATGGAAGATCCTAAGGGGGAAATGATATTCAGAAGCCAACCTGTTTTCCAGGTGGGAATTGATTTCATCAACCATTATGATCTGGAATTGGTAGCGGGTAGGTCCTATTCGAGGGAGTATCCATCGGATTCTACTTCTGCGCTGGTCATCAATGAAGCGGCCGCAAAGCAGTATGGTTATGCAAATCCTGCAGATGCTGTCGGTAAGAAATTTGACCAATGGGGAAGGGCAGGGGAAGTAATCGGTGTGGTGAAGGATTTCAATTACATCTCACTTCACCGTTCCATAGAGCCGTTGACCTTGCCTTTTGAAGCCTACGCCAGCCGGTATATGACGCTGAAAGTGACGGGTAAGGATCTTCCTGGGACGATCGCCCAGATAGAAGGGGTTTGGAACCGGGTCGCACCCCACAGACCTTTTCTTTACAGCTTCCTCGATGCGGATTTCAATAGACAATACGAGTCTGATTTCCGGTTCAGGCAGATCTTTACCACGTTCTCAGTCTTGGCGATTTTGATCGCCTGTTTGGGGTTGTTGGGCTTGGCGACTTATACCGCCGAGCAGCGGACCAAGGAAATCGGTATCCGCAAGGTTCTGGGGGCCAATATCGGAAGTATTGTGGGACTGCTTTCCAAAGATTTTATCAAGTTGGTTTTGGTAGCCATACTTGTAGCGACTCCTGTGGCATGGTTTGCGATGAACAAATGGTTGGAAGGTTTTGCCTATCAGGTGCCGGTTCATTGGTGGGTTTTCTTGGTCTCTGGGGTACTGGCTGTTATTGTAGCCTTGGTAACCATCAGTTTCCAAGCTGTGAAAGCAGCTATGTTGAATCCGGTGAAGAGCCTGAAAAGTGAGTAGTGTCTAAGTAGCACCTAGAGGAGCAAGTTAAAAGAACACAAAGGCAATCCACAATGCCCCCATTCAATGTATGCAGATGTCAGTGTCCTCACTGACATCATTTTTCCTTCCTCGGTTATGCTCCTCTTGGCTTCTATTGATAGATCTGCCTGCTTTCCGGGGGTAGTTTATATGTCAATTTGATGGTCAGTGGAGACACTGCCCAAGGCGTAGTGTAGCTATTAGACGATATTAACAGGACCAGTGAAGACACTGGCCCAGGCGAGTTAACAGCCAACGGAACAGCCTCTCAATCCCACCACACTGGAAATCAAGTAAGGGCTAAGGCTGGAGCGGCTTGATTGGGGGCATACTAAATGTTGTATAATGAGGGGGCACTTATTGAAAGGGTATCTTTCTTAATTCAGATTATTAAGTTGAACATTTTATCTACATTTAATCCGGTCAATTCTCGACAAAATTGTTTGCCAGAAAACCTATAAACTTAATTTAATTACGCCCATTATGAATAAATTGAAACTGTTACTTTTATTAATGCTGGCAAATACAGCAATATCCTATGGGCAAAATGCAAAAGAGGAAATTGAAAATATGCAGCTGCCTTGGATGCGTTTTATTTGGGAAAGTGACTCTTTGGCTGGTCGACATTTCGAAAAGATAGGAATTAGTATTCCACTAAAAATTGAAGATTTGCCGTATGACTTTACAGCACAATTGGATTTAGGTGCGGTTCATACTGTATTTTATGGGAAGCCCTTAGCGCCGTATCTGGAGATGTTTCCCGAACTGGAAAGCAAACTGGACACCACCCTGGTCCAGGGTTATGTAGGGTATGATGCCTGTAGGGTTTTTCAGCATATCAATCTATATCTAGACAAGGTGCCATTTAAAGATGTTCCAGTTGGGCACTATGCAGATTTTGGAGATAGTATTTCTATGGATTCGGCAAAAACAGACACCCCAAAGCACATTGGAACAATTGCACCAGACTTATTTCAAGGAAAAGTATTACTGATTGATTATCCCAATGAAAGGCTCTGTGTGCTTGACAGCATGCCGGCAATTATGCAGCAGAAAGCGGATTTCGTTACCTTTAATATCAGAAACGGACGTATCAAAATACCAGCAATGGTTGGTTCAGTTGAAAAAAATCTTTTGTTTGATACAGGTTCCAGTTTGTTTTCAATTTTCACCTCAAAAGATAATTCAGTTTTTTTTACAGAGCCCACTACCCCAGTTGTAGATTCGATTGTTGGAAACCAATGGAAGGGAGTATTTAAGGTTTATGGGCAGAAAATAACAAAGGATATTAAAATTGGCAAATACACGATGAAACCGTCATTAGTTTATTCTCTGGATGACAAAGGGCAAAAACAGTTTGAAGATGAAGAAAATGTTATCGGCATTACAGGAAATGTGTATTTTCTTGACAAACTTGTGATTATCGATTATAAGAACAAACTATTTGGAATCTTATAAAACAGCCAGGAACGACCAGGTTTTTGCTTCGTTTAAAGCCCTGCCTCTTATGATTCCAGTGTCTGCGATAGTACTTGGAAGGCGTCCTCTGGAGACACTGGCCCAGGCGAAGAAGATAGGGTATAAGTCAATTTCGTGCCAATGCCAATGTCTCGACTGACATTTTTCCATCCTCAATTATCCTATGCCGATGTCTGACATTTTTTTGTTCTCCCCCTCTTGATTCTATTATAGTAGATCTTCCTGCTTTCCCGGGGTAGTTTATTTGTCAGTTTTATGGCAGTGGAGACAATGCCCATGGCGTAGCTATTAGACGATATTAACAGGACCAGTGGAGACACTGGCCCAAGGAGGAGGCTTATAACTGCAAGAATCAGTCACTTTGAAGATCGAGTCGTAGCACCGCTACGGTAAGAGCGAAAAGTGAAGCCTGGCAGCCAGCCTGTAGGGTGGGTTAAGTTTGATTGCCAGCTCTTATTGCCATTCAGAATTCCAGCCATTAAATGGCTAGCAAGAAGATGACCCGTCCCTTTGGGACTGGTTAGGAAGATGTCCAGTACTAATGATTTTATGTTTGCCGGATTACATTGTTAGCCTTTTCAATATCAGGTGTGAATATATGAGTGTTTTCATGTGAATGAATGCCGTAGGCATGACCGATTGGTGTGCCAGCTATTTCAATAGCTGGTCAAAGAGGAGTGAGGATTTTACAAAATGCCGTAGGCATGGCCGATACTTCCATCACTACATCGGCTTTTAAGAGTTTGCAATCAAGTATCCTAGATTGTGAAGTTTAGGGAGGTAATAGGTGCACGCAATTTGTTTGGCTATCCCGTCCCAATAGGGCCCATAGTCAAAGGCCAGACTGTTCTGCTCACACTGCTCAAAAAATTCAAACCACTCTGTCATTAGCACATCTTTATATACCTTTCTTAGAAATTTGAAAGGGTTCAGTAACTCATCTTCCGATAATGCCAAGCAGGATTCTGATAGCTTATGCTTTTTTCCATAGATGTCTTTCGATAGCTGGTTTAGGAATTCAGCGGTGTATCTCCCAGTTAAGCGGGAGAACTTTTCCTTTTGCTCATGCAGAAGGTATAATCTCACTACCAATTCTTGGAGCATTTTTAGCTCGTAGCATAAATAAGAAGGATCTTTCTTAAGTTCTTTCGAAGATTTTTGGAAATAGAGGATTCGGGAATCAATCCCAGCTTGTATCTACCGTGTTCGATAAACGTGAAACTATAATAGCCATCCAGAATATCCAAAGGGCAACTTGGAACCTGAAGTAGAAAATCGTTGCGACCGACGGTGATGATTTGCATGATGTAGCATTGTTGGTGTGAATTTCTAATTTCTGGACAATGCTATTTCTAAAGTACTTCTGGGAGAGGTAAATTATCCAAGGTTGGAGTTTGGAGCCCTTACTGAGTAGGAAATGGAGGATCTCTTAAGGGCAGGAGTGAGATTTATTTTAATCTGCTTTTTTAGAAATAAGTGGCTCGATCGTTTCCTCGGGATAAGAATAACTTTTAATTTAAGGAATAGACGGATCTCCTTTCAAATGACTCTAATTTTTCATTATTTGTTACCTGGCTTTTTATCTAGTTCCAGACTAAAACTAACATAATGATCATCCAGACTGAGCCAGTCTAAGTTTTTACATTTGGGATCTGGGTTTCCAATCCTTTTTACTATTGCTCAATCTGTGGTGACTAACATCTATCCACTGGCTATCTAAAAAAAGGCTTTTTGGAATGAGTTGGTTTAGCGGGAGGTGGGGTGGATGTGTAGGAAAGCTGGGGAGGTGATGTAGCAGTATGACAAAAATTTTATAAAATGAATTAGTATTGTCATGAATGGTTTGTATAAATTAACCTATTGCTTAATTTTGTCGTGAAAAGAAAAGCGGAACTAATCAGAACTTCCAACAATGGCAAGAAAGCATTTTATCTGGATGTAGAAAATTCCGGGGATATCATGGCATTCCTGCGATCCGAGAAAGCAAATTTGAAGAAGTTTTATGCTGCTATAGAGTTGATTTTGAACCATCAGGCTCCGAGAGATTTATACGATAAAGAGAATTTTGAAAAAGGATGTGAACAGGTTACTGCCATTAAATTGTTTAAAGGGAAGAAGAATCCCAGAATTTACTGCAGGCAATATGCTGACGGAGACACGGAGCGTTTTGTAATCATTGCAATAGAACTTCAAGAGAAGAAGAAATCCCAGAAATTGACAGCGACAGAAAAAAGCATCATACGAAGAGTGGCTAAATACGAATACGACTTAACCCCATGACCATGACAGATTCTATTAGAAATGAATGGGATGCACTCATGAATGAGATGTCCTATGAGGACCAAGTAGCTTCAAAAGCTGATGTATTGGCTTTGCAATACTTGGGTATGGTAGACAAAAAAATGGAAGAAATTAATATGAATAAAAAGGAGTTGGCAGATAAAATCGGCACTTCTGCTTCCTTTATTACCCAGCTTTTTAGAGGAGACCGTAAGCCAAATTGGAATATTCTGGCAAAGATGTCCATGGAATTGGGTTTGGATTTCAAGGTTATGACCGAGGAGCTTTTTCAGGAAAAAGTGCAGGAAGAGTTGAAAAAGTATGGGGTTTTTGAAGGCAGGTCAGAGATGCGGGTGGCGGAGCCGAAAGTTGAATATGGTAACAAGTCTGAATAGTATCCATTATGGAGATGAGAGATAATGGTAGCATCCCGCAAAGTGTGTAAGTGATAGGAAAAGTTATTCTGGAATTTTCTGGCCCCTTTCAAGGCCAGAGAAAATTACGGAAATAACTTTTTCGGGGGTAACTTCACACACTTTAAGCTATGAAAAAAGAAGATG
>JBMDXP010000010.1:0-24688 GCA_048819475.1 Algoriphagus sp.
CCGGAAAATCCAATAACAGTATTTTTTTGAGCTAGCCTCAGCCCCACCATCTTCTTCGTTGCCCTCATTCGAAGTATAAGCATACATCATCATGCGGACGCCTTGAAGCTGGTACAGCTGAGACTTTTTCAGCAAGCCCTAAATAGCTTGGACTGCATCGTCCATTCAGCCTTTCCCTGTCTAGCAATTGCTGCCGTCCAGCCCACAGGAGCTGTCCGTCTCATCCCCGCCCACTTCCAGTGTAGCATTTTGCTTCGAAAATTCTGTCCAGGCCTTTTCAAGCGTCTGGTCAAAAACAGCGTCGGCCTGGGCTCCAGATATTCCAAATTTACGGTCGAAGACGAAAAAAGGAACTCCCTTCACTCCTATCAGCCTGGACTCATAAATATCCTGATCCACAGCTGACTCAAACTGGCTGGATTCAAGCAGGTTTTTGATTTTTTCCCTGTCCAATCCCACCTCTTCTCCTAAGGCCATTAATGTAACCCCGTCATCGATATTCATACCATCCACAAAATATGCTTTAAGCAGACGCTCTTTCATCTCATCCGCTTTCCCTACTTCTTTTGCCAAATGGATGAGCCGGTGGGCATTTTTGGAATTGGCCACCACGGTCTTATCCATCTGATAGTCCAAACCCTCGGCTTTTGCCATTGCCACGACATTGCCGGTAATCTCCCTCGTTTGCTCCATGGTCCATCCCTTAGCTTGGGATAAATATTCCAGCGTGTTCAATGATGGATCTGTTTTCTGATCCGGGTTAAGCAGGAAACTCTTCCATTCCACCTCAATTTTATCTCTCAATGGAAATTTAGCCAGCGCTTTCTCTATTTTCCGTTTTCCGATATAGCAAAACGGGCATGCTATATCCGACCATATTTCTATCTTCATACATATTTCGGTTACTTAGAAAGAAATTAAATATTTCAACAAAGAGTTCAATAGATAATCCGTGAAAACAAAAGAATGTCCATCCTGCGCTATGGAAGTAGCATCTGGTTCAAAAACCTGCCCCATCTGCAGCTATGAATTTCCACATCGCTCCCCATGGATCGCCTGGTTGGCTATTTTTCTTTTGATAGTTTGGCTTGCAGGCTATCTTCTGTAAGCCAAAAAATGTCAGTGAGGCAACTACAGAATTACTTCCTGTAAAAATCTGATGGAGCGTTTGGCAAAAACGTTATATCCGGTACAATCCCCACCACATATGATCAGCCACAGGACACTTTGTGACGATGCCTAACCTAGACTAGTGCCAATCCCACTAATTACAACGGGGTACCGCCAAATAATATTTGGTTTTAAGTTTTTGTCAGAAATTAAAGGAAGCCAAACGGGATGCTTCGTGGTTATTTGGAAGAATTTTTAAATTTCTCACAAATTTTCTTGCAATTTCTTCTCAAAGGAATCAATTTTGCAGCATCAATAGCATGAAAATAGTCCGACACATAGCCTCTAACCCATCTGCTTTTGCACCCGCTGCAACAGGTATTGAAGCTATGCATTTTTTCACCCCTCTTAGGAGGTATAGGTTTTCCTATAGGGTTTGACCCTATATAAGTCTTTTGTTTTCCTACGTGGAAGACCGTTTCGCCCCATACTATCTTAACCTATTTTATCAAAGCCCCGGACCAGTCCGGTCTTAATTCATGCAACTGAATATGGAAAACATTTCCTTCCAAATTATTGTAGCAAATCCTTCACACAAAATCTACTCGTCGCAGATCACGGATGAGATGGAGAATTCCGCAAAGGCCCGCGGTACCGGTATAGCCAAAAGAAGTCCCGCTTATGTGGAGACTAAAATGGAGGAAGGGAAAGCGGTCATTGCCTTGACCGCAGATGGTACCTGGGCAGGATTCTGTTACATAGAAGCGTGGGGACATGGTAAATATGTGGCCAATTCCGGCTTGATAGTAGCCCCTGATTACAGAAAATACGGCCTGGCCCGCAAAATAAAGCGGGAAATATTCAAACTCAGCCGTCAGAAATATCCTGAATCCAAGATTTTCGGGTTGACCACCGGCGCAGCGGTGATGAAAATCAACTCTGAACTGGGATACATCCCCGTGTCCTATTCTGACCTTACAGATGACAACGAATTTTGGAAAGGCTGTCAGAGCTGTGTCAACTATGAAATCCTGATGAGTAAGAACAGGCAAAACTGTCTGTGTACCGCCATGCTCTATGATCCCCAGGCAAAGAGAAACTACAGTGAGGACCTTGCTCTCAGGGACGATTTCAAAAAGCAGATCAAGTTATTTGACCGCTGGGTACGATTAAAGAAATATGTCATGCTCAAATTGACTAAATCGAAGGATTCTGTCATGGGCATGTTTTTGTAGAACCTATTCTTCCGTATCGGAAGCAAAACCCTTTAAGCTATGAAAAAAATAGTTTTGGCCTATAGTGGAGGCCTTGATACCACTTTTTGTGCATTGCATTTATCCAAAGAGCTCGGATACGAAGTACATGCAGTATTGGTAAACACCGGGGGATTTTCAACTGATGAACTCGAAGCGATAGAAAACAGGGCCAAAACTCTCGGAGTAGCCTCTTTTAAGATTCTTGACGTAGTCGAAACCTATTACAGTGAGGTGATCAGATACCTGATTTTTGGAAATGTACTCAAAAACCAGACTTATCCACTCTCGGTATCTGCGGAGCGTATCCTGCAGGCAAAATCCCTGGCTGAATATGCCAAATCCATAGGAGCCAAGGCAGTGGCCCATGGCTCTACAGGAGCGGGGAATGACCAGGTACGGTTTGATATGATCTTCCAGACTATAGTTCCGGATATAGAGATCATTACTCCTATCCGGGACCTCAAGCTCAGCCGTCAGGAAGAAATCGACTATCTGGAAAAGCATGGGGTCTCCATGAACTTTGAAAAGGCTGCCTACTCCATCAACAAAGGAATATGGGGCACTTCGGTAGGTGGCAAGGAAACGCTCACCTCTTCCGGGTTTCTCCCCGAAGAAGCCTGGCCGACTCAGGCTACCGCCGATCAACCCCTGGAAATACAACTTGGCTTCGAGCAGGGTGAATTGAAGTCTGTGAATGGTGAAACGTATGACCATCCCGTGGAGGCAATCCAAAAAGTCCAGGCTATTGCCGCTCCTTATGGAATCGGACGTGATATCCATGTGGGAGATACAATCATTGGGATAAAAGGACGTGTGGGGTTTGAAGCTGCCGCCCCGCTGGTGATCATCAAAAGCCATCAGCTCCTGGAGAAACATACCCTTACCAAATGGCAGCTGTACTGGAAAAACCAAATCGCCGAATTCTATGGTAATCACCTGCATGAAGGTCATTACCTCGATCCCGTTATGAGGAATTTTGAAGCACTATTCCAGAGCACACAGAGATATGTATCCGGAGAAGTTCGTGTGTTACTTCAACCTTATCGTTTTACATTACTGGGAATCAATTCAAATCACGACTTGATGTCCAATAAATTTGGCAGCTATGGGGAGATGAACAAAGGGTATACTGGAGAAGATGTCAAGGGATTTACCCGTATCCTGGGAAACCAGACTTCGATTTTCCACAAAGTAAATCCAGGGGATGAATAAGATCAAAACTGCGATAATAGGTGCCGCTGGCTACACCGGAGGAGAACTTCTCCGGCTACTGGTCCATCACCCCGCGTGTGAGCTTGTCTATGTACACAGCAATAGTCAGAAAGGAAAAAAAGTAAGTGACGTACATCCTGATCTCATCGGGGACTGCGATCTGAAGTTTACCGATGAAGTAAGCAACGATGGAATAGATGCGGTGTTTTTGGGCTTGCCCCATGGGGAAACCAAAGGATTCCTGGAAAACCATCCATTTTCCCCTGACACGGTCCTTATTGATCTTTCCACGGATTTCAGAAATGAATCCGGAGGATTTGTATATGGCCTGCCTGAAATCAATGCTGACAAGGTCAAAAAGGCAAAAAAAATTGCCAACCCCGGCTGTTTCGCCACAGGCATCCAATTGGCCTTGCTGCCGGCAATAGCCAAAGGATGGATAAAAGACCCCGTCCATATTTCAGGGATCACAGGCAGCACAGGAGCAGGAAAAAAATTGGCCGAAACCTCCCACTTTAGCTACAGGACAGGTAATATGTCGGTCTATAAACTGTTCAGCCACCAGCATCTCAAAGAGATCAAACAGACTTTTGGACAAGTTTGGCCAGGATTTGATCAAAATCTCCTGTTTGTGCCCTACCGTGGCAATTTCTCCCGCGGGATCTGGATAACTGCCTACTTCCCTTTTTCAGGGCAGCTTGAAGAGGCTATGGATGCCTACAGGGAGTATTACAGCCACGCGGCATTTACCTATGTATCAGATCAGGACATAGACCTGAAGCAGGCAGTAAACACCAATAAATGTATAATCCACATCCAGAAAGAAAACGGACAACTGGTCATCTATTCTGCTATTGACAATCTCTTGAAAGGTGCTTCCGGTCAGGCAGTCCAAAATTTCAACCTCGCCTTTGGCTTGGATGAAAAAACAGGACTGAACCTGAAAAGCATTGCTTTTTAGCTGACTGCATAAGCTTGTTAATTAATCATTCCGACCCTGTCATAAAGGGTCTGTTAAGCATGTAATATGAATTTATTTGATGTATACCCACTGATCCCGGTGACACCTGTACGCGCTGAAGGTGCTAAACTCTGGGATGACAACGGTCAGGAATACCTTGATCTGTATGGAGGTCATGCGGTGATTTCCATAGGACACACCCATCCTCACTTTGTCAAGAGGATCAAAGACCAGCTGGATCAGCTCGCATTTTATTCCAATTCAATCCATATACCTATCCAGAAAGAATTTGCGGATAAGCTCGGTAACCTTTCCTCGCTGGCCAATTACCAGCTCTTTTTATGTAACTCAGGGGCTGAAGCCAATGAAAATGCGATGAAAATGGCATCGTTCGCTACCAACAGGGCTGGGTTCATCTCTTTCTCCGGTGCTTTTCACGGAAGGACTTCCGGTGCAGTGGCCTTGACGGATAACCCCAAGATCATCGCCCCCTGCAATGCGCGCAATGATTTCCACATCCTTCCCTGGGGAGATCTCGAGGCAGTGGAGCATCTATTGAAAACAGAAACAATCGCCGGAATAATCCTGGAAGGCATACAGGGAGTGGGCGGAATACAGGTGCCCAAGGCTTCCTTTCTGCGAGGCCTTGCTTCCCTTTGTGAAAAATATGGAGCCAAGCTGATTCTGGACGAGGTTCAGTCCGGATATGGCCGTACCGGGCGCTTTTTTGCCCATCAGTGGGTGGATGGCATCCAGCCAGACCTGATCACGATGGCAAAAGGGATGGGAAACGGATTTCCTATCGCCGGCGTCTTGATTTCAGCGGATTTCAAAGCCAGCTATGGGGTATTGGGAACTACTTTCGGAGGAAACCACCTGGCCTGCGCTGCAGGACTTGCCGTTTTGGAAGTGATAGAAGAAGAAAACCTGATGGAAAATGCGCGGATCCTTGGAGAGAGACTTATCCAGGAACTCGGGGAAATCGAGGGAGTAAAAGAAGTCCGCGGCATAGGACTGATGGTGGGGATTGACCTCGACCGGGACGCGGGACCAGTAAGGTCCGAGTTGGTAAAAACCTACCGCATTTTCTGCGGAAGTGCTGCAGGCAAGCAGACAATAAGGCTGCTTCCTCCATTAAATATCAGCTGGAATGAGTTAAATTCGTTTATAAACAGTTTAAAAGAGATTTTAGCCCAACCAGCTAACGTGTGACCCGATGACAAATAAAGCCTCTAACCTTCAGCATTTCACACAATTTGAATCTTTCGACCTTGGTAATGTCCTGGTGGAAAAAGCCTTGGCTTATAAGAAAAACCCGCTGCTGGACCAAGCCAAAGGCCGGGGCAAGCGTATAGGCTGTATTTTTCTGAATCCTTCTTTGAGAACTAGGGTGTCCACACAGCTGGCAGCCTTGAATCTGGGAATGGAGCCGATCGTGCTGAATATGGATAAGGAAGGCTGGGCACTTGAGATGATCGATGGCGCCGTCATGAATAAGGGCACCGTAGAGCATATCAAGGATGCCGCCGCAGTCATGGGGTCTTACTTTGACTTGCTGGCTATCCGCGCCTTTCCCACTTTGACCAATCGGGAAGATGATATCACTGATTTTGTGTTCAGCCAGTTTGTCACCTATTCAGGAAAGCCTGTAATCAGTCTTGAATCAGCTATCAGGCACCCTCTACAGAGTCTGGCTGATCAGGTGACCATCCGTGAAAACTTTCTGCATGATGGCCGTAAACCAAAAATAGTACTCACCTGGGCCCCACACATCAAAGCCATCCCGCATGCTGTTGCCAATAGTTTTGCCGAATGGACCCTGGGAATGGAACACGACCTGACCATCGCACACCCGGAGGGATACGAATTGGACGAAAATTTCACCTGGGGGGCCAGAATAGAATATAATCAAAGTGAAGCACTAAAAGATGCTGATTTTGTGTATGTTAAAAATTGGTCATCATTTAATGATTATGGAAAGATCCTGTCTACAGACTCCAATTGGATGCTTACAGAAGATCACCTGAAGAATGCACCAAACGCGAAAGTGATGCATTGCTTGCCGGTGAGAAGAAACCTGGAACTATCAGATGAAATCCTTGACAGTTCGCGCTCACTCGTCCAGGCTCAGGCTAAGAACAGGATTTTCGCAGCCCAGGCTGTGATCAGCCACTTGCTCGACAGCTAATTTAACCCGCACTCAACCTATGAAAATCTCAATTATCAAAATCGGTGGCAATGTCATCGACTTTCCTGAAAAACTGGATGAATTCCTCCTCTTGTTTTCCAAATTTCCCGGACGCAAAATCCTGGTTCATGGAGGGGGTGTCATGGCCTCAAGATTCGGGGAGTCCCTAGGCGTGATGCCTGAAATGGTAGACGGTAGAAGGATCACCGATAAAGATACCCTGGATATCGTGACCATGGTCTATGCCGGATTGATCAACAAAAATATTACGGCAAAGCTTCAGGCATTGAAAGTAAACTCTATAGGCATGTGCGGTGCAGATGGCAATCTGATCCGCTCAGTAAAAAGACCTGTAAAAGGGATTGATTATGGGTATGTGGGAGACGTAAAGGAAGTGAACACTACCTTGGCTTCCCAGTTTCTGGAAGGTGGACTTATCCCCGTAGTAAGCGCAATCACCCATGACCGGAAAGGGCAACTGCTCAATACCAATGCCGACTCCATTGCTTCTGCATTGGCCACCAGTCTAGCCAAATCGCATCAGGTCAACCTGTATTTCTGCTTTAACAAAAGCGGTGTGCTCATCGATGAGAAAAATGAAAACTCGATTATCCCCCTTATCAACGAGGATATCTATAAAGAACTGAAAAAAGAGAATGTGATCCATTCCGGCATGATTCCCAAACTTGACAATGCATTCCAGGCACTTCAACAAGGTGTAAACCATGTCTGGATAGGGAAAGCAGAGAATCTCCTGCTGGCCGCTAAAGGAAAACTATCAGGTACGACCATCGAGAGCCACCGATACGACCTGTATTGATCTGATTTATGGTTAATGTGATCCAAGAACTATACGAAGAGGCAGTTTCGCTGCTTTCCCAGCTTATCCAGACACCTTCCTTCCCGAAAGAGGAAGCTAAAACCGCAGCGCTGATCGAATACTTTTTCAAAGAGCACGGAATACCGGTGCAGCGGTCTGGCAATAACCTCTGGGCCTTTGCCAACGGATACGATGATTCCAAGCCGACCATTTGGCTGAATTCCCACCACGACACTGTAAAGCCCAACGGTGGCTATACACTGGATCCATTTTCAGCGATTACCGAAGACGGGAGGCTCTATGGTCTGGGAAGCAATGATGCCGGAGGTCCTCTGGTAAGTTTAATTGCGACCTTCAGGTATTTCCACGGCCAGGACCTACCGTTTAATCTGGTCATGGTCGCTTCCGCGGAGGAAGAGATCTCCGGAAAAAACGGGATCGCCTCCATTCTGGATCAACTTCCAGCGTGTGACCTCGCCATAGTAGGAGAACCCACCAAAATGGAGTTGGCTGTGGCAGAAAAAGGACTGATGGTCATAGATGCCGAGGTCTTGGGCAAAGCAGGCCATGCAGCCCGCGAAGAAGGGCTCAATGCCATCTATCTCGCACTGGATGATCTTAATGAAATCAGGGAATTTGAATTCAGAAAAACTTCCCATTTTCTGGGCAGGACAAAAGTCACAGCCACTCTGATCAAAGCAGGGACACAGCACAACGTCATCCCTGATCTATGCGAATATACACTCGATGTGCGTGTCACTGATGCTTACACCCTGGAAGAAGCACTGGAAGAATTGAAGTCAAGTCTGCATGCTACGCTTACGCCCAGATCTATGCGGCTTCAATCCTCTCATCTTCCCGGGGACCATGTGATGAACCTGGTAGCCGAAGAACTCGGCTTGACTACATTTGGGAGTCCAACCCTCTCAGACCAGGCTTTAATCCCCTACCCTTCCGTAAAAATCGGTCCCGGTGATTCAGCTAGGTCACACACGGCCAACGAATATATTTTTTTGACCGAAATTCAAAAAGGGATTGAAGGATATATTGCTATTCTGGAAACCTATTCAAAACTTATCACCAAACCGAACTAGTAATGAAACTCTGGCAAAAAGCTATCGGAAACAAGAAAGAAGTAGAGTCCTTCACCATTGGAAGAGACCCCGAATTTGATATGATTCTGGCTCCCTTTGATGTGCTTGGATCCATGGCTCATGCCCACATGCTCTCCACAATAGGTCTTTTGACTCCCGATGAAAACCAGCTGCTCCAGCAAGGGTTAAAGGAAATCTATCTCGAAATTGAGCAGGGAAAGTTCAGCATTGACCCTGGCGTGGAAGATGTCCATTCCCAGGTGGAGTTTCTGCTTACAGCCCGGTTTGGTGAGGTAGGCAAGAAACTGCACAGCGGCAGAAGCCGAAATGACCAGGTTTTGGTGGATTTGAAACTTTACTATAGATCAGCCATCAGGGAGATTGTACAGGAGTCCCAACAACTTTTTGGGATACTTATTGACTTGGCAGAGAGACATAAAGCGGATCTGATGCCTGGCTACACACATACACAGCTGGCAATGCCTTCCTCATTTGGGCTTTGGTTCAGTTCGTTTGCCGAGGGGCTCAGCGAAGATCTTGGAATGCTTAAAGCAGCATTTGAGCTTGCGAATAAAAACCCCCTCGGTTCTGCTGCCGGCTATGGTTCGAGTTTTCCACTGAACAGATCCTTGACCACAGAGCTGCTCGGCTTCTCGGATCTCCATCATAATGTGATCAATGCCCAAAACAGCCGTGGAAAGACTGAGCGCACACTTGCATTTGCCATGGCTGGTTTGTCGGGTACTTTAAACAGGTTGGCTGCTGATGTCTGCATGTTCATGAACCAGCATTTTGCTTTCATCTCTTTTCCTGATGACCTGACTACAGGGAGTAGCATCATGCCCCATAAAAAAAACCCGGACGTGTTTGAGCTCTTACGTGCAAAGACCAACCAGATACAGGGAGTACCCAATACGGTAAATCTACTGCTTACCAATACTACTACAGGTTATCACCGTGATCTCCAGCTACTGAAGGAAGAGGTTTTCCCGGCAATAGAGACCCTCAAG
This sequence comes from Algoriphagus sp., assembly GCA_048819475.1. Classification (GTDB taxonomy): domain Bacteria; phylum Bacteroidota; class Bacteroidia; order Cytophagales; family Cyclobacteriaceae; genus Algoriphagus. The sequence goes on from JBMDXP010000010.1 coordinate 9,652, forward strand.
TCCTGTCTGAGTATGGCCACCTTTATGCTTCAGGCTATCCGGGTAAAACAGGATATTCTAGGTGATCCCTTCTACAAGCACCTGTTCTCCGTGGAGGCTGTGAATGAACTGGTATTGGCCGGAGTACCTTTCCGGGATGCCTATAAGCAGATAGGAATGGACATTGAATCCGGGCAATTCCAGCCGGACCAATCGAATATTAAGCATACCCATGAGGGAAGCATAGGCAATCTAAATCTGGATGCTATACGGAAAAAGATGCATAATACCGTACAAAAATTTGATTTTCAAAAGATTGACCAATCAATATTAGGCCTTTTGAAGTAAATTCACTACCGTTCTTCTATTTTTGGAATAAGATTCATTCTAAAAACCTATTTTTAGGATAAGCAGTCTGAAACCCCTGGGCTGATCTAATCCTAAACCTTATGGCCAAATCCTTTAGGCAAAATATCAAGCATGACATAAAGGCCAGTTTAGTGGTCTTTTTAGTCGCCCTTCCCTTATGTCTTGGCATCGCCATTGCAAGTGGTGCCCCACCTATGTCAGGGCTGATTGCAGGAATTGTAGGAGGAATAATCATCGGCACACTTTCCGGCTCCCATGTCAGTGTAAGTGGGCCTGCAGCAGGGCTCACCGTCATCGTGCTCGATTCCATAACCAGTTTGGGTGCATTCGAATTGTTTCTGGGGACAGTGGTGGTGGCAGGGATAATCCAACTGGGGTTTGGGCTGTTGAAAGCTGGAGTTCTGGGACATTACTTTCCACACTCTGTCATCAAAGGTATGCTCACTTCCATTGGCTTGATCCTTATCCTGAAACAAATACCCCACGCACTGGGCTATGATAAGGACCAGATGGGTGATCTGGCGTTCAGGCAATTGGACAACCAGAACACATTTACCGAAATATGGAATGCTGTGCTTTATTACAGTCCCGGGGCTATCCCGGTAGTACTGGTAGCCTTGGGCATTCTCATTCTTTTTGAGAAGCCTAAAATACGTAGCCATAAAGTCTTTGGAGTGGTTCCTGGAGCCCTATGGGCAGTATTGTCCGGTATACTTATCAATGCGCTTTATTTGATTTTCTTACCCTCCTGGCACCTTTTTGACGAACATCTTGTGTCAATTCCCGTATTACAAGGAGTAAATGAGCTGGGGTCTCTGCTCACTTTTCCGGATTTTGGGATGATTGGTGAGAGTGGTTTTTGGATAGTAGCATTCACGATTGCAATCATAGGAAGCATTGAGACCCTGCTAAGCATAGAAGCTGGAGATAAAATGGATCCCCTAAAAAGAATCTCACCCTCCAGCAAAGAACTGGTTGCACAAGGCATCGGAAATTCTATTTCAGGGCTGATTGGCGGTTTACCGATCACAGCAGTGATTGTACGTACATCCGCCAACATCACGGCAGGAAGCAAATCCAAGCTATCGGCGATTCTACATGGAATACTGCTTATGATACTGGTACTGGCTATACCGGGGATTTTGAATAAAATACCATTGAGCTGCTTAGCGGCAGTCCTTTTCATGGTCGGTTATAAGCTTGCCAAACCTTCCATCTTTATTCATGAGTTTGAAAAAGGATGGGATCAGTTTCTACCCTATCTGGTTACTGTGATAGCGATCTTGTTTACTGATTTATTGGTAGGAATAGGCATTGGGATGGTATTCGGTATATTCTTCGTGGTGAAGACAAACTTCCAGAAGTCTATAACCCTTACAGAACTGAATGGCAATTACCTGTTAAAACTGCAAAAGGATGTCTCATTTCTCAATAAAGCTCCGCTTATGAAGGAGCTGGCGACCATTCCTCCAGGAAGCAAAGTAATCCTTAATTCTATAAAAGCAAGGTTTATAGACCATGACATACAGGAAGTTCTGAATGATTTCATAAAGACTTCCGGAGATAAAAACATTAAAGTAATATTAGAAGGTTATAATTATAATTTTAAAGAATACGCATGAATCCTTACGAACGACTCCTTTTACAAAACAAAGCCTGGTCTGAAGAAAAAAAAGATCTAGATAAAGAGTTTTTCATCAGGCTGGAACATCAGCAAAAACCAAAATTCCTCTGGATTGGCTGCTCGGACAGCCGGGTACCTGCCAATGAGATTACAGGCACGGACCCCGGTGAGATTTTTGTCCATCGTAACATAGCCAATATGGTGGTGCATACTGATCTGAATATGCTGAGCGTGTTACAATACGCCGTAGAAGTGCTAAAAGTGGACCATATAATTGTCTGTGGACATTATGGATGCGGTGGAGTGGATGCCGCCCTGGGCCACAACCACCTGGGCCTTATCAATAAATGGCTCCGGAATATCAAAGAAGTCTATAAAATGCACCAAGGTGAAGTCGATGCAGAAACCAACCATGCCGATAAGGTCAACAAACTCGTTGAGCTCAATGTCATGGAGCAATGTCACGACCTGATCAAAACCTCTATCATCCAGAAATCCTGGAAAGAAAGAGAGGCACCTGAAGTTCATGGATGGGTGTATGGATTGAATAATGGGCTTGTCAAAGAACTTATAACCATACAGCCTGATTTTGAAAACATCAATCCGATATTCCGGTACGATATAGATCAGCTGTAGCATTTTCACTGAATATTTTCCTGCCGGGAAGGGGCAAGGATTTTGATTTGTCACTTCCCGGCTTTTTATTTGCATATCCTTTCACTTTTAGTGTCGGGATTTATAAAGAAGAGGCGAGAGACAGGCTCACTGACCCTCTGGCAACCTGGAAAGTCCAAGGTGCCAATTCCTGCCAAATGAGATGGTCTCATCTGGAACTATAAATTCTTTGCGGCATGCATAATGGATTATACGCTACACCACCCCCCTTCTTTTCAGGTTACCCCTGTGTCTTTTTAAGACTTCATGGTATTTATTGAATATGCTGAACCTGTACCCCTCTCTGCTGTGTGGCATGACCCCGCTGATTCTTTGTACTATTTCTAACCATAAACCCCTTTAACATATGTCTTCAACTTACCAGTTTGAAACACTCCAGCTCCATGCCGGACAAGAACCTGATCCAGCTACCAATGCAAGGGCTGTACCCATTTACCAGACTACCTCCTATGTGTTCAATTCTGCCGAACACGGCGCCAACCTCTTCGGCTTAAAAGAATTTGGCAACATCTATACCCGGATCATGAATCCCACCACAGATGTATTTGAAAAAAGAATCGCAGCCCTGGAAGGCGGAGTAGCCGCAGTGGCCACCAGTTCCGGACAGGCAGCACAGTTTCTGGCCTTGAACAATATCCTGCAGGCCGGGGAAAACTTTGTCTCTACTTCCTTTTTGTATGGAGGTACTTACAACCAGTTCAAAGTGGCCTTCAAACGCATCGGGATAGAAGCACGTTTTGCCAAAGGCAATTCGGCGGAGGCTTTCGAAAAACTGATAGATGAAAAAACCAAAGCAATATATCTGGAAACGATAGGCAATCCTGAGTTTAACATTCCTGACTTTGACAGCATCTCAGAACTTGCCAAAAGGCATGACCTTCCGTTGATTGTAGACAATACCTTCGGTGCAGGAGGCTATTTGTTCCAGCCTATTGCCCATGGGGCAGCTATTGTAGTTTCCTCGGCCACCAAGTGGATCGGCGGCCACGGCACGTCCATCGGAGGGATAATTGTGGACTCCGGAAACTATAACTGGGGGAACGGTAAATTCCCGCAATTTTCTGAGCCTTCCGAAGGATACCATGGATTGAATTTCTGGGAAGTATTTGGAGAAAACAATCCCCTTGGTCTTCCCAATATTGCCTTTGCCATCCGTGCGCGGGTAGAAGGTCTGCGTGACTTCGGCCCCTCCCTCAGTCCCTTTAACTCATTCCTCTTGCTTCAAGGTATCGAAACACTTTCTCTAAGAGTGCAGCGCACCGTCGAAAATGCCCTTGAAACAGCCAAATGGTTAGAAGCGCATCCTAAAGTGAAAAAAGTCAATTACCTAGGATTGTCTTCATCTCCTTATCATTCCCTGGCGAAAAAATACCTGAAAAGAGGTTTCGGCGGAGTGCTGAGCTTTGAAATCGAAGGGACCAAAGAACAGACTTCCGATTTCATCAACAACCTGCAACTAATCTCCCATCTGGCGAATGTAGGGGATGCCAAAACCCTGATCATCCAACCTTCTGCCACCACGCATCAGCAGCTTTCCGAAGAAGAGCAGCAAGCTGCAGGCGTAAGTCCAACCCTACTGAGGATATCCTTGGGCATCGAACACATAGATGATGTCAAAGCAGATCTCCAGCAGGCTTTCGATAAAATCTAAATCCAATAATGAATCTCCAAAGTCAATACGCTTCGATTACCATGTCCCAGGAAGTATTCCATTCACGTTCACCGCTGGTCTTAGAGTCAGGGGAAGTCCTCCCACAATTCGATCTGGCCTACACGACCTATGGACAGTTAAACCCTGACAAGACCAATGTAATCTGGGTTATCCATGCTCTTACCGGCGACTCAAATGCATCGGAATGGTGGAATGGACTGATCGGGGAAGACAAGTTCTTTGATCCTGCAGATTATTTTATCATCTGCGCAAACCTGATCGGTTCATGCTATGGCTCCACGCAACCGCTAAGCCAGAATCCAGAAACCGGTAAGCCTTACTACTATGATTTTCCCCAGATGACCACCAGGGATCTGGCTCTGAGTCTGGAAAACCTCCGGCAGCACTTGCAGCTTGACAGGATACACACCCTTATCGGGGGATCTTTGGGAGGACAGATTGGATTGGAGTGGGCAGTAACACTTGGAAGCAAACTCAAGAACACCATTATTCTTGCTTCCACTGCCAGGACTTCTCCCTGGGTGGTAGGCTTTAACGAAACACAGCGGATGGCAATAGAATCAGACTGCACATGGGGGCAAGAGCATGAAACAGCAGGGCAAAAGGGGCTCGAAACTGCGCGCGCAATCGCAATGCTCAGTTACAGACACCCTGATGATCTGACCCGGAAACAGCGTGAAGTAGATGAAAAGCTGGATGGCTTCAGAGCAGCCTCCTACCTTCGCTATCAGGGCAAAAAGCTCGCGCGTCGCTTCAATGCACTATCCTACTGGACGTTGACCAAAACGATGGACAGCCATGATCTTGGAAGAAACCGAGGGGGTGTCCTGGCTGCGCTCAGCCAGATAGAAGCCCATGTATTGGCAATCGGGGTGAACTCAGACCTGCTCTTCCTCCCAGAAGAGTCCCAGCTTATCAGCAGGAATGTAAAGAAAGGAACCTACAAGGAAATTTCTTCCACCGCAGGCCATGATGCTTTTCTGATCGAATTTGAGCAGCTTACTTATATCCTCAAATCCTTTTACCTCCATCATTGAAAAGCAGGGATCGCACTTCAAGTACCAAGCCGTGTGCAATTGAATAAAAATAAAGCGGGAAATCCCGCTTTATTTTTTTACCCTTGTCCATTCCACTGTCCTGCCTATCCAGGAGAACCCCACAAATCCTTTCACCTCCAGTACGTCCTTTCCCTTGAGTTTAAGCTGGCAGGAATAGGTCTTCCCGGATTCCGGATCGTAGATAGTGCCTCCTTTCCACATTCCGTCCTCAAAACTAAGCCCATTCAGGATGGCAAGCCCCACCAAAGGTCTGTCCCTTAGCTTGGCATCCGGGTTTTGCTTATCGGTAATCGTCTCCTTTTCTTCTGCCTGTCTGTTCACCTGGAGGATTCTACCGACGAATTCTGACCCTTCCCGGCTTATCTCCACCTGTGCGGTTTTCTCTGTATTGTACCATGTCCCCAGGATATCGGATCCCTCTTGGCCAAACAGATCGCCCGCCACCATACTTAAGAAGAAAAAAAAGCAGGAAGCTAGTTGTCGTTTTTTCATATATATAAAACTTGGTTCTTTATTTAAACTGGTAGATTTGGATCAGGTTTCATATTCAATTGCGCGTGCTTACGATTTCCCGGTTTTTCCATGCCCACTTTACGGTAGAATTGATGAAGGAAAAAGTAGTCTGGATTCCCGAACTGGCTGCTGTCTTCATTGCTGATTTACATTTTGGGAAGGCTGCCCATTTCCGTAAATCAGGCATACCCATTCCAGAACCTATCCATTATGCCGATTTGGAGCAGATTGGACAGCTTATCCACAAGCTTCGTCCCGATGACATGTATTTTCTGGGGGATTTGTTCCACAGCGAATGGAATGAAGGGTGGGAAACCCTCAACCGATTCCTGATGAACTTCCCTACTGTCAGGTTCCACCTTATCAAAGGAAACCATGACATACTCCCGGCAGAATTTTATGGGAAGTCTGTTTTCATCATACATAATGAACCGATAGAACTGGCAGACTTTATCCTTTCACATGAGCCCATGAAGGATATTCCGGCAGGCAAGCTTAATTTATGCGGCCACATACATCCGGGGATCAGAATGACCGGCCGTGGCCGGCAATCCCTGAGGATTCCCTGTTTTCATTTGCGCCAAAACCAGCTGACACTCCCTGCTTTTGGTAACTTCACAGGACTGGCTATGATACGTCCAGCTCAAAATGACAGCATCTACGGGATAACCCCAGAAAAAGTCATTCAAATCCTTTAACAGGAATAGATTGGCAATATCCTTGGGGAAGCTTATTTTTGATCCGAAATACCAATCCATGGCGAACTATCCACGCAAGAAAAAAATCCTGGGGCACTTCAAATTTGGAAGTGTTCTGTTCAGTACAACTCTTTCACTTCTCATCGTAGGACTTTTTGGGGTAATTCTCATCCAAGCCAAATCCCTGACGAGTATGATCAGGGAAAATATTGAAGTCCAGATCTTCCTGGAAAAAAACCTGGATACCAAACAGATCCAATCCATCCGTGCCGACCTGGGCCAGAGGGCTTTTGTCATGCAAAAGGCAGATACGGTAGGCTTGAGGTTTATATCCGATGAGGAAGCTGCCGAAACCTTTATCCAGAGTACAGGGGAAGACTTTACAAAGTTTCTGGAAGACAACCCGCTAAGGGATAGCTTTGTGATAACCATAGCCGAGGAATTTCAGACCTCTGAGCAGCTGGAAGCCATAGTAGCTGAAATAGAGCAGATTCCTGGGGTATTCGAAGTATCCTATATGACCGACCTGGTAGACTCCATCAATAAAAACCTCCTCAAGGTCAGTCTGGTACTGGGAGGATTTATCCTCATCCTGATCATTACCGTGGTAATGCTGATCAACAACACGATCAGACTGGCACTCTTCTCCCAGCGTTTTTTGATCCGGTCCATGCAATTGGTGGGTGCCACACGGGGGTTTATACGAAAACCTTTCCTTTCCCGTGCATTGATCTTCGGCATGCTGGCAGGGGCATTTGCCTCGGTTATCCTGTTTGTCCTGGTGAAGTATACCCAAGCCAATATTGAAGGGTTTGCCATGTTGCAAAACCAGGAGTTATTACTGATTCTTTTCGGAGTTTTGGTCGTAGTGGGCGGAATTCTGTCCGTTGTGAGTACCTTGCGCGCTGTCAATAAATACTTAAACATGTCTTTGGACGAACTATACTGATAATGAGTAAATCTTCCTTCCCTTTTTCAAAAAAGAACTACAAGCTGATGTTTATCGGCATTGCGTTGATCATCACAGGATTTGTTATTATAAGCCTTGATGGTGAGCCACACGGCAATGGTGTTCTGGGACTGACCATAGGCCCAATTGTAACACTCGCAGGATTTATTTTTGAATTTTACGCCATTTTCGCAAAATCGGAAGCTAACTAAGTATGGATATTATCGACGCAATCATCCTTGGAATAATCCAGGGGTTGACAGAGTTTTTACCTGTTTCTTCCAGTGGGCATCTCGAGCTTGGAAAAGCCCTCCTCGGTGAAGAAAGCCTCCCTTCTGAAAGTCTCCTGTTCACTGTGGTGGTTCATTTTGCAACTGCCCTGAGTACGATTATTGTATTCCGGAAGGATGTTGCCGAAATCATCGGGGGGCTGTTGAAGTTCAAGTGGAATGAAGAGACCCAATTTGTTGCAAAGATTGTGATCTCCATGGTTCCAGCGGCAATTGTCGGATTGCTGTTTGAAGAGCAACTCGAGACGTTGTTTGATGGACAGATCGTTTTGGTAGGAAGCATGCTCATTGTCACCGCCATCCTCTTATACCTCGCAGACAAAGCAAAGTTTACTGACCAGCCTGTCACCTTCTGGCAGGCATTTATAATCGGTATATCCCAGGCAATAGCGATTTTACCAGGCATTTCCAGATCCGGTGCGACCATCTCTACTTCTGTTTTATTGGGTATTGATAAAGGTAAAGCAGCACGCTTTTCTTTCCTGATGGTAGTGCCATTGATTCTCGGTAAAATAGCCAAAGACTTATTGGATGGCCAGCTATCCTACGATACAGCGGGTATCGGATACTTGAGTGCAGGTTTTATTGCGGCCTTCGTATCCGGCATAGTGGCGTGTACCTGGATGATTAAACTGGTGAAGAAAAGTAAACTCAGCTTCTTTGCAATCTACTGTCTGATAGCGGGAATCATAGCCATTTTGGGCGGATTATACCTGTAGAAAAATGAATGAACCTTATGGTGAAGTATTTCTGATAGACAAACCGCTGGAGTGGACCTCATTCGATGTGGTGAAGAAGGTCAGAAATGCGCTACGGATAAAGAAAGTGGGGCATGCAGGTACACTTGATCCGTTGGCTACGGGCCTGCTGATTGTCTGCGCAGGCAAAATGACCAAGCAGATCGAGCGTTTCATGGGACAGGAAAAAGAATATACCGGGACATTTGTACTGGGAGCCACCACTGAATCTTTTGACTTGGAGAAACCCATAATCCCTGTTGCAGACCCTTCTGCCCTGACTTTGGACCAGGTGAAGGCGGCAGCGGAAACACTTACCGGAGACATTATGCAGGCACCTCCCATGCACTCTGCTATCAAAATCGAAGGGAAACGGGTATATGAATCTGCCCGAAAGGGAATTGAAGTGAAAATTGATCCCCGCCCAGTTACGGTCAGCGAATTTGAGATTACAGCGTTTACCAATCCCACAGTCGAGTTTCGGATCGTATGCTCCAAAGGGACCTATATCAGGAGTCTTGCGAGGGATCTTGGAGATTTTTTAGGCGTCGGTGCTTATATGAGCTCACTTTGCCGTACCAGAATTGGAAATTTTAAACTTTCTGAGGCTAAAGAATTGTTGTCGCTGATAGAAGAAATCAAAGCCCGACCCCATGAAAATCTATGAAGGTCTAAGTGGATTCCCTACCCTATCCAACCCCGTAGTCACCAGTGGGACATTCGATGGCGTACATCTAGGGCATCAAAAAATCCTGCGCCGCATACGGGAGATCGCCCGGAGTATGAATGGGGAAACTGTATTGATCACCTTCTGGCCCCATCCCCGGCTGGTTCTCTACCCTGACGAACACAAACTCCGCCTGCTCACCACGTTTGAAGAGAAAACCAAGCTTCTGCGGCAATTCGGCATTGACCATCTGATCACAATACCTTTTACCCATGGGTTTTCCCAGCTTACCTCACGGGAGTTCATAGATAAGATCCTCGTGGATACGATAGGTACACGCAAGCTCGTGATTGGCTATGACCATCGGTTTGGCAAGAACCGTGAGGGAAGCTTCGAGTACTTAAAAACCCATCACCACGAATTCGGATTCGGACTGGAGGAGATTTCAAGACAGGATGTAGATGAGATCGGTGTTTCCAGTACCAAAATACGCCAAGCGCTGGAGACAGGAAATATCGCTGTTGCCAACAGTTGCCTCGGAAGACCTTATGAGCTTAACGGCATCGTGATCAAAGGACAGCAGATAGGCAGATCTATCGGATTTCCCACTGCCAATGTCCATATTCCGAATGACTATAAACTAATCCCGAAAGATGGCGTTTATGCTGTAGAGGCGATGGTGGGAGGATCACTGTACAAAGCCATGCTGAATATAGGAAACAGGCCCACTGTCGACGGGACAAAAAAAACCGTGGAAGCCCATCTTTTTGATTTCCAGGGGGACTTATACGATAAGCAGATTACCGTCTACCTTAAGTCCTTTTTAAGGGATGAGCAAAAGTTTGAAAATCTGGAAGCATTGAAGTCCCAGCTGAAACTGGACCAACTGGCTGCTAAAAAAGAGCTATAAACCCAACTACCATGATAGATAAAACAGTAAAGGATGCGGAACAGGCAGTTGCTGACATTCCGGACAATTGCACCTTGATGATGGGAGGTTTTGGACTCTCAGGGATCCCGGAAAACTGCATTTCGGCACTTTTGAAAAGAAATGTAACAGGCCTGACCATAGTGTCCAACAACGCCGGTGTGGATGATTTTGGCATAGGGCTGTTTCTCAAAAAACGGATGGTGAAGAAAATGATTTCCAGCTATGTCGGAGAGAATGCAGAGTTTGAACGCCAGCTCCTAAGCGGTGAACTGGAGGTAGAGCTGATTCCCCAAGGGACATTGGCTGAACGGGTACGTGCAGGAGGTGCGGGAATCCCCGCGTTCTTTACCCCCGCTGGAGTGGGGACAGAAGTGGCTGAAGGAAAGGAAACCAGGGAGTTTGATGGAAAACGCTATCTCATGGAGCGCTGGCTGAAGGCTGATTTCTCTATCGTAAAGGCCTGGAAGGGAGATACGGCAGGAAACCTGATATTCAAGGGCACAGCCAGGAATTTCAACCCGATGATGGCAGCGGCCGGCACTATATGCATTGCAGAAGTAGAGGAATTGGTCCCTGCAGGTGAGCTGGATCCCAATACAATCCATACCCCGGGCATTTATGTCCAGCGTATTTTTCAGGGCCGGCATTATGAAAAAAGGATTGAGCAGAGGACCATCACCCCCGGCTAAACTCACATTTATAACCCGGATTTACAGCAATGTGCTATCCCTGAACACTAAAAATAAACCCAATATGCTGACCAAGAATCAAATCGCCCAACGGATTGCCAAGGAGGTCAAAAATGGCCAATACATTAACCTCGGAATAGGAATCCCCACGCTGGTAGCCAATTATATCCCCGATCATCTCGAAGTGGTATTACAATCGGAAAACGGTCTGCTGGGTATCGGGCCTTTCCCCACAGCAGACAAGGTGGATCCTGACTTGATCAATGCCGGCAAGCAGACCGTCACCATGGTAAAGGGATCAGCACTGTTCAATTCAGTAGAATCCTTTGCCATGATCCGGGGCGGCCATGTACATCTCACCATTCTAGGAGCGATGGAAGTATCTGAAAATGGCGATATAGCCAATTGGAAAATCCCTGGCAAGATGGTAAAAGGAATGGGTGGTGCAATGGACCTGGTTGCTTCCGCGGAAAACATTATTGTGGCTATGCAACATTGCTCCAAAGATGGACAGTCCAAGCTACTCCCCCAGTGCTCATTGCCCATTACCGGTATTCGCTGTGTGAGGAAGATTGTCTCAGACCTTGCTGTTTTGGAAATAGCAGCAGAAGGGGGATTTATCCTGAAGGAGCGGGCTCCCGGAGTAAGCGTGGAAGAAATCAAAGAGAAGACTGCGGGTAAATTATGGATAGAAGGCACCATACCCGAAATGGTTTTCAATTAAACACACCAGAAAAGGAACTCTGCCCGCCAACTTAAAGTTTGGCTAGTGAACTTTGTAAGGCTTTTACAGGCAAGTGGCTTAAAAATAAAACGTAACGAATGAAAAAATCAGAAATTAACTTCAAGGTAGAACTTGACGAAAACAGTCTGCCAAAGGCCATCCAATGGGATGCTTCCGATAAAGAAGGGGAAGGGATGGAAACCACCAAAAGTATCAGCCTAAACGTATGGGATAATCTTAACCACAGTACACTAAGGATCGACTTGTGGACCGATGATATGTCAGTGGTAGAAATGAAGAGATTTTATATCGATATTTTAGGAGGAATGGCACAGACCATACTCAATAGTACAGGAGATGAATACATGTCTGAAGAAATGAAGGAACTGTGCGACCGGCTGGTAAAACATGTAAACGAGGAGAATAAAACCAAATAATTTCAAAAACCTGATTGCTGTCAGGTTTTTTTATTTTTAATGTACACGGGAGATGGCTTATCCGATTTCTTGAATTTTTAATAAAAAGCATCCCTCCCTTAGTTTTAGTTAACAATACACTCTTTTTATTTCAATTTTCGGATAAATAGCCATCAGTTTTCAGTTTAGGCACATTTATAAGGTCCATTCCAGCCCACAAATAATTATTGTGAAAGATTGGAAATTCACTTTTTCGCATAAATTTCGGCTATTATACAGTGAGTTCACTGTCTTTACCTATTTTATAAACTAAAATCCAAATAGCCTATGAACAAGTTTACCCAAAAAATCAGGGGTATGACCTTGTTGGTTGTAATTCTGATTTCCCTTTGTGCAGGAAATGCTTTTTCGCAGACCTCAATTTCCGGTACGGTCACCGATGCCGATACCAAAGAAACGCTGGTCGGGGTAAATATCCTGGTAAAAGGAAAAGTAATAGGCACTATTACGGATCTTTCCGGGAAATATGCTTTGAACGTAAACCAGCAACCGCCTTTCATCCTGGTGTTTTCCATGGTAGGCTATGGTACCCAGGAAGTGGAAGTTACCAATTCGGTAGTTTCAAACCTGAATATAACCCTCGCTGAGCAGTCCATGCTGGGACAAGAAGTAGTAGTCTCAGCCTCAAGAGTGGAGGAAAACATCCTCCAATCACCGGTCTCCATTGAAAAAATGGATATCCTCTCAATCAGGGATACCCCTGCGGATAACTATTACAAAGCTATCGCCAATCTAAAGGGAGTGGATGTCACTTCTTCTTCCATCAACTTCCAGATTGTAAATGCCCGGGGCTTCAATTCGACAGGGAACACCCGGTTTGTCCAGCTTACCGATGGAATGGACACACAGGCTCCTGCGCTGAACTTTCCTATTGGAAACCTGAACGGGCCGTCGGAACTCGATGTCGAAAGCGTGGAGTTTATCCCCGGTGCTGCTTCTGCACTGTATGGTCCGAATGCATTCAATGGCATTCTACTGGTGAACAGTAAGAATCCCTTTGAATATCAAGGATTCAGTGCATTTTATAAGCAGGGATTCAACCATTTTGGTGGAAGGGCAGGCGAACCCTCCAGCCCGCAGCCGATGTACGAAGGATCGATCCGATATGCCAAGGCTTTCAACAATAAATTTGCCTTTAAACTGAATGCCTCTTTTATGAGAGCGCAGGATTGGTACGGCACGGATCAGACTGATCTCAGCGAAGGATCCCAGGGAGAATTGCCATTCAACCCAGGCGCTAACAGGGTCCACGTATTTGGCGATGAAGTTTCCAACAACATTGGGCTGCTAAGAAATGTAGCAGCCATCCAGCAGCAAGCACAGGCCTTGGGAATAGGTGGCTACATCAACAGTATTCCGGATCAGGTGGTATCCAGAACAGGATACGAAGAGCGGGATCTCGTGGATTACGGTGCCAAAAACTATAAGGTCAATACTGCATTGCACTATAGAATCAATGATCGTTCAGAGCTTTCCTATACCCTGAATTATGGAGCAGGTACCTCCGTATACACCGGAGCGCAACGCTATTCCCTAAACAACTTTGAGATCAGCCAGCATAAGCTGGAACTCCGCGGATCCAATTATTTCCTCCGTGCATATACTACCCGGGAGAATTCCGGGGATTCTTATATCGCCGACTTGACCGGGGTCAATATCAATAGTCTGTGGAAAGATAATTCTTCATGGTTTGGACAGTACACCCTGGGTTATATGGGCGCCTTGGCCCAGCAGGGAGTGGCTCCAGGCGAGTTGGGCTCTATTGCACAGCAAGCCGCTGCCCATAATGCCGCCAGGGGCATAGCCGATACAGGAAGACTTATTCCCGGCACACCGGAATTTGAGAACGCCTCCCAGGAAGTCCGGGCTCAGTTTATACCGGAGGGATCATTGTTCAACGACCAGTCAAGAATGTATATGGCAGAAGGACAATATGATTTCAGCAATGCCATTGATTTCATGGATCTTCAAGTGGGAGGCTCTTATCGGGTGTATGAGCTGAGATCAAACGGAACCATATTCGCCGATGTGGAAGGCAACGATATCACGATTGCAGAGTATGGTGCCTATGCCCAGGCTGCCAAGAAAGTTTTCAATGAAAAACTGAAGCTGACTGGATCACTCAGGTATGATAAAAATGAAAATTTTGACGGACAGTTTAGCCCAAGGATTTCCGGGGTACTCACGCAGAACAACCACAACTTCCGTGTATCCTACCAGACTGGTTTCAGGATGCCTACTACGCAAGGCCAACATATTGACCTGAACGTCGTGTCGGCAAGACTGATCGGGGGACTGCCTTTTTACCGCGAGAAATATGATATTTTCACCAACGCGTTCACCTTGGCGTCCGTGGAGCAATATGTCGCAAAGGTAGGATCCGGTGTGAGCCCGGTTTCACCTGAGGCCACCAGTCTGCTCGTCCCTGCCACAGAGGCTGATTTCCCTGCCTTACGCCCTGAGCAGGTAAGATCAGTAGAGTTGGGCTACAAAAGCCTGCTAAACAACAACAATATCTTGGTTGACTTTGCCTACTATTACAATATCTACAATGATTTCATAACCCAAAATGCAGTCAGAAAGGCTCCAGGACCAATCTATCCAACTCCGGCAGATGGAGCACAACTGGCTATCAACGCCATCAATGCCCCTACCCTTTTGACACCTGTAACCACCCCTGGAAATGAAAACACATTCCAGACGTATACCAACTTCACCAACAGTTCGGTCAAAGCTCACGGAGCAGCTCTGGGGTTGACATTCAACCTTCCGCGCAACTATACCCTTTCCGGAAATTACAATTTCAACAAAATGCTGACTGCGCCTGACGAAGGCTTTCTGAATGATTTCAACACACCTGAGCATAAGACCAATGTCATCTTCGGCAACAGAAAGCTGACAAACAACCTCGGGTTCAATGTGGCCTACCGCTATCAGACAGCCTTCAGATGGGAATCTTCATTTGCAAGAGGGGAAGTACCTGCTG
>JBMDXP010000011.1:0-1343 GCA_048819475.1 Algoriphagus sp.
AGCGTGGCAAACGGATGAAAGACCAGCGATTAATGCGCAGTCAAAGTCCACTTCGACCCGAAAAAGGACCCTCCGGACTTTGACTGGCCATATCTCCGTCAATATTGGAGCTACGGTTGATTGAACAACTTTTCCTGGCTCTTCTTTTGATGCTCTTTCCAACGGTATATAGATCCCAGCTGTAGCTCATCAGGAAAAAAAACCCTCCCCCGGGCACGCCCTTGTAACACCAAAGTTTGAGATTTGGAAAGGTCCTTTGCACGTCGGGCCATTTTGCTCATGCATGGAAGGGGCTATACTGGTCATCTTGGGCGTTCTGAGTAGCTCTGTTCATGCTCTATCTAACGGTACAGCATGCATGCCAATCCGACAGGAAACCATTGATTACTGTCCCTTTACGTGCCACTTCGAGCGAAAAAGGACCCTCCGGACTTTGAACGGCCGTATTTCCGTCATTTTTGATGCCATGGCTCCGCAAAACTTTTGCCTGGCTCCTCTCTTGCTTATATATCAGGCGCAATTTAGTTTGTTGCCCTAGCTCATCAGGCAAAAAAACCCTCCCCCGGGCACGCTCTTGTAACCCCTAGCCTCTACTTGGAGTCTGAGCACTGTGAGAACTTGGTGACAAGGGAGGATGTCTATGGCCAGTAGCTAGAACGTCTCAAATGGATAGGAAATGTTAGGAAATGCATCTTAGTTTGTACATAAAACTTGTATTGTGTGGGCTTGGTCAGAAAGTTTGAGATTTGGAAAGGTCCTTTGCACGTCGGGCCATTTTGCTCATGCATGGAAGGGGCTATACTGGTCATCTTGGGCGTTCTGAGAAGCTCTGTCCATTCTCTATCTAACGGTAAAGCATGCATGCCAATCGTACAGGAAACCAATGATTACTGTTCATTCGAGTGCCACCTTGAGCGAAAAAGGACCCTCCGGACTTTGAACGGCCGTATTTCCGTCATTTTTGATGCCATGGCTCCATAAAACTTTTGCCTGGCTCTTCTCTTGCGTATCTATCAGGCGCAATTTAGTTTGTCGAGCTAGCTCATCAGGCAAAAAAACCCTCCCCCGGGCACGCTCTTGTAACCCCCTAACCCTTACCCCCTAACCCCTAACCCGTGACAAGGGAGGATGTCTATGGCCAGTAGCTAGAACGTCTAAAATGGATAGGAAATGTTAGGAAATGAATCTTAGTTTGTGTACAAAACATTGCTCAAGTGGACTTGGTCAAAGAGTTCGAGATTTGGTTCGGTTCTTTGCACGTCGAGACATTTTCCTCATGCATTTGACATGCTACATGAATGTCTCTTGGTGTTCTAGATAGCTCGCGAGACGCTCTATCTAAC
>JBMDXP010000012.1:0-115107 GCA_048819475.1 Algoriphagus sp.
TTAGGGCTTGCTGAAAAAGTCTCAGCTGTACCAGCTTCAAGGCGTCCGAATGATGATGTATGCTTATACTTCGAATGAGGGCAACGTAGAAGATGGTGGGGCTGAGGCTAGCTCAAAAATACTGTTTTTGGATTTTCCAGTGCATGGATAACGGGCTATTGTGGTCAAAAAGCTTGTACTTGCTGAAAAACAGCTTGCCTTAAAAATGGTCTGATAATTCAAAATCATGGCATTCAATCTTTTTACTGGCGTTTTTCAGCAGGCCCTACTTAGATATCCCGGAAGCTGTGGGGAGGAAAGCGCAAGTATAGTCGCAAATTTCCTCCCCACCTTTATTACTACAGATTCAAGCTTTTGAAGATTCCCTAGTCACCCCAGCAAGGATTCCTTTTCTTCAGCAATAACAGCGTTTAACTTATCCAATAGGACACGGTACTTTGACAGCATTTCCTTTCCCGTTGCTGTAAGCTCAGCTCCTCCCCCTCTCTCCCCTCCCTTTCGGGAAACCACGTAAGGCTGCGGGCCGCGGGAATTCAAATCCGCAACGATATCCCATGCCTTCTTATAGGACATGCCCATTTGTTTAGCTGCCTTAGAAATAGAGCCCTCTGTATCTATCAATCCCAGTAGCTGAGCCGGACCCGGACCAAAAAACTTCTTTCCTTCTATTTCAATCCAGCAACGTACCCTTATTTCCATGCTTTTCATGCTTTGATAAACTACGTGTAACTGTAAATATCACACCAATCCCATTACAAAAACGAATAGTAACGCCAACCCATCCAAAATAAGGGAACATGAGCCCGATGAATCATTCGGAATAATCCAGTACAGTATCTTCCGGTTCTGAAAAAAATCGATTTTACTTAAAATCATAGCTTATCAACCGTACAGTTGGAATCCAGCATGATGTATGCTACACAAACGGGCATACGGGATTCCATAATCTGTACCGACTTATCGTGAACCTGTTCCGATCAACCGGGGTGACGGATAAAATCAAATTATAATTTCATGAAATGCCCATGAGGAAAGGTTCTCACACAGGGGAATGATTATCCGGGGGCATTCCATCTGACCACTGAAAAACAAATTATAAACAGATGAAATCGAGCATGAAGAAAATCCTCACACACTGGGATGATTATCAGCTATGCGAGATTCCCTGTCCGACGACAGGCGGGCATATGACCATTGAAAAACAATTATAAACAGATGAAATGAACACGCCTATTCTCCAACCGCTCTGGCTCTATCAGGACTTCCCGGACTCCAGGTGACACTTTCAGATTAAATCCCACGCAGAGGTATAAGTGATTTATTCTACCAGATAATGATATCTTTGGTATCCCTTCTTACATTATCCCTAAAGAGACTGAAAACGGCGGTAAACTCATGTGTCTGGCCAGGAAGCAGATAACTTCGTCCCTCAGGAAACTCATAGATATAACCAATCTTCAGTCTCCTTGTCACAACTCCAAACTGCAAATTATTGGCATAATCTATCCTATGCCCTCCCCCAATCCAAATCCTGTCCATCAGCAACACTTTAAGATTAAACTCCATGTTATCTGGCAAGTTCTTTTGTCGTCGGTAGAAAGCATTGGTGATAACCGACAGATTTGGGCTCAGCGACTCTCTAAATCCTGCCTGAACCATTGTCACAGCAGGATATCTATCCATAAATCCATCACCATTCGTAATCCTGCCACCATTTACGCGGTGCATTCCGTAGGATATATAATACTGTCGATGAGTGAGAGCAAGCCCCAGGTTAAAATCGAATATCCCCATATTCGAGAAAGTTCCTAAATACTGCCCCAGGATTGGATCATTCTGCTCTTCGGTTGTAAGAGAATTGCCGTCCAACCGGACAGTCTGATAGTTGACCCCTACACCCAGTCGCAAGTTGTGTTTTTCTGTCAGCCTGACTCTTGACGCATAGCTCACCATTAATTCATTCTCACGGAAAGCTCCATAAGTATCGTGCAATAGATTCACTGATACGGCATTTCTGCCCATAAGGGCGGGATCCTCCTCTCCTGCCAATTCTCCAAAATCAAGCTCAGCACTGAAAAAATATGTTTTCGGCGCTCCTTCAAAACCCGACCATTGGTTACGCACAAAGCCTCGGAAAGTACTTCCTTCATACCCTGTCAGACCAGGATTGAAATAACTCTGGAAATGGGAAAACTGGGAGATATATTTTCTGCTCTGGGCGTTTGACTCAACTATAGTCAACAGCAGTAAAACTGTGAGTAGCGGTATAAATCTGGTCATTTTCTAATGTTGGAATATGTTTAAAAATCGGGGGATTTGGCTCATTAATCCGTATCCCCCTATTCTTTCTGTCCTTTAACTTATTATGTATTTAGGGAATGTGATTTCTTATTGTTGAGTATTAACGTCTAAGAAGGTTAAGTATACCCCTTCTCACTTCATCCGTTTCCCTGGACTCCAATATCCAATAATAAGTACCAACAGGCAGCTCCTCACCGTTGAATGTTCCGTCCCATCGGACCGCAGCATCCTCAGTGTAGAATACACGTTTGCCACTACGTTCAAACACCTGCACTCTTCCACCTTGGAAGAATTGTAAATCAGGAACTCCCCATGTATCATTTACCCCATCACCATTCGGTGTAAAGGTATTTGGCACATTGATCTGCCCTATCGGGACTCTCTCCCTGGTCAGCGTAAAGCTCCGCTCGATCACATTCCCCACCCGGTCAGTACTGGTCACCGTCACGGTGAATGCAGTCTTACCTGCAGCTGATTCAGTTGAGTTCCAGGTCAACCTGTCATCTACTATGACAAAATATGTGTTGTCATGCACTCCTGACTGTGACAGGGCATAGACATGCACATCATCCTGCGTATCTACCGTGGTCAGTGTTCCGATGCTTGTACCAAGCTCAATATTGGCAGCAAAAGTGGTCTCTGAAAGCAAGATATCGGTCGGCGCCAATTTATCTCCGACCATGACGGTCAAGATTGGCTCGTGATGCTGAGGGTTTTGAAGATTCCCTAACACCAGCGTACCAGGGAACTGGTAAAGACCGGATTGAAGCGGATCATAACTTTCCGTATTCCAGCTTACCCCGAGATCAATTACTTGACCATTGGACAATATTCCTCTAACGGTCTCCGGCAAATCCAACTGCTCCAGAGGTGTGTTCCATGGCACGGTGATCAGTGCAGGATCTTCTACCCTAATTAGCAGTCTGTTGTTACGTGTTATCCTTATCCTGAAACTGGTTGTTGCCTCATTACCAAAACCATCTACGGCAATAAGTACAATTTCAATTTCCCCGGCTTCCGTATAGACCGTACCTGCATCAGGACTCTGGATAAAGCTGGCTACAGTACAGTTGTCTGTAGCTGTGGCGATTTGCGTAAAGTCCGGTAGCACATATTCTTCCATATCTTCCAAAATCACCTCAAAATCATCTGGAACACCTGATATTTCAGGAGCTATATCATCTTCTACTTCTACCTGCTGGGATTGTGTTATGCTGTTGCCGGAATCATCGGTAAATGTCCAGATAACAAGAGTACTCTCAGTCAAAGGAAGTGAGAATTCCGCTGTGCCGATGAGTTGACCTCCGCAATTGTCAGTTGCCGTCGGTGGGATAAGCTCATTAATCTCACAATTTACTGTAATGAGAGGTAGCGTATCCATATCCGGAACAGGTGGGGTCACGTCCTCGACACTTACCTTGGCAGTACCGGTATTGACATTTCCATTTACGTCTGTCACAGTCAGCGTCACCATGTTCTCGCCGATATCCGCACAGGTAAATACTGCCCTATCCAGTTCAATACTCGCTATCCCACAGGATGCTTCAATACCGTTGTTGAGCTGATCTGCCGTGATAGTTACCGTACCGTCCGCGCCGAGCTCCACCGTGATATCACGCGTCACCACCACCGGAGCGGTGTTGCCCACTATCGTTACCGTTGCTGTACCCGTCGCACTGTTTCCGTTCACATCGGTGACCGTCAGCGTGACCGTGTTGGCTCCCACATCCCCACAGTCGAAGTCCGTCTGGCTCAGGCTCAGTGAAGCAATGCCACACGCATCGGATGAACCGTTGTCAATCTGCTCCGCTGTGATGCTGGCCGTGCCCGTTGCATCCAGATAGACTGTGATGTCACGCGCCAACGCCACCGGAGCAGTGTTGTCCTCTACCGTCACTGTCGCAGTGGCAGTATTGGTATTTCCGTTCACATCCGTCACCGTCAATGTCACCGTGTTGGCTCCCACATCCCCACAATCGAAGTCCGTCTGGCTCAGACTCATTGAAGCAATGCCACACGCGTCTGATGAACCGTTTTCAATCTGCTCCGCTGTAATGCTTACTACACCTGTAGCGTCCAGCTGTATTGTAATGTCCTGGGTAATCACTATCGGGGCGGTGTTGTCTACTACCATCACCGTTGCCGTACCCGTCGCGCTGTTGCCGTTCACATCGGTGACTGTCAGCGTGACCGTGTTCGCACCCACATCCCCACAGTCGAAGTCCGTCTGGCTAACTATAATATCGGCTATCCCGCAGGCATCCGAAGTGCCGTTGCTGAGTTCATCCGCCGTGATGCTTACTGCACCTGTAGCGTCCAGGTAGACTGTGATGTCCTGGGTAGTCACTACCGGAGCGGTGTTGTCCTCTACAGTCACTGTCGCCGTGGCAGTATTGGTATTTCCGTTCACATCCGTCACGGTTAAAGTCACTGTATTGGCTCCCACATCTCCGCAGTCGAAGTTCGTCTGGCTCAGGCTCAGTGAAGCAATGCCGCATGCATCGGATGAACCGTTGTCAATCTGGTCCGCTGTGATGCTGGCCGTGCCCGAAGCATCCAGGTAGACTGTGATGTCACGCGCCAACGCCACCGGAGCGGTGTTGTCCTCTACAGTCACTGTCGCCGTGGCAGTATTGGTATTTCCGTTCACATCCGTCACGGTCAAAGTCACTGTATTGGCTCCCACATCTCCACAATCGAAGTCCGTCTGGCTCACCGTAATACTGGCAATACCGCACGCGTCTGATGAACCGTTGTCAATCTGGTCCGCTGTGATGCTTGCTGTTCCCGTAGCGTCCAGCTGTACTGTGATGTCTCGTACAGAAACCACCGGTGCAGTCACATCCTCTACCGTCACTGTCGCGGTGGCGGTATCCGTGTTTCCGTTGACATCCGTCACCGTCAAAGTCACAGTGTTGGCTCCTACATCCGCGCAGCTGAAGTCTGTACGGTCCAGCTCAAGCGTGGCAATACCACAGGTGGCAGCACTGCCGCTGTTGATCTGATCCGCAGTGATGGAAACCGTGCCGTCAGCACCCAGTTGGACCGTGATGTCACGTACCACTACCTCAGGGCTGTTATTGTCCTCTACCGTCACCGTTGCCGTTGCAGTGTTGGTGTTTCCGTTCACATCCGTCACCGTCAAAGTAACTGTGTTGGCTCCCACATCTGCACAGGTGAAGTCTGTGCGGTCCAGTTCAAGCGTGGCGATACCACATGCATCGGATGAACCGTTGTCAATCTGCTCCGCCGTGATGCTTACTGCACCTGTAGCATCCAGCTGTACCGTAATGTCCTGGGTAATCACCACTGGAGCGGTGTTGTCTTCTACAGTCACTGTCGCAGTGGCAGTATTGGTATTTCCGTTCACATCCGTCACCGTCAGGGTGACCGTGTTGGCTCCCACATCCCCACAGTTGAAGTCCGTCTGGCTCAGGCTCAGTGAAGCAATGCCGCACGCGTCTGATGAACCGCTGTCAATCTGCTCCACCGTGATGCTTACTGCACCTGTAGCATCCAGCTGTACTGTGATGTCACGCGTCAACACTACCGGAGCGATGTTGTCCTCTACAGTCACTGTCGCCGTGGCGGTATTGGTGTTTCCATTCACATCCGTCACTGTCAGGGTTACTGTATTATCACCCACATCCGCACAGGTGAAGTCTGTACGGTCTAGCTCAAGCATGGTGATCCCGCACACATCTGATGAACCGTCGTCAATCTGGTCTGCCGTGATGCTTACCGCTCCTGTAGCGTCCAGCTGTACTGTGATGTCACGCGTCAACACCACCGGATCGGTGTTGTCCTCAACCGTCACCGTTGCTGTGCCTGTGTTTATATTTCCGTTTACATCTATCACCGTCAGGGTGACCGTGTTGGCTCCCACATCTCCACAGTCGAACTCCGTCTGGCTCACCGTAATACTGGCGATACCGCACGCATCAGATGAACCGTTGTCAATCTGGTCCGCCGTGATGCTTACTGCACCTGTAGCGTCCAGCTGTACCGTAATGTCCTGGGTAGTCACTACCGGAGGGGTGCTGTCCTCTACCGTTACCGTTGCTGTCGCGGTGTTGGTGTTTCCGTTTATATCCGTCACTGTCAGGGTAACCGTGTGGGCTCCCACATCCCCACAGTCGAAGCCCGTCTGGCTCAGGCTCAGTGAAGCAATGCCACACGCGTCGGTTGAACCGTTATCAATTTGCTCCGCTGTGATAATTACTTCACCTGTAGCATCCAGCTGTACCGTGATGTCCTGGGTAATCACTACTGGAGCGGTGTTGTCCTCTACCGTTACCGTTGCCGTCGCGGTGTTGGTGTTTCCGTTTATATCCGTCACTGTCAGGATAACCGTGTTGGCACCTACATCCCCGCAGTCAAACTCCGTCTGGCTGACTGTAATACTGGCGATCCCGCAGACATCTGCGCTGCCGTTGTTGAGTTCATCAGCCGTGATGCTAGCCGTGCCCGTTGCATCCAGGTAGACTGTGATGTCCTGGGCGTTTATTATCGGAGCGATGTTGTCCACTACTGTTACAGTCGCCGTCGCGGTATTTGTGTTCCCGTTTATATCGGTTACTGTCAAAGTCACCGTGTTGGCACCGATATCCCCGCAGTCGAACTCCGTCTGGCTGATCGAAATACTGGCGATCGCGCAATTGTCGCTGGAGCCGTCGTTGAGTTGGTCGGCTGTAATGCTTACTGAACCTGTAGCATCCAGGTAGACCGTGATGTCCTGGGTAGTCACTACCGGAGCGGTGCTGTCCTCTACCGTTACCGTTGCTGTCGCGGTGTTGGTGTTTCCGTTTATATCCGTCACCGTCAGGGTAACTGTATTATCACCCACATCCCCACAGTCAAAGTCCGTCTGGCTCAGGCTCAGTGAAGCAATGCCACACGCATCGGTTGAACCGTCATCAATTTGTTCCGCTGTGATGATTACTTCACCTGTAGCATCCAGGTAGACCGTGATGTCCTGGGTAATCACTACCGGAGGGGTGTTGTCCTCTACCGTTACTGTTGCCGTCGCGGTGTTGGTGTTTCCATTCACATCCGTCACGGTCAAAGTCACTGTGTTGACTCCCACATTCCCACAGTCGAAGTCCGTCTGGCTCAGGCTCAATGAGGCTATGCCACACGCATCTGTTGAACCGTTATCAATTTGCTCCGCTGTGATGATTACTTCACCTGTAGCATCCAGCTGTACCGTGATGTCCTGGGTAGTCACTACCGGAGCGGTGTTGTCCACCACGGTTACCGTAGCCGTACCCGTCGCGGTATTACCTGCAGGGTCGGTTACCGTCAGGGTTACCGTGTTGCCCCCTACGTCATTGCAGGTAAAATCCGTAATGGAGAGTGCATAGGTTAATGGCGTGTGCGTATCCGAACTGCCATTGTCTACCTGATCCACCGTAAGGTTGCCCACTCCCTGAGCATTCAATATCACTTCAGCTGTTTGGGTCACTACTACCGGAGCGGTACGGTCATAGACCACCGTGTTCGGTGAAGTACTCAACGGCGTACCCGCATTACCCATCAGATCCTCGTAGCTTACATATAGTTGAACCGGACCTTCGCTATCGCTATCTTCCATCACGTGTGATGCTTCCCAACGGTTTGGCGACACTTCCACAGCAGATACCGTATTCCCTGCGAGCTGTACCACAAGAGGCTGAATCGACTCGGAAGAGGTAAACCTAAGTGTTACCGTATCCCCTGCTTTCGCGTAGTCCGGATTGGGATTACTGCTTTCCAGTTCGACTTCCGAAAGTTCAGGAACAGCACCGTCAATCCGAATCCCGGGAAGTGGTAGTGTCGGTATAAGTGTATTCACCGCATTCCCGACAGAATCGACTATTGAACCGCCGTTCAGTGCCAAGGTTCCTCCCACAGTAATTCCCTGCGACACCTCCCCAGCCGAGACCACATACACAAAACGTAATCCCGAAGTACCCGAACCGGAGTAATAGTAAGCATTTGCAGATTCGCCATTATTCAGCAGTACATTCAGCCCAGGACGTCCATCGCTTGTATCTACTGTCACCGGTTCATCCAGCACGGCGTTAAACAAGAGCGAGTCTCCGGTCAAATAAGTACCTGATGCCGTCGTGGTCAACAAATAGACTGTTGGGCGTCTGCCGTCTATAGCCAAGGCATGCTGACCGGAAAGTGACTGGTTACTCCCCGGGGTGGGTAAGGTCAGCGAGGCATCTTCACCATTAGAATTGCGGACTGTTGCCCCTCCAAGCGTGAGGGACTGCTCATCCACATACCGTAGTCGGTTGATCAGGTTTCCTGTCTGAACCGTGTAAGTGAATACAAGCGTATTGGTCCCGCTTCCGGAAGTATAGGAGACAGTCTCTACGAAGGAAGGATTTGAGGTCCGGGATCTCAGCAGCAATTCCGGCGTTCCGCCTGTCACCACCACCGATTGATCAAACACCACCTGTATCTCCAGCTCGTCACCAAGCTTATAGCTTCCATCCGCCGCAGTTGTTGTAACTCCGATTACCGTGGGAGCCGTTTGTACCACGTTGATGCTGACACTTTCCTCAGCTGTTTCCGGACCGCCCGCTCCGGTATTTCCCTGGTCGTTCACGGACAAGTTCAGCAGCACCTGGCCTACAAAATCCGCAGACGGCTGGAACGTAAGACCTGCAAGTGCCGTATTTACGGCCGTCAGGGTACCGGTGAAAGCCATAGAGGTATTTGCTACCCCGTTTCCCTGGGTGAAACTTAGTCCCGAGCTGCCTCCTGAAAGTGTCATTGTCCCCGAACTTACCATTAGGGTCACGAGCATTTGTCCTGCACCTAGGTCTACATCTGCCACACTGATCGGATTACCGCTCCCGGCGGAAAACACGAGTGTTTCGTTCTTGCCAACCGATTGGGTACCCGGGAAGGTCCACACCGGGGCGTCATTGACGGCCTCCAGGTTCACATCAACCTGGCCTCCCTCTACAAACTGATTGTCATCTGCAGCGGCTTCCTTGATAGCCAAATCCAGCTGAACCGCAGCAGGCCCGTTTAAATCTGCAGGTGGAATAAAATAGATATTCGAAGGAATGGCAATATATTGATTGATCTCTGTCCGTGTACCTGTCAGGCGCAACTCACCGCTCGCATGCCCCTCTACTATTAATGCGGAACCGGACGCTGCAATATCAAAATATCCTCCGGAAGCTGTCAGTCGAACGGTGTAGGTACCGGATCCTCCCTCCAGCCGTGCTCCCTGAAGATTTACCTGCGCATCAGCACCCCTTGCATCCTCTTGCAGCGTGATACTGGCCGGTAAGCCAGAGAAGACCGGTAAAGATCGGTTGACGGTCAGCGTATAAGTCTGACCCGTAATACCGTCTTGCGCTAAAACATCGATCGAAATGGTGGTTAGTCCAATGGACAAGTTGAACGGTCCTACCGGAGCACCACTTACGGCGGGAATTCCGTTCACCTCCAAGGAAGCAGTCGAAGTTGCAAGGACGGGCGCAAACGATAGCGTTTCCACCGTATTGGGCAACGTCACCGTATAATCTGTGACACTTGGACTGAATTGTGGCACCAATGTCCCACTACTCAGTAGCAGTGCAGACAGGGTGGCATTGTCACTAAGCGAGGGCTGTGTTAGAGTAACCTGCCGGGTGATCTCACACCCATTGGCATCTGTAATAGTCGCAGTGTATGTACCTGCCGGCAACCCAGAAATGGTGGGGGTGGTCTGTACAGGATCGGTATCCCATGCAATGGTGTAGGGACTCATTCCCCCGGAAGGCGTTACCGTGGCGGAGCCATTGGATGCGCCAGGTTCAGATACATTGGTCTGACCCACTGCAGCAGTCAGCTCGTCGGGTTCTGTAATCGTCACGGACATCAAAGTAGAACAACTATTGGCATCACTCACCGTGACAAAGTATGTACCGGCACTCAACCCGGAAGCGGTAGGGCCCATTGCCCCGTTGGGTGCCCAACTGTAGGAATAGCCCGGTGTTCCCCCGGAAGCAACGACAGTGGCTGTCCCGTTGGATCCGCCAAAGCAGGATACATCTGTCTGTGAAACAGAAACCTGCAGGGGCGAAGGAGCTGTAATCGTAAAACTCTGGGAGCCTTCACAGCCGTTGGAATCGGTGACTGTAACCGTATACGTCCCTGCCGAAAGACCGGTCGCTGTAGCTCCGTTGCCACCGCTTGGGGCCCAGCTATAGGTATAGCCGCCAGAGCCACCGTCCACGCTTACCGTAGCCGAGCCGTCAGTAGCCCCCGAACAGGATGCGTTCGTTATGGAAACAGGAGTCAAAGCAAGAACTGTAGGCTCTGTTATGGTAATTTGTGCGGGTGCTTCCTGGCCGATCGCATCGGTCACTGTTACCGAGTACGTGCCAGCAAACAGGCCGGATGCGGTTGCAGAAGAGCCGCCGGCAGGCGACCAGCTGTATTGGTAAGGTGCTACCCCTCCTTCTACCGTTACCGTCGCCTGGCCACTGTTGTTACCGGAACAGGCTACATCTGTATAGGAGCTTATGGTAGCTAATAATGCCGTGGACCGCGTCACCGTGACAGTATAGGTCCTCGTTGTGCTGCCATCTTCGGCAGTAACCACCACAGTGATTATATTGCCGTTTCCTACCGACAATGGTATGGCACCCGACGGGGAACCACCAGCCACCAGGGTGCCGTTCACCGTGACGGTTGCATTTGCATCGGCTGTCCCTGGAGTGACTTCTATGCTATTCACCGCATTGCCCACTGTCGCCGAATAACTGGAGGTCCCTGGGTCGAATACAGGAGTCAACGTACCTTGGGAGATCGTCAAGCCCGATAAATCTGCATTGGTTGATGCCGAACTTTCAAAAAAAGTAGTTGGAAGGTTTTGCCCTCCAGGAGCTATATCATAAGGTGCAACATCACTTGTCAGCCAGTTGGACGTATTGCTTATAGCTGCCAACACCTCTTCCCGAGTGCCTATATTAGTACCTGTGTACACGTTATATTCCCCATGGAAGCCGGGGCCATCCACATTAAAGTTGGGATTCGGAACTTTTAGGTAATTGAGAGCAATGGCATGGAGACCCGGCGTAAGAGACGATGGCAGATAGGAGGAAAAAGGAGTGGGATCACCTGATCCGGGTTTAAAAAATTCTCCTGGAGTTTGGGTAACTCCTCCCGGATTATTAATGGTAACCGTTGTATTATTCCAGTTGCCCCAGGCATATATAAAACCGGAAGGCACATTTGCTGCGCTTGATTGATAAATAAAGAAATTATCTCCCACATCCCCTGCCGGACTGGCAACGCCTGCATTAGTCCAGCCTTGTACGGTTACTGTTCCCGGCAATCCGCTGACCGTAGCAGATAAAGAGGTATTGGACGTGACATTGATGGAAAAATTGATGACTGTGCCTCTGGTTATCACCGTATTCGTAGTCCAGGTCAGTGCTCCTTCCGTGGGGGCTGTCAATGAAAGTGGTAGAAAATTCCCATTCTCCATCAACCCGTAATCCGAGATATGGATCACTGTTCCTGAAGCGATGTCTGTGGTGGTTACCAAAGTCATATCCAACCTGCTTCCACCCTGTATATTAACCCCGATAATGGCGATATCCCCAGGGGCTAATGTGGTTTGGGCCAATAAATTGACATCTGGCACCGTGATAACCAGAAAAACAAGTGTCAAAAACCTGATTAACGCGGGTAAAATTTGTTTCATAGAAAGGCAGTAATAAAATAAGCACTTCTTACAGCAACCGGATAGTGAACTAAAGAAGGAAGGGAGTACGGAGTACGGTCCCTTCCCTTATCCAATTTCATTCAATAATTTTCTTCAAAAGATCAATTTCTGCTTGGGTATATTCCCAGCATACAGATAATGTAATTCATCCCAATCGATGGCATGGTAGTGTTTATAGGGCTGTTCCCTCCTGCAGGGGTGATTTGAATAGATGACAGGTTAACTCCCAAAGATGATCCCTCCACAACTACTGCTCCTGCATTCAAAGACTTGCCTGCCGTGGCTGCATTGGCATACAAGCCAAGCCCTGATTGCTCCACCCCGAGATAATTATTCGCCGGATTGGTGCTGCTTCCATCAGAGTTGCTCACCGCCATACTCGCCACTAGATTACCCGTTACGGGAAACCGGGCATTAGAACCGGCCACACTATGGTTATGGGGAGGAAGGTTAAAGGAAAGCAAAGTCGATGAAGCTGTACCGGCCATTTCGCCCAATACTACATTGTTCCCGGCTGTTCCAGATCCAGTCCCTACAGCGACCCTTCCGCGCAAATCGGGAAGAGCAAAGGTCTGGACTCCATTTCCTCCGTAAGTGGTTCCCAGCAAGGAAAACAATGCCATGTTTTGCTGGATTGCAATCAGTTGTCCTGAACAAAAAGCCCAGTCTTTAGGCTCAAAAGCAGCCGCAAACAGACGTATTTCTGATATATATCCTTCCATAATTTCAGTTTTTAGTAAATAGTTAATTTCTTGAGGGATAAATTCCTTCCAGGCAGATTATATAATTAAGAACCAGATAGGGTTGCATGTTGGAAACAGGCTGAGATCCACCAGAATTGGTAATCTGCATGGTACTGACATCCAAGGACAATCCAGAAGTATCCACGGAAATGGCGTTAGGGTTCAATGTATCAGAGCCAGAAGGATTTGCATCATAGACTCCTGACCCCCCTGTGGGTGCCAAAAAATTACCACCTGGCTGTTCTGAGGTAGCACCGTCTCCGTTTACAGCCATATTCATATTGATCTGTCCTTCTACAGGCACAGATCCCGGGCCAATCACCACGTGTGTATGCATGGGCATTTCATTGGATGTGATCACGTGCGTTTCACTCCCCCAGGCCTGTGCCAATGAAACATGGGGCAGTCCCGGTCCCTGACCGACGCCGACAGGCACTCTGCCCCTAAAATCAGGGAGTGCAAATGTGTTGCTGCCATTTCCACCATAGGTAGTTCCTATAAGGGAAAACAGGGCATCATTGGTATTGATCTGCATGATCTGTCCTGCACAAAAAGCCCAGCCCCGGGGTGCAAAAGTCC
Source organism: Algoriphagus sp. (assembly GCA_048819475.1). GTDB lineage: Bacteria > Bacteroidota > Bacteroidia > Cytophagales > Cyclobacteriaceae > Algoriphagus. The sequence continues at coordinate 13,345 of JBMDXP010000012.1, forward strand.
CCCCAAACAATCGAATTTCAGAAAGATATCCTTCCATTTTATTTAAGTTTAATTTCTACTGGGAAAAATCCCGAAAAGACAAATGATATAATTCATACCCACGTAAGGCTGCATAATAGGATAAGGCATGCCGCTGCCTGAAATACTCAGCTGCAGCGTGGGGATATTTGCGGATAAGTCCGTGGTGGAAACTGGGATAGCTCCCGGATTCAAACTGTCTGTTCCAGACGGTGATGGAGCATAGGTACCAAAGCCATCCGTCTCTTCCCCCAAATAATTTCCATCCGGAGTAGTATCTGATCCTGATGAATTATTAACCTTGATCAGTGCGTTTACACTTCCGGAAACTGTAGCCTTTCCCCCATTACCCAGTGAATGGTTATGGATAGGCATTTGACTGACCGACAAGGATACCTGTGGGGTTCCTGCTGATTCCCCTAGAGTCCTTTCTGTAAGTCCAGGCCCTTGTCCGTTTCCTAATGCCACTCTTCCCCGTAAGTCAGGTAAATTAAATGTGCCTAATGATGCATTTCCGCCAAAACTTACTCCAAGAATGGCAAACAAGGCGGAATTCTGTGCGATAGACATCTGCTGACCTGCGCAATATGCCCAGCTCTTGGGCGAAAAATTAGCTGCGAACAGCCGGATTTCACCTATGGTTCCTTCCATACTTCTTTTTGTTTTATGGTTAATTATTGTGACTAAATTTCTTTTCAATCTGCCTTTCAGCTATAAATGCGGTCTATATTTTCCCCGAAAAAGGAAGTAAACCGATCTCCTACTTTTACTCCCATCGCAAACATCTTCCCTCCGGAAAAGTACCCCTCAGAAGTAAACAATATGTTTATCCTCAAAAATTTACGGTCAGAAGTTATGACGATCAGTCCATACACCTGATCTGCATACACCACTGTCCCGGCAAGAGCCTCTGGAGAATCCTGCAGATCCACCGGCGCCATCTCCAGAATATGTACTTCTTTCCCTCCCAGTCCGCTAGTCGCTCCTCCGTATTTAGGGTTACAGGCATTTACCAGTGCCTCAATCTCATCTGCGGCCATACGTTCCCAATCAATGGCTGTTTCCTGATAGGAAGGCCGGCTTAGATAAGGAGAGTCACACCCTTCAGGCTGTGCTGAAAATCCCCCTCTCTCAAGTGCTCCTTTGATTTCCCCTATCCTTCCTGCTGCCAGTGTGCCCATACGCATACAGTACAACCCATAGGTTTCTCCCGGGATGATAGGCTGCTCTTCCTGCCACACCACTGGCCCCCCATCCACTTCCTGTGTCATTCTATGAACTACAAATCCTCCGCTATTCTCCCTATTCCTAATCTGCCAGAATACCGGGTCAGCACCCTTATACTTTGGAAAAAGGCCAAAATGAAAGTTATAAAAGCCAGCACGCACTTTAGAAAGAATAGTCTCTGAAAGCTTCCACGGGAACCCAAAGACCCAGACCATATCAGGCTGCCAGGATTCCAGCCAACTGTCCATATCAGCTTCCCAATTACTTCTACTAAAAAAAGAAAGTCTTACTGGATCTATTCCCAAAGCGAGAAGCTGTGGCTCAAGCGCAGTTCGGTATCGCTCCAGTATACCCACACTCAGCAATGTCCCTTCTTGGTGAAGTCGGGCTATACTGGGAAGGGACAATGAATCCGTGCTACATACCAACGATATTTTCATGATTACACACCCGGATAAGGATTGTACCACCCTGATGAAGGCTGGTCCAGTTGATGTATTAATTCAGGATCATTGCAGGCAAGTGTTTTGACTTGACACACAGGTACTCCAAGAGCATCTCTTCCATTGAAACTGTTTTTCACTACCAGTACGTTGGCCTCCCGGCCTGCTGTATCCAGCCCCACACCTACCCCTCCTCTATCAGATTTGATGCGGGTTGCTGCAATCCGCGCAGCCAAGTCTCCATCACCACTGTCCAATACTGCTGAAGCGATGATCAATCCCGTTTCATACCCTAATTGAGGAAACGGATTGTATCCCAGCCTGATCTGGCTATCCACATCCGGCTCACTGTCAGCAGTTATTACCATCGAAGTAAAAATGTCCACCGTCCCATCCAGTCCAGAGGGATGCATGAGAAACGGGGTCGCCAGTAAGGGGACTTTACGGTCCCATCCCTCCTCTTTGTATGTTCTCAGGAACATCTCAGCTTCCTCTCCACAAAAAGCGGCAAAGACAAAATCTGGCTTGTATCGTTCTATATGTTGAAAAACAGAGGTAACATCAGCAAGGCCACCCATCTGCTGTACGGGAGCAACAGCAAAAGGCATTACCGCAGCAGGATCAGCAGCCTTCATTCCCATTTGTAGCATCAAGGCAAATGAATAGCCTGCATCGTAAACCCCTCCCACAAACATTCCTTTTGGGCCAAACTCCCTGCAACCCCAATAACCCAATGACCATACTTGCTGCCAGGTATGCATGGAATTGAAAAAAAGATTTTTCTCAACCATCCTGTAATCAGGCAAATTCTCCCCTATATTATTGATTATCAAGGGTCTTTTATTCTTCTTGATTTTATCAATTACCCCATACGTAGTCTTGTGGGAAACCACCCCTGTGATCACGTCTACGTGGTGGTAATTCAGGAGCTTGTTCATAGCCTGTTCGGTCTTCTCCTTGGATCCTTCCGAGATAAATTCCGGAATAATTTCAAACGATCTGCTTTGCAGCCTTAACCCTTCAAGTCCCTTTTTCACACCCCTTTCAAAATCTCTGCCTATGGGCAATACTGTAGAGGAAGGTAATAAGAGACCAATTGATATGTTCTCAGACATTTTATGTATTACTCGATTCAAAAATCATTTAAACTAAAAATCCACGAAAACTAGGGGTTTCATCTTGGAAAAAACAGAGTGAAATCACTCTATTTTCTCCCTTCCCTTCAAATAAATCTCTATACTCTAAAAAAAGCTTCAAGCCACGGGTTTACCCTACAGTCTATTACCAGATGTATCCTATCCGTGAGCCCTCTGTTTGCCACACGGTGCATCAGATTCAGATTGAGGTACCAGCATTCCCCTTCCTTCATCACTACCCTCTTTCCATTTAAATAGAATTCCATTTTCGGGTTTGTCATTACCGGGATATGCAATCTCACCTCACCATCCTCAAAGGAAAGGTCATAATCACTATGCTCGCGGATCTCAGACCCTGCCTTGAGCCGTAATAACCTCACATCGATTTTTTCACATTCCAGCGAACCCAACACTGTCTGTAAATACGGACATCGGCTCAGATGGGGAGTATCCATATATTTCCCTGTTCCGGAGGGGTCCGGGAATATGCGTAGCGGGTTTCCTCCTACAGATCTAAGTGGGATTGCACTCCAATCCCCACTGTAATAGCCTTTGTTAAAATGTGGCACCCACTCTTCAGCTCTGAAAGCAAGCACTTCTTTTTGCATCTTTTCGATGTTAAACTCAAATGGAAATTTCAGTGTATCAGTCATTCTATAAAACTCCAGTATTAAAACCAGTGATGTTATTTTCACTATCCATGTGCTCCATGTTTCATCCGGACCATTCAGCAGAAAAAAGACCTAGGTTTGTATTAAAAACTTCCAGTATCCTCCGGTGCAACCCGGCCAAGAGGCTGGCTGATTAATGGGACCACATCCGCATGATATTGCTGTGCGACTGCTGCAGAATCCCCACCTCATCATCCCGACCTTCCAGTGCCCTCAATCGGTCTGCCACTTCCTGTAGGTCAAAAAGAATTTTCCGCTGCTCCGCAGATCTCACCAAACTCTGAATCCAGGTCACCGCAACCTGTCTTTGGCCTCTGACCACATCCCTCACACGGTGAAGTTGTGTACAGGGGTAGCACACGGCACTTCCTGCAGGCAGCTTGTATAGTTTGCTTCCCGAAGGGGTCTGAAGTTCAAGCTCCCCTCCATCATATGCTTCCGGATCATTCAGAAAAATAGTCATGGCAACATCCGTCCGCATCATATTGCCCATGATCGGGCTATCCACATGCCAGCCATACTTCATTCCGGCCTGGTATTTACCCAACAAAAACGGATAAACATGAAGAGGCAATACGGCATTCCTGAATACGGAACTGGAATTCATTGCTCCAAGGAGAAGCTGTTGGATTTCCAAATATTGCCTACTCTCCTGATTCATCTGCAGATTCTGCTTCACATCTTTTGCCGCAGCGCGTGCCGTCGCTCTCCCGTCCAAATAAGGGGCTGTGGCACTCAGTTCCGCTATTTTCCTTATGCTGTTTTCTCCTAGAAGTCCATCTAAAACAAGATAAGTGTGCTGTGTATTCATGCTTATATTTAGTTACTTTAATTAGAACTGAGCTGTATTGCACGCACAAATGACCCTGAAAAGTCAGTACTAAACAAGAGTGAAAACGCTCTAAAATCAGAATCCAATCCCCTGTATTTTCTATCCCCGCCCCCAACCCCGGTTGACAAAGTGATACGGGCACCACATTGGTATTGCTAGTCCCTCAACCATTTCAGCATGTGAGGATATGGTAGCCCCCCTCTTTCGCTGGCCTGTCGGGAATCCAGACACATCCCCATCCACTGTAGCATTGGTACCCCTAACACAGCACTTCCAGGGTTTCCCACAAAAACCCCCAGCAACCATTCGGAATCCCCGTTGTATCCCTGAGGGTGAAAAACCACCTCCGCATCCACTCCCAAATAAACTGCAGCAGCATAACTCCATGCTATCGCAGCCATTTCTTCTCCAGCCGCTTGTTGGCTTGTCTTGGAATTACCTGCATTCCATGGGCAGGACTCCCGGTCTTTCCGTGTCATCACGGCGAGGTGACCTGCCTCATGAAGCAGATCCCCCGGTGAGACAAGCAAATCCGGGTTGACAAGGAGACATCCATTTTCTATTCGAATACCTGGAAGAAAGCTAAGACCAGCAAATTCTTCTGTAATCACATCGATTCCAAGTGAGGCGATGAATTCAGTTATCACTTTTAAATCCTTACTTGACCTCCGATCAACGGGGATAGTCGATAATCTTTTCATAAGCTAAAGAATTAAATTTGTTCATTCGGAAAAACATATATTAGCATTTAAAAAGCAATTAATAAGTGGCAAAATAAAAAAAGTAACCATTTATATTTGATATCCATTACGAATACTTAGATAAAATTTTAAAATTTTTCTTTCCATCGAAAAAGATTTGGGTTAAATTATATATTTTTAGTGACAATTATCCAATTAGTAAGTTGCAATTACTGGATTCTATGTAGTTGTATCTACTTATAAAGTTGGAATATTTTTAATCTAATTCTTCTTGTATAAACCCAGCAACTGAAGACTAGATGAGAGCCGTTGACAATAACCCAAAACTATCCTCCTGAGATCAGAGGAAATAAGTTGGATTTTTCTATCAGAGCTTGGATGCTAGTTCAGTTCATAACTGAATAAATTGATATGATTAACATCGCCATTACCGACAACCATGAGATTTACAGGAAAGGGCTACTTTCCACCCTGACGGGAATCCCGGATACCAAGGTGCTGTTTAGCGTGGCAAAAGGTCACGAACTACTGAAACGGATGGAAACGAGCAGGCCGGACATCGTACTGATCGATACCCAGCTATCAGATGAAAACGGAATAGAGATATGCCAACGTATCAAGCGAAGTTACCCGGAAGTGAAGGTACTGGTTATTTCATCAAAGGAAGATCCTGGATATCTAGCCCATATCCTACAGATCGGTTTGGATGGTTTCCTCCTGAAAAATATAGCTTCTACTGAGTTGAGGGAAGCGATACATACAGTAAATGCGGCTGGTTTTTACATCAATAGTTTCCTCGCAAAAAGTATCCGGGAAAGCCTGAAATCCAAAAAGGAAAAGTTTCTCACTGCCAGGGAGATAAAGATTCTCCTTTTGATCACTGAAGAATTCACCACCAAAGAGATAGCTGAAAAAATGTATCTCAGTCCCAAAACAGTCGAAAATTACAGGAATAACATCATCAAGAAAACGGGTGTTAAAAACACGGCAGGACTTGTTGCATTTGCATTTAAAAAGGGGTTTGTGCCTGTGTAAACACCCTATTGTCCCCTTGACTCGAATTTGTTTTCAGAACCTCCCATTTCCACCAAAGGCCTGCTTTTGCGAAGGGCATTCGATTAGACTCAAAACTGATTTCTTGTAATTATTCTCCAGCCTCTTACAATTGAAGGATCTCATAGGCTGTGCCCCGTTTTCTTTATGATAATCCAGGAACAGTGCTGCCTGTTTGTAATCCTGAATCCAAGACATATTCGAGTTTGCAGATGCTTGGATTGATTGACATAAATACCCCTGGATAGATTATGAACTAACTATTATGTACTCTTAGGTCTACGGCCTATCGAAGGAAGGAAGCCAGTGACAATACCGATAAGGGGTAAAAAGGCACAAATCTGAAAAACATATTCGATACCTGCATTGTCTGCAAGACTGCCCAAGACAGCAGATCCGATGCCACCCATCCCAAAAGCAAACCCAAAAAAAAGACCTGCTATCATGCCTACCTTACCCGGTACCAGATCAGTAGCATAGACCAATATGGCGGAGAAGGCTGAAGAGATAATCACTCCGATAAGCACTGCTACCAACACCGTCCAAGTCAGGTCCAAATGGGGTAAAAGCAGGGTAAAAGGAGCTGCTCCCAAAATGGAAACCCAAATAATGTACTTTCTTCCAAAACGGTCTCCCAACGGCCCACCCAACACTGTTCCTGCTGCTACCGCAGCTAAAAATGCAAAGAGATACAGTTGGGATTCCTGAATTGAAACCTGGAATTTCTCTATCAGATAAAAGGTGAAATAGCTGGTCATGCTTGTCATATAGAAATACTTCGAAAAGATCAGCACCAGTAAAATAACCAGGGACACAATAATTCTGTTTTTGGAAAGCCCATGGGCATCTTCTGCCAGGACAGTTCCTTTGTTTTGCTTTTTCAGGTAGAGATGCCCTTCATACCATTTGCCCACCTGGAACAGTATCGCAATCGCCAAAATTGCTCCAAAGGCAAAAAAGCTGATATAAAGCTGGCCAAATGGCACTACAATCAATGCCGCAAGCAAGGGACCAATGGCACTTCCGGCATTCCCCCCCAACTGAAAAATGGACTGTGCCAGGCCTTTTCTACCTCCGGATGCCAAATAAGCCACCCTGGAGGACTCAGGATGAAAGACAGAGGAGCCCATTCCGATCAAGGCAACCGCAATTAAAATCAGCGGATAATTTGTTGCCAAAGAAAGTAGAATAAGGCCTATCAGCGTGAACCCCATCCCAATCGCCAGTGAAAATGGCCGAGGGTTTCTGTCTGTATAAAAGCCAACAAAAGGCTGAAGAATTGATGCTGTGAGTTGAAAAGTCAAAGTAATCACTCCAATCTGTGTGAAAGAAAAATCAAAGCTCTCCTTGAGAAACGGATAAACGGCCGGAATCACAGCCTGCATCATATCGTTCAGCAAATGGGTGAAACTGATGGTGAACAGAATAGAATAAACTGTTCGCTGTACCGCCTCATGGGGTGGTTGTGGGATACTTGCCTGTAGATGTGTTTTCATTCTATTCTGTCTAGCTTCTGGCGGTTCTATCGGTCCGTCAAACCTTTCCCCTATCGGGAACTACTGCCGTATGATCCTATACACGCCCACTCAATCGTGGCACAGGCCAGTTTCATTAGATTAGATTTTGCAAATATAGGTAAGCTATACCTATGAACTGTGTCAGCTTTTATTTTTTCCCATAGCCTGACAGCTCGGCAAAAGCCCATGCGTTTTTTCCATATGGCCATATCCCCATACATGTAGGTTTGAACTGGATTATTGGATGATATTGTTTTGGGTTAGAGTGTGTTGATCCCATCTAAGTTTCAACACTTTCGCCTTTTGTCATCTTCTTCCCAAAAGCTTAACAGTTCTGTAATCTTTCATTTTCCTCCAGCCAGTCCTACCTCATTATTTTTGTCTTCCTGACGTGAAGCTATCTGAGGATATGCTGGCTTCCCGCAAACCCAGCCTTGTATGCCTTATCATAAAACTATTCCTTACTCTCTATTCCCCCTACTTTTCGGCCTACTCTCCGGCTGCAGTTCCGGCCTGAAGCAGGAAGCGGTATCCCAGAAAGAACCGCTCAATGTAATCCTGATGATCGGAGACGGTATGGGTTTGGCACAGGTAAGTACCACTTTTTACTTTAAAGATGGACCTTCAAATTTCTCTAGATTTGAGGATATTGGCTTCAGCATTACCTCCTCCAAAAGCCATAAAGTTACCGACTCCGCTGGAGGTGCCACTGCAATGTCCACTGGCCATAAAAGCTACAACCGAGCCATAGGTGTGACTACAGACTCTACTGCATTGCCCACGATATTGGAACAACTGGGCGGTCGGGGCTATCTGACAGGACTCATCAGTCTCACCTCCATTACCCACGCCACTCCAGCAGCTTTTTATGCCCACGTAACAGACCGGGACATGGAGGAGGATATTGCAGCCCAACTGGTAGAAGCACCTGTAGACTTTTTCGCTGGAGGGGGGCTGAAATTCTTCAACAGACGTTCAGATGGACAGGATCTCTACGGAAAATTGGAGCGGCAGGGAGTAAGAATGGATAGTACTGGATTGACAGGCCCCTTACTTCCTGGTCATAGGCATGGTTTTCTGCTCGCTGAGGAAGGTCTCCCCTCCAAACTTGCAGGCAGGGGCGATTTTCTAAAGGAGGCGACGGACCTTGTCCTGGACCAGTTTTCAAAATCAGAAAGTGGATTCTTTCTTATGATAGAGGGATCCTACATTGACTGGGGAGGACATGACCGCAATCCGGAGTTGATGGTTTCGGAAGCCTTGGATTTTGATCAGGTATTGGGTGTCGCTTTGGACTATGTTGAGTCACACAGGAACACAATCCTGATCGTGACGGCCGACCATGAAACGGGCGGGGCATCCGTAGGCAAGGCTTATCATACAGATGCCAGTTCAGGAAGAAAAACTGAAATTCCTGATAGTGTGGCCGTTTATTTCAATACCAACCAACACACAGCAGAACTTATCCCTGTCTTCTCCAAAGGTGTGGGATCAGACAAGTTCAGAGGGACTTATCAGAATAATGAGATTTACAATAGGTTGATGGATCTGCTCGATTGATGTGAGTTGGGACTACATTTTCCATTTTCGCTAAAACGCGATTGCCATGCGCGCCTTTAACGGTGCTGACCGATTTTTCTGACTTCCCGGGTATCCTCTATCAGTCCTAGGGATTGAAGCTTTTTTGGGAAATTCTTGCTATCCAGTTTTTCCCAAGCAACGTTTCCTAGAGCGCGAGGATTTCCAGAATAGTGGATTTCTGATTGAGTAGGCTGTATCCTGTCGGTTGGTGATTTCAGTAAATACAGGCATGCGGACAGCAGACTGGAGATATCCAAGAAAAAACCGATCATCGGCTATGCCACGCTATCCTATAACCCGGGCGAGGTATTTAACACAATGGTGGCTATATTGAAGCCCCAAATCAGATCCAATTCCAATAACATAAACTCCTGGCATGAAGCATCCCGTTACCTTATTTTTTAACCAACGATCATTGGTAGCCTTTTTAGGACTCTTTTTCACCTTCCTGGCCGGACCTGCACTGTCTCAGTCTCCACATTGGCCGGATAGTGTTCCATGGTGGAAGGCAAACAATCTCCGCGTCATGCAGACTAATTTACCAGCTTATGAAGCAGGCACACTTGATCCAGACTCCCTGGTCGCAGATTTGGTCAGATTTTCGGCCAATACTTTAATTATCAACGCGGGGGGCATTATGGCTTTTTATCCCACCAAACTAGCCTACCAGTATACCAATCCATACATGAAGGAAAATATGTTGGGTGATGTCATAGCGAAATGCCATGAAAATGATATTCGCGTCATTGTAAGGTTCGACTTCAGCAGGGCTCACGAAAGCATTTTTAAAAAACAACCGGATTGGTTTTATCTGTCCCCGAGCGGAGAGCGTATCGTCAACGATGACATGTATGTCATCTCCATCAACGCACCCTACGAGCAGGAGCAGCTGTTTAATATCATAGAGGAAGTGATAGACCTGTATCCCATAGACGGGATATTTATCAATATGCCCGGTTATGCCACCCGCAACGCCTATACCGGTGATTACCATGGCATTGATCAGAACCCCTATGACAAAAAACGGTTTGCTGAATACAGTGGCGGCATGGAGCTTCCCGTGAAGGAAGACCGGAATGACCCCGCTTTCAGAAAATATGAGGAGTTCAAAGCCTATACATCCGATGACCTGATCCGGCGTGTGATGACTTTGGTCAAATCAAAGGACGAACAGATTGCCATCTGCACCTATTCAGAGAAATATGTGGATATCATCCGGCATGAGTCGCAGACCAACAGTCTGCCCTACTGGCCTTATAACGCCTCTGACAATGTCAACAATACGCGGCATTCCTATCCCGACCATATCGTGAGCAATGCCAGTATCCAACAGATATCCTTTCAGAGCAGGTACAATGCCGTGGAACCTGAAGAAATAGCTATCCGGCTCTACGAGAACATAGCCAATGGCTCAGGGCTGGACATGAGTCTGATGGGTGATTTTAGAGATTATGAAGACGAGAGAGGCTTCGATGCCTACCGAAAAGTATATGCCCTTCACAAGAAATATGAACCTTACTTCGGCAAATATCAATCTCCTGCACAGGTGGCTGTAATCGCCCCAGGTGCGTGGCCATCCGGCGATCCGGCTCAGGAATACAGGGGTATCCAGCTTATGCTGAAGGAGTCCCATATCCAATACGACATCGTGGAAAGTAGCCAGATAGGTACATTGGAGAAGGAGCTTCAAAAATACAGGCTGCTTATCTTACCAGAAATCCCCACTTTGGATCAGGAATCACTGGATGCCCTGCTGCGCATCAGCAAATCCGGGACACATCTGATCGCCACCAACCGGTCGCTTTCCAGCCATCCCGATGCTTTGGAAGAATTATTTGGTGCCAGAATCAACCAGCTGGATCACGAAGGAAGTGGCTATTATCTGAGCCCGGATGACAAAAAGCTTTTTGGAAGGTTTGATAAGCAACAGTTGCTTTTCTGGAAATTCAATCTGGGACTATATGATTTTGACTCAGCAGATGAAGTGACGCTTCCGATATTTTCCCCCGGCAGACCCGGTCCACCGGAGATCATAGGCGGACATGAGCCCACCGCATTTCATGCCGTGGGCATCAAGAACCATTCAGAAAGCAAAGCTGTCCTCTTGCCTATCAATCTGGGGAAACTGTATTTCCTGCATGGCTATGAGCAGCATAAAAATATCCTGTTGGACTTGATCGATTACATTTTTCCGGAAGTCAATGATCTGATAGGGACAGATGCACATCCACGTGTAGAAGTGGTACTGCAGGATTTCGCCCTCAATATTCCGGAAAATTATAACAAGGGAATTTCTGATGGTATGCTACTCCATCTGGTGAACCTAACAGGCTTCAGCGGAAACACGTATTTCAACCCATTACCGATACATGGGATCCAATTCAGGATAAAAACCGGTTTCAAGCCTCACAAAATATGGGGTATGATGGATGAAAATGAGCTTGAGTTTAGCTTCGAAGCGGGATACACTACCTTTCAGGTAACTAATCTGGAGGAGTACGAAGGGATAGTAATAGAGCGGGAAAATGGAAGTAAGCTGTAATAAATGCTATATAAAGACAAGTATCACTTTTTTAAAGACCCTACTCCGGGCAATATATTCCCCAAATCTAAGCATATCATAATTCAATACTTCTGTTTATCCATGAGCAGTCCCAAAAAATAGGGGCTTTACGGATGTGGCATGTTGCTTGAAGAATGAACCGACTGATTTAACAGTTTTCACATCTTAATTCTTGACTTATGAGTTCAATATTATACATTATTGCCGTCATCTTATTGATTGGTTGGTTGGTCAGCGTATTTATCTACAGCATTACAGGACTAATTCACATACTCTTGGTACTAGCTCTCCTTGCTGTTGTATTCAGATTCGTCCAAGGCAGGAACTGATTTTTTGCCAGGCTCCAGAAGCCTCATTCCAACACCCGAACTGGGGATTTATCTAAAAAGGAAAAAGATGCAAGTGTCGAACTCCAGTTTACCGCTCACCAAACCTGAGCGGATAAATATGCTTTCTTCCAGGCACGACTGTCTCTTATGATCATTTCCGAAAAGGGCCAATCCCTCAAAAAAGCTTCTGGAGCCACGCTTTCTACCTGCTGTGGGTTCCTGGCTTTTACTTCTGAACTCCCTTGTCAACCTTCTATATATCACAGCTCATCACGAGGCTATTACCTGCAAAAAAAGATAAAACATAGCTATCAAATTGGGTTCATCCAACGTCTACCATTACATTGCGTGTTTACTTCAGTTGAGAAACTCTGCTAGTGCTTCTGCTACAATTTCGGGTTGTTCCTCCTGTGGAAAATGTCCGCTCGTCTCCAACCGTTTTGTTTTTGAATTTTGGAAGCCACTTTCAAACTTGTCAAGGTAATGCGGTTTGATAATAGGGTCCTTTACGCCCCAGATGAAAAGCGTCGGTTTCCCTGAAATTGCCTGCCGTTTGTTCCAAAGTTCTTCAAACCAATCTTGGTCGTTAAGCAGCGATTTCGCAAATGCCAATACACCGTTTCGTTGGGTATTGTTGGAAAACGGTTTGGTATACTGGAGCGCTGAGTTTTTGGAAAGTTTGCGGTCCCCAAACGATCTGGGCAAGATAAATCTTGGCGAAAAGTTTAAGTAACGATATAAAAAAGAAATAAAGGGACTCTTTAAAACTTTGGTTCGGGGTCGGTTTTACTACTCCAAAGCCAAGAGTTGAGGATAACCAGACGCTTTACTCTTTCAGGATATTTAATAGCAAAGTTTAGTCCGATTGCCCCCCCAAAATCGTGAACAACAAGCGTAATGTCTTCTAACTGCTTTTTGAATACAAATTTTTCAAGTGTCTTGCTGTGGTTTTGAGTTGAGTAATCATAATACTCAGGCTTGTCCGAAAGCCCAAAACCAATATGGTCAACAGCGATACACCGGTGATTTTCTTTCAGTTTTTTAATGACGTTGCGATAATCAAAACTCCAAGAAGGTGTTCCGTGTACAAACAAAATTGTCTCGCCTTTTCCCTCGTCAATGTAGTGCATCTTCTGTCCGTTGATATCAGCATAATTTGATGAAAAAGGATACTCTGATTTGTCAAGCCAATGATTCTCCATACTTCTTTGAATTTACTAGGGCAAAGTTGGAGAATGCTTGAAAAACAAAAGTTGGTCTATACCAATATCAGAATCTTACGGAGTTAAACAACTTACTGAAATTGGTTGGCGCTATACCCAAATAAGAGGCAATATACTTGTGTGGAACAAGGTGCAACAGATGCGGGCTTCGCTGGCAAAATGCCTTGTACCGCTCTTCCATAGTCGTACAGTGCAACTCCGTGTGCCTGTTAATTATCCCCGCCAAAACCGCTTCTGTCATCCGTCTGAAAAGCCGCTCAATTTGTTGTGATTGATCAAAGAGTTTTTGTAATTCATCAAAAGTAATGTAGTCCAATTCGCTGTCGGCAAGGCAGGTAAGAAAATATTTTGAAGGAGTTTGGCACGAAAACGATTCGGGAATAGCGCACAGGTTAGGCGGGTAAGTAAAAGCGATCACATGGGTCTTGTTATTTGCGTAAAAGTAGGACATTTGTACACCGCTTCTTACAAAATAAAGCTCTCGCTGGGTTTGCCCTGCCACTGTAATGAAGTCGCCCTTCTTGAACGTTTTTGTTTTTAATTTTTTGGTCAACATAGCATGGGCTGTCTGCCCGATGTCGTGAAAAAGCTTAAAGTATCCGTATTGTTCCATATTCAGTCAATCCATTGTCGGAAGTAGTCGGTGATAAGGTTTCCTGTAATGTACCGTCAGGAGAATACTACCCGGCAAAAAACAAAAAACCGATTGTGAGACGGTGATCCATCTTATAATTGACCAGGTCCTTGTCCCCTTCTCAATATCCGTATTCTTTCCAAAAATCCTTCCCTACCTTTATCAGTTCCGAATCGTTTCTTTCTCCTGTATAAATAAACAATCTATAGCGGATTACTTCAGCTTCACCTTTTGCTATTTTCCAGTCTCCTAGAATTTGTCTGGATGGGCCAATCCCCATCTGACTATCTACCCGCCAGGGTGTGGGAAAAGCCTTGTTGCCCGGATGGTCAAAGACAGTGATATGGGCAAAATCATCACGCCCATCCACCTGTATTCCGATATCACTCCACATTGCCCGCTGCCCCTCCAGCTCCATATCCCGCTGCCCTACAGCATTCACCATCTCCCCTAAGGTCTCCTTTACCCATGGCATACGGATAAAAAGCCCTCCCACATAAAATTTGCCCATGACCACATCTGTTTTTGCCTCGCCCCGCCATTCCAGATCAAGGATGTACGCATCTCCGTATTCCTGCATTGACCAGTTCTGTGTCTCGACCATGACTGTATTGCCATCTTCATCCAGCATATCGTAGACGGTCTGCCATCTCACTTTCCTACCTTTTTCCTCTAGAACACCCGCTGACACACCCCTCCAATAGTCGTTTTGCCACTTCATAAAGTAATCCCGTCCATTGACTAGTTTGAGCCCCCAGTAAATACCTGTCTGATGTACGTGGTGCGACGGTCTGTACTCAGTAAGAACCCCCTTACCGTCTGGGGCAACAATGGGATGCAGGTAAGGACGTTCATCCTTCTTTGTGACTTGGGTGAGGACAGGTGCTCCATCTGAATCCCTGAATATGGAAAGGCTTTCCGCCCCCCTATCCTGCCTGATATGCAGTAAAGAGGGTTCATTCTCCATACGCCGTGTTTCGGATCCTGCCAGTAAATCTATCACGTGTATGTCATCCAAAGGGGTCAGCTTTAAATCCCCGGTCTGGATACGGATATTACGAAATCTTATCGTATGGCTACCCTGGGGATCACTTTCATTGTTGGCGTGCAACTGAAGGCCGATAAAGCCACGCATAAACTTATCGTCTACCAGATGTGCCGCAGGCACACCGTTTACCCAGGTCCTGATCACAGAGCCCACACATTCTATTCTGTACCGATTCCATTGGTATCCAGTTTTGTCATCTCTTTTAAAAGCTTCTTTTGCAGCAAGACTTAGCTGTTCTCCGGGATAGAGCCAACCCCTGTTCCCTCCTTCTTCATAGATGGCCCCACTCCATTGCTGGGGTTTGGGATCGACCTCCATCTGGTACCCGTGAACCCTACCGTCTTTATAATCAGGAGTGCTGAGGGACCGGAACTGTATGCCTGAATTATTCATTAACGTATCTACAGACACCTCAAGCTCCAGTATAAAATCACCATACACATTTTCTGTGCAAAGAAAACCATTGGGCTGACCGGGGACCGTAGTCCCTACAATCATACCATCCTTCACCTCCCATTTATGTTGACCGTTCAGCTCCTTCCACCCCGAAAGATCCGTGCCGTTTACAAATAATGGTTCCCATGTTTCCTTCTGAGCTAGCGTGAATTGTGTCGCAGAAAGCAGTATTACCAAGCTTATCCATAGCGGATGAAATTTTGACATATCCATTTTTATCGGTTGTTTCTTCTTACTATAAAACTAATTTTTGCCGTTGCCCAGAGCCCAGAGGTTTGAATCTACAAATTACCTGACCTTTCTATGTAACCAGCTCCAAATTCCATAGGTTATTTCTCCTGATCTCAGGGTTGTCAATCTGGTAGAGCGAATGCGATGATTGAATCCCCTACCTTGGTCCCGTTTTTTCCTCCCCCTCCTGCAGCAATCACCACATATTGCTTTCCGTTGACCATATAAACACTGGGGGTGGCATAACCTCCGGCAGGTAGCTGATACTCCCACAACACTATTCCTGAACGCTTATCAAACGCCCGGATCTTTTCGTCAGGGGTAGCAGCGATGAATACCAAATTGCCTGCTGTGACGACAGGTCCTCCAAAACTTTTGGAGCCTGTGTTTCGGATACCTTGGGCTACGAGCTCAGGATATTCTCCCAGGGGTACCTTCCAGAGGATCTCACCTTTATCCAGATCTACAGCATTGAGAGTCCCCCATGGTGGAGAGATGGCAGGGTAGCCATTTTGGTCTACAAAAAAAGGAGTATTGTTGGCATAGCGGGGGGCTATGGAAGAAACAGTGTCTTCAGGAGCTGCAAGGAGCACGTCATCTTCTGAATCATTGTTTTTCAGATATGCGATTAAATCATCCAGCTGCTCTCCTTTGATGTTGTCAAAAATGGGCATCATGCCGCGGCCGTAAGCAAGAATAGCCTTGATCGAGTCACTGCTCAAGGATAAATCGGTCAGTGGAGGAAATAAGGGAGGGTTCCCGACCTTGTTGACACCATGACAAGCGGTACAGGTGGTGTTGTACAAGGCTGCCCCCCGCTCAATGGGTGAGGCAGATTCCGTCACTATGTCTGCGGCTAAAGGGGTAAGACTATGTATGGTGGGGGCTTCGTTGATATTGACAAACATGACATTGGTGGCTGGATCAAAGGCAGCTCCCCCCCATTCTGCACCTCCCTGATGGCCAGGCATGGTAATCACCCCTGCACGGGAAGCTGGGGTATAAAGTGGTCCTGTCTCATGTTGTCTGAATTTCTCCAAAACATAGGCATGGGTTTCCGGTGTTATATTACTCAAGTCGGACTCACGTAACGTAGTCCGGTTTAATGGTGGTGGCCTTAGCGGAAAAGGTTGTGTAGGCCAGGCTTCCTCGCCAGGCACTTTAGATGGTGGAACAGGCAGCTCCACTACCGGAAATACCGGTTCACCAGTTTCCCTGTCCAATACAAAGGTGAGTCCCTGCTTGGTAAGCTGCACGACGATATCCCGAGACTTGCCAGCTGCTGTCACTGTCGCCAGAATCGGTGCCGGGGGGGCGTCATAGTCCCAGATATCATGATGGAGTGTCTGATAGTGCCAAATACGCTTTCCGGTAGTGGCATCCAGAGCCAGTACAGTATTTGCAAATAGATTGGCTCCTTTTCTCATCCCACCATAGATAAAATCTGGCGCAGCTGATCCTGTAGCCAAAAAGACCCAGCCCCTTTCTTCATCGAGAGTAAGACCACCCCAGGGATTGGTCCCGCCATAACTTACTCCCTCTTCAAATTCCCAGGTATCATAACCAAACTCCCCCGGTTGGGGAATAGTATGGAAAATCCACTTAAACTCCCCGGTAAGCGCGTCATATGCCCGGATATCACCAGGTGTCGAAGGATCTCCCTCAGGTGTTCTGCCTCCTACCACGATTAGGTTTTTGTAAACCAGTCCCTGGGTGGTGCTTTCAAAATCAACCAATTCAGGATCCTGGGGCAGGTTTTTTCGCAGATCAATCCACCCGTTCTCACCAAAAGAGGTAATAAGAGAGCCTGTAATCGCATCAATTGCATACACTCTGTCCTTTACAAAATTAAGGATGCGCCTGTTCTGTCCATTAGCATCTTCCCAAAATACCAGCCCCCTGTTCCGTCCCCGAAATGGTCTGGCGTCGTCCCTGTAATCATCCGGTCTGAACACCCATACTTCTTCTCCAGTAGCTGCATTCAATGCAACTGCATTTACTTCAGGTGTGGTAAAATACAGTACTCCGTCAATGATGATTGCATTGGCGTACATTCCCGGCCCTATCGGATTGCCATGGTTATATTCCCAGGCCTTTTCCAGCCTTTGGACATTTCCCGTATTTATCTGATCAAGCTCAGAGTATTGGATTCCGGTAGAATGCCCTCTGTAAATCCCCCAATCCTGGTGGTTATTGAGTCTGCTTACCTGCTCAACCTCTTTCTTTCTTTCGGAATCTGCAGTTTCGCAGGCTACAGCTAAAAATAAAGTAATAAAAAACAAAAGCTGACTACCCAGCACTGTATATGTTTTCATAGTTTTATTTTCAAAGAGTCTTTCTAAGTTTATTTTATTTCATTTGAGGGTCACTGATTGTTATACAAAGTGTGTGACCCTTCACAACCACTTGTATGTATTGCCAGTCAAATCCGCAGGCTACATCACATTTTTTATCCAATGCAGATTTAGTGTTAATAGACTGAAGAGAAAGTCCACTTCCTCCGTGTCCAATCTACCGGATCTATTTATACTACATTTGCACAAGCATGTAACTTTTTAAGAAAAGTCAACGAAATGAGGCTGCTTCGCTCACGGCCCCATTTCGCAGTCCTGCTAGTAACCCGGGTTCTGGCTGAGCACAGAAGCCCCTTGACTGATGGATATATCAATTTGTCTTTGTGGAATGGGCCATAATTCATGTTGTCCTACAGAGAATCTGCTTCCATTCAAATAGCCCAGCTGTGATTTTTCCACATTGAAATAGGTATTCATCACAGGTGCAGCTATCCCCCACCGGACCAAGTCAAAAAACCGGTAGCCTTCCATGGCAAATTCAATTCTGTTTTCCATCTGTATTGCACGAAGTGCATGCTCTTTACTGGAGAAAGTCGTGGGATAAGGCTCTACTTTGTAATTAGCTGCAGGATCCCCATTGTCAAAAGTCACCCTGTTTGAGTTCTTGGCACGCATTCTGATCTCGTTCACCAATTCCGTTGCCCTTTGCAAAGATCCTACCTGTGTTTCACATTCTGCCAACCACAGTACGACATGGCTTAATTTGAACTTCCTGTAGTTGTTGGCATTTAAAAACACCCGTCCGGTTGTACTTGACAACACTCCTCTTTCCGATTGCTTGAACATGGCTTTCTTATTGATATAGGGGCCACCATTACTGACATTTCGTATCCAAGCATCTCCCCGGTGAACTCCCCAGTCCAAATAGGGCACACCAGGACGACCTATGGAGTGGTCAAGGCGGGGATCGACAGGGTTGGTGTATAAAACCCCATTGCCAGTGGAAGAATAAGGAAGGATATCATCTTCAGTATAGGTATCGTCCAGTAAAGGAAGTCCAGAATCATCCACTCTGTAAGAACTGACCAAGGAGTGGGTTGGCTGAAAAAAACCACTGGATCCCATAAAATGCGGACCATTGATCCCATCGCCCAAACCTCCGTTTGGAGAGCCGTTAAACCCGTCATTTACGGCATATTGAATCTCAAAAATGGATTCCATATTATTGTTGAACTCAATTAGGTAATTCTGCTCGTAACTAGGCATCAGTGTAAATCCTCCATTGGAATAAACATCCTCAAGTATTGCTTTCGCTTCACTGAATTTCCGCTGAGTCATATATATTCTTCCCAGGTACGTTTTGGCTGCCCATTGTGAGGCCCGGCCTTTTTCCTGCCATCTATGCGGGAGGTTTTCCGAAGCAAACAGCATGTCTGCTTCA
The DNA here is from genome assembly GCA_048819475.1 of Algoriphagus sp. Taxonomy (GTDB): domain Bacteria; phylum Bacteroidota; class Bacteroidia; order Cytophagales; family Cyclobacteriaceae; genus Algoriphagus. The sequence goes on from JBMDXP010000012.1 coordinate 32,743, forward strand.
ATTTCAGGCCATAGAGCATGACTATTGGGCACCACTCCCGGGTCAATTGTATTTTCATCGATAAATGGCACCTTGCCATGGATAATAGTCAGTTGGTAATAGAAGTGGGCTCTTAGAAATTTTGCCTGGGCCTCAGCCACTCTCTTTTCATCTGATGTCATGTCCTCGGCTTTTGGTATGACTTTCAATACGTCGTTACACCGTGTTACTCCATCATACATCACTGCCCAATGCTGTGCCACATATAGATTCTCAGAATCTACCATAAATCCCTCTATTTGATTGATCTGGCTTTGATCACCGGGATTAGACCCTTTGTACGCGTCATCTGCCGCCACACTTCCCCAGACCCAGTTAGTCACTGCGCTGGCCCATCCATCCCCGGTCCGGCCGTTAACGCCATCCACCACGGAATATGCTCCGATCAGAAGAGCGTTGACACCCTGTTTTGAAGAAAACAGCTCAATATCGGCCTGGCCTTTTGGCTTTATATCCAAGAAATCAGCACATGAACTGGTGATTCCTATCAACACACTCAGTGCGGTATATGTAAATAGCTTTTTCATTGTATTATAAGTTAAAATTAACACCCATGATATACATCCTTGAAACAGGGTAAATGCCTTCGTCTACTCCCATGTGACGGTCATTTACCACACTTACTTCAGGATCAAGACCACTATAATTGGTGATTGTGAATAAGTTAGTGGCCTGCACATAAATGCGGAGACGGTCGATTTTCCATTTGGTCAATACATCTGCCGGAACGGTGTAACCTATCTGCAGATTCTTCAACCGGAAATAAGAACCATCCTCTACAAAGAAAGAAGAGGGTTTCTGCATGACTGCATCATCCCGTATGGCCATAGGGACTGTTATCCTATCGCCATTAGCATAGCGCTCCGGCGTCCAGGACTCATAGAGCCGTTCTTTTTTACGGTTTCCCTCAAATAGATTGAAAAGAGTCCATCGATTTAGATAATTGATCAGGTCATTTCCCTGCACCCCCTGGAGAAACATGCCAAGATCCCAGCTCTTGTAGCTTAGGTCAATGTTGAAACCATAGGTAAAATCCGGATGGGGGTTTCCAATGAATGTCCGGTCATCCGGCGTGATAATCCCGTCTCCATTTACATCCTTATACTTTAACATACCTGGTCTGCTGTACGCATCTGCCCCGTTTATGTCAGGATTATATTTGGGATGTGCGGCTACTTCTTCCTGAGTATTGAATATCCCCTCCACCTGATAACCGAAGAAGGATGAAATAGGCAAACCTGCTTTGGAAGCAGTATACACTTCCTCACGTAAACTGTTACCAAACCTTATTTCATCAGGGTTGTTGTTTAAGTTGACTACCTCATTCTTGTAATGTGACAGATTTGCACTAACAGTGTAATTGAAAATACTTCCCGGTTTGCTCCTGTAATTAAGGATTAAATCCAAACCTGTATTTTTCATTTCCCCTATATTGATGGAGGGTAAAATCAGACCTCCCCAAGTATCCGGTTTTGTCTCCGGATAGAGCATGTTGGTGGTAACCCTACTGTATACATCAATATTGGCTTCAAACCTATAGTCAAACAAGACGATATCCAGACCCAAGTTCGAGGTGGTAGTGGCTTCCCACCTACCATCCGGATTTCCTAGGGCATATTTGTGGAAGCCTGCAGCAGACTGACTGCTACTCGTCCCGGCAATATTGTAATACGATGCATTCCCTGCTGTCCGATAGGTAGTGTAAGCGTTATAATTACCTACATTGTCATTTCCATTCATTCCCCATCCGGCACGTAGCTTAAGATCACTAATCCAAGTGTTGTTTTTCATAAATGCTTCATCTGAAATCCTCCAACCCAAAGAAAATGCGGGGAAAGTACCCCATCTATTTGCCTCTGAAAATCTGGACGAAGCATCTCTACGTGTAACCACCTCTACCAAGTACTTGTCTTTGAAGGAATAATTAATCCTTCCAAAATAGGAGAACAACGACCATTCGTCGAATGATCCGGAGTTTGTGATATCCTTTTCCCCGGCATTGATGACCATGTAATCAAAATCCGAAAATGCATATGTTGAACGCCCGGCATTTATAAATTCAGTATTGTTTCTCAAGGATTCCATTCCCAGCAAGACATTTAACTGATGGTTATTACCATATTCTTTGGAATAGGTCATCGTGTTGGACCAGTTGTACTGCAGTCCCCCGTTGTAATTTTCAGTCAACCTATTGGTATAATTCGTTTGTGTATATTCCGGGTCCATCAAGAAAATATCTTTAGAGCGGTTACTGGTATAATCAACCCCGAAAAGACTTCTAAAGGATAAATTCTCGTTTAAATTAAGCTGTGTGTAAAAATTGCCTAGCAGGCGCATCTGACGGGAAAAATCATTTTTATTCCGCTCAAGAAGTGCTTTGGGGTTCATGGCGTTTCCTGTCGCCAGCACCTTGGAACCGGCAAAGTTTCCACGTATATCATAGACCGGTAAAATCGGATGCATACGGTGTGACATCGAGACTGGATTGTATTCGTCATTGTTCCCAAAACTGTTTCGGTCGGTATAGGCAAACCCCAAACTTTGACCTGCCTCCAACCATTTTTTCAGTTTTACATCCGAGTTTGCCCTCAGGGTATACCGTTTGAAGCCTGTTTGCACCACAATGCCTTTCTGGTCCATATAGCCTGCCGATATAGCATAGTTGCTTTTTTCTCCCCCTCCGCTCAATGCCAAGTTGTACTCCTGGATAGGGGCCGTGGCAAAAATTTCATTATACCAGTTCGTACCTTCTTTATTTGCCCGGGTAATCCCATTATAGGGATTGGGGTAAGCGTAGGTACTCTCATCTACTTCTCCTTCCATTTTCCCTGCAGGTAAAATATAATCCGGGATAACCGGCGTAGCCCCATATCCGTACTGCAGGTCTCCCCATCCAGGATCCCCGGGAGCTAGTCCCCTGTTGGTATTCTCTAGCCATAACAGGTTTCCGAGCTCCTGTGTGTTCAGTAAATTCAGTTGGTTTACTGCATGCTGGGCACCATAACGGGAATTGAAACTGAGTTTTGGCTGTCCTGATTTCCCACGTTTCGTCGTTACAACGATAACCCCATTGGCTGCACGTGACCCATAAATTGCAGAGGAAGAGGCATCCTTTAAAGCTGTCATGGACTCGATGTCATTTGGGTTGATATGCGTAAGTCCACTGGTAGTGGGCACTCCATCGATGATATAAAGCGGGTTGTTGTTGTTAATAGAACCAATCCCCCTAATCCTTACCGCAGCCTCCCCGCCCGGGGAATTATTAGTAGTCACTGTAATGCCTGCCAGGCGCCCTTGAAGCAATGCGGCACCATCTCCGGCGGGAATAGCTAAAAGTTCTTTCTCATTTACCGATGAAACTGCTCCTGTGAGTGTCTTTTTTTGTTGCACGCCATACCCTACCACCACTACTTCTTCCAGGGAAGACATATCCGGTTGTAGGACGACATCTATTCTATTTTGGTTGATTACAGGAATACGTGCAGTCTCATAGCCTATATATGAAAAAACCAAGGTTGCACCATCGGGTACATCCAGTGTGTAATTACCATCCACATCCGTGACCATGCCGATTGTAGTCCCCGCTACGGTGATGGTGGCCCCGGGTAATGGATCCCCATTCTCATCAGTAACTGTTCCCGAAACCGTAATCTCCTCCATGTCATGAAGTGCACTTCTGCTCTTTAGGGGTTGCTGCCCTACGTAAATCGAATTATCCACCTGCTTGAATTTCAGGTTGGAAGCCGTTCCGATGTCGATCAGAATATCATTGACTGACTGCCTTTTGGTTTTTAGATGAAGAGTGGACTCAATACCAAGTATATCTTCAGGATATACAAACTTATAGTCTGTATTCTGCTCCAGGTTTTTGAAGATCTCCAGTAGTCTCCATTCACTTTTTTGGAGCCTGACAAAGGTTTCATCAATGGGTTTAATTTGTGCTTTGATACCATGCCCCATCAATGTGGTCATAAAGAAACATTGGATGATGAAGCAGTAGCATAGGTTTCTCGATACCATTAATATTAGGTACAGTAGTTTTCTTTTCATAATTTTGAATGATTTTAAGGTTTATTGCTTTAAGGTCGCAGGGTAAATGATTTCATTTGGCGATGGAGATTTTACCCTGTCTTTTTTGTTTATTACATAGGCAGCTGTTTTTTGATCCGAACATTTTTACCGTTTATTTCAAAGTCAAAGCCAGTAGAAAAACTTAAGCCTGTCAGGACGTCCCGAAGGTTCTTGTTTTCAAAAGTGCCGATCACTTTTTTGTCCAGCTCCACCCCCTTATCGATCTGCATCTCCACCTGATACCAAGCCTCTAGGTCAGCGAGAATTTCTGATAGGGGTTTTCTATCAATGATCAACTTCCCTTCTCTCCAAGCTTCTATTTCATCTTTGTTGAAGTTCTTAACCAGGAAGTCCGTTTTGTCTGGGTTTTGACGTTCCCATAATGCCATCTGTCCCGGCAATAGCCGAACCTCGCGGTCAGATTTCGCCACTGACACTTTTCCTTCAGTCAAGGCAATCTTAATTTGCCCCTCCCTCGCGTAGACATTGAAAGCAGTACCCAACGCCGTGGTAGTGATCTCTTCAGACTCCACCCTAAAAGGTCTCAAGGAATCCGGAGCAATCTCGAAATAGGCCTCTCCTTTTAAATTTATGACCCGCTCCTTTTCATTATAGGAAGAAGTAAAACTAATCTCTGACTTTGAATTCACTGTAATTACCGTCTTATCGGACATCGTAAGTGTCAGCTTCTCCCCTGGGCCTGTCACCCGTGTGGTAGTGGTGACTTTCACCTCACCCATTTTAACTTCAGCTGTATTCCTGTCTTGGTATGCCTTTAACATGATATATCCTGAAGCGACCACCAGCAAAATACTCGCCGCTGTCTTCATCCCTTTGATGATGAGTTTTTTGACCTTGGACCTGCTCTTTCTTTCAGGCAAATGGATTTTTTCATGAATGTTTTTCAACACTTCGGCATAGTCCGTTGTGTCTTTTCGTTTTGGCTTTGGGGTTTCAAAATACTTTTCCAAAAACAAATCAAATTTTTGCCTGGCTCCCTTTTCTTCAAACCAGGCATGGATTTCCCTTTCTTCTTCAGGAGTAGAGGATCCTTCCAGGAATCGTATGAGCTTTTTATCTTCCAATTCAGTCTTTCTTTGGGGTATAAAACATAACTCCCCTCAAATACTTAAGACCTGTTAAAAAAAATTACCTGCGGCATCCTTTACTCATAAAAAAACTGTCCCAGACTTTTCCTTCTGTCTTGTCAGGCAAGCAAGGATCCTTGATTAAAAAAGTCGGGTAGCACAAAAAAACAGAAGCAATACCCCTGAAATAACCTGATTCGATCAACGCAGATAAATGATAGGTATCCGGATATTAGACTAACCTTGCGTATGGGGCCTTTGGTCCATCACTCAGAGCAGCTGTCTCCAAATCCAACACTGTATCATAGAGACAGGTATGTAGAAAGAGATGTAATGTAATAGCTCTGATTTAACTTTCTTGGTGGCCAGATAGATGTGATGGTCTATGGTCCTTTTGGAGAGGTTCAGCTTCTCGGCTATTTCAGCTGTGGTTTTTCCTTCGAGTTTATTTAGCCTGAATACCTGCTGCTGGATCTTTGGAAGTTTCTCTATAGATGAATAGGTGGTTGATTCCAGATCCTGGTAGATCATTTCATCCTCGATTGTATTTTGTTTTAAAAAGGCTTCTCCCGGAGCTTCTTCCAGTCTACACGACCGTTTTCTGTCACGTACATGATTGTACATATAGAATTTGGCTGCTTGAAACAGGTAGGTCCTGAAGTTTTTGGATGAATCCAAACGCTCCCTTTTCTCCCAGATACGGATAAAAATAGTTTGGACTGCCTCTTTGGCAACGTCCTGGTCAGAAAAGAAAGTCTGGGCAAAATACATCAATTTTCTTGCATACCTGGAATAAAGCTCATCAAATGCTTTAACATCCCCTTGTTTCAGGGAAGCCAGTAATTCCTGCTCCGTATGTTTTCCTAATAGTCCCAAACGATAAATGCTGCAAACTTTTAGAAGAGATCAGGGAGGTGAATAACCGATCCTCCGGCAAATACGCCAGAAACCAAAATAAAATCCTGCTTTTTTGGGTTTACAGTTAGTAAGTCCGAAGATAAATTATTTTTCACAAATAAAAAATCCACTGGAATCAAGTTCTATCCTGACTCCAATCCGATCAGTCAATCGATTTGATCTTCCTAACTAGGACTTGTTGAAAAACGCCTGCAACAGATTAAAAGCTTATCGTTAGGACTGATTAGCCCATTTTTCATTCGAAAGGGTTTTCAGCAAGTGCAAGCTTTTTTACTACTATAGGTCTATACCTATGCACTCAAAAAGACAAAAATCGGAATTTTCAAGCTAGTCTCGGCCATACCATCTTCTATGTTGGCCTCATTCGAAGTATAAGCATACATCTTCACTCGGCCGCCTTGAAGCTGGAATAGCTGACTTTTTCAGCAAGCCCTAACTACGTATGGCATGGCTTACTTCTTGGAAAATAAAAAAGCGTCGGTCCAAAGCAGGAGATTGTAAGGTACGGACACATTTGGCTACCCAGGCACATAATCAGTCCTGATTTTTTGATCAGTTGTATACTTTCTCTTTCCGTCAATATACTTTGCCATTGAAGGTATGTGTACAGCAATTGCAATGATATCCTAGGTCCGATACTTCCAATCGGGGATTTGACAATTGCAAAATCCCCGATTCATCAACATACATGCCCGAAAAATAAGTCGAATCGCCCAATCTTACATAGTCCTTTTTATCGTTCGGATGTAAGGCTACCATTAAAAATATAGGTTCTGTTTTGTCTAATCTTGCTTTTGCCTCACTAAATACCTCATCCCAGTCCGAACCTGCTTTCGATAGCAAAAATCTATACAATGGTGTATAATCCAACCCCCTCTCTTTCTTCCCGAACATTGTTCCTTTGATTTGTTCCAATGTTTCCTGCCTCTTGTGTCTGACGTGCTTAAAGTCTCCTCCTATATGATGGAGAACTCTTCTTGCTTTTGTATTAACTTTTCTATATAACGGCTCCTTTTTATCTGTTCTTTTCATTCCTGTGAATTACTACACTTCCCTGAATTACTCGGTGAGGGTTCCCTTTCACCAAGCCTTTAACTGAGCTCCTCAATATCCGGGGCAACTCCTTAAGTTACAAATTTAACTTAAGGCCGGCTATGTATTGGTCTTGTTATAGCTTTCCCGATTTTATTCTGGAAAGGCAGTTACTTTATCAGTCCGTAGCACAGTTCTACCATTCCGTTTTTATACGCTTTGGTGTCTATAAGACATACTGCCTGTTCTTTCCCTATGTGGTCAAAGAACAGTAACCCATCGCCCAGAATAACCGGCAAAATACTCACTCTTATCTCATCCGCTAATTTTAGCCGAATCAAGTTTTTGGCTAGCATTGCACCACAAACAACCCATACATTCTTATAGTTTGTTTTTAAGCGTTCGTTCACAAGTTTCTCCAAGTCACCCGAATAAAATTCAATCTGCTGTCTTTCTGCGAACAGACTTCTACTCGTCACTACTATTGTGGGCTTATCCCCATATGCCCAACCATAGGATTTGGAAAGTTCCAAAGCCAGGTCATATGTCCGTGAACCCATCACATAGCAGTCTACTGATTTAAGAAATTCTTCAGGGTCTTCCCCTTTAATTCCTTTGTCATATTTGCTCGATGACTCAAACCATGAAATGCTATTGTCTCTTTTTGCAATAATGCCGTCAAGACTTGAAACCATATGTATCGTTATTCTAAATCCATCTGTTGTCACAGTCATTGTACTTTTGTCATACGTCCCTGGTACTAGTATACCCATAATATACAATAGTTTTCGCTTGTAGAACATTGCATGCATTAAACATTTATTGCCCAGATTCAGTTAACTATAAGGGTTGTTTCCTACTCAATAAAGTCCCGCCAGAATAATTCCGGACGAGCCATAGTGGGCAGACAAACTTTAGAAAACACCTCTAGGCTTTTAATCATGCCCGTTTTTTCAGTATATTAATGCTTTTTGCCATCGGACAAGGGCAACTGAAAACCAAATTGAAACTAAACCAGCGACCGGTTGGTCATAACTAAACCATGCAATCTATCAAACCGCCAAGAATTTACAGTGTCGTTCCGTCCATTTTGCCACCAGACCAACTGTTTGGGCCTCTCTTTCATGATGTGCAAGTGAATCATGTATTTGAGGATTCCATCACCTTTGCAGACTGTTTTCCCAAGCGTGCTCCCGAAGAGATACTCAGCCTGTATGAAATACAGAAGCATAAGAAGGATTTTAGCCTGAAGGATTTCGTGGCGGACTATTTTGACATACCCGAACCTATAAACACAGATTATAAAAGTGATCAGCAGTTGCCTGTGACTGAGCATATCGACAAGGTCTGGCCATTTCTCACCCGCAAATCCAGGGAGAACTGCTCCATGCTGCCTGTGCCCAAATCCTATGTGGTCCCAGGAGCTCGTTTTAGGGGACTGTATTACTGGGACAGTTACTTTACCATGCTCGGATTGCAGTGCGCCGGAAAAAATGAGTTGATCCGGGATATGGTCGAGAACTTTGCGCACCTGATAGATTCCTATGGGCATATCCCCAACGCCAACAGGAGCTATTACCTCACACGGTCCCAACCTCCTTTTTTTGCATTGATGGTCAGATTGTTGGCTCAAATCGATGGACCTGATATTATGACCGAGTATCTGCCCCACATGCAGAAAGAATATAACTACTGGATGGATGGTTACTTCCGTCTTTCAGACAGGGAGGCGACCTTCCGAAGGGTAATACTCCTTCCCGACGAGAGCATTCTGAACCGATACTGGGATGACTTACCTGCACCTCGCCCGGAGTCCTACGCTGAAGATGTGGAAATGGCCCACCAATCAGCCTCATATGGTGTGGATCCTGGAAAACTCTACAGACATATTCGGGCCGCCTGTGAATCAGGTTGGGATTTTTCCTGTAGGTGGTTTAGGGAAGAAACCAAAATGGAAACCATACACACGACCGAGATCGTACCGGTAGACTTGAACTGTATATTATATGACCTGGAGGTGACATTGGCAGAAGCCTATGGTCACAGCTCCTATTCCGAACCATCCTCATACTTCCTGGACAAAGCAGAGAAGCGTAAAGAAGCGATTATCAAGAATCTATGGAATGAAGACAGCGGATTCTTTATGGACTATAATTACGAACATAATAAATCTACTCCCGTCATGTCGCTTGCAGGGGTATATCCACTCTACTTTAAAGTAGCCACAGCGGAACAGGCGGCGCATGTCCATGACCACATTGCATCAGATTTTCTAAAAAAAGGCGGTGTGGTTTCATCCCTGCACGCCAGTGGACAGCAATGGGATTCCCCTAATGGATGGGCCCCATTGCAGTACATTACTTACGTGGGATTATGCAACTATGAATTCTACGATACTGCTGAGGAGTTGAAAAAACGCTGGCTGGCAACCAACGATAATGTATTTAAAAAGACTGGAAAGATGATGGAAAAGTACAACGTGGTGGATCCCGATGGCCTGGCAGGAGGAGGGGAATATCCCAACCAAGATGGTTTTGGATGGACCAATGCCATTTATCTTTGGTTTAAAAACAACCCCATAAGTAAGCCTTGAGATTAAATGTGGCTGGAGACGTTTCAGCGAGTTCTTATTGCTCGGCTCCTGCTGGCATGATTGGGTGTTGATATCATTGAAAAGCCCATTTAGGATTTGCCAGCAAGACTTCACTGTAAACAGCGCATGTCTTTGAGTGTGCGCCTTTCAGGTAGCCTATACTCATGAGAAACTCGTTGACTATCTCGCCTCCGGTGAAGCGAAAGGTCTTCTTGAAAAGCTTGACCCATTCTTCCTTTGTTTTGGGATGGTGATGTTCCAGCCATTTCTCAAATGATCCATGCACTTTCTTCAATTCAAGGATCGTTCTTGCATTTTCAATGGCAGCATTGACCTTTAATTTATTCCGGATTATGCCTGCATCTGCCAATAGCCTCTCCCGGTCCACTTCCCCATAAGCAGCCACCTTCTCAATATCAAACCCATCATAGGCTTTTCGGAAGGATGCTTCCTTCTTCAGGATCGTCTCCCAACTCAACCCCGCCTGATTGATCTCCATAATCAACCTGCCAAACAATTCATTATCATCATGAATGGGAAAGCCATAATGATTATCGTGATAATTTTGGTGAAGTATTCTTCTTTCTTCTGGCTGCATTTGCCCTATGTAGCTGCAATAACTCATCTATAGAGGTTCTTTAAAATATAAATTTCTGATTACTGGATCTTTTCAGCAGGAAAAGGAATCCAACACAAAGATTAAGATCACCCGCTGTACTCCCATCATGGGCTTTTACCACTGATCTTATAGATTTTTATCGCTGAAATAGGCGTATCCACAGCTACGGGATCTCCACAATCAGCAGCTGTGAATATCTTCTCAAGGTAGCCAAATTCCTGATAGACTCTAAAATTACCATAATGACCTGAAAATCTTTGGTCCAATTCCAGCAAAATCTTCCCAAAAAATGTCTTCGGCTCCACAAAACCACAGACAAGAACAGTACGGGATATATCCCGCATAAGACTAAGCAGGTAAATTGCATCTGAGACCGGAATCACATGGAAAAACAGACTCGCGATAGCATAGTCATAAGTTTCCGGATGGTGGTAGGTATAATCCAGCTCAGCGCATTTAAAATCCACCGTCGCTATATTTCTTCTCCTCTTCTGCATGGAAGCATAATCGATCAATACCCTGGATTTATCAATACCCAAACCATACCCGATTATTTTGGATAGCTGCATCAGCAACTCACCTTTCCCGCATCCAAACTCGATCACGCTGGTGCCGGGCCTGACCATATCCGCCAGTTGGTCTCTTATGGGGGCAAGGTTATTCTTCGCGCTTAAGCTTATTCCTTTTTCCATAGGACATAGGTTAGGACATTAGGTATTGCTATACTGATATGCCAATTATCCCTAACAACCATTTCACTCTTCCTTCAGATATCTGAAACTGGTATCCTTTACTCTCAACAGATCAGGGGCATCTCCATTCCGGACAAATTCAAGTTCGATGATAGCCGTTTTTCTAGGTCCTACCTCTTCGTCGGACTGATGGGTATGTAATACATAGTGAAGGCTTCCTTTGTGATCCACAAAGTAATCCCCATGTCCAGGTCCATTGATCCCGGCCATTTTTCTATCGAAAACAGGATTTGAGTTACTTTTTGTCCAAGGCCCCAAGGGACTCTCTCCCACGGCATAGCCTACTGCGTAATCGGGATTTCGGAAATCATTGGCTGAATAAATAAAATAGTACAAACCATCATGCTCGATTACCGCCGGACCTTCGGACACAGTCCATCCCTGCTTTTGCGTATTTTCCCAAGTATCTTCCGCATGAAAGCAGTACGTCAGCGTCTCCTCTTTTATGCGGGAAAAATCATCTTCCAATTCCGCTACATACAGTCGGTTGCCCTCCTGCAGCCGCACATGATAGAGGTACTTTCTTCCCTCAGAGTCGATGAATACATAGGGATCGATCTGCTTCACAGCAGCTTGCAGACTTCTCTTCTCCACTTGCTTAAAGGGCCCCAAAGGACTGTCCGCTTTAGCTATTGCTATTTGCTCATTGGCTGTGTAAGCCATATAGAATTCCCCCTTGTGTTCAAAAACCTGAGGAGCCCAAAATCCTTTATCCCCAAAGGCATCTCCTTTCCGAAGGGCAAAACCATTGTGATGGGCAGGCTTTCCCCAGGACTTGAGGTCTTTTGAGACATACACTTCAAATCCTTGATCGGGGTCCTTTCCACTTGTGCCATACAGGTAGTAAGTAGACCCATCATAAAATATCGTAGGGTCCGCGAACTGGATTTCCTTTCCCACACCCGGTGGAAAAAAGGAAACAAAAACTATCCACGCCCCATTCAATATTAGACTAATACCTATCATTTTTCCATGCCATTTCCCTCTTCCTCCCGATCAATATGCTTAGCTCAGGGAGGAGTGAAAACTTCGCATATATTTATTTATCCCTGTAAAACTCCCCGTTTTCATTTCTCTGAATTTCCTTTATCCTCAAGGTGTATGTGACAGTTGAGTCAGGCTCGAATACCGGCATTCTGCTGGCTATTTCCGGTTTCATCACAGGCATATTGATCACCTTATCCACGTAGGCAGAAGCATTCCTCTCACGAAACAGCAGAAGAGGGACGTCACCGGGATTTTTCAATGACCTGCCCCACTCCGGAAATTTATTTATCCTAAAGTCAGGCCTGTAGTAAAATTTGTCTGACTGGAGTTCTCTGGGAAACGCTGCCCACTCGCGGCTGTCGAACTCAAATTTCTTCTGAGCATAGCCTCCTATGGAAATCATCCCACAGCAGAGCAACATAAGCGACTTGATTTTCATAGTATCTCTTTTAAAACAATTAAAATCGTTCATTAAAACCAGAAAAACTATTCTTTTAACATTTCATAATTTCCTAACAGCACTGCCTTTCTTCAAAGAAAGCCAGGCAAAGGCCAAAAAAAGCAAGAGAATAAAGTGTTCTCATGCTCCAGTTCTTTCACCTGGGCCACACATTATCAGCAGTATCCTTATCCGGAAAGCGGCCCTTGGGATCCAATGTTATTTTACGGATTTTCCGCTCTCCAAAATTCATCACCGCATCAAAAGTCCGCTTCCCTGAGAACCATACATCCACCGGCCAGATAACCTCAGCGGTGATAGCATCAATCATTCTACTGTTAGGCAATGAATTAATGGTAGCATCTCCTTCTTCAAATTCGACTCTCAGTACTACAGGTGATGGCATTTCCCCTTCCTGTTTCACCCTAACTGTTGTTTGTCCATTGGCTGAAGTGACATCCTGTATGGCACTTTCGACCGACTCAGTGGTAAACAGCCAATAATACCAGAACCACTCCAGATTCTGTCCAAGCTCATTGTTCATGAAAAACATATAATCCCATGGGGATGGGTGCTTGAATGCCCAGGTTGCAGTATATTTTTTCATTGCATTGATCACTGCTTCATCCCCCACTATCCCCCCGAGCATAGAAAGCATAAGGGGTGTCTTACGATAGGTTTGAAATCCATATCCACTACCTGCGTCGTTTGAATTCCACATCAACGGAGCTTCGTCTTCATTTCCGCTCATCGCACCATAGCTCTGTCCCAGCCCATCAAAGCTATACGGTTTTCCTTCATCATCCGCATCTGACAGGATGTTCATGTATTGATTGAATCCCTCATCCATCCAGCCGTACCTGGTTTCGTTGGTCCCCAACATCATGGGCCACCACTGATGGGCTGTTTCGTGATCCGCCGCCCCTTGGTTGGAATTGATAACCATCGGATACTCCATGCCTGCACTGGGACCATCCTGCATAGTGAGCTGGGGAAACGGATAAGGACCCCATAGTTCCGAATAAAACTCCAGTGCATGCCTGGTATTCCGTGCTGCTCTCTCAAAATAATTTGCCCGCTCTGGAAGGTAAACCATGTGGATAGGAACAGGACCCTTCCCGGGGATAGTTGCCCGTGTAGCTTTCCATATGAAATCACCGGATGTAGCCCAAGCAAAATCATTGACCCGATCTGCCACAAAATGCCAGGTGAGCTTCTCCCCAGGAGCAGTGGATTTACCTGCCCCGCGCTCGTCAGCAGCTACAATTGTGACCTCTTCATCAGAGTCCAGAATAGTTCCCAGCCGCTGGATGGCAGTTGGGGTCAAAACTTCATCGGGATTTTGCAATACTCCCGTGCCGCTCACAATCCATCCTCCTGGCACTGTAATCGAGACATCAAAGCGGCCAAAATTATTGAAGAATTCAGCTGGACCAAGGTATACACTGGTTTCCCAGCCTCGGAGATCATCGTATTTGGCCAGCCTCGGAAACCATTGGGTAGGCTGGAACAACGTACTGTCAAACCGCTGGGTCATACGATGCCCCCTCCCATTGGGCCCACCCGGTAATTTGGTGTGCCAGTCTATTTCCACCTCTGTTGTACTACCTGCTTTGATAGGTTTTGCAAGCGTGATGACTGCTACTGTCCTGTTCAATCCACTTACCCTCAATTCAGGAGCGGCATTGCGTCCAACGGGAGGGGCAGTAAGATCTACTGATTCTCCGGCTACTTTAATAGCTGTCACTACCATGCCCTCGGTGGTTTCGGCGGGCACAGAAGATCCCCTGGGCACATCAGCCCGGAATATATTATGGTCTAGACGGAGTACAATCACTTCCAGGTCATCCCCACTGGTGTTATGCATCAGGATTTTTTCGGAACCCGTAAGGGTCTGTGTAGAAGGGTTCAGACTGACATCTATGGTGTAGTCTGCTTCCAGTTGCCAATAATTAGGCCCAGGTTTTCCGGAAAAATCCCGTGTACCTGCCTCAAAGGCCTGACGGATGGAGTTTGTCATCGGTACATCCTGCCGGATCGCCCGCTCATTGGTTTCTATAGTCAAACGCTGTGGCTTGGGATCGGTTTGTTGGGCCACAGCAACGGAAGTACTGATAAGCAGTAAAAAGAATACAAATCGCATACGGGTGGTGGTTTTAAATGAGTCTGAAAACATAACTAAATATCAGACAATCCCATCACATAATACATATGAACGGAAGTGGGTTTTGATGCAAATCCAATAAGCCGCCTCTTTCCCAAAAATAGCTGTTGATGATTTTCTACTGCCGTTAGGTCTTGGCCTGTTTTAGCTTTATTCTTTCTTCCGGTTATTAGGTATCCTTTTCGACGTTTTTGTCAATCGGACTAGCTACAAATCATCCAAACAAAATGAATAGGAGTGATCAATCCAGCTTTACACTAAGCTGACTTAGAATAGATGCCGTGGTCAGCAGACTGGTTTCATTTGTAGTATCCAGACTTGCCATCGCCTCATAAAAAATCTGTGTTTCAGGATGTCTGTTGTCGCTTTCTTTTCCCGTCGCCTCCCCAGCGACTTTTTTTGCCCAATCCAGTTTATCCTTCGGGTCTCTATCTCTTGGCAGCTCTTTCCTGATTTTCTTTATAGCTGTAGGTGTCCATCCCCAAGAAGTAAATTTCCCCCAGGACCTATCTACCGCATTTTCAAGGACTGCTGCAAGTTGTGACTGGGCAGTCGCGATTTTCTGTTCTTTCGAGCTGCCACTTTCAAAAGCAGATCCCAATTTCCTTCCCAACGATCCTATCCATTCAACCCCTGTTTTATCCCGCGTTACAAGTGGGCTACTGGCGCGGATGTATCCGATAGCATCCTGACAAAGATCAGGATGCTTACTTCTTCCGTTATCATTCAGTGAAATTCTATAGACGATTCCAGGGCCATTCAGGCTTTCCAGTGCGTGATCCAATGCATCCAGTTCTTTCGCATACCGATCTGTATCCTCATTTTCACGGATTGCTTCATGCAGCATTTCCAGCCGTTTTCTTGCCACTTTAAAGGCTTGTTCCTGGGCTTTCATACGCTTATCAAAATCCACTTCATTCCGGATTCTCCCCGCTGCCTCCCCAAAATGCTCTCCTATTGCCCCTGCAGAGTCCACAATTTTTGATTTTGCCTCTGCAATCTTTTCCAGCGCATCTTTGCGGAGCTTATATACGTCATACAAGGTACTGAGATCCTCGGCAGTGAGTTCGCTTAAAAAACCTATACTTCCACTACCCTGTTCTTTCTCCTCAGGCTGCCGGTCTTCGGTTTCTTTTTGTTTTTCCTTTTCCCGTGATTTAGCCTTCTTTTTGGAACCGGATGTGCTTTCTGCTATTCCAGATAATTCCCGCAAGGTAGTCCATCCGTTACTTACAACGGCCGATAAAGCATTTCCTCCCAAACGGGCGGCTTCAGTTGCCATTTCCAATTTCTCTTCAGAGGATAGCTGAGACCATAATTCCCGCAAGGCAGCCTTTCTGATTTCAGCAGGATAATCACTCTCTCCCCCATCCAATAACCCTTTCGTTTTTGCCGAGGCTTTTTCTTTTGCCAGCTTACCGTATTTTTTCTCCCAGTCTTCTCCCAGCTCTTTG
This sequence comes from Algoriphagus sp., assembly GCA_048819475.1. GTDB lineage: Bacteria > Bacteroidota > Bacteroidia > Cytophagales > Cyclobacteriaceae > Algoriphagus. The sequence continues at coordinate 48,899 of JBMDXP010000012.1, forward strand.
AGCAAAGTCAAAATCCCAATCGTTTCTGTCTTGAGGTCATTCATCCGTTTATCCGTCTGAGGCCTTAAGGAATCATTCTTAACAAGCTGAACCAGCTGTCCTGACGCTTGCTGTTTTAAACCATTAGGGCTTTTGCTTTCTGCCTGAAGTGCCATCCCTCCCATTACATCAGCCTCTTTCTCCAGTCCTGCATCATCATTGATGTTGACTTTTCCTTTCATCTGCCTAGTAGGCTTCACCCGGCCCTGCTTCTGCTGTACCACATGCCAAGCTTCATGGGGAAGATGCTTCTCCTGACCTGGCGCAATATGGATATCGGCCCCCTGGGCATAGGCATGCGCATTAAGCTGGGCTGGCTTACCGGAATTGTAGTGCACTTTCACATCGTCCAGGCTATGGCCGGAAAGATTCTCTACCCCAGACTTCAGCTGATCAGGCAAGCCGGTCCTATTCTCTTTTCGCTGTAAAGGAACTAAGGGATTGATCATATCCGGGTTACGTTGATCCGCTTGGACAGCTTTCATCTGCAACTCCTCCTCCCCTATGCGCTTTAGCTGAAATGCTTCTTTCTCCACTAGCTGAACTTCCTCTTCACCACCTATATTCTTGAGCTGGAGACTTTCCTTAGGGGCTTTCATCTGCAATTCTTCGTCCTCCCCGATTTCTGCCAATTGGACTGGGTTACTTTCTTTTCCAGAGTTAGCCAGTCTGGAAAGCTTCAGCTGTACGGCATGTTCTTTCCGTTTATCCTTGAACTGAACCAACTGGGGCTGGGATTTTACTGTTTCTATTGTTTTGCTGTCGGAAGCACCTGGCACTGAAAGCCTCGAAAAATTCACCATATTAAAAATAATTAACACCTAAATATAACATACCAAACCCTGATTAGCAAATCCAAAAAAACCCTTAACATTCTGATAATCAAATAAAAAAATCTTACAACGGAAAAACCAGTCAATTTGCAGACAGCGGTCTTACTTGCACTCCTATTTGCAATTCCCCTACTATTTAATCTGTAAAAGCCGCAATGGATTAACCATACTTAGCCCCCACTAAATATCCAGCGGAAAAAAGCAGCATGCATGAGGACTTGTTAAAGCCCGGGGATCAAATCTGAATTTGGATGGATGCTGATTATAATCCTCTGATCATCCCGATCAACTGAAGCTGAACAGAAGCTTCCATTACATAAGCCTTTAATCTGTAGAACTCTTCTTCCAGCAGCGAAAACTGAACATCCTGGTGGTATGTTTCTATCACTATCCGCTCCGATCCATCCATAAAAACCTGCTTCTCTTCCTCAAAATCCATACGCTCCATATACCTGCTGAAAGCATCGAAATTCAGTTCATCAAAACTGATCATCGCCTGCTTGTACATCAATCCCATCCGGCAGCAGTCAGTGCATCTTGTAAATACAAATTCCTCATTTTGATAGACCAGCTCAGTTTTACAGTATGACATATACAGTAGATTTAATAGTGGAATTTATTGTGCCTTTGTTGATTCAGTAATCCTCCTAGCAGCTCACTGGGAGAAGTACTGGATAAATGGTGCCTGGGAAAAGAAGCCTTATCAGACTGATATAAATGAGCTGATATCCCAGGACTTAAAGTCTTGCTTGATAAACTGTTTTTGGGATTTTGATCGGAAGAGTGAAGTATTCCCTATCCTCCATACATGACCTTCTACCTCACAGCTCAATCTTATTATTATTTAGATTAATTTTAAATTATAACAAATCTAAGTAATCGCTTTTCCCAGCCAAAGTTTTCAAGGAATATTTTGAGGTTTTTTAGGTAAAAAAATAGCGCTGAAATGCCGTTCACAGATCACTTGGCACGAGGTTCACTTCATACCAGTCCTGACATAAAAAAATATTGGTGAACCCGGCAGGTACTCTGAACTAGTGCAGCCATTCCCATCTCTTTGCCCAGTCCCGCAAAAACTCACCCCTATATTTCGAAACAGTCCGTGCCCCCTGCTGTTCTTTGATGAATAAGCCTGGATCCTGTCGGTCACTATACCAATGGTTTCCAAGTGGATAATCTGTTACAGAGCTCCTGCCCGGCCAGGGAATAATGCTCACATATTGGCCAGACAGGCCGTCCAACTCAGGGATCTGGCTTCTGGTAAGATATTTTCCTACTTCAGGCTGCTTAGAAGCATACCTTACCCCGTATATACCATCTCCCAAATAATAGCCTGGCCATACCTGATTCTGGATTTCTATCGTAAAACAGACCGAATCTTCTGATATGGCCTGTTCCCGACCTTCGAATCTCCATTCTATGGTAGCATAGGCAGCCACGGTATCTTCCAGTGTGCTCCCCCCTTCGAAAACGGTACGTGGGCTCCTGCTGATTTTCCCAAAGCTTCCTCCCCAACTTTCCCCGGCCGGGTCATCCGGGTTCCCGCTCATAATATAAGCCAACGAAGGTGTATCCCCCATTTTTATTTCCCCACCGTAATGATTCTTAAAATCCTTTCCCAAAGCTCCTGCTCCATGGATATAGTTATCATAATACCTGTCACCTTTTAGGTCTTCCGGTGAGTCTACATCCATAAACCAGCCTCTGTAGGTAGCATTGGCTTCTATCATCCAGAGATCAGAATGATTCTCAGCGATGTAGGCATAAGCATTGATGCTCCATTTCTTATTAGGCCCACCTATCCAGTACACTTTGATAGCATCTTTAATCTCCGGTGCATCGTGAAGTGCTTGGGCCAGATCCTCCAGACCTCCCCACACCAATACCCACAATGGCAGTTGACTTTGCTTTTTTGCACATTGGATTAGCCATTCCGACCCTTCTGTAGCCGTTCCATATCCACGAAAAGAGGCACTTGGCAAGGTGCCCTGCTTAGTAATTGTCCTTAGCTGCGCGGGGTCGGGCAAGTGAGGAGCATGTTTCTTTAATTTTCCATAATCAGTTTCATAGTCATCAATGACACGATGGATATCCTGGACTGTGCCTCCACCAAAAGGAGAGGAAATCAACCCTTCCAGCTGAAAAAGATCTGCGTACATGAATAAATGGATCAACGACTGGTAATCATCGGGGTCTGTCCCTCCCACATCTGTACTGATAAGGACCCGTGGTTTATTATGCTGTTGGTGTTTAGACGTACATTGGCATAAAAAAAAGACACTTGCCAATCCAATGATGCAACATCCTGCTAATTTTTCCATAAGACTCCCATTTTTTCAATCAAGATATATCTGTATGGTGGAAACCCTCGATCACTACGATAGGATCCACTATTAGGGGTTAAGCCTCTTCCGTCAGAATACCGTTTGAAAGATCACTCCATCTTTTGCCAAAATTTCAGCTTTCCATTATTGCTGGACCGGACCATGCTATAGCTTTCAGGTATCTCAGCAGCATTCCCGCAATAGGTAACTATCCCGGTACCTTTGACAGCTTCTCCAAATCGATGATGTAACAGTTTAACATAGTATCGGTAAGTTACAGAAATAAAGTAGTTTAAGTCACCTATATTACTTTGGAAACTGATATTATCCTCAAAGGAATTGAAGAAATAAAATCCCTGATACTTGCCGAAATCAATATTTGCCAAGTCATCATGGATAAAATCCAGTCTTTCCAGCGGATATTTTGATGCTATTTTTCTCGAGATTCTGATAAGGTTACCACGCTGCTCTACCCCTGTGATCTGTGCATCGGAACAGGCCGCAGCAATAATGCAGAATTTCCCAACCCCAGAGCCTAAATCCAGTACAGCATCTTCGCTTGTCTCAGCTAAAAATCCAATAGCTTTTTTGCAAACGTCTACCGGAGTCCAGTGTGTACCGGAAAGCTTCTTTATTTTTATAGGATAGAGGGCATCAAAGTCTTCATCCTTTATACTTTTCAAGCCCATCTCCTGCTATGGGCTGAAGGCAAAAAGTCATAGCATAATTCCGTATGCTATGACTCTCAACTTCCTTAACTCTTATACATCACAGATTTCGACGCCCTGCTTCAAAGAGGCAAGCTTGTCTTCTTTTTTCGGTATAAATTCCTGGCCCACAAAGCCGGTATATCCTGTTTCCACTATGGCTTTGATAATGGCAGGATAATAAAGTTCCTGTGTCTCATCTATTTCATTCCGACCCGGAACTCCTCCCGTGTGGTAATGGGAAATATAGGGATGGAATTTTTTTATAGTCGCTATCACATCTCCTTCCATTATCTGCATATGGTAGATATCATAGAGCAATTTGATATTCTCTGACCCTACTGCCTTGCAGACATCTGCCCCCCAGGCGGTATGGTCTGCCTGATAATCCTTGTGGTCAACTTTGCTGTTTAGCAGTTCCATGCACATGATCACGTTATGTTTCTCAGCAATAGGCATTAAACGCTTCAGACCTACTGCACAATTCTCAATACCCTTTGCATCATCCAATCCCTTGCGGTTTCCTGAAAAACAGATAATCTGCTTGAAACCTGCCGCGGCCACTTTAGGGATCATTTCCTCATAACTTTTGACCAGCTCATCATGATACTCCGGGTTATTAAATCCCTTTTCAATCCCCAATCCTGCTCCCCAAGGCATAGCCGAAGTCAGACCATATTTCTTTAATACAGGCCATTCCTCCGGGCCTACCAATTCTATTGAAGTCAGACCAATCCCACTGGCTGCCTTACAGAGATCTTCCAAAGGGACATCATTGTAACACCAGCGGCACACCGAATGGTTGACGCTTCCTTTCAGGTGCTTTTCCAATCTGCTCTCCGAAGCTTCCAACCTTTGATACAGCGATGCCCCGAGAACAGTGAGTGCTGTAGTGCCACTTATTTTTTTCAGGGCATTTCTTCTTGACTGGCCCGTACTATTTTTTGCCATGCTGGTTTGTTTAGGTTTATGCGTGAGTATTAAAGTTGTGCCTCAATATAGCATTTTGGCTAGTATAATTTCACTGGAATCGGTTGAGCGACACTACATCTTTTTCAAACCACCAAAAACAAAGTCATTCAGACAGCTCTGTAAATCAGGTTAGCCCTATTCTCCCCGAAGTTTGTACCTATCGCACTTTCATCCCAAACAAAGGTCTGAGAAATCCCACCCTCCGGATCACTTCAAAAGAACCAAAGCATCCAGCGATGGTGAACAGCAGGACCAACAGAAACTGCAACGGTGCTCCCAGGGGCAAATCAAATAGCAGAAGCGATCCCAGGTACAAAAACACCATATGGACAATGTAAACCGGGTACGCGGCCTGACTCAGGTAAGCCAGAGTCGTGCTGGGTCTGTTCAGGTACATGCTCCCAAAAGCCAATACACCCATAACCCAGCTTAACGATTCGAGTGCGATGACAAAGTCAGGAACCATCCCCCGTACCATGTATAAGGTAAATGCCAGTACCACAAACACCCAGCGCCAGTGCTGGATCATACTCCAGAAGGCAGCACCTGCCAGCACGAAACAAAACCCGAAGAAAAATGCGAGCATGCCCATACAGAATCCGTGTCCGGTCATCGCGTATAATTCAAAAGGGACTGGCCTGATCACCACCACTTCCAGTACAAACACCGCCCCTACTACCAGCAGTCCTACCGAATGCCCCAAAAGCTTCTTTATACCCTGCACCAGTCTCCCTGCTTCATTGCGCATGAGGTAGTAAAAAAGGGGAGAAAGGGCCAGTACATAGACGAAAATATTACCGAGAAACCATAAGTGACCCGGTGCCCAACTATATCTCAGGTCCATTCCATAGTAGTAACGCCAGATCAGGATATGAACAGGCACCACGGCAAACATCCCGAATACAAAAGGCAGTAGGATTCTGGCAGCCCGCTCACGGATCAGCTGCTTCCAGCTACGGTGCCGCATCGCAAAATATACGCCCATGCCTGATACAAAAAAAAGCAAGGGGATCCGCCATACATTCAGTAAGGTCATCGGTACCCATAAGGCAGGCCAAGGATCAGGCGTTGCTATAAACCCGATCATCACTCCCCAGGATTGAAACCCTATGGCCACGTGATAGATCAGCAACAAACCTATAGCTATCACGCGTAACCAATCGATATCATAGCGTCTGGCAGCTATTGCCGCTTCTCTTTCCATTTTTTCTCTCATTTCAGCATCGCCGCAATTTCCGGCCTAGTCTTTTCTATATAGGTATAATCGAGTTTCAAGCCCATAGGACTGAGCATGCTGCCCATTACATCATACACCTCCTTCATCTCGGCAAAAGATCCGGAAACATTGTCATAGGCGGTCGCACCATATTTGTTTTTGATAGTCCGGTCTGCATTTTTCTCCAATAAAATCTTCACAATATCGGGTCTGCAAAAGAACGCAGCTGTGTGTAAAGCGGTAGATCCGTCGTTGTTCTGGAAATTGATATCCACTCCGGCATCCAATAAGGTCTTGACCATTTCAGTTTTTCCGAATATGGCTGCACTGATCAAAGGACTCGAACCCCCAAACGGATCTTTGACATTCAGGTCGCTGCCTGCCTGGATGTGCTGTCTCACCGCTTCGGTGTTATCCGAAATAACAGCGGAATGAAGATCAATATCCGGTGCCCCCTCCTTTTTTGTTGCCTTATCTGTGCAGGAGCACATCAATAGAAATAATAGGATAGGGAGCACCGCCCCCCACTTGTTTGACATGGAAAATAAGCTTGTTTTCATTGTTGATTTTTTTGTTTGTTCAGATGCAGCAAAGAAAAATAAAGAGTCCCTTTCCAGAGGAACAGGCTTGCGGACAAAACCATCAACTTTGGTGAAATACCTATAAAATTTGATGCAGTGATATAAATTATGATGCACAAACCTTCTCTTCAGTTATTTCTGACTGTAAAGAAGCCCCATATTGAGTAGAAATGAATCCTATTTCATTCCTATATTTCCGGAATTATTTCTTCCCCAGATGACTGAGTCTTTCCAACCCGATGATGAATTTTTAAAGCTGCTGCACGCGAAGGTCAGTGAGCACATCGCCCAGGAAGAGTTTGGTGTATCCGAGCTGGCCGACGCGCTCAATATGAGCCGCTCTACCCTACTTAGAAAGGTGAAGAAAGCTACCAATCTCTCAGTAAGTCAGCTTATCAGTCAGGCTAGGCTTCAGCAAGGTATGCAGCTATTGCGAACTACCTCCATGAATGTCTCCGAAGTATCCTATCAGGTAGGGTTTAACAGTACTTCTTACTTTATCAAGTGTTTTAGGGAATTTTATGGCTATCCTCCAGGAGAGGTGGGAAAGCGTGAGTCCGAAAAACCTGCAGCTGACCCGGCCCCTATCCCTGCCAGAAGCAGCTACCGTTGGTTATGGGTGTTACTTTTCATCGGCATACCCGCTTTAGTGTGGTGGTATTTCCCGCATCCTGCATCCTTTGGGGGAAAAATCCCTGAAAAATCAATCGTGGTTTTACCTTTTAAAAACAACAGTGCTGACTCCTCCAACCTCTACCTGATCAACGGCTTGATAGAAGCGACACTAAACAATCTCCAACAGATCAAAGACCTGAAAGTAATCAGCCGAACCTCATCTGAAAAATATGGGGGCAATTCCCTGACTATTCCCCAAATGGCAAGAGAGCTCAATGCAACCTATTTTGTAGAAGGCAGTGGCCAGAAAATCGGCAACCAGATTGTCCTGAACATCCAGTTGATAGAAGGGCTCAGCGACCAACACCTCTGGGGAAAGCAATACCGAAGAGAAGTTACCGATATCTTTGCGTTGCAGCAGGAAATTTCCAAAGACATTGCGGGGGAAATACAGGCAGTAATTACTCCGGAAGAAAAGAACCGTATCGAAAAAATCCCAACCCGTGATCTGGAGGCTTATGACTCTTTTCTGAAAGGAGTAGATCTCATGAACAAAGGAGGAGACACCAACCTGCTACTGGCCGTCACTTATTTTCAGGAAGCTTTGGAAAGAGATGGTTCATTTGCCTTGGCTTATGCTGGTGCAGCAATGGCCTGGTATTATCTGGATTTATTCAAATCTGAAAAACAGTACATAGATGAGCTGGGATCCTATGCCGACAAGGCCATGTTATACGATCCAAAGTTGAGCGAAAGCTTCACCGTAAAGGCCATGTACTACCTCTTGAAAAAAGAGTATGAAGAGGCAGTTCCTTACTTGGAAAAAGGCCTGGAATACAATCCCAACTCTACCAAGCTCATCGAATTAACGGCAGATATCTATGGGCTATACCTACCTAATACCGCAAAATATATCGAATATGCACTAAGGGGATTAAGACTTGATACAGGGAAAGGCGATTCTGTCACGATAAGCTACACCTATCTACGTCTGGGCAATGCACTCATCCAAGCAGGGTTTGTGGATGAGTCCCTGGATTACCTCGACAAGTCCCTGATGCTGTATCCAGCTAATGCATTTTCGAATTATGTCCGCGCTTTCGTACTATATGCCAAAAACAAGGATCTCTCCCAGACAAGGGATTTGCTTCTTGCTGAGTTCAGGAAGGATTCCAGTCGGTTTGACATCCTTCAGGACTTAGGTAAGGTAAGCTATTATCTTCGGGATTACGATACCGCATATTTCTACTACCAGGAGTTTAACCGATACCGCGAAATGCAGAAGCTGGATGTGTATCGCCATGAAAACATGATCATTGGCCACACCTATGAGAAGGTCGGTCAGACTCAAAAGGGGAAAGAATTTATAGAAAACTATAGACAGTACCTTGACTCAGATCAGACCGCTTATAAAGAGTTGGGACTCGCCATGTATTATTTCCATAGGGGCGAAGTCTCCCGCGCGATGACACATTTCAGAAGTTTTGCGCAGGAGGACAATATCCAGTACTGGATTATCCTTTTTCTCCAGGATGATCCCATGGTAGACCATGTCAAGGATCTACCTGAATTCAAGCAAATAATGGCTGAGATCGATACAAAGTTCTGGCGTACCCATCAAAAAATCCTGGAAGAATTGGAAGAAAAAGGTATCCGGCCGTGAACACATGATATTTAGATGAACTGTATCTGTTCAAGGCAGCCTGGCGCTTGGGGTGAATCCCCAAAAGACACTTATAAACCGTGTACCTATCAGCTTTCTAGGCTACCACCAATTCTCACTCCATTATCTGCAGGACCACATTGCCTGTCTTTTGTCCAGACTCTACATAAGTATAAGCTTCGGTGATCTGGTCGAGTTTGTATTTTCTGTCAATCACTGGGCTATACCCCCCCTCCTCCACCAGTTTTTTCAAGAATATTATATCCTCCTTACTGGATGTGGGAATAGGAAACAGGACTCTAGGCCCTTTCAGCATCGGGGTAATAAGCGTGAAAAAAATATTCTCGGCATTCTTCCCAAATTCTGTCGAGATATAAACCCCATTCTCCTCCATAATAGGAATACATCTGGTAAATGAGGTCTTACCCACGGCATCAAAAACAAAATGAAACTTACTGGGGGTTCGTGTGAAATCCTGTGTCTTGTAATCAATCACGTCAGAGGCCCCCAAGGATTTCACCAGTTCGATGTGCTCTGTACCGCAAACAGCGGTTATACGGACGCCAAAATAGTTAAGAAGTTGTACGGCAGCAGTTCCTATCGCTCCCGAAGCCCCATAGATCAGGACATGCTGCCCTTTTTGAACCCTGGATGCCCTGATGATATTCCAGGCATAGTGGGCTCCTTCACTTATGGGAGCAGCTTCGTCAAACCCGATATTGGCCGGAAGTGTAGTTATTGCAGCGGCTTCATCGATAGCCAGGTATTCAGCATGGGCCCCAAAAGTGGTATCGTTGTAACCGAAAACTTTATCTCCTTTTTTAAAAGAACCCACATTCTTTCCTACATCCTCGACCACACCGGCAAACTCACAGCCCAAAACTTGGTTTTTTGGCCGGAATAAGCCACTCCAAAACCGGGAAATAAAATATTTTGCACTTCGGAAACCGCAATCAGTCCGGTTTACGGTAGCGGAATACACCTTGACAAGTACTTGATCGTCCCCGGGTACCGGTTTTGGGATTTCTGTCAGCTGCGCCACCTCCGGGGGGCCATATTCTTTATGGACAATCGCTTTCATCTGTTTATAATTTGATTCTCAGCGGTCATTACCTGTCCCGATAAGTCGGGGTGGAATCTCGCATTGCTGCTAATCATCCCAGTGTGTGGCTTTATAGTCATGCTCGATTTCATATGATTAGGCATCTCAAGTATCAAATATAAGCTTATCAAGAAGTGTGGCAGCCAAAGCTGACGCTTTTGTGGGTGTTTTTCCTCTAGGCTCCACTACCTCTCAGGTAATCCAATGTGATCCGAAGAAAAAATCAGGTTGGTCCGTTTATCCCCATATTCACGAATCCGAAGGTGATCGGGGCAGAAAGGGGAAATAGCAAATATTAGTTTAAAACTACATTTTGGCTTATCTTCATCCCTCTTTTAAGTCTATACATTGGACCTTAAGTCAAACCTATCTATGAAAAACCTATTTACCTATCTACCCGCTTGTCTCTTTTTCATCTCTTTGGTGTCATGCAACAGACCGTCAGAGCATACAGCGACCAATTTAACCGCATCAGATACGACCTCTAAGTATCTATCACAGCCTTTGGTTACGGATCTCTTCACCGCAGATCCATCTGCCCATGTTTTTGAAGGTAAAATTTACATTTATCCTTCCCATGATGTCGCTTCTGATGTACAACAAGATGACTTGGGTTCGCATTTCAACATGGCCGACTTCCATGTATATTCCATGGATTCAGTGGGCGGCAAAATCACTGACCACGGTAAAGTATTAGGCTTACAGGATGTGGAATGGGCAAAGAGGCAGTTCTGGGCTCCTGATGCCGCAGAAAAAGATGGGAAATACTATTTCTACTTTCCTGCCAAAGACGATCAGGATATCTTCCGGATCGGTGTGGCCGTAGGCGATTCGCCAGTAGGCCCCTTTACGGCTCAACCCGCGGCAATCAAAGGAAGTTACAGTATTGACCCATCTGTATTTGAGGATAATGATGGTTCTTATTACATGTATTTTGGAGGCATATGGGGCGGACAACTGCAAAAGTACCGAGACAATAAATTCCAGCCTAAGGGAGATGGACCTACAGATGGGCTACCAAATGACGACCAACCCGCTCTGGGACCAAAAGTGGCAAAGATGAGCGGCGATATGCTGGAATTTGCAGAAGCTCCCAAAGAAGTGAGGATTTTAGACGAAAACGGCAAGGATATATTGGCAGGAGATAATGACAGAAGGTTCTTCGAGGCAGCTTGGGTGCATAAGTATAACGGCACTTACTATTTGTCTTATTCCACCGGGGACACACACTTTATCGCTTATGCCACCAGTGACTCTCCTTACGGTCCGTTTACTTACAGGGGAGTGGCCCTGGATCCTGTGGAAGGATGGACTAACCACCACTCTATCGTAGAATTTAACGGGCAGTGGTATATCTTCTATCATGACACCCAGCTCTCCGGAAAGACACATCTTCGCAATATCAAAGTGGCCCCTTTAACCCATAAAGCTGATGGCAGTATAGAAACTGTAAAGCCTATCAAGTAGGCCTGCCATAACCGTTTGTGGAACAAGTCCCACACTCTTCGGATAACCCCTCGGAAAAGACTCAACCTCCTCAGCACAGCTGAATCTACACGGTGGGTGAGCTCTCCCTCATCCCGATTAAAGTACCGTAAGCAAGGCTGTACGGATAAAAGTATGGTTCTGAAGATGTAGGGAAAATTGCGGTCTTTTTGTAGAGAAGCTGATTTGAGGGAGGGTAAGGACAGTTTCCTTCTGCTGAATATATCCAAGAAGCAGGCAGACCAGATAGGATAAAAAAAACCTGTCTCAATAGAACATTGGACAGGCTTGGGGCAATCAGCAACACGGTGATGTAGGGTTAAAGAATTCCATTGATTCTATTGGAATTCTTTAACCCATAATTCCCTTATTTTTTCTGGTAGATTCTTACGTAATCCACTTCATAGCTGCGGGGAAAAGGAGTGGCAGAAGGATCCCCTCCATTGGAGCCTAAAGCCAGATTAAGCAACAGATAATGAGGCTGATGGAAAGGGTTGTAGCCATCAGGGTTGATAGTTTGTTTCAAATCCACCTCGTTGAGCAACTCATCGTCCAGATAAAGTCTGATATAATCCTCTGTCCAATCCATTTTCCATACATGGAACTGGTTCGGCCAATCGGGATTTTTTTCGAGAAACCTGGCAAAAGGCACCTTTTCCTCATCCCAGGCAGCTCTTTTTTCAGCATGGGCCCAAGCCGCATTTGCCAGAATCGTTGGCACACCATCGACAAGATAATACTCCATTATATCAATTTCACCGTTGGCAGGCCACCCTTTGGAAATCCCAAGTGTCCAAATCGCAGGCCACATCCCTTTTGCGGTGTCTAACTTAGCCCTAACCTCCACTACTCCATATTGGAACTCCACTTTTCCCCTAGTATGGATACTGGATGAGGTATACTCAGCAAACTCCCTTCTCTGCTGCCAGTTTCTGCTGGAAGGATCATAACCAGGGTTGCTTACTTTCTCACGCTTACCCTCTATCACTAGCCTGCCTTCTACAATGTTGGCATTTTCTGCCTGATACCACTGAAGTTCATTGTTCCGCTTAAACCCTTCCTCATAAGACCAATACAAGCTGTCCGGCTTTCCATTTTGATTAAATTCATCTGCCCACAGCAGCTCATACCCCCCTAATTCCGGGGTCTTGGTTGTGACGTTATTTTGTGTACCGCAGGCCAAAGCACCTGCCGCAAGTACGATTATAGGTAGAACCTTCATTATTGGAGTGATATTGATTTAATGAGTAGATTATTAGCTGTTTTTTTGTGAAATTTTAAGGCTGGGGGCTATCAAAATAGCTCAGATCCCATTCATCCATCCATTCGAGAATGGGACGGCCTTCTTTCATCACTATTGGTAGCCATACATATCTCCCATCAATTGCATTATCGGGTCTCCAGCGATCAGCCATAAAAACAAAAGCATCCTTTTTGTGCTGCACAGGAACGATAAACGTGCTCTGCGAATCAAACGTAAGGTCTGCCCCCTCTCCCACTGCCGGATTGCCCAGTGATTTCCATGGACCAAAAAGGTCTTCCGCGACGAATGACCTGGCAGCATTCGGTTCCCATCCGGTACACCCCGAGGTGATCAGATAATAGTTCCCCTCCAGCTTATAGATAGCCGGAGCCTCGTTGTGTCCTGCAGGTTCTATCACGGCCCATTTCCCCGTAAAATCCAGATAGTCTTCCGTCAGCTCAGAGATATGGAGTGTGAGGTTCTCCTCTGAGGCGGCTATGTGATACGCTTTACCGTCGTCGTCCACAAAAAGTGTCATATCTCTGGCCATTTGTCCTGACTCAAAATCCCGTCTGATAAACAGTCCCTCTGCCACCTCTTTCTTCCACTCTTCGGACCATCCTTCCAGATCATTCTCTGTGATGGTTTTCTCTTTCCAAGACTCTTGAAAGTTAACGGGCCAGGTTCCGGCATTGGGGCGAAGGGATTTTTGGAACACATAGGGACCTGTGGGGTGGTCGCTTACAGCCAGAGCCGTCCTAGCTGCATTATAGCCTTGGGACTTGAGCTCCAGATGAAACCACATCACAAACTTCCCGGTCTTTTCATTGTATATGACCTTGGGCCGCTCTATCACACTGCCCTTTTCGATATCTGATCCGCTTCCTTCTTCATCCACTTCCAGCGCTGTGCCTTCATTTTTCCAGTTGAGCAGATCCGCAGAGGAATAGCAGCTCACTCCCACCATAGCGCGGTTTCCTGTCCTGCCTTCTGTCTTATGCTCACCAAACCAGTAATACACACCTTCATGAAAAAGAATTCCTCCTCCGTGTGCATTGATATGGGTACCATCGGAGTCCGGCCAGATCCCGCCTGGCTTAAATGTGGTCAGCTCTGGAGAGCTGACCTGGGCATACACCAAGCCTGCGGTACCTAAGAGTATCAGCATAAAACTTACTAGATGTTTCATTGGGTTGATTGTTTTCGTTGTTTCTTGAAAATGACTATCAAAACTTACTTACCAGTTTGGGTTTTGCTGCAAAAGACCTCCGGACTTATTGATCTCTTCTGCCGGGATGGGATACAGGTACATTTTCTCCAAAAAGACCCTCTCCTCAATATCCCTGTACTCATATTGAAAGCTTCCGTCAGCAGCTCTTGTGATCAATGCTGCCCTGACTGGCTGTCCCAGACTCTCTTCAGCTAGCCGCCATCTCCTGGCATCCCAGAACCTATGCTCTTCAAAAGCCAGCTCCACCCTTCTTTCATTCTGGATTTTCATCCGAAAACTTTCCGCATCGGTTGCTGTCACTCCCGGCATAGCTACTCCCGGTCTTTCCCTTACCCAGTTGACGGCCATCCTTGCAGAAACAGGCAATCCTTCTGCGATTTCATCCGGGCCAAATGCCTCATTCATTGCCTCTGCGTAGTTCAACAACACTTCTGCATACCGGAAGTAAATCCAGGTGTGTACACTGGTCCTGTTCTGAAGAAGATCCAGTCCTTCATCCATAAATTTTTTAAGGTAATACCCCGTCTTGGTAGCTCTGGGCTTACCATATCCATCCACTCCTCCGCGCCAGGCTTCGACTTTCCTCCCTTTGTAATCAGAGTTATTCACGATTAAGGTCATCTGAAGTCTGGGGTCCCTGTTAACGTAAGGATTCTGGAAGTCGTAATCCGGATCTTCCGAGATTGCTAAGCCATTGGCCGTTTCGTAGGCGTCCACTAGGTTCTGACTGGGGTTCACCCCTCCTATTGCCCCGTTAAAGCCTATCGGATAGTTATTTCGCTCCAGGGCATTGGAGGCTTCATAGTTTCTTGCAAAGATAATTTCACTGTTGTGGATAGCCCTAAACAGGTTTCGGTAATTATCCGCCAGGCTATACTGGTTCAAATCAATCACCTCATAGGCGGCTTCTGCGGCTCTTATCCATTTATTCCGGTCGTTTGAAGGGTTGTTCAGTGGGCTGGCTGCATAGAGCAACGCCCTTGATTTCAAGGCCAAGGCTGCTCCTTTTGTAGCTCTTCCGATCATCCTGTCACTGTCAAAACCGACCCAGGAGTATCTCAGATCCTGCATGGCAATCTCCAGTTCCGACTCGATGTAAGCTATTACTTCATCAAAAGAATCCCTCGAATACTGGAATTCACTCTGGGCGTCCAATACCTCTCTCACAATCGGTACCCCTCCATACCTCTTCATCAGTTCGAAGTAAAAGAAGGCTCTCAGAAAGTGTGCTTCGGCGCGCAGCCACATTATGTCATT
Organism: Algoriphagus sp.; assembly: GCA_048819475.1. GTDB lineage: Bacteria > Bacteroidota > Bacteroidia > Cytophagales > Cyclobacteriaceae > Algoriphagus. The sequence goes on from JBMDXP010000012.1 coordinate 64,167, forward strand.
GCTCTGGGTGATATAGGTCTGCTTACCCTGCTCTGTCACTGTATCCTGTACTATGATAGCCCTATAGTCTTCAGAATTCTCCAGAAAAAGAGTTGCTTTCCGGATTCCACTATAGAGACTTTCCCACTGTTCATCGGGGTTACCGAAAGCTCCCCAACTTCCATTGCCTAGTTTCTGGATACTGTTTTGCATTCCGGAATGGGCTGCCTCATCGGTGGCAGCAGCAAGCATCCCCCCATCGAACCTGTCAAATCCCTCCGGAAGGCTACTGTAAATCCCTATGCCATAATTCCGAATGGTTGTATAAGAGGAGAACACTTGCTCCTCCGTATAATTGGTATCCATCCTTCTGTCGAGAAAATCTTCCACACAGGAGGAAAAAAGGACTACCGTACTGACAAACAATATGATATATTTTTTCATTTTCCTTAACTGTTAAAATTGTACGCTGACTCCCATGTTCACTGATTTCAATGGCGGATAGCCCCCAAAGCTTTCCGGATCCACCATATCCATCTTGTCCCAGGTGAACAGATTGACCGCATTGGCAAATACCCGGAAATTCCCTACTCTGATCCTGTCTGAGAGCGATTGGGGCATGGTGTATCCGAGTTCTATATTCCTAAGTCTCAGCACACTCCCCGACCTCATCCAAAAGGTGGAAGGCCTGAAGTTATTTTCATTGGGTAGGGTAGTCAGTCTAGGGAAAGTGGCATCCTGCTGATTCTCAGGAGTCCACCTATTCAGCATATTCGTCCCTATGTTTGCATCATTCTGCAATCCCCAGAAGTAGGTTCCATTCAGGTAAACGTCCCTATTGGCCAAGCCATAGAAGAAAAGTTCCAGATCAAACCCCTTAAACTGCGCACCGATGTTAAAGGTATAGGTCAACTCCGGCTGCCAGGTCCTGCCTATGGCCACTTCGTCGTTTTGGTCTATGATCCCATCCCCGTTTTGATCTATATATCGGATATCGCCTGGCCGTACCGGGGCAAAGGCTGACACAGGGAGGCCTTCCCTGAGCTCGCCGCTTGCATCAAAGTCACCAGCGCTATAGAATCCATCGGCCACCCACCCGAAGGGTTGCCCTATAGGATGCCCTGTACGGTTGCTGTAGGCTTCCGGACGCATCATTTCTGCCATGTCGATGATCTTATTTCTTGCGAAGAATGCACTTGTACCCACAAAATAATCCAGAGCTCCCCACTTGTCTTTGTAGACAAGGTCGATCTCAAATCCCCGGTTATTTACCTTCCCTATATTTTCATAGGGTGCTATCACCCCCATGTAACCTGGGTATATCTCTGAGGTGTTTAGCGGCAGGTTGGATCTGCTGTTATAGAACAGATCGAGTACGATATCCAGTTTTCCGAAAAGATTGGCCTCCACCCCTACATTGAATTTGAGGTCGCGCTCCCAGGAAATAGCCGGATTACCCAACTGGCCATTTACAATGGTCGATATAGCAGTGTTTTCACTTCCGAACCGATAATTGCCCGAATAGTAAAAGTCCTGGGCAAAGGCGAACCTGCTACCCCCAAACCTGTCATTCCCCGTAAGTCCTACAGAGGCGCGTGTCTTCAAAAAGCTGATGGTGTTGTTATCTTTAAGAAACTCCTCCTTGCTCATCACCCATGCCCCCGAGAGTGATGGGAACAAGCCAAAGCGGCTACCTTTTGGAAATCTTTCAGATCCACTGTAAGCAAACCCCAGTTCGGTATAGAATCTGGATTGGTAATTATAGGTAAACCTGCCTAGAAGACTTTGATTGGCATAGGGGACATTGTTACCCGTGACATGAAGCACATCCTGATGATACATCAGCATACCAGTCAGACCATGGTCACCCATTTGCCTTTCGTAATCCAACGCAGCCTGGACATTTAACCTGTTCCATTGGTTATTGCCCCCTTCATCTACTGAAAACCCAGTGTCCAGCCCTCTTTGATAATACACATATTCCTCTCCACTGGCCTGTGGTCTACCCAGCTCGTAATAGGCGAGTGTCCGGGTTCTGTTATAGTTCCCCCGGTGCCAGTTATTGATCCCAAAAGCCTGTGAAAACCTCAATCCCGGAATCAAATCACCCAAGTCCTCAGAAAGCCTGAGATTGGTCATCACATTCCTGTCATGTGAAGAGGTATAGCCACGGCCCAAAACCGATGCAACAGGATTATCCGGGTAAATGGAATTTCCTCCCCAGGAGCCATCCGGATTTTTGACAGGGTAAGCATTGGAAGGATACCTGGCCATGTTCTCCCATAAGGATGGGCCATCAAAATTCGGGAAGGCCCGGTCCTCAATCCTTCCCCCAAAATCCAGGGATGCAGCTACTTTCTTTGAAATAGCAATATCAATATTGGACCGGAAGTTGACTCTCCTGAAATCAGCATTCGCATTTTCTTTTCTTTTGGGGTCCGTGTTTCCATACATCCCCTGGTTCTGCAAATACCCCAGAAGGATAAAATACCTGGTGGTCTCTCCTCCTCCCGAGAATGTGAGATTATAGTCACTGATGGGAGCACTTTCGCGCAGCACTTCTTCGTACCAGTTCACATTGGGATACAGGTACGGATTATTTCCTGAACTATAATTTTGCAGGTCCTCCTGAGAATAGCGCAGCGGCAACCCATCATTGGCCAGGGCCTCATTGTACAGCATGCCATACGTATGGGAATCCACAAACTGTGGTAAGCGGGTAGGCTTCTGAAACCCTGTCCGCGCATTAAACCTGATCTGTGTTTCCCCCTGATGCCCACGCTTGGTGGAAACCAGAATGACGCCGTTTGCACCCCTGATTCCGTATAGGGCGAGTGCTGCTGCGTCCTTCAGGACAGACACGCTCTCGATCTCATCCACTGAGAGGTTATCAAAAGAGGCTTCAAAACCGTCCACTAAGACTAAAAAACCAGGATCATTGAAGGTACCCATACCTCTGATCAGCAAGTTAGGCTCATCAAAACCGGGTTCTCCGGAGCCATGCAGCGCTGTAAGTCCGGGTAACCGTCCAAAAAGGGTGTTGCTCAGTGAAGGAGAGAAGGTTTTACGCATCTCATCCGCGCCTACAGTGGAAACAGCCCCAGTCACGGCATCTTTGTTTTGCCTGCCATAGGCCACATTGATTTTTCCGTCACTTTCCCTAGAGCCAGTGGACGTACTATCCTGAACCATTTCCGACTCCTGCGCGATTCTGGGAACCAGGGACTGTGCCTGTATCAGCTGTGGCAAACAGAGTGTACACACTGCGCATAGTGCCAGTTGCCATAGCAACCGACGAAATATATTTATTGATTTGATATAGGTTATCATTTGTTGGGATTTTAATTACAGCACATTTTTCTATCAGCAGCCATGCTACCATCCGGGGTTTTGTACCAAGTATCCTTTATCTATCTCCTGTTGCGGCAAGGGATAGAGGTACATCTTATCGTCCCAGACTCTGGTCTCAAATGGCTCCTTCCTGTAAATAAATTCCCCATCGTTTAGCTGATAGATATTCAGTCCCCACATCTGCCCTCTCATCACTCCATCCTCTCCTGCAATTCTCCATCTGCGGACATCAAAAAAACGATGCTCTTCAAATGCCAATTCCACGGCTCTTTCTCTTCGGATAGCATCCCTGAGTTTCTCTTGGCTGTTATATCTGGAATCATTTGGAGATATATGAGGAATTCCTGCACGGTCACGGATTACATTCAATGCCCAATATACATCTGCGTGCATGGGAGAAGCTTCATTCAGAGCCTCGGCATAATTCAGGTAGAATTCGGCCAGTCTAAACACTATCCAGTTGAACTGTCCGCCTCCCCAGTTGCCTCTTCCCAGGAATTTTTTCATGTAGCCCACCCCATTGACAGGAGCCCCATCGGACCAACCACCGTTGTTGTTCTGATAAAAATTGCGTACGCCGATTTCATCATTCCATTTGGATCCGGAATAGAATACTGAATATTGGAATCTGGGCTCCAGTTCTTCCATTTTTTGGAGAAATTCGCTCCGTGGACCTTCTTCTGGCCATACTTGGTCATTGCCATCTATTGTAGAATAGTGCTGCGCATGCTGGAAAGTAACCCCATGTCCATACCAGCCTCCATAAATTCCCCGTGGCATCACAAATTGCTGGAACATGGGGTCCCATGCCCCCCACCAGCCATTGGACTGATTGAAGAGGATCATTTCCGTGTTGCCTTGTGCTTCCACCGCATTCTGATAGTTTACCCCTGGATCCGGGGATGCCGTCACCAAGCTTACACCGGCCGCTGCTGCCCAATCCAACACTGCTTTATTGGCATTTGCTGAGGTCATCCATCGGCTATCGTCAAAATTCCCATAGCCAGTCAATTCTGGATTGCCGGGCAGATACGGAGTAGAAGTATTGTGCAGTGGGCTGGCTGCATACAACAGCACCCTTGCCTTCAAGGCTAACGCCACCCCCTTGGTGATTCTTCCTGTAAAATTGGAAGGGTAGCTATCGGGTAGCACCGCAGCCGCCTGGTCACAGCTTTGCACGATAAAATCCACACATTCCTGATAGGTGCTTCTTGGCAGCATAATATCTCCTGAGGAGGTCAAGACCTGGTCCACAAGAGGTACAGCCCCGTAGCGTTTCATCAGTTCGTGATACTGTAAAGCTCTCAAGACCAATGCCTCTCCCTTCATCTGATCTTTCTCCGACTGGGGGATATCCTGCACCATATCAATATTTTCCAGGAAAATGGTGGCATTTCTTATCCCTTTGTAGTGTGCACCAAAATTGTCTTCCCTATTATCTGTAGGACCCCAGACACCGGTATTGTGATCATTGGAAGAAGGCCATGTATCGTACACATCCCCTTCATCACTCGCCGCCATCAGCATAGATGCATACATTCCGTTGTGTGAACCCCAATCTATTGGAAACCCGAGTGGCATGCAGGTCCGGTAACTTTCCCATAGAAAAGGTTCTGCCCTCGCCCTTTCTGAGAATATATCGTTGATTGTGACATCATTGCTTTCAGGCTTGCCCAAGAACTCACTGTCACAAGCCGTCAAAAGAATAGACATACCCAACAATACCTTTGTCAGGTGATTATATATTGATTTCATGATTTTCTTGATTGCGGATTAGAACTGGACATTGACGCCCATATTATACACTCTCATCTGTGGGTAGAACCCTCCTCTTCCTGCAGGTGCCTCAGGGTCATAATTCTTCATATTGCTCCAAGTCAACAGGTTGTTGCCATTGACAAAGGCCCTCAAGCTGCCGACTCCTATCCTGCTGAGTAAAGCAGGCTGAAACCTGTAAGCAATCTCCATGTTTTTGAGCCGGATGTAGCTTGCATTCTGAAGCCAGAAATCAGAAGGTCTGTAATTGTGTTTGCCCGGAGTAGGTGAAAGCTCAACCCTTGGGTAAGTGATGGGCAATCCTGCCTCGTAGCGCTCCGGTGTCCATCTTTCCAGATGTCTGGTGGTCGCATTTCTCCAGTCTGTATCGAAAGCCCATGCCCCCATTTCCCCTATATAGGTCGAGACCCTGTCAGCCCCCTGAAACAGCACCGAGAAGTCCCATCCTTTATAATCCCCTCCAAATGACAATCCATAGATTACCTGGGGAAAATTGGAATAACCGATAGGTACTTCATCATTTTGGTCGATCACCCCATCTCCGTTCTGGTCAATATAGCGGATGTCACCGGGGCGCAGCATCGATGTGAAAGCAGATGACGGAGCCCCCGCCAGTTCTTCAGCGGTATTATAAAAACCATCACTGACCAGTCCCCAGTACTGACCCACAGGATGACCTGTACGCTGTAGCCACGGATGTGCACGTACAGGCTCATCCATATACTCAATTCTGTTCTTGGCAAGTGAGTAGTTGCTTTTCACCCAATAATTGAACGATCCGATATTTTCGTTGAAACTGATTTCCAGTTCAAACCCTCTATTCTGTACTTTCCCGATATTTACCGGAGGCAACTGAGCTTGGACCAAATCAGGGATGGTTCCCAGATACCATAAAATATTATCCCTGTTCTCTGAAAACACGTCTGCATTCACGCGAAGCTTATCCCCGAAAAATCCGGATTCAATTCCTATGTTTAATTTCTTCGCACGCTCCCAGGTTACATTTGGATTGCCCACTCTACCCTCTTGAGCACCTGTAAACCACTGGTAGTTGGTCCCGTAATTTCCGAAATTATACCCCCCACTGTTGGGATAAAACACCGAGGGCAAATAAAGGAACCTTGCCCCACCGATCTTGTCATTTCCCACTTCCCCATAAGAGCCTCTGATCTTCATAAAGGACAGTACATCTCCAGCCGGCATGAATGATTCCTCTGTCAGTATCCATCCCAGCGAAAAAGACGGAAAGAAACCATATCTTTTTCCTTCAGGGAAATTCTCGGAACCATTATAACCCATGTTCAGCTCGGTAAGGTATTTTTCCTTGTAGTTATAAGTTACCCTTCCCACAAATCCCTGATAACCCAGCGGCACATTATACTCCTGGTCTGGGGCAGTATATCGCTCCTGCATGTACAGTCCCATGGCGGTCATATTATGTGGTCCCACTGTCTTGGCGTAATCAACGGCACTTTCAAAATAGACTTTCCTGTTTCTGCCAAAGCTCTCACTGAATGAAAAAGGGGCGTCAAGTCCTTCCCTGATAAAAACAGGCTGGGTCGGATCGGCAGGATCTTTTACAATCCTGTAGGTCTCATTCTCCTTATTTCTGCGCACCCCATGCTGATAGTAGTTATCATAAGCCACCATACCGCGGACACTTAACCCTTCTGTGATAAAGTCCAGCTTATGTTTTAAGGCTATATTGGAATTCAGCGTACTGTTGAAATTCCTCTGATATCCATTGTTTACAATGGCACTTAGCGGATTACCGGAACTCGAAGGAAGACCTTCCACCCCGGATATCAGTCTGCCATCTATGATCCCCGGGTTCATAATCGGGTTGGAGTTCAAAATCCTGAAGAATATTTCACCTGCTCCAAAACCAGGGTAATTGGAATCGGCAAACTGTGCTCCTACCTTTACCGAAGCCGAGAAATTCTTGTTGAAGTCTATGTCGAAATTGGATCTCAGGTTATATCTCTGAAATCGGGGATTGGCGGAATAGGCTGTCTGTATGTCCTTTACATCATAAGCTCCATTCTGGTCAAAATAGCCCAATGAAATAAAGTATCTCGTATTCTCAGCTCCTCCACTTATATTGAAGTTGTGCTGTTGCTGGCTGGAAAAATCCCTTAATACCAAATCGAACCAATCGACATCAGGATGGAAGTATGGATCTGTCCCACTCCTGTACAAAGCAAGTGACTCTTCTGAGAAATAAGGAGTCTGACCTGAATTGATGCTGGCCTCATTATGAAGCGTAGCGTAATCAAAGCTGTTCAGCATTTTAGGCAGTGAATTTGGGCTTTGCAGACCAAAATTAGCTGTATAATTAATCGTAGGCTTACCTTTTGTACCCGTTTTGGTCGTGATAAGAATCACACCATTGGCACCACGCACCCCGAACACTGCGGTAGCTGAAGCATCCTTCAGGATACTCAGTGTCTCGATTTCATTTGGGTCTATCTGGTTTAAACTTGTCCGCTGGACACCATCGACGAGAATCAACGGATCTGACTCTGAACCCGAATTAAGTGTTGCAATTCCCCGGATTTTTAAGCTAGACTGATCAAACCCAGGCTCACCGCTGGACTGCACTGCTATAAGACCGGGAAGCCGACCTACCAGTGCATTACTGATATTGGATACAGGGGATTGGATCAATTCCCTGCTGCCTATACTGGATACCGCGCCCGTAAGCGTGGCTTTCTTCTGTTCACCAAACCCCACCACCACAAACTCGTCCAGTGCTTGGGTGTCCGTCATCATATTGACATCAATCACTGACTGGTTGTCGACGGGCATTTCGACCGTAACGAAACCGATAAATGTAAACACCAAGACGCCTCCCTGTGATGGTACAGCGATGGTATAATTCCCATCCACATCCGTCACCGTTCCCTGACCGGTACCTTTCAAGAGCACATTTACTCCCGGTAGCGTCATACCGTCTTCCTGCGAGGTGACCGTTCCCCTGATCAGGACTGTCTGGCCGCCTTGGGCCAGAACCAGTGTCTGAAAAGAAAAAACCATCAGAGCCAGCAGGAAACTCCATCTCCCCAAATTGCATAAAGATTTTTCCACTAATTAATTATTTTGGCTTGTTAATTAAATTAAAACCCTGTCTGGACAGCACAGGCTGCCAAAACGGGAGAGCCAAATAAGCGAGAAGGATGAACAAGGAAACGGGGGGAATTCATATTTTAAGAGGGGTAAATTCATTTAAAGCCCCACTGAATGTAACCCTTGCCCAATGAAGCAGACAGCATCAGCAAAAAAGGACATGTATCAGCTACAAAGAAGTAGAGGCCGGATGTATAATGGCTCATGTCACGGAGGTTTGGGGAGGAGAACTAGTGGTACCTGCTTTCACCCTGCAGCTAGCCGGAGTTGAAATCGTACACCTTTTACAGAGTACCTGCTGTAGAAAATGGAAGTAAAAACCAAGTGCCGGATTTAGCATGGATTTCGATCATAAAGAAATATTCCTAGAGATGAAACCGAGCATGACTTAAGAGTCAGACACTGGGGTGGTTATAATGCATGCAGGATTCCATAACCTGTCCAGACCAGTTGGGGTGGCCATCGAAAAAACAAATTATAAATATATGAAAGTGAACTACGTATTGGGGTCCAACGCAGTGGATTACAAATAGATTTACATCTCATTTCAGCCACAGTGGCAAGACTGCACCCCGACATGTATTTTGGATCTCACCTACTATTTCCCAAGAATACTGTTGAGATTATAATCTTTATCCTGAAAGGTATCTCTGTATTTTTTCTGGAATTCGGAAGGATTCATCTCGAAAAGCAATTGGAATTGTCTTCTAAAATGCTTCAGGTCATTAAACCCTGCGCAAAATGCAGCTTCATTCACCTGCATATCCGAGGTGATAAGCATGGTGGCCACTTTTCTCAAGCGTATAAACCTAATTAGCTCGTTTATAGATTTCCCGGTCACCGTTTTGATCTTCTTATACAGAAACGAATGACTCATTCCCATTTCTACAGCAAGACACTTTATAGTAAAAGATTCGTCTTTTAGGTGAAGTTCTATAATCTGCTCCAGTTGCTCCAGGAAGACCTTATCCTCCTTCGACAGTTTGAGGCCGACGGTCTTCTGCGTCACTGTATTCAAAAGGTGATCCTGCATGGTTTTCTGCCTTTTCAGGATTCCATCTATGCGGGCCTTTAAGTATTGTCTATCAAAGGGTTTGGTGATATAGTCATCTGCTCCGACTTCGATACCTTTTAGTTTTACTTCCTCCGAATTGCTGGCTGTAAGTAGAATGACCGGGATGTGTTGGAAACCGGGATGTGTCTTCAAGCTCTTGCAAAAATCAACCCCGTTCACGTCCCCCATTACCACATCTGAAAGAATAAGATCGGGAAGTTGCGATTTCAGTACTTCCCATGCCTCTGGTGCGTTGGAAGCTTCCAGGATCCGATAGGAAGTGGATAGAATACTTTTGATGTACCTTCTGATCTGAGGATTATCATCGATGACCATAACCGTTCTCATTTCATCCAGCAATGCCGCTGTCAACTCCTCCACATCGGATTTCTTATCAGGGTTTCCGACAGCTTCCTGGTCTCCAATAAGTTCTTCCAGAAACACAGAATGCTCACTTAGGTCCTCATGAATCAGCATATTCTGCAAATGTGACTTTCCCTTAAGAAGTCTGATCTGAAAGCACGTCCCGCCAAAAGAGCCCGTGGTGCAAAGCACCTCACCTGAATGGATCCGGATAAACTGTCTTACCAAATAGAGCCCAATCCCAAAACCATTTTTATGGGAATGCCGGTGACTGCTGGATTGATAAAACAATTCAAAAATCTTGTCTTTTTCGTGGGGGGCTATACCGACTCCATTATCCTCAACGGTGATTTCCACCTGATGGGAATAATCAGACTTCAGGGTCACCAGTACCTTGCCGCTATCCTCTGCGGTGAATTTCAGCGCGTTGGAAATAAGATTGAAAAGTGAGATCTCTATTTTCTGCCTATCTCCATAGATGTAGCATTCTTCTTCATCAATCTTCAGTTTATATTCAATATTTTTTGATTTGGCATGATGGACAAAACAGGCATAAACTTCTTTGCATACAGATACCAAGTCTACTCTCACCACCTTTACCTCTCCAATTTCACTCTCTGTTCTTCTGAACAACAGCAACTGGTCTACCAGACTCAATAAGCGTCGGGAATTTCTATAGACCACTTCTATCTCTCCATTTCCCAAACCTTGCTGCTTACCGTAGATGGCATCCTTCAGTGGATTGATGATCATGGTAAGTGGAGAGCGGAATTCATGTGAGATATTGGTAAAAAAGTTAAGCTTCTTCTCATTGAGTTCTTTTTCTTTTTGTGCCATATCCTTCGAAAGCCAGATCTCATACCTAAGTCTTGCCTGTTTTTTCTGATATCGGATCACAATAATCATCACCAAAGCCAGCAGGCCAACGTAAATAAAGTAGGCAAAGGGAGTTCTGTACCAAGGTGGCAAAATCTTAATCTCCAATGAAGTCGTTTCTGGATTCCACTTTCCTTCCGAATTGGTCGATTTGATATGAAGGATATACTTGCCCTCTTCCAATTTTGAATAATTGGCCACCCGGCTTTTTCCAACGTATTGCCATTCCCGGTCCCATCCCTCCAGATAGTAAGCATAGGAGATTTTATCCGGGAGTGAGTATTCCAGTGCAGCAAAACCGAAGGTCAGCATGGATTTCTGATACGGAAGTTCAAGGGCATCCAGTGAAAACACTGTCTGTCCTGAACGTCCAAGAGGAACATTGTTAATTCTTACATCGGTAATCAGCAATTTAGGAAAACCTCCCATGGGCTTTACAACCGCTGGATTTATGATGTTGAAACCCATTATGCCGCCAAACAGAAGTTCGCCACCCGAGAGTTTTAAGGCAGCATTGTAATTGAACTGGTTACTCTGCAACCCGTCTGAATCCAGGTAATTCGTGAAGGTCTTAGTAGCGTAGTCAAACCTGGATATACCATGGTAAGTACTCAACCAGTATTGCCCCTCATGATCTTGAAGGATGTTTAAGACTGAATTATTGGGGAGCCCGTGCTCTTCAGAATAAGAACTGGAAACTCCAGTATTCGGATTGAAGTCCAACAACCCGCCACTTTCGGTGCCCAGCAGCATATGATCTTCGGAGACGGATACGATCTCCCGGACAGGATATCCTATTTCGTGGATTTCATGGCGAAAGGTTTTCAGATCCAGTTTGACCAACTGCTCAAACGTGCCTACCCAAAGGTTTCCTGACTGATCTTCCATCATTGCGGTGATACCGCTGATTCCTGCATCCACAAACTCAAACTCATCCCGGTCAGGGCGGTAGCGGTACAATCCCTCACCGTCGGATGTACCAGCCCAGACATTTTGTTTTGAATCCCTGAACAGCACCCAGATATTGTTTTGGTATATCCCGTTTTTTGGATGGTAGAGATAGTAGCTTTTAAAGCGGCCTGTCCTTTCTTCAAACCTGCTGATCCCACCTCCGTAGGTTCCAAACCAAGCTCCATCAGTTGTTTCGAGTATGGAAGTCACAAAATTATTCCCCAGTGAATGGGGATCTCCGGGTATGTGGACGTAGTTTGTAAACGTATTCATAGACCTATCCCAAAGACTCACGCCTCCGCCATCAGTGCCTATCCACACCCGATCTTTCCCATACTCGCAAAACGATAGGATAAAATTGCTGACCAAGCTGTTTTTATCCATGCTCCTACTTACTGTCTTAAACTGAAGATTCTCCCGCTCGACTACATTGATACCTCCTCTCAGTGTACCGATCCATTTTTTTCCTTCAGTATCTTTATACAGTGCATAGACCGAATTGCTGGTGATGTTGGTCGCTTCTGAACCCTCTTTCAATTCCGAGAAAGTATCTGACCAGATGGAATAGATCGCTACCCCTCCGCCATCTGTGGCTATCCAAACCGCATTGTCCTCTTCCAGATACAGCAGATCTGTGACTTTATTCTTTGTAATCGGGTTGGAAAAATAGCTGTAAGTATCTTCACTTGGTAAATACATCAGCAACCCACTGTCCATCCCCAACCAAACCCTGGATTGACCGTCAGTCACAATGGTATTTGCATTATTGGTCACCCTACTGAAGAATTCAAGTTGTTCAGAATCTTCATTCAGTGTAAAAAGGCCATGCCCCTGTATAAATACCCAAAGGTTCCCCTTCCTGTCATAATCCAAACCTTGAGCATGGTAATTCCAGATCAGCTGACCCTCTTTTAAGAAAGGGATCTGTCTGAAATAAACGTCCTCAGCAGTCTTAGAGATCAGTCCCTTGCCTCCGGTCGCCACATAAATCCTTTCGTCATCCCCTTTTACCTGGTTGACGGTATAAGTAATTTTCTCTTTCCTCTCAGTGTGATTGTCCCATAGATACCTGTTCTCAAAACCTCCCGTTTGGTAATTGTAAACACTTAACCCCTTTTTCGTTCCGATCCAGATTCCCTGTCCATTTTCAAAGATGTTTACTATCCTGTTATTGATCAGTGTAGAAGAGTCATTGGGCTGGTTTCTATACACCAAAAAATCATAGCCATCGTACCTGTTCAACCCATCATAGGTACCTACCCACATAAATCCGCGCTTGTCCTGATAGATGCTCGTAACCGCGTTATTGGACAGCCCCATCTCGATGCCAATATACCTGACTTTGAAATCAGTTTCATTTTGCGCTTCGGCATGATAGGAGTGAATCACATCGAACAGCAAAAAAAACAGAACGAAGTAGTTGCGGATGGTCATTTTAGGATAATCAAACTCGGATTTTCAATATGGCATAATATTGACAAATAACAAATCCGCTTTATAATGAAGAGGGAAGGCTTTACTTTACTGTGCTTGATTCAATGATGAAAAAATTTCACTAACCATTTGGTTTTCAGTAATAGATAGGTATGAGAAACCAAAAAACTGCCCACTTGGCATTGTCTATTTACCCTTTATCCAAGGATAAGGACGCCCCAACCGCGCGGCCAAAAAATAGTACTTTAGAAATAAGGGTTAATCAATTTTAAAGCTGACTTGGTAGATTTTGCTTAACCCGTTTTCCCCTCCATTCACGTAGTCTTCAAAATCCCCAAGATCCTTAAACTGTCTGGGCTTAATACTGTTTCTGCGGCTGGTAAAGTACAAGACCTGATTGTCTTCATCGTAGTAAGGGCAATACTCCATATAAGGTGTATTGATAGGAGCCCCTAGATTTTGGGCTTTTTCCCATTCGCCACCCGGAGCCTTCCTCGAAATATAGAGATCACCGCTTCCCAACCCTCCTTCTTCATTGTACTTGGTAAAGAGGATAAAATCTTCCTTAGCCGAGACAAATGCATTGAACTCATACCCACTGCTGTTGATATTCCCATCCAACAAAACAGGGGCATGATATACGCCATCCTTCCATTCACTCATATAAATATCATCCTTACCCAGACCATGGGGAGCGTCCACTGTGAAATAAAGGTTGTTGTTCTCTGCAAGTGTCGGATAAAACTCATCCAACGGGGAATTCACCGGCAAACCCAAATTGATCGGACTTGACCAGTCAGAGTCTTGGTCCGCACGCTCCAGGTACCATATATCAAAATCCTTCTTGGCAGTATCAGAATCCAGCAAAGGCCGGTCAGATACAAAAAAGAGTCTTAATCCATCCCGGGTTAAAAATGGCTCCAAATACATGTATGGGTCTCCAAAAGACAGCAATTCAGGCTCAGACCAGCTCTCTCCTATCCTGGTTATCCTCGCCAGTTGTGATATGTCCTGTGCGGGACTCTGAACTGAAAAGTAGGCCTCTGACAGGTCTTTGGAAATCGTAAAATCCCTTACGTTAAGGAACCTGTTCAAGCTCCTGTCCACTGGCACTATTTCAGTTTGGGCAAACAGCTGCTTAAATCCGAAAAAAAGTAACACCAGGAGGAAAACCCTCTTTACAGGCTGACCATTATACTGTCGGCGGAATCTCCCCATTAACCTTGCACTAGCTGATTTCATGTGTTTATAATTTGATTTTTAGCGGTCACATGGAATCTCGCAGCGATTATAATCATGCCAGTGTGTGACTTTTTAGTCATGCTCGATTTCATCTGTTTATAATTTGTTTTAGTCATGACCTGTCTTGATTTCAAACGGTATAGCCTGCCCCGTTTTTTCGGGAGAATGCCATGAAAAACCGTCTGCCCTCCCGAAACCAGATCGGGACAAGTTGTGTGGGAATTTTTCTCACGGGCATTTCATAGGACATGCTAAAAGTGTTTAGTACAGTAAAAGCGGAGTTCAACTGAGCGTGTTCTGCGATGGCTAAGTTAACCGTTTTCCTGATAAACCGATTGACATGGGAATATGATTTTCCCTAATTAGAGTATACTTAAATTTGCCTGGTACTTCTTTAAGTTGAACCGACAAGCTATCTCGCTATTCCAGATGCTTTTGAAATTGATGAGGTAGCGATCCATATCGATCCGAAAGGGCCCAGTGCAGGACGTACAAGACGGGATTCTGCTGGTCGCAGGGTGAAGTTGGTCACGCATGTAAATGTGCCTTACTTCTTTGACTTTCTTATTGACCCTTTACTTCGAAGCACCTTTACAAGGAAGAAATGGGGTGACCTTCAAGTGTGTAGCATGTTTATGATAAAAACGCCCGCACTAAAATCACCAAAAAGCCAATGATAATTATAAGCAAGAAATAGAGGAGCAGACCAAAAAGGATGAATTTAATAAATGCCCATACGATCTGCCCTAACCGCAGACTATACAGCTGCTGGTATAGGTAGCAGCCGTACAGCATATAGAAGCACATGCTGAGCGATGAGTAAAAAAGATAATCAATACCGAATACATTGATCAACAGTAGTTGGCTTACCAGACTCACCAAACCGATCTGGGCCTGAAGGTAAGAGTTGAAGATCAGGTGCTCTGCAAAATTATGCCTATGTTTTCTAAATACCAGATAGCTTACAATGGCAAGCAACGGGATCATAGCGATCACAACAAAATTGAAATACCCCAGCATTTTTTCCAGAAATGCCTGCATGTTCTCTTTGGTGGATAGGGATGATCCTCCATCTCCTCCACCCATTTTTTCTGTGAACGTCTCTGTAAAGTAAGAGAGTTCGTTTTGCGGAAACAGCTTGTATACCAGTACAGCTAGCGTACCATACACGATAAGATAAGAAAATGGGTGAAAGTATTTTTTCCTTGCACCACTTACATACGCCAAAAGGACTTCTTTGGGATTTGTGAAAAGATCCCGGAAAGTCCGCCAGAAAAAATTATCCCAATTGAAAAAAGGTACGGCAAATTCATTCCAGGTTCCTCTGAGAGTAGGTCTGGAATCAACCACTTTACCTCCACATTGAGAGCAGAAGCGATTACCCTGAAACAGGGCCGTTCCGCAGGATTTACAGTTCATCTGGAAAATTTAATTGGATATCACACCAAAAATAGAAAGAATCCCAACCTATTAACAAATAAATCTCCTCATCAGAGTTCACCATTGAACCGTTGTCTCGATCCATCCAGGTCCAACAATACCGTTCCAACCTTTTTTCTGATGGTAACATTCAGGAATGTTTGGGTCCAACACGTATCTTTAGCCATGAACTATTCCCTCCGATCTTCGTCACTCTCCATTGAAATAACCAAAACCGGAGTTGAGCTCTGCTCAATAAAATCAATCGCTACCGGATTGGAATACATATGGCAGGCGGATCCCAAAATCTGGGGAAGCCATGCTCCAGTCCTTTTTCCGATCATCGGCAGCCTCAAAGACGGTTTCATTACCTATAAAGACCAAAAATATGCCATCCCCAAACACGGGATGGTAAGAAACTCCGATAAGCTACATCTAATAGAAGCCACCGGGAATTCGCTCCGCTTCTCCCTTGTGTGGGACACGGAATCCCTGCAACGCTATCCATTCAAATTTGCCTTCGAAATCACCTATACCCTAACTGGCAGTACCATCGAGGTATCCCACCATATTATAAACAAGGGTGATGAGACAATGTACTATTCAGTCGGTGGGCATCCTGCCTTTAATTGCCCACTGTTTAGGGAGGAAAAATATGAGGACTACTACCTGGAATTCAGCTGCCCCGAAAGCGACAATACCTGGCTTCTGGATAACCAGGGGCTTCTGTCAGGTCAGCAAAGACCAGTCTTGGAAAACAGTAGCATTCTTCCACTCCACAATCATTTATTTGATAATGACGCACTGATTTTCAAAAATCTGAAATCACGGAAAGTATACCTTAAATCCCAAAAAAAAGGTGCTGTCCTATCCCTGCAGTTTGATGACTTTGATTACCTGGGAATCTGGGCTAAGCCGGCAGCCCCGTTTGTCTGTATCGAACCGTGGCTAGGAATCACTGATTCGTCTGCATCCACCCAGGAATTGACCGCCAAAGACGGAATTCGCAAATTGGAAGTAGGCAAAAGCGAATTGAAGTCTTACGCTATTTCCATTATTGAATAAGGGGATCATTAACTCATCCAGTTTTAAGATAAAGCTCAATTCAACTGAATCACTAGGAAAATCAGCCCTAACGGCAAATTAAGTCTTCGACAGCATACAACACTGCGAACCCAACCTATTTAATCACCAATTCTACCCGTCTATTCAGTCCTCTTCCTGCTTCATCACTATTACTCGCAACCGGAGATGCCATCCCCACCCCCACCGGAGTCATTCTTTTTCTATCTATAGTATAGTCATTCACCAAAGCGTCGATCACAGCCTCTGCCCGCTTTTGTGACAAGGCCATATTCTGACCAAACTCCCCCGTGTTATCAGTGTGCCCCACTATAAGGACTTCAGTCGTGGAATTTGCAGAGAGGTAATCAGCCATAAGTTGCAGCGCTTCCTGAGACTCCGCCTTTAACGCGGCACTGTTCAAATCAAAGTTGATCCCATAAAACGCATACCTTCCTTCTGATTCAAGCTTTTCACTTACCGATGCCACATCTACCTTATCTGTATCCAGCAGTTCTTCTCTTACGATATCAATATTGTATCTGGTAATGTTGTTTCTGGAATCGTCCCCAATCACAATGCTCACCACATACGGCTCATTCTCATAGGTGCCAGAGGCAACGAGGTAAGAGCCTTTTTCACCCACCATAGCATTACCTAACTGGGAGGATCTAGCTTTGAGATAATTTCTTGCGAAGCGCATTGGCATCCCTCCACAGTCCGGAGCTCTGCAGGTGAATATGATTTTAAATCCTGCATTGGCTAACTGAGTTTGGTAGGTACGATAAACCTGGGTAGCAGTGACACCTGTAGGAGTGACATATTCTATGGAAGTTATCTTGCCTTCTGTTGTTTTCGAATCTTTTAGCTTGCTATAATCAACGAGTTCACTTCCCGTCGGATAAGTAAATACCTCATACTCCTTTACTGAGTAGCGGTTGATCGTGGAGCCTTCATATCGGGACACCAAAGGATGATCTTCAGAATCAGCCACATCTTTCTGCGCAAATCCATATTCTGTGACAATAAGAAGTACTCCCAAGCTTAAAAATAAATGTTTCATTAAATACATATTTAGCCTATAAATAAGAAATCCGTCCTAAATATAGCGTTTTAAAGTTGAAAGCAGCAGGTTCAATCAGATGTCTAAGTACGCATTTTCCATTGCCTTCTTCCTTCCCGGGAAAAAACTACCGATTAAAAGCACTTCCTAGTGATGTATTCAATGCAACGTGCTGCGAGTCTGGCTGTGGCATCATCCTGATCATAGCATGGGTTGAGTTCGGCGACATCCATGCTGATGAGTTTTTTGCTTTTGCTGATCAGCTCAAATACCTTAAACGCAATCTCAGGTCTGAACCCCATCGGGGATGGGGCGGATACCCCTGGTGCAAATGCCGATGAAAACCCATCCATATCCACACTTAGATAGATTTTGTCCATTGAATCAATAAACCATAGAATTTTCTCCTGGATCACCTCCCAGTTATTCAGTCTGAAATCCTCCATTACCATCCATTGGGCCTGAAGTTTACCTGCTGTCTCAAAAAGAGATTTTGGGTTTACGGAACGCTGGACACCCAAACACAGGTAATGGAAATCCCCAGGGTTCTCCTCAGCGAGTTCAAAAAACGGTGATCCGGAGTGTCCTTTTCCCTCTACAGGTGGACGGAGATCAAAGTGTGCATCCAGGTTAATGATTCCGAGTTTTTGTTTCTTGCTACTTAGATGGTTATAAACACCCCTTGCATGGGCAAGAGCCAAATCATGACCGCCTCCCAATAAAACAGGGAAATGCCCGGTAGTCAAGAGAGTGCTGACCGTGTCTGTCAGAATTTTATGACTGGACTCCATATCCTCCCCATCCAGGATGATATTGCCATAATCAAAGATTCTTGTATCATCGGATAGATGAAAAGCCAGTGTACCCAGATGTTTGCGGATTGAATCCGGCGCAACGGCTGTTCCGAGTCTGCCCTGGTTTCTTCTTACTCCTTCTTCGCCGGCATAACCCACTATCCCTATTTTTTTTCCACTGGATGGATCTGCCTCCAGATCATTTATCGGCCGGACGGCCTGGTACCAATATTCAATTTCTTCTGATTTTCTGCCTTTCCAACTGGAAGAGGAGGGATTTTGGTGAAGTAAAGTCATTCTTGAATAATTCGGATCAATCCAAAGTTAATCTTTTTCTGATTATAGAAAGTTGCGTAGCGTAATCTCCTTTACTCCAACCTATCTATTCTGACATATTTCCCGGCATTTTCCTTTCAGTTCCTACAGAGAATCATTTTTTAACTATAGGAAGCACTATTCTGCTCAGGGATTTGCCTCCATGGTGGATCGAGTTGGTGGCTACTACCCCTTCTGTCTCATCAAAGTTATTTCCACCCGTGTTGAGGTTTCTGTCAAACCGGGGGAAGTTAGAACTGCTCACTTCTATCCGGATACGGTGTCCCTTCCCAAAATAATTGCTGGTGCTCATAGGGGTCATCTTTATCTCATAGACTTTCCCTTCTTCCATCATCACTTCTTTATCGTATCCTTCCCGGTAGCGGACCCGTTGGATTGTCTCATCCAGATTATAGGCTTTTCCATCAGGATATACATCGATTAGCTTGATCGTCACATCCGTGTCTTTCACATCCGATGAGAGATACAGAAAAGACTCTATAAACCCGGATATCTCCACCCCTTCTGCAAGAGGCTCCGACGTATAAACGAGGATATCATCCCGCAACTCCATTTCCTGCTGATCAAATGCCCCACCCTGAACTGCATTCCCTGTGCAGCATACGTTTCCTCCATAGGAGAAAACCGGATTCATGGGATCATAACTGAAAGTATCTTTAGATCCCTTTGAAGGTTTCTTGGCGGTCAACACCCCATCTCCGTTACGTGTATTGGCTTTCCCTTTTGAATCCAAATAGTACGTAGTCATTACAGCCTCCGCCGGAGGCCAGGTATCACTGCTCTGCCATTGGTTACTGCCCATGGTGAAGTACTGGACCTTCGGCATTTGTGCCACAGTCCCCTTATCATCGGATTTCAGCCAAAGATCAAACCAGGTGGTAATCATTTCATCATAATTCAACCGGGCATCTCCCACACTTCTTTCTCCCACTACTGTGTCGTCGGTCGCACGGGTGTATGCACAGTGAAGCGTAGGTGCGATCACCAGATATTGGTTATTTCTTGCGCTCTCAGAAACTGCATTTTGTCTTACATGGTTATAAAGTGCGAGATTTGGTCCAGTGGACACATCATACCATGACACAAACCAGAAGCTGGGCTTGTCAAATGGCATATCATCATGATACAATCCTCCTTCATACCATTTGGGGTCATTTGGCTTTCTTGTGATCATCTCTTCATAGATTCCCTGCGGGCCTCGTACATTCTTGATTATATCCTGTACCGGCAAATGGCTCAAGCCTTCCTTCCAATCCACCCTAGGATATCTTGGAGCCATATCGTAAAACCGCTGAAGTCTCAGAAGATCCTCCTGGCCTATTCCCTGTGGAAGCCTGGGAGCAAGCGGATCATGCTGGGTACCATACAGCCAAGCGGTGAAAAGCATCTGTCCTGCCCCTCCACGGTACCAGTTACCCTGCTCCACAAATTCACCTATCCTACCCACCCCAGCACCAAAACCCTGAGGCACCAAAGCTGCATGGGCGGGGTGATTCAGAGAAGCCGCAGCCATCTGCCACTCCGCTGTAGATGAACATCCCAATGTCCCGATTTTACCGTTACTCCAGGACTGTTTGGACATCCACTCGAACGCATCATAGCTGTCAGTAAGCGGGAGTCCAAGGATATCCCAATCCCCTTCAGAGAAAAAACGCCCACGCTCATTTTGAACCACATAGGCATACCCCTTCTTTACCCATTCCAATGCAGCCTGCATAGACCGTTCCACCAGCTCGCCATCACGGTAAGTGTTGAAATTATAAGGCGTCCTCGAAAAGACGATCGGCACCGGCTCATCCCCTTTGGGACGATAGATATCCGTGGCGAGCCTAACTCCATCACGCATAGGCATCATGATCTTCTGATCAACGATGGCCACTTCCTCCAGCTGATCTACAATGGATTTCTCCTGGGAGAAGGCAATTCCTGCCATCATAAGGAAAATGGCGGTAAGTAAAGACTTGATTTGGGTTTTCATCGGAGGGAAATAATTGTTGTGATCGAATTTACATATCACTACCTAAATGTAGCTAAGATTTTGACGAGCGGCGGCACAGATTGCGGCGAAAATCTGCTGACAATTTTTCAGATAGCACAATACCCGGATAATGTGCAGTCTTCCAAGTATTTGACAGCTGGGCCTGGATGGCTCTTCCAGATCCAAAGGCATATTTCCTTTCCTATTACTTCATAAATCCTAAATTTGCCCTCTCAAAGATATTCCCCATGAGCGACAGCAACACCAACACCCTGATTACCTGGGTGGAAGTACCCAAGAATTCAGATTTCACGATTTACAACCTTCCTTTTGGAGTTTTCAAGAATAAGCGGCTTAGCCCTAGGATAGGTATTGCGATAGGTGACAAAATTGTTGACCTGAGTGTCCTGGATCAGGAGGGGTTCTTTGGGGATATGTTTTTACCGGAAGGTATTTTTCTGAATGAATCATTGAATGAATTGATTGCTTTGGGTAAAATCCAAAGTAGAAAAATCAGGGAGCGGGTACAGGAATTGCTTCAGGCCGACAATGAAAAGCTTCGCGACCACTCTGCCAGAGGTAAAGTGATGGTCAACAGAAAGGAAGCTGAAATGCTACTACCCGTCAAAATCGGGGACTATACCGATTTTTACAGCAGCATCGAGCATGCGACCAATGTAGGGAAAATGTTTAGGGATCCAGAAAATGCATTGCTTCCAAACTGGAAACATCTTCCTGTAGGATACCATGGAAGAGCTTCCTCTATCATCCCTTCCGGTATTCCCATCCACCGTCCCAAAGGGCAATATAAAGATCCCGACATGGACACCCCTGCATTTGGACCAAGCAGAAGGCTGGACTTTGAACTGGAACTGGCGTTTATAACCAGCAAATCCACCAAACTTGGCGACAGCATTGCCACAGATGAAGCGGAAGATTTTATTTTTGGTTTTGTTCTGTTCAACGACTGGTCCGCAAGGGATATCCAAGCATGGGAATACGTACCGCTAGGTCCTTTTTTGGGAAAAAGTTTTGCTTCTTCCATTTCACCATGGGTAGTCACCCTGGAAGCCTTGGAGCATTTTAGGGTGGATGGCCCAGTCCAGGATCCTGAAGTACTCGACTACTTAAAATACAAAAAACCAGGGAATTTTGACATCCAACTGGAAGTTTCCATCCAGCCGGAAGGGAAAGCCCCAAGTAAGGTATGCACCTCCAATTTCAAATACATGTACTGGAACATTTCCCAGCAACTGGCTCACCATACCGTGAACGGCTGCAATATCAATGTGGGGGATATGATGGCATCCGGTACAATATCCGGTCCTACTGAAGATTCATATGGCTCTATGCTGGAGCTTTCGTGGAAAGGCACCAAGCCCGTACTGTTGGAATCAGGGGAAGAGCGAAGGTTCATAGAGGACGGAGATACAGTAATCATGAGGGGATTTGCGGAAAAAGACGGGATACGTGTCGGTTTTGGAGAAGTGGGTTCGCAAGTCCTTCCTGCTAAAGCATAACCTTGTAGGTTCATGAATGGGAGGAAGTCCCTTTTCGAATAAAAAATAAAAAAACCAGGGCAGTACCCTGGCTTTTTTAATATCACCGATTTTTATGGATTTTGGATCATGTTCCCATTTGCATTCATTTCTGCTAGAGGTATTTTCCATTGCCAGTCGCTGGTTCCTGCCGGCTCAATGAATTTACCGTTGATGACAGACTCTACGTGGTTGGTTCCACTTCTGTCCAGCGGCAGATCCAGACGCTTTAAGTCATAGAATCTAAACCCTTCTCCCCAGAGTTCGATCCTCCTCTGAATCATTATCTCTTCGATAAGCGCTTCCCCGGAATTAGATGAGCGTGTATATTCAGGATCTCTTGCCAGCGCAAACTCATATAGCACATCTGCTGCTGCGGCACTGTTGCCGCCTCTCGCCAATGCTTCTGCCTCCAGAAGAAACATTTCAGAAGCCCTCATTAGCGGCACATCCCCTACAGATGACGCTTCTCCCTGTGCTATAAACTTCCTATTCATATAAGGCATCCTGGCAAACGTATTTGGCACGTCAAAAGCTTCCCCTGTAGGGTCCCATAGACCCCTCCTATAATCAGTCTCAGTCATTTGATTGTAAAGCACACTGTTTATAGCCTTAGGGTTGCCCCGGATATTTGTACTGCTGAAATTAAGCGACATATAGGCAAAGAAAGAGGCAAAGAAAGTCTGCTGGTCATCCACCTGCCTGCTTCCCCAAATCCACTCAGGGTTATCGACATTGTTGAAACCTTCAAAGAGCTGGGTCTCTGACATCAAGGAAAACCCTTCCCTGGCTTCATTTGCCATTTGGGCAGCTAGCTGGAAGTCACCTTTTGTAAGTGCTATTCTAGCTTTAATCCCTTTAGCCACATTGATATTGATATGTGATTTCGCATTTCTGCCTGTTCCCAAAAGAGCTATAGCCTGATCAATGTCAGCCATCACTTGCGTATACACTTCTTCCACTGTATTTCTGGGACCACCTTCGGTAATAGGCTCCAATACGATCGGCACCCCAAGTTGCCCATTGTTGGCAGAAGGGTTGTATCGCTGCGCAAATAGTTGAACCAAATTGAAATGGGCCCAAGCTCTGTAAGCAAATGCCTGCGCTTTTATTTCATCCTTCTCTGACTGTGGACCTTCTGCTCCATCTATATTGGCGATGATCATATTCACGTTTCCTATTATCTTATAATAGAATCTCCACACAAACCTTACATCTCCACTGGTTTCCAGGTTATGGTTCAGCCAACGCGAAGTGGAAACGTACCAGCCGTTCCCGGTTGTCGTCATCACGAGGTCGTCCGACATTACATCCCGCATGATCATCACTCCGCCTTCTCCGGCCTGCCCCTGGCTGTCATATCTCAACAACAAAGACCTATGCACTCCGTTAAGAGCTGCCATTGCATTCTTAGTGGTGGTGAACACCGCCGATTCCGATACAGCATCTGTGGGAACTGTATCCAAATAGTCCTCTGCGCAGCTAACATTTAGAAGCAATGCAAGCGCTAGTATTGATTTTAGTATTTTATTCATTTAAGTCAAAGATTAAAGGTTGACATTAAGACCAACTGTGAATGTCCTTGCAGGAGAATAGGAGTTTGAAGTGTTGCCACTGAAGTTTCCGGAAACAAACATTCCCTTTCTGGCAGACATCCATCCCAGATTCTCGCCGGCGAGGTAGACAGTGGCTCCAGCCACACTGATGCGTTCCAATAGTGCCCTTGGCAAGGTATAACTCAGGTTTATTGACCGTAAGTTGAGGTAAGACCCATCTATCAGCCACCTGTCCGACTGGCCATTGGTCTGGGCAGATCCGGTAACATCCATCTTGGGCACATTGGTGACGTCATTCTGATTCTGCCATCTGTTCAGTGCATCTACGTGGAGAGCATTTCCATCAGGATCAGCACTCATCAAGCTGGCATACACCCCATCGTATACCTGTCCACCCACAGCATAAGACAGCAGTATATTCAAGGACAACCCCTTGTATCTGAAGGTATTGGTCAATCCACCGAAGAAATCGGGAATAGCTGAGCCTGCATAATGGAACCTAGCGTTGTTAAGACTGGTAGTAAGCGTATCCTGCCCCACTACTCTGGTAGTCGCATCGGTATCCGAATACGTATCAGCCCTGTATAGCCCCTCTCCTGTCTCTCCATCCACACCATACCATTCTCTTAGCCAGAAATCATAAATTGACCTTCCCACCATCAGCTTTTTATTTCCGCTGATCTGTTCATCAAATGGAAGTTTCTTGAATTCATTTTTGAAGGTAGAAGCATTGAAACTCACTGTCCAGGTAAAGTCGTTACGCTTGATCAGGTCACCCTGGATATTGAATTCAATACCGGTATTGCCTAACGTACCGATATTCTGGTACTTGGAAGACAATCCAGTGGTCAATGACAAAGGAACTTCAAACAGTAGATTCTGGGATCTTCTGTCATAGTATTCCAATGAACCTGAAAATCTTCTGCCAAAGGCAAAATCAAGACCTACGTCTATAGTATTGTTGGATTCCCAGGTAAGATCCAAGGCAGATAAACTCGCCTGCAAAATACCAGGCTCAGACGCATTGTTATTGCCTAAATCATAAAGCGCCTGCCATGGATAATACATTGTGCTAGAGCCCTGAAGAAGGGCATCGTTACCCACCTCCCCATAGGAAGCCCGGAGTTTCAACATATCGAAGAACGATACATTAAAGAAGCTTTCCTTATCGATGTTCCAGGCAGCACCCACGGAGTAAAAATTACCCCATCTCACCTGATTATAAAACTTGGACGAACCATCTGTCCTGAACGAACCAGAAAGCGAATATTTGTCGTCAAACACATAATTGACCCTGGTAAACGCCGATTCAATCCTATGTCGATCCACCCGGCCATTTGCAGAACTTATCGTCACAAAGTTACCCGGTTCAATATTCCCCTCCAGAATCTGATCCTGTTTCGATAGGTATTGGTAATTGTATTTGTAATCATAGTTCTCATGGCCCACCAGTACTTCCACGAAATGCTTCTCATTGAATGTGTTGGTATAGGTCAATAGCTGATTAAACGTGAGGGAGTTGGTTCTCGCGTTGGTACGGTTGGTACGACCGGCAGGAGCGCCATCACCCACGATAGGGTTATCATAACCGATCCCGAGATGGGAAGTCATATCTGTGGAGATATTGGTTCTGAGTGCAAAATGCTTCAGAAAGGTAATCTCCGCATAGGCCCGGGCAGACAATACATCCCTGTCAAACCTATCCACATTGAGAAGAGCTTCCTGATAGGCATGTCTTCCTGGAGATCCCCCTGTCCCCCTTCTGGGCAGTCCGAGGTCAGTCCTGTCTCCTGTATCAAATATTCTATTGCCAAACTCGTCAAAAACATACCCTCCTGTCATCGGAGTCTGGGCATACAGTGGATAGATAGGGCCCATATTCCTTGCAAAGTACATCGGGTTCACATAGCTCGTACTACCACCGGTACGTGCATTGTTTCCTTCACTGAGCGTCGCCGCCAGGTTCACCCCAGTCTTCAACCACTTAGTGGCTTCCGTATTGATATTTAACCGTCCGGTAAAACGCTCAAAATCAGAATTGGTTATAAAGCCTTTCTCATCCAGATAACCTATGGAAGCCAGATAGTCCGTCGTTCCGCTTCCCCCACTATAAGTCATGTTATACTCCTGTCTCCCACCTCTGCTTACGATTTCGTCAAACCAGTCCAGGTCTGTGAAATTACTGACAGCAGATGGATTCAATCTTCCATCCTGGCCTACTATCTGATCATCCGGCACATTATAAATATTATAGCCAAGGATAGGAATCAGGTTTTCAGAAGCATAAGTAGCAGCAGTCGCAGCATCACGGCCTAAACCGAGTTGACTGTTTCTCAAGGATTCCCATACCAAAGGGTAATATTGATCCGCATTGACGCGGTCATACTCAGGAAGAGCCCGTGACGATGTTCCGTTCTGAACCCTGAAACTAAAGTTTGATTTATTCTTCTTACCCTTTTTGGTGGTGATCATGATCACACCGTTTGCAGCCCTGGATCCATACAATGCGGCCGAAGACGCATCCTTTAGAATAGTCATATCCTCAATATCTTCAGGGTTAAGGTTGGAGATAGCCGCGTCATACGGTACCCCATCCACCACATACAGCGGAGAACTGGAGGAGTTTACCGAACCAATCCCCCTAATCCTGATCGCAGGTGTAGAACCCGGCTGTCCCGATGCAGAGGTAGTGATTACCCCGGGAGCCTGACCTTCAATCGCATTGGCGATGTTATTAATAGGCCTATTTGCGATCTGATCGGCTTTCAAAGAAATCGCAGAGCCGGTAAAGTTCCCCTTATCAGCAGTCCCATAGGCGGTCACAATCACTTCATCCAAATTCTGAGTATCGGCGACAAGCCTGATGTTGATCACTGATCTATTCCCTATTTCCTCTTCCTTCGAAAGGTATCCAATATAGCTGAACACCAACACATTGGATCCTTCAGGAACTTCAATGGAGTAATTTCCGTCCAAATCGGTTATAGCTCCGATCACTGTTCCTTTCACAAATACATTGACCCCGACGAGACCGTCAGGCTCCTCTGCAGAAACCAATTTACCGGTAACAGTTTTGGACTGCGCCCAAACCGATCCCGATACGATAAGCCCCAACAGTAGACTGAGTAACTTTTTTTTCATAGACATTATAATTAGTAATAAACAAATAACACTGACCCTCCTTGAGACAGTAAATTTCAATTGAAGACTATTCTATTAGTGAATCTTTTATTATTGGAGCTTTCGGTATAGATCTGTCAAGAGAACCGATTTCCATCAATTCTTCCAAAGAATCCATATTTATCAAAAACATGTTTTTTTTGATAAAACAGATTAATTTTTAAACCACTTTTATCAAAAAAGATGTTTTTTTATCAAAATTAGGTACAAAAGAAGGGCACAAAATTATAATATATTCACCGTTTGTATAATAAACAGTCCTCCCATAAACAATGTGGAAATAAGGGATTCTATGCAAAAAACCTATCATAACTATATAATATAAATGAATAATCAATTATATTTAAAATATAATTTTACAGAATAGTTTTTATAAAAAATAAAATTCCAAACTCAAGCTTTCCGATTTTTTTAGAACTAAAAAATCTATTTAAGATTCGGCTTTCGGATTAATTAAAATTAAAAATTGAATTTATTATATTGTTAGTAACAAACTTACACACCTTATAACTAATTGTTATTATCAAGCTGAACACCAATTCACTCTCTACATGCTAAAATCAGCGACACTACATCATGTGGCCATTATCTGCTCCGACTACGAAAAATCAAGGAAATTTTACACGGAAATATTAGGATTTGAAATCGTAAGGGAAGTGTATCGGGCAGAACGAAAATCCCATAAACTGGATTTAAGCCTGGGAAACACCTATATAATAGAACTTTTCTCTTTTCCGACCCCTCCCCGGAGACCATCCAGACCCGAAGCATGTGGATTGAGGCATATTGCCTTTGCTGTAGATGATATTGAATCCATTATCCATCAACTGCTTGCCTTTGATATCCACGCCGAACCAATCCGGGTAGATGAGTTTACAGACAAAAGGTTTACTTTCATAGCGGATCCAGACGGTCTTCCGATAGAATTTTATGAAATAAATTGAACCCCAACCATGGCAAAAAACAAGACAAAGCCTGAAATAGCATCAGTAACTGAATTCATTGATGCAGTGGCTGATGAAAGGAAACGCCAAGACAGCCTCACTCTGCTGGAATTGATCACATCGATCACCAAAGAATCCCCTGTCATGTGGGGAAGCTCTATCATTGGTTTTGGACGATATGACTACCACTACCCGAGCGGACATAGCGGCGAAGCCCCTTTGGTCGGATTCTCTCCCAGAGAAGCAGCCATCTCACTTTATATAATGCCCGGATTTACAGATTATGAATCCCTGATGACAAAGCTGGGTAAGCACAAGACTGGAAAGAGTTGTCTTTATATCAAGAAGCTATCGGATATCGATCTTGATGTTTTAAAGCAGCTAATAGCCGAATCTTTCAGTTATATGAAAGAAAAACACCAACTGAAATGATTCATATTCTAAACGGTGACTCGCTTCTCGCAAAGTTCCCAGAGAAAATCCAAGGGGATAAAATAACCATACGCGAAGCTCTGATCGATGGCCCCATCAAAGC
Source organism: Algoriphagus sp. (assembly GCA_048819475.1). Classification (GTDB taxonomy): domain Bacteria; phylum Bacteroidota; class Bacteroidia; order Cytophagales; family Cyclobacteriaceae; genus Algoriphagus. The sequence goes on from JBMDXP010000012.1 coordinate 92,724, forward strand.
CGGCTCTTTACCTGAATTCTGGAAAGAACGACAACATTTTGTGTCGCAAAGGTATCCCGAAAGTACGTTGGATTATTTCAGTCATGTCCAGTCCGAATTCGAAAAAATAACCGCTCTACCTTCAGATTCTGGTGTGTGCTGCTGGTTTGAAAACGATCTTTTCTGTCAGGTCAATTTTTGGTTTGTCATGAGCCTACTCGTCCACCACCCAGGGGAAACTTATCTGGCCTTACCCGTAAGCGACCTGAAAACCGGATTTGGAGGTACAGAAGAGGACATTTTAGCCTCTTTTGAAAATTCCGTAGTGATCCATGCCGAAGACCGATGGGTATTTGGCCAGCTATGGAAGTATTTCTCAGACCAAGAGGTGTTTGAGGCAACCACGCTTGCAGAGAGGTACAATTCAAAATTCCCATTTCTACTCCCTGCAGTAGAAGCATGGAGAGACTCGATTCCATTGGGCGATTATCCAGGCAGGCCAAAAGCTACGCTAATGGAAATCCGGCAAGAACTTGAAACCGATGATTTTAAACTGATTTTTAAGGAGTTCAGAGACAGGCTTCCTATATATGGGTATGGAGATCTCCAGGTCCTGAATATGGGGAAAGAGCTGGGTTTCTTTTCACGCTAAAACCGTGAGCAGATCTCCTGAACCCTGTTACCCATAATCTCTTGCTCCCTTCCAGACAAAGTTCAAAGCCTTACGATGTGACTAATAGCCAATAAAATCATTCAACCAGGATAGTCACCTACTCTAGACTCATTCAGCTCAGACAGCAATTGCTCCGATGCTTCTATTGCACCTTTATACTTGCTCCATACCCAGCGGCTGAACAGCAGCATAAACAGCAATGCCAAAGGGATATAGATCATCCAGAAACTATAGGTTGTAAGCCTATTGCCCGTTCCTTCGATTTCGGTAAATGGAAGTAGGACCGTGAGCAACAGAACGCCCGACAAAAGCATCGACATCCGCTGTATCTTCCAGAACTCAAGCTTCCTTCTGGCAAATTTTTGCAACAGTACCGCTGGGGACTCAATCCCTACCTGCAGATTCTTCATACCTCTTAGCACACGTAAACTCAAAATCGGGGGTATAATCAGGATCAGCATACTGACGATAGCCAGAACCCGGTTATACCAAAGGACAAGCTCGCCAAAATGGGACATCAAATAAGCTACATAGATAAAGCAAACCACGGAGCCGACCATCTCTGAGAGGCGTATAACCTCCAGCTTACTCCTGTATTTCTGACGGGTGATTTTCATGATCATCTCCTGCTGGATCCTGCTTTGTTTTTCCACTTTGACATTGAGGTCTGACCACAGCAGTTTCATTTCTTCCAATTCCATAGCTTATGAATAGATAGGTTTCATTCCTGATTTTAATTTTTGCCTGATCCGGGACATACGTGTTCCCACATTGCTTACCGATATACCTGAGATCTCCGCTATCTCCTCGTGATTTTTCCCCTCCAGAAAAAGGAATATTATCCCTCGGTCAAGCAGGTTGAGTTTTCTTATCTGGCTATATAAGTACTGGATTTTCTCTTCTTTGTCCAGTTCGCCACTCTCCGTAAACTGAACCTGAATCGTATCCAGTGGTACCGCTGACACCCTCTTTTTTGACTTGTTCAGCTGGGTAATGGCGGTATTTATGCCTACCCTGTAAAGCCAGGTAGTAGGTTTTGAGGCTCTTTTAAAATGATCAAATGATTTCCAGGTCTGGTACACAATCTCCTGATAAAGGTCATTCTGCTCCTCCCTATCTTTAAAATATATGGTTGCGATTTTATAGATCAGTCCCTGGTTATCCTGAATTAGCTGGACAAATTCTTCCTCCTTACTCATCCCCATAGCTGCTTTTTAGGCTCCATTTCTTTTGTTGCTATCTTTTATCCCATTAGTCTGTCACAGTAAAGAAAAATCACATCCGGTGAGAAAATAGTATGAAATAATACATAATATACCTTATTAAAGGCATAGCTGGGCAGGGGAATCGTCATGCAATCCTTAATTTCGGGGTATGCAATGGTCCATTGAATTTCCGATCCCCAAATCACCACAGCTTATTTCCCACCGGGACAAGATCCTGAGCATGGGGTCTTGTTTTGCCCAGACCATAGGTCAAAAGATGGCTAGTTCAAAGTTCGATTTATTGATCAACCCTTTCGGCACGCTATTTCACCCCATCGCATTGGCAGGACTGCTGCACGGATCAATGCAGGGGAAAGAGCCGGATGACGAATTGATTCTCCTGCGGGACGGACTTTATTTCCATTATTCGGCACACACTGATCTGGCAGGAAGTTCCTCCCAGGAACTCCTGGATAAGTTTTCCATGCTCAACCAAGCCACTTCTTCTTATCTGGGAAGTGGGGACTACCTTATCCTGACTTTGGGTACTGCCTGGATCTATAAGCTGCAAGACGGATCTCCTGTGGCCAACTGTCATAAACAGCCGCGGCATCTGTTTACCAAGCATTTATCCCCACTCAATGAAATGACAGTGGTTCTGGACTCCTTGTTCAAGGTACTTCATGTCACCAATCCCAAGCTCCGTATTATAGTAACCGTGAGCCCGGTACGCCACATAAAGGATGGGGTCGCTGAAAACCAGCTGAGCAAAAGTCTGCTCCGGGTGCTATGTGCAGAACTGGTAAACACGCACCCCCACGTCAGCTATTTCCCGGCATATGAAATCATGATGGATGAGCTTCGGGACTATCGCTTTTACAAGCCCGACAGGATCCACCCAACCGAGGAAGCTGAAAACTACATCTGGGAGAAATGGCAGCACACCTACTTCAGCAAAGAAACCCTTCGAAAAACAGAAGAGATCAACAAAATCCACAAGGAGCTGGGCCACCGCCCCATCAACCCAGAGAGTGTCCCGCATATCCGCTTTCTTAAAAACCTTCTAGCGAAGTTGGAACGAATGAACACGGAATTTGATTTTTCAAAGGAAATAGCATCAATCCGGTCACAGATTGATTCATCCGAAAGCTGATCCAGCGATTTTCAAGTCATAAAATCGAAACCAGAATGAAACCCAACCGCCTGATTCATAGCCAAAGTCCTTATCTCCTCCAGCATGCTTACAATCCTGTGGATTGGCAGCCTTGGGGACCAGAAGCACTAGATCTCGCCGAAAAGGAAAACAAACCTATCCTAGTCTCAATCGGCTATTCAGCCTGCCACTGGTGTCATGTAATGGAGCATGAGAGTTTTGAGGATCAGGATACAGCTGAACTGATGAATGCCAATTTTGTCTGCATCAAAATCGACCGCGAAGAGCGCCCTGACATCGACAACATCTACATGGATGCTGTGCAGGCTATGGGACTGCAGGGGGGATGGCCGCTGAATGTATTCCTGATGCCAAACCAGAAGCCTTTTTACGGGGGCACTTATTTTCCAAATCCCCAATGGAAAAGTTTACTTCAAAACATCGCAGATGCCTTTGCCAAGCATGAGGATCAGCTGGCAGAAAGTGCTGAAGGGTTCGGAAGGAGCCTGAGTAGAAAAGAGACTGAAAAATATGGCATACAGCCCGGAGAACAGGAGTTAGACCCTGATGAGCTGGCCGAAATCGTAGCTAAACTATCAGCCCAGATAGATCATGAATGGGGAGGAATGAACCGTACCCCAAAGTTCCCTATGCCTGCAATCTGGAGTTTTTTACTTGATTACGCCTTGCTGAGCAAGAATCAGTCTCTACAAAACAATGTGTTGGGGACGTTAAAAAAAATCGGAATGGGAGGGATTTATGACCACCTCAGAGGCGGATTTGCAAGATACGCCGTGGATGGTGAGTGGTTTGCACCGCATTTCGAAAAAATGCTATACGATAACGGCCAGTTGCTTGAGCTGTATGCCAAAGCCTATCAAGTGAGCGGGGATAGTTTCTTTCTTGAAAAAACCACAGAAACCACCGCATGGCTTGAAGCTGAGATGCTTCAGGAAGAAGGTGGGTTCCATGCAGCCCAAGATGCAGACAGCGAGGGGATAGAGGGGAAATTCTATACCTGGACTTACGATGAACTCAGGCAACTGGCCCCCGAAGAGCTCCCCTGGCTCACCAAGCTATATAACCTGAGACCTTCAGGAAACTGGGAAGATGGTGTGAACATTCTTTTCCAGACATGTTCCTACGAGGAGGTAGCGGAGGAATTTGGGATTGATGCTGTAGACTTTCATGATAAACTGAGAACGTTAAAATCCAGGCTCTTGACAGTCCGGAACGAGCGGATATTTCCCGGAAAAGACGACAAAGTTTTAAGTGGATGGAATGGTCTGATGAGCTGCGGATTGATTCAGGCCTTCCATGCTACCGGCAATAAAAGGTATCTTCAACTGGCAGAAAAAAACCTGGAATTCATCCGTGGGAAGATGGTAAAAGGCGGAGTTCTACACCGGGCCTATAAAAACGGCAAGGTATACACCCCGGGATTTCTGGAAGACTATGCTGCTGTGATGCGAAGTAGTATCATGGCTTATGAGGCAAGCGGTAAACAGGAGTGGCTGGATTTTGCACAACAACTTGCAGACTCATCCCTGGAGGATTTTTATGATGAAAGTGACGGTTTTTTCTTTTTCAATAACCCCAAAGCTGAAAAGTTGATTGCCAACAAGAAGGAGCTTTTCGATAATGTGATCCCAGCCTCCAATTCCATAATGGCACGTAATCTCCATCGTCTTGCACTCTTTACTTACCAGGATCGCTACGCCAAAACAGCACGCCATATGCTTGGCGGAATGAAGGAATTGATACTGGGGGAACCTGGTTTTCTCTGTAATTGGGCCTGTCTTTATTTGGAGATACTCGTACCAACTGCCGAAGTTGCCATCCTGGGAAAAGGGGCTGGTAAGCGCGCCAAAGAGTTTCACAAAGCCTATTTCCCCAATCTCATCCTGGCGCACTCAGAAAGCGTGACAGAAACTGCCGCTATTCTTCAGGGAAAGAAAGGGGATTCGGCTGGAAATGCCTTAATTTATGTATGCTTCGATCATGCCTGCAGAAAACCGGTAAGCACACTGAATGAAGCTGCTGCCCAACTTCCATACTTAGTCTGATTATTTTGGAAAGTTTATTTGGTGATCAAGATCTCAATCTTCAGGATGCTGGAAATTCATTTGCAGATATCATCCTGCCCGTGCCCATACCAAGGATGTTCACCTATCGGATTCCTGGTACCATGCAGTCGCAAATCAATATTGGAGCACGTGTAATAGTACAGTTTGGGAAAAAGAAAGTACTCACTGGAATTATCGGCAAGGTTCACAACAAGCCTCCCCAGGCCTATGATGCCAAGCCTATTCTTGAGATCCTGGATGTACAACCCAGTGTAACCCCCATTCAGATCCGGTTTTGGGTTTGGATGGCAGCGTATTACTGCTGTCATATCGGTGAAGTGATGCACGCTGCACTGCCTTCCGGTCTGCGGCTAAGTAGTGAAAGCAAAATCCAGCTCAATCCTAATTTTGAAAGAAGCGAAAGTCCTTATCCCCTGGACGACAGGGAAGATAAAATTCTGGAAGCGCTGGAGAAATCCCCAGAACTGAGTTATGATGAATGTGAAAAGATCCTGGGAATAAAGACCATCCATCCGATCCTGAAAAGTCTGGTGACCAAAGAAGCAATCCTGATCTTTGAAAAAGTCCAGGAAAAATATACACCGAAAGTAGAAACAAGGATCCGGCTTTCAGAAGTCCTTGCGGTCAATAAAGCAGCATTGGAGGAGGTGTTCCGGGTTGTTGCAGGAAAGCCAAAACAAGAATCCATCCTGCTCAAATACCTCCGTGACGTCCCTGTATTCCAAAACCCCCAACTCAATGGGAAAGGACTGGACAAAACCTCTCTTCTGGAAGAAGGGGACTCTGAAAGCTCTTTGAAAACCCTGATCAAGAACGGGGTGTTTGAGGCATTCAAGGTGGTAGTGAACCGGATTGAGGAAGAGGAGCCTGAGATGGCTGCAGCCGTATTATCCCCGGATCAACAGGCTGCTACCGACCAGATCAAATCCCTTTACAAAACCAAGCAATCTGTATTGCTCCACGGAGTAACAGGAAGTGGTAAAACGGAGATTTACATTCAGCTGATCCAGGAAGTTCTCCAAAGTGGCTCCCAGGTGTTGCTGCTCCTACCCGAAATCGCCCTCACCACACAAATCGTGAGTCGCCTGAAAAAAGTATTTGGAAGTCAAATGGGCGTATACCACTCCAAATATTCTGACAATGAACGGGTCGAGGTCTGGAATGGCGTGCTTTCAGGCAGGTTCCCGTTTGTAATAGGTGTGCGGTCCTCGATCTTCTTACCCTTCGACAGTCTCGGCCTGATCATCGTGGATGAAGAGCATGAGCCGAGTTTCAAGCAGTTTGATCCTGCACCCCGTTTTCATGCCCGGGATTCAGCCCTTATGCTTGCTTATTTCCACCAGTCAAGGACACTTTTGGGTTCAGCCACACCATCCTTCGAATCCTATTTCAACGCCGCACACGGCAAATACGGCTATGTGGAAATCAACCAGCGCTTTGGAAATGCCAGTTTGCCAGTTTATCATTTGGCTGACCTCTCAGCTGACAGGAGAAAGAACCTCTTTAAGCTGGACACAACACGGACTTTAAGGGAGAAGATCCAGCATGCACTGGAGAGGAATGAACAGATCCTAATCTTCCAAAACCGCAGGGGATATGCTCCTTACATCCAATGTGAGGACTGTGGCTGGACTTCCCAATGTGTGCAGTGTGATGTAAGCCTTACCTACCACCAGTTTGCTGAGGAGATGCGCTGTCACTACTGCGGGTATAAGGAAAAAGTGCCCACCGCCTGTCCTGCCTGCGGAAGCACACAGCTATCGACCATGGGAATGGGCACTGAGCGGATAGAAGAATCCTTAGGCTTACTTTTTCCGGAAGCCAGAATTGGTCGTATGGACTTGGATACCACCCGCAATAAATTTGGTTACCAACGCTTGCTGGATGAATTCGGATCAGGCAATCTCGATATCCTGGTCGGTACACAGATGATTACGAAAGGACTTGATTTTGGAAAGGTGACAGTAGTGGGGATCTGGGATGGAGACAGGATTCTGAACTTCCCAGATTTCCGGTCAGGCGAGCGTGCTTATCAGCAGATCACGCAGGTAGCTGGCCGTGCAGGAAGAAGAGAAGTCAAAGGACAGGTCATTATCCAGACCAGAAACCCGGAGCACCATTTGTATGACCAAGTGATGAAGGGGGATTACGCTGAATTTTTCCGTCAGGAAATGGATGAACGAAAAAAATTCTACTATCCTCCCTATGTCAAACTGGTAAAGATCACCACCCGCCACACGGATTACAAGGTGGCAGAGAAGGCTGCCCTACACCTACATCACGGCGTGTCCGAAATCGAAGTAAAAAAAATCATACTCGGGCCCGAGAAAGGAATAATTGCCCGGATAAAAAACCAGTACCAGTTTGAAAGTCTTATTAAGCTGGACAGAAGCGGGAACTCCCAGACCTACTTCAAAACCCAACTGGCCCTACTTATTGAGAGCATTACAGCCCGGCCTGAGTTCAGGTCCGTAAGGTTTGTGGTAGACGTGGACCCAAGTTAAGAAGCTCTTACCGACCTATGACCTTTACTTCCTTCAACTCCCCATTCCATTATTGAGACCCTACTGTGTAGTCAATGAAGCCAGCTAAATCTTTATAGGCTCTACTGCCTGTCCATAAAAACTGGGTGATCATCGGAATATGTTTTTTGCGTGGGTAGATTTTCAGCTTCACATCAAGCCCTTTTTCATTCACTGCACGCATAAATCTTTCCCTGCTTTGTCTGATACTGGGATAAGTGCGCTCACCTTCCAAAATCAACCACGGTATCTGACCAGCCTTGAGAAAATAAATCGGAGAGGATTGTTTCCATACTACAGGATCTTCAGTAAAGGCACCCAGATATTTTTTGCCAGCACCCGCACTCGTTTCCATTAAGTAAGAGTACATATCCAGCCCTGCAGGATCCAGAAGAAATGCTCCCCGTAGCGGATTGTCCTCTTCCATATCCTCAAAGAGTTCATCCTTTATGGAGACCAGCGCTGCCAAATGTCCTCCGGCTGAATGGCCGGACACCAGCATTCTATCAGGGTCTCCTCCATACGAGTCGATATGCCCAGCGGCCCAGACCACTGCTATGGCAGCGGCCTTTTCCATGGTCGGAACTTGATACTCAGCACTCAAAGGATAATCAACAATCACCGTTACCACTCCCCGTCTTGCAAGCCTGTTACCCAGAAAGCTGTACAGTTCCTTTTTGCCGCTCTTCCAACTGCCACCATGAAAGAAAATCAGTACCGGTAGGTTCTCCGCGTTTCTTGGGGCAAATACATTGAGCTTTTTTTCCGGCAGGTCAGCCTTCCGGTCTGCCTCTATATAGACAATTCCTTTGGAACGGCGCACTGATTTAAAGGCGCAGCCATAGCTGATCAGACACATAAAAAAGACAATTACAACTGCTGTTATCCTAACCATACCTACACTTATGAGATACTAATAGCTTCACTTTTCCCCACTAATTAACGGTCAAGGATCAGTTTGGGATCATCCTCAGGTGAAAACAATGCTATATCCAGATCGATGAGACTGCTACTAGCCTTACCCGAAGGGCAAACATGCTCCGCTAAATCCTAATTTGTACAAGCCATGGCAAACTTCCACATTCACTGAAGACCGGTAAATCATATCACGGAGGTATAGACAGAACGAAATTACCTCCACCGGATACCGGCAATCAGCCAATAAACATTTTTGTTGAGAATACAGAATTTGACACTGGGTTTTACGAACTTAGTAATTGAAATTTTTGGTGAAATGAGTAAAAAAGCAATTTCCTCGTGGATAGGCGGTGCCTCACTTCTATGGATTTTATTCTTCGTTTCATGTAGCAGTAATGATTCAGGGATCATCACACCGCAAGTTACCCAAATCACTGAATCAGTGTATGCCTCCGGCTATGTGAAAGCCCTGCATCAATACGAGGCTTACGCAAACGCTTCCGGCCCCATTCAGGAAATTTTTGTGCGGGAAGGAGACCGCATAAAGACCGAAGATCCCATTCTTGCAATATATAATGAACGGGAGAAACTGAGTCGGGAAAACGCTGAACTTACCCAGGCGTTTTCAGCCATTCAGACCAATCAATCTAGATTACGGGAACTTCAACTGACTATCGACCTCGCGAAAAGCACACTGGAAAATGATTCATTACTACTCGCCAGACAGCAACATCTCCGGGATCGGAATATCGGTACGGAAGTGGAACTTGAGCAGCGGAAATTAGCCTTTCAGAATTCGAAGTCCTCCTACTCATCCGCATTACTACGGTATCAGGATCTTCAACGCGAAATTGAATACAACGACCGGAGTGCTTCCAAAAACCTCGCGATCAGCCGTGCACTGGAAAGTGACTTTGTGCTCAAAAGCAAGATCGACGGAATAGTCTATGCGCTTCCGAGAGAAAAGGGAGAAATGGTCAACCCTCAGACGGTGGTCGCTGTACTGGGCAGTGAGCAGGATTTTTACATGGAGATGCAGGTAGATGAATATGACATCGTACAGATCAAGGTGGGGCAGTCTGTGGTAATTACTATGGACAGCTACAAAGGACAGGCTGTGGAGGGGGAAATAACAAGGATTTATCCCCTTATGAGCGTGCAGACCAAAAGCTTCACTGTAGAAGCAAAATTCACAAAAGCCCCACCTCTGCTTTACCCCAACCTCAGTCTTGAAGCCAATATCATTACCCATATTGCCACAGAAACCCTTGTAATCCCCAGATCTTACCTGTGGAAAGAGGAATTTGTAATAACAGCGGACAAAGACACCATTCCGGTCAAAGTAGGAATTAAAAACTTCCAGCATGCCCAAATCCTCCAGGGCATAGACCGGCAAACAAGACTCCTCAAGCCATGAAGTGGCCATTGATCATCGAAATCTCACGCGCATTGATGACTGCCAGATTGAAACAGACTGCTGTAGCGGCTGTGGGTGTGATGTTCAGTATCACGATGTTTGTGGCTTTGCTGGGTTTTATGAATGGCCTTAACACCATGCTGGATGGGCTCGTTCTGAACAGAACTCCACACATCCGCTTTTACAATGAAATCAAACCTAGCCCCAACCAGCCGATTGATGGAAAGTATGAAAACTCAATCAACATCATCCGCTCTATCAAGCCCAGTTCTGGCCGACTGGCTATCCATAACTCGGAGAAAATCATTGAAGACCTCCTCTTGGACAAGCGTGTATTGGGAGTAAGCCCAAAGATTTCTGCCCAGGTATTCTTCAATGTCGGAACAATCGATCTTACCGGGGTAATCAACGGAATCGACGTGGAAAAGGAATCCCAGCTTTTTTCTTTTACGGACTATGTTACTTTGGGTGATTACGAAAACCTCAGCCAGACCAACACCATCATCCTGGGCAAAGGTGCCGCAGAGCGCATGCTGGCGGATATCGGTGATGTAATCCAAGTCACCACCGCGCAGGGAAACAGGGTTCAGCTAAAGGTCGTGGGCTACTATCAGTCGGGACTAGGTGAATATGACAATACCAATAGCTTTGCCTCACTGGCAACTGTCCAAAAAATGCTGGCTGAACCTCCTTCCTACATTACGGATATCCAGGTAAAGCTTTGGGAGTTGGAAATGGCCCCGACAATAGGGAGGGAGCTCGCAGCTATCTACGGGATAGATGCTGACGATATCCAAACGGTAAACGCCCAGTTTGAAACAGGTACGCGGATCCGTACCCTGATCAGTTATGCTGTAGGCATTACCTTATTGGTAGTTTCAGGATTTGGAATTTTCAATATCCTGAACATGATGATCTATGAAAAACTGGACACCATAGCCATCCTTAAAGCCATAGGCTTTAACTCAGGGGATGTCAACAGAATCTTCATCACCATCGCCCTCAGCATTGGGGTTGTAGGGGGAGGGATTGGTCTGCTGCTGGGTTTTTTGACCTGCCTGGGGATAGACCGAATACCATTTGAAACAGAAGCACTGCCGACTATCAAAACTTTCCCAGTGGACTACAATCCGAAATACTATCTGATAGGCGGTATATTCAGCTTGGTGACCACTTACTTTGCAGGATACTTTCCCGCCCGTAAAGCGGGCAGCGTGGATCCAGTAGCTATCATACGCGGTAAATAGTTAGGATGGAAAATTACACATTGCAGGCCACAGGCATCGACAAATATTTCCATAACCCTACCAAAACACAGGTTTTGAACAAGGTATCATTTGGAATCCAAAAGGGAGAATTCGTCTCTATCGTAGGTAAATCCGGTTGCGGCAAATCTACTCTGCTTTACATTCTATCTACCATGGACACCGACTATGAGGGAGAGCTGGCCATAGAAGGGGAAGTCATATCGGGAAAATCAGCTGATTATCTCGCCCATTTGAGAAATGGAAAAATAGGCTTTGTATTTCAGTTTCACTACTTGCTCAATGAGTTTTCAGTACTGGAAAATGTGATGGTTCCAGGGCTGAAACTCGGAAATCATTCCCGCGAAGAGCTGGAGCAACGTGCCATGGAAAAGCTTCGGATTTTTGAAATGCAAGACCATGCCCTTAAAAAAGCCAACCAGCTTTCTGGGGGACAAAAGCAACGGGTGGCTATTGCGAGAGCTCTGATCAATGACCCTGTGTTGATCATGGGGGATGAACCTACCGGAAACCTTGACAAAAAGAACTCGGATATTGTATTCCACAAATTCCAGGAGCTGGCTCAGGAGTATAGGCAGACCATGCTTATCGTAACCCATGATCCTGAATTCGCCGCAGGCACAGACCGTACCATCGAAATGGAGGACGGTAAGGTGATAAGGCAGTGACCCGGGATTTGATACAATCGGCTATACTCTGAGTCAGTCCATGAACAAGTACGCTATGTTTCAGCAGCTTATCAATTAATGCCGGGAAAACGCAGTCCCACTGGTATATTCACCCTTATCACGGACAAAAACAGCAAAACATGTTCTCCCGGACTTATTATCGTCACTACTCTAGCTATATCATTGACTGGAAGGACAAAGTGTTTCTTCAACCAGGTCATGCGAAGACCACTTTCCCCCTTCTTACTTGGATGTAAAGCTAGGCAATAACCGTATCAGGAAAATCTGGTTGAAACGTATAACCGAAAAAATGAATCATTACGGAGAAATGTTGTAATGAAACCCCACGGTGCAGATGAAGAGAGTAGGTTGAGGCCAGCAGGCAATCTGCACTATTTGCACACGAAGACAGAATAGATTGTATTTTGTTTTTAGCCAATATTAAACCCGTATAATTGATGATCATCCCCATGTGGCACTTCTGCCGTCTGTTCGGTTCCATGTTAGCTAAGCCTGCCCCATCCTGTTTTCGCCTGCCCCATCATTTCGCTTATAGCTGAATAACTCAGTCTTTTGCTTCAACAGTTCAGTCCAGTTAATCGACGACTGAATGCATGCTGTTTCGACATTGGAGTTACTTATTCCATATTTATAAAAGAAATCAATCAGGAAAAAACATGAATCGCTACCTACTCCCACACACACTAATCTTAACCTTGTTTCTTGCAGGCTTCCCACTTTTTTGTGGTGAGGTTTTGGCTCAGTCCGGAACAAGTTCCAGTAGTACAAACTTCATCACAGAAGACAATAACCAAAAGCTCAAAATCGAATATAACGGTAAAATAGCCATCGGAAATGATGAAAAAAGTATCAGTTCAATCTCCGAAGGAGGTTATCTCAAAATAGAAAAAACTACTTTTGGGAATTCCAGGTCTATTCTTGTGAGTAATTCCGGAAAGGGGCTTGATTATGAATATAAAGAAGGAGGAAGGACAAAGCCTTTCGAGCCCAACGGCAAAGCATGGCTTGCAGAGATGCTTCCCGATCTTTTGAACAGCACCACATTGGGTGCTGAAGAACGGATCGACAGGCTGTATGCCAAAGGGGGTACTGGTGCAGTGCTGGGGATTCTTGACCACTTAAAAGGAGATCACGTCAAATCCAAATACCTGACATTGCTCTTGGATAAAAACCTCAAGCCCAATGAGATCTCTTCCGTGATCGATGCGCTGATAACCCACATCAGCTCAGACCACTTTCAGTATGAAGTATATAAGCATGTGCCACCTGCTTATTTCCGGAATATAAGTCAACTTACCCGGGCTACAGAAGCGATGAAATCAGATCATTTTAAAACCCTGTTGCTAAAACCAATCTTCAAGGCAAATGTAACAGAAGGAGAAGGGCAAAAAGCACTTGAAATAATCAACTTGGTTACTAGTGACCATTTCAAGACAGAGATAGTCAAAAGTTTTTCGTTTGAAAAAATTTCCGATAAGGACCTGAAATTCTTCGTGGATGATGTGGTAAAGAAAATTGATTCAGATCACTTTAAAGCAGAAATACTTAAGACCGCCATCAATAGCAACAACCTTACGGAAGATCGTGCCATACTCATCCTGTCTGGGGTGAAATCCATGACCAGCGATCATTTCAAAGCAGAAACCCTCAAGCAGCTATGTAGAAAACAGTCCACTGAAAAAGTAAAACAGCAAATCAGGGAAGTTGCCAAAGCATCCATCAGTTCTTCCCATTTCCTCGGAGAGGTAATGAAGTGCGCAGGATAAAGTATCCCGAATGGTTTTGTAAATTAAGGCCTCCGGCTCTCGCGGGAGGACTTTTCTTTTCTTCTGTAGTACCATGCAAAAATTCACATCTTTCCTACTTGCAGTTGCATTGACAGTAAGCCTGCTTGCCTATCTCTTCTACAATGTTGGGATGATCAGTTGGTTGAGGCAGGCTTCTCCGTACCAGTGGACATCCTTGCTCCTGCTTACTGCCTGTTCCGGGGCCTTCATTTCCTTTGGGTATAGATTTATCATCAAAGTCCGTCCATGGGACAAAGGACATACTACCCGCTCGATTGTCCTGCTACTGGTTCTGGGAGGAACCTTGACTTTATTCTCCTACATAATGGAGAGACTGATGGAGGACTGGATGGATAAGTCGGGTGAAAACCTGGAACTGTTGAATGGAAGCCTCGCTGTAAAGGGTGGAATAATCAGTCTGATTCTAAGCCTTCTGATCATCTGGATCGATTACTCATGGTTTGCTTTTGCAAGGTATTCCAGCGAAACCATACACAAAATGCGCGAAAACCGTAATAAAAAAGAACTTCAATTTAAACTGCTCCGCTCTCAGCTTACTCCCCATTTTCTTTTCAACTCGCTCAACACCGCTTCTCATCTGGTATCAAAACAACCAGAGCAGGCAGAAGAATTTATCAGAAAACTGGCCTTCAACTTCACTAATCTATTAAGAAACGGAATTCAGCCTCTCAATACACTGGAAAGAGAGATGGAAATCATCGACAACTACATGCATCTTATGAAGGTTCGGTATGGGGAAAAGGTTATTCTGGAAAAGCGGATCAAACAGGGGGTAAGTGCTAATTTTCTTCCAGCCTTAGGAATACAGCTCTTGGTAGAAAATGCCTTAAAACACAACGTGGCAAGTTTGGAGTGCCCGGTCAGGATCATCATCACTGCGGACGATGAGCAAGTCGTGGTGGCCAATACCCTAACCCAAAAACCCAGTAATTCGGACTCCATGGGCATAGGTCTCCAAAACCTCAGAGAACGCTACCTCCACTATGGAAGTGCAGTCCCTACCATCGATCACTCAAAAGATTTCTATGGGGTCCGCCTTCCCTATGTCAGTCAAAACACTACAGGACAATGACAGCATTCCCGGAAATAAAAACAGTATACCGCTTACTCCTGCCATTGGCGGTAGGCACGCTGGTTTACCTTACGGTATTGTTGGCTTTTGATACGGTAGCGAATGTGACAGAGGATTTTTTCACCAATGAACTACTGTTCTGTATCATTTGTAGCTATGTCTTATTGGAGGCTAACCGTGCCCTCTTGGTTCTTTTTGGAAAGCAGTTAGTACGCTCATCACGGTTTTTACACTATGCTTATGCAATGGTTTCCTGTGCAGTAATACTAAGTATCGGGATTATCAGTCTTATGCTTATCAGCTACTTTTATTGGTTTGAAAACATGACAGATGCTAGCGTCTACACTACCGAACTAAAAATTTTCAATGGTATTTTCTTAATAGTCACCCTGCTGTTCCAAAGCCATTTTCTCGGCTTCCACCTTATCCATAAGCGGTTTGAAAAAGAAATGGAAAAGGAACGGTTTGAAAAGGAATCACTGGATAGAAACGTGGATCTCTTTAACTACATGCTCAATCCGCAGTTTCTTTTTCTCGGACTGGAATCCGTTCTCCTTCTCCTCAAAGAAAAAAAGTACGAGCTGGCTGACCATGGAATTCTCATCCTCTCGGATATCTACCGGTATTCCCTGCAACCCCAGGATGAACTGGTCTCCTTGAACGAAGAGCTGCACGCAATGGAACGGACGGAATTATTTCTAAACCGGTTTGTCCATCGCTATATTTCAGTTACACCTCCCACATTCACTAATCCGGCATTTCTATTGGTTCCCCGAACACTTACCACCTTATTGGAAGCCATTGCCCATTCCCAACTTTCCACTTCTTCATTTCCCTTGGAAATCAATCTGGAAATCCGGAATGACAAACTTGAAATAAGTTTCCCCAGCAATTTCTCCCTCACCAGCGGAGATCAGCTTTACGAGACTTTAAAAGAAGTTCAGCGGCAATACCTTTGGCTGGACAAACACATCGAATGGACAGAAAATGGGACTTTCTTTATTTTCATACCCATGGAAAAACCCTACATTCCGTCCGAAAAAGAATCAAAATCAACTACTTCCCTTTTTCAACCACACTCCGATGAAAGTCCTATTGATCGAAGATGAGCTGCCTGCGATAGAGAAAATAACCCATTTCCTGAGAAATTATGATCCAGAAGCAGTGATAGTGGGAGTAGCCCAATCCATATCAGAGGCAGTGCCTTTACTCTCCCAACATGGGGCTCAGGTAGACCTCCTGCTCATGGATGTGCAGCTCGCTGATGGTTTGTCCTTTCAGGCATTGGATCAGGCAGGTTTTTATAAGCCGGTCATCTTCATCACTGCCCACAGCCAATATGCGTTGGAAGCCTTCAAGGCAAATGGGATTGATTACCTGGTAAAACCCATTAGTTATGCCGCATTTGCATCAAGCCTGGACAAGTTCCAACAGTTAAAAGGTATTTCTGAAGGACCTTCATTAAACCGGAATATATGGCAGCACCTATCCAAACCCAACTACAAAGAACGGTTTATGGTAAAAATAGGAGAGCATATCCATACCGTGCCCACCACTGCGATCCGCCTTTTTTTTGCGGAAGGCAGAAACACGTACCTTGTCAAGGATGACGGTAGAAAACTAATCACAGATTATAAGCTGGAAACCCTGGAAGAACTGCTGAATCCCGAACTGTTTTTCAGGGTAAACCGGAGCTATGTGATCAATTTGGAGACGATAAAGGATGTGCTGGTGTACTCTAACAGCCGACTGAAGATTAACCCCAGTATTCCCCACGGAGATGAAATTATTGTAAGTAGAGACCGGGTAAACCGCTTTAAAGACTGGTTGGACGGAAAGAAGACTTCCGATTAAACCAAACATCACTGCAAGCAGAGCGAAGCAGTCCCCCTTAAAATACTCCCTATAAGGAGATTGCTTCGGGGTATCCTTCCCTACTCCAGTCTTCAACCTTACATCCCACCCCTCGCAATGATGGTTATACTTTCGGCTCCTGCTGGCTTAAGCAATGAAAGGATCCAAGTCCCCAAATGATATCCGTGGAATCAACGCCTACTACCTTTCGGTCAGGAAAGCATTGGGCAAGAATCCCCAACGCCTTTTCATCGTTCTTATCCCGGAAAGTCGGTACTACAACCACATTATTCGCAATATAAAAATTGGCATAGGAAGCAGGAAGCCGCTGCCCTTCCCAGATTACAGGAGAAGGCATCGGAAGTTCTACTATAGTCAATTGCTTTCCATTTTCCAGGCGCATGTCCCTTAGCAGTTTGAGGTTCTCCCGTAGGATACTGTAATTCTCATCTGACTTGCGCTCTTCCACTACAGTGACCACCGTATCCTCATTCACAAAACGGGTGATATCATCTATATGCCCATCTGTATCATCACCGACGATACCATCGCCAACCCAAAGAATGTTCCTTACACCATAATAATCGAAAAGGTATTTTTCTATCTCCGCCTGATTCAGATGAGGATTTCGATTGGGATTGAGCAGACAGGCGGTCGAAGTGAGAAGTGTTCCCTTCCCGTTGAATTCGACTGAGCCCCCTTCCATTACAATACCCGGCTGAAAACAAGGAATCCCCAGTTCCTCAGCAATACGGAAAGGAATCCGGTTGTCCAAATCATGAGGAGGATATTTACCCCCCCATGCATTATACTCCCATTTTACCAGCACCTTTTTTACCTCCGCCTCCGGATTGATAAGAAAAGCCGGACCATGGTCCCTGCACCAGGCATCATTTGTCGGAAAAAAATGAAATGCCACCTGGCTTAAATCTACTTCGGCAGATTCCAGTTGGTTTAATGCAAATTCTTTCATCACCTCGTCAGTGACGTTGATATTTACTTTTTGACCTTGGGCTACGTACTTTATAAACTCAGCGTAGCGCGGGTAAATAACCTGGATTTTTCCCGGCCAGCTTTCTTCTTTGTGAGGCCAGCTCAGCCACATGGATTCCTGTGGGGCAAATTCTGCAGGAAAGAAATAACCCAGTTCTGAAGGAGTTGCAGCCCCTGTCCTGGCTAGTTCGAAAATTGAATTCATGGGCTTAGTCTTCGTCAAGGAAACGTTTGGTGATCGGCTGATAACTGTCGATCCTACGGTCTCTCAGAAATGGCCAGTGGGTGCGATAGCGGTCTGAAGCCGCAAAATCGAGTTCTTCCACATGGATCTGTTCTTCCACATGACTTGCTTTGAATAAGATCCTCCCAAAAGGATTGGCAACAAAGGATCCTCCCCAAAACTTCATATCCCCTTCATTGCCGCAACGGTTGACCGAAACTACCGGGATACCATTTGCCACAGCATGTGAACGCTGGATGGTTTGCCAGGCTCCATACTGCTCGTCATTGGTGGAAGGTTCCTGATCCTTGTGCCACCCAATGGCCGTAGGATATACCAGGAAGTCGGCTCCTTTAAGAGCGGTGATTCTGGCAGCTTCTGGATACCATTGATCCCAACAGATCAGCACACCGATATTTCCAAACTTAGTAGGAAACACTTTATAACCCAGATCACCGGGTGTGAAGTAAAATTTCTCAAAATATCCGGGATCATCCGGAATATGCATTTTTCGGTACTTGCCCAGATAGGCACCGTCAGCATTCAATACTGCGGTAGTATTGTGGTACAGTCCCTCAGCACGCTTCTCAAACAGGGAGGCCACAATCACCACACCCAATTCTTTTGCCAGTCCACCCAATGTATCCGTGGACGGACCGGGGATAGTTTCGGCCAGTTTGAAGTTTTCATAATCCTCCACATCACAAAAATACAGTGAGCGGAACAGCTCCTGTAGGACCACTACTTGTGCTCCCTTGGAGGCTGCCTCTCTGATTCCTGCTAGGGTTTTGGTCATATTCTCTGCCACATCCGGAGAACAGCTCAACTGGACTAGGCCAACTTTTACAGTTTTATTTGCCACAATACATTGGTTTAATTCAGATACAAAGATACTTTTGACAGTAGCCAAACACAAATAGAGGCACTGGATTTACCAGTCTTGATTTGGAAAGGCAAGGATGGGAATAACAGTTTCAGGAAAAAAATGATTCAATGGTCAATAAGATTGGTATGTAACCTGATGAAGGCAACAACTACTTCCCTAGCCAAAATGCAGTTCACAGAATGTTGTCAGGCAACTCAAGCATTTCATTTTCTAATAAACAGTCGCCTCATCGATACCCGTCTTGGTCGGCACCCTTATATCCTGAAAACACAGCTCATCCAATTGCAAGAATATGTGAAACTGCTTCACCTGGCTCCACTCCTGATTATTTTCACCTGCGTTTCGGCAGTAGCACAGCAAAGCTGTCTGACTATTAGCGGCATTGAAGAGCTTGATGCCAGATGGGAACAGGCAAATCTCCATCCTGACCCGGCCTTTTTTGAGTCTCTCCTTTCAGACAACTTCGTATGGGTCCATAACCATGCGTCATTGATCGACTCGAAAGATGACGTGGTGAAGCGCGCTAAAACCCAGGCGGCAAAAGGGAGCAGCGACACCCGTTCAAGAGTGACACGGGATGTGAAAGTTTCCATCACAGGTTCCACTGCTGTCGTCACCGGATTTACGTTGGTAGACAGAGGCCCTGTCCCGACAGATTACCACTTCATGCGCACCTATGTAGAGATAAACGGATCATGCCTTCTGGTATCCAATCATACCATGGCCGTACCGGCAGAAGAGAATAAGTAATGGCTGTACGTGTCAATTCTCCGGATGATTTCCATCGGTTTGATAAAAAGATTACCTTCATGTCATCACACCGATCCCATACTGATTTGAGACTGTCTGTTTTTGTTTTTCTTTTATTGTGCCCTCTTCTCACTACCGGCCAGACTGTCTGTACAGCAGAAAGCCGCCAGGTACTGGAACAATCCTTGGCTAAACTCGCTGAAACAGATCAGAAAAACAGAGAAATTCCGCAAACCACTGTAACTGTCGGGCAATGGTTCCTAGGAACACCTTATATGGAAAAGACCTTGGAGCTTCCTGGTACTGAGAAGCTCGTAATTAACCTTTCAGGGCTTGATTGTACCACCTATCTGGAAACAGTCGTCACGCTGGTAAGGTTAGCCCATACCGGCGAGTTTACGTTTGCCGCATTTGAGGAAGAGCTAGAGCGGATCAGGTATAGAAACGGAATCAACGAGGGATATTCATCCCGGCTGCACTACTTTACAGACTGGATGTACCAAAATCAGGAGAAAGGAATAGTAAAAGACATCACCCGTGAAGTAGGTGGACAAGCCTATGAAAACCATCCTTCTTTTATGTCTGAAAATCCAAATTTTTATACCCAGCTAGGCGACACGGCTAATCTCAACAAAATCAGGCTAGCTGAATCATCCATCAAAGAGCGTACTTATCATTACATCCCCAAAGACAAAATCAGTAGTATAGAAAAAAACATCCAGTCGGGGGATCTGATCGCCATTACTACTTCCATCCCAAACCTTGATGTAGTCCATGTAGGGTTTGCCATTGAACAAAATGGGAGAATCCACTTACTGCACGCCAGTTCCAAAAATGCAAAAGTGGAAATATCCGAAAGACCCTTAAGTGCCTATCTTCAGGACAATAAAACCCAATCCGGGATCATGGTAAGCAGATTGACCGGCAACTGAATCTCCCCATAGAGCAAGGATCACTTTCATTCAGGGGGATGACAGCTTGCTTTACCAGATAGCGCTTTATTTCGTCAGTATCCCAATTTCAATTGGCTATAACGCATCATGTATTAGATCCAAAGTTCCATGACCTCCATCCTTATGGACCTTCCACCCTATTTCTTCAACTCAACAACACCGTCTTTCCAGTAGCCAGCCGACAACCGGGATCAAGTCAATTAGCATTTTCCAGCGGGAGGAAATAATGGCGGTAATGCTTACCAATCAGCTCCCTAATTTCACTGCCCCTCTCCATAAGCAGCTCTGCGGTGGCCTGATCTACGGGAAACACCATTTTATACCTCGCTTTGCAATAGGCATCTTCAAGCGTCCTGAGTAATAATTCCTCCTCTTCGGTATCCTGGGGAAAAACATTTGCCAGCTCCGGAATAAACTTATAGCAATGTCTCAGCAGGACCCGGGTTTCGTGGGTTTTCTTTTCCTGATGCTCCCACGCATAGATCAAAGCCCTAAGGTGTAGCTCCAGAGATTGGTGGAGAAAATAAAGCACCAAACCCCAGTTACCATTGCTTAGCTCCTGAGCGGCATGCTCCCAAAAAACACAGGCCTTTTCTGAGCCTGAGTCTAGCCGTTTTTTAGCGAAATTCATTCCTTCCCGGAGCTCCGAATCAGACAACCCGGGTAATTCGGTGCTTTCCTCTTTACGATAGATCATCGTATGCCGGTCAATATGCCGGAGAAAGAAAAGATTGCCATTTCTGAGCTCGCGGGTGAGCATCCCGCTATTGATAGGATGGATACCGATTTCTTCTCTATCCAAAACCAGAAAAGTCATCATGTTTTTGAAGCTTTCATAGGTTGTGGGATCACAGCTCTTGAGCACCACATACAGCTCTCTTCGGAGGGCTACATCTCCATGCCTCAGGTCAGGAAGTGTAAACAGATAGACCGATTGAGGATCAATCAGGATTTGTATTGCTTCCATCAACCGGGAAAAATAGGTGTCTTCTGTCAAAACTCCCCCAATTCGGTCCCTTGTCTTCACTGGGGTCTTTCCTGAAATGAAAGCAGCTTCCACAAGCCCCTGAAGGGATTCATAAAAGCAGACCATCTTCTTTCTTTCCTCAGGATCGGGCTCTATTTCCTGTGCATTCAGCCAGGCCTTAAAGAGAGTCCAGAGATGGTTCATCGCAGAATCACGGTACTTGGAATCTGAAAACAGGGCTGGAATAGCTGCTTGATTTGTCATCGGTCGGGTCAGTTAAAGAGTCTCTTACAGGTTTGTTTTAGGGGGAGAAGGTCTTCCAGTAAAATGGAACCGTCCCTCTCTTCCCTGGTATTATCACACATCCGAAGCCGGATAGTTTCTGAAAGGGAGCGTAATCCTCCATTTAGCCTCTCCTCCTGGGATAAAAAGAAAGACCGATACTAATATAGTTTAAAACAATATTTATACAAAATATTTTTCCTTATTTAATCAATAAAAATATCGGTTAAACAACTATTTCAACCGAGACAACCTATAGCTCCAAGTAGATAATTTGCAGAATCCCGTCCAAGAAAGTATTTTTAAAATATGTCAGAACGTATTAACCGCATTAAGGAACTCCTGGTGATCAAAAGTATCAGCCAAAAAGAACTGGCTGCCCAACTCGGTAAAAACCCAAATACCATCGCCTCGATCTGCAACAATAAGTCCCAACCCCACCTTAAGGACCTAAAAAAGATTGCAGGTATCCTGGATGTGGACATCCGGGAGTTACTGGTTCCCACCAAAGCATGATTTTTTTCAGCAGAGATTTTTCCGGGAAGCGAACTAAACCACTATGGACTTAAAGTCCATAGGTTAAGGGCAAGCGACTGGAAGTCGCCTTAAACCTCATCATTCTATGATAAAATTATCGTTGTTATCATCATTTGGACGTCTATGATGCTCAAGATACTCATTAACCATC
>JBMDXP010000013.1:0-1583 GCA_048819475.1 Algoriphagus sp.
TTATAGGAGAACCCGCAGGATAGGTGTCGTAATAGTTAACGGAAAAGGCTTTGTCAAAGTAAGGAAAGTGCCCGTTGGTGTACTAGATCTGCATCCCGTCACTTTTGGCAAATCCTGTATTATCACGGTTTTCCGTAATCACATTCCCTCCGATCATATCCTGCATCTCCAGCCTGCTTCCTCCCTGAACAATCCCGGTGATAATAGCTCTCCCAAAAGTATCATATTTGGTGAACAGCCATTTGGCCGTAGGCCGCATCACAGCATCCTGGGTGAATATAAGACGGTCTGCTTTATCGTAGACCATATACTCCCAGCCTTTCCCGGGAAGCTTCTTTTCCACTAAACGGTTCCTGCCGTCATAACGGTATTGGTAACATAAGTTATCCAAAGTGCTTTGATCTAAAGCTGAGCTTATAGAAGCCAGGGGAGGTATCACAAATGCCAGCTGATTATATTCATTGTACACATAATAGGTATCAGCATTTTCTGTGGCACTCAGGACTTTTCTGACCAGTACGGTCTGGCCCTGTCCGTTTTTAAACTCTATGGCCTTATTGCCATCTTCATCGGTTATAGTATTTTTATACAGCTGGCTGGCTCCATAAGTACCCGAAGAACTTAAGGAAGAAGAAGTGGCATTATTTACCGTAGTGGTTGTGGTTACATATTTTTTTACTTCTCCTGCTGCATTGGCATCATACTGGAAGCTGACCGGATGATTCTGCCAGTCAGATCCGGGCTGTACCTGGGAAAGGACCCGGTCCAATGGGGAGTTCTCCAGGTTTTTATGGGTGAAAGGAAAGCTATCGTTATAGTAGCTCTGGGCTGAGGCTTCCACCCCTGACTGGATACCTCCGTTCTGGGTAGCCATGGGAACAGGAAGAAAGGAGTCTGCCTGCCTTCCAAACCCATCATAAGGAATGGGGGTCACTAAATCTTTCCCTGAAGGGGAGGCCTTGACGTTCACGACCTGCTTCAGCCTTCCAAGCCCGTCAAAGTACTGTACCGTCTCTGAGGTCTTAGGCGAGGAAGCCGAAGGGTCTGATAGATAGGTCTTGCTGTATACATAGTTTTCGGTCATGCTGGGTGAGGCCTGTCCATAGGATAAGCCTGATATCAGTAAGCAGCTGGCCGGGATGAGTATTTTTTTCATGATTTGCTTTTTAGTTTTTGTAATTGTACTTGAATTCTTTCAGCACCTTGTTATTGGAATCAATGACTTTCTCAAGCCTGTTGGCAGAGTCGTACCTGTAATATTCCCGGATCCCGGAAGGCGGGGTGATACTCCTGACTCCAATCAGCGGATCATAAGTATAGGTGGAGATCTGGTCGCCTGACAGGGAAGCATCACTTTTGAAAGTATCCAAAGCTGAGATAAGATTTTGTTCAGAGGTCTCGCTTCCGTTTTGGGCATCGGTATTGGAGGCACTTACAATGGTATCAATCAGCGACTGGGAAATACCGGAAAGCTGCGCTCCTTCTATTTTGGCAATAGGCTGGGTCTGGTTGTAGCCCCAGATGATTACTGTGGAGATACCGTCCTTGGTCGTGTACTGCTGTAAATTGCCTTTGGAATCGTA
>JBMDXP010000014.1:0-2565 GCA_048819475.1 Algoriphagus sp.
CCAAAAAATACATACCTGCCTGTAAAGCAACATGACCGTAATAATGAGGTCTTAACCAGGCACTATGCTGAAATTTCAACCCTTCGATATACACATGGCTAACAGGCGTCTCTAATGTACCTTGCATTGTCAGAATTGTCTGCAGGTAAGGAGCAACAACATCTAACTGGTCTAAATTTTCATCAGGCCTTTTGTAATAATATACTTTATGATTTTCTTCATCCAAAAACCATTCTCCCGGCTCATCCAAAAATTCAAGGGCATTGACCAGACGAAATGCCGAATTGCCATATTCCTTAGACAACCAAGGCTTAGGCCAAGGGTGTTCATTCTGTAATTTACCTTCCGGTTCATGAAAAAATAGTGTGGTACTATCTTTTGTGACTACCGCCTCACGAACCCGGAGCTGCGCTATTGCCCACCACTGATGGATGAAAAACTCCATTCCAGCTTTATAGACAAACTTTTTAGGGAATACATTAGGAATAATAGCAGCCTGCTGCTTAAAGTCCCAATTAATAATCCGTGGCAAGTGGGCATCATCATGGCTTTCCGCACGAATCGCCTTACGTGAGCCAACCCACAATTGGCGGAAAGGGAAATACTTTCCTCCGGCCTGAGGGGCATCTGCCACCACGATATGCTTAGCTATAGCAGGATCCAGTCTCTTTTCACCTTTTACTGGCTGCCAGCCCTCAATAGAAATTCCACCCGAAAATATGGCTTCGTCGCCTAGCGCTTTTATCCAGGTCGGACTTTCGGCTGTTCCGCTGTCTTCAGGACGTATAAAAATAGTCTGAGTAGGCACATACTGTCCATCCTGAATCCAGATTGTGATTCCATGCTGCATGCGCGGATCTTTTAATCGTCGCCATTCCCGAGCCTCACGCAGGGCATCCTCCAAACATGAAAATGGAGCTCCCGGGCTGCCATCCCGTTGTGCCTTGTTGCTTTGTTTACCCACATGGATTTCACCTGTCTGCGCCGACAGACTACCGAGCGAAAAAAATATAAAAAACCATATGAGAATTGTCTGCTTCATCTGTAAATAATTTAAATATGATACTATTCGGTTTCAGCCGTACTTATAGACTCAGAACAATGGCTATCAATAGCCACTGTTCTAAAGAAATTCACCGAGGTTGCTAATAGCATCCATCTCTCCCTGCGGAATAGGCCGAAGGGCATAAACGCCATTTGTAAAGCTGTTTACCTTAGGACTGAATAACGAACCTGAATTAAATTTCACCAAAAATGGATAAAAACTATATCTCGCTGTACCTAGATCGATATTTGTTGGTCACCTAAAGCCGAGCTGATAATCACAGTACAGGGTGTGTCGGCCATTTTTTGAATCATTCCCAATGCTTTTCCCTTAAATGTTCTTCTTTTGGGCTGATGTAAGCCCCTTAGGTCGGCCTGAAATCCGTTATCGGTTCCAAGCACTTTCGCATTTCCCTTTACAATAAACTCAATTTCCTGATCATTGTGCAACACGGACTGTCCTGCTTGATCCACCAGTTCTGCGGTCACAAAATAAAGGTCCCGGGATTCTCCTGTGGCATATTTTTCATGTTCCACAGAAACTTTTACTGCATGTGCTTCTGTGGCCGTGCGGACACTTGCTTCCTGAACAATTTTACCAGCCCGCTTTTTAACCACCTTCAGTTCGCCTTTTTCAAAAGGCACCTTCCAGCTAGCGTGCAAACGATCTGCTGTCTTTGCTGAAGTTCCCAAACTCTTACCATTGAGAAACAGTTCGACCGCCTCAGCCTTGTTATAATAAGCCCACACGTCCACACTATCGCCGGTTTTCCAATTCCAATGCGGTAAAAGATGCAGGACATCCTTGTCAGTCCATTCAGACTGATACATGTAGTACACATCTTTGGGAATACCGGCAAGATCAACAATGCCATAGTAAGAGCTCCTTGCAGGATAAGGGTAAGGAACGGGTTCGCCAAGATAATCAAAACCGGTCCAGACAAATGTTCCCGCCAAAAAAGGACGGTTCTTGACCGCCAACCAAGCTTTCTCATGGCTTGTGCCCCAGTAGGCGGCAACATTATCATAGGCCGATACCGTATAATCAGGATTGCCATTGACGACATATTTGTCCTTCGATGATGCAGGCCAAAGCTGAATCGTGTCGTGCAGCCTGTCATATACCCCTCTGGTCTGTAAGGCAGACACGGTTTCTGATGCCAACAGCGGTATATTTTTGAATTCTACAGGTAATTTATCATAATCTTCATGTTTGTAGTTGAAGCCCAGTACATCCAAAGCCTCTGCCTGTGCGATAAAATTCTTTACATAATTATTTTCGGTCAAGGCAGCAGTAACGGGGCGTGTTGGATCCAGAGATTTTACCAATTTGGCCATTTCTTGCGTTAAGGCAATACCCGTGGAGTCAAATTGTTCTCGAATTTCATTTCCGATGCTCCATAGGATAACCGAAGCATGATTACGATCTCGACGCACCCATGCCTCAATATCCTTGAGGTGTTCCGTAGGAAAGTCAATGTGGTAGTCGAACTTATTTTTTCGCTTTTTCCACATGTCAAA
>JBMDXP010000015.1:0-5607 GCA_048819475.1 Algoriphagus sp.
ATCGCCTTTGAGGACTGAATATCTATACTTTGTGCACCAAACTATATGAACTGTAAGACGAGAAACAGTATGTCCATTACTCCTTTGTTCTGACATACCTCAAAGTAAACGTTTTTAGAAGCTAAAGCGAAATGCACTAAAATTCATAGTTTAAACTATTTTTGAGACCAATTAATATTCGATGATCTTAAACTCGGTTCTGCGGTTTACTTCATACTCAGGCTCGAAACAGTCCGTACCATCTTTGCAATCATTTATCGGCTGCTCCTCTCCAAATCCCAAAGCGACAATCCTTGATTGCGCTATACCCTGTGCAACAATAAACTTCACAGCAGCATTAGCACGCTTCTCTGAGAGTTTCAGGTTGTAAGAAGCGCTCCCGCGGGAGTCCGTATGGGAATGCAGCTCTACTTTAAGTGTAGGGTTTCGCTTCATGAGGTCAACCAGCTCCATCAGCCCAGGCTTCGCCTCGTCGTTGATCTCCCATTCATTGTAGCCATAATAGATGTTTTCCAAGCTGTAAATACCACCCACTTCAATCTCTTCCATTGTAATATCCTGGTATACCATTGAGTCCTCCCGGCCGATCGCTTCAGGCAATTGCAGGTTCTTCACACGTTCTTCAAAGTATCCTGTCTTACTCGATCCCAGATCCACATAGCCGCCTTCAGCTAGTTCAAATGCATAGGATCCATCCGATTCCGATATAAAAGTCCCTTGGCTACCACCATTACGCTCAATACGTACTACAGCATCAGGTACAGGTTTGCCGGAGAGCTTGTCGATCACCTTCCCTTTCAGCGTTAATGTACCCTTAAATTCAAGCTTGACCACATAGATGTCATCCCCTCCCCGTCCTCCTGACCTGTCGGATGAGAAAACTCCGATGTTTTCTTGCTTGGGATGGATTGAAAAAGAAAAATCATCCCTGTTTGAATTGATCGGGTTTCCCAGGTTTTTGGGTTTTTCAAATCCCCCTCCTTTCTTTCCTGCCTTGAAAACATCAAGACCCCCCAATCCTCCCATTCCATTGCTTGAGAAGTACAGTGTCCCATCATTTGCAATGAAAGGAGTCCGTTCATCCCCCGTTGAGTTGATCCCCTCACCCAGATTAATCGGCTCGGTCCATTTGCCCTCCCCCATATAAAATGTATAGTAAAGATCAGCACCTCCATAGCCGCCAGGCATATCAGAGGAAAAGTACAGCCTACTCAGTTTCACATCGTAAAAAGGATCAGATACAGCATATTCAAAAGGTGCGTTAAAAGGTAAAGGCAAAGCATCTTCCAGACTCACTTTTCCCGTGTCAGACAGGTAATAGATCTCTGGGTGAATCGTATAGTCTTTACCCTGAATGCTCAGTTTTTCAGGCTTGTATTTTTGATCTTTCGTCACTGTGAGAAATGACAGATGTGTTGTGAGGTGGACAGGTCCCACGTGAAGACGGGATTCAAATCTCTCCACTAGTCTTCTTTCGCCGGATATATTCCATGCTGCAGTGTCCCAGTCCACTTCATACACCTTTAAGAACCCATTGCCTGTCCAGCCATATCGATCGCTTTTGGCAGCATTCTCAGTATTGATATCAGCCTTTTCAGAAATCAGCCCATCATTGACAAAAATAAGCTGACCAGCCGGATCGAATGTAGCCCCAAAATCCGAATAAGATGTGTTTATCCCATTCAATGGCTTTACATCAGCCGAGGAAGGCGTGTTGACCAGTTCTTTTCCCAGTTCAGAGGAAGCCAGCAAGAGTCTGTAGGATTCGCTTACTGGTGAAACAGAATCCAAAGCAAGCCTACGGCTCAACAAAGTACTGGCATCACTGTACTGGGAAGTAAAGACCAAGGCTTGTGCAAGTCCCAGATAGTCTTGCTCTATTAGAGCGCCATCCCTTCTCAATCTGGAATACCAGGCTTCGGCCTGCTCAAAATCCCTGACTTTGAGATAAGTTTCCGCGAGTGCCCTGGCGGAAGCCTCATCCTGATACAGCTCCCAACTTTTCAGGAAACTCTCAATACCCAGCGAATAATTATAATTGGAAACTTGTCTTTGTCCCTGTCTGTAATTAAAATCCTGGGTGGATCTACAACTGAATAGAAGAAGTAATCCCGCTATAGTGGCTAAATATCTCATATATCAAAAATAACGGGGGGAGATGATCCTAACCCGTCGGGGTTGGAACAGGTAAGAGATAGAAATATCATGTGTGGTAAAATTGCCGACAGAAAAACCTGATACGGCATGGTCATACGCATATCCAAAACGTAGCGTATCTCCTATAAATACCTGGAGCATACCGATGATAGCTGAAGACTTTTTCAACCCCTCCTGGATTTCCCTTCCCGGGACATCAAGCCCCATCCGGTACCCTCCGCCAATCCAGAAGGTGTCATTTATGATAAATGCTGTGTTGAGGTCCAATCTAGCAGGAGACTTGAAATCATCCATGTACATAAAAGAAGGCAGCAAAGAGATGGTGTAGGACAGATCAAGCAGCACCCCGCCTGAAACATAAGCATGGGGCACAGGCTGAATGTATACGTCACCATTATCCATATCCAGCAAGGGAGAAACCAGCTGTTCGGCTGCTGCACCAATGAAGAAAAACTCATCATAAAGGAAAAGACCAGCTTTCAGGTCCGGATAAAACACCTGTTCTCTTCCTGCCGGAATAGCAGGGTCTGATGGGTCGCCTGGCACTAAAACACCACCGTCCAGAGATGAATTGACTATACCAGCTCCCAATCCAAAGCTAAGGAACCGGGTATCTGAAAGCCTGAGATGATAAGATAAGTTTCCATAGACAGCACTGGTCCGCTGTGCACCCAGCTTATCGGTAATTAACTGTCCACCGACTCCAAGGCCTGTTCCTTGAAGAAACGTATCCCCGGAAACAGCGAATGTTTCCGGACTCCCAGTTACCCCAGTCCATTGCTTTCTATAGTAGGATTGCAGGAAGAAATCCTGCTTATATCCCGTATAGGCTGGATTTATAAACGACGGGTTGAACATATACTGGCTGAATTGCGGTATCTGCTGAGATCTGCTTTCACAGACTGACAACAAAAGTGCCCCTACCATAAAAATCAGTTTAAATAATTTCATCTGTTTATAAGTTGTTTTTGCTGCCATTATCAGGTCTGATAAACCGGGAGAGCCTGCCCTAAATTTGATTTCGGAGAATCCCATTATTTAATAATAGTGATATATCCTGTGAAAACTTTTTCCGTCTGTGATTGATCCATCACGGTCAACTCGTAGAAATAAGTACCTGCGCGGACGGTATTGGCTCCCCAATCGTTCTGATAATTGGATGATTTAAATACTTCCACTCCCCACCTGTTTACCACCACTACCTTGACAGGTCCTGAAAACTCCGATAGTCCTCCTATTTGCCACGTGTCGTTAACCCCATCACCATTTGGGGTGAAAACGTTGGGAATCAAAAACCCTGTCTGCTGATGGGTCGCCGTATCCCTGTTATCGGAAGAATCCGTTTCCACACCGTCAGATGTCACATAGGCTGTGTTGGACACTTCACCTAACGCCTCTGCGTTAACGGTAAGGGTCAATACCGCTGAGGCTCCCGGCTCAAGCATGGTCAGTCTCCAGGTCACCACCCTACTTGTATTGCTATAGGACACACTCCCCACTCCGGCCACTGCATCTGCAAATCCCGTTGCGGAAGGCAGCGTGTCTGTCACTACCACCCCATTGGCTGTATTCGAGGAATTATTGGTAATAGTAATCTGGTATTGAAATGCTGTCCCCAGCATGACTTCCGTATTTGACACTTCTTTGAGAAGTTGAAGATTGACCTCATTTGACGGTGGATTGACAGGTATGGGCACAGTCTCATCCCTTTGCTCAGGAAAATTTTGGCCGGTTACTGATACCTTATTGATTATAAATCCATCAGTAGCAGTAACCAGAAGCTGCAGCTCAAGCACCCGCTCTTCACCTGGGGCGAGTGAACTGATTTCCCAGTAAACTATCCTTCCCTCCTGCACTCCGGAATCAGAAACACTTACCAGAATGGTACGCTCAGGCAGTGAATCCATGACTGAAATACTTTCAGCAGGAAAAGCGCCCGTATTAGTTACCGTAATGCTATAGGTAATGAGTCCTCCAGTCAGCACAGTGGTTACATCCTGTTCTTTGGATATACTGATCACCGTATCCAATACCTCTTCTCCGGCTGTTACTATCACCCCCTCACCAGGGTTGCTTTCTTTGGGAGCACCGCTATTCCCGGCAAAATCTGCCAACGCCGTATTAAATATGGTATCGCCTACACTGACCTGGTCATTTATCGTGACGGTTAATATGAAATCAATCTGCTCTCCCGGTTCCAGTACATCGGTTTCCCACCTTACTATCCCTTCTCCAAAGCTCCCTCCCAAAGTAGAACTTACGTAATCCAATCCTACTGGAAGTGTATCCGTCACGGTGATATTCTGTAGAAGTGTACTTGAAGTATTGGTGATTACGATGCTGTATGTCACGGTCTCGCCTATTTCTGCCTGTCCTCTGTCCGGCGTTTTCATGACGGTAAGTACTTCCTGATCAACTACCCGAACCACGGAAGGGTCAGACACTTTCGGAGAATCCGGATCATCAGGAGAAATAAGGCGGGCCACGTTTGTTATAGCTGTACCCACCGCAGCAGCGTCCTGTGCCATCACAGTCAATTCGAATGAAGTTACAGCGCCGCCTTCAAGTGCCCCAATGTTCCAAGAGACAGTCCCATCTGCAAATTCTCCCCCGTTACCCGCACTGACAAAGCTTACTTCCTCCGGTAAAACATCCGTCACTACGATATCTGATGCGTCTGACAAGGACATATTCGTTACATTGATGGTGTAAGTAATCAAACCACCCTGCAGTACGGTTGGGGATGCGGCTGTCTTGGTGACTGTCAAGTTTGCATTTTCCGGCTCCAGAATCCTTATCACCACAGGCTCGGACATAAGCGGAGAACCTTCGATAGTTGGGGAAGCTACTACGGCCACATTGGGTATTTCATCTCCTGCGGAGGCCGTATCAGCTACTGAGACTGTCAGCGTCCGGGAAATTTCCGCATTTGCACCAATAGATGCTATTTCCCACGTAACAGTTCCGCTTCTGAAAATCCCACCATCACTTGCATTTGTGAATTCCAACAGACCATCCAATTCATCTGTGAGTTGAAGGTCGGTGATCGGTCTATTCTCTGTATTTGTAACTGTTAAGGTGTACGTGACCTCGCTTCCTGCCAACACCGTAGTACGGGAAGCAACTTTTCGGATCAGCAATCCATTTCCTCCAGGCTCATTACATGCCGATAGTGTGATTGTTACGGCTGCTCTTCCGAGACTTTCGCAGCCGGTGGCCGGATCAGTCTGGGAAGCATAGTAGGTCTGTCCATCCACCAGCCGGGTGTCCGGTGCCAATGCCATGCCTGCCGTCTCCGTACTGTACCACAGGATGCCTGTTCCGGACACAGCCAGGTCACTTACTGTCGGAGTATCCTCCGTGCAGAAACTCTGCGATGGGTTGGAAACCTCCGGACTGGCCGTGTTGCGCACCGTCACCGTCAGGAAGGCCACGTCTCCCACGGGGTTC
>JBMDXP010000016.1:0-239577 GCA_048819475.1 Algoriphagus sp.
CGGAAAATCCAAAAACAGTATTTTTTTGAGCTAGCCTCAGCCCCACCATCTTCTACGTTGCCCTCATTCGAAGTATAAGCATACATCATCATTCGGACGCCTTGAAGCTGGTACAGCTGAGACTTTTTCAGCAAGCCCTACATAGAATTTTATTTTTCACAATTTATTGGGTACTGGTGATGACTTTTTTGGCATGTAGGGTTGAATTTAGGTGGGACAATGAATTAACTTACTGGTCAATAAGCCAGAAGCCATGTCTAGACCTTTGACTTTCCTACTCCTAGCAGCCATTTTATTCTCCTGCCAGAGGGAGCGACAGGCAGGAGAGGAAACGTATTTCAATACCGTTACAGGTAAGTTTCCCATAGACTCTCTGGGGTTGACATTGATCCATGAGCATATGCTGGTCGACTTTATCGGTGCGGATGCCATTTCTTCCTCGCGGTGGGATCAGGAGACTGTTATCGAAAAAGTTCTTCCATATCTGATGGAAGTGAAGAAGTATGGGGTAAAAACAATCATGGATTGTACCCCTTCCTACCTGGCAAGAGATCCCGTGTTACTCAGGGAATTGAGTGTCCGGTCAGGGATCAAGCTGGTTACAAACACGGGATATTATGGAACGGGGCAAGGCAAGTACTTACCCAAACACGCCTATTCGGAAACCGCCGATCAGCTTTCATCCCGTTGGGTTGCCGAGTTTGAGGAGGGTATAGAAGAGACGGGTATCAAACCTGGATTTATCAAAATCTCCGTCAATGAGCAGGATACCCTCTCGGAAATGGACCAAAAATTGGTGCAGGCTGCAGGACTTACCCATCAAAAGACTGGACTGCGAATCGCATCACACACAGGTACCTGGAACACGGCAAAACAGGAGGTGGAAATCCTGACGAAAATGGGGATAGAACCATCAGCATTTATTTGGGTGCATGCACAGGCAGAACAAGACTTTCAGAATTATATAACCGCGGCGGAAAAAGGAGTATGGATCAGTTGGGACGGCATTGGATGGGGAATAGATGATTATGTTGACCGCTTGGGATTTGCCTGGGAAAACGGATTTTTAGACCGGGTTTTGATTTCACACGATGCAGGTTGGTATGACCCTGCCCAATCCGGTGGGGGCGATTTCCAGCCTTTCACCAATATCTTTGAAGTGCTGATGCCTGCATTGGATGCCAAAGGATTTGATCAGGCGACCTGGAATCTCCTTTTAGTGGATAATCCCAGAAAAGCTTTTCAGCTTGATTGAGACTGATCATCAGAAGCTTATATCTCCTAAAGGTTGTGTTGTTGAAATCAGTCGCCAAATTTTCTTTTGGGTATTTCCTGAAGTACCCTGTCCTGCTTACCTTTGCGCATGGCAGAACAAATCCTTATCCTTGATTTCGGTTCACAGTACACCCAACTCATTGCCAGGCGCGTGAGGGAACTGAATGTTTATTGCGAAATCCATCCTTACAATAAAATCCCTGAAATCACTTCAGATATCAAAGGGGTGATCCTTTCAGGTTCACCGTGCTCTGTGCGGGATTCCGGAGCTCCCGACCTTGATCTGGATAGTCTGAGAGGGAAGTTACCTCTTCTGGGAGTTTGCTATGGAGCCCAGTTACTGGCAAGTAAATACGGGGGAGAAGTAATGCCAAGTACCATCAGGGAATATGGAAGAGCGAACCTGGACCATATCGATCTGCATCATGATTTACTGAAGGAAATGACCCATGGTTCCCAGGTATGGATGTCCCATGGGGATACGATCAAAGATCTTCCAGATGGATTTGACGTGATCGCAAGTACCTCTTCGGTACGGGTGGCTGCATTTAAGATAGAAGGTGAGAAGACCTACGGGATCCAGTTTCACCCGGAGGTCACCCATTCTTCAGAAGGAAAAAATCTACTTCGTAATTTCGTGGTGACCATTTGTGGCTGTAGCCAGGATTGGACTTCGGATGTATTCATTGATGCGACGATTGCCGAACTCAAAAGCAGGATCGGTGAGGATAAAGTGGTGATGGGATTATCAGGAGGGGTTGACTCATCGGTGGCAGCTACTTTGATCCACCGCGCCATCGGAGATCAGTTGACGTGTGTTTTCGTGGATAATGGACTTCTCCGGAAGAACGAGTTTGAAGAGGTATTGGAGTCTTACAAGGATATGGGACTCAATGTAATCGGCGTGGATGCAAAGCAGAAGTTTTATGATGCGCTGGCGGGTTTGACGGAGCCGGAATCCAAAAGAAAAGCAATTGGTAAGGCGTTTATCGAGGTTTTTGACGACGAATCACATAAGATTGAAGGCGTAAAATGGCTGGGGCAGGGGACCATTTATCCTGACGTGATCGAATCCGTTTCGGTCAAGGGGCCTTCAGCCACCATCAAATCCCACCACAATGTCGGAGGTCTGCCGGATTTCATGAAGCTTTCCGTAGTGGAGCCATTGAATACCCTTTTTAAGGATGAGGTACGCGAAGTCGGTAGAGCTTTGGAAATTCCGGAAACGATTATAGGGCGACATCCATTCCCCGGACCGGGGTTGGCTATTCGGATTTTGGGTGATATCACCGCTGAGAAAGTGCATACCCTACAGGAGGTGGATCATATATTTATTCAAGGTCTGAAAAAAGGCGGTCTATATGACCAGGTATGGCAGGCGGGGGCGATTTTGCTTCCGATTCAGTCTGTGGGTGTGATGGGAGATGAAAGAACCTATGAAAAGGTGGTGGCACTCAGAGCAGTAGGATCTGTGGATGGGATGACCGCAGACTGGATTCATTTACCTTATGAGTTCTTGGGTAAAATGTCTAATGAGATCATTAACAGAGTGAAAGGGGTAAACCGGGTGGTGTATGATATTTCTTCCAAACCGCCGGCTACCATAGAATGGGAATAAGCCATCCCAGGATTAACCGGGTTGCCCATAGTAGATACTATTTGAATATAAAGCCGAAGGGGCCTATGGGTGTCTTCGGCTTTTACGTTGGATAGCATTTCGGCCTAAACTTTGGGTTTGGAAATATTGGAGTAAATTTGTGTATCCTGATCTGCCTTACCACTTAATCTACATGAGAAAATATTTATTAGTTCTTTCCGCTTTTTTTTCTTTAAGTGCGTTAATCGCCCAAACAACACTTCCTTCCCGGTATCTTGAAGCTAAATCCGAGCTGGATGCAGGAAATTATTGGGAGGCGATGCCAAAGTTCAGGGAGTTCCTGGATGCAGGCAGGTATGGAAACCTGGCTAATTATGCTGCATTTTATCTCGCTCAGTCAGCTTTGGGAGCAAACCAGCCCGTTCCGGCTATTGAAGCATTGGCTCCTGTGATTGCTACTGGCTGGGATAAATCTGATGAGGCAAAATACTTGCTGGCAGTTGCTTATTTCCGCAATCAGCAGAATGCTGAAGCATTGAGGACGGTGAAGCAGATTAAGAATGAGGAAATTAAGCTGATGGCTGAGAATCTCACTTTTGAGCATTTGAAAAATGTAAGCTCCAGTTTTGTGATTGCCAATCTAAAGGAATACCAGGATAATGGCGGGTATCGTGCGGCATTGAAAGCGATTCTTGATAGTCAGTCCATTCTTTCCACTTCGGAGCGCATGATTTATAATGAGCTTCAGGGCAGGGGCAATGATTCCAAGCGCACTTCAAAAGATGAAGTGCTGGACGTGGTGGTTATTTTACCATTTACTACCTCGCCTTCCAGGTCCATCTCAGGGGTTTCGACCAGCGACTTTATTTTTGAGCTTTACCAAGGAATAGAATTCGGTATAGAAAGTGTGAGAAAAGAGGGGACGAAAGTCAATTTGCATACTTTTGACTCCAAACGGGATCCCGACCATGTGCGAAGCATATTGAAAGATCCGGTGATAGCCAATGCCGATGTACTAATAGGTCCAATCTATCCTGAGGAGAGCGATGTGGTCAGTGCCTTTGCTGAAAGTGCAAAAATACCTTTTGTCCATCCACTTTCGAACTTGGGGGAGCAATATGAGAAGTCACAATTCAGCTATCTTTTCAGACCATCTGTCTTATCTCTGGCAGACGGAATAGTGGATAAATTGAAAAAACAAAACTGGGGGAGACGTGTTGCGATAGGCTATAGTACAAGCTCCAGGGATGAGAAATTGGGGACAATTTTAAGCCAGCGCTTAGGCAGGGAAGGTTTTCAGGTCGTGAGAAGTGAAGCGATAAATCCTAGAACGGCAAGTGATTTTCTCCAGAAGCTTGGAATCCGTGGAGGCAGCACAAGTTTTGATGTAGACCAGGTGATCCTTTTGACCGATGATCCCGCCATAGCGCAGCCGGCTTTTTCACTGCTGGAATCAGTGACAGCCTCCGTCCCGACATTGGTTATGGATTCTTGGCTTGGGTTTAATTTTGCCAATTTTGAGATGCTTGCATTTCCCAATTTCTATTTCATATCCAACAATACCCCCAATTTTTACACTAAATCCATGGCTGACTTCCGTAAGGATTTTTACGCGAAATATTTGGCGTTTCCGAGCTTGAATACGACTCTCGGACTGGAACTGGTGTATTGGCTTTCCTCCAACATGTCTCAAACCAAAGGGTTCGATTTAAGAAGAAATCTGGACAGGAGCCCGTATCAGCAAGGCCAGTTAAGCTGGGGCTTTAATTTCCAAAACAGTAACAATAATAAATTTGTGCCTGTTTTCAGATTGGATGCAGGTGAATTGAAACCCATAGAGTAAATCATGAATATTACCGAAAGCAAGCGGCTTTTTGCCCATGCCCAAAATTTTATACCAGGAGGAGTCAACTCTCCAGTACGTGCTTTCAGAGCCGTGGGAGGAGAACCTATCTTTATTAAAAGAGCAAGTGGGGCCATTATTTATGATGAAAATGACAATTCCTACATCGAGCTGATCAACAGTTGGGGGCCAATGGTCCTCGGCCATAACCATCCCATGATCCGGGAAGCCGTGATCAAGGCCATGGAAAACGGGACATCCTTTGGTGCTCCCACAGCCCGAGAAGTAGAAATTGCAGAATTGATTGTAAGCATGGTGCCCTCTGTAGAGAAAGTGAGGATGGTGAATTCAGGGACCGAAGCCACGATGTCGGCTATCCGTGTAGCGAGAGGTTATACTGGCCGGGATAAATTCATCAAGATGGAAGGCCATTATCATGGACATGGAGATTCATTTCTGATTTCTGCCGGTTCTGGGGCCATTACCATGGGCCATCCTGATTCACCGGGTGTGACCAAAGGAACCGCTAAGGATACGCTCTTGGCTCCTTATAATGATCTGGAGGCTGTTAGGGCTCTGGTAGAAGCGAATAAAGGGGAAATAGCGGCCTTGATTTTAGAACCGGTCCCAGGCAATATGGGACTATGCCTTCCTCTTCCGGGATATTTGGAGGGACTGCGTGAAATCTGTACACAGGAAGGTATAGTATTGATTTTCGATGAAGTAATGACTGGATTCAGGTTATCGAGAGGTGGTGCACAGGAGCTGTTTGGGGTAACGCCTGACATGACTACACTGGGTAAAATCATAGGAGGAGGAATGCCTGTCGGAGCTTATGGAGGAAAGAAAGAGATCATGGAGTATGTGTCTCCTGCCGGACCTGTCTATCAGGCGGGAACCCTCTCCGGTAATCCGATTGCCATGGCTGCTGGACTGGCTATGCTGAATCACCTCAATTCCCACCAGGAAGTATATGGTGAATTGTCCTATATAGGAGGAAGGCTAGTGGAGGGGATCACGGAAATCAATATTGAATTAGGACTTCATTATACCATTAATCACCTGGGCAGTATGTATTCGCTGTTTTTCTCCCAGGATCCAGTTATAGACTTTTCGAGTGCAAAGAAGTCAGATACGGAACTGTTCGGACGGTACTTTCAGAGCATGCTTCAGCGTGGGATATACCTGGCCCCTTCGCAGTTTGAAAGCCTGTTTCTGTCTACCTCTCTTTCCGAAGAATTGATAGATAAGATACTTTCAGCACATAAAGAGAGTATGATAGCAATCCATAAATAAAGAGTCCAACAAGGTTAAATAAACTGTATCAAAACCGGTTTTTTTATGAGCATGAAATTATTTGGTATCAAAAACTGTAATACCATGAAGAAAACATTTGACTTCCTCGATGGAAAAGGGGTGGCTTATGATTTCGTGGATTACAAAAAGACGAAGCCAACAAAAGAACTTTTGGAGAGTTTCCTTGCAAAAACACCATTGGAGTCATTGGTAAACAAGAAAGGGACTACTTATCGTAAAATGGACGATTCCCAGAAGAAGGCGTTGGAAAAAGAAGAAACAGCACTGCCCATCCTGATCGAAAACGCCAGCATGATCAAGCGTCCTGTGATCTTATATCCGGATAATACCTTGACTTTGGGGTTTGATCCAGACGAGATAGGTAAGCATATTTGATACAATGCAGCTGAATTGGGCGGATTTAAACCCGATCATGGCTTAAGTTGAATCATATCCTTTCCCGGTTTATTCGGGAAAGGCATAAATTGCAAGAAAAACCAGGCTGTTTGAATAGCACCGCTATGGCGAAGTTGAAAACAGTACGGTCATGCCTACCTGCTATATCAGTGTAGAAGACTGAATAAGGCTATTCTATACGCATGCCTGAGAATCAGAAAATCAGAGTATTTAAGCTCCCCTGAGTCCTACCAGTTCAACGTGGCCGACTATAAGCATATCTCTTCTTCAATAAACCGCCGTGAATCTGACATGGCTTAGATTTTTCAGTGAGCCCTAGCCGGACTTATTTCCGATTACTGTTTTTTGGCAGGAGGATAATAGGAGGGGAGGTTCTCCAGGATATCCACAGTCATCCGGTCAAGATTATACTCGGGTTTCCAGCCCCAGTCTGATCTGGCACAGGAATCATCGATACTGTCCGGCCAGCTATCAGCGATTGCCTGCCTGAAATCAGGTTGATAAGCGATACGAAAGTCAGGAATGTGTTTCAAAATGCTTTGATAAATCTCTTTTGGAGAAAAGCTCATACCGGACAGGTTGTAGCTGGAGCGGATTTTCACCGATTCACGCGGGGCATTCATCAGTTCCAGCGTCGCTTTGATTGCATCCGGCATATACATCATAGGAAGATAACTATCCTGATGTAGGAAACAGTTGAATTTTTCGCCAGCCAATGCTTTATGGTAAATGTCCACTGCGTAGTCAGTTGTACCACCACCCGGCAATGATTTATATCCGATCAAACCTGGATAACGCAGGCTTCGCACATCTACGTTGAATTTTTGAAAGTAGTATTCACACCAGCGCTCTCCTGCCTGTTTTGAAATGCCATACACGGTATTGGGCTCTTTCACACAATACTGGGGGGTGTGGATTTTAGGTGTATTGGGTCCGAAAACAGCAATGGATGATGGCCAATAAATTTTGTCCAGCTTGAACTCTTTGGCCAATTCCAGCACGGAGAGAAGACTCTCCATGTTCAAGTGCCAGGCAAAAAGTGGGTTTTTCTCGCCTGTAGCTGAAAGAACCGCTGCCAAATGATAGATCTGGGAGATTTTCTCTTCTTTTACCAGGTCACGCAGCCCTTCCTTGTTCATCACATCCAAGACATGGAACCTGCAGTAATCAAACTTCGACCTTGCAGATTCATGAAGATCAGTGGCGATCACCTGCTCACCTCCGTATTGCTCACTAAGGGATTTTGTCAGTTCAGAGCCAAGCTGGCCCGCGGCTCCTATTACGAGGATTTTTTCCATGTGGTATTCTTTCGAAAAAGCCCCGAATCCTGCAGGGGTTTTTGTTTATATTTGGGTTTGCTAGCACAAAAGTAGCAAAAAACATCTACTGGCACCGGTTTTTTGACCAGTGAAATCAAGTAAAATCAAGCAATAATTCCCCTTATTTATCCATTATGTACGATCAGATCAAACCCAAACTAGAGCAAGAGTTAAAAGCCATAGAAGAGGCGGGTCTTTTTAAACGGGAGCGGATTATCACATCTCCCCAGTCAGCAGAGATTACCATCTCTGGAGGACAGCACGTGTTGAATTTCTGCGCAAACAACTACCTGGGGCTTTCTTCCCATCCCAAAGTGATTGATGCCGCAAAGGCAGCTATTGATTCCCATGGCTTTGGCATGTCTTCGGTGAGGTTCATCTGTGGGACTCAGGACATCCATAAAACGTTGGAGAGAAAGATTTCAGAGTTTTTGGGTACAGAGGATACAATTCTTTACGCGGCAGCCTTTGATGCCAACGGTGGTGTATTTGAGCCGCTTTTAGGTCCAGAAGATGCGATTATATCCGATGCACTGAATCATGCCTCAATTATCGATGGGGTGAGGCTCTGCAAGGCGATGCGCTTCAGGTATGAGCACAATAACATGGATGACTTGGAGGCTCAGCTTAAAGATGCGGATGCCAAAGGGGCACAGCAGAAAATTATCGTAACCGATGGGGTATTCTCCATGGACGGGACTATAGCCAGATTGGATAGAATCGTGGAACTGGCAGAAAAATACCAGGCAATGGTGATGACGGATGAGTGCCATTCTACGGGCTTTATGGGTAAGACGGGAAGGGGGGTACACGAGCACCGTGGTGTTATGGGTAAAATTGACATTATCACCGGAACTTTGGGTAAGGCTTTGGGAGGTGCTTCAGGAGGCTTTACTTCAGGAAGAAAAGAGATTGTAGAGCTACTCAGACAGAGATCCCGGCCATATCTGTTTTCCAACACACTCGCTCCTTCTATTACAGGAGCTTCGATAGCCGTGTTTGATCTGTTGTCAGAGACTACGGAGTTAAGGGACAAGCTGGAGGAGAATACCTCCTATTTCCGTGCTAAAATGACAGAGGCTGGATTTGATATAAAGCCCGGTGAGCATGCCATAGTGCCTATCATGCTTTATGATGCGGTACTTTCCCAGCAGATGGCCGAAAAACTCCTGGAAAAAGGCATCTACGTAATCGGCTTCTATTATCCGGTGGTTCCTAAAGGCCAGGCGAGAATCCGGGTTCAGATTTCTGCCGGACACCAGAAGCACCACCTGGATCAGGCGATCTCTGCCTTTATTGAAGTAGGGAAGGAGCTTGGGGTGATCAGCTGAGTTAGTCTTCAGATCAGAGAGAAAAACCGATGGCATTTCTGCTATCGGTTTTTCTGTTTTTTTTACCGCGTTCCATTTTCTTTGGGGAGCAAGGGTAATCTAGATGGTAATGGATGCTGCGAGGGTAATAATAGGGGAGGGGTGACCTACCTCATTTAGGATAAGCAGTTACTGCGGAGTCTATACTGAAATAGGGTGTCCCATCTTAAAAGATGATTGCCTTAATCAACAGAAAAGTACTTTTCCTCAGGGCTTATCAGTCAACGCCAGCTT
Source organism: Algoriphagus sp. (assembly GCA_048819475.1). Classification (GTDB taxonomy): domain Bacteria; phylum Bacteroidota; class Bacteroidia; order Cytophagales; family Cyclobacteriaceae; genus Algoriphagus. The sequence goes on from JBMDXP010000016.1 coordinate 9,352, forward strand.
TCTCCGTTTTTTCATTTCGTAATCCTCAAGGTCTTCAAAGCGGGAGTCCACATCAAAGTTATTGAGATAATCGTTGATGGTTTCCCTAACCTCCTGAAACGACATGTTGTGCAGAATCTTACCGTTTTTAGCCATGGATAACTGGCCGGTCTCTTCTGAGACGATCAGTACAATGGCATCGGTAGCCTCAGACATCCCTATACCAGCCCTATGGCGCAGACCAAACTGGGCCGGTACTTCGCGTTCTGTCACAGGCAAAATACAGCGTGCAGCCTTGATCTTTCCGTTGTGGATGATTACGGCTCCGTCATGCAAAGGGCTGTACTTATTGAAGATGGAGATCAGTAACCTTTTGGATAGCTCTGCGTCTAGGATGTCCCCGCTTTCAGCATAGAACTTGAGTTCAGTACTACTGGATATTACCATGAGAGCTCCCGTGTTACTTCCAGCAAGGGTCTTTGACGCATCCAATATAGGACTGATATTAAACGCATTATTATCCCTCTTTTTCCAGAAGAAGAGAATATCCTTCCACATGTTGTCATCGGAGAGGAAAGAGGACCTGCCTATAATCAAGAGAAATTTCCGTATTTCGGGTGCAAAAATGATAATAGCTGCAATCACCCCTACTCCCATGAATTGGCCCAGAATAGAAGACAAAAGCTCCATTCTTAATGCCCTTACCAAAAGATAGATGAGGTAAATGGATAGGAAGCCGAGAAATATCTTGATGGCAACACTTCCCTTGAGCAATTTATAAACCTGATATAATAGAAATGCTACCAGCGCAATATCAATCATATTGACGATGGAGATGTCTAAAAATCCTATTTTAAATAAAAATATCAAGTGTATAATTTATTGAATAATTTCAAGGTTTCTTTGGCTTCTTTAACGTCATGGACGCGGAGTAAGTTCGCGCCTTGAATCAATGCAACCATATGCAGCGCAGTGCTTCCATTCAATGCTTCAGCAGGCTTAATCCCCAAAGTTTTATAGACCATGGATTTTCGCGAAACCCCTACTAAAATAGGCAAAGAAAGGGTTTTAAAGTGACGCAGGTTTTTCAGTAGATGGTAATTTTGTTCTATTGTCTTTGCGAAACCAAATCCGGGGTCAATAATTACATCTTTGATGCCAAACTTTTTGAACTCACCGAGTTTTTCAGCGAAATAATGCATTATATCCACAATAATATCGGAATATCCGGTTTTTTGCTGCATTGTTTGGGGATTTCCCCTCATATGCATGGCGATATAGGGAATTTGGAGTTTTCCTACCGTGGCAAGCATGGCAGGGTCCAATTCTCCGGATGAGATATCATTGATTAGATGCGCCCCTGCCGCGGCACTTTCCTCAGCTACTTTTGACCGGAAGGTGTCTACCGAAATCAATAAGTCCGGATATTTTTTCCTGATCCACGTCACAGCAGGGAGCACCCTGTCCAGTTCCGTGTGTAGTGGGATTTCTAGAGCCCCCGGTCTGGTGCTATAGCCTCCAAGGTCCAGGATATCAGCGCCTTCTCTGACATGCTTATCGACCAACAGTTCAAATTTTTCCTGTGAATCATCGGTTCTGCCGTCCTCAAAAAATGAATCAGGTGTCAGGTTAACAATCCCCATTACCATAGGCTGATGCAAACTTATCAGCCGCCCATTGATTTGAAGTGTATATTTTTGGGGAAATAATTTATCTTCGGTTTCCGAAGACTGCCCCGTAGCAGCAAACATTAAACTAAGGAATTTTGGAGACGAAAACGACAGACGAATATAATCAAGTTATCAGCCGATGTAAAGAACTTTTCCGAAAGAAAACCATTGATTATGGGACAGCCTGGAGAATCCTTCGACTTTCTTCCATCACAGACCAGATTTTCATCAAAGCCCAGCGGATCCGGTCTATTCAGGAGAAAGGAAATCAGCGGGTAGGGGATCCGGTTGTAGATGAATTCGTCGGCATCATCAACTATTGCCTGATAGCGCTTTTGCAGATCAGTTTCTCCAAGGATGATAGGATGGATATACCCTTTGATGAACTTGAGCCGGCTTATGACCAATGGGTGAAGGCCACCTGCGCTTTGCTGGAAAACAAAAACCATGATTATGGGGAGGCCTGGAGGGAAATGCGTGTAAGCTCGATCACGGACATCATCCTGATGAAATTGCTGAGAGTAAAACAGATCGAGGATAATCAGGGCCAGACCTTGGTATCAGAGGGAATAGAGGCCAACTATCAGGATATGATCAATTATGCAGTATTTTGTTTGATTAAACTTGGATATCATGATTAAGGATGGATTTCTTTGGGTTATAAGACTGATCGTAGGTGGTTTGTTTATTTTTTCTGGTTTGATAAAAGTAAATGATCCGGTAGGGACATCCATTAAGCTGGAAGAATACTTCGATGTGTTTTCCAATGACATTGCCGGATTTTTTTATTACCTGAAGCCATTTGCTTTACATTTGGCGGTATTTCTTGTGGTCATAGAGGTTGTGCTTGGTGTAATGCTCATCCTGGGGGTGAAGAGCCGCTTCACCGTATGGGCACTTGCCCTGATGATCCTGTTCTTCACTTTTCTTACCTTCTTCTCTGCTTACTTTAACAAAGTGACCGATTGTGGATGCTTTGGTGATGCGATCAAACTCACGCCATGGGAATCTTTCTACAAAGATCTCATCCTGCTGGTTTTAATAGCAATCCTCTTTCTATTCCAGCTTGATCTTCCCAAAAGCTCTTCCAAGTGGGCAAACATCGTAACGGTACTGACAGTTATCTTCTCATTTGGACTGGCCATCACTGCCATCCGCAACCTTCCATTTATAGATTTCAGGGCGTATAAAGTGGGAGTGAATATCCCGGAAAACATGCAGCCATCAGCACCGTTGACCTATTCGTATGTGATGAGAAAAGATGGAGAACTTATCACACTGGATCAATATCCTACGGACGAGAGTTATGAGTTTGTGGAAATGAACCTGAAGAACCCGGATGCTCTACCCAAGATTTCTGATTTTGCAGTGTGGAACGAGTCCGGTGACTTTTCTGAAGAGGTATTCACAGGAAACAAACTCTTGATATTCATCAGTAATATGCAAAAGGTGAGTCCCAAAAACCTAGAGAAAATTGATACACTGGTCGCTTCACTTTCAGGCTCCTCCATCCAGGCTGTATTGGTGGCGGCGGCGACACAGGAGGAGGTAGATGGGTTTGCCAACTCACGGAACTGGGATGTGCTCACCCTGCAGGCAGATGCTACCGTCGTAAAAACCATCATCCGCTCCAACCCGGGATTGATGTTGCTGAAAGATGGGGAGGTTTTGGCAAAGTACCATCACAATAACACCCCGGAAGCGGAGCAGGTACTTGATGTTTTCATGCCATGAGCAAAGAACTGAAAGTAGTGCTCGTGGGATTGCCAGGCTCTGGAAAAAGTACCTTTGGAAAGCAGTTGGCATCCTCACTGAATTTTGATTTTTATGACCTCGATCATCTCATAGAGGAAAGATACCAAATGAAAATCCCTGAAATCTTCTCCCTATTTGGCGAAGGTAAATTCAGGGCCTGGGAATCTGAAACGTTGGGAGAAGTCATGGCTAGAGAGGAGTCATTTATTTTAGCATCGGGAGGGGGATGTCCCTGCTTTAACGATAACATGGACCTCATTAATGCAAAGGGTATCTCCGTTTATATGGATGTACCACTTGAAGAAATTTCTACACGGCTACGTGTATCCAAAATCCACAACAGGCCCTTGTTTCATGGGCTCGGCCAAGCTGAGATTACTTTGAAATTAAAAAGCCTGCTTACAGAGCGGGAATACTTTTATGATCAGGCAAAAATAAAACTCAGCGGTGAAGATTTCTCCGCTGAGTTATTGGTCTCTGAGTTGATCTTGTTACTTAAAAACTCAGACCAAGCGTAAGCATTCCATTGAGTAGATTGTTCTTTACCTCGGTAGTGGGACCAAAATTGTTCCCTTGATTATCCAGTACCTGATAGCTGCTGTAAAGCGTGTTAAAGCGCTGGTTTACCAAAGCAAAGTCTATTGTGAAATTATTGAGTTTCACGCCCAATCCTCCGGTAAGCTGCTGGGTACTTCTATCAAAATCGGATCCGGCGATAGGATCTCCATAATAACCATACCCTGCTCTGAGTCTAAAATTGCTGAGTCGGTATTCTCCACCAAATCTGAAGTTAACGGTGCTTGTATATAGGCTTTGGATAGCCAGATTATCAGGGCCTTCATCAAAATCCCTGGAATTGAGTCTTGCAGCACTATAATCTACCCAATCCACATCAGCAGATATAAACCCATTCTTGCCTAGGAAGACGGAAGCTCCTCCTCCGAGTTTTAGAGGAGTATTCAACCTATAGGAGCTTAAGAAAAGATCTGTGAAATCTTCGACTCTCCCTAACGTGATGTCCTCTGGCTCATAATAGAAATTATCGTAGAAAGCCACCATTGAAGCATCATACTCCTCATTCAGCGAGTACCAGGTAGGAGATTGGAATGTCAATCCCAAGTTCACATAATCCACAGGCTTGTAAATTACACCCAGGTTAATATTTACCCCGGTTCCGTTGATGAAGAGGTTTTCCTGAAGGTTGGTATTGATCAAAGGACCTTCCAGAAATTCCTCATTGTAGATTTTTCTGGAGGTAAAATTCAGTGTCCGGATGCCCACCGAACCACCAAGGAATAGTTTGTGGTTAAAGTTTGCACCATAGCTTAATGAAAACTGACTGGAGCTTCCTTCCTGGGTTATGTTTTCATCCTGAAATGGAGCTATCAATCCATTGACGGAAGTATATTGTCCGGTTATTGGGTTTCCGTTACTGTCCAGCACAGGGTTAATCTGATAGGTCTGATAAGCCAATCCCGTCAGCCCCATATTCACTACCTGGTTTTCGGAAAGTCCGAAGGCATCCTGTAAGTAGAAATCTATGATGGAACTGTTGCCTGCCTGATCGGAGAAGTATCCGAATTCTGTGTTGAAGTTGGCTATCCGCTGTACACTTACGCCAAAAGAGCCTCCCTTAAATGCGCCTCTTTCAAAATCCCCTTTAGGACTGGCTATGACGAAGCTGATGTTTGGCAATGAGAAATTAGAGGTATTGTAGCTTCTGTTCTGTCCTAGGTATCTGGTGTCAGCTGCCCAGTCTGTATAACCCAGTGTTGCACTGGCTTCAGATGTCCTGAAGAAGCCCAAGCCGGCCGGGTTTCCTGCTATATTGGAAACATCACCCCCTAGCGACCATTGGGTTCCGCCAATTCCCATTATACGGGCAGACCCTGAGGGCATAACATGACTGAATCGGTAGGCGTCTTCGAAATAACCACTTTGGGCAAAGGCAGCAGGTAATGAGAATAAGCAAAAGAAGAAAACCAGAATTGATGATCTCATTTAGATTAAATTTTAGTGTAGTAAGTAAACGGCAGGCCGGGGCAAATGTGTTGGGTTTTTTGCAAAAAAAAAGGGGAATTAATTTCCCCTTCCTCCTCTGGATCCTCCGGAGCTGCTTCCGCCGCCGCCTCTGGATCCTCCACCTCCGATACTACCACCTGAACTTCTGCTTGGAGCACTATAGCTCGGCGTGCTTCTAGTAGGAGTGGTAGTTCTACTCGGTGTAAATGTTCTCGTATTGGTATTTCCCCTGTTATAGGAAGGGGAGCTGTTTCTTGCGGGAGCCACTCCTCTGTTATTGTAAGAGGGATTTGCCGATCTGTTGTAAGAAGGATTAGATGTTCTGTTGTTGACTCCTGGATTTCTTACAGCACCCGCATTTCGTGAGTTGGGAGTCGAGCCTACTGAAGGTCTTGCTGAGGGCATCGCACTTCTAGTCCTTACAGTTGATCTATCCATAGCCGCCGAACCTGTATTTCTAGGATTGACAGTTCTGGCATTTGAATTATAGTAATCATTCTGTGAAGAACTGAAGTCCCGTGTGGTAGTTCTGGAAGATGCGCTGTTTGATACAAGCCTTCTGCCTGAGTTGCTACCATTATTCATGGCGTCTCTTCTTGCTTGGGCTCTAGCCGTGCTGGGCTGGACAGCAGCGTTTGAGTTTCTCACTCCTGCTCTTGTTCCTGCCAGGGTAGCTCCTCTGGTCGGTCTGGAACCTCTTACGACTCTTCTGTCTCCATATTCCCCACCAGGCAATACATAGATAGGTCTTCCAAAGTATGGGTTGCCCCATCCGAACCCGGGATACCCTCCAAATGCATAACCTGGACCCCAGAACGGATCATAGAATCCACCCATTCCCCATGGATTGAATCCACCATAAAAACCTCTTCTGAAGAAAGGATTTCCAAAACCGAATCCCATGCCGAAACCTATGCTCATGTTAAATCCTGGTCTGAAACCAAATCCGGGACCCCAGAAAGGATCATAGAATCCACCCATGCCCCAAGGACTAAAACCACCCATGAAACCCATGTTAAATGCCGGATTAAATCCATTCATGCCCATGCCACTGTTTACATAGTAGTTATTATATACATTGATATCTGGATCGCCCGCTTCATTCACTGCTCCGTTCTCATCAAAATAGACAACCTGATCAGAAGAGTCCAATGGCTCTGCCTGATATCGGGATATATAATCCGGGTTTACATTTCTTGAACTGAAATTCTCCTGGGAATAGTTTTGCTGCTGCGCATTGGCAAGAGGTCTAAACTGATCAGGATTATTGTTCTGAACTGCATATTCGGTTGCTACTCTAGCATCTGAAGCCATGAAGTACATGTTGTCCTGAGCCCCTGTAGAAGCCAACTTGTTGGTGCTACACGATGCCAGTACAACTGATCCAAGGATTAAAGACGAGGTTAGAATTTGAAATCTCTTCATGATTGAAGTCTATTTGTTACTTTCTTATACGACGTGATGAATGAAGGGTTATACTTTTTGGTTTATATTTGCCCCGCTTAAGATAACAAAAATAAATATATTCTGTATCACAACCAACCGTAATGAGTAAAGGACTGCCTAAGAGAAGTGAAGATTATTCGCTCTGGTATAATGAGTTAGTGAAAAAAGCTGATTTGGCTGAGAACTCTGCCGTAAGAGGCTGTATGGTGATCAAACCATATGGCTACTCGATCTGGGAGAAAATGCAGGCTGAGCTTGACCGGATGTTCAAGGAAACCGGACATACAAATGCCTATTTCCCCCTTTTTATCCCTAAATCATTCCTGAGCAAGGAGGCAAACCATGTGGAAGGATTTGCCAAGGAATGTGCGGTAGTTACCCACTACAGATTGAAGAATGCGGAAGATGGAAGCGGTGTAATAGTCGATCCTGAGGCAAAACTTGAAGAAGAACTGATTGTGCGCCCTACTTCAGAAACTGTAATATGGAGTACGTATAAGAACTGGATCCAGTCGTATAGGGATTTGCCGCTTTTGGTGAACCAGTGGGCCAACGTGGTACGCTGGGAAATGAGAACGCGCCTTTTTCTCCGGACCACGGAATTTTTATGGCAGGAAGGGCATACTGCTCATGCCACCAGCAATGAGGCCATGGACGAAACCGTTCAGATGATGAACATCTATGCCACGTTTGCAGAAGAATTCATGGCGCTGCCAGTAGTAAAGGGTAGGAAAACCGCCAGTGAGCGGTTTGCAGGGGCTGATGAAACCCTTTGCATCGAAGCCATGATGCAAGATGGAAAAGCTTTGCAGGCTGGTACTTCCCATTTTCTGGGGCAGAATTTTGCGAAGGCATTTGATGTGAAGTTTGCGACAAAGGAAGGAGGGCTTGAGCATGTGTGGGGGACTTCCTGGGGGGTCAGTACTAGGCTGATGGGGGCATTGATCATGGCGCATTCAGATGATAATGGGCTGGTGCTTCCTCCAAGATTGGCTCCTCACCAAGTGGTAATAGTTCCTATATATAAAGGTGCAGCCGAACTGGAGACTATATCCTTGAAAGCCAACGAAATCATGGCGGAATTGAGAAAAGCAGGGATTTCTGTGAAGTTTGATGACCGGGACACCTATAAGCCAGGGTGGAAGTTTGCCGAATATGAGCTAAAAGGGGTGCCTGTACGGATTGCCATTGGTCCAAGGGATATTGAAAATGGAACGGTTGAAATTGCAAGGAGAGATAATCTGACTAAGCAACAGTTTGAATTGGCCTCGGAGCCTATTGCTGAAAAAATCGGATCCCTGCTGGATGAAATCCAACAGGGCATCTATTCCAAAGCATTGGATTTCAGGGCAACGATGACTACCGAGGTGAACTCGTGGGAAGAATTTCAGGAGGTGCTTGAGAAAAAAGGTGGGTTTCTCTCTGCCCATTGGGATGGAACCCCCGAGACAGAGGAAAAAATAAAAACACTCACTAAAGCCACGATCCGCTGTATTCCCTTGGATCAGAAAGAGGAGAATGGGGTTTGTATCCTCTCAGGAAAGCCCTCCACGGGACGCGTGCTTTTTGCCAAGGCTTATTGATATAAAAACCCGGATTTCCGGGTTTTTTTTGCTTTTTACCGTAAGGGTAAGAATGAATCTTGTATTTTAGGAATCCAAATTTTTGCAAAAGAAGAAATGACGCTAGTGATCTTGTCAAGCCTCCTGCTTATCGGGCTGATTTTACTCTTGGTGGAAGTACTCTTTATACCAGGTACCACCGTGGTGGGTGTTATTGGTCTGGGAGTTGGCCTGGCGGGTATTGCCTTTGCGTTTCTGAATTTTGAAGCGGAAATTGCCTGGTGGATCACAGCTGGAGCCATACTTGCCAACCTTGCTGCTATCGTGTACGGATTCAAATCAGGGGTATGGAATAGATTCTCTCTGAAAACTTCGCTTCAAGGGGGGACATTTGATGGAAGGACAGCTGGGCTTGAGGTAGGAATGAAAGGGAAGACGCTTTCAGACCTCAAACCCTTTGGAAAAGCAAGCTTTGGGGAGCTAACGTATGAGGTGAAATCAGAAACAGGTTTTATTCAAGTGGATACCGAGGTCAGCATCGTTAAAATTGGAAACAACAAAATCATAGTCAACTAATAATTATGGATCCTAACAGTTCAATGTTCGTTTTGATCGCTGCCTTAGCAGGGATAGTCTTACTTTTCATCTTTCTTTATTTTGTTCCTGTTAATCTTTGGATTACCGCACAATTCTCTAACGTCAGGGTAGGGATCGGCGAACTGATTGGGATGAGGATACGGAAAGTGCCTCCAAGTGTGATTGTGAATTCATTGATAACAGCTACCAAAGCTGGGCTGCAGCTCACCACTAATGATCTGGAAACACATTACATGGCCGGTGGAAACATTCCAAATGTCATCAGGGCTTTGATTTCTGCCGACAAAGCAAATATCACCTTAAGCTTTAAGCAGGCTACCGCTATTGACTTGGCGGGCAGGGATGTGTTTGAAGCAGTTCAGATTTCTGTAAATCCCAAAGTGATCAATACCCCAAATGTCGCGGCAGTGGCTGCGGATGGGATTCAGTTGATCGCCAAGGCGAGGGTAACCGTCCGTGCAAACATCGCCCAGCTAGTGGGGGGTGCAGGAGAAGAAACCATCCTGGCGAGAGTCGGGGAAGGTATCGTGACATCTATTGGCTCCGCAGCTACCCATAAGAGTGTTCTGGAAAACCCTGATAAAATCTCCAAGCTCGTTCTCCAAAGAGGGCTGGATGCCGGTACAGCATTTGAGATACTCTCCATTGATATTGCAGATATTGATGTGGGGACTAACATCGGTGCCAAGCTCCAGATAGACCAGGCTTCGGCGGATTTGAAGGTGGCAGAGGCCAGGGCGGAAGAGAGACGTGCTATGGCAGTAGCTCTGGAGCAGGAGATGAAGGCCAGAAACGTGGAAATGAGAGCCAAAGTAATAGAGGCGGAGGCAGAAGTACCTAAAGCAATCGCAGATGCTTTCAGAACCGGCAAGCTGGGCGTGATGGATTACTATAGAATGGAGAATATTCAGTCAGACACTTCCATGCGAGAGTCGATAGCCGATTCAGAGACCGATACAAAGGATTCGGGAAAGGGTAAGAATGAAAAAAAATAGAAAAAGGGGCTTAAGCCCCTTTTTTGTTTTTCCTTCCCTTGGTATCTATTTCCTGTACCACCACAGGTTCATAAAGATTTTTGGTAAGGATGTGGCCGTTTTCCCAGTCCACCAGGATATCCTGATAATCCAGCGGGAATATAACCTCTCCCGAATCTTTGATCACTCCGGTCTTACCCTCTTTTCGCACGATTACAAAATCTTTCTTCTCCCTGTTTATCCGCTCAAACTCCAGCGGTAGTACTTCATTTCCTTCCGTATCCAACAAGCCCGATTTACCATCGTTCTCCACAAGGAAAAACCCATCTTTGGTTCGGGAAATATGGTCAAATCCGGAAGAGAGCTTTTCGCCTGATGATCCGATAAGATGGAATTTATCAGCCCTTTTTGCGATAGCCTTACCTTTTTCAAAAGGCTTGATTTCATCCCAGTCAGGGGTACTTACAAGTACTCCCCCTGAATTCACAATTCCCCATTGGCCGGAAGTCTTGTAGCCGGCAAGTTTTTCGGCAAACAGGGTGGTTTCGGAAAATTGTGATGGGATTACCCATTCTCCCTCTGCGTTAACAAAGCCAAAAGTCCCTTGGGAAGAAGCAGGAAACAGCCCCTCAGAGCCAAACCTGATTTCGCTGGCCTCAGCCATCGGCTTTACCAACCATCCCTTTTTTCCCAAAAGTCCTATTTTCCCGTCCCTGAACCTGATATTGTACAGATCCCTGTCGATCATTTTCACTTCTTCCATCCCCACAGCATCCAGTAGGATACCGTCTTCTTCCATCACACGTCTGAGTTTACCGTGGATGTATTCCAGCATCAAGCCGTTTTCATAAGTTATCTTGTGGAAGGAGTTGTACCGCACGTTTGCTTTCATGTCGCCTCCTTCAATAAGCAAATACTGGCTTTCGTCATGTCCGAAATAAAAATTGCCACGGGTATGCTCGAGCTGATCAAGAACAGGATCCATTACATAGGTACCTTCCCTATTGATCAACCCGTATCCTGTAGCTTCCTTGGCAAGCAGAAAATCCCCGTCACTCGCAGAGAGAAGTTCGAATGATTTTTCAGGATTGTCGGTCAGCGGGAGAAAATATTCATTTCCTTTCCGTGTGATCAGCATACCTGTGTGGGTGATGGTAGCTTCATCCAATTCCCCCAGCTCCGTAGTTTTATTTCTCCCCCGCTCAAATATCCAATATTCCTTTCCCTTTCTTGCCACCAGGAAGTTAAAGTAGGTTTTAATTTCGTCATATTCCAGCGGAAGCACCTGCTGCCCATATTCGTGAAATGCGCCTATCCCTGAAGGCCCCTTTACTATGATCCAAGGCTCGAGATACTGGTACACCTCATTGCCTATAAGTGAAACTGCGGGTTTGAAATCCCTGGAGAGCAAGGAGATTTTCCCATCCACATTCCCGATCTTCACTGTTTCACTGAGGAGATCTATCTGGTCATAGATTAGCCTGGACTGCAATTCCAGCTTGGTATTGTATACCTCCCACGACTGTGCAGAGGCCGGTGAAGACAAAGACAGATAGAGGGAGCTGACCAAGCCTGCTGCCAGCATTATTTTGTGATTCATGGATTGGAATTAATCAGTTTGGCTATAAATATAAAATGACCAAAGGTTTGGTTCAATCCTTTGGCCATTTCATTCTGAAATATTTGAAAATTACTTTTCTGACCTAATCTTATCCAAATCAAAAAGATCTGAAATAAGCTCGATCATCTCCTCAGCTTGATCCCGCTGACAGGCAGCCCTGAGCTGAACCACCGGCACCTTGAGAATTTTTTGCATCATGCTTTTTGTGATCTTGTCTAATACTGCAAACTCCTTCACGTCCAGGTTTTTCATAAAACGGGCAAGTTCCTCCTGACGGATTTGCTCGAGTGACTGCTTCAGCTTATTGATAGTGGGAGATACCATCATCTCCTTTTTCCAGTTGTAAAACTCCTCGATGGCCTCTTTGATGATCTGCTCCACCTGAGGTACAGCCGCCAGTCTGGTGTCCAGTGTCTCCGTGGCTTTACTCCTGATATTGTCCACATTATAGAGAATCACACCGGGGACATCTTCTACTGAGGTCTCTATGCTTCTGGGAACAGAAAGGTCCACAAGCAGCTTGTAGCTGTTGATCTCAAATTGCCTGATCAGGTCTTTGGTGATAAAGGGTTCGCTACGGGAGATGGAGCATACGATTACATCAGCTTCCTGCATTGCTTCCATGCAGTTTTCAAAAGGTACTACTTCAAAACCCAGCGGAGCGGCAATGTCTTCTGCCTTACTGTAGGTCCTATTGGTGATTTTCACCTTGGCATCAGGCAAATGAACCATGTTTTTGGCTACATCTTCCCCGATCTCACCCACACCGATCAATAAGATCCTAGGCTGGTACGTATTGGAAGTCAGGCTCTCAATCAGCTCTATTGTAGCATAGGAAAGTGAGGCTGCACCGTCACGGAAAGAGGTCTCCTGCACAATCCGCTTGTTGGTGAAGAATACGGTATGCATTAACCTGTGCAGAAATGGCCCTGCCAAATCAAGATCGGCTGAGGTCTGATAAGCTCTTTTTACCTGATTGGAAATCTGGATATCACCCACTACCTGGGCTTCCAGTCCCATCGCTACCCTAAAAAGGTGTGTAATGGCTTCCCTGTCTTCATTGAAGATTTCAAAATACTCCAGGTAATTTACAATGTCGCTCAGGCCTTTCTGCAATCCGATTAACTTGATGATTTCAGTACTCAGATCCAGATCATGGCTGTAATATACTTCCGTACGGTTACACGTAGATAAAATCAAGGCATCACCTAAGCTGAAAAAGTCTTTTAACTTCAGCAGAATACTGTGAATATCATGCTCCCCCAAAGAGATGATCTCCCTGATTTGCACGGGGGCGTTTTTATGTGATAAACTTAATGCTCTAAATTTGATTTGCATCATTCCGAGGCTTGCTTCGCAAATTTAACAGAGATTTACGGGGGGATGGTTCTTTTTGGATGGTCAACTTTTAATTTAGAATTTATCTAAATAGCCAGCTTGTTTTAAGCACATTCCCCAGTAGGGTTGAAAGATTGGAACAATAGTTTTAACTTCAGATCCATTGGTTGTTTCTGTGGCTTCATATCCCGATTTTTTATGCAGGACAGACTTTTTTACTGGCTTAAAATGTATTTGGGATTCTCCAGAAAGGAATCAAGAGGATTTGTATTGTTGATTCCGGTCTTGGTCCTAATGACGATATGCCATCATGTGATCGGATATTATAGCTCCGCCAGGGGTGAGGAGTTTTATCAGGCTTACACCAGACAGTTGGACAGTTTGCTCCGTAATGATGTGGTTTTGATCGATTCACCCGGGCCATTATTCAATCCGATGGATACCGTAAAAGGGAAAAGAGGGGCCCAGTTGGACCATATCCAGAAAATTCCCTTTCATGAATCGGATTCTATCACCCTGCAGATCGTCCCTGGAATCGGGGCTACATTGGCTGGAAGAATCATCAAATATAGAGAGCGTCTTGGAGGACTCCAAAGTAAGTCCCAGTTATACGAGGTATATGGACTGAAAAAAGAGGTCATTGAAAGCATTTGGGAGTTTTTTGAATTTGAGTCGCTGGTATCTAGGCCTATCAGGATAAATAAGGTTTCCCTGGACGAGCTGGCAGCACATCCCTATATTAATTATGGGGAAGCTAAAGTGCTCCTTGCTTACAGGGACCAGCATGGTCCTCTTCAGTCTCCGGATGACCTTCTGAAAATTAAAATCTTTAAAGAGGAATGGGTGTGGAAAATAAGCCCTTATTTCTTTTTTGATTAGCCGTCAATTGGTTCAGGAATTTCATGGATTTAGTGATCTTTGGGCCATGAGCACTTCAAGTGGACAGATTCCATTACCAACCCTGAATTTACCGACCTATGAACCGAAATTGGAAGAGCGGGAAGGTAAGCTGTGGATTTTTGACGGTCTCCGGAAAAAAAAGCTGCTGCTTACTCCGGAGGAGTGGGTAAGACAGCACTGGATCCATTACCTGATCCACCACCTATCGTATCCCAGCGGCTTGTTTGCCATGGAACGGGGATTGAAATACAACAAGCTGCTGAAGCGTACAGATCTTGTAGTCTGGGACAGGGAAGGAAAGCCGTATTTGCTGATAGAGTGTAAAGCGCCGAAGGTGAAGCTAACCCAAAAAACAGTGGAACAGGCCTGCTTATACAACAAACAGCTTCAAAGTCCCTTCATCATCCTATCCAACGGTCTTCAGCATATATGTCTGAACTGGATCGCCGAAAAGCAGGTGTTTATTCAAAATAAAGAGCTGCCTAATCCACCGAAATAGGCTATTCATTTATGATATTTGCGCATATTTTTATAATTTGAAATTATCAGCAAGCAAAGAGAAATTACAATCCATGTCAACCTCAGTTAAAAACACACCTTGTGAACTTTGTGCAAGCAGGAAGTATTCCTTGTTTTCTGACCTGACTGAATCGCAGGTTTGCACGATTTCAGATCATAAAAACCTGATCTCGCACCGGAAAGGCCAGATTCTATATTACGAAGGGACGAAACCGCTTGGGATATTCTGTATAAATAGCGGAGTGGTCAAAGTATATAAATCAGCTTCCAACGGAAAAGAACAGATTATCCATTTATCCCAGAAAGGTGATTTTTTAGGGTATTCTGCGCTATTGGGTGAGGAGAATTACAGCAATTCAGCTATGATCGTGGAAGATGCGAAAATATGCTTTATCCCAAAAGAGGCCTTCCTGAATACCCTGATAACAAATACGGCATTTCACAGGAGAATCACCAAAGCACTAAGTCACGAAATAGGAGTCATGGAGGAGAAGCTGACTGATGCCACGCAAAAAAGCATCCGCGAAAGGTTGGCTTTTATTCTACTCCAACTTGCAAATTCCTATGGAATCGAAGGTGGAGACAGTCAGCCGATCAACTTGATCCTAAGCAGGGAGGAAATCGCGGGCATGGTGGGGACGGCTACCGAGTCCGTCATCCGTCTGCTTGCTGAATTCAAGAAAGATAAGCTGATAGATCTGGAAGGCAAACGCATTATCGTGAAAGATAAACGGGGGCTAGCCAGGTTATCGGATTTTTATGCCTAACTTTAAACAACTGTCACACACCTGAGTTGATGAATTTATGAATGAACAACTCACCACCGCAAAAATCCGCACCTTTCTTATGATAGCTGCTTTTTTTGTTTTTTCGCTTCCTGCGATTGCCCAGTCCCAGGCATATAAAGCGGTTTTGAGTACGTTGTATGACAGTGAATTTCCTGTGGTAAAACCCGAGCAGATCACCAATTTGAACAATTATCAAGTGCTGGATACCCGTGAAAGACCCGAATTTGAGGTGAGTCATTTAAAAAATGCCATCTGGGTAGGATACGATTCATTTGACTTAGCTAGCGTGAAATCACTCGAAAAGGACCAGCCTGTCCTAGTCTATTGTACCGTGGGGGCGAGATCCCAGGATATCGGTAAAAGGCTTAAAGAAGCAGGCTTCACCAAGGTTTACAACCTCTATGGTGGTATCATTCATTGGTCCAACGAAAAAGGTGCATTGTACCGGGGAGAAGTACCCACAGTAAAAGTACATACTTATTCAAGGACATGGGGGATTTGGCTAAGTCAGGGGGAGAAGGTTTATTGACTGGTCTCTTGTCCCAGTGGACCTTGTGAGACGGAATATGATGATTTCCTGATCCACGGATGTAGGTAGGCCTGACCCGCTTCCAACGATTACCACCTGCCTAGCGCTTTTGTCTTGCCTCACTCCATCTCTTCTTCTGGTCGGATACGTATATAATATGAAACAGTCAACTTAGTTATGGGATTAGTAAAATCAAGTTTTGCACTTCTGCTTATGGTGTTTGTGATGGGATGCCATGCTGCTGTGCCTGGAATGGCAGGCAGTACCCCTCCTGACCATTCGGTATGGGATCAATTGCTCAAAGCACATGTGAACAAAGATGGGACAGTGAATTACAAGGGGTTTATAGCCGATAAGGCAAAATTAGAAGCTTATCTCAAAACCTTAAGTGAGCATGCGCCGGATAGGGGGACTTGGTCTAAACAAGAACAGCTGGCCTACTGGATCAATGCCTACAATGCTTTTACTGTAAAACTGGTGTCTGACAATTACCCTACAAAAAGCATCAGAGATCTGGGACCTAAATTTAAAATTCCAGGACTTAAGACAGTGTGGCATTATAAGTTCTTCCAAATAGGCGGAAAAGATTCAAGTTTAGATGAAATAGAACATGGTATTTTGAGAAAGGAGTTTGATGAGCCAAGAATACATTTTGCGATAAACTGCGCATCGGTTTCCTGCCCTCCTTTGCTGAACGAAGCTTACACAGCAGAAAAGCTGGAAGCGCAGCTGGATAGAGTTGCCCGAGGGTTTCTCGCGGATAAATCCAGAAATAAAATCACCGCCGATAAGGCAGAAATCTCTTCGATCTTTTCGTGGTTTAAGGGTGATTTTACAAAAGAAGATAGTCTCGTGGATTTTCTCAACAGGTACAGCCCTGTTAAAATCAAGCCAACTGCCAAAATCAGTTACCTTGATTATAACTGGGAATTGAATGATTAGCCAATCTTTTTGGTAAATTCATTTTCGCAATAGAATCAACGCCTTTGGAATGAGTTCAAGCCGCCATGTGGTTATTATCGGGAATGGAATAGCAGGTGTTACGTGTGCCAGACATCTCCGTAAACTGGACGATGCAGTCAGAATTACCCTAGTTTCAGGGGAATCCAAGTACTTCTTCTCCCGAACGGCTCTCATGTACGTGTACATGGGGCATATGAAATTTGAACACACCCAGCCTTACGAAAATTTTTTCTGGGAGAAAAACAGGTTGGAGCTTAGGGAAGATTGGGTAGATACCATCGATTTTGCTGCTAAATGTCTTCATTTCAAATCAGGGCAATCCCTCTCTTACGATGATTTGGTTATCGCCACAGGCTCCAAACCCAATAAATTTGACTGGCCAGGTCAGGATCTTCAGGGAGTACAGGGGCTTTACTCCAAGCAGGATCTCGAATTGATGGAAGAGAATACGAAAGAAGGGGTGAACAGGGCAGTGATTGTGGGGGGTGGATTAATAGGGATAGAGATGGCTGAGATGCTTTCTTATAAAAAGATACCGGTTACTTTCTTGGTTAGAGAGCAGAAATTTTGGGGAAATGTGCTGCCATCTGAGGAAGGGGAGCTAGTGGGAAGGCATATCCTGACGCATCATATGGATTTGCGGCTGAATGTGGAGCTTGATGAAATAATCGGAGATGGGAACGGCCGTGTGAAAGCTGTTCGGACTAAGCATGGTGAGGAGATAGCTTGCCAGTTTGTTGGTCTTACTGCGGGCGTTTCACCAAATGTGGATTTTCTGAGAAATACCGGACTGGAAGTGGATCGCGGTGTCAAAGTGGATTTTTATTTCAGGACGAACCTGCCTGATGTATATGCAGTAGGAGACTGTGTGGAATTTAGAACTGTCCCTGCTCCTGACCGGAAAACAATCGAGCAGGTCTGGTACACTGGTAGAATCCATGGTGAGGTGCTGGCCTATAATTTGGCCGGGAAACGCAAAGTGTACAAGCCAGGAGTATGGTTTAACTCTGCCAAATTCTTGGATATTGAGTACCAGACCTATGGGACAGTGCCCAGTAGATGGGAAGAAAATGGGTTTCAGTCTTTTTATTGGGAACATTCTGGAGGAAAAGTTGCTTTCAGGATGGTGATGGATATGAGTGGAATAATTAAAGGTGTGAATAGTTTTGGTTTCCGGCTGAGACACGTCTTCTTTGACAGGGCTATCAAAGAAAAGTGGCTCGCAAGCCAAGTGATAGCGAAGTTGGATAAGGCTAATTTTGACCCTGAATTCTTCGCTCCCTATTACATTGAAATCCAGAAGGCCTACAAAAAGCAGTACGGAGGCAGTTTCAGGATCTCCAGCAAATCATTCATTCAGAAATTATTAGGAGCGAAGGCATGAGGTTAATTCAGATATTGGGCATTATATTTTTTTTGGTTGGCCTGGGAGTCTTTATCCTCATTCCTTTTTTGGGACAGTATAGGCTTGACGGTGAACTGGTAAGAACAGAGACCAAGGATATTCATCAGAATAAAATGGAGGAAATCCTCCAGCCCATGTATGGAGAAAACTATGCATCCAATTTTGCTTTCATCAGTGCATTCCATGAAAATTTCGACTCGTATAATGAGGAGTTGAAAGAAAAGGAACTCTGGGATGACGTAATCTGGGATGATTACAGCTTCCCATTGGCAAAAGCAGCACTCGTCAGTCCTGTCAGGAATAACCCGTGGATGTTTTTTATGCTGTCAATAGGCTTGGCTGTAGCCGGGGGGGCTATGTACAACCTTCCCAAGTACGAGGGAGAGCAGGAAGGGATAAAAAACAATGGGATTTATCACTCTTCGATGAAATCAAGAGGTTGGCTGGGAATGCTGACCGGATCATTTTTGATTCTGTTCTACGTTGTCCTTTACTGGTTTCCGGCATATTTGGTAAATCTGGTGTGGATGGTCGATCCGCTGAGCAAGCTACTCAGCGGAAATCCCGCGAGTCAGTGGTTCCTATATGGGGTGATCTATACCCTTGCGATTCTGGTGATGGGCATCAGGATGTTCCGTAAGTACCGGGGCAACAAGTATCAGCAGCTGCGCACCGCATCTGTTATTTTTTTTCAGACAGCCTTTGCGTTCCTTATTCCGGAGATACTTGTTTTACTTAACCAACCCTATTACGATTTCAAGAATATTTGGCCGTTGGACTACGATTTTTTCTACGACTATCAGCTGGATACCTTTTTGAGTGCTGGAGGAGTGGGATTGTTTATGCTCATATGGGGCATCCTGCTGATTGTGATTGCTGTTCCTGTTTTTACTTACTTTTATGGTAAAAGATGGTATTGTTCCTGGGTATGCGGGTGTGGAGGTTTGGCAGAGACATTTGGAGATCCCTATCGCCAACTTTCTGATAAATCGGTCAAGGCTTGGAAATACGAACGCGTCCTGGTTCACAGCGTTCTAGTTTTGGCCGTGGTCATGACAGCTTTGACCATTGCCAATTATTTTTCCGGGTTTGCGCTATTGGGAAATGTCACAGACCAGCTACATTCGTTTTATGGCTTCGCAATAGGCTCGGCTTTTGCCGGGGTTGTGGGCACAGGATTCTATCCGTTTATGGGGAATAGGGTCTGGTGTAGATTTGGGTGCCCTCTTGCAGCGTACCTCGGTATAGTCCAGCGCTTCAAGTCCAGGTTTCGAATCACCACCAATGGAGGACAGTGTATTTCCTGCGGTAACTGCTCCACCTACTGCGAAATGGGAATTGATGTGCGCTGGTATGCGCAGCGGGGGCAGAATATTGTGAGGGCAAGTTGTGTGGGCTGTGGGATTTGCACAGCGGTATGTCCCCGGGGAGTACTGAAACTGGAAAATGGAATTGAGGAGGGTAGGATCAATGAACTTCCGATCATTATCGGAAACGATTCCATCAAGCTGAACAGATAAATGATCTTTTTATATCTTTTGATCGGGATCTATCTCCTGGGAATGTTGTTTATTTTTTTATACAGTCTGGCCCAGGGGCATTTGCTTTTCCGTTTTCTTCAAACCAAGGCTAAGTGCGTCGACAGTCCCCCGCAAAACCCGGTCCACTGGCCCAAGGTGACCATTCAGCTGCCTGTTTACAATGAAATCTATGTGGTGGAGAGGCTGATGGATGCGATGGCACAAATCAATTATCCGCAGGACTTGCTTCAGATCCAGCTGCTTGACGACAGTACGGATCAGACCTCGGAACTGATCAGACAAAAGATCCGGGAATACCCTCATGTTGACTTTCAATATGTGCACCGGACGGATAGGAAAGGCTTTAAAGCAGGAGCACTTAGGGAGGGATTGGAAAAAGCCACTGGGGAGTTTATCGCAATTTTTGATGCTGATTTTGTGCCTGAAAGCAACTTTTTGCTCTACACGATCCCGTATTTTTCAGAAGCCCGGATTGGCATGGTCCAGACCCGGTGGACTCATCTGAACAAGGATTATTCTATTCTTACCCGGTTACAGGCCTTTGCATTGGATGCCCATTTTCTGATAGAACAAATTGGGAGAAACAGCCAGCATGCTTTTATTAATTTTAACGGTACCGGAGGGGTTTGGAGAAAGTCCTGTATCGTGGATTCTGGAAATTGGCAGGATGACACCCTTACCGAAGATCTGGACCTGAGTTACCGTGCCCAGCGTAGAGGATGGGAGTTTGTATACAGGTCTGACATAGAATCCCCTGCCGAGTTGCCCCCTATTATGACCGCGGTGAAATCCCAGCAATTCCGATGGACAAAAGGGGGAGCAGAGTGTGCCGTAAAACATGCCAGGGGTGTGCTTAGGCAGCATCTGTCTTTTTCTACCAAGTTTCACGCCATGGCCCACCTGTTCAACAGCAGTATTTTTATAGCGATCCTTGGTGTGAGCCTAAGCAGTGTAGGTGTATGGTGGGCTAGTGTGATAGGACTTATCCCGGGCGATATGTTACGTTTTGCGGGAGTTTTTATGATTGGTTTTCTGGTCATAGCAGGAGTGTATTTAGCCGCCTATTTTTCGGATAGAAAAAAGGGGATAAAAACGCTGCTCGATGCACTTTACCTCCTACCGCTGTTTTTGTCAGTTTCCATGGGACTGGCGCTCCACAATGCCCAGGCGGTATGGGAAGGACTCTCCGGAAGAAAATCACCTTTTATACGCACACCTAAATTCAATATCGAAGGCGGACGGCAGGAACTGAAATCAAACAGGTACATCAACCTGGAGATGCCACTTACTACGTGGTTTGAGGGAGCTTTGGCAATTCTCTTTTCGGCAATGGTTATTTTACATATTGTATGGGGTACTTTTACCATGCTTCCCTTTCACCTTATGCTGGCCGTAGGATATGGGCTGGTGTTTATTTCATCCTTTAAATCCTATCGTCTTAACTCCTAAACTGAACTAATGCATAGTCCGCCAGTGATAGATGTGATCATTCCTGCTTACAATGAAGAAGAGTCGATCCCGAAGGTTATCCGGGAAATACCTCCTTTGGTAAGAAACATCGTAGTAGCCAACAACAATTCAACCGATCGTACAGGTAAGGTAGCTGCCCAGGAGGGTGCCCAAGTGGTCTTTGAACCTCAAAAAGGATATGGTAAAGCCTGCCTCACCGCGATGGATTGGATAAAAAAGCAGGATATAGCACCAGATGTGGTGGTGTTTTTGGATGGGGATTACAGTGATTACCCCGAAGAAATGATAGGATTGATTCAGCCGATAATGGAAGGCAAGGCAGAACTGGTCATCGGATCGAGGGCTTTGGGTCAACGGGAGTCTGGTTCCATGACGTTTCCACAGGTATTCGGAAACTGGCTTGCAACCCGGATGATGAGGTACATGCAAGGAGCGGATTTTTCTGATTTGGGCCCGTTCAGGGCAGTGGTATGGACTAAATTGCTTGAGCTGGATATGGTGGACCAGAATTTTGGCTGGACCATAGAGATGCAGCTGAAAGCACACAAAAAAGGGCTCAGATATACTGAGGTTCCTGTCAATTATAGAAAAAGAATCGGTGTGTCCAAAGTGAGTGGAACCGTAAAGGGGGTAATTGGTGCGGGATACAAAATTATTTTTACGATTTTTAAATACTGGTAAGTACCGGTAGGGCAGCCTTCTCCCGTCTAATTGGTTTGATTAAACAGAATCTAAAATGGTCAAGATGTATACGAAGAATTTTTGGACTTTAATGAGTTTGATTGCTGTTTTTGCTGCCTGTGGAAGCCCAGGCAGGGAAGGAGTGGATGAGGAGCAGTTTGCGAAATACTGGTATCAAGGCAAGGCTGAAATCAACGTGTTCGAACTGGAACAGAGCAGATATGGGGAGCGCCGTACAGGGAATGCTGTGATGATCTTTGTCACCGAGGACTTTTCAAAGCGGAAGCAGGTAAAGCTGGACCATCCAGAAGAAGCTGGATCGGATAAGAGAAAAGTTCTGAAACTGAACATGACCAAGGAGTTTGTGACAGGGGTGTATCCTTACCATACCATGCTCTCTGTATTCACCCCGGTATATGAAGACCTGAATGCCACTAAGCTGACTGCCTCAGTAACGGAATGGTGTGGTCAGGCCTTTACGCAGCTCAATTGGAAAAACAATACTTATCAAGCCAAGCTGTTCTCCTATTTTGAAGAAGAAGGTGACCAGGATATGAAAATCAACGCTCCTGCTGAGGACGAGATTTTCAATCTGATTAGGCTGAATCCTGATCTGGTCCCCATGGGCAATACCAAACTGATTCCAGGGCTGGTTTTTCAGCGGTTTTCCCATATTCCCTTAAAAGCCGAAAATGCCACTGTTTCCAGAAGAGGTGTAGGATCAAACCAGGCAGAAATAGAAGTGGCTTATGCGGATATCGGGAGGAAACTGACTATCCGATACCAGCAGTTTTTTCCATTCGAGATCTTGGGATGGCAAGAGTTGCAGATCAAAGCTGATGGCACTCAAGAACTCACCTCTGCCAAAAGAAACACCATGCAGATGCTAGATTATTGGTCGAAAAACGGATCGGTACATGAAGGGATCCGAAAAGACCTGGGCCTTTGAATCCTAGGTTGATTAAATCCTTCCGGCTAATTATCTGGTTGGCCATGCTGGCTGGATTTTTCTTGTTGGGAGCCTATGTGCCCAGAGATGAATTTGGATGGACAATAGCCATATTTACAGGGCTATTCATGGGGATGCTTGTTATCTACTTTCTGGCGCCGCCCTTCCCAAAATCCACTTCTGTTTTTTTTGCCGGAATCATGTTTAGGCTGATTTTGCTTTTTTCTTCCCCGGAGTGGTCCGATGATTTCGCCAGATTTCTATGGGATGGAGAGCTTCTGACTATGGGTGAAAACCCGTATGAAAGCACACCTGAATCCTGGAAGGAAAACAACCCGGATCTGGACAACGCTTATTTAAAACAACTGTTTGAATTGCTTAATTCACCCGAATACTATTCCGTATATCCTCCACTCAATCAAGGGATCTTCTGGATAGCAGCCAAAGCCTCGTCAGGATTTGTTTGGAATGGATACATTGCCTTGCGGATCATGCTCATCGCAGGGGAAGTGGTGACATTTTGGATGCTCGTCACGCTACTCAGGATGTTTGGAGTGCAGCAGAGGGTGCTATGGCTCTATTGGGGTAATCCGCTGATTGTCATGGAGATTTCCGGAAACCTGCATTTCGAGGGACTGGTCCTGACGCTGTTATTGGGATCCATAATGCTGCTGTCCAAGAAGAAGGAAGGGGGAGCTGGGTTTCTATGGGGACTCGCGATCGGGGTCAAGCTTCTTCCTCTGATGTTAGGGCCGGCATTGGTCTCCTTTCGGCAAACACGGAGGGCTGCTCTTTTCTGGTGGGGAACAGTGCTAGCCGTGGTATTGGGGTTTGTCTGGCTTGCGATCGATAATTCCTGGATAAACTTCCTCCAAAGCCTGCAGCTGTATCAAGGCAAATTCGAGTTTAATGCCTCTGTTTATTATATCGCGAGAGAAGTGGGATTCTGGCTGGTTGGGTATAACCTGATCATGACATTGACTAGAATCCTTAGTCTTTTGGCTTTGCTTTTAATACTGTATTTTTCCTGGCGCAGGAAACCCCACACCTTGGGTCAATTGGTGGATCTTTATGTTTTGATGTACCTTATTTATCTTGTTTTCCAGCCGGTTATCCATCCTTGGTATGTGATCCCGGGTTTTGGGCTGAGTCTGCTTACACAAAGAAGGGCGTTTCTAGTTTGGACCTATGCGGTGATTTTTTCGTACCAGGCATATGGGAATCCTGGTTTTCATGAGCTGTCCTACCTTCTCTTCATTGAATATGGCTTGCTATTTGGTGCAGTATACCTGGATTATTTTCGTCGTGGAAACACTCGTATGAAGTTACGAAATCGAATATGATGAAGAATGCCATTCTCCAGGATGATTATCAATCCTGCGCCTAATTAAGAATGATGACCTTTAAAATCAAACTATAAATAGATGAACTATCTGAGGGCTGTCTTGACCATATTAATCTTGGCGACTGCTATGACGGCATGTACCCAAAGTGCAGAGGAAAAAGGGAGACAATTGCTAGAGAAAGCACTATTGGCGCATGGAGGAATCGAAAACTGGGAGAAGGTGACAGCTATGGTCCTTACCAGATCCATACAAAACTATGATGAAGCAGGAAAGCACCGGGATGAAACAATCCAAAAGCAGGAGTTTAGACTGATCCCTTATTTCGAAGCTAAAATCACCTGGACAAAAGACAGCCTGGATTATTTGGTGAGTTGGGATGCAAGTACGATGCGGTATCGTATGGGGGAGAATGAGATCAAAAATGAAAGTTTTCTCACCGCAAAGAAAGTCGAGCTGGACGAGAGTTTTGCAGCGGTGGCTATGCCATGGGTGCTTCGTGATGCTGCTGGAGTCGCGGCCTATCAAGGACAGGATACGCTTGATGACGGACAGTTGGTAGAGGTACTGCAAGTGTCTTCCGGGTTTAAACTCTATTTGGATCCGGTAAGCTTTAAGGTGCTGGCCAAGCAAACGGAAAAAAAGGGCCGTACTATCCTGACTTTTTACCAAACGATAGCAGAAGATGGGAAACTGGTTGTCTTGGGAGAGGAAAAATCCTATCAACTTGCAGAGAATGGGGAAAGAGAGTTCGTAGTCTCAGCGTCTACCTATTCAGAATTAAAGATAAACTATAGGTAGACGGACTGTTTTTCTCAGTATACTTTTACTTATATTCATTGGTTACCCAAACACTTGACTTTATGAAGGAACTTCGGGTTCAGTTTTTAGCACTTTTAGTAGGTATGATTTCGTGCGATTCCCGCACTGAAGCTGAAAAAACCGTGGATCAATCCATTCTGGCACATGGTGGCAAATACTACGAAACTTCGGTGGTGGATTTTGACTTTAGGGACATTCATTATACTATTTATAAGACTCCAGACAGATTTGAGTATGTGAGGGAGTTTGAGGATTCACTTGGTAGGGTCAGGGATGTATTGAACAATTCGGGATTTCTCCGGACGGTGGACGGGGTTCCGGTAGATACCTTGACAGAAGAGCGTATTGGAGCTTTTTCGCGCTCTGTCAATTCTGTGGCTTACTTCGCTTTTTTACCTTATGGGCTGAATGATCCCGCTGTACACAAAGAGTACCTGGGTTTGACCACTTTAAATAATGGGGAGTATCACCTCGTAAAGGTGACATTTTCGGAAAATGGGGGAGGGGAGGATTTTGATGACGAGTTCTTATATTGGATCGGGACGGAAGATTACCTGATTGACTTCATCGCCTACAGCTACCACACGGAAGGGGGAGGGGTGAGACTGCGGGAAGTGAGTGAGGCGGAGGAAGTAGGGGGTATTAGGTTTCAAAATTACCTTAACCTGAAGCCCGCGGATAAAAATACACCTGTCGAAGCCATGCAAGAGCTTTATAAGGCTGGTCAACTGGAGCAGCTTTCGGAGATCAATTTGGAAAACATAAAGGTTAAACCCCTAGCAAAGTGATATGAATCCCAAGAAACTCGATTTTTTGAACAGAAAGGGCTTTGAACTTTCGGCACATTTATACGAACCCCTAGATCGGGAGCCGCTGTTCTATGCGCTGTTTGCCCATTGTTTTACCTGTTCCAAAAAATTTTCGGCAATCAAAAAGATCAGTACCGCACTTTCCCAACTCGGTGTGGCAGTGCTTAGTTTCGATTTTACAGGACTTGGAAGAAGTGAAGGGGAATTTGAGGAGAGTACCTTTTCATCGAATATTACAGACTTGCTGGATGCTGCTGATTTCTTGGATAAGAACTATAAAGCCCCTAGTATGCTCGTTGGCCATTCATTGGGAGGGATGGCAGTGCTCTATGCTGCAGCGGATCTGGAAGATGTGCAGGCTGTGGTCACACTAGGTGCGCCTGCGTTTCCCGGCCATGTAAAGCGGCTCTTTGAAGGGAAGGTGGAAGAGATTGAGAAAAATGGCAGTGCCAAAGTCAGTATAGGTGGTAGGCCTTTTCGTATCAGCCGGCAATTTGTGGAAGATCTTGAGCAAAAGCCTCTGTCTGCCTTTCTCAGCAAATTGAGAAAGTCCATTCTTATTATGCATTCTCCCCAGGATGAGATAGTAGACATAGAAAATGCTGCTGCGATTTACCAAGCTGCATTTCATCCAAAGAGTTTTATTTCCCTGGATGGAGCCTCACATTTGATTGCTGATCCCACAGATTCTGAGTACATCGGGGAAGTCATCGCATCCTGGAGCAAACGGTATGTCTCCTCTTCCATAGCAAAAACCAAGCATGACACCAAGGGAAACCAAGTGCTGGTCCGCTTAGGTGCCAGTGGTTATACTACAGAGATAAAGACTCCCCATCATCATCTGATAGCAGATGAGCCAGAGGAACTAGGTGGGGCTGATTTGGGACCTAATCCCTATGATCTGTTGATGGCGTCATTGGGAAGCTGTACAGCAATGACGCTGCGGATGTATGCCGATCGGAAAAAGTGGACCCTGTCTGAGGTCCGGGTATTCCTTAACCATGAGAAAATCCACCAGGCTGACAGTAAGAGTCCTGAAAACCCGGATGCCAAAGTAAGCCACTTTACACGGATTATAGAGCTGGAAGGTGAGCTGGATGACACCCAGCGCCATCGTCTGCTGGAAATTTCCAACAGATGCCCGGTTCATCGGACATTGCAGGAAGAGATTGTCATCCATACATTACTTGCCAAATGAACTTGCCGAAAGTGAACCGGTTTGTTTTTAGCTCCTTGGGATTGTTTCTCGTCCTGTTTATCGGATGGAACTTTATACAGGAGGAGCCACAGCTGGTTTCTGCCGATTCCAAATGGAAGGGCGTATGCTGGGTGGCAGGTAGATCACCGCTGGTGGGTGGGGAACTGGGAGTGCTGAAGTCTGTCGGTGTGGACGCCATATCCCAGACGCCTTTTGGCTGGCAAAGCAGGAAAGATACTCCCGAAATCCAATGGGAGCTGGAGAATGAACGGAAATGGTGGGGGGAGTCAGCCACTGGAATCAAGGTGACGATGGACTCTTCTACCCATCTGGGAATGCTGACTATCCTGAAGCCACACTTGTGGGTAAGGGGTAGCTGGCCCGGAGAAATCCAAATGCAGAATGAAGACGACTGGAAGAAGTGGTTTGCAAACTATCAGCTGTTTATTCTTGATTATGCCAAACTGGCCAATGACTACAATATTCCTTTGCTTGCCATAGGGACAGAGCTGGAGCTCACTACCCATAGGGAATCGGATTGGCGGGGTATAATCCGTGAAATCCGAAAGGTATACGACGGCAAGTTGGTATATGCGGCGAATTTCACCGAATTTGATCAAATAGCTTTTTGGGATGCGCTGGATTACATAGGGATTCAGGCTTATTTCCCACTCTCCGCCCGTAGTAATTCCAGCCTGAATGAACTGAAAAAAGGCTGGAGCAAGCATCTTACAGCTATAGATGCGGTGGTAAGGAAATTTGCCAAACCTGTGATTTTTACAGAAATAGGATACTGCAATACAGAAGATGCTGCAGTCGAACCGTGGGTTTGGCCCAATGAGCGGAGGGAGTCGGCTTTTTCAGACGAGATGCAAGCACAATGCTACGAAGCATTTTTTCAGACAGCCTGGAAAAGAAATTGGCTGGCGGGGGTGTTTTTCTGGAAATGGTACCCCACGGGACATGACAGGGAGCCAGACTTTACACCTCAGGGAAAAGCCGCAGAATCAGTGATGAGAAAGTATTTTCTTGAGGGCTGAACACCTGTGTTATAGCTTTGTCTGGAAAATTGATCCGGTTGACCTCCGATCCTTGATAGCTGAGGAGAAGGATGGATGCCGGTTTCAGTTTTTTATGTTTGTGGTCATCGATCTTCTTGGATTTTTTTAGTAATTAGCTAGTGATAACCCAAAAAATAGCATAATGGAAAATAACCGCAGAAGGGAGTTTTTAAAATCCACAGGTTTGGCTGGATTAGGATTGATCGGAGGAGGGACTGTCTTTGGCCAAAGCCTGCAAAACTTGCCTTTGGAAGCAGAAAAGGCTATCAACAGGATACAGACATTCAACATGTGCGGTTTTGCAGCTCCTAAAATTGAAACGGTCAGAGTGGGGATTATTGGACTTGGGATGAGAGGCCCGGGTGCCGTGGAGCGACTCAGTAAAATCGGGGGAGTAGAAATCAGGGCATTGTGCGACCTGATCCCTGAGCGGGTGGAGAAGGCAAAGGAGCTGTTGAAAGGCACGATGCATTCTCCCGAAGGATACTCGGGGAAGGTATATTCCTGGAAACAGATGTGTGACCGGGATGATCTGGACCTGATTTACATCGCAACGCCCTGGGAATGGCATGTGCCGATGGCGGTCTACGCGATGGAATCCGGCAAGCATACCGCAGTGGAGGTCCCTGCCGCCCGTACATTGGAGGAGTGTTGGCAGCTGGTGGAGACTTCCGAACGTACGAAGAAACACTGCATGCAGCTAGAGAACTGTTGCTATGATTTTTTTGAGCTGATGACGTTAAAGATGGCTAGAGAAGGCTTTTTTGGAGAGGTGGTACATGTGGAGGGGGCTTATATCCATGACCTGCTTTGGCTGAACTTTGACAAGGAAAAAGGATATCAGGATATGTGGAGGCTAAAAGAGAATTACAGAAACGGTAACTTGTATGCAACACACGGTCTGGGTCCTGTATGCCAGATTCTTAATATCAATAGAGGCGACCAGATGGACTACCTCACGTCGGTTTCATCCCACGATTTTCAGATGAAAGCCAAAGCAGAAGAACTCGCTGCACAGGATGTGTTTTTCTCCTCTTTTGCAGGAAAAAAATACCGCGGCAACATGAACACCACCGTAGTCAGAACCAAACATGGTAAGACCATCATGATCCAGCACGATGTCACTTCCCCAAGACCCTACTCACGCTTGCACGTAGTCAGCGGAACGGAGGGGTATGCCCAGAAGTACCCTGAGCCTAAAGTGGCAAAAGGCCATAGCTGGATGAAGACAGAGGAGTTTAAGGAGCTGGAGTCTAAATACACTCCTGAAATCGTGCAAAAAGTTGGGGACCTAGCCAAGC
The DNA here is from genome assembly GCA_048819475.1 of Algoriphagus sp. Lineage (GTDB taxonomy): Bacteria > Bacteroidota > Bacteroidia > Cytophagales > Cyclobacteriaceae > Algoriphagus. The sequence goes on from JBMDXP010000016.1 coordinate 38,595, forward strand.
AGGTGGGAGGTCATGGAGGAATGGATTTCATGATGGATTGGAGGCTTATCGATTGCCTGAGAAATGGTCTTCCATTGGATCAGGATGTCTACGATGCTGCACTGTGGAGCTGTATATCACCTCTTAGTGAATGGTCCGTTGCCAATAGGTCCAATTCTATAGATGTACCGGATTTCACAGGAGGAAGCTGGAAGACGAATAAGCCCGTCCCTATCACCCTTGAAGGTGGAGGAAACACGCAGGTCCGGGTGTGATAAGAATATCCCGGGTCAAGCCAGCTGAAAGCATACCTTCAGCTGGCTTGTTTTATTTTAGTGCTTCATCCCGTCTTGTATCCCTGCCCTGCCAGATATTTTTTGACGTCCAATCTTCAGGAGAAGTAGTCCAGAATTCATGATGGGGGGATAATCCCAACGGGAGAAATCCCACTGTGCAGAGGTAAAGACTACCTGTGCTGATATAAGGCTCTGCCAGCTGGGGCTGGTGGCCTACCAACCCTAATCTGAGCCAGCCGTTTTCGTCAAATGTCCCCGCCGCTTCAAATAATCGTGAATAGACACCGGTCAGTGCAGCCTTGATTTGGCCGTATGTGATCCCTGTGGGAAGCATGCCTCGTAGAACCACCTCTCCCAGCGGCTGAAAAGCACCTGACCGATAGGCAATAGAGCGCCCAATAGGAGGAAATGTGCCCTCAGGGGATATCATTAATTCTTGCTGCCTCGCAAATCGCTGCATCCTTTTCAATGCCATTTGTAGTTCTGGGGCATAAGAAGACTGGACCCTTGAGGCGATCTCCAATACTTGGACCAGCATGGGTTGGATGACAAACCCATTGTAAAAATCCAGATGAAACTCCGGACCGTCTCCATACCAGCCATCCCCAAGATACCATTCCTGATGCTTTTTGACTGCAAAGTCTATCCGCATCATATCCCCCTGCTCGCCCACTGAAAAAAGGAAGGCATCTATCATGGCGCCGAATAAGAGCCAGTTGCTGTAGTAGGGCTTAATAGCTGTTTTTTGTGCAATCAGTTCTGCCAGCAACCTCTCTTTGGTGATGGGATCCAGAGGCTCCCACAGTACATCCGGTGCGCGCATGAGTCCGTGCACTAAAAATGCCCCATCTACCAGCGGTTGATTCCCTTTAGTCCAGTTTATATAATCAGGAGACGCTGGGTCAACGGCATGCTGGATGCTCTGCAGTGCCATCGTACGCAACTCTTCCTGCCTGGTTCTTTCTTCCCCGGACAGCTCTTCTAAAGCCAGCCAGGGGGCTATACCTGCCAGTGTCCTGCCCAAGGCTTCCAGGTAGGTGACCGTCCCGCGGTCACCATACCCATCGGGAGCAATCTCCAAAGGCATTTTTTCCTTGAGCTTTCCTCTGCCCATCGCGTGAAGAACCGGATGGGAGATTTTGTAAAGTAGGTTTACCCAACTTTTCCTGTCAGTAGTTAAGACGGATGCCTCCTGCGCTAATGCAGAAGGGATAGCAAACCCCATAACCCCACTGAGTACAGGTACGGTCTTTATGAATTTTCTCCGTTTCAAACCAATTAATGTTTTTCTCCAAGTTTGGCTGACACGATCTCTTTCAGTCTATCGCGACGGTCCAGGTAATCCGTCAGATTCACCACGCGGACCTTGCGGAAATCTACCGGATGGCTTTCGCTCTGAAGTGATATGAATCCACCGTCAAGAAGTTTACCGTCCACTTTTACCAAAGAATCCACCGGACTTACATTTCCTCCCCCGATTTGGGGCCTGAAATAACTGAATACTGTATCAGTACCTACCAGATGGTGGATCTCCTTGCTGCCTAGAACGATAAAATTAGCAGTGACCCATTGATCTCCATGATACGTCTCAGAGCTTGAGTTGATGCAATGTGGTGTGAAGAGTGTGTCAGCCAACACGACATTGGTGCCAGGTGTACATAGGTTACAGGTGCTTCTCGGATCTGACCCGTTTCCGCCGAGAAACTGTGCTTCAACTGATATCGGGAAATCCTGATCCACCATCATGGTAGCAGGATCCTGTGAATGCAGCATGGCACCACTGTTTCTCAATGCCCAGCCCTCACCACCGGCTACTTGATCCCCAACAAACCTGTATTCAACCTGAAGGAGGTAGTTTGAAAACGGTTCTTTATAGAATATGTGGCCATATTGCCTGTCAAACTGATCATATCCATCATACCTGACTTGCATCAGCCCATCTTCTACACGGAACGTATTGGCAAAATTGTCTCCGACCTCATGTGTTCGGATTTTTACGATCCAGTCGTCCATATCTTTACCGTTGAACAACTCCTGCCATTCGGGAATACTGCTCTGGTTTTTTTTTGTGTCGCACGAAATAGCCATAACCGAAATGGCTATGATTATGGGCATTAGTAGGATTTTCATTGATGCTAAAGTTTATTTAATCTGAAAAGTAGCCAAAACAGGAAAATGATCCGAATAGGGTACTTGTAAAACTTGATAATCGGTCAAATTAAAGTGTCTTTGCTCATACCAGATATAATCTATCCGGGCACTGCCTTCACCGTCAAAAGTTGCAGCAGGATTGTTTGCGACCGCTCCTGCGTCACTCCACATAGCCGGAATATGCCGATATTCGTCAGAATCCGGTTCAAAGTTCAAGTCCCCAGCCCATATCACAGGAAGTTCCAGTGAATCGATTTGATGGATGAGTGATTGTACCTGCGCTATTCTGTTTTTTGGAAATTCATGACAAAGGTGTGTCCCGGCGAAAATAAATTTTTCCCCGCTTTCCAACGTGATTGTTGCCAGGGCCGCAGCCCTGGGTTCACCGCCTTCAGGCACTGGTAATGCAAGGCTCATGAAATGTGTTCCGTTTTTCACCAATATTCCTTCCCCATATCCACCTTCAGCATAATCCATTGCTTTGGCAAAGTAACCCGTATACCCCGTCCTCTTAGAGAGCTCTTCGACCAGATCTATTTTCTTGCCATAGATTCTCTCCAACCGGGTGGTCATGCTATCCACTTCCTGAAGGGCGACTACCGTAGGGTTATGGGCAAGAATAAAATCTGATAGGTTGTCCAGATTTGCTATACCGGAGTTATTGGGGTTCTCCCCATGTAATATATTGTAGGTTAGGACTTTGATTTGTTGGGCTTCGGCCTGCGATAGGGACAGAAATCCAAGAACTATAAATAATATGGTTTTCATGTGCTTATATTTTTTCTTTCAAAGGTCATTACCTGTCCCGAACTCGATTCGGGAGAATCCCGCATATAGTATAATCATCCCAGTGTGTGAGGCTTTTCCTCATGCTCGATTTCATCTGTTTATAATTTGTTTTTCAGTGGTCAGATGGAATGCCCCCGGATAATCATTCCCCTGTGTGAGAACCTTTTCTCATGGGCATTTCATGGCAATAGGTAGGTTAATGGTTGGGTATCCTAAAAAATGCCAACACATATCCTTTTTTCTTTACCAATATATGACCCAAAACCCAACTTAGCCGTAAAGGGATAAACAGATTTTCCGCGCAACTTATTACCGTAATTACCAGTTTGGGTATTAATGGATTGAGAAACAAGGAATTTGACTACTTTAAAGTCTTCAGGAATGATCAAAGTCCAAACTATCCAAAAATAGGATGTATCTTTTGTCCTGCCCTGTCTTAATTCGTACAAATGAAAAAAATTATTATCGGTGTAGTGATTCTGGTAGTCTTAGCCGTTTCCGGGATATTTGCGGTGGAGAACTGGTTGGACAAGAACCTTCCTTCCATCATCAATGCAGACAGTGAAAGAAGCTACGACATACTTTTTGAAAAGGTCAATATCAGGCTTTTTAGGGGATCTATTGATTTTCAAAATATTATGCTTGTTCCACTGGACAGCTCCCTGTCCACCCAAGTGAATGGTTCCGTACGGAGAATAAGGATGAGTGGGGTGGATATGGTGGATTTGGTAGTGAACCGCCAAGCCAACATCTATGAATTAAGTCTATTGGAGCCTTCATTCAGGTTGATTCGGAACGATGATGCAGGAAAGGCTTCCGAATCTTCCAAAGCCTTTCAGGACTTGTTCGGGGACATCGTTTCCAGGGGAGTAATCCAGAATTTTGTGCTGGAAGGGGGAACTGCTGAGCTTTTTATCAAGAAAGACAGTCTGGTGAGGTTTGGTCAGTTTACAGATCTTAATATTCACGCAGAAGGGCTTCAGACCGATTCGGTTACTTTGATGCATGCCATTCCATTTCAGTTGGAAAACATCCATACCAGTCTTAAAAACCTCAAAATCAATGTATCGGATCACCAGGAGTTTCAGATTGGATCTATGGATTTCGACTTCTTGGGGAAGGAATTTGATCTCCTCGACTTGTCCCTGAAATTCAGGGAAGACTGGAAAAAAGTGGCCAAAAAAATGCCCCATCAGATTGATATGATCGAGTTTGACTTGAAGGAACTTAAGATTTTAAACTTGAATGCGGCGAGTGACATCTATGGGGATTGGTCACTGATAGCGGAAAAGATTCTGCTTGACAGCTTGATTTTTCATGATGGCAGGGACAAGAATATCCCCAGGCCACCGGATGAGCTGAAAGATAAGTTTGAGGATATGATCAGTGCTATCCCCTTTCCACTCGAACTGGACACGCTCGAACTGTTGAATTCACAGATTACCTATTCTGAGATTCCCGAAGGCAAATCAGAACCGGGGAGCATCCATTTTAGGAAATTGAATGCCAAGGTCATAAATGTTTCTTCGATCGATTCACTCCAGACCAGGGATTTGATTGTAGATGCCAAGGCGATGCTGAATGGGGTGGGTGATCTAGCTGTCAAAATTACCATACCCTATAACACCGGTAAATTCAAAGTCCATGCTAATCTGGGGACAATGAAGTTTGAACATCTAAATCAGACTATAGGTCCCATGGCGGGAGTTACGGTTTCAGAAGGGAATCTGAAGGGAATGGTCCTGGAAATGGAAGCAGACCCCCATAGGTCCAGGAATAAGTTTAGGTTTGACTACCATGACCTTGCCCTTTCCCTGAGTGAGGAGGGAGAGAATGGTGAGAAAAAGAAAAAAGGACTGCTTACCCGTGTGGCTAACCTGGCAGTGCAAAAAGAAAACCTACCTGAAAACCGCAACTATAAAACCGCTTCTTATACCACTATACGTAACAGGTATAGATCCCCTTTCAATCTGATGTGGCTGTGTGTGAAAGACGGTATTATGGAAGTAGTCCCCACTGGGGTGGCGAAGACGTTTCTGCCTGCACCGGAAAGCAAAAGCTACCCTCCTGAAAAGAACAAATAGCTTAGAATCCTCCTTACCTCTCAGTACCAGCCTTTTGTCCACATTTTCTGGACGATCTCTTTGTCACCGGTTCGTCTGCTGGGTTCCAGTTGGCTTATACAGGATAGGTTATATCAGGTTTAGGGAGAGTTTTGCACTGGCCGACACTTCCCCAATCAGGATTTCAGATCTTGATCTGGGATGAGAGGTAGTGTCACCCCTAGTTTCTACAGGGACACGTGTGGGACGTCCTGATTTATATCTTTTCACAAGGGGCTTTAGATGATCGTAGCATTAGCCTCTTTCCATAAGATGAACTTTACCGTATAGGTAGGGCTTGCTGAAAAAGTCTCAGCTGTACCAGCTTCAAGGCGTCCGAGTGATGATGTATGCTTATACTTCGAATGAGGGCAACGAAGAAGATGGTGGGGCTGAGGCTAGCTCAAAAAAATACTGTTATTGGATTTTCCGGTGCATGGATAAGGGGCTATTGTGGTCAAAAAGCTTGCACTTGCTGAAAAACAGCTTGCCTTATAAATGGTCTGATAATTCAAAACTATGGCTTCCAATCTTTTTACTGGCGTTTTTCAGCAGGCCCTAGGTACAGTCAGGTATCCCATGTCAGTACGTTCTCATGGTTATATGCAGGAAGATGAGATAGAGGCATGGGGTCTCTGAAAGAGCACCACCATTTCGCCGTTTTCCTGAGATGAGTTCGATAGGAGGTTTGCTTTTACCAGATGCTCGACAGCATCGCTTCATCGGATATAGTCTTACCTAAAGCATAATGTAGGAAAGTCGTCCATGGTCCGGAGTCGGCTGGGGAGATCAAAGTGCCAAATGTGTTCTCAGAGATGAAGATAATGACCTCTTTTTATCCATACCATTTGCTTCCCCGGGTGGATATACATGGTTTCAGATTTGACTTATGAAATATAAAATAAGAAATTAGCCTAAAATCACGGGTGAGGTTTTTAATTTATTTCTACTATTGATTTAATTTTTAGCTGATGGGAGACCAATCTACTGATAGACTAGAACTTGCAGCGAGATTTGTGAATAATACGGGGGCACCTATATTTCTCACAGGTAAAGCGGGGACGGGTAAGACCACTTTCCTCCGTGATCTGGCAAGAAAAACACACAAAAGGCACGTGATTTTAGCACCTACCGGAATTGCTGCTCTTCATGCCAAGGGGGTAACCATCCACTCCCAGTTTCTCCTTCCGCTGGGGAGTTTTCTGCCGGTCAGGGAGCCTGAGGGGAATTTTACTGATCAATATGGATTCTATACCCAGCATACCCTGGCCCGCAGACATCCGTTGAACCAGCTCAGGAAGAATGTCCTGAAGGCGGTTGATTTGTTGGTCATCGATGAGGTGAGCATGCTTCGGGCTGATGTATTGGATGCGGTGGATTACCGCATGAGGAGTGTGAAAGGCAATTTCAACGAGCCTTTCGGAGGAGTCCAGGTACTGATGATAGGGGATTTGTACCAATTGCCCCCTATTGTAAAAGAACATGAGTGGCAGGTATTGAACCGGTTTTATAGCAGCATGCATTTTTTCGAGGCGAAAGCTTTACAGAATTCTGGTATGGTATATCTGGAATTGGATAAGATTTTTCGGCAACAGGATGACGATTTTATCACTGTCCTTAACCATCTTAGAGACAATCAGGTGACTCCTGAAGATGTAAAACTGCTTAATGACCACTTTAAAACCGAAGACCAGGTTAGGGAATTGCCAGAGTGTATAACGATCACTACCCATAACTATAAAGCAGAACAGTTGAATGCCAAGGAGCTGAAAGCCTTGTCTGGTCCCTCATTTTATTATGAGGCAGAGATTGAAGGAGAGTTTCCGGAGTCGCTTTACCCTTTGCCGAAAAGCCTGGAATTCCGGGTCGGGGCACAGCTTATGTTTGTGAAGAATGACAGCTCTGGGTATGCTTCCTATTTCAATGGGAAGCTGGCTAAGGTCACTGCCCTTGCTGATGATGAGATTACGGTAGTCATGCAGGATTCAGCACAGGAGTATACATTGAGAAGGGAAGTGTGGGAGAACAAGAAGTACATTGTGAATGCCGAAACCAAAGAACTTGATGAAGAGGTGATCGGCACCTTTGCGCAATACCCTGTAAAACTGGCCTGGGCTGTCACCGTCCATAAGAGCCAGGGGTTGACTTTCGATAGAGCAGTGATTGATGTAGGGCAGGCTTTTGCCCCGGGCCAGGTATATGTGGCATTGAGCAGGCTCCGGAGCCTGGATGGACTCGTATTAAGGAGCAGGATTCAGTCTGATCTGATTTATTCTGACAGGCAGGTGGTGGATTTTTCACATGGAGCCCAGCGTCAAAACAAGCTGGAAGACTTGCTTTATCAGCATCAAAGCCGATATGTGGCCAGTCTGGTGGAAAGTACTTTTGATTTTAGGTTCATTTTGAAGGATTTGGAATATTTTCAGAAGGATCATGAGAGCAGTATGGAGTTTGAAGATGCTGAAATGGTGGAGGCTATCCCTGAAATTATCCGGGTGATTGCTGCAGAAAAACCGAACACAGGGAAGTTCCAACGTCAACTGGTATATCTGCTGCACTCCGGAGAAGAAGAGAAACTGCAGGATCGACTGGCAAAAGGAAGTGAATACTACAGAGGACTGATGGCCAACGTGCTTGGAAGGGTGTTGAAGCAGCGGGGAATGGTGGAGCACTTTTCGAAGACTAAAAAATACCAGGAAGGACTCGAAGGAATCGAAGCGTCTGTTCTGAGGAAATATCAGGAAATCAGCAAAGTTAGCAGGTTGATAGAGGCTATCATGAAGGGGGATATGCCTGGCAAAATGGAGGACGTGGATCGGGAGGCTATTTCCTTACGGATGAAGTTTGTACAGCATGCAAAAGAAAAGGCCCAGGAGAAAATCCAGAACATTAAGTCGAAAACCGGTAGAAAGAAAGCAGGCACACCCAAGCCGAAAAGGAAGAAAGGCGATACCTATGAGCTGACCTATGCGCTCTTCGAGATGGGAAAGACAATTGCAGAGATAGCGGAAGAGCGGGGGCTGGCCCCATCCACCATCAAAAGCCATTTAGCCGAAGGGATAGCTTCAGGTAGGATAGAGCTCGAAGACTGTCTGCCTCAGGATACCATCTTAGAAATCCGGGCACAGTTGGATAATTTCCAATCTGTCTCAGCACTTAGAGAGCATTTTTCCGGAAAATTTGATTATGGGACATTAAAGATGGTTTTTGCCGGCAACAAAACCTCCTGATTTCTGGGACGTCTCTGGAGGGTATTCCTCAAGACGTATCGCGCAAAAATGCCCCCCTTCTAAGGAGAGCATTTTTTCCATTCCCATTTTTTAATGGCGGCGATCAATCGCTTTCTATTTCCTGGCGTAGTGCCACTACCAGCTTGAGGTTTTCCATCTCTTTGATTACATTTTTCCGGATTACGAAGATCAATACAGCTGCGGTAATCACATAAGAGCCCAGCATCAAGAACATATAAATCGGTTGGATATACTTCGAAAACTCAGGCGCCAGGAAGAAGAACCCCAGTGAATACCCCGAAACTGTAACATAGGTCAGGGGACCATTCATCAGTTTTCTGAGTTTCAGGTAAGCTTCTTCTCTCTGAAGCGACTTATGGGTTTCGTGGGCCAGGCTTTTGCGGCTTCCTTTCAGAATACTGAGTCCTTCCCCCAGTATCCTGATAGAGAGGCTTCCCAGCATAAAGGCGATTCCCAGTTTGCTGAGTGTGTCCTGAAAAGGGAAAAATGTAAGCCAGCAATAGATTATAGCGACTAGAGTCAAGGTAAGGATAAGAATATTACCCCATTGAAAGCGGAGACTATCCCGTCGTAGTTGGTTGGCTTTGGAAATAAGCTGCTCCGGGGTGGTTTCAGTTTCGGGTATTTCCCGCTCTATTCCCTTCCAGCCTTTTTTAAGGTAATTAGGTAAATCATTCATGATGGATCAGTTTTTTAAGCTTTAATTTAATGCGGTGTATTTTCACCCGAAGGTTAGTCTGGGTTATTCCCAGTATGGAAGAGATCTCCTCATAAGATAAATCTTCCAGCATAAGGGTAGTGATAAGCCGGTCGACTCCATTCAGCTGTCCTAGTGCCTGATAGAGTAGTCGGCTAGGGTCGTCCTTATCGGGCTCGTCATCGGTGATTTTCTGATGGGATTCTTCCAGCGGCTCAAGAAAGCTCAGACTGTTTTTTTCTTTTTTGAGGAAGTTAAGGCAGGAGTTTACCGTAATGCGGTATATCCAGGTTTTATAGGTGGATTCATGCCTGAAGTTTTTCAGATGATTCCAGACCTGGATAAAGACTTCCTGACTGAGATCCTTTGCCTGATCAGTATTTCCTTTCAGAAAACCAAGACAGACCTGATAGACCATTCGGTAGTGGTCATCATGAAGCTCGTTGAAAATCTTCCGTTGTGAATCGCTCACTTCTTCAGGAAGGTTTGAAGCTGGTCAATGAACCAGTCCGGATCATCCAGCATGATAAAATGCTTGCTGTTTTCAGCCACTTCAAATGCTTTGTGTGACAGTTCCTGGTATTGTAGCGTCATGTTTTCGAGTGCTGCAGGTCCAAAGGGAATCGCAGCGACCAGAATCAGTACAGGCATGTCCAGCTTTTTGAGTTGCGGTCTCACGTCCAGTTTCAGCAGGTCTGTATAGCCATAGACAAAGGTTTTTTTGTCAGCTTCCTTCATCCATTTCAGGAGCATATCCTGATTTGCCTTGCCAGAAGCCATCCCAGTGGCCATCTGGGATAGGTAAGCCTCAAAATCAGCAGGCTTCATTGTCAGTAACTGCTCGTTATAGGGACTCTCATAGGCGAGTGCGGAAGCCGGTACACCGGGCATCATCAATTCTCTCATACATGAAAGTGCATCTACGATGACTAGACTGCTGATATATTCGGGTAACTCCGCCGCCAGCTCCACAGCCAGGTTTCCGCCCATGCTGTGACCTACCAGGGTAAGGTTACGGAGATCTCTGTCCCGGATATAGGCGGCCAGTTCATCTAGGATCTGGGTATACCATGGCATGGCAATAGGATCAAGCCCTCCAAACCCAGCGTAAGTGACCAATAGGGATTCCCTGTCAGGAAAATGATCCACAGTGCTGAGCCAAATGTTTCCCGGAGTGGCAAAACCAGGTAAGAACATAAGGGGAGACCCTTCCCCGGAGTGTTCGATTTTTACTGCATCTTGGGCTTCCGAAATAAAGCTGGTACCCAAAACCAGCACGCAAATCAGTAGTAATTTTTCCATTTTATCTGTTTTTTTCTTATTGGAAATGGAAATCACTGATTTGTTACATCCCGGAAGTTTTATTTTAAAAAAAAAACATCCCACCCAACTGATATCCTGAGAGGGTTGTCCTGGGGCCTATCTGCTACACGGATTGAGCATCGACAGTAGGCAAGGCAGTTACTTCTTCTGTTTTTCTGCGTAGCCAAATACTTTTTGAAGTAGAGGCGTGGTTCGTGCAGCAAGGTTGTTCCTGATTTTCAGCTCTTCCTTGGCAATCTCCACAAAGAGTCCGTCGATCGCTTTTTGGGTAACATAGGCTGTGAGGTCTGTATCTACCTTCTTCACAAAGGGAACCTTATTATAGCGTGTCATCACATCCCCCCAGTATCTGGTCGCATCGACTTTTTTGAGACTGGTGTCAATAATAGGTGAGAATTTTGCCGAAAGAGAGCTGGTGGTCGCTCCTTGAAAATACTGTGTGGCTGCGGTCTCATCACCCAGCAGAATATTCTGTACATCCTGAAAACTCATCTGTTTGATGGCATCCACAAAAATGGGCTTGGCTTCCATGGCAGCATCTTCAGCAGCTCTGTTTAGACTGGTAATGGCGTTATCCACCATAGCGCCCAAGCCAAGTGACCGGAGGGTACTTTCTACATTTCTAGCCTCTTCCGGAAAGAGGATCTTCACATCCAGATTGCTTAAATAGCCGTCCTTGACAGAGAGTCTTTCAGCACTGATTCCAGTGGCTTTCTCCAGGGCTTGTTTGAGACCGGAATTGATCTCAGAAGTGGTGGGGTTCGAGATACCCTGGCCCATAGCATCCGTCAGTTGGGCAATGGATGTACAACCTGTCAGTAGAAAACAAAAGGGTAGCGATAATAGTATGGTCAGACGTTTCAAAATAAGGGGGATTAAGTTTATCAGTTACAGTCTTGCGACAAAAGTTATTCCAATGAAAGGTTTACGGTTAAATACCGGCTGGGGATCACATGTTTTCCGATAATTTGGTTTTTTATAGCAGGATAAAAGACTGGAATAGGGGGTAATAGTCAAATTTTATAGATATTGAAATTTTTATTGAAAATTGTTGAAAAAATTCTAATTTTTAGTAAAAATTAATGATGATTAGATAATGTTATGAACCTCAGGCTAAATTCCGAGTTTGGTACACTTAAAGCAGTGCTGATGCATAGGCCCGGAAAGGAGATCGACCGATTGACTCCCTACAACAAAGACTTTTTACTGTTCGAAGATGTGCCCTATCTAGACGCGCTTCAGCGCGAGCATGACACGTTTTCCAACCTGATCAAGGAGGCTACAGGAGCGACGGTCTATCAGCTAAGAGAGCTGTTGACCCGGGTGCTATACGATCAGAACATCCTGTTGCAATTGATGCGTGATTCGCTCAAGAGGGCAGGACTCACTTATTTGGCGGAAGATATACTGGATAGGTTCTCAACGGCAGAGTGCGCAGGTATTCTTACAGCCGGGCTTAAAATCCATGAACTGAAACGGAAAATACCCAATCTCAAAAACGGGGAATTAATGGATTATGCTTTTGCGATTTCTCCCTGCCCCAACTTATACTTCCAGCGTGATCCCATGGCACTCACACCGTCCGGGATTATATTTTCAAGTATGAGAATGGAAGGCCGGCAGCGGGAAGCAGACTTGCTGAGGACTGTCTTTGAAAACCATCCCGAGTTCAAGGATCATGTAAACCGGCTCTACCCCATACTGGGACATGATAATCCTCCCAGTATAGAAGGGGGAGATGTGATCATACTTTCACATGAGGCAGTGGCCATTGGCAATTCCGAGCGGACCGATGAGAAAGCCATTTACCATGCTGCGAAGGCAATGCTGGCAGAAGGAGCCGTAAAGCGAGTCTATGAAGTGCACCTACCCAAAAAGCGTCAGTACATGCACCTGGATACGGTATTCACGGTCCTGGATGAGAATTTGGTACTCACCTATCCAGATGCCATGAATTCCGTGCTTCAGACTTCGCTCTATACGCTGAAGGAGATCAAGGATGATAAGGTACACATTAAGCGCGAAGTCCTGAAAGAGTCACTGCTAACGGTGCTGGAAAGGGAGATCCCCCATCTGGAAATCTTGCATACAGCAGACGGTAACCCGGATTATTCCATGCGGGAGCAGTGGTTTGATGGTGCCAATGTATTTGCTATCGGTCCCAGGAGAGTCATCTCTTATAACAGAAACATCCATACCAATCAGGCCTTGAGACAGATGGGAGTGGAAGTACTGGAAATCCCCTCTTCAGAACTGTCCAGAGGGCTCGGTGGGCCAAGGTGTATGACAATGCCGCTGAGCAGATCTAGGGTGTGAGTCAAACCGGGTGCTGGGGTTAGGTGTAAAACCTTGAGTCTTAGCGGTCGAAGAAGGACCTCCTACGGGATACTTTGAGATCTTGTAGAATGCTCGATTTTACCCGGATATTGAGGTTGTAAGAAGTAAATCTGCCCAGAGGTATCCAGTTGAAATCCAGTTGCCAGCAATGCAAATCTCTTGCTATGCCGATCATCGTCTGGGTTATTTCCTTTGCCCGGGCATCATAGCCCGTATTGAAATTGATCTTCCATTTTTCTGAAAGGGAAAAGTCCCCACTCATGTTCATGGTCTGGGTAATAGCCTGTGTTCCGTTGGGCTGGTTACTGTAGGCCAAATTAAAGCCGAAAGTCACATTCCACGGAATGTCCCAGTCAATGTATTGACTGGGATCTGTGGCTATCCGGTTTATTTCACTCTCGACAAATTCATTCATTACGCCACCCTGTTGTAAGAATTCGTTGGTCAGCTCATCCCGTACCTCCCCCTGGTTCTGTGTCCTGTTGCTGGGGTTGAGGGAGGCATTCATATTCAGAGTCACATTTCGTATTGCCCCTACGCCCTGACCTCTGTTCCAGGCAAAATCATTGACTCTTCTTGTTACTTCATTGCCTGTTCTGTCAATAAAGTTGCCCGTGGCGTAAGGGTCTAAAGTGGAGCTTAGATTGACAGAAAGCTTTCTGTCAAAAAAGCTTGTACGTGCCCGTATGCTGAATGGGGCCAGCTTAAAGGAGTCTGCCGCAAAGTTATAGCTCGTGTTGATGTCGATGTTTTCCAAAAGTGGGACCTTTTTTTCCACCGACTCTGCAGTGTCTGATTTGGTGAGTACCTTGGCCTCAAGCACACTCCGGATGTTGATGTTCAAGGCCCTGGATTCCCCCAGTTGGGCACCACCGTAAATAAACCCTTGATGCCTGGAGAACAACTGGGTAGTTCCGTCTTCATCAACTTGGACCTGCTGCCAGTAACCAAAGGATGGATCAGAGAAATCAGGGGTGTAACTGAAGCTCAACGAGGGCTGGATATGCTGGCGGATTGTTTTTATTCTGCCTTTTTTGAAATCAAAGAAACCATACAGGTTGGTATTCATTGCAAACGAGGTATTATAGGTTGTGATCCGGTTGAATCCACTTTCTATAATCCGGTCCACACGCTCCTGGGCAGGATTGTAGAAATAGTTGATCTTTTGCAGGTACCATACCTCATTGATATTGGCTGAAGCTGTCCCGGTGAAATATTTGAAAAGGGTGAAATTTGAACTGACCGGTATCCGGTGCTGCGCTCCGTTGTTGGCATTCTCCAGCAGGTATTTGAAATTAGCAGGGGTGAAAGGGGTGATCTGTGGCTGCGAAGTGGTGGTGGTGAGTTCATTGCTTACCCCAAACTCCGGTTGTACTCTATTGGTGATGGAGTTTTGAAGGTCAAAATTCCAAGCGATGTTCAGCGTTTTCAAAGGCTCAAACTTAACATTCCTGAAGGGGTTCTGCCTGTTCATGTTGAGGGAGACCGTAGGCAAGCTGAGTTGCACCTCACCGGTCTGGACGCTTTGCGAATGCCTCATACTGGTAGAAAGCGAGAAGGGGGTGCCGGTAAATGTCTTGGTATAGTTGATGTTGGATTGAAGGTCGGCAGTGACGTTGTTGGTGAAATTATTGGGGTTAACGATATTGTTGAAATAACTGGTACTACCGGCATTGACTGAGGCTGAGAACCTGCTTGTGCCCCGGCTTTCCGGGTTATGCGACCAAGTGATCCGGAAGGTGTTGTAATCTACCGGATTGAGTTCGGTCTCCGGAGACTGGAACTTTTGGAAATCAAGATTGAGTCCTCCACTGTACCGGTACCGCTTTTTGTAAATCGTCTGTGATTTCAATCCCCAACCCCCATTGGTGAATATGTCTCCGGTGATACGGCTATGGACGTAATCATTGATAGCGAAGTAGTACCCCAAATCACGAAGGTAAAGCCCCCGCACACGTTCCTGGCCATAGGATGGGAAGATCAGGCCCGAAGCCTTTTCGTCAGGCGTATCGGGTATGATGCCAAACGGAAGCCCGAGAGGGGTGGGGATTCCATTGAAATAAAGGTTGAACGGTCCGGAAACGATCTGTTTTCCCCGGATGGATTTGAGTTTGTTGGAAGAGATATGCCAGTGTGGAGTGGTTAATTTGCAGGTGGTGTAGTAACCATGGTCGAGGTAGATACTGCCATCCTCGGTTTTTTTGATGGTTTCTCCGCGCAACACCCCGTCTTGCTGTTCGGTGACGACATCTTTGATGATCGCTTTCTGGGTTTTGAAGTTATAGCGCATTTCCTTTCGGATCTCATACACAGAAGCCCCTTCTTTGAAGAACGGATTCCCGGAAATAGTGCCCAGACTATCGGTGACGCCAGTGGCGTATAATTCGGAATTCTCCCAGTCTATGACAATCAGATCTGCATCGAGACGGATGTTGCCATATTCAAACCACGCCTTGTTGTAGAGGTAGAGTTTATTTGTCAAAAAGTCTGCGACGATACTATCCTCAGCATAGTAAGTAATATCTGTGGTGATATCACTTGTGGGCATAATTTTTGTCGAATCAGAAAGCGCAAGTGTATCCAGACCAGAAGGGAGGGTGTCTCTGGGTATTTGATCGAGGGGAGGGGCTAAAATGCTGTCGGGAAAAGTAATCGGTTTTTCCTGTATAGGACGTACGGGACGTTGTGCAGTTGCCGACAACGGGACGATCAATACCCCAAAAAACCAAAATAAAAGGAGTCTATATCCCTGCACTGCTGCTTGCGCTTATTTAATTTGAGTGAAATTTCGTGTAAAGTTAATTTTATTGCCCTCATGGAACGGTCCAACAACAAAAAAATTCTTCTCAGTCTGATTTTACTAATCCCTTTTTTATTCGGTGGATTTATTTCCAATGAAACGATGATGCCGGCATTTCGGATGAAAAAAATTGTAATAGATGCGGGGCATGGTGGAAAGGACCCTGGAAATCTGGGCTCCAGATCCAAGGAGAAAGATATTAACCTTGCCGTAGCACTCTTGGTAGGGAAGTATATCAAAGAAAATCTGCCGGATGTGGAGGTGATTTACACACGTAAAGATGACAGCTTTCCTACCTTGAAGGAAAGACCCATGATCGCCAATAATAACAAGGCGGATTTGTTTGTGTCCATCCACTCCAACTCGGCAGCCAATAAATCTGCTTTTGGAACAGAGACTTTTGTCATGGGTACGAAGCATTTCGATGCGAACTTTGACATTGTGAAACGCGAAAATTCAGTGATTCTCCTGGAGGAAAACTACGAGGAGAATTATGAAGGTTTCGACCCGGCATCACCGGAATCCTATATGATGTTCAATTTGATGTCCAAGGTTTACTTTGAAAACTCAGTGACACTTGCAGACCAGATTGAGAGTCAGTTTAAGGACCGCGTGGGAAGGAAAAGCAGAGGGGTAAAGCAGGGACCGTTTTATGTGCTTTGGACACCATCGATGCCTTCTGTATTGGTAGAGCTGGGTTTTTTGTCCAATTCCGAAGAAGAAAGGTTCCTGATGAGCCCCGCTGGGAAGGAATATATGGCCTCGGCTATATTCAGGTCTATCCGGGATTATAAAGTGAAAATAGAAGCGAATTAAGTTAAGCTTCAGCTTAATCAATCAGCCCTTTTTCCAGACGGAAAAGGGCTTTTGTTTATATTCAAGTCCGAACTTACATTCGAAAAGTAAGTTTAAACTACTAACCCAAATCTGACTTATGAACCCCGCCAAAGAAAAAGACAGCCCTACTTTCCTATCACTCCTATCCCTGCTGGAGGGCAGACTGGAAAACGTGAAACAGGGAGGAGGAGCACAACGGACCCAAAAAGAGCATGAAAAAGGCAAGCTGACCGCAAGGGAAAGAATAGCTTACCTCCTCGATGGGGAATCCCGGTTTCTGGAAATCGGTGCGTTTGCAGCAGATGGGATGTATGAGGAAGAAGGGGGGTGTCCTGCTGCTGGGGTGGTGACTGGGATAGGGTATGTGCAAGGAAGAATGTGTGTGGTGGTGGCTAACGATGCCACCGTCAAAGCTGGAGCATGGTTTCCCATGACCGCCAAGAAGAACCTGCGGGCACAGGAAATAGCCATGGAAAACAGACTTCCGATCATCTATCTGGTGGACAGTGCAGGCGTATATCTCCCGATGCAAAATGAAATCTTTCCGGATAAGGAGCATTTCGGCAGGCAATTCAGAAACAATGCAAAAATGTCTGCCATGGGTATTATCCAGATTGCAGCTATAATGGGTAGCTGTGTGGCAGGAGGGGCCTATCTGCCGATCATGTCCGATGAAGCGATGATCGTGGATAAGACCGGATCTATTTTTCTGGCCGGCTCATATCTGGTGAAAGCGGCCATCGGAGAATCGGTGGATAATGAGACTTTGGGAGGGGCCACCACCCACTGTGAAATCTCCGGTGTGACAGATAATAAATTCGGTTCGGACCAGGAATGCCTGGATGCCATAAAGAGGATTTTCGATAAAATAGGACACCATCCTACCGCAGGCTTTGACAGAGGCGAGGCGAGGGAAGCGGGGATTTCCGGTGAAAAGCTCCTGGAGATCTTTCCCACAGACCGGTCCCGACCCTATGACATGCGCGAGGTGATTTCGGCCCTGACCGATGCGGGGGAACTGGATGAATACAAAAAGGATTATGGAAAGACGTTAATCTGCGGAACAGCCCGGATAGAAGGCTGGGTGGTCGGGATCGTTGCCAACCAGCGTAAAATCGTAAAAAATGCAAAGGGTGAGATGCAGATGGGTGGTGTGATTTATTCTGATTCGGCCGATAAGGCGGCCCGGTTTATCATGAACTGTAACCAGCGGAAAATCCCCCTTGTTTTTCTCCAGGATGTAAGTGGGTTTATGGTGGGAAGCAAGGCCGAGCATGGTGGAATCATCAAAGATGGGGCTAAAATGGTCAATGCCATGGCAAATTCTGTAGTCCCTAAGTTTACCCTGATTCTTGGTAATTCCTACGGCGCAGGGAACTATGCCATGTGTGGCAAAGCATATGATCCCAGATTGATCTATGCATGGCCCACCGCACAGATGGCGGTGATGTCCGGAGCCTCAGCGGCAAAGACCCTGCTACAGATAAAAGTGGCCTCACTGAAGAAGACCGGAAAGGAGATTTCCCAGGAAGATGAAGCCCGTCTACTGAAGGAGATTACAGACAAGTATAACGAGGAGCTGAGTCCGTACTATGCGGCAGCTAGGCTTTGGGTAGATGGGGTGATTGACCCGCGGGAGAGCAGGAAGGTGATCAGCATGGGTATAGAAGCAGCGAATCAGGGCCCTGAGCCTGAAAAATTTAATGTGGGAATAATTCAGACCTGAACCCAATGGTCCACCTAACCAATTTTACTTATCTTGTTTTTTTATAGCATCAGATCATGAGTGAGCTTACCTCTGGAGAATTAAACGCATTAATATCACTTCTGGACGATTCAGACAGAGAGGTTAGAAGCCATGTGCGGGAAAGGATCATCTCATTGGGAAGTGGGATTATCCCTTTTCTGGAAGAGAAATGGGAAAACAGCTTCAACCCTGAGATCCAGAAGGAGATCGAGGAACTGGTCCATAACCTGCAGTTTACCCTCTTAAAGGCCAGGCTGGAAGATTGGCGGGATACCGAAGACAGGGACCTACTCACGGGTTTATGGATTGTAAACACCTTTCAATATCCCGATCTGGAGTATGAGAAACTGAATGCAGAGATGCACCAGATTTATTTTGAAGTGTGGACTTCTTTCAAAAATGATCTCCAACCTTATGACCAGGTTCGGATTATCAACAATGTACTGTTCAATACCTTGAGGTTCTCTGCCAATACCAAGAATTTTCATTCCCCTGCTAACAGTATGCTCTCAGCTGTACTGGATTCCAAGCGGGGAAACCCCTTGAGTCTTTGTGCTATTTATCTGCTGGTGGCCAAAAAGTTGGGGATGCCGATTTATGGAGTCAATCTCCCTAACCTTTTTGTGCTTACCTACAAGTCCGCAGATGTGACCTTTTATATCAATGCATTCAATAAAGGGTTGATCTTCAGTAAAAAAGATATATTTAACTACCTGGAGCACCTCAAGATAGAGCCGAGAGATGAATTTTTTGAGCCTTGTGCCCATTTGCAGATCATTCTCAGAATGCTGAGAAATTTGGGCCAATCTTTCGATAAGCTAGGGGAATCAGATAAGCTGGCCGAAATAAAGGAGCTGATTTCGATTCTGGAAGCTTAAAAAGTCCTCACGTTACATCCTACAGCCCTTGCCTGGGCTGGGGTAGGAGATTCTCCCTTCAGCACTTGGTTCAGGGCTTTTTCCAAAAACTTCTCCGTGACGCTTGCAGCGGCCTGGGGGTTGTTGTCGATCGCACCACGATAGACGGTTGCCGATGTGCTGTTTCCCGGTGTGATTAAGAGCACTTCCGGGATCTTGGAGATTTTTAAGTGCCTGGCCAATACTTTGTCCTTATCCATGAGATATGGCATATTTACCCCAGATTCATCAATATATGCCCTGAGACTTGCCTCATTTTCTCCTGGATCAGATTCGGGATTGACCAGGATAAAGGTGAAGCCCTGTGATTGAAACCGGGTTCGGAGGTCAATAATCCTAGCCTCATACATTTTTGCAAATGGGCATCCCAGACTATGGAATATGATCACCAGACCTTTCCCTTTTACCAGGGAGCCGACATCCACGGATTTGCTTGTCACCGCATCCTGAAGCGTGATGCCGTCCATACTTTGCCCGTAGGATGCGTTAAAGGAGAGCAATACTAAAAAAATAAACACATTGATTTTTTTCATGCCGTCAAGTTTGATACTACCATATCGTATAAGTAAGCACTACGTCGGACATGACGCGCGCCTGAATCTGATAATGATGGTCTGCAAAATCCGTTCCCCGTATTTTTCCCCTGATTACCGAAGCAGTTGGGCTAAACGGTTCAAGCAGGATATTGTCCCGGAAAGAGACCCCTCTTTTTCCTTGGCATTTGAAAATAGACTCCTTCGCAGACCACGCCTTGGTGTAGTGCATGGGGTCGTTTTCAAGAAAATCAAGCTCACTGGGATCAAGAAAGCGAAAGCCTATGCGCAGGATTTTTTCCCTGATCAGATCCATATCGATGCCCACGGGCAATTCCCGGTGATAAATGGCTCCTGCATATCCTACTGTATGGGATAGTGACACATAGCCGTGA
This sequence comes from Algoriphagus sp., assembly GCA_048819475.1. Lineage (GTDB taxonomy): Bacteria > Bacteroidota > Bacteroidia > Cytophagales > Cyclobacteriaceae > Algoriphagus. The sequence continues at coordinate 58,749 of JBMDXP010000016.1, forward strand.
CCGGTCATCGCCTGGGATTTGCCATGCTCGTCCTTGAAGAAACCGGGATACGGAATCCTGAGCAGGTCCATGGTGTCCCTGATGGCTACCCGGGCTGTGGCCCACTCCTTTTTTTTCTCGGGATGGGAAATATTGGCGTAGGAAAGTTTCTCCCGAAAGCTGAGGAAATCAAGCCCGTCCTGATCATGGGATTCAATTATCTTCACAGCCAAAGCCGAGGAAGAATCTATTTTTTCTATTTTTGTTTGCATAGGCCAAATGGGCACACTAAGTCACCGTCCAATATATGTCAAAAATTGAAGTAAATAAATTACATACCCTGACCGGGCATAATGACTGTATCTATGCCCTGACCGAAGGCAGTGACCCAAGGTTCTTCTATACCGGTTCAGGAGATGGAATGGTGGTGGAGTGGGACCTGGCTCATCCCCAACACGGAAAACTAGTGGCCAGGTTGCCCCATTCGGTGTATGCCCTGGAGGTGGATACTTTAACAAATAGGCTGTACATAGGACATAATTTTGAGGGAATCCACGTGATAGATCTCAATGACAATAAGGAACTCTGGTCCATCCAGCTTACTGACCAGCCGATATTTGACATCAAGATCTTCGGCAATGAAGCTTATGTAGGCACGGGAGATGGGGTGCTGGTCGTAATGGATATCCAGGAAAGATCCGTCAAGAAACACATTAAGTTAAGTTCGAAAAGTATCCGGGTGATGGCGATAGCTCCGGGAAAGCGGCATCTGGCAATCGGACTCAGTGACCATACGGTCAAGATTCTTGATTTATCCAATAATTTTGAGCCGGTATCCAATCTGGTGGGCCATACCAATTCGGTGTTTGCCCTTTCCTATTCCCCGGATGGCGCCCTACTGGTAAGTGGTGGCAGGGACGCCTGTCTCAAGTTTTGGGATTCGGTATCCTATGGACTCCTAGACAATATTGTGGCACATATGTATGCCATTAATTACTTATCTTTCAAAGATGACGGGAAGTACATGGTAACCTGCTCTATGGACAAGTCAATCAAGGTCTGGGATGTGGACAAACGCAAGCTCCTAAAGGTCATTGACAAAGCCAGAAATGCAGGCCACGGAACTTCCATTAACAAAGTGGTGTGGAGTAGCTATTCCTCCCACGTCATTGCTGTATCCGATGACCGTACTATTTCCATTTGGCAAATTGAAGAGAATTAACCTATGAAGATCACACCATCAGCCATTAGGCAAAAATCCTTTGAAACGGCTTTCAGGGGATATGAAAAAAAAGAGGTAACCTTATTTTTGGACGAGATAAGTGAGATTGTAGACTCGCTGCACAAGGAGAATCTTGAACTTAAAACGAAACTGCAGAATACCGAGTCCGAAGCAAAAAGACTCAAGGATGTGGAGGAATCCCTTTTCCGGACGTTGAAGACTGCTGAGGATACTGGGGCTTCCATCATTGAAGAAGCTAATGAAGCTGCTGATTTGATCATTTCTGAAGCCAACCGTAACGCGGAAAACGCGACCTCAAAAGCAAATCAGATCCTCTCCCAGGCAAAGGACAAGGCTGAGCAGCAGGCTGCCATCATCATTGGCGCTGCGGAAACAAGGGCCAAGGAAACCATCATAGAGTTGAGGGAAAGCATGCAGGGGCTGGTCCGCTCGTATGAGGGATTGGTAGAGCAGCGGGAGAGTGTGGTGAAAAGCCTGAAACGTCTATCCCAGGATGCCCTGAATCAGATTGAACTTTCCGAGGCACACTATACCCGGATAGATGCAAAAGCCCATCAACGGGCGATCGAGGAACTGAGCAGGTCACAGACATTTACGTTTGCCAACCTGGCCAATCTGGCTCCAGCCGAAACTGGCAGTACCAGTCAACCAGAGGAGATAGAAGAGGAGGGGGCAGCAGAATATCAGGATCAGACCGCCCCACCCGAAATCGTGAAAGAAGAAGTCCCGATAGAAACTCCTGTCGAAACAGAGGAGCCTTCCGTGGATGTGGCGCTTGAGGAAGCAGCTATGGAAGATATTGCCCCAGAGGAAATCCCGGAGGGGGATATTTTGGAAGAAGAACCAAAGGAGGAAGAGATAAAAGCCCCCCTTGATTCCTCTAAACCCAATCCTAACCCTAGAAACCAGGGAGGATCATTTTTTGACCAATTTGACTGATGGGAAAAGTCTCACTGGAAGGAATTGAGTTCCATGCCTACCATGGTGCTTATCCGGAAGAATCTATCCTAGGCAACCGGTTTACTGTGGATCTGGAACTGGAAACAGATTTTCGGGAAGCCATGCTACATGATGACCTGAAATCTACAGTTGACTATTCCAGGCTCTATCAACTCATCAAAGCCAGGATGGATGTGAAAGTGAAGCTTCTAGAGCACCTAGGCCACATGATTGTGTCAGATATCCTGGATTATTACCCCCAGACAAAGAAGGTAAGGCTTACTTTGAAGAAGCACCATCCGGCTCTGGGAGGGCTGGTGAAATTTTCTGCTGTGACCATATGCTATCCTGAAGATTATTGATTAACTGGGCAATAAATGTATTCAAAAGCTGAGACATCCAGAATCCGGAAGGATTTCTGGATTACTTTTGGGCAGTATATGAAGCCTGTGCCCAATGCGGAGGGAAGAAAGATAAACTGGCCCAATTACAAGACCGGGATAAAGGACATCTATTTCCGCATGAAAGCCGAAAGGGGATTCGCATCCATAGGAATAGAGCTCGCCCATACTGATGAAGAGCTGCAGGAGCTGTATTTTGACCAGTTCGGACAGTTGAATAAGATTCTGACGTCTTTTATCCAGGAGCCATGGGAGTGGAAACTTCGTGTTACCAATGAATTTGGACAGCGCATCTCGAAAATAGAGAAGATACACGAGGGGCTGAACATCATGGAGGAGTCCGATTGGCCGGCGATCATCGCATTTCTCAAGCCCAGGATTATAGCCCTGGATGAGTTCTGGTCAGTAGTCAAGCCTGGATTTGAGGAGTAAGTTTGCCTATCTTTTTGTATATCTGAATTCCTCGATACTTTTGACGCCGTTATGGTCTATCGCCAGATGGAGAATCATTTCATTCCCAGTTCTTTGTATAGTGAGGCCATGGAACCACACGGTCTGGTTACCAATTTCCACCAGCGGAAAAGTAGTCCAGATGTCCTTTTCTTCCCAAGGGGTGAGATCTGCGCTGAAATGTTTCAACTTCAGTGAGAAGGTTTCCTCTTCCTGAAGGATATTCATGAATTCTGAGAAGATTAGCTTGCCATCCTGCCAAAACCGAAACGTGCCGATCATGTGTCCGTCGATGGCCGGCATCCAAACTTCTTCGCATACACCGCCCATTCCCGGGCCTGTCCAGCTTCCTTCGATCCAGGAGAGCTCACTTACGGAGCCTTTGCCGGGGACCTGGCCTTCAGCAAGGTATTTGACCTGGGCATGTGATTTAAGTGCAAGTACCAGAATTAGGGCAGAAAGAAGGGATTTTATCATAGAAGTAAGTGGGGCAGAAATATTTCCGGAAGATAGTTAAAAATTACAGGTCATGCCTCTTGGGGAGCTCAGGATTGACAAAGGTAAAACCCCTTGCTTCATCTCCTTCGTAGAAATCGATTTGCATCCCCATCAAAAACATGAAATGGCGTTTTTCGACCAGCACAGGGATTCCGGCTATTTCGAACTGCTGATCTTCCGGTTTGGGTTTGTCAAACCCCAAGGCATAGGACATCCCCCCACAACCCCCACCCTTTACACCCACTCTAAGGTGGTAGTCCGCGGGTATATTCTTGGTGGCCATGATGTTTTTGATCTCAGCTTCCGCTTTTTCTGTGATTTGGACAGGAGTAATCATGAGTTTGAAATCAAATTGGCAGGGAATTGGTTCGGTGATATTCCAAATTTACACACTGCGGGGTTTTCTGGCAGGGATAAATTGTGCAAATTCGAGTTTAATCCCCAAGAATGGACTATATCATTGATTTATTGAAAATTTTGTTGCCGGCAGGCATCGTGCTTTATGGCATGTACCTGGTAGTGATTTCTTTTCTGTCGAAAGAGCGCGAACGAATGCTGGTAGATCTTAAAACACAAAACTCTCAGACTATTCTTCCGATAAGGCTTCAGGCAGCAGAAAGGCTTTGTCTCTTTCTGGAAAGAATCACCCCGAACAACCTCGTACGCCGGGCCACGCCTGTAGCTTATTCTGCTGCAGAGCTGCATTCCCATCTGCTCAATGAGGTCAGGGATGAATTTAACCATAACTTTTCCCAGCAGGTTTATTTCTCTGAGGAAACCTGGGAGGCCGTCAAAAGGGCAGTCGAGGAAGTCACCACTATCATCAACCTGAGCAGACAGATGCTAAACCAGGATGCATCTGGCGTGGATCTGGCAAAAGCTGTTTTCGCGCAAGCTTTGGAAAGAAAGAATGATACGATCAGTTATGCACTGAAGCAGGTTAAATCTGAAATCAATATTTATTTCTGACATGGGTAAACTAAAAATAAAAGCCAATCAAACGCTGGAAAAAGCCAAAGAACTGTTTGGTCGGCAAGTCGAACTACTCTCCCAACAAGAGGCCAAAGTCAGAGAGCTCCTGTGCAATGTGGGGAATAAACTAGCCAGAATCGGGGATAGTCCGCAGGTTAAAAAAATAATTGAACCCGTTTCCATTTTCGTACGGATGATGAAGGCTCATTTTAATGGGACCCACAAGCTATCGGGAAGTACGGTGGGACTGATTTTGCTTGCTTTGGTCTATTTCCTTTCCCCAATTGACATCATCCCGGATTTTTTGGGAGTGATAGGGTTTGTGGATGATCTCTCAGTGATTTTGGCAGTGTACGCCAAAGTGAAAGACGAGGTGGCTGAATTTATGGATTGGGAGCGAACCCAAGTGTAACGGGTACTGTTGATCTTGGATTAACCCCAAGAGATTATGGAATTCCAGACACAGCTTTATACCCCTGAGCTGATTGAATCAGGTCTTGACTACCGGGATTATCGGACAATGATAAATCAACTGCTCGCGCAAAAACGTACCACGGGTATGAATCATTCGCAGGCATACCTGGATTACACACGGATGAACGTGACGCGGATGGCACGATTGGATAAGACCGTAAGGGTTTCTGCCGACATGGAGCAAGTGGTGGGTGCCATTGATTCCCCGCAGTACTGGTTGATTCTGACGGAAGCCTGGTGTGGAGACGCAGCTCAGAATATTCCTTACATTGCAAAGTTGGCCAGTCTGAATCCAAGGATCAAGGTCCGACTGATTCTTCGCGATGAGCACCCCGCAGTAATGGACAGTCACCTGACGAGCGGAGCCAGGTCTATCCCCAAGTTGATAGCGCTGGGACACGACTTGAAGGAGATTCTCTTTACCTGGGGACCCCGACCGCTCTTTCTTCAGAATAGGATGGAAGCCTACAAGGTGGACCCCCAAGGTATTTCCCCTGCGGAGTTTGCTGAAGGCGCCCATCTCTGGTATGCCCGCGATAAGAACCGCACGCTGGAGCAGGAATTGATGCCCTTGCTTGCTTCCACATACACTGGGTAAATACGGAAGAGTTCTTGGAGGTGGAGATCAGTACATGTATCTTTTGAAAATTCTAAAAGTGTTTTAATGAAAATCGGTATTATATCCGGAACCTCTGGGTTAGTCGGTATGCAGTTACTTCATAATCTGCTCAAGAATTCTGCTTATGAGTACGTGATCAGTGTAGGACGGAGAAAGCTCGCGCTTAAGCATGAGCGCTTGGTGCAGTTGGAGGGGGATCTTCTCAAGATCGATAGCTGGGACTGGGAAAGCAAACTGACCGCACAATCCTTGGGAGGGGAATTTAGCCACTTGGTGGATACGATTAGGGAAAAGAACGTAGAAATACATGCATTCAGCTCCATCGGAACCACGATCAAGCAGGCAGGATCAAAAGAGCAGTTCTACTTGGTAGACCATGATCTGGTCCTCGCTTTTGCACGGTGGACTAAGAAACTGGGAGCAAAGAAATTCCTCTATGTCTCGGCCATGGGGGCAGATGCCGGTTCTTCCATTTATTACAATAAAGTAAAGGGAGAGACAGAACGTGACTTACGTGCATTGGGATTTGGTTACCTGGGGCTTTTCCGTCCCTCCTTGCTCTTGGGCAACAGAAATGAATTCCGTTTTGGCGAGCAGGTAGCGGCTATAGTGATGAAGCCGCTGGTATGGCTGAAGTTATGGAAATCCATGCGGCCGATTTACGATTATCAGGTGGCAAAAGTAATGGTCACTACCGCCTTGGCAAATTCAAAGGACAGCGTGGAAGTGATTCCATCGGGCAAAATGCAAGATCTGAGCAAATGATAGTAGTGATTCAACGGGTATCAGAAGCAGCTGTGACCATAGAAGATACAGTCAAAGCACAGATAAAATCTGGTTTATTGATCCTGGTAGGCATAGAAGAGGCAGATGACCGGGATGATATAACTTGGCTCACCAGAAAAATTGTCAACCTCAGGATTTTTGCCGATGAGCAAGGTGTAATGAACAGAAGTGTTCTGGACACGGGAGGTGAGCTTTTGTTGATCTCACAATTCACACTTCACGCGAGTACCAAAAAAGGAAATAGACCCTCGTACATCAAAGCTGCCAGACCTGAAGCTGCCATTCCGCTCTACAAACAACTGATAGTCACACTCGAAGCGGAGCTGGGCAAACCTATAGGTACAGGGGAGTTCGGTGCAGACATGAAGGTATCATTGACCAATGATGGCCCTGTCACCATTCTGATTGACAGCAAAAATAGAGTTTAAGCACTCTTATTCACAGATTCGATTACCAACCCACTACTATTTTGTCAGCGAATACACTTATTTCGATTAAAGGAGCCCAGGTAGGGTTCAAATCCCAACACCTGTTCAGTGAGCTGGATTTTGACTGGGAAGTTGGCCAGCAGTGGGCAATTGTTGGGGATACCGGAATCGAATTGACTGCTTTTTTAGAAGTAATCAGAGGGAATGTAGTGCTCCGGAAGGGAGCCGTGTCAAGGCCTTTTGCCACGGCCTACATGGCAGCGAAGAGTGATGCAGGAGAAATACACAGTTACCGTGATCTTATATCCTATGTGTCTCAAAAATACGGTTTCAGGAACCGTTCAAACCAGCAAAACTTTTACTTTCAACAACGGTTTAACTCTTCCGAGTCGGAAGAGGCTGCTACGGTAAGGGAGTGTCTGGAAGATGTAGAGCAGAAACATACCGGACCGTGGACCCTTGCAAAAGTCTCGGGAGTGCTTCGCTTGGATCACCTGATGGATAAATCGCTCCTGAAACTATCCAACGGTGAAACCCGAAGACTGGCCTTGGCAATGGGACTGATGAAACAGCCCGCAATCTATCTGATGGACCAGCCTATGACTGGATTGGATGTGAAGAGCAGGGGGGAGTTTGGGCAGATTCTGAAGTCTATCGCTGAAGAAGGTACCCATGTGCTACTGACAACTAATTCCCGGGAGATACCGGACGGAATCACGCATGTAGGGAGACTGGATGGTACAGGTATTGGAAACGTGTGGGAGGTAAAGGATTTTCGCCGTGAAAGCCATGTCTTGGATACGCGACTGTTTAATTGGGAGTTAATGACGCCTTTGCTGGCGGGCAGTTTGTCCGATCGTGAAGAAGTGATCGGCCTGGATGAAGTAACCATCGCCTATGGGGAAAAGAAAATTCTGGACAGATTGAACTGGAGGGTAAAACCAGGGGAGCGCTGGCTTCTCAAGGGGCCAAATGGCTCAGGAAAATCTACGTTATTAAGTTTGTTGATCGGAGAAAACCCCCAGGCCTATGCCCAAAACATCCGGCTGTTTGGAAGAAAGCGGGGAACAGGGGAAAGTATCTGGGATGTAAAAAAGCCCACCGGGTTTGTAGCACCTGAACTCGCCCGCTTCTTTCCCTCCAATCAAACGGTGAGGAAAGTGGTTCTTTCAGGATTGTTTGACACCATGGGTTTGTTTAGAAAAGTCACGCCGGAGCAGGAAGAGCTGGCCCGGCACTGGCTTGTTTTATTTGAGCTGGAGGAGTCTGCTGACCACCTGTTGACAGCGGTGACGCTGGAACATCAGCGGTGGGCCTTATTGGCTAGGGCAATGATCAAAAAACCGGAAGTGCTTATTTTGGACGAAGCTTCCCAAGGGATGGACGAATTTCACAGAAGACTTTTTAAGCGTGCGGTGGAAACAATCTGTGAGCTCACCCCATTAACCCTGATTTTTGTCAGCCATTATGAAGAAGATATTCCCTCCGCTGTAAACCAGTGCTTGGACTTGGGAAAAGGGACCGTAGGTTTATAAATCTTCCCGGAATGGGAGGGAAAAAGGCACACTCAGTCACGGGTCCCACACAGGTGACCAGAAGTCAGTCATGCTTTCTGCCCGATTATCCAGCCGGGAGAGATTACTTTTTTTTCTTGGATTTAGCTTTCTCTTCTACTTCGTGATACCTGAACTTTGTGATGTCTGAAATCAGCTGGAGTGGCAAAGGTTTATCCAGTGGAAACTGTATAGCCCCCTTGGATGTGCGGAAGCCTTCCAGTTCCTTACGGAACTGCGTTACACCGCTGTTGGTAGGATAAAACCCCATATGGTGTTTGGCAGCGGCAAAATAGACCAGAACCTCCGTGGTACGGTAAGCGGGCATAGAGTAACTGATCACTTCGGTAGCATCGGGTACAGCGGTCCTGATTGCATCCCGCATCTCTTCCAGTTTTTGACGGATTTCGGGCGGAAACCAGCCCAGGTATTCTTCGACAGACTCAGGTTTTGGGTTCATTGGCAGCAGATTTTAAAGTTTGGCCTTTCCTGATTTCCGGATCAGCAAATGCTACTGCCTAAGCTACATAATTATTTGATTCAGGCTACTTTAGACCTGTATGAGTTTTTTAAAATCACTGCCAGCCGGTTGCTGGAAGATCTCAAGGCCAAAGAAAGCTGCGCTCGACAGCAGGTGATCAAATACATCGGATTGTATTTCTTCGTATTCGGTCCATACCGTGGTGGTGGTAAAGCAATACAACTCAATAGGAATGCCCCGGTCTTCCAGGGGAAGCTGCCTTACCATAATAGTCATATCCTTGCGGATTTTACTGTTATTCTTCAGATAGAATTCGATATAGCGTCTGAATACCCCGATATTCGTCATCCTGCGACCATTGATCAGCTCAGAGGTATCGATGTTATTATCAAGGTTATACTGTTCTATTTCCTGTTGACGCTGGGCGATGTAAGCGGTCAAAAGGTTGATCTTTTTCAAGTATTCCCGTGTTTCTGGATCTACAAATTTAACGGTCTGCACATTGATGAAAATGGATCTTTTTATTCTTCTACCCCCACTTTCCTGCATTCCACGCCAGTTTTTAAAACTGTCCGTAATGAAATAATAGGTAGGGATAGTAGTTACTGTCTTATCGAAATTCTTGACTTTAACCGTATTCAGATTTATGGCTATTACATCTCCATCCGCATTGAATTTGGGCATTTCAACCCAGTCACCTACACGGACCATGTCATTTGATGAAATCTGCACGCTGGCCACCAATCCCAGAATGGTATCCTTGAAAATCAACAGAAGAATGGCTGTCATGGCACCGAAGGCACTCAGGAAATAAAGTGGTGACTTGCCTAAAAGGATGGAAAGAATAAGGATCCCGGTAGCTATATAAAGGATGATTCGGAAGAGCTGGAAATAACTGGCAATGGGCTTGTTTACGAAAAGGTGGGACTTGGAAAGCTGGAACTCAAAGACCCTCATCACGGAAAACAGGATCATCATGCCCACGACGATGAGATAGACGTCTGTGAGTTTCATCACAAACGGAAGCACTGACTCAAAGTCCAAGAAAATCATGGGAGACATTATTCTCACCACAATAGCCGGGGTAAGGTGTGCGAGATTATTAAACACCTGGTGGTCAGCTAGGACGTCATCCCATTCAAAGGATGTTTTTCTGAAAAGCCTGTAGATATTGTTTATTATAATTCGCTTAGTCACCCAGAAAAAAAAGAGTGAAATACATGCTAAAACGATTAAAAGTATAAGCAGTCGGAGACTTGGAATCAAAGTTTCATTAATCCCTATTTCCGATAGCATCCGCTCTATAAACAGCTCAATATTATCCATGTATAACTATGTTTCGGTTAGCATTTAGTAGCAAGACACCGTAGGGTGCCTGACCCGCAAAGGTAGTTTAATTTGGGGGGATTTGGAAACCTTGGTCATAGAAATGGCCCAAAAACCCCTGAAATCAAGGGTTTTTGAATTGGGATATACCACGCTTCCAAGCGGAGACGGAGATGAATAATAGCAAAAAAGTTGAAGAAAATCAGTTATTGCATACTACCTGTTTCTTTCAGGAAACCAGTGTTTTACTAAGTATGTATAGCTGTTTATATTATAATATAATATTTATAATTATTTCCTGGAATTTATAATACGATAACCAGTGATCGGATGATTGCCTTTACAATAAAGTATTCGGGCTGTTCATTACTGTTGCCAATGATCAATCTTCCGGTTTGTCGGATGCCGGGATTAATCTGGCTCCCAGCTCAGGGGTTTCCATGTCCGGATCCAGGGGATACATGGGACGGTTGATCCGTTTGTAGTCCAGCCGTTCTAGGTCTTGATCCACACCTCCAGGTGTTAAAGCCATGATCCAGTCTCCCCGCATGTCATAAAGTTCCGGTACCAAATAGCCGATTTTAACCACGACAATATCAGTCTGGCGGGGGGTAAGTCCCAGCTTGGTAAAATCCTTCTCATGGTGGTAGGGCTTCCGTTTCTTGGTGACGATCACGTGAACAGATCCGACTTTGACCACCACCTCAGTTTCAGCATCCTGGTCTCCCTGATTGATGGCTTCCACTGTCCCTTTCAATAGGATAGGTGGAGCAAATCTGTCATCTATGGCTGCTCCCACCAAGGCTTCAATGTTTCCGCCTATACCGACTTCGACAGCTTTCTCAATCAGCTGAGGGCCTGGGATGGATGCGTAGATCACTGATGGCCCTGAGTCAGATTTAAATTCAGGCCGCTTCAGAATTTCCTGCAGCGTCCAGTTGACATCCCCAGCACCTCCTGCGGTAGGATTGTCTCCCATATCGCTGATCATAAATGGGGTCTTCTCGCTGCCAATAGCCATCCTCAAGCTTTCCTCCAAGGTGGCAGTGGGGGCAACAAATTCAAATTCATTCCGGACTTCCCAGAAGCTTCTGGCCAGATGCTCTGCTGAACTTGTGACTGCTTTCTCATCATCACCTGTGACCATAACCACTGCATGGTTTCGGGGCTCGTCAGCCCATGCATAGCCTATCCAGATTGCAGCATCTATGATGTCTTCTTGGAGGGTGATAGGGTTGACTTTTGCGTACAGACTTTTTCCAGGCTCTATACGGGTACTTGTTTTTTCTCCCGGTAGCAGTATTGGAATCGGGATCCATGCTTTGTATGCCGGCTTGCCTTTACCGGATTCCAGACGCTCCAGAAGGTTGTCCACGGCCCGTTTCTTGGATTCAAGCGCATCTTCATGAGGAGCCATGCGGTAGCACGTGATCAAATCAGTGTGGTGGGCAAGTCTCGGGGAGACATTTCCATGGAGATCCATAGAGGTGGAGATCAATGTTTCAGTACCGACCACTTCTCTTACACGGACTATAAAATCCCCCTCTGGATCATCCAGGCCCACTACGCTCATTGCTCCATGGATATCAAAGAAAAGTCCATCATAAGGCAGGTTTTCTCTGAGCATATCCAAGGTCTTGCCCACGAGGGATTCGTATGCTTCACGGGTTACGATTCCTCCTGGTATCGCGTGACCGCGTAACGTAGGAATCCATTCTGCACGACGGCGGTCGAGGGAATCTTCCGATAGGAAAGGGTAATAAGAGAATACAGCGTCTCCTGTCCGTGACTTGAAGGCGGCTTCGTCCGTCTGCGCCGGGGAAAATGTGCTCGACTCTATCGCAATACCGGCAATGGCAATTCTGGGGAGTTTCTTTTCCTTTGAATTACAGGCTCCGATCAATGCAAAAATCAAGAGGTACAAAGTAGCATGTCTCATTTTATATGGTTTTTGTTTCTGAAGTCTTCTTCTTGGCTAAACCAAAAAGTTTAACTTGGTATTTCCAGATAGTTTCAGGCACCCGCTTATACGGAATGAGCCGTTGCAGGTCACGCTCCGTTGGAAAAACGTACAGTGCACTGCCCTTACGCTTCGGTTTGGGGATTATGCACGGACTTGGGTATTCGCTCACTAGTTATACGCGTAGCTAAAATAAGAACCTCCATCGGATAGTTGTTGTGATCATAGCAGGAACTGGCTAATTTTCATACTCTAAATATCTTATCCAATAAATGAAGACCGAAATAACCCTTACCCAAGCCCAAGAGCAAGTGGATCAATGGATCAAAACAGTAGGAGTCCGTTATTTCAACGAACTGACAAACATGACTATACTGATGGAAGAAGTAGGGGAACTGGCCAGGATAATGTCACGGACCTATGGCGAACAATCCTTCAAAGACTCCGATAAAGGAAGGAATCTGGGGGATGAGATGGCAGATGTGCTATGGGTGCTGATATGTCTTGCGAACCAGACGGGCGTGGATCTTACGGAGGCAATGAAAAAGAATTTTGAGAAGAAGAACATACGGGACATAACCAGGCACCGGGACAATGAGAAATTGAAGTAATTGGATTCGTACCCTTTTGACGGTTTGCCAGGTCCCATTTTGACATAGATACAAAAAAAGCAGGCTTCAAAGAGGCCTGCTTTTGGTAGTATATAAATAGTTGGTCAGTTTTCGTTTTTTATAGCATCGCAAAGAACATATCCAGGTCAGGAATCAGAACGATCCTTGTCCTTCTGTTGATTGCCATGTTTTCAGGGGTATCATTCTCCACTACTGGCATATAGCTCGCCCGGCCAGCTGCTATTAGCTTTTCTGGAGCTACTGCATAATCTTTCTGCAGTTTTCTCACGATGGAGGTAGCCCGCTTTACAGAGAGGTCCCAGTTGTCTTCGATTACTCCTGTAGAGATTGAACGCGGATCAGTATGTCCCTCGATCATCACCTGAAGACTAGGCTCAGCATTGATTACTTCGGCCAGTTTTTTCAGCAGCGGGTCTGCCTTGGTGTTAATCCGGTAACTTCCTGTATTGAAAAGTAATTTATCCGATACAGAGATCATGACCACAGTCTGATCGATACTGATTTCCACATCATCCTCTTCACCTTCTGTGTTTTCAGTGATGTTCTGTCTCAAGTTGTATTCTATAGCCAGATTTACAGAGTCCTCCAAGGTTTGGGCCTGTGCGAGCTTGGCCTGATCCACTTTGGTCAAAGTCTCCTTCATTTTGGCTTTGGAGTTTTTGGACATTACTGTGGAGCCTTCGATACTGTATAGGCTGTTATTAGTCTCGCTTAGCGCATCATTTGTATCCCTCAATGAATTGATTCTGGCATTGTATTCTGCAACCCGGGCTTCTATGATAGCCATTTTTTCTTCCAGCTGGGCCTTCTCCTCATTGGTCATTGCCAGCTCAGTCTGGGTTTTCATCAAGTTACTTTCCAGCTCGGTGTATTTCTTTTTAGAAACACAGGAAACCATCATACTGGCTCCCAAAATTCCCGTAAGAATTAATGATTTTTTCATAAGTGTTAAGTGTTTCATGGTTTTCCGGTAACTACCCAAACGGATTGCCACTTATGAATTCGTATTTTTACTTAGGCGGAAATCAGGGATAAAAACACATTCAATCTACTGATTATCAGTGTTTTTATTGGATTTTAAGTAAATAGGGGTAAAGAAAAGGTTCTGCTTTTTCAGAAAAAGTACTGCTAAAACTGAGGAAAGCTTCCACAAGTTGCTCAAACTTTTTCTCACTAAACAGCGGAAAGTCACTCCATCATTCTATTGATCACCTTGAACTCGTTCATCACCCGATAAGCCGCCCGCGTGATGTCCGATTGGAAATTGGGAGATTCGAAATCAAATTTTGTTGCCGTATACCCCTGCCAGATCGTATTGCCCCTTTTGCTGTCTATTACATAGATCACCAGCATTCCTTGGTTTTGGCTATATCTTACCTGGTTATAGGTTTCGTCTTTTTCCTGTTTTTTGCGATCGTTTTCGTCATCTTCAGCTGCCAGGGTGTAGGGATCGGTTCTTTTAAGCCAATAGTCAAATTCCGGCTGGACATACCCCCGGTATCGGATGGAATCCATAAAAATCTTATAGCTTACCAGCAAATCCGGTTTAGTGGTCTGTTCTTTAAATCCCTGCGATCCCAATCTGGCGCCTATCGTGGCATTGAGTACAGGAGAGATCACACTCGTGTCCTTCTCAGTGGGTTCCACAAAAGCAAAGGTCTTATATCGCTTAAATTTGCCTTGATAGTTATAATCATAATCAGTCACATAATCTTTTTGGGAGAAACAGGATGAGCTGATGAATACAATAATCACTATACCAAAAGTAGAAATGCGCATGATAGATAAAGGTTAGTGTTTCCAAATATTGATTTGGGTTAAATACGAGACTTGATAAGGTCAGGGATTAACCGGTTGGATAATAGTATTGTTTTTTCCAACAAATTGAATTTCAATTCACTATAGAGTGAATTTATAAAAAAAAATCAATTGATAATTCCCTGTCCGGAATTAAATCTATCATGTAGGGCAATAAAATATTACCTTGAAAACAGTTGATGGTGAAGTGAAAATTGAAGCTGGGATTTGGAAAGGGTAGCGGTAGTCTGCTCCAGAAATCCCACCTGTAGGGCGAGGTTTTTTGCCAGTCTTTTTCCCAAACCCAGGTAAAGCCGGTTACGGTCAAAATAGTCCAATGCGCGGTCCGTAGTTTCACCATTGAGGAAAATTTCATCCGAGATCTGGACATACCAAGCCCCCTTGTCCCGGAGGTCGTGATGGCTCAATGGTACATTTACAATCAGGGCATAGCGGAATCTGGTTCTAAACTCCTGGTGCTGGATCCATCTTTGCTCATATCTGAAGCGGTGCAGTAATCCGACCCTGTCTATCCTTTGCCTTAAAATGACTTCCTGGAAGACCCTATTCTCATGAAAAGTTGACTGTGAATCACCTTCTGCCTGAGAAGTAAATGAGCCATAACCGGCCAGAAAACTTACCAATCCGTTTTCAAGGTTGTATTGAAGTCCTGTCCTTAGCGCCAATTGTTCGAGGTCCCCCACGATGTTATGGTTACGGTACTGAAACTCCCCATGAATCGCCCAAGGGGAATCAGAGAACCTATAATTACCAAAGTACATATACCATGATCCCAAGTCACTCTTTGACTGGGCTACAAGCATATCTGAATAGAAAAACACAAAAAATACAAAGGAAACCGTTTTCTTCATTTTGATTTTTAGGGGGTGGGTAGTAATGACTAAGTTTGAAATTAATAAAATATGAAAAGGAATTACTTTTGATTATGCCAATTCCAGAATCTATCATTTCAACGGTAAAGTCATGCCGGTTATGTGAGGCTTTTCTTCCGCTGGGTCCCAATCCCATATTCTCTGTGCACCCTAAAAGTAAGATTCTGATCATCGGACAGGCTCCCGGTACCAAAGTACATGCTACAGGAATCCCCTGGAATGATGCCAGCGGAGAGGAACTCCGTCGGTGGATGGGGGTGGACAAGGTGGATTTTTACAATCCTACGCTTTTTGGTATCATGCCGATGGGATTCTGCTATCCGGGCAGGGGTAAGTCGGGGGATCTTCCACCCAGACAGGAGTGTGCCCCCTCCTGGCATGGAGCGCTTAGGGAAATGATGCCGGAGGTTAGACTGACCCTTCTGATTGGCCAATATGCCCAGCGCTATTACCTGGGTATAGATAAGAAAGCTACACTTACCGAAACGGTCAGGGAATTCAGGCACTACCTTCCTGGCTATTTTCCCTTAGTTCATCCATCACCGAGAAATAGACTCTGGCAAAGACGCAATCCGTGGTTTGAGGAGCTGGTTGTACCAGAGCTACGGGCCAGGGTAGCCGCACTGGTCAGTGGCTGATAGAGGGATATGGGATAAGTGTAGGACAGTGTAACGTTTCGGTCAGATGGGGGAGGGATAGGGACTAAATCCGGTTACCGAATTCCCTGGTTTTTTTATTCAGTTGGAGGCGTAACCGTTTTTTCCGGAGAGTTTTTCCCAGATCATCCTGCCTATCTTCTCTCCCTGCAGCAGCCCGTTTTCAATAGCATCTCGAAAGTGAATGCCTCCATACAGCCGTGAAATGGCAGCTTCTCTGGCAGCTGAGTCAAAGGAGGAGAACTTCCGTTCCGGAAGCCCGAAATAGATCTCGGAAGTGTCCAGAAACTCAAAGTTATCGCCGAAATAGCTGGTGAGAATGACCGCTGAGGTGCTGCTGATCACCGAATGTCCGGAGGTATATTCAGGAAATGGCGGTGTCTGCAGCAAGGGTTTCCAGCGCTGGTCAATCTTCTGGTTAATGACCGTCTCGGGACGGATTCTATTTGTTTCGTATTTGGCCTTCCAACAGGAAACAAAGGCATCGTGAAGCCCCATTCCTACTAAAGCATGAATGTAAGCTGTCTCGGAAAATGAAAGTCCCGCCTTCTGCGCAGCTATACCGGTAATGCCCATCCAGTGTCCACCAGGGGATATTTTCTTTACCCCTAATGCCATGTGCCCGGAAAACTCCACTTTGAAAGGATTGCAGTCCCAGAAATTGGCTATCAGCTTCTGTTCATCACTCAGGGAATTGCCCACCTGGAAGACTTCCCGTACTTGTATTTCAAACGGGCTACCTGCACTCATGTCAAATTCTGCCATGGGCGCAGGTTCAAAATCTTCCGGTTTCTCCATGAAAAATGTGCGTATGGTCTTCCACTCTGGCTCAATAGCGCTCATATAAGCAGGTGGTGTAGGGTACCAAAATCCCTCACCTTCTTTTGGGGTATATCTGGACAATGCAGGGAGGTTTAAGTACCCATCAGTCCTGGCGGAGCTGATCACCGCAGTGGAAATGAGGTTGGCAAAGTCGATGTGCTGCGGGAGGTCTTTCTTGGTTATCAGTTTGTTGTTTAACCCATATTTCAGGAAATCAGCCTGCTTTTGCTGTAATAAATAGCCGGAGGGCATTAGTTTTTCCCCTACAAGCAGCATGGCATAGATCGCGGAAAACTCGGGGCTGGTCCCCTCAAAATGGGGTAAATCGTCAAAGGATAACTTCGTATGGGCAAGAAAATCAGGGAATCGGAATTCTTGTTTTGCAGACACGACAGCCAAGTAAGAAGCCAGACTGGCATAAGCATACACTCTAGCGGCCACGGGAGGGCTAGCCACATCTGTCACCATGACCTCTGTGAGGTGAAACAGTTCCTGGCCATAGATTTTGGGCCAGTCCGGTTGTTTTTTCTGGGCTAAGATTGAATTGCTGCAGAGCAATACGGTAAGGCAGGAGAAGTAAATTAAGCGTAACTTCATCGAAGCTTGTAATAAAGCGGTTGCTGTCCATGGACTCCGAAGAGCAACCCGGTATGGTGGACAGTTTTAATAGTGAGAATAGATTTGATGTCGCCTTTGATGGAAAGACCGGAGGCCTCAGGTAAAAGCGGTGAGAAATTTCCCGCTCCATCCCCCAGCATCACCAGTCCTAACCCCGCATCCAGCGCGCCCACCCTGATCCTGGTGTGGGATTGGTTACCGCCAAGTATGAGGTCCATAAGCCCATCTCCATTTACATCCATAGGCTCGATCGCGTATACTGGGAATGCCTGTGCTTCTAGGGGTAGGGCAGTCGCTATAAATTCTTCATTCCTGTTTTCCAGGTAGTAAGATTTCAGGGTATTGGCTTCAAGTATGATGGCATTTCCCAGCTCTTCAGCGGTAAACAGCCGTTCCATTTTTGCAGTAGAGTAGGAGGAATAGTCAGTGAATTTGCTTCGCATGCCCACCATTTGATCCAAGAGTTCATCCCTACTGGCATAGGGGTAGGATTCGTTTCCTATAAAACATTCAAAAACGGGGTCTATGGAGCCATTCTGGTCAAAGTCTGCCGCGTATAGCTTTAGTGGCTTATCAGGAGCTACGTCAAATTGGGAGTTAATGCCAAAATTTCCCAAGACCAGATCGTCATCCCCATCTCCATCGAAGTCGGCCTTGGATATACTTCCCCACCATCCCGTGAGTGGGGCCTTGAGGTATTGTGCTGATTCGTCTACAAAACGTCCACCACTTTGGTTGACGAGAAACGTGACAGGAAGGAATTCACCTACAATCACCAGATCGTCCCTGCCGTCCCCGTTCAGGTCGAGGACTTCAGCGCCGGTGATCATCCCCAATTTCCCTTCATCCGGCAAGTAAGCAAGAGTTTTGTCACTAAAATTACCGGCCCCATCATTGATCAGGATTTTACTCTGGGGGATCTGGGGATATTTACCCGGAAGGAGTTTGGCTCCGATAAAGAGATCCGGAGCACCGTCCCCGTTAACGTCCAGCACCGCGGCTGTGCCTGTGCTGAACGCATAGGTAGGAAAAGAAGTGGATAAAGTCAGTTTTCCTGACCCATCGTTGAGGTAGAGGCGGTCTTGCAAGCCTTCGTCTGAACTGGTATAATCGTGGTACCCCCCACTGCCTACAAATAGATCTTCCACGCCATCTCCGTTGAAATCGTGAAATACTGCTACAGCATCCGTGTATACATCTGAAGAACGGAAACCTCTGTATTCTGTCCAGGAACTATCCCGGAGAGAGAATATTTTGCCGGGCTGCCCTTTGGTACCTCCTAAGAAGACTTCGGGATTACCATCCGAATCCAGATCGCCCATTGCTGTCACCGGACTAATGTAGCTTGGCATCTGGACCATCAGAGGTTGTCTCTTAAAGTCATTGATCCCGGCTGCTTTGGAAGTGAAATCCGGCGATGAATTGATCCTGATCAGCAAGGGATCCATGATTGCCGACTCAGTATGAAAAACCGGGTCTGTTTTCTTTTCCACCCGCAGGTGCTGGTTAAGCTGGACATGCTCAAGTGTCTGCAAGGTTCCATCTGGCCACTGGATCCTTATTGACACTGCAGCGTCTGATTCTCCGAGTCCAAAATGCAGCTTAGGCGTGACAGCAGATTGAAAGCCGCGGACGGGCTGCAACTCCTGTACCTGAATGCCGGAGCTTGTTTCGAGAGTTATCCGGGCACCTATTCCAAATTTGTTCATGTCATCTTGCCAAAGGGAGAGCTGTAGAAAGTTTCCGGTAGTCCCTTTATTTTCATACACCCCAACTGTCTCATTGAGGTGGTTGATGACCAAGTCCAGGTCCCCGTCATTGTCCAGGTCAGCGAAAGCCGCGCCGTTTGAGAAGCTTTTTTCAGCAAACCCCCAATCCAAGGTCCTGTCGGTGAAAGTCAAATCGCCGTTGTTTTCAAAAAGATAGTTGGTGATGGGGGTAGAGGTCATGGACGTGACCAGGTGCAAGGTGTCTGCCGGGGAGTTTGCTACCGCCTGTTTGAAGTAATAATCCCCTTTGTATTTGAGGAAATCGCGGTTGGTGTAATCCCTGTAATACCCATTGGTGACCAATAAATCCTTCTTCCCATCATTGTTGGCATCGAAAAACAGGGCGGACCAACTCCAGTCGGTATTGGATATCCCGGCCAGTTGGCCTATTTCCGAAAACAGCCCATTCCCCCTGTTTAGGTGAAGCATGTTCCGCATGGATTGATGGTAGAAACCTTTCCGTACCATGAGGGAATACTGCTCGTAATTCTCCGGTCCATACAGAAGTTTTTGCCTACGGTTGTCTTTTGGGAGCATGTCCAGAGTGTATACATCAGGAAGCCCGTCATTGTTGATATCCGCTATATCAGCTCCCATAGAGAAGTGGGAGATATGCTGGAAATAGTCCGGAAGCCGGTCGCTGAATGTGCCGTCACCGTTGTTGATGTATAAATAGTCGGGTTCGATGTAATCGTTGGTGATGAGCAGATCCAGCCAACCGTCCTGATTGATGTCCGAAGCAATGACGGCTAGCCCAAAGCCCAACGCAGATCCTTTGATCCCAGCCTGCTCACTGATATCGGTGAATTTTCCTCCGTCATTCCGGTAGAGCTTATCTCCGGCGGAAGGGTGCCTGATTGTTTTGACCTCATCAAATTCCAGCTCATTGATGGATTGGATATGGTGATTGAGCAGGTACATGTCTAGATCACCATCCCGGTCAAAATCAAAGAACAATGCCTGGGTACTGTTGGAAGGGTCATCCAAGCCGTACTGCTTTGCCTCATTTTTGAAGTGGAAGCCCCCTTGATTGATCCACAGCTCATTTCTGCGGGAGTCAGGACCGCCTTTACCGGAATAGCACACGTAAATATCGAGCAAACCATCCCCATTCACATCGGCCATCGTCACGCCAGTGGCCCAATCCGTCCTGCTGGTAATGCCTGAAGCCTTGGTTCTATCTTCAAATTTCCAGTTTCCAAGATTTCTATAAACCTTGTTGGGTGCCATATTGCCGGTGAGGAAGAGGTCCTCGAAGCCATCGTTATCGAGATCTCCGATAGCCACCCCGCCCCCATTGTAGAAATATTCGTAACGGAGTATGTTGTTGGCCCGGTCTTCTTTCAGCTGATTCTTAAAAGTGATCCCTGTTTTTTTGGGGTTGGTTTTCTCAAATTTTGCGGTAAATGAAGTCTGCGCCAGAAGGTCTTTCCGGAAGACGGTAAAGCTGGCCATGGCCAGGATAACCAACAGGGGTACAATTTTTTTAAAACCAGTGCCCATCATCCTTCATATCGGACATCTTATCCCAATCGATTGATTACATCTTCAAACAACTGCTCATTTACCACGGCAGCTCCGCCCATCAGCCCTACGTCCTCACCCAACTGGTACAAGGCCAGCTTGGATTTCTCCCGGGATTTAGCCATGCTGTAGATGTTCAGTGCCTGTTGGATCGGAGTGATGAGGTATTGGTTGGCCTCCGCTACAGATCCCCCGATGATGATCAGTTCCGGATTGAGAAGCTGGATCAGGATAGAGATGCCCCTGCCCAGATCAAGCCCTGCTTCAGAGAGTATGGTAATGGCCCGCTGGTCGCCCGCCAGGGCTGCTTCCACCACCAGGGCTGGCTCCAGTTCACCTTCATGGTCCCGGACCATTCTGGCCAGGATACTGTCTTTGTCCAGTCTAATAGCCTCATCGGCCATCCTGACGATCGCCGTGCCGGATGCTACCGCTTCCAGACAGCCTTTCTTGCCACAGGTACAGGTGATTTCACGAGACTCGAATATCGGTGAATGGCTAAACTCTCCGGCAAATCCCGAGGCTCCCTGGTAAAGCTTTCCATCTATGATAATGCCCAGTCCTATTCCCCATCCCACGAAAATCCCCAGGACATTTTTATGGGCATGCTCCGATCTGAACTTGAACTCGGCCAGTGTCATAGCCCTGGCATCGTTCTCCAGAAATATTTTTTTTCCAAAACGTGTCTCCAGATTTTCCAGCAACGTTTTCTTGCCAAATCGCAGGTAGGTGTAGTTTACTCCCCCAACAGAATCTATCAATCCTGGCATGGAAAAGCCGATGGCAATGATCTTCTCAGGAAGGATTCCAGTACTTTTTAGATAAGTGTCTATAAAATCACATATTTTCTCAAATGTTTCCTTTTCGTTATTCAGCGTGAGCTTGTGGGATTGTTTGGGGAATGCCAAGCTATGGTTACAAGAGTAGAGGGCCAAGTTCAGGTTAAACTTAGAGAGGTCTACTGACAGCACATAGAAGGCATCTTCTGCAAGTCTGTATAAATCAGGCTTGCGCCCTCCCTGTGACTCCGCCCGCCCTTGCTTGATGACCTCTCCACTGGTGATCAGATCCCCTAGTAATGAATTGACTGTGGGAAGAGATATACCTACTTCGTTACAAATTTCGCTTGCGGTATTCGCTCCTTTCAAGTACAGGTTTTTGATGATTTTAATCTTGTTGAGGTAGCTTTTTATCTCTACTACTCCCTCCATTTTCTCTATTATTGCTTGGGGGTTGATCAGATGCATAGGTCTAAGTTATCCCTGAATTAAGGCAATTTTAAAGTTTCAAAAAAGACTTATAAAAAAAAATTGTAAAACATGATTGTTTTTCCACTGAAAATTGAAATTTATTTTTATGAATCCAAGGGTTTATGGGAAAAGATTTGAAATGTTATAAAATTTAATTGGGTTTATTTTTCAAGTTTGATTCAGTAATTTTGGTGATTAACCAGTTTTTAAAAATATGGAAGCAATAGAGATAACACCAGAGTTGACCAAATCCGAAGTTTTTGTGAAAGTAAGGGACTTTTTGGAAAAGAAAGGACTCAAAATCTCCAAAGTGGATCACGAAAGACCTTGGGGAGGGTTCTTTGTGTTAGACGAAACCCAGATAAAGGAATTTAAAGATGAGTTTTTTGCGGAGGTCGACCTGTCAGAGGACCAAATGAAGCAGAAACTGAGTCCCAAATTCCTTCTCGTTGCTTCAGGGGCGAGATTGTCCTGGCAGTATCATTTCAGGAGAGCGGAGCTTTGGAAGCTGATCGCTGGAAAGGCTGGAATCGTAAGAAGCCTCACCGATGAAGAAGGGGATGTGGCAGCTATGGAACCAGGAAAGACGGTCTCTCTATCCAAGGGCGAGCGGCATAGACTGGTGGGAACTGAAAACTGGGGGATAGTAGCTGAAATTTGGATGCATGCTGATCCTTCCAATCCATCGGACGAGGAAGATATCGTAAGACTGGCAGATGACTACGCCCGGAATTGACAAAAATGCCCGGGCTAGCCCGGGCAAAAAAATGGTTAACTTACCGCCTGTAGCTCAATCATCCTTAAAATCAACTACATTTAAAAAGTACTACAGTGCAAGTTTAAATTGGAATTGAATTTAATAGTTCTGGATCGAAATCCAAAATAGGATATCCCTAAACCTCTTTGGATTAAATGAAGTCAAGGCTGCCTTCAAGCATCAATCTATTTGCCGGTTTCTTCTACGCTTTAGGCTGTCCAAAGAAATCATGAATGGAGGAAATAATCGGCGTCGGTAAGCTTTTAAGTAAGTTTCCTGGAGTTTTTCGATTTTCTCTGATTAGTCCCCGCATTGGTTTTTTTCTTAGCACGACCATCACATGGTCTTTTGTCAGTTAAATCCTGCAGCTGTCCTGTTAGGTTCTTCCACAATCTCGTCATTCTTATAGTTGATAAGGTCTTCCAGTCGGCCGGAAGGATTATAATATCTCCATGGGCCTTCTTTCCTGCCGTTCATCATAGCCCCTTCCGAGGCTTTACGGCCGTTTTCGTGAAAGAACACCCAAGTGCCCTCAGCCTTACCCGCACTGTAGCTGCCCTCTGACTCTTTTTTCCCGGAGACATAATAGGTGATCCTGCTGCCGTTGCCATCCTTCAGCGTTCCTTTGTCCAGCGTCTTGCTTCCATCGTAGGTCTTATACTCTCCGATATTCAGCAATCGGCCATTATCCCAGAATTCTTCCTGGGTCAACTGTTTATTATCATAGAAAAGTCCCCAAATCCCATCTTCGAAGCCTGTTTTATAGGTTCCCACAGATTTCAGCTGGCCTCCGTCATAATAATAGAACCACTGGCCGTCTTCCATACCGAGCCGGTATTCACCTTCTGCTATCAGAATCCCTATCTTATTGAAATATTTCCATAGTCCGGATTTTAGGTCATTGCGGTATTCGCCTATGGAATAGATCTCACCATCCGGAAAGAAACTTCGCCACAGTCCTGTCTTCATGCCGTTCTGGTATTGTCCCGACACAGACACCTTGCCGGAGCTATGATACTCTATATACTCACCCACGGGTACGCCCAACTCATAGGTTTTTCTTTTGGAGATTGCTTTGTTGGGGAAATATTCCTCCCAGTTTCCCACGGCTATTCCGTTCTCATATTTTTCGACGCGGGCGAGCCGTTTGTTTTCATAGTAATATTTCCATGTCCCGATCCTGTTTCCTTTGTTATCATAATACTCTTCCGCCTCCAGGATCTTTGAGCCGGGAAAATAGCGCTTCCAGTCCCCGACTTTCTTCCCCTTCAGGTATTTTCCCTCCTCAGCTACAAAATTGAGATAGCTATAGCTTTTGAAATCACCTTCCAGCTCCCCGTCTTTATAGATCGCCTCTGTCACCAGCAGCCCATCCTGGTCATACTCCAGGTAATGGCCCTCTCTCTTTCCGTCCTTATAGAACTCCCGGATAGAAGTCTCCCCAAATGGATGAAAATGAACCCACTGCCCAGTCTTTTTCCCGTTCTCATATTGGCCTTCAGTAAGTACACTTTTGGGCTCTATGAAACTGGGCATGCCGGTTTTGCCATAATACTCCACATACTTGCCCACCATGACGCTGTCCTGGAAGATCACCTCTTTCTTCAAGGCCCCGTCCTGATCGTATACCCTGGAAGGCCCAAAGAGTATTCCATCACGATATTCTGCTTCTACACTTTTGTTACCGCTTTCATTGAAGCTGGTCCACTTGCCTTCACGTATTCCGTTTTTGAAGTTTCCCTCTGTAAGCAGCCGGTTTGTTTTGGGATTGTAGTATTTCCAGAGTCCTTCCCTCTGACTGTTGGTCAGTATACCTGTTGCCATAATCGTGGAATCAGGGCTGAACTGGCGTACCATATTGGATTCCTGAGCTAATAATGGTGAACTTAGCAGAAGAAAGCCGATGAGGATATATTTCATCTGTTTATAATTTGTTTTTTCAGTGGTCAGACGGAATCTCGCATATTAAAATCATCCCAGTGTGTGACTTTTGAGTTATGCTCGATTTCATATATTTTTTGTTTCGGATTTGACCGGTATGTTTTGACTGGTCTTTTTAAAAATGGATTTACTAATTAGTAATCCGGGGTAATTCTGATTATTGTACGGATGAACTCAAATCCTGTTTAAAAATAAAGCAATTCCGGCTTTATTCTATCCTGTTCGAAAGGATGTGTAGGACTTTTTTGACTTCCTCGATAATAGTGCATAATACGTCGTTTCTTCCGGTGTTTATCGCGAGTTTTCTGTACCATTGTATGATTTCCCTACCATTATATGTTTCGATACCAGGGTTCTTGGTATGCTGGGACCGGAGGATGATTTCCTGGTAATCCCACGGACTTGAGGTAAGACAAAACATAAAACCTGCCTGGATAAAACCGGGGGTTTTATGTTGCAGAATAGTTTTGTGCCCATGTACAAACAGGTAAATGCCATTTCCAAACCAGTTCAGCACCCTTATGTTCAGTGTGCCCGAAGGGCTGAAATCCCTGATCAAATCCAATACCTGGTAGGGCAAGCCAAGCAGCTCATTTCCTTTTGACAGTTTGATGCCGCGGGATCCGGAATGTACTTCCTTCAGCTCTTCCAGACTAAAACTGTTTCCTGCAGCACCCATTATCTCCCAGAAATCCTGTTTCAGCTGGATTTGTCTGATGAATAGGTCCTTGTCCAGCCAAAGGTCGGTATCCAACTTCTTTTCTGAATCCATACTACCAATGCAGCAAAGCTGATGCCCAGGTGAAGCCCGATCCAAATGCTGCCAGACAGATCAGGTCTCCCTTCTTGATTCTTCCTTGCTCCCAAGCCTCGCTAAGGGCGATCGGAATAGTGGCAGAGGTGGTATTGCCCATGTGCATGATGTTGTTGAAAACTTTGTCTTCGGGGAGTTGCAGTTTTTCCTGGATATACTGGCTTATCCGGAGGTTGGCTTGATGAGGCACCAATAGATCTATCTCTGACTTATCCAGTGAGTTGGCCTGTAGCGCCTCTTCGATGACTTCCATAAAGCGGACTACGGCATGTTTGAAGACGGTGTTTCCGTTCATCTTCAGAAAGAAACTTCCTGAATCAATCAGCTCGGCAGATAAACGTACTTCCCGGCTACTTCCCGGGTCTTTACAGTAGAGCTCTTCGGCATGCTCACCTTGGGCATGGAGATGGGTGGACAGTATCCCCGGCTCATCGGCATCTACCGCCCCCAGTACCACCGCACCGGCACCATCTGCAAATATCACTGCACTCGATCTTCCTTCATCACTTTTGTCCAATGCAGACGACTGGATCTCGGCACCCACTACCAGAATATTTCTATACATGCCGGTTTTGATGAACTGGTCAGCTATAGACAGACCATAAATAAAGCCGGAACACGCATTCCGTATATCCAACGCACCTATGGTGCCCAATCCGAGCTCGCGCTGAAGGAGTACGCCGTTTCCAGGGACAAAATAATCCGGTGTTATCGTGGCAAATACAATGAAATCAATATCGCTGACCGCTACACCCGCGCGTTTCAATGCAATCTTTGAGGCATTCGTCGACATGCTGGTCACGGTGTCTACCCCGGGTGTGAACCAGCGCCGCTCGTGGATTCCTGTCCTTTCCACAATCCATTCGTGATTGGTATCCATGAGTTCGAAGAGTTCATGGTTAGTCACTACACGCTCAGGCACATAATGCCCAACTCCAAGAATTCTGGATTTTTTCATTAGACTGGGGGTTTATTGATGATCATGGTAAGGTCAGAAGTCCGAAAGAAAGCATGCTCTCCTCAAAAGGACTAGTATTAGAGTCAAATTGTTTTCCCAGCTTGGTAAAATTGTGTCCGATCGGCGGGTGAGTCCACAAGTAGTCTCTGGTAGAGAATACCACCCTGAAGCAACGGAAAGAGAGGACGGGATATTGCAACGTCAGGTTGTCTAGCCGAATAACGTGTAATTTCCGTGCTGGTCCATAGGGGAAGTTCTTCGGATCAGGGCAGGGGAGTCGTTTTGGATGGAATTTACCAGTGGCGATACCGTATAACTGATCATCAGATCTGGAGATAGGGGCCGGAGTGCTTTCATCAGGTCATCCTCCTTGGCGTAACTGTCCAGCCACACTTTTTCCATTTCCCGGGAAAGAATCACTGGCATGCGGTCGTGTACTTCAGCTACAGTTTCATTTGGGGAAGTGGTGAGGAGCAGAAACGTATGCTTGATCTCACCTCCTACTGACTCATATTCATCCCAGATACCTGCAAATGAAAATACTTCCTCATCCCTCAAGGCGAACCTGTAGGGTATTCTGGTCTTCTTTCCGAGAGTTTTCCATTCAAAAAAGCCATCCGCAGGAATAATACAGCGCCTTTTTTGAAATGCGTTTTTCAGGGACACCTTATCATTGATGGTTTCAGATTTGGCGTTGATCAATTTTTGGGAGACGGGCCTGTTGTTTCCGAAATCAGGCGTTATGCCCCAGTAGAAGAAGGAGAAGCCCTTTGGACTGGCAGAAGTGATAACGGGCAGGAGTTGGGTAGGAGCAATATTGTATCTGGGATTGAAGTCCGTCAGCATTTCTGCCTGAAACCGCTCTTCAAGTTCAATTTTACGTTTACCGAGTGAATATCGTCCGCACATGATTGGTTATGTTCTGTAATTTGCTGGAAGTTAGATATCCCTGCTTATAAATTCAACTGCTCTTAGCTCTGAATAATAAGGAAGGGTGGAATTAATGGAACTAAAGCCCACATGGCCCCCAAATCTGGGGAATTCCAAGAAAACTGGGTCCAGAGATCTGGCCAGGTTCACAGGAAAACACTTTTCACTGAGAAAAGGGTCATTCTGCGCATTGAGTATAAATGTGGGTACTTCTATCTTGTCGAGAAAATAAAGTGATGAGTTCATCTCATAATATTCCTGCGCATCGGCAAACCCATGCAAAGGTCCGGTGAACCTGTCATCAAAATCGGCCAATGTCTTGATGTCCCGTAGTAATCCCACCGGTAACTGACCGGGATGGGCCAGGGATTTTCGGATTACTTTTTCTTTCAGGGTTTTCAGAAATCTCCGCGAATACATCAGGTTTTTCCCTTTGGAGAGCTGGGCACAGGAGCTCCCGAGATGAAGTGGGACTGAAATACCCACCCCCTTCTTGATTTTTGGATTGGAACTTCCCTTTTCCCCCAGGTATTTCAGGGTAAGGTTACCACCCAGACTAAAACCCAAAAGAAAAATCTCATCGTATGGTCCGGATGCGTGAACGATGACCTGGTCCAGGTCATAGGTGGCTCCGGAATGGTAGAAGATAACCTGTTGGTTTAGTTCATCACCGCAGCCCCGATAGTTCCAGGTAAGGACGTCAAAGCCGTTCTGGAGAAAGATCTTTGCCATACCCAGCATGTAAGGACGGGAGCTATTTCCTTCCAATCCATGGCTGATAATGATCAGTTTCCGGTTTCCTTGACGGTACCAATCTAGATCGAGAAAATCTTCATCGCTGGTGGAAATCCGCTCCCTTACAGGTTTCATGATGCTGACTTTGCGCAAAAAAGCAGGGTAAATTGTTTCTAAGTGCCCGTTAAATAACCACTTAGGCCTTACATACGTGCTGTTGTGAACTATAGGCATATCTTGGAGATATGTGTTTAAGGCTGGAATGTGGAGGGAAAATACTAGTTTTAAATTTGAATAAAGACATTATAAAAACTATTTTTGGACACTTTAAACACGAATAGAGCGCAATAACTCATGGCCGAAATTATAAGAATGCCTAAAATGAGCGACACAATGGAAGAAGGTGTGATCGCTACATGGTTGAAAAAAGTTGGTGATTCCGTAAAACCAGGGGATATTCTGGCGGAAGTGGAGACTGACAAAGCTACCATGGAGCTTGAATCCTACGATGAAGGTGTGCTGTTATATATTGGAGTAAAGGAAAAAGATGCTGTGCCTGTAAATGGTGTCATAGCCATCATAGGTGAGAAGGGGGAGGAGTATAAGCATCTCCTGGAAGGTGGGGAAGCTCCGGCCAAAGAGGAGAAGAAGGAGTCTACTGAAAAGAAAGAGGAGGCTCCAGCTAAAGAGGAAGGAAAAGAAGATTCTGATTCTGAAAAAGAAGAGAGAGCGGAGAAGATAGACACGTCCAGTATCAATGCGACTGTGATCACCATGCCGAAGATGTCTGATACCATGCAGGAAGGTACGATAGCCACGTGGTTGAAGAAAGTAGGTGACACGGTGAAATCAGGGGAGATCATCGCAGAGGTAGAGACCGATAAAGCTACCATGGAACTGGAATCCTACGAGGATGGTACGCTACTCTACATCGGGGTAGAGGCCGGAGACAGTGTGGCAGTGGATGGTGTGATCGCCGTGATCGGTGACAAAGACGCCGATTTCGAGACTCTTCTAAAAGCACAGAAGTCTGATTCCAAAGAAGCTCCAGCGGAGGAAAAATCAAAGCCTGCTGAAGAGCCTGCCAAAGAAAAGTCCGAAGCAAAGGAAACCGTTAAATCCACGGCATCCCCAAGTGCCCCTGCATCTTCGCAGGATGGAGAACGTGTGAAAGCTTCGCCTCTTGCCAAAAAAATCGCAGAAGACAAAGGGGTGGATATCCGCCAGGTCAACGGCTCAGGTGAGGGAGGAAGAATCGTCAAGCGCGATATAGAGAATTTTGTACCGGCAGCGGGAGCCACAGCAGCTGGCTCTGCCACTTCCGTGGTCCCGGTAGTCGGACAGGAAAGCTATCACGAGGAGAAAGTTTCCCAGATGAGAAAGGTGATTGCCAAGAGACTTGCCGAGAGCAAGTTTGGTGCTCCTCATTTCTATCTCACTATGGAAATCAATATGGACAAGGCCATTGAGGCTAGAAAGTCCATGAATGAAATCTCCCCGGTGAAAATTTCATTCAATGACATGGTGATCAAAGCTGCTGCGGCTGCGCTTCGTCAGCACCCCAAAGTAAACTCCAGCTGGCTGGGTGATAAAATCCGTTACAATGAGCATATCCATATCGGAATGGCCGTGGCAGTGGAAGAAGGCCTGCTGGTGCCCGTGATCAGGTTTGCAGACAGTCTGTCGCTTTCCCAGATATCAAACCAGGCTAAATCTTTGGGAGGCAAAGCCAAAAACAAAGAGTTGCAGCCGAAAGATTGGGAAGGGAATACATTCACTATCTCTAATCTGGGGATGTTTGGAATAGAAGAATTTACTGCCATCATCAACCCGCCGGATGCCTGTATACTTGCTGTAGGTGGAATCAAAGAGACAGTAATCGTAAAAGACGGACAGATGAAAATAGGAAATATCATGAAGGTGACACTTTCCTGTGACCATAGGGTAGTGGATGGAGCGGTCGGTTCGGCGTTCCTTCAGACACTGAAAGGACTGCTTGAAGACCCGGTAAGGATTCTTATCTGATAAAATTAGCTTAACTGCCAAAAAGTCCTGATTTCAGGACTTTTTGCTTTTTGTATGGTTTTGGTGTAGAAGTTTGGTCAAATGTGATCATCCTGAAGTATGGATGGCCTATCGCTGCTCGAAGGGCAATAACCTAGTAACTGGAATATTAAACTTTTCAACTAAATGGAAAAAATCAAATCAACAACTGTAGTGGCTATCCGGCATAATGGAGAAGTGGTGATCGGAGCTGACGGTCAGGCTACTTTGGGTAATACCGTGGCAAAAAGCACAGTGAAAAAGCTACGTGTGCTGCAGGGCGGTAAAATCGTAACAGGCTTTGCAGGCTCCACAGCGGATGCCTTTACGCTTTTGGAGAAATTTGAGGAAAAGCTCGGCGCTTTTGGCAACAATATGAAACGGGCAGCTGTCGAACTTGCAAAAGAATGGAGGACTGACCGCATGCTCAGCAAACTGGAAGCAATGATGATTGTGGCTGACAAGGAAGATATACTGATCATCTCCGGTACCGGAGATGTGATCGAACCCGATATGGAAATCGCTACCATAGGTTCAGGAAGCATGTTTGCCCAGTCTGCCGCCCGTGCAATGAAAAAATTCGCACCACATCTCAATGCAGAGGAGATGGTAAGGGAAAGCTTGCATATAGCTGCCGATGTGTGTATTTACACCAATCATAACCTTGTGATAGAAAAGGTCTCCGAGTGATCATAGTACGGATTCCATAGGGACGCCGGAGCTTTGCACTCCGGTTTTTTTATGCATTTCTAAACCCGTAGCCTGTTTTCTGTGTTGATAGACTGAATCCCACTTTACTTACCATGGAAACGGCGGCGTCTAAGAAAACCCACAACAAAGATTACAGAAAGTTGATTATAGCGGCCTATAAAGACCATGTGCTAACGCATGGTATAGCCCCAAAATCGATCTTTAAATTTGCAAAGGATCTTAAAATCAAGGAGGAAGAGTTTTATACTTATTTCACCTCATTTGATGTAGTGAAGTCTGCTGTTTGGGTAGCCATCTTTGAAGAAACCATCGTACAGGTAGAATCCCAGGAAGTATTCCGGGAATACAGTGCACGGGAGAAATTTCTAAGCTTTCTCTTCACTTGGATAGAGGAACTCAAGAAAAACAGGTCTTACTTACTCAGCTTGTATGGAGAAAGATCATATCCCTTACAGTCCATGCCGAAAGAAGCGATAACGTTTAAGCAAAAGTTCAAGGACTTTGCAAGTGAACTTATCATGGAAGGAAAAGAGACCGAGGAGATAGCAAACCGGCCGGTCATATCAGATAAATACGATGAGGCGATGTGGTTCCAGGTTTGGTTTGTATTCCGGTTCTGGATAGATGACCGGTCACCACGGTTCGAAAAAACGGATGCCGCCATCGAAAAATCGGTGAATCTGGCTTTTGACCTGATGGGTAAAAGTGCCCTGGATTCATTTCTGGATTTTGCAAAATTCCTCTACCAATCTAAATAGACCATGGCTGAAAAGATCACAGAACAGGAATCTATACCGGTTTCCAAAGTGCAGCGGGCAGCCAAATTTATTTCCACGGGAGCCAAAGTGGGAGGGAATTATGTGAAGCATTATGCCAAGAAGATGGTCAATCCTTCCATGGACAGGGAGGAACTGCATCAAAACAATGCGACCGATATATATAAATCACTCAGTGAGTTAAAAGGATCAGCACTCAAAGTGGCGCAGATGATGTCCATGGATAAAAACCTGTTGCCGAGAGCATATCAGGATAAGTTTACCATGGCACAGTATTCCGCTCCCCCACTTTCCTATCCTTTAGTGGTGAAGACTTTCCAGAAATATTTCGGTAAAACCCCCGATCAGTTGTTTGACATCTTCACCCGATCAGCGGTCAATGCGGCTTCAATCGGTCAAGTGCATAAAGCCACGAAAGATGGAAAGGATCTTGCGATCAAAATCCAATATCCCGGCGTATCGGATTCGGTAAGTTCGGACCTGAAACTGGTACGTCCTTTTGCACTGAGACTGCTCAATATGAATGAGAAAGAACTGGATCATTACATGGCTGAGGTAGAAGAGAGGCTGTTGGAAGAGACCGATTATATTCTGGAAGTAAACAGGTCCAGGGAAATATCCACCCAGTGCGGTCATATAGCTAATCTTCGGTTTCCGGTGTATTACGATGCGCTGAGTTCAGAGCGGATAATTACCATGGACTGGATCAGCGGAATGCATATCAAAGAATGGATGGATACCGATCCTTCGCAGGAAGCGAAGAACCAAATCGGCCAGGCACTCTGGGACTTCTATCACCACCAGGTCCATCATCTGAAAAAAGTCCATGCAGATCCTCATCCTGGCAATTTTATCATTCAGGAAGGAGACCAGTTGGGTATAATTGATTTTGGATGTGTAAAAGAAATTCCCGAGGATTTCTACCAGGGGTATTTTGCACTGATCAGGAAGGAACTGCTGATCAATGAAGATGAGTTAAACCAGATTTTCTTCGATCTTCAGTTTATATCCGATAACGATACCCCTGAAGAACAGGAATACTTCAAGTCTATATTCAAGGAGATGATCTCCATGCTGGGCAAGCCCTTTCATGTAGACAGGTTTGACTTCTCCGATGATGGATTCTTCGAACAGATTTTTCAGTTGGGAGACCGTATCTCGAACGACAGGATGTTTAAAAAATCCCGACAGGCCCGTGGTTCAAGGCACGGACTGTACATCAACAGGACCTATTTTGGGTTGTATAATCTGCTAAACCAGCTACAGGCAAAGGTGGAGACCACCAAACCGGATTGGCTGAAATAATAACGAGGCTGTCTCTACTTTTGAGACAGCCTCGTTTTTCGTGGGTCAATTGGAGTAGGTCACTCTGTAGATACAATTGGCCATATCGTCAGAGATCAACAGGCTTCCGTCCGGTAATTCCTGTACATCCACCGGCCTGCCCCACACTTCCTGGCTGGCATCGTCCAGCCAGCCTGATGCGAAGATTTTTTCCCCTGTTACGTTGCTGTTGCTGTCTATTTCCTCCAGAGCTACCACATAGCCGGATTTTTTGCTTCTGTTCCAAGAGCCATGTTTGGCTACGATGATCTGGTTTTTATAGGAAGAGGGAAACATGGAGCCTTCATAGAACCGCATGCCCAAAGGTGCCACATGCGCTCCCAGCTTTGCGGACGGGGCCACATAGTCACTGGCGGCTTTTCCTTTGTTGCCAAACTCAGGATCCTTGACGGTGCCTTCGTGCCAATAGGGATAGCCAAAATGCTGTCCTTTGGCAGTTATTCTGTTGAGTTCACAGTTGGGCACGTCATCACCCATCATGTCCCTTCCGTTGTCAGTAAACCAAAGCTCACCGGTGACGGGGTGCCAATCGAAACCCACGGTATTTCTCACGCCATGGGCAATGATTTCAGGATTGGGATTAGCCGCTTTAGGGTCAATCCTAGTGATCGTGGCATAGATTTCTTTTTCAGGTTCACAGATATTGCATGGAGCACCTACTGGCACATAGAGCATCCCATCTGGTCCAAAGGCAATAAACTTCCAGCCATGGTGGCTTTCAGTAGGATAGTTGTCATAGACCACCTCATATTTTGGAGTGCTCAGGTTGTTCTTGATATCCTTGAACCGGATGATCCTATTTACTTCGGCTACATAGAGATCGCCGTCTTTATAAGCAACCCCATTGGGCATCCTCAGCCCTTCGGCCAGAATATATTTGGAATCTGCCTTGCCGTCTCCATCTTCATCGACTACAGCGTAGACATTGTTTTCCTGCCTGTTTCCGACAAACACAATCCCATCCTCAGTTACCGTCATCGAGCGTGCATTCGGGACGTCTGCTGCCCATACCTCGATGGTGAAGTTGGGCGGAAGCTTGATCTTGTCCAGCTTCACATCGGCTTTAGCGGTACGGATGTCTACTTTGTTAGGGCTTTCGTCAGTTTTGACTGACTGAAGCTTACTTTCACGCTGTTGGCAGCTGGCTGTCAGTGACATAGTAGTCAGCAGTACAGCCAAGGTTATTCCGGTTAGATGTTTCATGGTATTGTTACATTGGATAAATAAGCTAAACAAATTCAGATTGTTATTTTTTAAAAGCTATATAAGCGGGTTTATGGTTATTTTTGGAGCATGTTATCGATTAGTAATCTCTCTTACTTCATAGGAGGTAGACCACTCTATGAAAATGCCAATTTACATATTAAGCCCAAAGATAAGATAGGGCTGGTAGGACAAAATGGAACAGGTAAATCCACTTTGCTTAAAATAATCAACGGAGACTACCTGCCTAGTTCCGGAGATGTGCAGAAAGCAAAGGATTGTACCATCGGTTTCCTAAACCAGGACCTGCTTTCCTATCAATCAGATGACAGCATCTTGAATGTGGCTTTGGCGGCTTTCAAAGAGACCCTAAGCCTGCAGGATGAAATAGACGAGGTGCTGAAGAAAATGGAGACGGACCACTCGGAGGAGATCATCAACAGACTGGCTTTTTTGCAGGATCGCTTTGAGGCCAATGAAGGTTATACCATCAAAGCCAAGGCAGAGGAAGTGTTGGAAGGCATCGGGTTTCAGACTGCCGATTTGCAGAGACCCTTGCGTACGTTTTCGGGAGGATGGAGAATGAGGGTTATGCTGGCTAAGCTTCTTCTGGAGAAGCCGTCCCTACTGATGCTTGATGAGCCTACCAACCACCTGGATCTGCCCTCCATCCAATGGGTTGAGAATTACCTTAAAAATTATGAGGGTGCTGTGATTGTCGTTTCCCATGATCAGACTTTTCTGGACAACTGCATCAGCAGCACCGTGGAAGTGGCCAACCAAACCTTGACTTTGTATGCGGGGAATTATTCCTACTATAAAGTGGAGAAAAAAGAGCGGATGGAAATCCAGCAGAATGCTTATGAAAACCAACAGCAGATGATCAAGCAGACCGAGCGGTTTATAGAGCGGTTTCGGGCTAAAGCCACTAAATCCAATCAGGTTCAATCCCGGATCAAGGCATTGGACCGGATGGACCGTGTGCACGAAGTAGTGGATGATGAAGTGTCGGTGAATTTTAAGTTTACTTTCTCCAAAAACTCGGGCAGGGATGTGGTGGTATTGGATCATGTGTCCAAAGCTTATGGTGACCTGGTGATTCTCAAGAATGCAACAGCTCGGATCGAGAGAGGCGATAAAATAGCGCTGATCGGTGCTAACGGCAAAGGGAAGTCCACCCTTCTGAGGATCATAGATGGTTCTGAAAAAATCGATGGAAAAAGAACAGAAGGTTACAATGTGATCAAATCCTTCTTTGCACAACATCAGCTGGAAGCGCTTACACTGGAAAACGAAATCCTTCAGGAGATGAACCAGGCGGGAAGTGCAAAGACAGATACCGAATTAAGGGGGGTATTGGGATGTTTCCTGTTTACCAGTGACGATGTGTTCAAAAAAATAAAGGTACTGTCCGGAGGTGAAAAATCCCGGGTGGCGCTTGCAAAAACCCTGATTTCTGAGGCAAATTTCCTTTTGCTGGATGAGCCCACCAACCATTTGGACTTCCAGTCTGTCAATATATTGATCCAAGCCTTACAGCAATACGAGGGAACTTTTGTGACTGTATCCCATGATAGACATTTTATCAAAGGAGTGGCAAATAAGATCTGGTATATCGAAAACAATGAAATAAAGGAGTATCCCGGGACATACGATGAGTATGAGACATGGAGGGAAAAGCAGGCCGTAGTGGACAAACCTGTAGAGCCCGTCGTCAAAGTACAAAAAAAGGAGGCTATCCCGACCCCGAGAAATACCCCAGAGGTACAGCAGGCCAAAAAGGAACTGAGAAAACTCGAAGAGCAACTCGGAAAAGTGGAGGAAAGTATCGGGAAGCTGGAGTCGGAGAAACTGCAAATTGAAAAATTACTGGCTGATCCTGAGTTATATAACCAAGAGTCTGAAGCTAGGCAAATTCAGGCTGATTACCAGACGGTTCAGGGAAAATTGCAGACAATCAATGCGCAGTGGGAAGAACTGGTCGATAAGATATCAGGTTTGCAGGGAGTACTTTCCTGATAAATTTTAAATTTGGTCTTCATTTTGCCCGTTCTGTAGTTATGAAGATCAAATTTCTTTTTCTAAGTCTATTCCTTAGTGTATCCATCACGGCAGTCTCAATCGCACAGATGGAGGATAAAATCTACGAGGATCATATCCAGTCTGTTAGGCTTTTTCCTTCTGGAACTGCGTTTGACAGCCAGATCGATGCACCGGTAGTAGCGCTGAGAGGAGGGAAACCGCTGGTATTGTTGTTTGACGACCTTGCTTATGATCCTGAGCTTTTTTCTGCCAAATTGATCCACTGCGATGCAGATTGGAAGCAGTCCCAGCTAAAGGACAATGACTTTTTGGCAACATTCAACGAGTTTAATATCCAGGACTACAGCTACTCCATAAATACGCGTATACCTTATATCCACTACCGTTTTCAGGTTCCGGCCGTTACCAAATCAGGAAATTACCTTCTGAAAGTATACCGTGGAAGAAATGAATCCGAGGTAATTCTGACCAGAAGATTTATGGTGTATGAGGAAGTTTTCACAGTAGGAGCTTCTATTGTGCCTCCTTCCCAGACAGCAGATAGGAAAGGGGGGCAGCAAATCAACGTGGTGGTCAATTATTCCAATCAGGATGTAGTGGATCCTGCCGGGCAGGTAAAAGTTCTGCTGAGGCAAAACCAGCGCTGGGATAATGCCAGGGTGCTTCCAAAACCGACTTTTCTGAATGAGAGCTCCAAGCTCTTGCGGTATGAGTCTTTTGACGGTTCCAATACGTTTGACGCGGGGAATGAGTTCCGGTTTGTGGATTTGAGGTTTATCAGAGCCACAGGGGTGAATGTAGCGGACGTGCGGGTAGAGACGGATGTGATTTATGCCGATGCCATGGTGGACAAGCCCAGGCCTGCTCAGGCTTATTCCCAGTATCTTGATTTGAATGGACAGTTTCTGGTCGCCACTAACGACAGGCCGGGAGGCGACCCGGAGATAGAAAGTGAATACATGTTGACTACCTTCAGACTATCTGTACCGGAAAGGACAAACCCTGTGCACCTCATCGGTGCTTTTACACAATGGGGCAAGGCTGCAGAAGCAAAGATGGAGTGGGATCCAAAACTGAATGTCTACCAAACCACGCTTCTACTGAAACAAGGATGGTATGACTACCAGTACGCTGTGGAGGATCAAACTATATTTGAAACAGGAGATTTTGAGGGTACCTATTTTCAGACGGAAAATGAATATGAGGTATTGGTGTATTTCAGAGGATTGGGATCCAGGTATGATCAGCTCGTGGGTTATGTATACCTCCATCCCAACAGAAGAAGGCTCTAGGGGTACTTCACTGTCTGAACCTTTCGTAAAAACGACTTGGACAGGCGGGCAAAAAAAAATCTCCCGGGAGATTTCCGGGAGATTTTTTTTAAGATTCTTCAGTAGGATCTGTGATGGGGTCTGCACCGTCCTCTGCTGAAGGGGCTACATTTTGTCTTACGCGCTCAGTAGGCTTGTAAGGAACAAAGCCTTCCCGCTTGAATTTATAGGTTGTGGTCCTGTTTCCTGAAGGATGGTTTGCCAGATCCAGCATTCCGAACCCTTTATGTGTAAAAGCTCCGAGACCGCATTTGAAAACAAAGTCCTGAACTTCAGGTGCAGCATACAGGGTGAAAGGCAGGGTATACCCTCTCACTTCATATTTCACGTCCATGTCGTACACGGCATATATTCGTGCAAATTTCTTCTGCTGTTCTTTGAGCTTATTGACATAGATCATATCAGGTACTACCTGGAACTTATAGAATGATTCCATCTGCTCTGCGGTATACCAGCCGGATCTTTCCATTCTGGTCAATGTAGATTCATAAAGCAGATCAGAGAACTCATCGCTGTCGGGACTGATGAATCTCTTCCCAGCTTCCTCGTTGAAAGCGGGAGTGATCAGAACTAATGGAGAGATACAAACAAATTTGTTTGAGGTTTCCAAAGTAGGTTCGATCTCAATTTCAGTGTACTCGGGAACCATGATCAGGTTTCCAAGCTCAATTTTGGGTGTCGCGAAGACCTGTTCCAACAAGTAATCCATAAAATCCTCACTCTGGGAAGATAATACAAGGGTGACCAGGCTTGAATAGTAGTGCAACCCACTTCTACTCACTTTTGTCTGGCCCTTGAGACCAGAGAAGTTAAAGTAGTTGTAGTTGTAAAATTCTTCTCTGCCACCTTTGACAATTAATCCTTTGAGGAATTGTGCCAGGATGTACTGATGGTGGAAAGGCAAATACGAGCCCTTGTTTTTTAGGGAAAATATAAGTCTAACTCTCACGGTGAATTAAAAATAAAATGAGACAATAAGTAAGTTAAAACGGTAACTCTTTGGGTGGATAAGCAAAGCTCAAAATTACCATTTTATTTTTATAAAACTTTAAACATTGAATCTAAAATGCATAATATCTCCATCCTTGACAATATATTCCTTGCCCTCAATTGATATTTTTCCATTCTCTCTACAACCTGCTTCTGTTTTATATTGTTGATAGTCAGGAAGTTTGATTACTTCGGCCTTAATAAATCCCCGCTCAAAGTCCGTATGGATCACTCCTGCTGCCTGGGGTGCTTTCCACCCTTTTTTTATGGTCCAGGCCCTTACTTCCTGAACCCCTGCAGTGAAATAGGTGATCAGATCCAGTAAATCATACGCAGCTGAGATCAATTTGTTTAGCCCGCTTTCTTCCAATCCATATTCACCGAGAAACATTTCTTTTTCCTCGTCATCTTCAAACTCCGCGATTTGGGCTTCAATGGCTGCACAGAGTACAATAACCTCTGCTTTTTCTTCCTTTACTTTCTCCTTCAGCTGATCTACAAACTTATTGCCTGACTGAAGGCTCCCTTCATCTACATTGGCAACGTAGAGTACCGGTTTTATGGTAAGGAGATGAAGGTCCCGGAC
Source organism: Algoriphagus sp. (assembly GCA_048819475.1). Classification (GTDB taxonomy): domain Bacteria; phylum Bacteroidota; class Bacteroidia; order Cytophagales; family Cyclobacteriaceae; genus Algoriphagus. The sequence goes on from JBMDXP010000016.1 coordinate 97,981, forward strand.
AGCTTCAAGATCTTCTTTTTCCACTTCTATTGCCCTGGCATTAAGTCCCTTGGTGAGGCCATCCTTGAAAAGCTGGAGAGTCTCAAGTTCTTTTCTTGCTTTTGCGTCCCCCGATTTGGCGACTTTCTCGAGCCGCTGTATTTTTTTCTCCACGGATTCGAGGTCTTTGAGCTGGAGCTCGGTATCAATGACTTCCTTGTCGAATACCGGGTCTACGCCTCCGGCGACGTGGACGATATTATCGTCTTCGAAGCAACGGATCACATGGATAACCGCATCCACTTCTCTAATATTGGCCAGAAACTTATTTCCAAGACCCTCTCCTTTGCTAGCTCCTTTTACAAGCCCGGCAATATCCACAAATTCGATGACTGTGGGGAGCACCCGGTGGGGACTGACGAGCCCTTCGAGAATCTGGAGTCTTTTATCCGGAACGGTGACCACGCCTACATTAGGTTCTATGGTACAAAAAGGAAAATTTGCTGCTTCAGCTTTTGCACTGGAAAGAGCGTTAAAAAGAGTGGATTTTCCAACATTTGGAAGTCCTACAATGCCACATTGTAAGGCCATTAATTCGATGGTTTTATTTTAAATATTCGGTAAGATTTATACCCTCTCAGAAACTCCATGATCGAAACCCTGAAAATGGTGTAAACAGGTATAGCAAAAATCATCCCGACTACGCCGCCGATTTTTGCCCCGGCAAAGATAACAACAAAAATTTCAAGGGGATGAGCTTTCACGGATTTCGAAAAAATCATTGGCTGTAGCAGGATGTTGTCTGTAAGCTGGACCACCGCAAACACGGATACTATTTTGGCGAGCAGGTAGGTCAGCTGCGTGCTGTCCTCGAAATTCCCCACAGAAACCCCGACAATAATCCCAAAAGATGCTCCTAAAATGGGACCTGCATAGGGGATAAGGTTGGCAATCGCTGCAAAAAGGGCGATAGTGAGTGCATAGTCTACGCCCATTATCGTGAGACCGATACTGGCTATGGAAAAGATGGCCAGTATCTGGAGGAAGAGTCCGGACAGGTAATTGGAAAGTAGCTTCTCAACTTTGGTAAATGTAGCTACAGAAAGCTCAAAATAGGGGTTGGGAATGAGGTTGAGAAAGTTTCTGCGCAGGAGCCCGTTTTCCAGCAGCAGAAAAAAACTGATAAACGCCACGGCCATCAGCCCGATAAAAAAGCTGCTGGTCGCGTTGATTACGCCACTTATAAATCGGGTAAAATCAAACTCACTGATAGTTTCGATCATTGAATTCTTGATCCGTCCAAACAAGTACCCTGGCTGACTGTCCAGCAACTCGTACCTTACGAGAAAGCGTTCCAGCTTGGCGACCGGTACCTGGACCTGCTCATATATACCATTAAGGTCTAGTTGACTTAAGATCAGTATCTGGTTATTGATCAGGGGAAAAAACAATAAACTCATAAGGACGACTATGATGACTATGGCCAAGTAGGATATCAGGATAGCACTCCATCTCGGTACATGCTGTCCCAGGATGTGAAAGTCACTCAGTCTGTTTGTGAGAGGTCTGAGCAAGGCTGCCAGAATCAACGAAATCACCAGATATAGGGTGATATTGGAGAAATACCACCCAAACAAAAAGAAACAGATGATGAATAGGATGAGGTAAATGAAAAAGCGCTGCATATATGGATAAATAAAGAAAGGAGGCATCGCTGCCTCCTCTAATATACTATTTCTCCGGATCGAACCTAATGCCTTGCCATGGCATTTTTTGGGCTATTCCCACTTAAGTTCGTCTTTGAACTCATTTTCAGAATCTTCATTTTCAAACTGTTCAAAATCGAAATCAGGCATCAACTCTGTTTTGACATGATCTACAGTTTCATTTAGCGCTTCCACAAACTTGAAGAAATCCTCTTTGTAAAGAAATATTTTATGTTTCTCATAAGTGAAACTGTCGCCATTGACCCTTCTTTTACTTTCAGTGATTGTTAAATAAAAGTCATTGGCTCTGGTTGACTTAATGTCGAAAAAATAAGTTCGCTTTCCTGCCTTTACTTTTTTAGAGAAGATTTCTTCTCTATCGTAACCTCTTTGATCTTCCACAATGCGTTTAGTTAATAGTACGGGGTTATTAAATACTCGAACTAAGATAAAACATTTAAGTCTGAGAATTCAAACGAATTGAGTACTTTTTTTCCCATAATGCCAATTATTCCGCTACAAATTACTGGAAATCATGCATGAATACGGTGGAATAAAAGGAAGACAGGGGTTTTATTCCCCATGTAAAAACGCCTTTTTTGCCAGCAATTCACCTTCGGATTCTGGATGGTCAGGGTCATCAACACAGCAGTCAACCGGGCATACAGCCGCACATTGCGGCTCCTCATGGAAGCCATTACATTCTGTACATTTGTCAGTAACGATGTAATAGAATTCATCAGAAACCGGTTCTTGTTTCTCATTTGCACTTACTACCGTCCCATCCTCAAGAGTTACCTCCTTCAGATTAGTACCTCCGCCCCAAGTCCATTCAACACCACCTTCATAGATAGCTGTGTTTGGACATTCAGGTTCACATGCACCGCAGTTGATGCATTCGTCGGTAATCATTATTGCCATAGCATTGAATATTTAATGTCCAAAAGTAACAACGATAACACGGATAGGCAAAAAAAAGTTGTCGCACTAACTAATTTAATTCGATTCTAACTTCCCGTCTTTACATTTTCGGTAAATTTGCCTGAATAATCCCCAGTCATGAATTTAAGTGAACGTAAAGATGCATTTGTCCAGTTAGGCTCCTCAATAATTGGCTTGAGCGAAGAGGAAAAGGAGGAATTATTCTGGCGTGCTGAAAACAACAATAGTTGGTTTACAGCAGCTTCTACCGCAACTGCCCTCGCGGCTATTGCCTCTATGCTGGAAGCCTCCAAGCTGGATAAATGGCTGAAAGGTTATACCATCCCCGAAAGCGTGAAACCCAGATCCATTGGTATCCTGATGGCTGGAAACATCCCGGCTGTAGGCTTTCATGACTTGATGGTAGTCCTACTATCGGGAAACAGGGCATGTGTAAAGCTGAGCTCGGCAGATGCAGTGCTGATGAGGTGGATCATAGGCAAACTGATCGCTATTGACTCCCGCTGGGATGCGCTGATTACAGTAGAGGAAATGCTTAAGAAGAAAGATGCCTACATCGCTACCGGGAGTGATAATTCCGCCCGTTACTTTTCCTATTACTTTGGAAAATACCCGAATGTAATCCGTCAAAACAGGACATCTGTTGCAATTCTTTCCGGAAAGGAGACGAAAGAAGAGTTAACGGAGCTGGGAAAGGATATTTTCAGGTATTTTGGGCTGGGATGCCGAAATGTGTCTAAAATTTACGTTCAGTCTAAAGACCAGCTGCAGGAATTATTGGCTGTGCTGGAGAGGGATGCCAAGGTGGGGGAGCACCATAAATACCGCAACAATTATGACTACAACAAATCTATTTATCTGGTGAACCTGGAGGAGCACTTGGACAACGGTTTTCTACTCCTGAAGGAGAGTAATGAACTGGTATCCCCCATAGCTGTGCTGTATTATGAACTCTATGAAAACAAGCCTGAACTGGAGAAAAGAATTGACCTGATTCAAGACAGGATACAGTGTGTGGTGTCAAGCCCGGATTATTGGAAAGGAGCAATACCTTTTGGCGGTACCCAAACTCCGGATCCCTGGGATTATGCAGACCAAGTGGATACATTACAGTTCCTCATTGATTTGGGTTAGCCTTTCTGTGGTCTGCTCAGACAGCAAAGGTATTCTTACAGAGATCCGGGTGCCTACGCCTTCTTCGGATTCTACCTTGATATCCCCTCCGTTTTTCTGGATGTACTCTTTTACCAGAAGCATCCCCAGTCCAGTCCCACTTTCATTGTTCTGGCCTCTGGTGGTGAATGAAACACCTTCATTGAGCTTAAGGAGGTTCTGTGGGGAAATCCCTGCTCCCTGATCTTCTATTGCTATAGCGGCAAAGTTTCCTTCAGTGGCTAACGATACACGGATAGTACTCTTGCTGCTCGAGAACTTCACCGCATTGTTGACAAGGTTTCTGAGAACCAATTCTATCATGTTTTTATCCGCCAATACCTTGATGTGTTCATCGGAACTGAAGGTAATGCGTATGTGTTTCTCATCGGCAACACGCTGGAGAAGATTTATCTGCTGCTGTATTACAAGGTGGAGCTCAAATGCCTGAATCTGAATGTGCTCCCCGCGGAGCTGCGAACTGGACCATGCTAATAGGTTTTCCAACAAAAGAGCAACCTGCTCCATGTTTTTGTAAACTTCGGGTAGCAGTTCCATGAATTCATCCTTGCCGATTATTCCTGTATGAGTGAGATAGATCAATTCTTTCGCTCCTAATATAGGGCCTTTAAGGTCATGTGAGATAATGCTGAAAAATTTATCCTTGAGGTCATTGAGCTGCCTTAGTTCACGTGCCTGATAGGTAAGACGGTAGTTGGTGTTGATCTGATCGGTGATGTCATCAAATAAGAGGACAGTTCCATTCAGTATGGATTTTTTTTCAAGGAGCGGAATTGCTTCCACCTTGATGATCATCTCTTCTCCTTCGATGATCAACTGGCTTTGGAGGCTTTCTCTTTTCTCTTTGTCTATAAGCCGGAGGATGGCAGGGTGCTGGCTGAATATCACATCAGTGCCCACCCCGGTTCTGATGAGTTTGGAGGCAGGGAAAAAATGCAATATGGCCGGATTGAAATCGACCACTTTGGAGTTTGAATCGATCACCAGAACACCTAAGGTGATGGCTTCCATTATTTTTTCCCTCGCTATAGGCTTGATAGAGAAAAGATTATACCTGATGATGGCAAGACCCAGCAGGAGATAGGTCAATAAGAATGCATAAGGAGTGAGATCGATTACCTGATAGGGCATTACCAGTCCTGCCTGGTAAAAAACATTGAATACCAGGGGGAAAGACCCTGCCACAAAGATCAGTTTTGTCTGGGATTTAAAGAGGGGGTTCGAAAAGCGGAACCGCTTCCAGATGATATAGTTACCCAGGCAAAATGCCAGGTAGGAATAGGCCATGTGAACAAAATACCAAGGTCCTTTTTGCAGACCTAGCGTAGGGAACGGACCAAGCGTGACCAAATAGGTAGATGAATAATGAAAGTGGTGTAGTTCATTGGTCCATACAAGCAGTAAGGTGAGCACGGGGATTGTGCCTATCAAAAATAATGCGCCGGGTTTGTTTCCCCATTTGGACCCGGTGTATTTGAGGCTGAATATAACCCAGAAAGCAGGAGACAGTGATATTCCCACGTACTGGATTTTGGCTAACAGGATCATGACCTGTAAATCATGTACACCCAGCTCGACCCCGTAAAAAAATCCCCATAAGGATGCTGAAAGCATGGTAAGTGCTATCCACCGGGTAGAATCCCGAAGCTTGAAGGCAATATATAAGGAAAGTCCTCCAAGTGACAGACTGGAAAAGATCAGGAAAGCAGCAAATGGATTTAGGATAAATTCCATCGGATTAATGCAGTTACTCTATTCAAACTTACTAATAATTAATAGTACAGAAGACCAAGTTAGGATTAAGATAAACATGTGTGGTGATACTTCCTGAAATCCACGCCAATAAAAACACAGGAAAAAGAGAAAAGCTGGGTAGCGCTGCCAGGTGCCAGGTAGGAAGGTAAGGGTATGTTTATAGCGGTATAGGGGGGTGTGGATAAAGCTATTTGTCTTAGTTACAGAAGGGATGGGGAGGTTAAAATGGTTTTAAATAAGGATAAACACTGCCTTACTGGTGGTATTCGGCTACCGTTTATCAGCCTATATTTCTATATTTGCGTTCGAAAAATTGAACCTTTTAACAACAAAAATCCCTATACAATGGCTTTTGATATTGAAATGATCAAAGAAGTGTATGCGAGATACCCAGAACGTATCGAAGCAGCCCGCAAAGCTGTGAACCGTCCACTTACTCTGACAGAAAAGATTCTATACGCCCACCTAAGTGAAGGAGCCGCATCTCAGGCGTACCAGAGAGGTGTGTCTTATGTCGATTTTCAGCCTGATAGGGTAGCAATGCAAGACGCTACTGCGCAAATGGCCTTACTTCAGTTTATGCAGGCTGGAAGGGAAAAGGTAGCGGTACCTTCCACTGTCCACTGTGATCACCTGATCCAAGCCGAGATAGGGGCAGTGACTGATTTGAACAAAGCAAAAGATAAGAACAGGGAAGTCTATGATTTCCTGTCATCGGTTTCAAATAAATATGGCATCGGTTTCTGGAAGCCGGGAGCAGGTATTATCCATCAAGTAGTACTTGAGAACTATGCTTTCCCGGGAGGGATGATGATCGGGACGGATTCCCACACGCCTAATGCAGGCGGTCTGGGGATGATCGCGATCGGAGTAGGAGGGGCAGATGCATGTGATGTCATGGCGGGACTTGCGTGGGAGCTGAAATTCCCTAAACTGATCGGGGTGAAGCTTACGGGTAAAATGTCGGGCTGGACTTCCGCAAAAGATGTGATATTGAAAGTAGCGGGGATTCTCACTGTTAAAGGTGGGACAGGGGCTATTGTGGAATATTTTGGAGAGGGGGCACGCTCACTTTCTGCTACAGGAAAAGGGACAATCTGTAATATGGGTGCTGAAATCGGGGCTACAACTTCGATCTTCGGCTATGACAGCAAATCCGCGGCTTACCTACAGGGTACTGGCCGCTCGGATATCGCCGAACTCGCCAATGGGATAGCTGCACATCTTACAGGCGATGACGAAGTCTATGCCAATCCAGAGGCTTATTTTGATCAGGTGATAGAAATAGACCTTTCCCAGCTGGAACCACACGTGAACGGGCCTTTCACACCGGACCTGGCATGGCCAATCTCCAAATTTGCCACGGCAGTAAAAGAGAATGGCTGGCCGGCAAAACTGGAAGTAGGATTGATTGGCTCATGCACCAATTCTTCTTATGAAGATATCTCAAGGGCAGCATCTTTGGCACAGCAGGCAGTGGATAAGAAGTTGACAGCCAAATCAGAATATACCATCACCCCAGGTTCTGAACAGGTAAGGTATACCGTAGACAGGGATGGGTTCCTTGATACATTTGGAAAAATGGGAGGCGTCGTACTTGCCAATGCCTGTGGTCCTTGTATCGGGCAATGGGCAAGACATGGTGCCGAAAAACAGGAGAAAAACTCCATTATTACGTCGTTTAACAGGAATTTTGCCAAACGTGCAGATGGCAATCCCAATACCCACGCATTCGTGGCTTCTCCAGAGATAGTCACTGCGCTGGCTATTGCAGGGGATCTTACGTTTAACCCTCTCACAGACACACTCACCAATGAAGAGGGGGTGGCGGTAAGGTTGGAAGAGCCTTCAGGTCTTGAATTGCCTACCAAAGGATTTGCAGTGGAGGATGCCGGCTATCAAGCACCAGCTGAAGACGGGTCACAGGTGAGTGTAGCGGTGGATCCAAGTTCTGACAGACTTCAACTTCTGGATTCATTCAGACCATGGGAAGGAACTGACCTCACGGGTCTTAAATTGTTAATCAAGGCTAAGGGCAAGTGTACTACTGACCATATTTCCATGGCAGGTCCCTGGCTGAGATATAGAGGTCATCTGGACAATATCTCCAACAACATGCTGATCGGTGCTGTAAACTCTTTCAATGACTCTACCAACAGTGTTAAAAACCAACTGACTGGTGAGTACGGCGAAGTTCCTGCTACGCAGCGTCATTATAAGAAAGAAGGAATAGGCTCTATCGTAGTGGGAGATGAAAACTACGGGGAAGGCTCTTCACGTGAGCATGCTGCTATGGAGCCACGGTTCCTGGGGGTGCGTGCCATTCTGGTGAAATCCTTTGCAAGGATCCACGAGACAAACCTGAAGAAGCAGGGTATGCTCGCCTTGACCTTCGCTGATCCGTCGGATTACGAGCTGATCCAAGAAGATGATTCCATAGACATTGTGGGGCTTACTTCATTTGCTCCCGGTAAACCACTCACAGTAGTACTTCATCACAGGGATGGATCCAGTGATGCCATTCAGGCAAACCACACATATAATGAGGGACAGATTGAGTGGTTTAAAGCTGGATCGGCTTTAAATCTTATAAAAGCTGGAGTTTGACTTCAAAACAGTAATTTTAAGCCGTAATGATTTTCATTACGGCTTTTTTTATTCCAAACCTCGTTGATATGGACCCATTTAACACGAAGTTTTTAATGGTTCTAGTAGTCGGTCTTTTATGTGCACAGGGTTCATTTGCACAGAATGAAACAGATGAAAGAGCCTTGTTGGAGGTGTCAAACGGAATCAGCATTTCCAAAGATTCCCTGTTTTTGCTTAACCTGAGGTTCAGGATGCAGAACCGTTTTGGCATCAACACAGAAAGTGGCAATGATTTTGAGATTGAGAATGTGGATTTTAGGGTAAGAAGGTTGAGACTCAGGCTTGATGGTTATCTATTGACTCCAAAAATCCAATATTATGTTCAACTGGGATTCTCAAGATCCGATCTTGATCTGGATAATGGGAATTTTGCGCAGCCAATAAGGGATGCCATTATTTATTATTTTCTCACCCCAAACTTCTATGTGGGTTTTGGACAATCAAAACTGCCGGGAAACCGGGAACGGGTAGTCAGTTCCGGCAACCTGCAGTTTGCAGATCGGTCTATCGCCAATGGTGTATTCACATTGGATAGGGATTTTGGTTTTTTCGCATACTATACCTTGCCTACTGCCGGGAAATCAATTTTCCAGCTTAAAGGTGCGGTTAATACCGGGGAGGGAAGGAATCCATCTCCGGGCGATAGGGGGCTAAGCTATACGGGCAGAATTGAATATCTCCCCTTTGGTACCTTCAAAAATAATGGGGACTATTCTGAGGGTGATCTCGAATTCGAAGAGGTACCCAAACTGTCACTGGGGTTGACCTACAACTGGAATGAGAATGCCATAAGGGCCAGAGGACAGTTAGGTCCGGATCTGCTTGAGAACAGAGACCAGCAGGTATGGATTGCAGATGCGATGTTCAAATACGTGGGGTGGGGGCTGCTCTCAGAGTTTTTCATGAGGAGTTCAGCTGATCCTGTAACATCGGATATAATGGGGAATCAAATCCCCGTTTGGGTCGGTACTGGGGCAAACGTACACTTGAGCAAGATGATCTCAAGAAAGTCCGAACTTGCTTTCAGGTATGCAACTGTGAACCCTGATCACTCGATAGATGAGCTGGAAAATAAGACAGATGAAACAAATGTTGGTTACACGAGATATTTGAACGGGCATAGGATAAAGATCCAGGGAAACATCGGCTATTCGTGGTCTGATGATGAATTTGAGCTTGAGGATAAGGATAATTTTTGGTTTATGACGTTCCAGGTAGAGTTTGGTATCTAAATATTCCCAAAATAAAATATTTAAAAATCAAATTTATTGATATGAAATACAAATTATTGTATTTTTGTATCAAAGGAATGAGAATGTTCGATTTTTCATAAGAGGTTTCATTCCTGCTATATAAATGCAGAGTAAATGCAAGAAATGGGGATTAATGGTACGTTTAAAAAAATCATCTACGAATCATCGGAGATGGTCTTTCTGGCAGATGATATCTATCCCTATACTATTTTTTACGCCAATGAATCGTTTGAAGAGCAATTGGGCAATTCATTGACAGAAAGAAACCTAGTCGGTCTCGGATTGGATATCAACGCTTACATCTTCAAAGAAGAGCTGATAATTGCCCATTTTGGAAAAGATTTTTCTTTCAGACTGGAGCTTCCCAATGAAACCGGCTCTGATTACTTTCTCTTTTATCAAGGAAAAGAAGTGCTGGATGCTGGAGTTCCTACCGGGAAAGAGGTTCAACAATTCTTCAAATCGGACCTTGATCTGATGGCAATTGGCGAGCACGATTACCTGACTTACCTGAATGATGCCGCTACCTTAATGCTTGGATACGTGCCTGAAGAGCTTCTGAACAAGCAAGTTTGTCCACTTATCCATCGGGATGATTTGGGGAAACTTGAGGAAATCTGGAGATTGAAAGGACAGGGCAGGGACCAAGTGGTGGAGGTGCGGTTTAAGCATAAGAAGGGAGGATATAAAAATCTGGAATGTACTGTCCGGTTTTCGGATAATAGGTTCTATATCATAGCAAGGGATACCACGGTTCAAGCCAGAGCAGCTGAGCGGAGCAAAAGATTAACGGCAATGAAGCTGGATGTACCGGGATTGACCCAGGCAGGTACCTGGAGTTACGATGTAGCAAGGCGACGTCTGGTTTTGGATGCTTATGCGCAGCAGTTAGTTAAGACGGACAGCAGTGTACTTAATTTCGATGGAGCAACCCGGGAAAGGGAGTTGCAGCTGATCGCTTCTCTTTCGAAAGATATCGAAAGGACCTTGATGAATGGAGAGGTGTCTGGATTCAGTACCAAACTGTCCGATAGCAGAGGAAAGAAGGTAGAATTGAGATGGCAGGCGGAAGCTGAAGAAGATGGGGTTATAGGTGTGGTCTGGGATGAAACCCCCAGACTGGAGCTTCAAAGCAAAAGAAAACTTTACCAGGAATCGCTTTTGGATAATCCAGAAGCGATGATAATTGTGCGGTCCAATGGGGAAATTGTATTAACCAGTAAAGAGGCCAGCAAGCTGTTTAAGATGGCAGGATTAAAGAAGTGGATGCATCTTGATGATTTGAACAGTGTCTTTGAGACGCCGGGTCAATGGATATCGTGGGTAAATACCGTAGATGGCCAAAAGTCCACTCAGGTTTTTTCCTGTGTCCAGAACAGTGCTGAAACAGGGAAACTTTCTTTGGAGGTGAGTGCAAAGTTATCCCTTATAGATGGGGACAAGTACATAGTAGTTTCCTTTAGAAATGTCTCCGGGAAAATCAGCCTGGAACAGACTCTGGAGAAAAACACCGATTACCTTATGAACCTGACAGAGCAGGTCCCCGGAGGATTGTATCAGATGGTGCTCGATAGTGAGGGCAAAATTTCATTTTCGTTCTTATCGAAGGGGATTTCAACAGTTCTGGGATTGGAGCCTGGTCAGCTTGATGAGTTCTCTGATATTTCTGTGGCCATTTCCCGCGTACACCCTATGGATCTGCCGCAGGTGATTATGAGTTCGGTGGCCTCTGCCCATAAGCTGGAACCTTGGCAGTGCCAGTTTAGGGTAAGAACAAACCTTGAATCAACTGATTATCAGTGGGTATTGGGATCGGCAAGACCACAACGCATGGAAAATGGGGATATGGTCTGGTATGGCTATCTTACCGATATAAGTAAGCAGAAGGAATTCGAATCCAAATTGGACGAAGCACGCCTAATAGCCGAAAAGGCGAGCCAGATCAAGTCAGAGTTTTTGTCCATGATAAGTCATGAACTCCGGACACCTCTCAATGCTATTTCCGGTTCTGTATATTCTCTCCTCCAGGAGCAGCCTTCCGAACATCAAAAGACAGCGCTCAATACCATCAATTTTGCTGTGGATAATCTTATCATCATGATCAATGATCTATTGGATTTCCAGAAAATAGAAGCAGGCAAATTAACTATCGAGAAAGTACCGTTTCAGTTGGGTGAATTGATGAACCAGGTGGTGAACGGGCTTTTGTTCCATGCCAGGGACAGCAAGAATCAATTGGCCCTCCAACTCTCAGATGGGCTGGATATCTGGCTCAAGGGCGATAAGACACGGCTTTCCCAAATCTTGAACAACCTCATCACCAATGCACTCAAGTTCACTTCTTCAGGAAATGTGGATGTAAAGGCCGAACTAATGGAATTGGGTAGGGGCAAAGCAAGGGTTTATTTTGAAGTAAAGGATACGGGTATAGGAATAGCCAAGGAAAACCAGGAGAAAATATTCAATGATTTTGATCAGGTGCGGCCAACCTTCAGCACGAAATACGGTGGGACAGGACTGGGACTTTCCATTACCCGGAAACTACTAGACCTCATGGGAAGTAAGATTGGTCTTGAATCAGCGGAGGGAATAGGAAGTACGTTCTATTTTGAGGTGTTATTTGATACGACAGAGGACCAGCGCATCTCTGCTGTCCGAAATGGCCATGCTGCGGAGGATGCACAATCACATTTAAAACTGCTTATGGCAGAAGATAATGATGTGAATGCCCTTGTCCTCGGGAAGATTATCAAAAAATGGGGATTTACATATGACCGGGTTACCAATGGGCAAGAGGCTCTGGATGCGGTGGCGGACGGTGATTACGACTGTGTTCTGATGGATATCCAGATGCCGGTCATGGATGGATTTGAAGCAACAGTAGCCATCAAGAAATTTGCCGAGATACCGGTTATAGCACTTACGGCAGCTGCCAAGCTCGAAATCATGGAGAGAATTGAAGAAACCGGATTCGACGGTTTTGTGGCGAAACCCATTGATGCCGCTGAGCTTTTAAAGAAGATAAAGGACGTGACCTCTTAGATTATAGATTTTTGGCTTTTTGGTAATAAGTCTGGACAAGTTCCATTTCAGGATATTGATCGTTTAATTCTGTCAGATACTGCAGAGCAGATACCTTATCCCCCTTCATCGTGTAATAGATGCCTTTGTTGCGTAGTGCATATGGGTTTTTTGGATCCATTTGTATACTCTGGTTAATGAAGCTGATCCCGTCTTCAAGCTTATCCAGAAACAGGAGATACAGTCCTTTGTTGTTGTAAAAATAGGGCTGTCTCCTGTCTAGCAACAGTGCTTTTTCCACAGCTTCCAAAGCGCCCGCGTAATCTTCCTGTTCAAACAGGATCATCGATCTTAAATTATGGAGGTTGGCTTCTGACGGATTGATCCGTTCGGCTTCCACAAGCTTTTCAAGTGCTTCCCCATACTTTTTTTGATAAAAGAGGATAGTGGCTTGATTGACCAGCAGGTCTGAGTTTCCAGGGTTTAAATCTGCTGCTTTTTCGAAGGACACCATTGCGTCAGGGTATTCCTTGAATTTTTCTGCTACCAATCCTTTCAGGAAGTGGCTTTTCCAATTCTCCGCATCTTCTTTTATCAATCTATCGGCATCTTCCCGGCTTTTATAAAACTCCCCATTATCCAGATAAGCAAGCCCCCGCTGGAAATAGGCTTCACTATAGTCCGGATTAAGTCTTATGGCTTTTCCGAAATCCAAAATAGCTTCATCACGTTGATTTAATCTCAGATGGGCCATAGCCTTATTGTAATAGGCATCGCTATAAACTGAATCCAGCGCAATAGCTTCCTTATAGAATGCTATTGCGCTCTTGGGATCATTGTCATCCAGCTTCTCGTTTCCCTTAAGAAGAAATCTTCCCTTTTTATCCTCGAGAGAATCGCAGGAGCAAAAGATTATACACAGGGCAACAACGACTAATTTCTTACTCACCTTTAGGCTCTATTTTAATCTTGGCTTCTTTTTTAGTCTCCTTTTCTTCCCCCATAAGAAGGGCAAAAGGTTTGGTGGATTCACTGAGCTCAAAGATCTCACGTAGGATAGCCAAAGCAGGAATAATCAGGATCATCCCTGCCACTCCCCAGATCGTGCCCCCGACCAGCAATGCCAGAAAGGTGATGAAGGCGTTCAAATTGACATTGCTTCCTACAATTTTTGGGGTCAGAAAGTTACTTTCAATCAGTTGGATAAGCTGGTAGACCCCCAGTACGGCCAAAGGATAGAAAAGGCTGTCCTTGGTCAGGAAAGCAAATATAATAGGCATCAGAGCTCCCAAAAAAGGACCGACATATGGGATGATGTTAAGTATGGCGGCTATGACACCAAAGAAGACCGCATGCTGAATTCCCAGGGCTGTCAATGCGATCACGTTCAGCACCGCCAGAATCCCCATCACTTTCACCACTCCCACGATGTAGTTCTGGATAAGTTTTCTGAGTGTGAAAATTTGCCTGCGTACCGTTTCCTGGTCTTTCTCCTTATACAGCTCGATCATAAACAAAGTCAGGTGATCCCGGTATAGAAGAAAGAAAAACATAAAAACCGGAATCAGTACCAGCCCTGAAAGAGAACCTACTGTCTTCAATGCAAAGTCGGAAATCCCTTTGCTGTTATCCGTAAGCATAGCCTTTAAATAGTCGGTGTTGGCCTTCTCACGCATTTCAGGATCTTCTCCCAGATTATTGATTACCCATTCATCTATATCCTCGGCATACCCGTTTATTCTTCCTGAAACGTCGTCAAAATCCTGTGAGAAATTGGACACTGTGCCGATCACAAACGATACCAGCCCCGCCACTACCGCGATCATGGCTACCAGTGAAATAATCGTGGAAAGCACACGTGGTACTTTTTTGGATTCCAGCCAGTTACTAAGTGGGGTGAAGAGAATGGCAAAGAACCCTCCCATAAAAAGAGGGATAAGTAATCCCCTTCCGATAATCAGGAAAAAAACAATCACTATCATCATCACCATGGTGGAAAGGGCTCTGAGGATAGGAGGCAGCTGAAGTTTATTTGTCGTCATAAGATTTGGTTAGTAACTAGATCAGGCCAGCTCTTTTAAGCAAGGCCTCTTGCTTGGGAGCACGCCCCCTAAACCTACTGTAAAGTAGGGAGGGATGTTCAGTCCCTCCGGCAGAAAGTATGTTTTTTTCGAATGATTCTGCAGTAACCGGATCAAAAATGCCATTTTCCTGAAATAACTCAAATGCATCTGCATCCAGCACCTCGGCCCATTTATAACTGTAATATCCGGAAGAATACCCTCCTTGGAATATGTGGGAAAAGGAGGGACTCATTAATGTGCCAGCGATTTTGGGAAGTAAATCCGTACGCTGCATGACTCCTTCTTCAAATGAAAATATATCCACTATCTCTTCGGGAGAGCGGCTGTGGTAGGCCATGTCCAAAAGTCCAAAGCTGATCTGTCTTACCGTCTGATAGCCTTGCTGGAAATTGGCGGCTCTTTTGATTTTCTCTATGAGGTCCCCAGGGATCACTTCGCCGGTTTGATAGTGAAACGCAAACAGGTCGAGACATTCTTTTTCGTAACACCAGTTTTCAAAAATCTGCGATGGCAGCTCCACAAAATCCCAATAAACACTGGTTCCTGAAAGCGATTCATACTTACTTCTTGCCAGCATGCCGTGCAGCGCGTGTCCAAATTCATGGAACAGGGTTGTGACTTCATTAAAAGTCAGCAGACTTGGTTTTGTCTTGGTAGGTTTGGTGAAATTGCAGACGATGGACACATGTGGCCGATGATCCACACCCCCCATTTGATGCTGTCCTTTGAAGCTGGTCATCCAAGCTCCGTTTCTCTTGCCAGCTCTTGGAAAGAAATCAGCGTAAAATACTGCCAGATGCTCGCCTTTCCTATCTTTTACTTCATAGGCAGTTACCTCGGGATGATACACCGGTATGTCGGGATTTTCAGTAAACTGAATTCCAAAAAGTTTTTCAGCTGTGAGAAATACGCCTTTGACGACTTTTTCCAACTGAAAATAAGGGCGCAGCAGTTCGTCATCAAGTGCATACTTTTCTTTCTTCAGCAATTCTGAATAATAGGCAAAATCCCATTTCTCAAAATCCTCCAGCCCATCAATCTGCTTGGCAAACCTGGCTACCTCCTCCACTTCTTCTTTAGCCTTGGGCTTTGCTTTTTCAAGCAGCGTTTCCAGAAATACAGTCACTTGAGCGGGGGTCTGTGCCATTCGCTCTTCCAAAACAAAATCAGCATGGCTCTTATAGCCCAACAACAATGCCCGCTTATGCCGGAGTCTCAGAATATCCTTGATGACTTCCTGGTTGTCCAGCTCATCCCCTTTCGAACATTTGGTACCTGAAGCTATAAAGAGCTTCTTTCTCAATTCCCTGTTTTTGGCATAGGTCATGGCAGGGATATAGCTGGGATAGTCAAGGGTGATTGCCCAATTTCCAGGTTGTCCCTTTTCTTCCGCTATTTGGGCAGCGGCTTCCTTTGCTCCTTCAGGCAAACCTTCCAGCTCCTCTTCGTCTGAGATGAAATGGACATACCGGTTGGTTTCAGCCAGCACATTTTCCCCAAACTTCAAACTTGCCTGGGCCAGTGACCTATCAATTTTGCGGAGCTCCCCCGCGTCATCACTAGTCAGATTTGCCCCATTTCTTACAAAAGATTTGTAGGTCTTGTCCAGCAGTGTAAGTTGCTCAGCATTCAGGTTGAGTGTTTCTTTTGTGTCATGCAGCTGGGCAATCCGCTGGAAAAGCTCTTGGTCCAGCAGGATGTCATTGGAGTGCTCCGTCAGTAAGGGGGATATTTCCCGCGCCAGTTTCTGGATGTCTTCATTTGTCTCTGCAGAATTCAAATTGAAAAAAACAGCCCCCACCACGCCAAGCCGTTTTCCGGATCTATCCAGAGCCTCTATCGTGTTTTCGAAGGTAGGCAGCGATTCTTCCTTTATCTTCAGAATTTCAGCTTTGGCTTCTTTGATGGCCTCTTGTATGGCAGGCATAAAATGGCCAGCCTCAATTTTATCAAATGGTGCGGTATCAAAAGGGGTGGCAAATTCTGCCAATAGCGGGTTATTCATGGATCAATAATAGTTTGGCTAGTTAATCGGGGGAATTCCAAGAAGGTTTCATCAGATGCCCCACTTTCTTCAATTCTGCTGCCAATTTACCTATTTGCTCGGTAAAGCTTTCCCACATCCAAGCATGATGCGGTATTTTTTTTGCCTCCTCATAATCAGTTCTAAACTGATCAAATACCCCCAGTCCAAAGTTTGCTTCAGCTCTGTTTACGGTGATCCAGAACTTTTGGGTATTGAAATACTCCTCAAATTCCTGATAACCTATCCCTTCTGCAGTGTGGTTTTCGTTTTTCTTTTCTTTCGCCACAAGCAAGGAAAAATCCCTCTGACATAAATACAAAACCCTGCTCCAGGTACGTTTCGCAAACACCAGATCCGCAATTTTCTCATGGTCTGAGTCGGCTAGGGAGGAAGTGGCCCGGTAGACAAGTGTCAACGCCAAGTTGACTCCGTTGTATCGGTTATTGAGAAGGTAATAGCTTCTCTGAAGATAAAGAATGGCATTTTCCAAATGGTTATCCCCTTCTCCACATTCATAAAGCTTCTTCTCAATAGCTCCCGCAGATGCCACAGTCTCGGGGTCATTGGTATGGGCTAGATTAATGGATTGCAGGTAGCCTAAGGAAGTATAAAGAGACGTAACCAAATTGGGATCTGCCGCTTTATAAGTTGTAAATGAAAGTCTATGGATCAGGTAAGGGTCCTTCTGGCCGTGGTTGGCCCCTGATAAATGTACAGCCGTTTGGAATAAGTCACGGGCTTTTGCAAAATTTTTGGACTCAATCGCATCCTCAGCTTCCTGGATGATCAAGGACAGTGCCTTACCTTTCTCCTCAATGACAGACATGTCTTCCGGCAACCCGTCTTCGATCGCCTGTTCCAGTTGTTCCTGTATTCTGGGAGGAATTAGCGAGTTCAGGTAGGTATATATCGGGCTGTCGGGCTCATTTTTATCAATAACTGTGTCAATCAGCTTTCCCAGGATTGTCCTGAACCGTTCGACCTCCTCAAAGTCAATTGCATCCCCCAGATGCTGGTAGCTGGTAATCAGAATATGGTTAAGGTCAAAAGGATACACCAGCTTGTCCTCTGAGATCACTATAGTCGTAAAAGGACGCAAGGCATGCCGTACCCCCAATTCGTAGAGTGCATTGGGATTGGCTGTCGACAAATCCGCAATCACCAGATCGGCCTGTAGCAGTTCACGGTACATCTGTACGTCTATCGAACCGGAATGTGTGATTTCGTCTGCCCGTATACAGGTGATTCCTTTACCTTCCACGACAGGTTTGATGAGGATTCGGTAGGATTTGTTCAGATCAAGCTTTCGACCGTTGACATAATCCGTCTTTGTGCCGAATCCCATGACCACAAAGCATCTTTTTTTTGTGACAGTCATATGTAAAAATTATAAACCGAATATAGCTTTTATCCTACTAGCTTTCAATAAGTTAAATCCGGATTATACAATAGGATTACTAGTGGGCGTCTAAAATGCAAGGAAATGCCTATGGGAAGAATTTCTTACATGACCTGTCCCGATTTTATTCAGGAAAGGCATTGATTACAAGAAAATCCGGCAGTTTATAAACTGAGGCAAAGCACAGCTATGGTGAAGTTGAAAACAGCACTATTATGACTGATTTTACAGCAAGTAGTGGACGTAATAGAATCGATAATACCTATTTCGGGGTCAAAATAAAAAGCCGGTCAATGTGGTGACCGGCTTGTGTTTCCCGAATGTTCCGTCAGGGATTTTTTGATGTATTATTGATTTTCAAAATCGAAATCACAACTCATTTCTTCAGATCCGATAGGGGCTCCATCGGGTACTTTCAATGTTTCCTGAGGGACGAGTTCCACAGGCAAATCCAGAAAGGCTTTTATTTTGTCTGAGAGATAGCTGGAGTGCATCGCCAGCAAAGAACCGGAGTCGCCTCTTTTGGTAAGCCCTGAACTTCCAACTGAGCCGTCTTTTAGATTGTAAAGGTATCCTCTCACCATTGCCCTGACCGTGTTGGACACATTTTGGTTTTTGGCCAAGTCTATAAGATAGTCTACAAGCTTTGCTTCTGTCATCATCTTTATTTCCGTTTTGTATCCTCCGGGGATGGCTGAGGAGAATATCTGGGAGCTTACTTCCTTCAACACGGCTTCAAATGAGGGCAGTTCCTTGTTGGATAAGTTCTGAAGATATAGGCGGTTTGCTCTTCCTGATTCGAAAAGGAATCCAAAAGTAAGATCCACCACACTTTCAGCCGGGGCGATGGGGTCAAAGACAGGACCTGTACGGGATACGAATGTTTCCCTGTTTTTGTTATAGCCATAAGGTCTTGGAGGTATAAGGGCCAGTACACTCTCCGGAACCTCAAGCTGATCTGGGGAAATGGCATACAGCAAGGAAGTCAAGGCATCTTTTTGATCCTTTGCCGCTACCCAGCTATGTCCCGGCTGATTGTCTCCCTTTACTTTATAGATATAATCCATTCCCCCCAGCAATTTACTGGTAGCTTCCAACTGATACCTGTGCATCAGATAGAGTGGTACGAAAACCTCTTCCAGGATAGCTTCCGGCTCACCAGTGCGTATGGCATTTAAGCCAAAAGTCTTCATTTTGTTTGCCCTGAGATCAATCATTCTCCTGAGCTCGGCAGAGGCAGACTGCCCATTATCCCATAGGTGTGATCTCGGATGAACACCACTTGGGTTTCTTGAATCTGAATCTGTTATGAATTCATATCCTGCTGCGTAGGTGTCTTTCAATAATTTCTCCAGGAAGACTGATTCCTCTTCTCCGTTTTTTGGATTATCATAGCCATAGCGGATGGCCCATTTGTCCCATTCTCCGATTTTATCATCATAGGCAGCACTGAGGTCAAGGTCTCCATTGGAAGACTGGGTAATGACAGGGTAGGGGTAATCCATCACCGAAGACCTGTCTTTGGCGGAGGTGGCATAGCTATGCGCCAACCCTATCGTATGGCCGATTTCGTGTGCAGACAGTTGACGGAGTCTGGCCAGGGCTAGTTCCAGCATTCTTGGGTCAGCTGGTTTGCCTTCTTCAAAGGGCTGCAACAGTCCTTGGGCTATAAGATAGTCCTGTCTTACCCGCAAAGACCCCAAAGATACATGGCCTTTGATGATCTCACCGGTACGGGGATCCCTTACGCTGGACCCGTAAGACCAGCCTCTCGTGGACCTGTGAACCCATTGGATCACGTTGTTTCTGACATCCATCAAATCCATTCCTTCAGGTGCGAGCTCCACGCGGAAGGCATTTTTGAAGCCGGCAGCCTCAAATGCCTGGTTCCACCAGTTGCCTCCCTCAAGTAGCGCCGAGGCCACAGGTTCCGGTGTTCCTCTGTCCAGATAGTATACAATAGGCTCCACTGCTTCCGATACTGCCGCTGAAGGGTCTTTTTTCTCCAACCTATGGCGGGAAATAAAACGCTTTACAATCTGCTCCGAGATGGGAGTAGTGAAATCCATATAATTGATCGAGAAATAGCCGGCACGGGGGTCAAACTCCCGTGGCTTATAATTACTGTCCGGTAACTCGATGAAGGAGTGTCTCATACGTACAGATACAGCATCCGAACTGGGGGATACAGACCGTAGAAATCCACCTGTCGCCTGACCTGTGAGTGTGATGGTAGCCTCCACCTCTGTGTTTTTCGGGAAGTTCTTGGTCATAGGAAAATAAAGGCCTGATCTGCTTGCATCAAGCCGGAAGGTGCCTTGTCTACTTCTGGCAAGCGATTCACCCACGCCATGGGCATCCTGCAGATAAAAAGAAGTAGCGTCCACTATCAGCTTATCCCCACTTTTCTGGGAGATTTCAAAGCCCCATAAAATTGATTCCGCAAAAGCATCCTTGATCGATTGAACCTCCGCAGGATTCTCTGAAAAAGCCCTGAATCCATAATTTTTCTGAACAAGAAAAACTTTATTACCTGTTCTTCGGAATTCAACAATACGGGTATTTCCAAGCTGTCCCCTGTCCAGGCCAATATCGTTAGAGCCTACTCCGGCAGTGAGTGAGTTGACGTAGAGAAACTCGAAGTCCAGCTTTTCTATTTCCAGATAGATTTTACCTTTTTCATCGTCGAGATAAAAAGTCACAAATCCTTCCTTTTTATTCAATTTGCCCAAATCCAAGTTTTGGGAGTAGGCTACACTGAAGATAAAAAGGAAAATTAGGGTCAGGTAAGGTGTTCTTTTCATGTTAGATTGATGGTTTGGCCACAAATTATTAAAAAACTCCCTCAGATTTGTACCATTAATGGAAATTACCTGTTCAGCATATACCTCAAGAGCACTGAAGTCTCAGTTTGGTGTGGTCCGTCAATTGTCTGCAATCCGGAACCGATGGTCTCACGGTCTGTATAGCTTGTCCGGGCAAAACGGAAGTATACTGTGAGTTGTCGGTTAATTCCATACTGGCTGAGTACGTAATAGCGTACGCCCTGCCCAAAAAATGACGGAATGGAAAAGGTCCATAGGACATTGTTTTCGAAGGCATAAAGTCTCGTGTCGTAGTCCTCTGTCTGGAATAAAGCATACCTGCCCGTCAATCTGAAGGCTCCTGATTTGTACTGCACATCCTGAAGGATCATAAATCCATCCGAGGTTTTTGAATTATGGTCAACCTTACTGAAAAGTATTCTGGATCTCAGAAAGAAAGAGTTGCTCAGCTGGTACTCCAGATTCACCATTCCATTGAGTTTCTTAATTATACCGATCCGGTAAGGTAGGAAGGGTTCACCCGCGTCTGGAAGGTTTCTTTCTTTTTGTTCTTCCCGGATTTGGAAGTAGGCAAGTAGTGAACGGCTGGGCTGGTAGCTGATCCTGGAGAGCCATTCATAGCCTTTGGATGGTGAGTATAGTCGATACTTCAGCCAGGGGAACCTAAAGAAATCATAATATCCATTAATCTTCCATTTGCCAAAAGGCTTGAGTTGAATACCTGTATAAATACCACGCTCGTTGATTGACCTGGTCCCTTCAGAAAACCCATTGGCATACAAGCTATGGAAATTACGGTCATAGTTTCTCCAAAGCATAGAAAAGTCTACCTGTCTGCCAAGACTGCTCACCAGACCAAACACCGTTCCTGTTCCGCCGGATTTGGAAATGGCAGACTCTCCGAACACGAAGAAGTTTTTCCAGTTATAGTTCAGATACAGACTCCCCACGGCATTCTTCTGACCTGCAAGCTCAAATTGGTTATATGGTCTGGGGTCGCGGATCCATGCCTGGTTAAACCTGGTGTAAAGTGCATTGACTCCCATCTGAAATCTTCCCGCCGCCTCTGTATACTGTAAGTTCGTGCCCAGGCTCATTTCACGGAATTGATTTTTGGTGGATAGCTCCCCAGGTGTTCTGTGGAGACCGCTTTGATTAAAGGAACTGATGATGACATCTTCGATACCCAATGAGTCAAGGATGGCCTGCCCCCGGCCGTCTCTGGGAGCATGGGAAGTGATCAGGGTTCCCTGCCATTTGCCTGACTGATAGGTCGCGGCAGCACCTCTGAAATACCCATATTCCATAGCAGCGGTATACGGTATGATTCCCACACCACTTCTCCGTATGGTAGTCACTGTTTCTGCGCCTTTTCCTAACGAATAACCAGCTCCGAATACCAAACCCTGACCAAAAGACACGGCATAGTCTCCCAGACTTACTGTCTTCCAGCTGCCCATATTGTACCGTGTAATATGAAAAGAGAAAAAGTTGAAACCGTATCGGGCGGTTTTGGGGTCCCATGTAAATTTTTCCCCGGGGTCTTTATCCAATGTGAACCCCAAACTGAAATCACGTGTATGCGAGGCTCTGAACCGTAAGTACAGTTCATTGGGGTCGCCCAGATACCTACTGGATATCCTGCCTGTAGCGCTTGTGTCAGCAGGAGTATAACCCCTCCGCCTTTCCCAGACTCTTCTTGTTCTGAAAATCAGATAGGACTGCTCTTCATCCTTTAGCCTGTTCCAAAAAGACTTGCCTGATTGCTTTTGCTGCCCTACAGTCAAGAATGGAACGATCCGGTGGATAGATACCATATCAAATCCAGGTATAGCTTGGAGTTCATACAGCGAAATGAGGGGGCCAAATCTTTCCCGATAAGCGAGGAAGTTGGTGATTTGCTCGGGACTGAGGAGATATGTGGACTGAAGCAGTTCTGCGTCAGCGCGGTTGATATTTATAGGATTTAAATAGAGCTGCAATAATACTTCGTAGATTGACTCGTGTTCAACGTCATCGTCCCGGACTGGAAACAGGAACTCGATCAGTTCTTTCGGAGCCCGGTTTTCTTTTGGGGGAGTCTGGGCGAGTGCAGCGCATATCATGAAAAATGGGAGCGCAATAGTTAGGATTCCACATTTCATTTTTCATGGAGTTTCAAACCTAAATTCACGTGATGGGTGGTCCCTAAGTGTTGATTCTGGCCATAGGCATAATCCACCGAAAATTTGCTTTTCTGAACGCCCAGCCCAAAAAGTACTCTACCGGGATTGGAATTTATGCCTGTTCTCAGGTAGAGCCATTCCTTGATCCCATATTCCAAGCCCACCTTGTAGACAGGATAGAGCTGAATATCCTTCTCTATCTCCAGGTGCATTTCCAGGGATTTACCAGGGTGATAGAGTAAGCCTAAGCTTAATCCGGTGGGAAGTCTGTAAGGGGAGTCAGAACTGAGTCGTGCCCGGTTCAGGTTGAAAATGCTGGCACCCAGCGAAACACTAGGTGCCAGCTCCACTAACCCACCCAGGCTGAAAATAAGACTGTTGCCAGAGCCAAATCCTTCTATATGCGTTTGAAACCATTCTGTTTTACCGCCTATACTTGCAGGGCCCAGCTGATGGCCAAAAGCAACCCCGAGGCTTTGCTGGTTAAACTGGCTGCCTCCAAAGCGTGAGATACCCATTCCCCAGGTTCCCGAGCCGGTTTGCAATGCCGCTGAGAAATCAAAGGTGCTAAGTTCCTGCATTCCGAATCTGCTGTCATAGCCTACTGCGAGGGAAGATTCTTTTATTGCCGCAAGGGCACCTGGATTGTTAAAGTAGCTCCATGAATTCCTGGTGAATACACGGAGATTTCCCATACCCTGGGACCGGGCACCATGAACCTGCGTCAGCGGGTCAGTCTGGGCCTGAATAACAAGGGAAAGCCCAAACAGGAAGCATGAAAAAATGAAATGCTTCATAAGTTGTAAAAAGCTTATTGTAAGTAAGTTACTAAATGAATTGTAAAATAACTAGTTGTTTTACCGGAAAAACATGGTGTTAGTCTTGGGTTGGAATACAATAGTGGGATTCGGTATGTAAGGATTTCGTTATTATCCTGTTGGGTGGACAGGGAAAGGGGAATTATAAAATAAAATTATATATTCATCAAGTCTCCAGTGGAGTAGTAACTTTGATCGGTTTCCGCTGTACAGAAACTAACAATGACCCCATATGATCCGTCCGATATTTCTTTTGCTTGCTGTTCTTGGATTTACCCACAGCTTGCATGCCCAGCAACAGACTTATTGCAATCCTATAAACATAGATTATGGGTACACACCCATACCGAATTTCAGCGAATGGGGAAGACACCGCGCTACAGCTGACCCTGTCATAGTCAATTACAAGGGGGATTTTTTACTTTTCAGCACCAACCAATGGGGATACTGGCACAGCAGTGACATGCTCAACTGGAAATTTGAGTCCAGGTTGTTTCTTCAGCCTTGGAATAACGTATATGATGAGCTCTGCGCCCCGGCTGTAGGAATTATAGGGGATACAGTCATCGTAATGGGCTCTACCTATGAACGTGACTTTACAATCTGGATGAGTACTGATCCGAAACAGAATAAATGGGAGGCATTGGTCGAGAAATTCGAGATAGGGGGGTGGGATCCGGATTTTTTCACCGATGAGGATGGGCGCCTATACATGTATAATGGAAGCTCCAATAGATATCCCTTATACGGAATAGAGTTGGATAGAAGTACCCTGCAGCCTATCGGCACACGGAAGGAAATGTATTTGCTGGAACCTGATCGTTACGGATGGCAACGGTTTGGGGAGCATATGGATAATACCTTTCTGGATCCATTCATGGAAGGTGCTCATATGACCAAACACCAAGGCAAATACTACCTGCAATATGGGGCTCCGGGGACGGAGTTCAGTGGGTATGCGGATGGAGTGGTAGTGGGTGATTCTCCCCTCGGGCCCTTTATTCCGCAGTCCGACCCGTTGAGTATTAAATTGGGAGGTTTTGCAAGGGGAGCTGGTCATGGCTCCACATTCAGAGACAACCAAGGTAACTACTGGCATGTGAGCTCCATTATGATCTCTGTCAAAAATACCTTTGAGCGGAGGCTTGGCATCTGGCCGGCAGGTTTTGATGCCGATGGAGTGATGTGGTCCAGCACCGCCTTTGGGGACTATCCCCATTACCTGCCTGATTCTGATAAACCCGGTGAATTCACCGGCTGGATGCTGCTGAATTATAACAAGCCTATGCAAGTGTCCTCTACACTCGGTAATTATACTGCCAATAAATCCAATGACGAAGACTTAAAAACGTATTGGAGCGCGGCCAGTGGTGAGCGGGGAGAATGGATACAGTCTGATCTGGGAAACGTCAGCACGGTGAGGGCTATCCAGCTTAACTTTGCGGACCAGGATGTGGATAGTGACAGGTTGGGAAAGCGCACCGATCAGTTCCATCAGTATGTATTGTACCACTCAAAAGACGGAGTACACTGGGACAAATTGGTGGATAAAAGTGAAAACAAAACGGATGTGCCCCATGACTACATAGAACTGGAGCAGCCGGTGGAGGCACGTTTTATCAAACTGGAGAATATCCATATGCCCACAGGAAAGTTTGCACTGAGTGGCTTCCGGATATTTGGGAGCGGAAATGGACACCCTCCGGGAGGAGTGGACCAATTCATGGTATTCAGAACAGAAAAGGACAAGCGCAGTGCTTTTATAAAATGGAGCCCGGTCGATAATGCCTATGCATATAATATCTACTATGGAACAGCACCTGATAAATTGTACACTTCCATCATGGTACTGGGAAACAATGAATATTGGCTGAAAACAATGGATAGGACCAAGACTTATTATTTTACAATAGAGGCGATCAATGAAAATGGCACCAGTACAAAATTTGAGACGGTGAAGGTGGAGTAAAAGCCACGGTTATCCACTGTGGATAAACCTGTGCTATCATGTCCTGTTGTGGATTCAGGATTAGCTCAAGTTTTTTTGGGGATGATATAGTATTATAAAGAAGATCTCTCCCTTTAATTTCCGCACTACCAGCCTTATGGGGGGCTCCCCTTGGTTGGCAATCAAGGTTCTGGGTCACTTTTTTACCGACAAAGGTTTGATTGGAAAAATGATCCCTGGCTGGCTGAAGGTAGCTGGATGAGTGGTTGTCATAGGGACTATCAAGCCAAGTGCCCCAACCTATCGTTGTGTAATATTACCGTTAGCCTGTTGTAATTTTTTTGATTACCTCGACAACTGATTCCAGGAGATAATGACCTGCGGTGGATGAATATTTATCATTTTTTCAAGGTGCAGCTAAGGGTAGGGGACTGGGTGGCTGTCCTATATAAAATCAAAATCTCATTCATTATGAAAAACCTAAAGCACCGATCCCTTGGCATTCTTATGTTGATTGTTTCCTTTTGGGCCACAACACCTGCATTTTCCCAAAAGAAAAGTCCTGCACATTTAGGCATTTTTTATCCGATCAGCACGCATGGTATCAGCGCACCTGATTACCGGAATGAGCTAAGCTTACATTTAATCACCGGATTGTCAGGAGGTGAACTAGGGGTTGCCGCTTATGGGATTGCAGGGATTATAAAGGGGGATGCCAATGGGGTTCAGGCTTCAGGGGTATGGAATCATCTCAGTGGTACCCTAAAGGGAGTTCAGTTGGCAGGTATTGGGAACCGTGCTTGCTATGCCGGACAAGGTTTACAGTTTTCAGGAGTTACAAATCTTGCTGGAGGTGAGGTAAGCTTGCAGATGTCAGGCATATTGAACAAGGCTTCCAAAGTAAATGCCTTACAGGCTGCGGGTGTGGCTAATCTGACAGATTCTATCAGAGGGCTGCAAATGGCAGGTTTAGCCAATAGGTCCAAATCAGTCGAAGGCATACAGCTGGCAGGGGTTTCCAATACGGCTGGAAAGGTAAAAGGGAGCCAGGTGTCTGGTCTGGTAAACAAAGCCCGCAGCGTGACAGGTATACAGCTTGCGGGATTACTGAATATTGCTGATAGCAGCGACTATCCAATAGCACTTATCAACCTGGTTAAAAACGGGGAGAAAAGAATCGGACTTTCTACTGACGAGAATCTTACCACACTGGTGAGTTTCAGATCTGGCGGGGCAAAACTCTATGGAATCCTGGGCTTGGGATCAAATTTGCAATTTGATGATTTTCCTTATGCGGTAGAGGCTGGGCTCGGCGTCAAACTGTTGGATATCCAATACATCCGGATGGACATGGAGGTATATCATCACTTTGTAACCGATTTTGGGGATAACGATTTCTTCAAATCCGGAGTCAGATTACTGCCTGTTATCCATTTGTCAAGAAACCTTCAGCTATATGGAGGCCCCAGCGTAGGTTACACAAACTCACAAGAGCTATCCGGCAAAGACTTCTCCGGATTTAGTATCTGGAATCACCATAAAACCCATACTTACCATGGACTCCAGCTGGGTTTGACCGTGGGATTACAGGTAAGTCTGCAGTGACAGTATCCAAAAGGAAATCAGCTTACTGGGATGTAGCATATCTTCTGTATTTTTGGGATACGTGACTTAGGGTAAATGAAGATAGGGTTGTCCTATAGAAACAATTCACAAATAAAAGTACCAGTGAACGAAACGACGCAACGTCACCGTGATGACTTTCTTCAGATGGATGAGCAGGTTTTTGAGCGGGTGTTCAAAGAGCACTTCAAATCCCTCCATTCTTATGCCCAAGCGATTTTAAAAGATGCCGAAGCAGCAGAAGAAGTAGTGCAGACTGTTTTCTTGAAATTATGGGAGAAAAAAGGCTCTATTCAGATAAAGGTATCTCCCAAGGCATATCTGTATAAAGCCGTGTATTATGAAAGTCTTAATTATCTCAAACACCTGCAAGTGAAAATGGAGCATAAAGAGCAGACCCTTCACGAAATGGCGGGAGGAGCTTTTTGGGAAGGAACGTCCAGCCTTGAAGGGCAGGAGAATGAGCTTTACAACAGACTGCAGCATGCCTTGACTCTCCTTCCACAAAAATGTAGAGAGGTATTTTGTCTGAGTAGATTTGAGGAGTTGAAATACATTGAAATTGCCCAAAGGCTAGGGGTTTCAGTAAAAACAGTGGAAGCCCATATGGGAAAGGCACTGAAGACCATGAGACTTGAACTGGCTGAGTTTCTTCCGGTTTTTCTCCTGCTTATATTCAATTTTAAGCACCTTCTGCCATGAACGATCAGTTACTTATCAAATATTTGCTCCAGGAGACAAGCCAGGAAAAATCACGCGCTATAGAACAATGGCTTTCTGAGAACCCTGCTCACCAAACGAGATATGAACAGGTTAAATTTGTGTGGGATTCAAGCAAAGAGTTGTTACAAAGCTCAGAAGTAAATGCAGGTAAGGCATGGGAACGGTTTGTGGAAAAGAGAGCCCGGCACGAAAAGCATAAACTGAAATTTTCACTTCCGGTTTGGTTTAGGGCAGCTGCTGCAATTTTGGTTTTCATCTTCGCTGGTGCTATGCTTTACAGTTTGCCTCAGGAAGGGAGGGCATATTTTGTGGGTGTTGACCTGAAGTCAAATAATGTCGCAGTCCAATTACCCTTATTGGATGGATCAAAAATTACCTTAAACAGAAACTCAGAAGTTACGTATTCCCAGAAGTTGTTCAGAAAGGAGAGGTTAGTCACCATGAAGCATGGGGAAGCCTATTTTGAAGTGGAAAGAAATGAAGATAGACCTTTTAAAGTTCAGATAGATAAAATCAGCCTTACAGTATTAGGTACCAGTTTTCACGTGAAGAAAACAGGAGATCTCATAGAGGTAATTCTGGATTCAGGATCAGTAGAGGTGGCACTGGGTGAGCAGAAAATCATCCAGGAACCACAGGAAAGGATTATCATTGATCAGAAGACAGGTGCTGTGGACAAATCCAGACAGACTAACCTGTTATTCCGGTACTATGTGGACAATAAGTTTATAGCTGAAAACATTCCTTTGCAGGAATTGGTAAATGTGCTCAACTTAGCTTATGGTGCTGAGATCACAATAGGCAGCGCAATGCTACAGTCAATGCCGATCACGACCACACTGAACTATGGTTCATTAAGTGAAAACCTGGAGGTGATTAAGCAAACATTAGACATCCACGTTACAGAGATAGGTGATCGCATAGTTTTGAACTGATTTTTTAATATTGTCAATCAACATCTATCGCTATGGTCTTAAAAAATGGCATAGTTCCTTTTGTTTTTTTGTGGCTGGGTCTTATGGTATTTACTCAGCTGCTTGTTGCACAGCAAAACCTTCCCAAAGAAATTAACTTTGAAACAAGGGAACCTGTCACTATCCATCAGGCCTTGGAAAGACTTGCAGAGGAAAACGGCTTTTACTTTTCGTACCAGAGTTCTATGGTGGCAGCTGGCCAGCTGCTTGACTTTACGCAATACCGCGGCACCTTGCGTGCTTTTCTTCTGAAAGTACTTGGGGAGGAGTATGAATTTAAAGAGATTCCGGGGTATATCATAATCCGGTTTGCACCCGGCAGATTGGATATGGAAGCCGAAACTGATTCACAGATTAATCAGGTAAATGTAAAGGGTTATATTAAAGATCTGATTACAAAAGAGGGTGTCAGTTTTGCGAGCATATATGAAAAAAACAGCCTCACCTCTTCACTGACAGATGAACATGGGTATTTTGAGTTAAAATACAGACAGAATAATAAATCTGTGTGGCTGACATTAAGTAAAGAGGGGTTTAGGGACACTACTTTTCTGCTTTTGCCGACAGTGGATATCCAGGCTGGCCGGGACATAGGCAGGTTCCGCTACAAACCTGATGACGGGTCAGCAGATGCGTTGGAGCAGAGTTTTTTTGGGAGGGTTTTCATCGGGTTCCGGCAACGGATTCAGCGGATCAATTTAGGTGGGTTCTTTGCTGAAAGCCCCTACCAGATGGCCTTGGTACCTGGACTGAGCACCCAGGGGATGTTTAGCAGTCAGATGATCAACAAGTTTTCACTTAATCTGATTGGCGGTTATACCGCAGGAGTAGAGGGGGTGGAAATAGCCGGAATCTTCAATATTAACCAAAATGACGTACAATATTTTCAATATGCAGGCATAGCCAATCTTGTAGGAGCAAATATGAAGGGGCTTCAGGCTGCAGGAATCCACAATGGTGTCCTCCAGAACATGTATGGGGTGCAGGTAGGGGGAATATATAACCGTGTGCGAAATAAAGCCATTGGACTTCAGGTGGCAGGTCTTGTGAACCGTGCAGACAGTATGGCCAGCCATCAAATAGCCGGAGTGGTCAATCACACCTCTTTGGCATCAGGGATTCAGTTAGCCGGAGTGGTGAACCATTCCGATTCTTCAGAAGGATTACAGATGGCCGGATTGGTTAACCACGCACTCACTGAAGCAGACTATCAGGTTTCCGGATTCATAAACAAGTCAAGGAAGGTGAATCATTTACAGTTTGCTTTGATCAACATAGCTGATAGCAGCGATTATTCTCTGGGTCTGCTCAATTTTATAGGAAATGGAGAAATCAGTTTGGCTTTTGGAGCAGATGAGGCTGGTTTTTCGCACCTCACCTTGCGGTCAGGCGGAAGGAAGTTATACGGGGTTTTAGGTTTGGCTTATCACCCGGGCTCCTATCTTATGCGCTTTGGATTGGATGCCGGATTTGGTATTGATTTATGGCAACGGGGCAAGTATTCCATAGGGATGGAATTGGTCAGTAGGGTAACCAGTGAGCTCCAAGAAGAAACCAATAATTCAGGATCCATAAAGGTAATCAACGGGTATAGACTGGGGAGGCATTATAGGATTTTTGCAGGCCCTACGTTGGCCATGTCGGTATTGTCATTGGATTCAGACAGCGCACTACCTGGGCTCGTCTTTTATGAAACATCCAGGGCAAATGGGATTTATGGGCTCCACGGTGGGTTTATGGGAGGTTTTCAGTATGTGTTTTGACCAGAACTGTGAATTGGCAATTCTATTACAGCCATTAAGTGCTTAATAATCAGTCATTCTAGTGCTGTTTTCAACTTCCCCATAGCGGTGCTATGCCTCAGCTTCCAAACAGCCTTATTTTCACGCAACTAATGTCTTTCTTTCATCCGGAGAATCCCGCATGATACTGACCTTCCCAGTGGTTGTAATTTTTAACGTATCTAGGGCTTGCTGAAAAAGTCTCAGCTGTACCAGCTTCAAGGCGTCCGAATGATGATGTATGCTTATACTTCGAATGAGGGCAACGTAGAAGATGGTGGGGCTGAGACTAGCTCAAAAAAAATACTGTTTTTGGATTTTCCGGTGCATGGATAACGGGCAATTGTGGTCAAAAAGCTTGCACTTGCTGAAAAACAGCTTGCCTTAAAAATGGTCTGCTAATTCAAAACTATGGCTTCCAATCTTTTAATGGCGTTGTTCAGCAGGCCCTATCTAATGTCATTCCGTCTTATAGGATTGGTAGAGGTTCTTCTGCACCGTCTGGGATTAAGTGACTGAGTGCTGTCGCTGGGTTGGGGTTGCCTCACGGTGGGATATATGGGATTGGCTTCATCCTCCAATGGAATTGGATGCTTTAGCCCGGATAGCTGCAGCCTTGAAGGCACCGGGAAGCTTTTCTTTGACAGAGAAAATACTCTAAAAAAGTGTTTATTTTTGGATAGCCATGTGGGGAATAGCTTTTTTATTGATGAATTAAAGGTTTATATATTAGTTCATAAATAATTGATAATAATTACTTTAAAATTGTATAGGTAGAATCTACTAACCCGGAAATCATTATTTTCAGATAAGTTTTGCTGTGTCACTCCAGGACAAATGATAGCATGATTTTTTAAGGCCATAGGATTTCGTTTTGGCAATGAAACGCTTTAGTGGAGCTTCTTTATTGTAGCGAGCAATCACCTGTCAGGATTGCGGCATGAGAGCTGACCAAACGGAGGGAGGGTTTGAAGTTAAGAAGGTACAGTGTGGGCGCTGGAAGTGAGTGAGTCCCTAGCGTGAAGATTGACTTGACCCGACAAACCATCTTCAACCGCTCGCAACAGTCAATCCTGGATTCTCAAGAAAAAGGCTCTTACGGATGATAGACCGAGCATACAACGTGGGTTAATAGTATCCTGATTTTTATATAACTAGTTGAAATTAAGGCTTTAATTTTAATTGATATCAACTTTTCATATAAGTATGGGATTTTCCAGATCCCAGGGTTATCGAATGGATAACCCATGTAAAAGAAAGCTGTTAGGCAGGCGGATTACTCTTCCGCTATCCATATGGAGTGTGACAATTTTTGTCAATCTGAATAAGTGATAAAGCAAATCCATCCTGCCTTTCTTATCTTAGAAGCTCTAGTTATTATATGGATCAAAAACCCTTTATCATCTACAAATCCTCAGCGGGCTCAGGGAAGACCTATACCTTGACGCTTGAGTATTTGAAACTTGCTTTGGCCCATCCTGGAGCTTTCCGTCAGATTTTGGCAGTGACCTTTACCAACAAGGCTACCCAGGAAATGAAGGAGCGGATACTGAAAGAGCTGGACCGCCTCAGATTCGGGGTGAGCCCGATGGAAACAATGGACTCGGAGTTGATGAGAGCGCTGGATGTGGATGCCAATGGGTTGATGCAGCGTGCTTCGCAGACATTGACAGCCATCTTGCATGATTATGGACATTTTTCTGTAAGTACGATTGACAGTTTTTTTCAGCGTGTGGTGAGGGCTTTTGCGAGGGAGATTGACCTCAATGCAAAATTCGATGTTGAGTTGGATCAGGAAGGTGTGCTGGACCGGGTGGTGGACCGTGTGGTCATGCATGTGATGGATGATGCTTTCCTTCACAAGTGGTTAGTCGACTATGCCACCGAACAGATTCAAAACGGTAAATCCTGGGATATCCGAAGAAATATCAAAGGACTGGGAAAGCAGTTGTTTCAAGAGGACTTCAAGCGGTATTCCCAGTCAATCCGTGCGTTTCTCAAAGAGGGTGATAACATTACGCTGCTTCAGGCCTTTGTGAGAGAGAGAAGGCTGGAACTGCTAAAAGTCGCCAGGGAGGTTAATATCCAAGCGAATGGAATACGGAGTACACTTGGGTTGGAATGGTCTGATTTTACCAGAGGATTTCCTGCCAAATTTGACAAGATGGGCAGCCGTGATCTCCCTATGTCGGACTTTACCGCGAACCAAAAATCCATGGCTGCCAGCCCTGAAGGATGGGCTACACAGAAGAGCCCGAAGAAGGCGGAAATAGAGCAGGCCTATTATGCAGGGTTGGGAGAGCTGCTGGCTAAAGTGGACGTTTTGGAATACCAATGGAACACCTTGGAAGCCATAGCGAAAAACAGCTATGTGTATGGCATATTCAGGAATCTCCTGGAGGAACTTTCAGTGATCAAAGACGAGGAAAACATCCTCTTGATCTCTGATGCAAATGAGTTTCTGAAAGAGATCACCAAAGAGAATGACGCTCCCTTCATCTATGAGAAAGTAGGCAACCAATACAGGAACTATCTGATCGATGAGTTCCAGGACACCTCCGGGTTTCAATGGGCCAGCTTCAAACCACTGCTGGAAAACTCCCTGGCGCAGGGGTACACCAATCTGCTGGTGGGAGATGTGAAGCAGTCGATCTACCGCTGGCGGGGAGGGGAGATGAAGCTCCTCTTGGAGCAAGTGGAGCATGAGATGGGAACTGACTCTGTGGAGACCAGGGATCTGGATACCAACTACCGTAGTCTTCCCGATATAGTTGCTTTTAACAATGCCCTGTTCAAAGAATTGCCAGAATCATTTGAAACGGTTCTTACCGAGGACTATGGGATAGAAAACGCGGGGATTTTGTCCCGTGCTTACCATGATTCCTCCCAAAAAGTATCAGCCAAAAACGCAACAGACCCTTTCAAGGGTAAGGTGAGATTTGAGTTTATTCCGGAATTGAAGGAAATAGAGGATGGTAAATTCAACGACCAGGTGCTGGCAAAACTACCTCAGCTGGTCATTGAGTTGCAGGAGCATGGCTATGGTTTGCGGGATATTGCATTTTTAGTCCGGACCAAGTCCGAAGGGGAAGCCATAGCAGATTGTATGATGCAGTTTGGGGCGTCAAACCCCCATTCGGATTATTCTTTTGATGTGCTGTCAGATGAATCGATGTTCCTTTTTAAATCTTCTGCCGTAAAGGCCCTTGTCGCCGGACTGAAGCATCTGCAGAATCCTGAAGACCGTGTGCAGTTTAAGACCATGTGGTATTATAGGTCTGTATTAAAGGGCTACCCGATTGATCATGGGCTGTTTGCGGAAGACAGGATTCCGGATCATCTCCAGAAGGAAATACGGGCGTTTAAGGACAAGGAAAAACTGCTGCTGCAACTTCCGCTTATGGAGGCATTGGAAGAACTGATCAGTGTGCTGGGGTTAATGGAAGAGGGGATGGAAAAAGCCTATCTCTCAGGGTTCAAAGAGGCCATTTACGATTATAGCTCAAAAAACAGGGCGGATCTTTCAGGTTTTCTGGACTGGTGGGAGGATAACAAAACCAAGCGGACGGTAAAAATCCCGGAAGGGCATAATGCCATGAGGATTCTGACGATCCACAAGTCCAAAGGTCTACAGTTTAAGGTCGTACTTATCCCCTTCTTGAAATGGACCATTTTTGATACAGGAAAAGGAAATGTGGTGTGGTCTCCTTTTGAAGACAAGGAGCGGCAGTTAGCGGCAATAATCCCGCTTACCTTAAACAAGGATCTCTCCCAGTCAGCATTTAAGGAAACGTATGACCAGGAAGCTATTTTGGCTTACATGGATAGCTTGAATATGATTTATGTGGCACTCACCCGTGCTGAGGAAGTGTTGTGGGGATTTATCCCGTATAAGGAGAAGGTAGGTAGTAGAAATTCCCTGGAAATCCATTTCAAACAAATCCTTGAAAAAGGGCTTGACTTTGATTCAAGTTTCAGCCAGGAGACCAAGGTTTTTGAAATCGGTGGATGGCCGACGGCCCTTGAGCGGAAAATTCCAGATACAGCTGTACCCCAACTGAGATGGGCCTATCAGAATTGGTCTTCCCTGCTCCAAGTGAAGACCTATGCAGGGGATTTCTCGCTGCAGGGGATAGAAAGCCGGAGAAAACGTAACTATGGGCTGTTGATACATGAGATACTGGAGAAATCCACCGACATGAAGAGTGCCCGCATGCATCTCCACTCTTTTTATTTTGAGGGAAGACTCAGCGAGACAGAAAAGCTGGAGGTAGAGAGTCAGTTGGGAAGCTTATTCAGCCATCCGGTTTTCTCGGACTGGTTTGAGGGAGGTGGCCTACTTCTCGCTGAGCAGGGAATCTTGCTTCCCGGAGGCAAGCAGAGGAGGCCCGATCGGATAATTCTGAGAAATGAGGAATCGATTGTGGTCGATTTCAAAACAGGTGAGGCTCAAGACCGGTACCATAGACAGATCCGGGAATATATGGACCTTATCAGTCTACTCACCAAGAAACCAGTGAAGGGTTTTTTATGCTATTTGGAGACTGGAAAAATTGAATTGATACATGCATAGTTTTTTAAGAGATACTGCTGCCGATATCCTTAAGAACCATAAGGATATCCAGAATCTGGTCATCGTCCTTCCCAACAGACGGGCTGGATTGTTTTTCATACAGCACTTGGGTACGTTGATTGCTGAACCTACCTGGATGCCACAGGTAAAGACGATCGAGGAGATTTTCTATGGCTATGCTGATGAAGTACCAGCCGATGACCTATCATTGATTTTTGAATTGTATCGCGTTTATAAGGATATCCATCCTGCTCCAGAGGATTTTGACAGGTTCTTTTTTTGGGGTGAAATGATCCTCAAAGACTTCAATGATGTGGATCAGTTTATGGTGGACGCCAAAAAACTTTACCACCAACTGGCTGAATTCAAGGAATTTGAAGCTGATCTGAGTTTTTTGACCGAAAGTCAAATTGTTTTGATCCAGGAGTTTTGGAATTCCTTTGTCAGGCAGGATCGAAGCCATCAGGAGAAGTTTTTAAAATTCTGGGAAATGCTCTATCCACTCTATCAGACATTTCAGGCCTCGCTGGAGGTTTCCGGGTTGGCTTATTCCGGAAAACTTTACCGAAAAGTAGCTGCCAATCTATCTAATCTGCCTACTCCGGATAAGCACCATATTTTCATTGGGTTCAATGCATTTACTGAGACAGAGGAAAGACTGATCAAACACTTTATAGCGGTGTTCCAGGCAGAGATTTATTGGGATATCGACGCTTACTACCTGGAAGATCCGAATCAGGAAGCCGGGTTTTTCTTTAGGGATTACCAGCGTGATAAAGTATTTGGGCCTACTTTTCCCGATGTAGTCCCTGCGGGGATCAAGTCAAACCAGGCTAAAATATATACCTATGCCATTCCCCTGAAGATCAATCAGGCCAATCTGGTGGGTTCAATATTGGAAAATGGAGGAGAAGGGGAAAACCAGGAAGAGACTGTCGTGATCCTTCCTGATGAGCAGCTGCTTTTTCCGGTATTGCATGTGCTTCCTCCGCATGTCGACAAGGTGAATGTGACGATGGGATATCCTGTTAAGAATGCCCCGGTCTATGCTTTTCTGGAAGCAGTTCTGGAAATGCAGCGATTTGTAAAGGTAGAAGAAGGAAGGACTGTCTTCTATCATCAGGCCATACAGAATTTGCTCACATCCACCTATCTGAAATCAGCAAACCCGGAGTTTTGCAAAGCGTTGATGGTGGAGATCCAGGAGAAGAACAGCATTTACATTCCTGAGCAAAAACTTCATGAAGGAGGTAGGTTCTTTGAACTGATATTCAGAATTCTTGGCAATGAGGAGCTCTTCCCCTATCTGGCTACATTGATAATGGAATTGGCTCAAAATCTCATTGATGAGCCTCTTCAACGTAGCTACTTATATCAATGCTTCAAGCAACTGACACGGTTGCGTGAGATTGTGGAGAAGCAGGATTCGATGCGTGTGAACAGGGAGTTTTTCATCCGTCTCTTCCGTCAGATTTTCCGTGAGGTAAAACTTCCCTTTGAGGGAGAGCCGCTGGAGGGGTTGCAGATCATGGGGGTTTTGGAGTCACGTAACCTGGATTTTCGGAGGGTGATCATCTGCAATATGAATGAAGACAGTTTTCCACCTTCTTCATCCTTGAACTCCATGATCCCCTTCAATCTGCGTAGAGCCTTCGGCTTGCCGGTACAGGAGCAGAATGATGCCATCTATGCTTACACATTTTATCGGTTGTTCCACAGTGCAGAGGAGGTACATATGATTTATACTACGGCTTCCGAGCAGGGGAAGGCAGGGGAGAAAAGCAGGTATATCCAACAGATGGTCGCTGAAATGGGAGTAGCTATAGAGGACGAAGTGATCTATGTTCCCATAGACCAGAAATTGCCCGGTGAAATCAGCATACAGAAGACACCGGATGTGATGTCCTTATTGGAGAAGTATGTGATCCCGGCTTCAGGAGCTTCCCAGACTGCTTTTTCACCATCGGCACTGAGTATGTACCTGGATTGTAGGTTGAAATTCTACTTCCAATATTTGGCTGATCTCAAGGAGAAGGAGGAGGTGAGTGAGGAAATAGACCCGGCTGTATTTGGCAATCTTGCCCACTACAGTCTGGAGCATCTTTACTTGGGGTTTATTGAGCGAAAAAAACGTGATTTGCTGGAAGAGGGAGATTTTGAGGATTTGAAAAGCTGGATTTTTCCATCCATAGAGAAAGCGATCAGGGATTTTTACCATCTGGAAGGAGAGTCTGAAACGAAGCTCAATGGCCAGCTGGCGATAGCCCGGGATGTATTGCAGAAGTATATTGCCAAAGTATTGGATTATGACAGGCAATCAGCCCCATTTCAACTGATCTCACTTGAAAAAGGAAAGGAGTACCGCGGGGCCATGCACATAGTATCATCCGGAGGTGATAAAACAATAGCCCTGAAAGGCATCATTGACCGGGTAGACATGCATCAGGGGGTAATCCGGCTTATTGATTATAAATCTGGGGGTGACAAGAAGGATTTCCCGGATATCCCATCTTTATTTGACAGGGAAAACAAAAGCAGAAACAAGGCTGCTATGCAAACTCTTTTTTATGGATTGATTTATCAGGCAACCCATCCCCTGAACCGCTCTCCGCTGAAGCCTGCTATTTTTAACTTGAAGGAGATATTCACGGATGACTTCAACCCTTATCTGCACCTGAAGGAACCCCGTAAACCCGGGGTGGAACTTGCTGATTACAATGCAGTCAGGGATGATTATGAATTGGCACTTAAGGGACTTTTGGAGGAAATTTATGACAGTGATGTTCCCTTCTCCCAAACGGAAGATTTGAAGAAATGTGAGTATTGCCCCTATCGGGAAATCTGCGGACGCTAGTGGCCCTATGAATGGACGCCGCTTTACGCAGGGTAAACCTGTCGGCGTCTGGTGGATCCGCCATGGCAAGTTTTGGATAAATCCAACTGATGTGCTATGATTCGGAGGTAAGAGGGGTGTGAAAAGAAAATCCACGGTGTTTGTGAGTAGAAAGAGGAGGCTTGGAATAAGTTTGGTTCCGTCCTTATCAGACAGTCAAAATACAACTTCCAATGCTGGGTTTGGATCTAGGTATCAGGATGTAACTGCTTACACTTATAAACAAACTTGTCCGTGCAGCCACAGCGGAGGAGCAGCTGGATGTGGCTAAGTCAAACGGTCAATAGTCTCAGTCCGTCCGGTTTATAGCCGTACCTGGATCCTGCTTCTAACAACACTGTTAAAATGGTAGCCAATCCGTGAAGTACTGCCGGTCAACTTTAAATCAGGCTGGGTAGCCGAGTTGGAGAATTGATCGGAGAAACAAAATTGCCGGATTACTGCCTCACAAAGAAAGCAGGATCGGACGGAACAGCAGTAAGCATCCCTATTGTGTCAAGCGGAAAAATCAGTGATATTTACATCGTTTTCCGTCCTGAGTCTGAAGTTTCCATATGGAATACCTTTAATTTGAACACGGTAGAATTTCTTCGCTAAATCCCAGAAGTACCCTTAAAATGAAAGTCAAGTTTTTAAGTTCCATCGTGGTTTTATGTGCCTTTGGAACAGCTGTAATGGCGCAGAGCCAAGATTCTATTCCTGAAGGCAGGCTGGAGGCCGTGACCGTGACGGCCCAGAAGCAACGTGAGGATCTTCAGAAGGTCCCATTTGCAGTTTCCTCAGTAGATGCGGAGCTCGCAGAAAGGATGAATTTATGGAATGTGAAGGAGCTGCGTGCTGTAATACCCAACCTGTATTTTGCCAATCCCGGAGATAACAGAAATGTAATAGCTGTAAGGGGGATTACCACTACATCATATGAGCCCGCAGTAGCGACATATGTGAATGGTGTAAACCAGTTTGGCCTCGATACCTACTTTTTTCTACTGAATGATATAGAGCGGATAGAGGTTCTGCGGGGGCCACAGGGTACGCTATATGGCAGAAATTCCATGGGGGGTGTCATAAATATTATTACCAGGGAGCCTAGCTATAATTCAGGCTTTGCAAAAGTGGATGTCGGAAATTATGGATTAATAAGAACAGCATTCGCCTATAATATCAAAGCCTTTGATGGGAAACTCGGTGCTGGATTTTTGCTGGCAAATGAACGCCGGGGAGGGTTTTATATCAACGAGTTTGACAATGAGCGGTTTGATAAGCAACGGAACAATACCCTTTCGGGCTACATTGATTACAATTTTGGCAAGGGCTGGCGCGCCAAGTTCGATCTGAGATCCTATAAAGGCCGAAATCATGGGGCTTTCACGTTGGCTCCTGACCCGGATTCTGCTTTAGAGAATCCTTTCAGGGTAAATCAAAACGCGACTACACGCATGGTGGATGAGACTTCAAATTTTTCAATGGCAGTGACCAAAACCGGTGGGAAGCTGGACTTCACTTCTGTTACAGCTTATCAGCAGAATTACCGCTACTACGAGGATCCTATTGATGGGGATTTCAGCCCTGCAGATGCAGTATCCATAATCAACAATTACGGGAAAGACTGGAATACCAATGCGGTGTGGACACAAGAACTCCGGTTAGCCGGAAAAGGTGAGCGCCTTGACTGGCAGTTTGGGGTGTTTGGGTTCCTTACAGATGCACCTACGAGGCAGGGTATATTCTTCGGTGAAGATGCAGGGTTGATGGGATCCCCGATGACCAATTTCACCAATATCAATACCAATAAAAGCACGGGGTCAGGCATTGCGGTATTTGGTCAGGGAACGTATCGGCTGGATGAAAGATTAAGTCTTACACTGGGTTTGCGTGCAGATTATGAAGAAAAGAAACTCATCGTGTCCCAGGAATTTGATTTTGGCGAAGGGCCGTTTTATACGGTGCCCGACACTTCCGGAAGAGTGGATTTTACGGCAATCAGCCCAAAGCTCGCATTGGGATTCACCCCTGCTGAAGACCACAACTGGTATGTAAGCTACAGCAGGGGATACCGTCCCGGAGGGTTGACCCAAATAGGATCAGACCCGTCACAGCCACCGTTAGTCACCTATGATCCGGAGTTTTCAAACAACCTCGAACTGGGTACCAAAAACTACTTTCTTAACCATAGGGTCAGGTTTAATGCAGCCGTATTTCTCTCAGGAATTTCAGACGTACAGGTGCCTGCATTGATTCTCCCAGACGCACTGGTGATCACAAGTAATGCAGGGGATGTAAGAAGCTATGGCGTGGAATCTGAATTCAGTGCTTTACTCAGCAGGAACCTTGTCCTTGATTTCAATGTAGGATATACCCATGCCACCTATACAAATCTCTCGTTGCCCGGCGAAAACGGCATTCAGGATTTTTCAGGCAACAGGCAGCTTTTTACCCCGGAATATACCTCTTTCGTTTCCTTGGAATATACGCCTGATTTTTTCAGCTACAGTTCTTGGAAGTGGTTGTTCAGGGGGGAATTGCAGTCCTTCGGGAAGCAATTTTTTAATCTGGAAAACACATTTTCCCAAGATGCTTTTAGCCTGGTCAACCTCAAAGTGGGTGTGACCCATAGAAACATGGAGATTACGTGTTGGGCTCAAAATATTTTTGATGCAACCTATATAGATTATGCCTATAATTTCGGGGCGTCTCATTTAGGCAATCCTGCCACCTATGGAGGAGGTCTTACGGTCCGCTTTTAGGTGAAGAACAGTCCGCTGACTTTTCTGCTTTTAAAGAATTGTTGCTGAAATGATTTTTCATTTTTGCACTAATTCTTTAAATTACATTAAACTTTTTAGCCTATGGCTGCGGACAAGAGACTTTGTTTGAATTGTGGCAAGACCATTCAAGGAAGAGTGGATAAGAAATTTTGCGATGACCAATGCAGAAACAACCATAATTACCAACAGACTGCAGCGCATACAAATCTGATCCGCCAGGTCAATTACTCGTTAAGAAAGAACAGGAATATTCTGGAAATGATGATTCCTGAAGGTGAAGAAACTGTGAAAACCAGTAAAATGAGGTTATTAAGGGAAGGGTTTCAGTTTAGGTATATTACACATGTCTATGAAACAAAGAAAGGGAAGGTCTATTACTTTTGTTATGACTTCGGGTACCTTCCTTTGGATGAAGACTGGTATTTACTGGTGAGAATGAATTATTCATTTTAGCCCGGATTATCGATTAGGTTTCGTTATAGTCTTTCCCGATTTTATTCGGGAAAGACTATAACTGCAAGAATATCCAGCTGTTATTAAACGGAGGCTCAGCACAGTTATAGTGAAGGTGAAAACAGCACTATACTGACTGATTACAGCAATTAGTGGCTGTAATAGAATTGCCAATGCATAGTTCGGTTTTAATATTGCGGTAGACCTACCTGTTACCTGTCTATCGGTAAGAAGTTGCACCATTGCCCTCACACGATCGTATTATAGATGCATCGAAGTAGCCGGATAAGGGGCATAAGTATCTGAGAGGTTCCTTGTTTTTTCTAAGGAGTTTGCTGGAATTATCCTTTAAGTGGGAAAAAAAATATATCTTATCTTCTGTTATTACTGGACTTGGAAAGCATTTTTCCGGAAGGGATAGTGACGGGGCAGTTTTATTGCTAGGGATGAAAAACTCCAGCATACTTCCAGTATGAAGGATATGGAAGGCATGTGCAGGATGAACTAGAGCTACGGTATGGGATATACCCAAAACCCATCGGCCACTTATCCGGAGAGTCAAATGTAGTTGAATTTAACAGCTGAAAATTATGAATGAACTTAAAATCCAACATGAGAAAAACGGTACGCGTGGAGCTTTCTATCTAGAGGAGGGGGATAAACGTTCTGCACAGATGGTCTATGTGATGGCTGGGCCTACCAAGATGATTATCGAGCATACTGAAGTCGATGAAAGCCTGAAAGGGCAGGGGATAGGCTCCAAAC
Source organism: Algoriphagus sp. (assembly GCA_048819475.1). Lineage (GTDB taxonomy): Bacteria > Bacteroidota > Bacteroidia > Cytophagales > Cyclobacteriaceae > Algoriphagus. The sequence continues at coordinate 140,274 of JBMDXP010000016.1, forward strand.
TATTGGAGGAATTGGTGGGGTATGTCAGAGAGGAGAAAATCAGTGTGATTCCACTATGCCCTTTTGCCAAGGCAACTTTCAGAAAAAGGGCGGACTTACAGGATGTATTGAACGGATAGGACGGCCAAGGTGGCTTGCCGGGTGAATCCTTCCAAACAACACCAATATGTCCAATTGAAAGTATCGGTTGAGGTAGAGTCGGTATTGGTATTTTCTTTTCGATTGATAATTTTTCTGAAAGCTACCACATGCCATTAAGCGGGAACTCCCCGTTCTGGACAAATTCAAACCATGAGCGCATGATCAAGTTCGAAAAAGACGAGGATTTGACCTATGAAGAGTTTATTCTGATACTGACTTCTTCTGGACTTTCGTCAAGAAGGCCGATGGACCGGCCTGACCTGCTAAAAGGAATGCTTGCCCACTCCAACCTGCTGATCACAGCAAGAGAAGAAAAGAAGATCCTGGGGTTTTTACGTGCATTGACGGATTTTTCTTACCGGACATTCATTGCAGATTTAGCAGTCCTGGAAAGTAGGCAAGGGGAGGGAATCGGCAGGAGGCTAATCCAGGCAGCCAGAAATTATGCACCGGAATCGAGATTGATACTTTTTTCCGCCGAACAGGCAGAGGGGTTTTATCAGCGGATAGGGTTCCAGCTTCATGAGCGATGTTATCAATTGAAGGCCGGGGAAGATTTGAAGTGAATTATCGCTAAAATAGCTATATTCCTATTCCAACCTTACTCTTTTACAAATGAAAAAATGGATACTATCGGGCTTCATCATCATGGGCTGCAGCAGTGGCTATGCCCAAAAAACAGTTATACATGCCGGCAGGCTGATCGATGTAAGAGCAAAAAAAATACTTACAGAGCAGACTATCCTGGTAGAGGAAGGCAAAATTACAGCTGTCAATCCAGGCTATGGTATAGCGGGGGAAGAGGATACGACTATTGATCTAAAAGAACATACTGTCCTACCGGGATTAATGGATATGCATGTTCATCTAGAAAGTGAAACCAGTCCTACCCGGTATGTAGATGGATTCAGGGATAATGAGGCTGATGTGGCATTTAAATCGCTTGCATTTGCGGAGAAGACCCTAATGGGAGGATTTACCACCGTCCGTGACCTTGGAGGCTCCGGGGTGAATATCGCGCTGAGAAATGCCATTGCCGCGGGAAGTGTGATAGGCCCAAGGGTTTTCACGGCCGGCAAGTCACTGGCGCCCACTGGAGGCCATGCGGATCCCACCAATGGTATGAGAAGAAACTTGATGGGTGATCCAGGCCCAGAGGCAGGGGTGATCAACGGCGTGGATGATTCACGCAAAGCCGTGAGACAGGCGGTGAAGTATGGCTCTGACCTAATCAAGGTGACTGCCACCGGAGGGGTGTTGTCCGTGGCCAGGGACGGTTCAGCTCCCCAATTCCAGCAGGATGAGTTGGATGCCGTGGTAGAGACGGCCAGGGACTTTGGTATCCATGTAGCGGCACATGCACATGGTGATGAGGGGATGAAGCGCGTGATCAGAGCGGGGATACACTCTATAGAGCATGGCACTATGATGTCTGAAGAGACCATGGGTATGATGATAGAATCCGGTACCTGGTATGTCCCAACTATCACTGCCGGAATGTCCGCAGCTGCATATGCCAAGATACCGGGTTACTATCCTGCCGTAGTACGTGATAAGGCCATCCAGATAGGTCCACAGATTCAGGCAACCTTTCAAAAAGCCTATAAGAAAGGAGTGAAAATAGCTTTTGGTACTGATGCGGGTGTTTTTCCCCATGGGGAGAACTACAGGGAGTTCATCTATATGACTGAAGCGGGAATGCCAAATCTGGAAGCCATCCAGACAGCGACTTTAAATGCCGCCCAGCTTCTGGGCATGGAAGGGGAGTTGGGAACCATCGAATCAGGAAAAATAGCGGATATAATTGCAGTGAAAGGAAATCCCGGTGATGATATCCAGGCCATGAAAGACGTGGTATTCGTGATGAAGGAGGGCAAGGTATTCAAGCTTGAAAAGTAGGCTGAAAGCTATCAGCGAACGCTTACAATTAGTACCTGTAACGAGTGAGATCAGCAGAATTTCTCCAGCTGAAGGTATATTTTATCCATCGTGAGGGGCTTTTCCAGAAAGCCTTTCACGATTTCAAACTCTCTCGCTTTTTGTCTGTCCTGAAAATCAATGGAGCTAGAAAGTATTACGATCTTATCCTTTCTTGTAGGGTACTGCTGCAGGTATTTCTCCAGAAACTCCCACCCATTCAATACAGGCATATTAATGTCTAAAAATATCAGGGCTACTTTTTCCTGGGAGAGCATACTTATCTGTGAAAGTGCCTCCTCACCCTCCAGAAATTCCAAAATCTGATTCGAGATACCAATTTTTCCCAGCAGCCTTTTATTGATAAGGTTGTTTATAGGGTCATCATCCACCAGGAAAATGGTATCAAAGTGAATCATCTAGCTGTTTAAAAAGATCATATTTCTGAATTAGATATAGCAAAATACAATTATTCCTTATCCAAGAAAAAAGTTTCACATCCTTTTTACAAACAAACTTTTACTCCCCCTATCAGTCAGGTAAATAAAAAAGGAGGCCATTATGGCCTCCTTTTTTTAAGGGATTTAGGATTACATCATTCCGCCCATTCCGCCCCCTCCCATAGGAGGCATCGCAGGGGTATCTTCCTTCACATCGGCTACCACACACTCAGTGGTTAGCAAAAGTGCGGCGATAGATGCTGCATTCTCCAGAGCAAGTCTGGTCACTTTGGTAGGGTCAATCACACCAGCAGCAAACAGATCCTCGTACACGTCAGTTCTGGCATTGTAGCCATAGTTTCCGGTGTTTTCTCTGATCTTGTTGATTACGACAGATGGTTCGCCACCTGCGTTGGAAACAATAGTTCTCAGAGGGGATTCGATAGCCTGTCTGATGATGTTGATACCAGTATCCTCATCTTCATTCAAACCTTTCAGTGTGGCAAGTGATTCTGCAGCTCTAACCAATGCTACACCACCACCTACTACCACACCTTCCTGGACAGCAGCTCTCGTTGCATGAAGCGCATCGTCTACCCTGTCTTTTTTCTCTTTCATTTCCACTTCCGTAGCTGCACCGATATAAAGTATCGCCACTCCACCAGAAAGCTTGGCAAGTCTTTCCTGAAGTTTCTCTCTGTCATAATCAGAAGTTGTTTTCTCTATTTGGGCTTTGATCTCAGAAATTCTTCCTTTGATGGCAGAGGAATCACCAGCACCGTTTACGATGGTGGTATTGTCCTTATCGATATTTACTTTTTCAGCACGTCCCAACAGATCAGTTGTAGCGTTCTCCAGCTTGAAACCTCTTTCTTCTGAGATCACAGTACCGCCTGTAAGGATAGCTATATCTTCCAGCATAGCCTTTCTTCTGTCACCGAATCCTGGCGCCTTTACAGCTGCCACTTTCAAGGCACCTCTGATCTTATTCACAACCAAAGTAGCAAGAGCCTCACCATCCACATCTTCAGAGATGATCAACAGCGGCTTTCCGGACTGTGCTACCGGCTCCAATACAGGAAGAAGTTCTTTCATGGAAGAAATCTTCTTGTCGTAGATCAGGATAAACGGATTTTCAAGTTCTGCTTCCATTTTCTCCGTGTTGGTCACGAAGTAGGGAGAAAGGTAACCTCTGTCAAACTGCATACCTTCCACTGTCTTCACGTCAGTTTCAGTGCCTTTTGCTTCTTCTACTGTGATTACACCGTCTTTACCCACTTTGTCCATCGCGTCAGAAATCATTTGGCCGATTTCCTCGTCGTTATTGGCTGAAACAGTGGCGACCTGTGCAATCTCCTTCGAAGTAGAGATTTGCTTGGAATCTCCCTTAAGCTGTGTTACTACAGCGGAAACTGCCTTGTCAATTCCCCTCTTAAGATCCATGGGGTTTGCTCCGGCAGCCACGTTTTTAATTCCTACGTTAAAAATTGACTGTGCCAGCACGGTCGCAGTGGTTGTACCGTCACCAGCATTGTCAGCGGTTTTGGAAGCTACTTCTTTAACCAGTTGAGCTCCCATATTTTCGATTGGCTCAGCCAATTCGATTTCTTTTGCTACGGACACACCGTCTTTAGTGATAGTAGGTGCCCCGAATTTTTTGTCAATAATGACATTTCTACCCTTTGGGCCTAAAGTCACTTTTACTGCATCAGCTAGCGCATCAACACCTTTTTTAAGGCGATCTCTAGCGTCTGTATCGAAAAACAGTTGTTTAGCCATTTTTTTAAATATTTTGGTTAACGTTTAAGGTTGATTGATTAAAGGATTGCAAAGATGTCTGACTCTCTCATAATAAGATAGTCGCCACCCTCTACGTTGAGTTCGGTACCGGAATACTTGCCATACAACACGGTATCTCCCACTTTAACAGTCAAGGGTTCATCTTTTTTACCATTTCCTACTGCTATTACAGTGCCTTTTTGAGGCTTTTCTTTCGCAGAATCCGGGATATACAATCCGGAGGCGGTCTTCTCTTCAGCTGCAGCAGGTTGTACCAAAACTCTGTCTGCAAGAGGTTTGATGTTCACATTTGACATAGTATGAAATTGTTTAAAGGTTAGATTAAAATGTAATTGCCTATGAGCACTTCCTGTGCCAAGCAGAAAATTCACTGAAAGGCTGACAAATCGGCTGTATATGAGGAGAAGACCGCTGGGGTTCAAGCAGGTTTATGGCAGACAGCCCTGCCAAATTTTCCCGGATGGCTGGATAAAATGTCAGAATTTTGTATTTTTCTCTAAACCTTTTATACCCATGATGAAGACGCTACCTAAGAACTGGATTACAGAAGGATTGATTGATTTTGAATACAAGAAGTATCAGCTATTGGCTTATCTCCAAGAGACAAATAAGCAGTTTCAGGCCGTGAAGCTGTATCCTGCGTTGGGAGAACTCATAGAGCATCATCGACTGCTGGACGAGTTGAAAACAGGAAAGGCTCAACTGAACGACCTGTTCCCAAAGGCTCTATCTTCTGTTGACCTTCAGAATTTGCAGCTCAGGTACAAAGCCAAGATAGGAGATGGTGAAGTGATGAAGGAGGTTGCCTTGATTACTGACTTTGCACTTCCCAAGCTGGCCTCACTCATTGAAGAAGGGAAGGGGATTTACGATTTTGTGGAGGAACAGGTGGAGTTTGAGCCTGTAGGCATTGTTCCGATATATAATAGGGAGGGATTTGTACTGCTGTCCAGGGAGTCCAATAGAGATGTACACGTTTTCCGCTACAAATCCAATCTGTTAAGGTTTGTAGGGGAAAAGTTCCGAAGCATTACCCTGTGGATGGTAGGGGTATTTCAGCGGTCTCTGGTCAATACCCTGGAGAAAATCAAGATGCAGCTGATTCGTGAAATAAAGGAGCTGCCCAACCCTGCTACTTGGAGAATTCATAGCCAGCATGATTTTCCAATTGAAGAAACCCTGTTGCCGATAAGCAAAAGATTACTTCTCAAAACCGTTTCTGAATAACAAATGAAGCAGTGTTAAACTGCTTCATTTGTTTCATAGATTTTAACAGGTTCAGGATTGACAGCCTCTGCTTTCACGGCGGCCAGAGCCACCTCTTCGGCTTTTACTTTTTCCGCTTCTGCTTTCTGGCGGGTGGCGATCACCTCCGCACCAGGTTTGTCAAACAATATCCTCCAGCCTTCATTGAAGCTCTTGGCCTGACGTAAATCCTTTACAATGTCACTCCACTCATGGAAGTTGAGGTAAATAGGGTTATAGGAAGTCACTGGTTTGGTGATGCCATACGTAGGACGTGCCCCTTCCGGCATAAACGTGCCAAACATCCTATCCCAAATAATAAAGGTGGAACCGTAATTTTTGTCCAGATAGACTTCATCACTGCCATGATGAACCCTGTGGTGTGAAGGAGTGGTGAATATGTATTCGATCACCGGATGGAGTTTGGTGATGTACTCGGTATGTATCCAGAACTGGTACAATACTGCTATCTGATGGCAGATAAAGAACACGAAGGGATCAAATCCCATCAACATCACGGGGATGAAGAAAATGATTTTGATATGCTGGGTCCATCCCAGCCGGAACGATACTGACAGATTGTATTTGCCGGAGTTATGATGGGTGATATGTGTAGCCCACCAGAACCTCTGTTCGTGGGCTACCCGGTGTGCCCAATATCTGGCAAAGTCAATGGCGATAAAACACAGTACAAAAGACCACCAGGTGGGAGGGATCTGGACTGGAGCCAAATTGAAAAACAATAGCGCCAAAGCGAAGATCCCTACTTTGATCAAGGCACTGATTCCGGTATTGACCAATCCAATGGTGGCTGCTGCAAAGAAATCGTACTTGTCGTAAATATCACGTTTTTGATACCAGCTTACCCCCCATTCAATAAAGACGAGTAAAAACATTACCGGTGCCGCCCACAGAATTATATTGGGCCATGTTTCTAAATGAAGATCCTCTAATCTAAGTGGTTGATTATTCATAAAGTTATAATTTTAGTATGCCTGCAATCGGAGGTGATTTTGAAGTCGGTGATTATACCAATTGCAAGAATTACATGCACATCAGCCTAATTTAAATAAAAAAAGTCTGTCCACATGGGGACAGACTGTATTTTTACTTAATGTTTCTTATAAATGGATTAATTCCCTCCGGATGTGGTGTCGTTATCCTGGGATATTTCGCCTTCTTCAGTTGGGGCGGGAAGTATGCTTTCGTTGTTGTCAAAGGTAGGGGCTACCAGTTGTTGTCTTGCGTTTTCGATGTTGGGAGAAGAAAACTGGTTGGAGGCACCGTCGTTAATAAATGCTGATGAGCCCAAAGACAATACCAGGATTGAGACAGAGAGAACCCAGGTTGCTTTCTCCAATACATTCCCGGTACGGGTCACTCCCATGATCTGTGAGGCACTACCTCCAAAAGCAGCTCCCACTCCTCCTTTTGAGTTTTGGCCTAAAATCACGAGAATCAGCAATACTGCCAGAATCAGAATAAGGGTGATCAATAAAATAAACATATCAATGGGTGTTAATCTTTCAGTTTTTCAATCAAGTCCGCAAAGTAAGCCCTTTTATCCGGAAACTTCAATAGCAATTTCCCATAAATTTCAATAGCCATTTGTTTCTTGCCCTGCTTGGCAAGAATCCTGGCAAAAGACTCAGACAACAACTTGTCGTTAATCTGCGTGCTTGCCGCAGCCAGATTTTCAGTATTTTGATTTGCCTCAATTTCCCTTATTGTAGCCAGTTTGATTTCCTTTTTGCTGAAGGCCCTGATCATGTCCATCTGTTCTTTTTTCTTGACATCCACGATCTCCTTTTTTTCTTTTCGTTTGATCGTCTCGATAAGGTCGTCTTGGGGAAGTTTCCTTCTTATGGGCTTGGCTTTTTCCGGATTGGGTTCTTGGGATACACTTTCTTTTTTGGCTTTATTGGCTTTTAGATCTTCCCCCAGTTGTTTCAGAGTGCCTGTTCTTGAGATCTCACTTCTGTCTGGCGATGATTCAGGAAGGAGGCCTGCTGATTTATCTTCTTGTGGCTTTTTGGGTAAAGGGCGCTCTACCAAGGTTTTCAGCCAGATTCTATCCGGGCTGGTTATTGCTGCCGCTCCAATGACATGGCCGGGAACAACCCCGTCTTTCAGGAATTCATACCGTGCCGAAAGCACATGGGGAATCTGGAAGTAAGGAAAGTTTTCCTGAACTTTTTTCAGCTGTAGGATCCCGGATTTTTCCAATACATCCACATTGTGGATAAGTTCTAGAAATTGGGTTGCATTCACGTTGGTTCGGGTTAAAGGCGACAGACTACCAGTTTGCTACCGTTGCAGTGAAAATATCCTGTATGATATTTTCGAAAATTTCTTCCACCAGGTCATTTTCCACATCAAGCAAGGTAGTCGTTCTAGGGTCATAATCCTGGAAAAACGCGAAGGTCCTCTTCAGGTTCTCCTCTTCATTGGTCAAATTGATGTATTCTACCTCCACAGCTATAGTGAGCCGCATCTGTCCCGCTCTGTCGGGTACATTGGGGTTTCCGCTGGACACTGCTGCCTGAGGCGTAAGGAGATAACGGCTGATCGCTCCCATGAATTGTAACTGTCCGTTACTTCTTACCAGTTCCAGTTGGGTGTTACGCTGGTAATACTCCTTGATCGCTTCCGTGAACCGCTGCTCCATGTTGGCAGGACCTCCTCCGGAATCGTTGAAGAAATTTTCCACGGAGAAAGTCTGTACGACATCGTAATTGATGTTTGTCCCGGTAAAGCTATACCGTACTGAGCAGCCCCCCATCGAGCAAAGCAAGGTGGCAAAGGCAAGAAACCGGAAGAACCTATTCGATTTCATACTGCTTGATTTTCCTGTAAAGGGTCCTCTCAGAAATACCCAAGTCCCCGGCTGCATATTTCCTCTTGTTGTTATGCTTGCGCAATGCTTTGAGTATCATTTCCTTTTCCTTTTTCTCCAAAGACAGTGAATTGTCATCCTCTTCGTGGATGATGTCTTCGATCACATCCTCTTCGTACGCTCCCCCGGTATCCTGTGTGGTTTTCTGAGAGTCCAATACCAGCGGCACAGGATAGTTTGGAGTAGGTTCGGAAGCTTCCTTTTTTGAGAATCCACTGTCCATGTCTTCAAAGAGTCCCTGGTGCTTTTGGATGATGCTCTGGTTCAGGCCTCCATTCTGATAAGACTCCAGAATGAGCTTTTTCAACTCATTCATGTCTTTTTTCATATCAAACAGGACCTTGTACAGCAAATCCCTTTCAGAAAAATCAGTAGTTTCAGACCCTTGGGACGAGCCTCCCATAGCCATCGGAAGTCTTGAGTTGTCCGAAGGCAAGTACCTGCTTAAGGTAGTGGCATCAACTTCCCGCTCTTCTTCCAGCAAGGAGATCTGCTCGGCGATGTTTTTAAGTTGCCGGATATTGCCCGGAAAAGAATACCTGATCAGGAGTGCCTGGGCTTCAGGATTGAGTGTGATTGGTCTCACTTTGTATTTTTCCGAAAAATCGGAGGTGAATTTCCTGAACAGCAAAACCACATCCTCACCGCGCTCACGGAGCGGTGGTACATAGATGGGAACGGTGTTTAGCCTATAATAAAGGTCTTCCCTGAACTTCCCCTTTTCCACTGCCTTGAGAAGATTTACGTTAGTCGCTGTGATTACCCGTACATTGGTCTTTTGGACTTTGGAAGAGCCTACTTTGATGAACTCGCCATTTTCAAGCACCCGGAGTAATCTGGCCTGGGTTCCAAGAGGCATCTCACCCACTTCATCCAGGAATATGGAGCCTCCGTCAGTTACTTCGAAATACCCCTTTCGGGCCTCATGGGCCCCGGTGAAAGAACCTTTTTCGTGACCGAAAAGCTCAGAATCTATGGTTCCTTCGGGGATGGCTCCACAGTTGATCGCGATGAACTTCCCATGCTTCCGTAAGCTCAGCGAGTGGATTATTTTTGAGAAACTTTCCTTCCCACTTCCACTTTCCCCTGTGATTAGAACCGTCATATCCGTGGGTGAAGCTTGCATGGCGACCTGGATGGCATGGTTTAGCAATGGGCTGTTTCCTATGATTCCAAAGCGCTGTTTTACACTTTGGATTTCTGGTGCTGTAATCATGCAGGATCCGGGTTGATTTCAAGTATTTCTCCAAATAACGTTGCAGGGGTGCAATCTGTGATTTTTACTTTCAGATAATCTCCGATCGAATAATTGCCTGCAGGTACGATTACCACCTTGTTGGCGGAGTTTCTTCCTTTAAACTCCAGATTGGACTTCTTGGATTTCCCATCGACAAGAATAAGCTGGGTCTTCCCCAGATCGAGCTGGTTTCTCAGATGTGACAGTTCACTTTGCTTGGTGATCACTTCAGCAAGTCTCCGTTTTTTGACATCCAACGGAATATCGTCCTCAAATTTTTTCGCAGCCAATGTACCCGGTCTTTCGGAATAGTAAAACATGTAGGAGAAATCATACTGCACAATGTCCATCAGTGAGAGCGTATCCTGATGTTCTTCTTCTGTTTCAGTACAGAATCCCGTAATCATGTCCGAGGAGATGCCACATTCCTCACCCAGGATTTCCCGGATCTTTGAAACACGCTCCAGATACCACTCCCTGTCATAGGTCCGGTTCATCATTTCCAATACTCTTGAATTCCCACTTTGCACGGGTAAATGAATATAATCGCAGATGTTGGCGTATTTTCTCATCGTATACAGTACCTCATCTGTGATGTCTTTAGGATGGGAAGTGGAAAAGCGCACCCTTAGCCTGGGATCAACCAGAGCCACCATTTCCAGAAGGTTTGCAAAATTTATTACCGTGGAGACTTCTCCCTCTTTTTTATTCAGTCTGGCTTTGTTGTTTTCCTCCGGTGACCATTTATAGCTGTCCACATTCTGGCCCAGCAGCGTCACCTCCTTAAATCCCTGGTCAAACAGATCTTCCGCTTCCTTTACAATAGAATACGGATCACGGCTTCTTTCCCGCCCTCTGGTAAAAGGCACTACACAGAAGGAGCACATGTTGTCGCATCCCCGCATGATAGATATAAATGCAGTCACACCATTCGAATTCAGGCGGACCGGAGATATGTCAGCATACGTTTCCTCCCGTGACAGAAAGGTATTCACCCCCTTAAGTCCCTCTTCAGCAGAGGAAATAAGATTGGGAAGATCACGGTAGGCATCCGGGCCTACGACCACATCCACTATCCTTTCCTCCTCAAGTAGTTTTTCCTTCAGGCGCTCTGCCATGCAGCCCAATACTCCGATGGTCAATTCCGGCTTGTTTCTTTTGATTTTGTTAAACTGACTCAAGCGTTTCCTTACGGTCTGTTCGGCCTTTTCACGGATCGAGCAGGTATTCAAAAAAATAACATCGGCCTGCTCAAAATCGGAAGTGGTGTCGAATCCATTCTCTTTCATGATGGATGCCACAATCTCAGAGTCCGAGAAATTCATCGCACATCCATAGCTTTCAATATAGAGCTTTCTTGATTTTCCCGTATTTTCATCCCCAGTGGTTTTGAAGTCGCACGCCTGTGCTTCTTCGACGGTAAGGATGTCGATATCTTTTATTAGATTATTCATGTAACATTCGTCATTCGGATCGCAAAATTACTAAAATGCAGACAAAATGGCAGAAGAACACACTCTTTTATTTTTTGACAGCTGAAGGGGTATGTATGATCAGGAAAACAAAAAACCAGGCTTGGGAGTTAGAATTAGCGTGAACCTCAAGTCAGTTGAGTCCAAAGAATGATAGTTATCAGGCTTTGGCTAATACAGAGACAAAATGGAAACCATCAACTTTACCTAACGTGGTAAATTGGACACCTTATGGAAATGCGATGTAATCATATAGAAATATTATACCTAACCCAATTAATCATACATCATGTCAGAAAAACCACATAACAAGTTGACTACCGCTTCCGGTAGGATTTATGCGGAGAATGAAAACAGTAAAACAGTCGGACCAAGGGGCCCCATCTTGCTGGAAGATTATATTCTCCACGAGAAGATGGCCCATTTCAACAGGGAGAGGATTCCTGAGCGCGTAGTTCATGCCAAAGGATCGGGGGCCTTCGGAACATTTACTGTGACGGATGATATCAGCCAGTTTACCAAGGCGAAACTTTTCGACAAGGTGGGTAAGAAGACAAAAGTTCTGGTGAGGTTTTCCACTGTAGGAGGAGAAAAGGGGTCGGCAGATACGGAAAGGGACCCCAGAGGATTCGCGGTCAAGTTTTATACAGAAGATGGAAACTGGGATCTGGTAGGGAATAATACCCCTGTATTTTTCGTAAAAGACCCGAAAAAATTTGGGGATTTCATCCATACCCAGAAGAGGGATCCCTATACCAACATGAAGTCACCTGCAATGATGTGGGACTTCTGGTCTTTGAACCCGGAATCACTGCACCAAGTGCTTATTCTGATGAGTGACAGGGGGACTCCCATGGGATACCGTCATATGCATGGTTTTGGATCCCATACATTTTCCATGATCAATGCGCGGAGTGAGAGGGTCTTTGTCAAATTCCACTTCAAAAGTGTCCAAGGGATAAAGAATTTTACAGATGCTGAAGCAGCTGCAATGAAATCCAAAGACATGGATTTTTCACAAAGAGATCTGCTGGAGTCCATAGATAAGGGGGATTTTCCAAAATGGAACCTCAACATACAGGTAATGACGGAGCAGCAGGTTAGGACAGTGGAATTCAACCCATTTGATCTGACAAAAGTCTGGCCTCATAGCCAGTTTCCCCTGATCGGGGTAGGTGTGATGGAGTTGGATCATAACCCTGATAATTATTTCCAGGATATTGAGCAATCCGCTTTTGCGCCTGCCCATGTAGTGGATGGAATAGGATATAGTCCTGATAAAATGCTGCAGGGACGCATACTTTCTTATCCCGATGCCCATCGGTACAGACTGGGGACCAACTATGAGCAGATTCCGGTAAACAGGTGTCCGTTTGCCGTGAATAACTATCAGAGAGATGGCCAGATGCGGGTGGATGGAAATGGAGGGAGGCTTCCAAACTACTATCCGAACAGCTTTGATTCGATAGAAGTAGACTCCTTTTACAAAGAACCTTCGGAGCAGCTTGAAAGCACCATAGCAGATTGGTATGACCGGAATTCCAAGATCGGGGACAATGACCATTATTCCCAGCCGCGCGCGCTCTTCAGGGACGTCATGACCAAAGAGGAGCAGGACAATACGATCAGTAACACCATCAGGGCGATGAGTAGTATAGAAGGGTCCAAAAAAGAGCTGATCATCAACCGCCAACTCTGCCATTGGTTTAGGATGGATGAAGAGTTTGGTAGAAGAGTAGCCCAAGGGCTGGGAGTCAATGTGGAAGCAGTGATGGAAGGGATGAATTCCATCCGTTGAAGCTGGATATAGGATCAGTGTCCCTGTAGCTTACAGGAAAAGTTTCTGGTAAAACAGATTAAAGCCGCCGACCAACCGGTTACTGGCCTTCGTACGAAAACGGATTAATCAGTCAAAATGGATGGTTTAGATCTGCTACTGGCGCTGTTCAGCATCCGCTGCCTATTTCGGCCTTAATGATAAAGCACCTCCTAGTCAAGGTGCTTTATCACTAATCCTCCAAATTCGAATTTCAACTGTTCTCCGGAATGCTGCGGCTCTTCTGTACTATTCAAATTGGATAAGCCCAAGCCAAGTAGCCGTACAGGATGGGGAAGAGGCTCCTGCTCCAATAACTCCAGGGCAATTTCCCAAATCTGGGTTGGTTCCGGATACTGTTCCAGCGTCCGGCTGCGGGTCTGGATTGAAAAATCCGAAAACTTTATTTTCAAGGTTACCGTTCTGCCCTTAATCCCGCTTTTTTCAAGTCTTTTCATCAATTCCCGATAAATGGTCTCCAGGGCGGATCGCAATTCCTGCTCATCAGATAGGTCACTTGCAAAGGTGTTTTCCGCGCTTATGGACTTACGGATCCTATGGGGCTGTACTTCTGATAAGTGTACGCCACGGACTATATTGAAATAATGAAGCCCTGATTTGCCGAATTTTTTGGTTAAAAACTGCAGGGAGAATTCTTTGAGGTCTGCCCCTGTATGGATGCCAAGACCTTTCATTTTCCCGGCCGTTACTTTACCTATTCCGAAGAACTTTTCAATGGATAATTTCTCCAGAAATGCTTCTGCCTCCTCAGGGAGGATTACTGCCTGGCCATTGGGCTTATTTAGGTCTGACGCTGTCTTTGCCAGAAATTTGTTGTAGCTCACACCCGCCGAAGCGTTCAGTCCAGTTTTTTCTTTGATCTTTGCACGGATTTGCTTCGCAATGAGAATTGCCGACTTTAGCCCAGCTTTGTTTTCAGTAACATCCAAGAATGCCTCATCCAACGAAAGCGGCTCCACCAAGTCGGTGTAGTCATGGAAGATCTCCCGGATTTGAAGGGAGATTTCCTTATAGCGGTCAAATCTCGGTTTGGCAAAAATGAGATGGGGGCACTTTTTGGCAGCGAGCACAGAGGACATTGCTGAATGTATCCCGAATTTTCGAGCCTCATAGCTGGCAGCGGCGACTACACCACGGGCGGCACTCCCGCCTACCACCAGAGGCTTTCCCCTCCATTCGGGATGGTCGAGTTGCTCTACCGATGCATAAAAAGCGTCCATGTCCACATGGATTATTTTCCGTATAGGGGGTATTTCATTCTTGTTTTCCACTGAGCACCTCCAGAATTGCCTGGGCTTTCAGCATGCATTCCTCATACTCCTGCGCCGCATCCGCATCAAATGTGATTGCACTGCCCACGGCAAAGTAAAGCTTTCCTAGACTCAGGTCTGCTATTATGCTTCTTATTATCACAGAAAAGTCAAAATCACCGTTTTCTTCGATAACTCCAAATGCCCCTGAAAACCAGCCTCTATTGAATGATTCAAGTTCTTCTATGATCTCCATAGTCCTGATTTTGGGTGCCCCAGTCATGCTGCCCATTGGAAATGTGGCGTTGATAATCTCCCGGAAACCGATATTTGGGTGGGGCATCGAGCTCACAGTACTGATCATCTGAAACACCCGGGGCAGTGGGTAGATCCGGAACAGCTCTTTTACCTGCACCGAACCGGTCAGGGAAACTTTGGAAAGGTCGTTTCTCATCAGGTCAGTGATCATCAGGTTTTCCGCACGTTCTTTCTCACTTTGACTTAAGCCATTTCTGTTCCGGTCATCCTCTGCTTCGTTTTTTCCTCTTCCTGCAGTTCCTTTCATCGGTTGGGCTATCAGCTCATCAGACGTACATTTGAGAAACCGCTCCGGCGAAGCGGAGACCAGCCATCTGGCACCTGCTTTGAACAGGGCCGAAAATGGCATGGGAGACTTCCTGTTGAGTTCAAAATAGGAAGTGATAGGATCCCATTTCTGGAATTCACCGTGATAGGCCTGGCAGAAATTCACTTCATAAGTATCCCCTTCCAGGATGTAATCCTGTATGCGCTGGACAGCCGTGAGATAGGACTCCCGGGAGATTAAGGGTGAGGCTACACAGGTGGCTGTCCCCGCGCCTGACAGGTCTATGGACGCCACTTCGGTCCAAAATGAAGGATCAAGTTCCACTTCGGAGCAGACGGTATTTTCTGTGAGGGTCAATGTCATCTCCGGACAGAAAAAACACAGTTCGGGCAGGTCGATCAGCTTGGGATTGCCACTTTTAAGTTTCTCAATGCGGTTTTTGAAATCATAGCCGATCACTCCTACCTTTTTCATGGCCTCTTCCCTGCTCCATAACTCATGTCCGGAGAGCGCTCTGTTACCGGCGTAGAAGCGGGTTACAAAGGGCCCCTCAGGGTAATCGTGCCTATTGCCAGTTGTGAAGGCTAAAAAGGTATGGTGTTGAGCTGACCAACGTATCAGTTTTTCGATCCATTTAGAATCGGGTAGCTTATAAGAATATACGGGGCTATCTTTCATCAGAAAGCAAAAAAAAAGAGGAATCACGAGAATTCCTCTTTTCTAAAGAAGCTGTTTAAGCTTATTGTGCTTTTACGTCCAAAACCAAAGAAACCGTGTTGTAAATAAACTGGTCTTTTGCTTTGTCAGTCGCTGATGCTTCATCTCCATAAGCTAAGCCCCAAGCGGTTCTGTCGATATTAAAACCAGCCTTGGCAGTAACGGTACCGTTCTGCACAGTCACAGCCGCAGGAAACTTGATGTTTTTGGTATTTCCTCTCATGGTAAGATTCCCGCTGATCCAATGGGTAGGATTGGCTGGAGAGAGCTCACTATCTGCTTTAGGCGTATTATCTGTGGCAAACTCGTCTTTGTCAGCAATGCTGTCACTGGACGCAAACGGTTCCACAGAAGTGATCTCAAAGGTAGCCTGTGGGTGGTTGGCGGCATCAAAGAAATCAGCGGATTGTAAATGTCCAAAAAGTTTACCGTAATTTTCATCGGACTCTTCCATATCTTCTATTTTGAGACCCGTGATATCAAATGTAAATGTACCTCCGGTGATGGCGTCTCCCTGAACAGCCAGTGTGCCGTTCACAGCTGGGATTTTACCAAAATGCTTGCCTGCAGGCTTGTAACCAGTCCAGGAAATAGTCGTGGCTGCCGGGTCCAGTGTCAAGGTAGTTCCAGTTGCTTCTGCTACTTCCTGCGCGTCTTTGGTCTCTACAGTATCAGATGACTTGCCACATGCAAGTGCGATCATTGCTATAGC
Organism: Algoriphagus sp.; assembly: GCA_048819475.1. Lineage (GTDB taxonomy): Bacteria > Bacteroidota > Bacteroidia > Cytophagales > Cyclobacteriaceae > Algoriphagus. The sequence continues at coordinate 156,524 of JBMDXP010000016.1, forward strand.
AACGAATAATCCGGTTTGTTTTACTAGTTTCATTGTTTGATTTGGTTTCTGTTTTAAATGTATATACACGAAAACTCAAAATTTGTTAAAAAGTTCAAATTATAAAAAGAATATGCGTTTTAAATCTTTTGCTCTCTGTACACGAATCAACAAAAACCTCTTTTTATGGCACTGATTATGGATTTAAACGGTAAATCACCGGTCTTGGGAGAAGCCTGCTGGCTCGCTCCCAATGCTACCGTAGTAGGTGATGTGGTCATGGGAAAGAATTGCACGGTATGGTTCAATGCGGTGATCCGCGGTGATGTACATGAGATAAGAATTGGGAATAATACCAATATCCAGGATGGTGCCGTGATTCACTGTACCTACCAGAAAGCTGGAACTTACATCGGCAGCGAAGTCTCTATAGCGCACAATGCCATCGTACATGGTTGCACGATCCATGATAGGGTGCTTGTAGGGATGGGAGCAATAGTGATGGATGGAGCAGTGGTTCATTCCGGTGCTGTGATAGCCGCGGGTGCAGTCGTACTGGCCAATACAATAGTGGAAGCAGACTCCATCTATGCTGGTATGCCTGCAAGGAAAATCAAGGATACAGGTAAAGAAATGGATGAAGTGATCTCCAGGACTGCCAGAAATTACCCCATGTATGCAGACTGGTTTAAAAAGGAGGATAATCATTGAAGCAACCCCCTCTTCTGACCGAAAGGTGTGGACAGCAAGGATAGGGGAAGGCATGCCGTGATTTTTTCGAGGGTGAATTTCATTCAGCATTTTGCTTTTCAGGATATTTTGACTAGTATTTCACAGTGAGCCACACCTAGCTATACTTTACACTGGTTCGTACGCAGTTCATGAAAGAAGAATACATTAAGTGGTTCTCTCCACACCTACAAAAGGATGTGGAAATGCTGGTCTTTGGACATGCTGGATATCCGGTAGTGGTTTTTCCTACGTCAAAAGGCTCTTTCCACGAGAATAGGGATATGGGCCTTATCCAGTCTGCAGCTTGGTACTTGGAACAGGGACTTGTTCAGATTTTCTGTCCCCAAAGCCACGATGCAGAGAGTTTCTACAACAGGAGCATCGATCCGTTTCATCGGATACAAAACCATGTAGCCTATGACAAGATGATCCGCTACGAATTGGTAGAGCGGATAAGACTGAATACTTCCATGGCCAAAGTAGCCGTGGCAGGTTGTAGTTTCGGAGGATACCATGCTGCAAACTTTGCTTTTCGCTACCCCAATTATGTAAGCCACATGTTCAGCATGTCCGGTGCTTTTGAAATCAGAAATTTCATGGATGGCTACCACCATGACGATATTTTTTACAACAGTCCGCTGGAGTTTCTTCCTGGGCTTTATGACCAGGGTATATGGGAGATGGGAATCGTGCTTGGCACGTCCAACTGGGACATCTGCTTCGAAGCGAATCTCAAACTTCATGAAGTCCTGAAAAGTAAAGGGATAGAACATTGGCTGGATGTCAGACAAGACCGTCAGCACGATTGGCCGGTCTGGCGGGAAATGTTCCCCCACTACCTCAGTCTTATAAAGTTTAATTAATTTCAATACCATACGCCACCTTTTGACCACGATTAACATGAAAAAAATAGGAATACTTTTCGGGATGGAGGATACCTTTCCCCAGGCTTTTGTAGACAGGGTAAATCAAAAAGCAGAAAAAGGCATTATAGCCGAAACTGTGAAAATAGATAAGGTTATCCAGAATGAGGTCAATGAATATGCGGTGATCATAGATAGGATTTCCCAGGATGTGCCCTTTTACAGAGCGTATCTGAAAAATGCAGCCCTCTCAGGCACAGCCGTGATCAACAATCCTTTTTGGTGGAGCGCAGACGACAAGTTTTTCAACAATGCATTGGCAGATCAGTTGGGTGTCCCATTGCCAAAGACCGTGATCCTACCATCAGCCAAGCACCCGGATGATACCACTGGTAAATCTTTCAGAAACCTGGTGGCACCGTTGGACTGGCAGGGCATGTTTGATTATGTGGGATTCCCGGCATACATGAAGCCTTACGCTGGGGGAGGATGGAAAAATGTGTACCGCCTGGAAAACCAGGAGGAGTTTTTCAGGATTCATCCGGAGACTGGTCAGCTGGTCATGTTGCTCCAGGAAGAGATCGTATTCGAAGAGTACTTCCGTGTGTATTGTTTGGGAGGTAAAGCAGTGAGAATAATGGAATACGAGCCCCGAAATCCCCATCATTTAAGGTATGTAGTGGATAAGAGCCCTTCATCCAAAAAGCTCCTGTCCACTGTAAAAGAGTATACCCTCCGGCTTTGCCAGGGGTTAGGGTACGACTTCAATACGGTGGAGTTTGCAGTGAGGGATGGAATTCCCTATGCCATAGATTTTGGAAATCCGGCCCCGGATGCAGATGTAAATTCCGTAGGACAGGCTAATTTTGACTGGGTAGTGGAAGAAGCGGCTCTGATGGCAATCAGGTATGCGAAAGTCCACAAGCCGGGAAAGGTCAATCTGAGTTGGGGGACATTTATGAGAGATGCAGTCAGTTCTGCAAAGCGGTTTTAACTTGAAAACAGTGTGGTATGGCAGTGTCAACTAAAAAACTACCCAGGTTCACGCTTGGAGTAGAGGAAGAATACCAGATTATAGATCCAGTGACCCGGGATCTGAGATCCCATATGTCCAAAATAGTGGAAGGTGGAAAAATCCAGCTTAGGGAACAGGTGAAAGCAGAAATGCACCAGTCCGTGGTGGAAGTCGGGACAAATGTGTGCGAGAATGTGGCCGAAGCCAGAAGGGAGGTTTCTTTTTTACGCAATAAGATAGCGGAACTGGCAGAAAACCAAGGATTGGTAGTGGGAGCTGCCAGTACACATCCCTTTGCGAGGTGGCAGGACCAGGAGATCACGGATGACCCCCGATATCACCACATAGTGAACGAACTGAAAGACATCGCCCGGTCCAATCTGATCTTCGGTCTCCATGTACATGTGGGAATAGACAACAGGGAAACAGCCCTTCAGCTTATGAACCAAGCCTGTTACTTTCTTCCGCACATCTATGCGCTTACGACCAATTCCCCCTTTTGGGAGGGAAGAAATACCGGCTTCAAAGCGTTCAGGGCCAAAGTTTTTGCCAAGTTCCCCAGGACAGGATTACCTGAGTATTTTGACTCAGTCCAGTCTTACGATAATTTTCTGGAAATATTGGTCAAAACCAACTGCATCGACAACCCTAAGAAAATCTGGTGGGATCTGAGAATGCATCCTTTCTTTTCCACGATAGAGTTTAGGATATGTGACATGTGTCTTACCGTGAATGAGACTAGCTGCATCGTGGCACTGATACAGGCTGTGGTGGCCAAGCTATACAGGTTGCTGATGAGCAATACCAGTTTCAACATCTACCGCATTGCCCTGATCAGGGAGAATAAGTTTAGGGCTGCCAGAAATGGAATTGAGGGCGAGCTGATAGACTTCGGTAAAAAGATAGAGGTTCCTACGACGGAATTGATTATGGAGCTTTTGGATTTCATAGATGATGTCGTGGATGAACTGGACAGCAGAAATGAGATCGAATATGTACATCAGATCTTGAAGAATGGAACCGGGGCTGACCAGCAGCTGGCTGTTTTTGAGCAAACTCAGGATTTGACCAAAGTGGTGGATTTTATTACCGGAAAGTTTAAAGAGGGCATCTAGTAGCTTTGATTACCTTTGAAGTCGAAAAATTAACTGTGGCAAAGTGGGCAAGAAAAAATTGCATCTGGCTATCCTTGATATGTATGATGGGGAACCCAATCAGGGTATGCGTTGTATCAAAGACATTGTAGGAAGGTTTAATGAGCAATTGACCTATAGAGTGTTTGATGTGAGGGGAAAAGCGGAGATTCCCGATATCAGGGAGTTTGACCTCTTTATTTCCTCGGGAGGACCAGGAAATCCCCTGGATGGTGATGGAAACTGGGACCTGAAATTTTTTGATTTGCTGGACCAGATCTGGATATGGAACCAAAACCACAACCGGAAGAAGTACATTCTTTTCATCTGCCATTCGTTTCAGATGGCCTGTAAGCACTTTGGGTTGGGACAGCTTACGAAGCGCAAGTCGACATCTTTTGGGGTGATGACTGTGCACAAAACCAATGATGGGATGAACGACGGGCTCTTCCTGAACCTGGACAATCCTTTTTGGGCAGTGGATTCCAGGGATTACCAAGTGATACAGCCTGACCTGAAGAAATTCAAGGTTCTTGGAGCCAAAATCATCGCCCTTGAAAAAATCCGGGACCATGTACAGTACGAGCGGGCAATCATGGCTATAAGGTTTTCTGACGAAATGGTCGGAACACAGTTTCACCCGGAAGCAGATCCGGTCAGTTTTCTGAGCCACTTGAAAAAAGTGGAGGTAAAGGAGAAAATAATCGCTTCCATCGGTAAGACTAAATTCCGGCTGATGCTAGAGCACCTTACAGATGAGGATAAAATCTATAAGACAAATGAAACCCTGATCCCGAATTTCATTGAGCAGTCGATCAGAAGAGTCAATGCGGTCAAACTACCTTCTTTAATCTGAGAATCCCATGATTGAACCCCGAAGACTGCAGTTTAACCGAGCGTTCTCTGTAGAAAAGTATCAGGATTTTCTGGCTGGATTAGCCTCTGATTTTGATTATCTACCTACTTTTCGGATTGCTGAAACTCCATTTTTTATTACCAAGGAGCTTGAAGCCCAGTTGGTGGAGGCTAGTGGGCAGGTGATTAGTTTTATAAAACGGGATGATTTCAAGGCAATCACCCAAAAAGCAGTTGATCTGAATGTCCCGGTACCTGGTGAAGACAAGCATACCCAGTTTTTGGCGATTGATTTTGGGATCTGTGAGGAGGATGGGAAGATCACCCCCAAGCTTATTGAAGTACAGGGGTTTCCGTCCATATTCAATTTTCAGTTTAACCTTTTCAGGAAGTTTCAGAAGTCTTATCCTTTTCTGGCTGATATGTCTCCTTACTTAGCAGGAAATGATGAATCCTCTTTCATCTCGAAACTGAAGGAGGTTATTCTCGGTGAACACAAGCCCGCCGAGGTGGTGCTTTTGGAAATTGAGCCGGAGAAACAGAACACCAAGATAGACTTTTACTATTGCCACAGGGATATCGGCATTCCCGTTATCTGTGTCACCGATGTAATAAGAGATGGAAAACAGCTTTTTTATAGAAAAGGATCAGGAGAGAAAATCCGGATAAAAAGAATTTACAACCGGGTGATTTTTGACGAGTTGAACTTACGGAAGGACTTAAAGCTGGACTTTGACTTTCAGGAGGAGCTGGAAGTGGAGTGGGCTGGACATCCAAATTGGTACAGCAGAATTTCTAAATTCATTCTTCCATATCTTCATGGCCCTTACTTTATAGAATCTACGCTGCTGAGCGATCTAAAGGAAATACCTGGAGACTTGGAAAACTATGTCCTCAAACCTCTTTTTTCATTCTCGGGATCAGGGGTGGTGTTCAATGTTAAACAGTCAGATATAGCGTCAGTTTCGGAAAAGAGTCTGTACGTCCTGCAAAAGAAAGTAAACTATTACCCCATAGTCCAATCACCCGATGGTAAGGTGAAGGCAGAAGTGAGAATATTGGCATTATGGCCTGAAAAGGACGAAGAGCCTACCCTTATCTGCAATCTTGTAAGGCTTAGCAGAGGAGAGATGATAGGGGTCAAATTCAACAAGGACAAGGACTGGGTAGGGGGGACAATAGGGCTTTTTGAGCGCTAGCATAACCGGATTACTTACTAATCAAGCTTTCTTAAGCTTGGTGTATATTGTCTCTTCGGCACCGTAATCATAGGTTTTTAACGGTAAATAACCTTTATCTTTCCCGTCTTGGGAGCATTTGGTGTGAAAGACCTTTTTTGAACGCTTCTTCAACGGTAAGGAAGCATTTTTTGCTGGGCATATTTCTTCTCCTTTCCCATAAGTCCACACCGCCGGATAACCATACCTCAAGTGCCGTCTCCCGGCGATTTCCAACGTGTAGAGTTGGAAACACACCATTCCAAACGGGCAGTTTCTGAGACTCTTGTTTTTTTGCAGACTTGGGTCAGGGATTCCAGCGCTCAGGGTCCAGCCTCCATTCTGAAAGGGAGGCCAATGTTTCGTCGGAGATGTAATTTTTTTTGAGTGCACGGGGAAGCATTGCTTCATAATGACTCAGGCAGATCAGTTTGACTCCTGCTTTCTCAAAGTTCCTGGTGGCCACATCAAATCCATAACTGAAAATTGCCACCATACCGAGGACTTCGAAGCCGGCATCTTTGAGATCCTGGGCGGCTTTCAAAGAACTTCCACCGGTGGAGACCAGATCTTCTACTACCACTACCTTTTGGCCAGGGACTATCTGTCCTTCGATCATGTTTTCCATGCCATGGCCTTTGGCCTTTGACCTGACATAAATAAATGGGAGGTCAAGGTCATTGGCCAGGAGTGCACCTTGGGGAATCCCTGCTGTAGCCACCCCTGCGATAGCCTCCACATTGGGGAAATAATGCTGTACGCTTTTGACCAGTTGTTCTTTGATAAGAGTCCGGACTTTTGGAAAAGAGAGGGAAAGTCTGTTGTCACAATAGATCGGAGATTTCCAACCGGAGGCCCAGGTGAAGGGCTTAGTGGGCTGAAGGCGAATTGCCTGAATCTCCAATAGCTTGTCAGCTACTTCAGCAGCTACATTTGAATCTAAAATTTCCATGGGATAAAAATAAGTGATTAACTTTGGCTAAGGTTGTAGCAACTGAAAAAATTATGCAATTTTGATCAATTCACACCTTGCCAAACCCTGATTCCCTCATGAGAATCTTCGTCAATGATAAGCCACTCGATTTATTGAGCTATGAGGAGCTGGATCCTTCTAAGACTTATGAGTCGGTATATCACCCGTCAGATGAGTTGCCAGGCCATATTTCGTGGCAGGATGATATTCTTTTCCACGAGCCTACCCCCAATCTTATCATCAAGTTGCTGTACTCATTGAGGACCAGAAAGCTCAAAGATCTGGATTCGGTCACTTTGGTGAGCAAAGATAAAAGTGCGTTGAAGCATTTTGTCAAAAGCAGGTTTTCGATCATCAAGGCTGCAGGAGGGGTGGTGGCCAAGAAGAATAAAATTCTATTGATTTACAGGCTTGGAAAATGGGATTTCCCAAAGGGGAAGTTTGATAAAGGAGAGACTCCAGAGCAATGTGCCTTAAGGGAAGTAGAGGAAGAATGTGGGATCAAAGTAAGACTGGGAAGGTCTATCTGCAATACCTGGCATACCTACACGCAGAATAGAAAGAGTATTTTAAAGAAAACATATTGGTTTGCCATGGACTGCGTCAATGATTCTGGAATGAAGCCACAGCAGGAGGAGGGTATCGAAGAAATCAGGTGGTTTTTTGAGGGGGATGCGAAGATCAGCTTGGTAAACTCCTACCCTTCGATGAGATACCTGTTTAAGCAATATCTAAAAAAACACCTAAAACCCAGCAAGACAAACAGCGTCACGCAGTGAGCGGGTATTAATCCTGGGGATTCTCCCCACGGTGAATTCCGGAATAGGAATAGTTGGTATCACCAGGCAACTTACGATCACTTGAGATCTCAGATTTTATAGGGCAGGAGTTCGTTGACTTCTCCCCCATATCTGTGGACCTCTCTGATTATAGTAGAGCTTATAGCTGCAAACTGTGGGGAAGTGATCAAAAATACAGTTTCCAGCTCTTCATTGAGGTATCTGTTCATTTGACTGATGGTGTTTTCGTATTCGAAATCAGTGGTGTTTCGAAGTCCCCGAACCAGGAAATTAGCCCCATGCTTTTTTGCCAAGGTAGAAGTCAGCTCATTGTAGACCACCACTTTTACTCTTGGAATATCTTGATAGACGCTTTCTATCTTCTCCACCATCATGTCTATATCAAAGTACCTGTTCTTTTTGGTAGAGTTATAACCTATTCCGACTATTACCTCGTCAAATAAATTCAGACTCCGCATCACGATGTCGTGATGACCCAAGGTATAGGGATCAAAAGAACCGGGGAAAATGGCTGTTTTTTTCATTTGATTAAAGTGATTTTATAGTATTATGAATCGGGCATGAGGAAAATCCTCACACACTGGGATGATTATCAGCTATGCGAGATTCTCCCGAATCGAATTCGGGACATAGGCTATCCCGACTAATCGGGACAGGTAATGACAATTGAAAACAATTATAACTATATGAAAGGAGACGCAATAGGCTGTCCCAGCATAATCGGGAGATAATCATCCCGGCATGGCACGCTGTCCGCCAGCCAATGTTGCATAAATCAGTCAAACTGCCATTTGCTCTCAAATAGATTCTCTGATTTCAGATGTTTGAATCCATGGGAATAATTCTGATTGGCATGAGGAGTAAGCAGTCTGAAGTGCCTGAAATAGGACTTGCCCCAGTTTTCTGTAACCCCACTACCCGCCGTAGAACCGAATACGCTCACCCTGACATGGTTTCTGTCATATTTCAATTGCTCTATCAGGATCAGGACATATTTCAGAATATCCCCTATATCCACCAGTTCATAAAAATTGAAGGAACTCAGCTCTTGGTCTGTAAAGGAAGCGATGTACATATGTTGCCCAAACAGGTTCACGGAAATCTCCTGCCCGATGAGATTGAAACGTTCCTTGAATAGGTATGAAAGAAATGAAGCGGCACCATGGTGAAAGGTGAGCTCAGAGAACCTCGAATCCAAAGATTTCTTTGCCTTGAGACCTATAGAGGAAATGAGCTGAAGATTGTTACTGTCAAGGGCGGTGCCAAAGTAGTAACTGCCTTGTAACTGGGGACCTGCAAAAGAAAGGTAAGCAGCCTCATTGCCAGGAAGAAATAGAACTCCCGGTACAAGGCTGAAATGCTGGCTATGGACATAGATTTTGGCGGGAACATCAAGCCTCAGCAGGTGATCGGTCACTATCAGGGTGTTCAGATCATCCCAGCGGAAACCATAATATTCGTGTATGCCGATATTTGCCTGGTTTTTGTCCTTGGCAAAAATATAGAGGGAGTTGGGATAGAAAAAAAGTGATAGGCCGGAGGTGTCTTCCACATCAAACCTATCACTTTTAAATACTTTCAGGTTGTTTTCCAAAATCCGGTTGGGATTATTTCCAGTTACCTTCCGTAGAAGCGTCAGTTCTGGAGCCTACTCTCAATGCCTTTTCGTTATTGTTCAACCTTCTATTAGGGTTTATTGGGGCAGGATCCCTGATTTCAAATACATTGATTTCGTATTTGTTTCTTTCTATTTTATCCGCGAAGAATTCGAATTGCTTTCCGCCCGATCCCGGTACATTGGCAAGTCTATCCAGGTTAAGGTTAGGATACTTTCTGGAATTGAATAATGAATCTATTACGGGAACTGAGCCAAGTGTATCGAATTTTACTGTGGTTTCTTCCTTTCCGTAATCAAGAAGCTTGGTGGTTTCACTCCTTTGAACCAGCCAGATCTGTCCGTTTAGAATGAAATTTTTCAAATCATTCCAATTGCTTGCGTAAACCCCATTTGAAGCCTGGTATGCCAGTTGGGCATCTCTTAGCATTTGTAGTTTCTCGATGATGGCTGCCTCGGTCAGAGTAATTCTTTTCTCTTCTTCCATCACATCGTCGATACCTTTCCAAAGAAAGAAGCCTAGGCCAAGTGCCACAACGAAGAAAACTAAGGATAGTACTTTTGATAAGTTCATTTTGCTAAATTTTAAAATCAGGGTAAGGTTGAAGGTTTTTAAAACGTGCTATTTTAGAGAAATATTTCCAAAATTAAAATATCCCCGTAACAATACTAAGTCCTCAAGCGATTTAATTCCCCAAAAGATTTGATGAAGGGACTCCTGGGGGATTAAACGGATGCGCTCGATGTCCATCCATTCAAGTTTGCTGATAATTTGCATGGTATCTTTCATTTCAGGATCCCATCCTAGGCTCGCTTGCCCACTGCTGGACTTGACTTCAAAGAAAAGCTCAATGGCCTGAAGTGGAGAGTGAATATATTCATTTACAAACAGAAAATCACCAATTTCTACGTTAAGATTTGTTTCTTCCTTAAATTCCCGCTGTAGATTCTGGTGTGCAGACTGTCCAAACTGCATACCTCCACCCGGAACAGACCAGAGAATTTTATTTTGGCTCATCAAATGCTTAATCATGAGTATCTTGTCATCCTGGATAAGAATGCCATTCACCCGCGTACGGAGTTGATTGCCAAATTTTGCCTCAATTTCCTTGCTGATATTGTCTCTGGACATTTACATTCGCTGCTATGGGTATAGATAACCGGTCACTGATCAAACCTTCTGTTCTACTAAGTAAGCGTTTCCCTTTCCAACCCACACGGGGTCAAGCATTATTTTTTGCTAAAATGGATCTATTTCTTCTGCTGAACCCTGAGTCCAAACCCACCTTTGTGCTCAAAGGATATGCTGGTACGGGAAAAACCTCTGTGATTTCGGCATTGGTGCAGATACTTCCTAGGTTAAGTATGAAATCATTGCTATTGGCCCCTACAGGTCGCGCAGCAAAAGTCATGAACAATTACAGTGGAAGAGCGGCCTTTACAATCCATAAAATCATCTATAAGCCCAAGAGTGAGGACGGGAGCTTGGGAGGCGGCTTTCTCCTACAGAAAAATTATTATAGGGACACGGTATTCATTGTGGACGAATCTTCCATGCTTGCAGACGACGGGGGGATTTCCGGCAATCTGCTGGGGGATTTAATCCGGTTTGTTTTCAGCGGAAAAGATAACCGGTTACTGCTCGTGGGGGATACAGCCCAATTACCTCCAGTGGGCAGTGAATACAGTCCGGCCTTGGAAGCGGGGTACCTGTTGAGGCATTTCAGGCTGGAGGCTGACCAGATCGAGCTGACAGAGGTAATGAGACAGCGGCTGGAATCTGGAATACTCTATAATGCCACTCAATTGAGGGAGCAGCTTAAAAGTGACTCCCCCGGAATCAGACTAAGCACTGGGCAGTTCCGGGATATTTTCAAGATGACCGGAGAGCGGTTGGAAGATGGACTGAGGTATGCATATGGTAAATTTGGTACCGAAAACACAACGGTTATCACGCGGTCCAACAAATCAGCTGTCCAGTATAATTTGTACATACGGAGAATCATCCATTTCTACGAAGATGAAATCAGCACCGGTGATTTACTCATGATCGTAAAAAACAACTATACCTACATGGCAGACTCTGAAAAGGTGAACTTTCTGGCCAATGGGGATATGGCTGAAGTTATGAAGATCAGATCATTTGAGGAACTCTATGGGTTGAGGTTTGCCACGCTCGAACTTAGGTTGTTGGATTATCCCGATGAACCTCAGTTTGAGGCAAAAGTTATCCTGGATACACTCCATTCTTCCAGCCCTTCTTTGAGCCGGGATCAGTACAGGGAGCTGTATAAAGAAGTTTCGGAGGACTATGCTGATATTGCCAGCAAGAAGGAAAGGATGGAATTGATCCGAAAAGATCCCTATCTGAATGCACTTCAGGTCAAGTTTGCCTATGCACTCACCTGCCATAAAGCTCAGGGCGGGCAGTGGGAGGCAGTATTTGTGGACCAGGGATATCTCCCCGAAGAGAAAGTGGACCGGGACTTTACACGCTGGCTATACACTGCCCTTACACGGGCCAGCGAGGAGCTGTATTTGGTGAACTTTTCCCCGGCTTTTTTTGTGAAACCAAAAGAGGAAAAAAACGAGTGATCCATTTCAAAATATTTAATCCTGAGAAGAAGGGTTTGGCAAGATATTTAAGCATATAAACCTGAATGATTCCCTGTCCGTTGCTTTGATGTTGAATCAAAAAAATGAATATTTGACACCAATTTGAACGTGGTAGTTATCATGGAGTCCGGCGGGCTGGAAAGCCTCCCTCATTGGGGTGCTTCCCAGCCATGCGAGGTTTCATTCCGATTTATCGGGACAGGGATTGACCTTTAAAAAACAAATTATTATACAGATGAAAAAGTTAGGAATTTTAGTTGCGGTATTTGCGCTGGTTTTCGCTTTTAATGCCAACGCGCAGGAAAAAGCAGAAGGAGCAGCCATCACTTTCAAGGAAAAAGAAGTGAATTTCGGAGATATCACCCAAGGTGATAAAGTTTCCCATACATTCGAGCTGACCAATTCCGGATCCACGCCTTTGATCATCTCCAATGTGGCAGCCACATGCGGATGTACCGTTCCGGTTTGGCCAAAGGATCCCATCGCCCCTGGAAAAACTGCAGAGATACAGGTTTCTTTCAACTCAGCTGGAAAGATGGGAAAGCAGAATTCTGTGGTAAGAATCTATTCCAATGCTTCAGAGCCTATTGAGAAGGTATCTCTGATATCAAACGTATTGCCTAAAACCAAATAGATGCACCCACAAAAAAAGTCGGCCTGTCAATAAATTGGCGGGCTTTTTTTGTACCTTAAATCCTATAGTTATGGAAATATTCATGCAATCAGAGACTTGGATAGCCTTGCTTACACTGACTTTCCTTGAGATTGTACTCGGTGTGGATAATATTATTTTCATCTCTATCGTATCCAACAAGCTACCGGTGAACCAGCAGGCCAAAGCCCGGAATCTTGGACTTTCAATGGCGCTGGTGTTCAGGATAGGATTACTACTTGGGATTTCTTACATAGTCAGATTCACCGAGCCCTTATTCACCGTGTTGAACCATGATTTCAGTGGCCGGGATCTTATTCTGACCGTGGGCGGGCTTTTTCTGTTGTTCAAGTCCACCATGGAGATTCATCATAAAATGGAAGGGGATCCTGAAAAAATCAGCTCCCAGACTACCAAGAGTTTCCAAAGTGTGATTTTACAGATCATCCTGCTGGATATCATTTTTTCTTTTGACAGTATACTGACTGCCGTAGGCCTGGTAGACCATGTGAGCATTATGATTATAGCAGTGGTCATTTCCATGATGATCATGATGGCTGCGGCCGGTAAGATCAGTTCATTCATCAACAGACACCCTACGCTTCAGATTCTGGCCCTTTCCTTTCTGATCTTGATTGGGTTTATGCTGCTACTGGAAGGTTTCCATGTCGAAGTACCAAAGGGATATATCTATTTTGCGGTCTTCTTCTCACTTTCCGTGGAAGTCATCAATATGCGGATGAGAAAGAAAACCACTAAACCAGTAGCGTTAAAACCCCGGATGAAAGAAGAAAAATAAGAAATGGAACCCTGGATAAGCATCCGGGGTTTTTTGTTAGATTTTATCGTGATATGGCTAAAAAAGCAGAACGGAAGGTAACCATGGGCCAGGTCTTCAAGACCATAATCTGGCCGAGAAGAAGACAGTTGTTTTTGGGGTTGTTTTTGATTGTGATAAGCAGGATAGCCGGCTTGGTTCTTCCCTATGCAAGCAAATTGCTGGTGGACGATGTGATCCCGTCCAGTGATCTCACGTTGCTGAAATGGTTGATTGCAGGCGTGGTTTTGGCGATTGTCGTCCAATCCGTGACCTCCTATTCTTTGACACAGATTTTATCTGTAGAGGCACAGAATCTTATTGCCAAGCTCAGATCCCAGGTCCAGGGCCATATCATTAAACTCCCGATCCGGTTTTTCGACAATACGAAAACAGGTGAGCTGGTGTCGAGGATAATGACCGATGTGGAAGGGGTAAGAAACTTGGTGGGGACAGGCTTTGCGCAGATGATCGGAGGTATTCTCACAGCTATAATTTCATTGGTGCTTTTGATCAGCATCAGCCCGCTGATGACACTCTATGTCCTGCTTCCAGTGGCTGTTTTTGGCCTTGTTTCCCTGAAAGCATTCAGTAAAATCAGGCCCATATTCAGAGAACGGGGAAAAATAAACGCCCAGGTCACCGGGAGGCTAACGGAGACACTGGGAGGTATACGGGTGATCAAAGGCTTCAATGCAGAAGCGCAGGAGATCAGGACTTTCGAAAAAGGTGTGGACGAGCTCTTTCAAAATGTGAAAGCAAGCCTTACTGCGACCAGTTTTGTTACCTCGGCAGGAACCCTTTTGCTGGGACTTGCTTCAGCAGGCATAATGGGTATAGGTGGATATATGATCATGCAGGGAGAAATGACCTTCGGGGACTTTCTGGCCTTCACCCTTTATCTCGGTTTTATGATTGCCCCCATAGTTCAGATGTCCAATATTGGAAGCCAGTTGACGGAGGCTTTTGCAGGGTTAGACCGCACAGAAGAGATCATGAATACGCCTCTGGAAGCCGACGATAAGCTCCGCACGTTGGAGCTGGGAGAATTCCGTGGTGATATGGTATTTGATGAGGTATCCTTTGCCTATGAGCCGGGTAAACCAGTGGTCAAAGGTATCAGTTTCACCGCTGCAGCAGGGTCAGTTACTGCGCTCGTGGGTACTTCAGGCTCAGGAAAGACGACTATAGCTGGTTTGGCTGCTTCTTTTCTCAATCCAGATTCCGGAAAAATCCTTTTGGATGGACATGATCTTCAGCAGGTCACCCTGGAATCATTCCGGGCACACCTCGGCGTGGTACTTCAGGATGACTTCCTCTTTGAAGGTACCATCCGGGAAAATATTCTTTTTCCCAGACCGGGTGCCTCTGAAGAGCAACTCCAGCAGGCTGTACTTGCTGCCCATGTCCATGAGTTTACCCATAGGTTTGAAGATGGCCTGGACACATTGATAGGTGAGCGGGGGGTGAAACTGTCGGGGGGACAGCGGCAGCGGATTGCTATTGCGAGGGCGATTCTTGCGGACCCCAAAATACTGATTTTGGATGAGGCTACCTCCAATCTGGATACAGAGTCCGAAACATTCATCCAGGCAAGCCTCAAGGAACTGATGAAGGGACGGACTACCTTTGTAATCGCGCATAGGCTGAGCACTATCCGACAGGCCGACCAAATCCTGGTCGTGGAACAGGGAAATGTAGTGGAGCAGGGCAAGCATGAAGACCTGATAGCATTTCAGGGCAGATACTATCAATTATACACTTATCAGGCTAGGATTTAAGTTTTTGACCGGGCTGTTGAAGGAAAATGTGAAATTCCGTATTTTCCACTAAATTTCTCCCGGAAAATGGAAATAGATCAGCTAGAAACTCCTGCAAATCCAACCCCTAAGACTCAATGGAATGTGGACAAGATCCTGAGCATAAGCGCTATTGTGATCAGTTTCGCAGCCTGCCTATTGCTAGCTTACCAGACCACTCTTATTCGTGAGCAGCAGCTTTTGTCTGTACTGCCGCACCTTTCCATTGGAAACAAAGGATCCTTTACCCCCAATTATAGGATTGCCCTGAATAATTACGGTATTGGTCCGGCCTTTATACAGGAAATCAGAATTACTTATAAGGGGGAAATCCAGGATGGGCAGGATTTGACTTCTTTTATACTGGAACATGCTGAAATACTTCAAAATGACGCTTCCCTGTATCATTCCAACTTGGTGCCTGGGATGTTGATTCCGGCAGGTACTGAACTCGCCCTGTTGGAGGTGAATAATTCCTTGGAGACAGCAGACAGGCTTTACAACATAATGGAAAAGTTGTATCAGGAAGGGTTAAAATTTGAGATCATCTATGCTTCAGTATATGAGGAAAAATGGAAGATTACAGAAAATTCAATTACTCCTGAAAAGCTTTGAAGGATGCCTGGCTATTCCGGGATATAGCCACCGTATAACCCATGTGCTTCCCACGATCAGCCAAACCAAAGGAAGAGGTTATACTCATCATATAACATCCGGTATGTCGCTGTAAACATAAACAGGACCATTCCGGTAATTTCCCATATTTTTTCGTTTTCTATCAAGAAGGGGAGGTCAGGGGTGGAAGCATGGCCGAGCAGGCTTCGCAGTTCATTCCAATGCCACGCCAGAAGAGTGATATTGGCAGCCAGCATCAAACCTGTAATAAAAGGGGTAAAGCCGAAATCCATCGAGACCGTGATCATAAAAATATTCAGTATGATCGGAAAACTAACCACTGCCCCAAGCTTTGCATACCGCTGCGTCATCAAAAGAAGACCTGCCATCAACTGACTCCAGCCCAAAAACTGCCAATAAATGCCCGTATGATACATTGTTTCAAAAAAATGCATTGCTGAGCCAAAAGCTGCATCTTCGTGACTTCCGGTAGTGAAACGTCTACCTTTGATCTTGATGATACTGGCAAAGACAAATCCACCACCCAAAATTAACCGTGTATGAATAATGAAGAGTTGGGCCCAAAAACTCTGCTTTACCTGAACCATAATGCTTGTGGGAAATAATGCCAATGAAGACTTTTGTTGCGGTTTTTACCAGAGAATTTCAGGAAAATTTTTGAAAAATAAGCCGATAGCAGAAAAAACTAAGGGAGCTGCCGTGCTTTTTCTACTCAAAGGCTAGGCTTCCGGTTTTTTTCATAAAGGAGCATTACTTCTTTTTCATCTGTTTATAATTTGTTTTTTCAGTGGTCATTACCTGTCCCGACAAGTCGGGATGGAATGCCTCCGGATAATCATTCGCTTGTGTGAGAACCTTTTCTCATGGGCATTTCAATACGTATAGTATCTGCTGTGAAAGGTGCTTAGCAGGCGCTTTGACATACGTGAACCACGCTGGGAGAAGGAGGGGAAACTAACTGATCCAGATGATTTTTGCTACAGGGATATGACAAAAAGCTGACCTTTGGTACTCAGCTGTTCCACTCGGCAAGTAGGACCTGCTGAAAAATGCCAGTAAAAGATTAAAAGCCATGATTTTGAATTAGTAGACCACTTTTTATGCAAGCTGTTTTTCAGTACGCCCTAAGTAGAAACAACATATAACACTGGGAAAGATTATTTCAACAGCACGCAGACCAAAAATCAATAAAAGTGACTTTTAGGCTTCCCTGTTTCACCCATAGGTTGGGTCATTTAAGTTCCTTTTCAGCAGCTAAAAAATCAAGGATCTCCGATTAGTTTCTTTTTGGTTTACCGAAACAGTGGCTCCCAGTGGCAGAGGATAGGAAGAATGGAAGTTTACACCAGTCCTTACTTGTCGTGGTTTTATGCAATCCCTCGGATAATAGCCAAAGCCTGGTCGATCCGTTCTGCTTGGTAGAAGCGCTCATGTGCAACGGTATGCTCGATCATTTCGTGCTGCCAGGTGATGTGAAACGGTATATGGAGGCCATGACCTCCCAATTCCAGAACGGGGAGAATATCTGATTTGAGGCTGTTTCCAAGCATCAGAAACTCCGAGGGCTTTATATCAAGATGCTTGACCAGTTTCTCAAAATCCGCCACACGCTTCTCACTCATGATTTCAATATGATGGAAATACTTCTCCAATCCCGATTTTTTCAGTTTCCGTTCCTGATCCAGGAGATCTCCTTTGGTAGCCATAACTATCCTATAGTCTCCGTTGAGTGTTTTGAGCACTTCCTCTACCCCGGGTAAAAGTTCTACGGGTTTTTCCAACATCTCCCTTCCGATTTGAATTGTTTTTTCTATCAGGGAAAGAGGGACCTGTTGGTCAGTAATCCTCAGACTTGTCTCTATCATGGAAAGCATAAATCCTTTGATCCCGTAGCCGTATAGCCTAAGATTTTCGATCTCCGTCCTGTATAGCTCCTTGATCGAAGCATGTGGAGGCATAAAATCTTCGAGTAAGGAAGCGAATTTTTCTTCAGCTTCCCTGAAAAACGGCTCATTTATCCACAGGGTGTCATCTGCATCAAAGGCGATAACTTTAAGAGACATAACTTATTGCTGGGTTTGGGTTAGTTTGATTTATGCGGTGTCGCGGAGGGGCTTAATCCAACTCATTCATCCAGGCCAGCAGTACCTCGCGCCAGCTTTCCACAGCACCTCTGCCGAGACCAAACCCAAATCCATGGCCACCTGTGGGATAGATATGCAGCGAAGCTTTTACCTTATTTTTGTGAAGGGCATTATAATAAAGCAAGCTGTTTTCGATCGGTACGCCCGAATCATCCTGGGCATGTACAAGGAAGGTAGGAGGGGTGTTACCGTCTACATTCAACTCTCCCGAAAACCGGTCCACCAATTCCTGGGAAGCCCCTTCACCCAATAGCGCATTTCTGGAACCTGAATGTACAGCCGCATCCCTGAAAGAAATGACCGGGTAAACTAAAACAGAAAAATCCGGTCTGGCGGATAGTTGGTCGATTTGATCCGTTGTGCGGGTTACTTCATGAAGGTACTGGGTACTTAAAGTTGAAGCCAGATGACCTCCCGCAGAAAATCCCATAACCCCGATTTTTTCAGGGTCAATGTTCCATTCAGCGGCATGGTGCCGGGCCAGGCGCATGGCGCGTTGGGCATCCAGTAGCGGGACTTCTTTAGGGTCGGTAAGGGAAGCAGATTTAGGTAAGCGGTATTTCACAACTATACCTGCTATTCCATAAGAGTTCAGCCATTTGGCAAAATCAGTGCCCTCCCAGTCGTAGGCGAGAATGCCGTAACCACCTCCGGGGAAAATCAGCACGGCCTTGCCTGTTGCAATCTGCTTTGTAGGCAGGTAAACTTCCAGCAGGGGTGTTTGGACATTTGCTATCCTCAGGATTCCTTCCTGTACAGCCTCTTCTTTCAGGTCCATCTCTTTCTGAAGGGGAGGGGTGCCATCCCAAAGAGGGAGGGTATGGGTTTGACCGTGAAGCAGGAATGTCATACAAACCAATAATAAGGTGACCGTCGATCGTTTCATTTTAGGTGAGGTTAGGTGGGTAAATGTGCTGTGGCGACCTGAGAATTTATGTGTTGTTTTTATACTCAAATATAGGGTTCATCACCTGCCATCTCCAAGTATCAGGTGTCCCGGGAAGATTTACCTGAAATTTGCCCAAAAATGCTTCCCACTCCTGGACGCGCGGGTTTGCTTGGTCAAGTTCGGCTTTCTTCCCGAATGTAAAATTTTCATCACCCACCAGTGTCATGGTCAGTCGGTTTCTCCACTGATAGATCTTCATCTCCACAATACCTGCGGTATGTAAGCTTGCAAGAATTTCTGGATCTACTGCTTTATGGCATTCCACATAGGCATCAATCGCCTCTGCATCATCCTTAAGGTCACAGATAAGGGCATAAGTTTTCATAAAAGCTCACTTCGTATGGTTTGGTTAAGGGCAAATTCCGTAGGGTTGCTCCCAGCCTTGCCCGGTTAAGGTTTACAAAAAGGAGAAATACCTCGTTCTCAATGGTACCGGAATAGGCCAGGCTGTAGGGATATGGCAGATTGAATTCATCACACCGGACGTTTAGCTTGAATAAAATAATTTTCACTTCTCCCAATACCTATCAGGAGCTGGTTTTTTGTACACGGATACTGAACAGGAAGACCATCAGAAAACAAAACAAAGGAAGGATAAAAGAAAAATTGACTTCTGAAACTCCCAAAATCAGGGTGTCATCGTACCCCGATCCTCCGATATCCAGGATCATACCCTGCAAAGTAGGCATGATCGCACCACCCACAATAGCCATCACCAGAAAGGCGGCAGCAAATTTGGAGTCTTCTCCTAATCCGTCCAACGCGATGCCATAAATCGTAGGGAACATCAGGGACATTGCAAAGGATATCGCAACCAGACTGTAAAGCCCAGTGATCCCAGGGAGGAAAATTGCTCCCAAAGTGAAACACATAGCCAATACTGCAAACACGGCCAATAAGAGGGAGGGAGTAAAATACCGAAGGAGAAATGTGCAGATCCATCTCCCTACTAAGAAGACGATCAATGCAGCATACCCGTAATTGACGGCTTCGGCATTGGAGATACCCAGGACTTCTGCGTATTGGTAAATGTAGGTCCATACCATAATCTGGGCACCTACGTAAAACATCTGCGCAAAGGTTCCTTCTACAAAGTTTCTGTTATTGAATAATCGCACCATGGTAGGCTTGAAGTCCACTTTTCCCGCACTGTCTTTACTTTCGGGCATGTTGACCAGCGCGATGACCACCAGGATAGCCAATACCACCAGACCGAGGATGACGTAAGGATTGCGGATCACCATTAAATCAGCCGTCCTGACCAGAGCCTTGGCCGGCTCGTCCAATGAGCCGAATACCAATTGGCCAGTCAGATCTTCATTGTTGGACTGCAGGGAATTGAGAATAAACTGTTTGGCGACAAAAAGTCCCGCAAGTGCTCCCATGGGATTGAAAGCCTGGGCGAGGTTTAACCTTTGTGTAGCGGTGGCTTCCGGACCCATCGAGAGGATATATGGGTTTGCAGTGGTCTCCAGAAAGGCCAGCCCGAAGGTCAGGATATAGAGCGAAGCGAGGAAAAAGCCATAGCTTTCCCATGCCGCTGCAGGATAAAAGAGGAGTGCTCCGAACCCATATAGCCCCAACCCGAATAAGATTCCGGTTTTATAAGAATATTTTTTGATAAAAAAGGCAGCAGGTAATGCCATCGTAAAATACCCCCCGTAGAAAGCCATCTGTACCCATGAAGCTTGGGTGTTATTGAGTTCAAGCACTCTTTTGAATGCCGCCACCATGGGGTTGGTGATGTCATTTGCAAATCCCCAAAGAGCGAAGAGCGAAGTAATCAATATAAAGGGAAGCAGAAGCTCCCGGGGAACAAGTTTTGGTTTTTGGGTCATAATGATCGGTCAAGATGGGTGTACCCGCCATCTACAAAGAGTTGCTGTCCTGTAATGTGGGAGGCTTTGTAAGAGAGAAGAAAGGTGACCATAGCGGCTATTTCTTCAGGAGATGTCATCCGGTTTCCCAGCGGGATTTTGGCAGTGATTCCGGCAAGTTTTTCAGAAGGGTTGGGAAAGGTATTGATCCAGTTCTCATAAAGTGGTGTCATCACCTCCGCTGGTATCACGGCATTTACACGTATGTCATAGGGTAGGAGCTCTACTGCCCACTCACGGGTAAGTGCCAACTGTGCCCCTTTCGCAGCTGCATAGCCTGATGTGTTACCTTGCCCTGTCACAGCGGTCTTGCTACTGATGTTGACGATGGATCCCTTACTTTCCTTCAGATGTGGTAGTGCAAAATAGGCCAAATGGTAATAGTGAAAGAGGTTTTTAGAGATGGACGCTGCAAACGCATCGGGATTTCCCTTTTCTAACCCTACGCTGTCGTTGGCCCCGGCATTATTGATTATTCCGTCTATCCGGCCAAATACAGCAATTGCCTGCTCGACGGATTTTCTGGAATCTTCAGCGTCGGTCAACCTTGTTTGGATGTGCAACGCTTTTCCATGGGCTAATCCGAGTATTTCTTCTCCTTCTTTCCCCGAAGGGTCAATGATTACAGGGGTAGCTCCCTCTTCAATCAGGGCCCGGCTGATCGCGCCCCCTATTCCTTTGGCGCCCCCGCTGACTATGAAAACTTTTTCCTTAAGCTTCAGATCCATTTTGGATGATGTTAGATGTAGCCGCTAGTGTAGGTTAGGACGTGATGGAATAAAAATCAGCCGCTGTATTTCCCATAATAGCCTCTGCCTCACCAGTAGTTAGGGAGGCGGTGAACTGCTCTATCACTTCTACAACCTGTTCGTACTGGCCGGCTACAAGACAGACTGGCCAGTCACTCCCATACATCAATCTGTCTGGACGGAATAGTTCCAGGGCAATATCCAGAAAAGGCCTCAGATCCTCCGGTTTCCAGTTTTTCCAGTCTGCTTCCGTGATTAAACCTGAAAGTTTACAGCATACCATTTCGTGTTCGGCAAGGAGAAGCATCTTTTTCTTCCATTCTTTCCATTCCCCCTGTTGAATATAAGGCTTGGCCAGATGGTCTATTACGAACCGTTGTCCCGGACAGGCTTTTACCAGTTTTAGAGCGGCTTCAAAATGGGTCGGAAAAATCAGGATGTCATACGTATAACCCCGTTTTCCAAGTTTTTTCATACCGCGGATAAAGTCTTTTCTCAACATGTATTCCGGATCCTTGGACTGCAGCACCTCCCGATAGCCTTTTAATTTGGCCTGATCAGAAAACCTGTCCAAAGTTTCATCCAGCCGGTCTCCTGCCAAGTCAGCCCAGCCTACCACAGCTTTGAGCTGTGGGTACTGAGCAGCTAAGTCCAGCAGGTATTCGGTTTCCCTGAGCGTCTCGTCTGCCTGTACAGCCACACACCCTTCAATTTTTGCCTCGTCCAACAGGGGGATAAGGTCTCCCGGAGAGAAATTTCTCCGGATTACATTCATATCATCCGATATCCAGCCGTGGCGGTTCTTATCATAGTTCCAAAAGTGCTGGTGGGCATCTAACCTCATGCTTCCGGGTCATTTACGGCCACCTGGCGTGAAGTGCCAAGACCTTCGATCCCTAGCTCCATCACATCGCCGGATTTGAGGTACCGGGGAGGCTTTAGCCCCATGCCGACTCCTGCAGGTGTTCCGGTGGAAATCACATCTCCGGGAAGCAGCGTCATGTATTGGCTTAAATGGGATATAAGGGTGGGTATATCAAATACCAGATCGGAGGTATTACTGTCCTGAAGGGTCTGGTCATTCAGTTTGAGCCATAGCCTTAGCTTATGGGGGTCAGAAATTTCGTCTTTGGTAGCCAGGAATGGACCCAAAGGTGCAAAATGATCAGCACTCTTTCCCTTGACCCATTGTCCTCCGTGGTGAAGCTGAAAGTCACGCTCACTCACATCATTATGGAGACAGTAGCCTGCCACATAGTCCATCGCTTCATCTGCGGAAACATACTTGGTACGCTTTCCGATTATTACAGCGAGTTCTACTTCCCAATCCGTCTTCCCGGAGTTTTTTGGGATATAGACGGGGTCAAAAGGCCCACATAGGGAAGAAGTCGCCTTCATGAAAATAATCGGAACTTCAGGGACTGCCATCCCTGATTCTGCGGCATGCTGCTTGTAATTCAGCCCGATACAGATGAGCTTGGACGGTCTGGCTACAGGAGAACCGATCCGTGCATCAGTTGGGATCTCAGGAAGAGCAGCCTCATTGGTTTCCAACCATCCACGAAGTCTGCGTAAGCCATCATTTTCCAGGAATGCTTCGTTCCAGTCCTCTCCAAACGAGGAACAGTCCAGCTTTCTGCCGTTTTTATCCTGAATACCTGGCTTTTCTTTTCCGGGATCTCCGAATCTGATCAATTTCATACTGGGGTTTTTTAGGTTATTGAGAAAATTTCGAACGCATTAAAATATTACAAATCTGAAGATTTACCTAGGCTTTTTATGCAGCGGACGGCACGCCATGATATACCCCCTCCTATGAAGGATTACATCTTGAGACCCAAAAATCCCCCGTCTATCGGGATGTTGGATCCGGTGATAAAGCTTCCTGCGTCCGAGCTGATAAAATAGGCAAGCTCAGCTATTTCTTCGGGAGTACCCATCCTTCCTATAGGTTGTGTAGCCGCAAGCTTTTCAAACATTTCTTTTTCTTTACCCGGATAGGTTTTTGCGAGAAAACCATCCACAAAGGGCGTATGAACCCTTCCAGGGGAAAGGCAGTTGCATCGGATACCGTCCTGGACATAATCACGTGCCACACTCAAGGTGATGGATAAGGCAGCTCCTTTGGTCATGCTGTAGGCGAACCGATCCGGAATACCCATGGTAGCTGCTACGGAGGCCATGTTCAGAATTGAACCCCCACCGTCTTCCTTAAGCTTGGGTAAGGCAGCTTTGATGCAGTTGAACATGCCTTTCACATTGACTTGGAACAGCCGGTCAAAATCTTCTTCACTGGTGTTCTCCACTTTTCCTATATGGGACACACCGGCATTGTTGATCAACGTGTCAATAGACCCTGGGATGGATTGGACCAGTTGATCCACCACGGAGGCATCGGAAATACTCCCCATCAGGAATGTTACCTTATTTCCTTTTTCGGTTTCATCATCCACTGTTTTTTTTCCGGAAGCTTCGTTGGTGTCTATAAAATAAACCTGACTTCCCGCGGAAGCAAATTTCCTCACCATGGCTAGACCTATCCCGCTGGCTCCGCCGGTAATTAGTACAGTCTTGTTTTTCATTAAAAATTGATAGGTTTAAATAGGCTGTTTTCTTTACAGAAATACCACTCTGAAAGTAAGCGGCTTGAAATAAGGTAAACTCTTTGTCAAAATCAACTCTAAGGGCATCCTTTTAACCCGGGTTTAAGCAGGGGGCATCCGAGAGGATGGTGCATAAGAAGGGATTCAGATGGATATTTCATGAGAACTTCTCATAACTTGCCCCAAACCGGGCTCTCAGGATATCCGCTGATACATGTCCATAACCAAAGCTTAGAGCATGATGGTCTGGCCCGATTTTACAGATTCATCACAGGCAAAGACAATTTTCAGGCTATTGAGCGCATCATTTAAATGGTCGTCCAATGGCAGATCTTCCAGTATAGCCTTTTGGAAAAACTGCTGCTCTCTACCGCAAAGCTCCTGGTGTCCAGGCTCGTCTTGCATATCTATCCATTGATCCGGGGTGGTAAACCCGTTTTCACGGTCCAATGCAGCATGATGGATGCGGATCGACTCGGTTTTGGTATGGGAATCCACATGGTCAGATTTGCCTGTTCCACCCGCATCCGTTGCCACTATGGAAGCAGCGCCTTTAGGCCCGAAAACATCCTTGATGAAAAATGCTGTCTCGCTGATCATCGGCCCCCAGCCCGCTTCATACCATCCCACCGATCCATCCTCAAACCTTATCTGCAGTTGTCCATAATTATAGTTGTTTGTAGAAATATCATCCGTCAATCGTGCTCCGATTGCCGAAACAGAAACCGGTCTGGCCTGAGTCATCTGACACATTACATCGATGTAATGAACCCCACAGTCAACTATCGGGCTCAATGTTTTCATCAGGTTTCTATGTACATCCCACATAAATCCATGGCTTTGCTGGTTTAGATTCATCCGCATCACGAGCGGCTTGCCTAGCTTTCTGGCTTCTTCGATGAAGCGGATCCAGGAAGGATGATGTCTTAAAATATACCCTACAACGACCTTCCTGTTTCTTTCCTTGGCGGCAGCAATAATCTTCTCACATCCTAAAACAGTATCAGCCAGCGGTTTTTCTATGAAAACATGGCAATTTGCCTGCAGTGCTTTAAGAGCAAACTCCTCATGGGTATCCGGATACGTGGAGATGCATACTGCCTGGGCTCCTGACACAGAGAGTGCCTGGTCAAAATCTTCAAAGAGTGGATAGTCTGATTCAAGGGACTGGTTTAACCTGGTCTTACTGGCACCCCTCGATACCAATCCGCAAATCTCAAATCCAGCCATCTTATGATATGCGGCGGCATGTGCGGCTCCCATGTTTCCACATCCCACGACCAGTATTCGTATCGGGTTTATTGTTTTCATGTGTTTATAATTTGATTCTCAGCGGTCATTACCTGTACCGATAAGTCGGGATAGCCTGTCCCGAACTCGATTCGGGATAATCTCGCAGCGATTATAATCACGCCAGTGTGTGACTTTTTAGTCATGCTCGATTTCATAGCTTTTTTACGTGAAGAGTTGTTGCAATTTAATTGACTAGTAGGTTTTCCAACTCATCCTGGCTCAAGTAAAGCATTTTCACGGTTAATCGCACTGGCTGATAGGGTTCATCGTATTCATCCCTTTTTACCTGCACTAGCTGTTCGATGACATCCATCCCTTTTATTACCTGCCCGAAAACGGTATAATCCCCATCTAGTCTGGGGAGGCCGTTCTTGTTCTGTACAATATAAAATTGGCACCTTGCAGAGAGTTTGCCGGGATTGTCATCTCTTCCTGCCCCAATCGCCCCATACACATGGGTGAGGTCAGGGTGGATCTCAGGCTCCAGCAAGTATTCAGGATCATTGAAGCCTTCTTCGGTGTCAGGACAGCCTCCTTGCGCCACAAAGTTTGGGATGACACGGTTGAACGTTAATGAATCCCAGTAGCCAGCTTCTGCCAACTCTATGAAACTTGCTTTATGGAGAGGCGTGCGTCCGTCGAGCTGAATTAGGACTTCCCCTAGGGAAGTTTGGATGCTCCCTATAGCTATTTTTTCCCCGGAGGAAGAACTTAACAGATAGTGTAGCCCAAGAACCAGAAGCCAGGGAATGGGTAAAGAAGGCATCATAATTTGATATTAGGTTAGAGGTGTTTTTCAAACTTATATTTTTGGAATTGAAATGCAAAATTATTCTTCTTGCATGAAAATCGTCTAAAATAGGCTTTTTTACACAGTAAGCCCTTGAATATAGGCCTATATTTGAACCTAAACCTATATAAAAATGACTCAAGAAGCGCCCATTCCAGCAAATGAATTTGAACGTCTTCTGGCACTGATAGAACTGGATTTGGACTATTCCGAAATGGAATCAAATTTCAGGGATTTAACCAAATTGGCTGCAAAAGTAGC
This sequence comes from Algoriphagus sp., assembly GCA_048819475.1. GTDB lineage: Bacteria > Bacteroidota > Bacteroidia > Cytophagales > Cyclobacteriaceae > Algoriphagus. The sequence continues at coordinate 182,892 of JBMDXP010000016.1, forward strand.
CGGAACCAGCATTTCTCTGGTGAACCTCATAGACTCCTTTACCCAATGGAGTATATCCTCGTTTGGATTGGATGTAAAGCAGGTGGCCCGCGAAGACACAATTTGCCAATATACCATTATGGAGGAATCTACCCAAGGGCTTGAGGTGGAGGATCTTTCCATGGATTTACGGTTTAAGGACAAATACTATGTCACCGATGATCCTGGACTGAGGTATTACTATGGCATCCCGTTGAAAACAAGTGAAGGGTATAATATAGGCGCGCTGTGTGTAATGGATTATGAGCTCAGAAATTTGAGTCCCGAGAAAAAAGAGCTTCTGGAAATCATAGCCAATGAAATTGTAAACAGAATCAAGATTTATCACGCGGTTATGATTCTAAGAAGGAAAGTGCAGGAGGAAAAGAAGACCAAAGAAAGGGTGGCCCATGATATACGCGGACCTATTGGAGGAATAATCGGGTTGGCAGACATCATCAGTATGCAGGGGAATACCAATAAGTTGGAAGAGGTTTTGGAGTTTATCTCCCTGATCCAAAAAAGCGGCAAATCTGTTTTGGAACTGGCGGATGAGATATTGAGTCAGGATTATTCTGCCAAGATCGGAGCTGCCAGACAGCCCAAAGAAAACGAATTCAATTTGAATTCATTGAAATCAAAACTGGAAGATATGTTTAATCCACAGGCCTTTGTAAAAAAAGTAGACTTTAAAGTGGAAGTATTGACTCCCCATTTTGACATCCCTTTTCCCAAAAACAAAATCCTACAGATTATAGGCAATCTGATTTCAAATTCCATAAAATTCACCTCTGAGGCGGGGAAAGTGCTGGTAATTCTGGATCTGGAGGTAAGTGAGCAACAAAAAACACTGCACATTAAGGTAAGGGATTCGGGAATAGGGATGAGTCAGGGGAAAATTGATGAGATAACCCAGGGCACAGCAGTCAGCTCGATGGGCACAGGTGGGGAGAAAGGCTTTGGTTTCGGATTGAACCTGGTCCAGTTTCTGGTGCAGGGGTTGAAGGGTAAAATGTCAGTCAGATCTTTGGAAGGATCTGGAACGGAGTTTGAATTGAACCTCCCTGTCGTTTATTGATTGCCATTATGTACCGGGTCCGTTTTTTTATGGTTATTCACCGGGTTTGCATACATGGAAAGAAAGTTCTTTACCATCAGTGGGTTGGATACATCCACTTTTTCCATCAGACGGTCTTCAAAAGATTTTTTCTCCTGAGTCGTATAGAACGAAGAATGTTCTGAACTGTGATGTAATAAATCATATGCGATATAATTACTCGGCCAGAGCTGGTAGCCTGCCCAGATTTTTTGATCGATTACATTGGCCAGTTGGGTTAATTTCTCCCCTTGGTTACTGTCTGAATGGGCTATTTCTCTGATTTCTCTATCCAGTATACCGTTAATCTGAAGGTGGATTCTCTTTTTGGTTCCCATGATACCCCGTAGCAGGTTCAGGAAGTCCTCATTTTCGGTTTTCACATATTTTTCATCCCTGGATTTGGCCAGCAACTCTGGCATCTTGAGCACATCTGTGGGGTCGTACTCATAGGAAATAGAGATGGGTACAAGTTTGATTTTCTCAAAAAAGCCAAACGGATTCGGTCCTTCTTCCGTGAGGGTGAGCATCTTCAATACACCCCTGTGGGTGGCATCGTTCCCGTCTTTGGTGCGTCCTTCCCGCTGGGCAGTCCATACGGATCTGTTCTCTGCAAGAAGGGATTTGCGGATATAGGCAGAAGCGAGTCGTGAGCTCTCCATCAGTGCTCTTCCCTGAAGCCCACGCTTGATCGCAAAATTTCTGTTCAACCTGGAGAGCACATGAAGAAATGGCCGTTTGATCAGGTTGTCCCCAATCGCAGAGGTGGTCAGGAGCAGGCCGTTTTCGTACAAGGCAGCATTCAATAAGGAGGTATCCAGGATTATGTCCCGATGATTGGAGATAAACAGGTATGCTGTGTTGGGTTCCAGAACCTCAAAGCCCCCGGTGGTCAGACCATGGGAGCTTTTTTCCAAAACTTTCCTTACACCCGGGTAGATGAAATTAATCTGGAAATCCCTTAAAGAATGGGTATGCAGCATCAAGTCCTTCCACCTTCCAGTTGTATCATTGGGGAAGGTAAAACTCATCATGGCCTCCAGCATAGGGTCGTCCACAATCTGGTGGATTGCGGCGTTTGCTTCTGCATCATAAAAAGGTCTGATCGGGTCAAATAAGGACATAGTTGGTGGCTGATTGAGTTGCAAAAAGCAAATTTTCGCTCAATTTTCGAAGCTAAATTACGTTTACGTTGGATCCGTACCGCTTGTTTACCACTTCAGATACCTGCTAAAAAACAGTAAATGAACAGGTAAGGCCTCTGTCCAATACTTCCAGGTATGTGCTCCCGGCCGCTCTGTATATTCATGAGGAGTTCCGTTATCCAGCAATATCCCGTGCAGTTGTCTGTTGGTCTCTATCAGAAAATCATCTACTCCACAGTCTATGATCAAGGCGAGATTACTGGTTTTTAGTTTGTCGGTTAGACCCACTGCAGTATAGGGATTGAATGGAGCGTCGTATTGAAGGTTTTCACCCAGCATTTGTTTTTGGGCTTCCTTGCGTTGGTTTTTGAATTCTTCCGGTACGTTCCACATACGTGTATCTATGTTCATCACTCCGCTCATGCTTCCTGCTGCGGTGAACAGTTCAGGATGCTTTGCGCTGATCATGATCGCTCCGTGACCACCCATCGATAATCCGGTGATAGCGCGCGACTCTCTGTGTGGAAGCGTCCGGTACGTCTTGTCCACAAGCGGTATGAGCTCTGCCGTCAGGTAGGTTTCATATTGGACCGAGTCCATCATCGGGCTGTCATAGTAATAGCTGGCCGGACCCACACCCGGGGTGACGATGATGATTTCATACGCGTCAGCAAGTCTGTCCACCAATCCAGGCTCCGTTACAGCATGATGCCAGTCTTTAAAAGACCCACTGCCACCATGAAGTAGATAAAGTGTAGGGTAGCGCCTGTCCCCATCCTTATAAGATTTGGGAGTGGTTATCGCTGCTTTGAGGGTTTTGTCCATTACAGGACTATAAACTTCCAAGGTATCTACCTGTGATTGGGCCTTCACCAGGCATGGAGCAAAAAGAAGAAAGAACAATAGGTTTTTCATATTCTAATCAGATATGCTGCAAAATAGTGGATAAATAACAATATTATATATTTTTTAGCCCGTCTGCTACCCTACCAAAAAAACCAACACTCACACGCATCAGGGTTTAAAAATGAAAACACAATCACGTGGTCTAGTGGGACCTGACCTGTCAGACTGAAATCTTTTCCGGAGAAAGCTGCACAGGTTACAACGAAATCCAATATTATGATCCGGAAGAAAGTCAAATTCCGTATAGATCGGGTTCAACTCTGGCAAAATATAGCTAACCTACTCATGTGCTGGCGGGAATCTTCCGCTGGATCAATGGGTAATCCTGTTTAAAGAAATTGCTTCCGGCTATCCAGGTTTAAAAAAGAGAGAAAGTGGGGACAATGAATCTTCATTGGGAGGATCCTGATTGACGTAGTCCATGCTGAAAAATGCCCATTTCAGGTCAAAAGCTGTCATTTTAAATGATTAGCCCATTTTTCATATGGTGGTTTTTCAGCAGATCCTAGCATAAGCTCCGCTGGTTCCCGCATGACGGAACCATCAAGACTGCGTAACGCATGCCTTGCGCAACAGGATATATTGCGGTTCTATCGGGTACCAGCGGAGCAGGTTTTTTATCCATGGGGCAGAAGCCCTGTGTTTATCTTACAGTGAATTTTACTTTGAGCTGATAGATTCCCTTCTGGTGCTCATACCTATATCCGTCCTGTTGACTGAGGAAATTATTATGTTCGTTCGTTACCGATTTCAACTCTCCCAGGTTTTTTCCTAGGGCGTTTGCCATAACCTGCGCCTTTTTCCGGGCATCCTCCATGGCTATGGTGATTAACTCTTCGTGATTGGATATAGGTTTATAGTTCACGGTTTTGGTGGACAGGTAAGTTCCGTTTGTTTTCTTCGAAGTGATAAAACGGGTGAAGTCTTCCTCTGAGCTGGTTTCATATATATATGCTTCCGGATTTTGACCTAGATCATTCGCATAATACCTTTCCTGATGGCTTTTCTTAAATTGGCTCTCCTCAAATCCTTTTTCCTTCATGGCGTCAAAAAAGATTTTTTTCAGCTCTTCGGATGTGGCCCTACTTCCATCATAGGCATAGTAGGAATCCGGAGAAATCACAATTTCTACCTGATAGGTGTCTACCTGTTTTTCAAAGTCAGCATAACCGATCACATCTATTTCTACTTCTCCTGTCTGGGCAAAGGAAATGAACGAATTGAATAAGATAAATACTATTGGAATAAAGCGTCTCATAAGTAAGGTAGGTTTAAAGGTTGATTTTTTCTTCAAAGAATTTGCCCAAAAGGGGCACGGGTGTCCGGGCTTCATTTACTGCTGCTATAATCCCGAAAATAAGCAGGAAAAGCGGTAAGAATCCTACCAGCATAAAGACAGTGCCCAAAGATGGAACTATGCTTCCCAGCACAGCCAACATCACATTAAGAACAACAGCGAGAATGAAGAGACCGAGTGATTGGCCTAGGTGATAAGAGGCGAGCTCACTTTTCTCATTACCTCCTTTATACTGGAAGTAGGCAATGACCCAACCGATAATGGTGATGTAGGAGAGAATTGCAATGTTTTTAGCTTTCATAACAGTTGTTTTTTTTGTTGAAATATCGATGAACAAACCTAGGCAGAGCTTTCGTTAAGGACAATTTCAGACAGGTTACTTAGCGACTACCACTTTTGGGTTGACCGTCTACAAATCGTCTACAGTAAATAAATAACCGCACAGATAATGGGTTCCATATGCTATTTTTATCAGATGGGTAAGTTGTTTTATAGTATTGGTCTGGTCATCCTGAACCTGTTTTATCTCTCATACAGTCTACAGGGTCAGTCCATCCTTATTGATTCTTTAAAAACTGTCATCAGTGAAGAAAAGTCCAGTGGCACGCGAATAGAAGCACTGGGCAATCTGTCAAAGATAATGGCTACACAAAGCGGCCATGGGGAAGCGTTTGATACAGCTGAAGAAGCACTGAGACTTAGCTGGGCTGAAGAGGATGCACGTTACGGAGCTTATATCCATTCCATTTTAGGTTACCTGTATGTGCAGCGCGATAGTATTACGCTTGCCATCCAGGCCATGGACAGTGCAGCATGGTATGCCTCTAAAACTGACCATGCAAGAACCCGTGGATATGTGCTTTTCCGGCGAGGTTGGCTAGACTACATTTTAAATGAGAATGACATGGCCTATGATAAAATGCTGGAAGCACTACATCTTTTGGATAACCAGCATGCCTATGCCTATGAGAGCAATATCTACCATTACCTGGCTGCGATTCACGCCTATTGGCAAGAACCGGAAAAACAGCTTCATTACAGCCTTCTCTGCATGGAAACTGCTTTGAAGAGCCGGGATCCTGATGCCTTGGTCAATGCTTACCTGAGTATGGGGAGCAGCTACCTTACCCAGTTTCGAAGGGATACTTCCCGGCGGGAGCTTCTCGACTCCTCAACATATTATAATAGGAAGGTGCTGGAGCTTGCTGATGAAATGAAGGGGTATATTTCACTTCGGAGCAACCGGGGCGCCGCGGCCCTTAACATGGCAAATCTTTTTTTTGAGTTCTACCCATATTCGTATGCAGATAGTGCCAAATTATACATTGATCAGGCCTTGGAAACAGCGCGGGAGGTGGATCATCCTGAAATAATCGCAAATAGTTATGGGATTTTAAGTGAATATGCAATGATGGGAGGTGACTATGGGCAGGCTGAGAAATTACTCGAATTGGCGATGCTGGAAATATCCAACAGCCCTAAAAGCGGGGCATTGGTAAATTCCCGGATCAGTAATGCCTTAGCACGTGTATCAGAGCAAAGTGGGGATCCGGCAAAGGCCTTGAACTACTACAAAATGTATCTGAAGTTTTACAGGGAAGTGTTTGACAAAGAGAAAGCTTCCATGGTCCAGCAACTGGAAGCCCGGTACCAATCAGACAAGAAAGAGCTTGCCATCTCAGCGGCCAGGAAAGAAGCTACGTTTAACAGACAACTGAACAGATTCTATGTGTTGCTGATCTGTGTAGGCTTACTGACTCTCTTTTTTCTTTACCGCTCTTACCACTTCAAGGTGAAAGCTTCCCAGCAGCAGCATTTGCTGCTGATAGGAGAAAGGAATGAAGCGGAACTTCAGGCGAGTCTCAAAGCAGAGGAAAGCGCACGGTTACATGCCGAGCGGGAACTTATGCAAGAGCACATGGATCGTCTGGAGCGGGAGCTCCTCGCAGGGACACTACAGGTGGAGGAGAAAAACATGCTGGTGGGAAACCTCCGTGAAAAACTGGTATCTCTTGACAAGGGTGATCCGCTGTACCGGCAAATAAACCGGCTGATTCAGCAGAATAATGAGATAGACAGGGAGTATGGGGATATCAAGTCAGAATTCGCGGAAATACGCCCAGGCTTTTTTGCAGGACTGCAGGAAAGAGCCGGTAACAACCTGACCCGTCTCGACTTAAAGTATTGCTCTTATATATTAATGGGGCTGTCCAATAAGGAAATAGCAAGCAGGATTAATGTAGATCCCAAAAGCATACGTATGGCCCGTTACCGGATTAAGCAGAAGCTGAAACTGAATAAGGAAGACAGCCTTGACCAGTTTGTCACTGAGATGGGCATCAAGTCAAATTCTTTTACCCAATGAATGAATGTGACCATAGACGCTATACGAAGGCTGAGCTGGTGAAGACTGTGAGTAACTGGCAAAAAAATAACCCCATGCTTCAAGCATGGGGTGTTTTGTGCGGATGAAAGGATTCGAACCTTCACACCCGAAGGCGCTGCCACCTGAAAGCAGTGCGTCTACCAATTTCGCCACATCCGCATCAAACTGCGATTTATACCGCTCTGCAAATTAAACAAATCTCTTCTTCCAAAACTAGAGGAGCATTTAATTATCTGGGTGTTTTTGGCTATTTCAGTCAATTGACTGTGTTGCTGGTTGAAAATCAGGAAGTTTTATTTTACACCCAGAAATCAGCATTTTCCACACCAGCGTCTCTAGCAATAAATTTGGGGTCCTTTCCTGCTTTCTTTTGTTTTTTATAATCAGTCAATGCCCGAAGTGCCGGCTTTCTCAAAAGAAGAATGGCGATGATATTCAGCCAAGCCATCATTCCCACTCCTATATCTCCCATCGTCCACGCAGCTTCTGCTGTTTTGATTGATCCATAAAAAGTGGCCACCAGAATCAATACTCTGAGTACCCAAATTGACCACTTATTGGGGCTATTCCGGAATAAATAGCTGAGATTGGTTTCGGCTATGTAATAATAAGCCATTATCGTAGTGAAGGCAAAGAACAGAAGTGATATGGCCACAAATCTATTTCCCAAAGAAGGAAAGTGTGTGCCCACAGCATATTGGGTATATTCTGGTCCAAAAGGTACACCGGGTAAATTTTCCACCAGGAAACCACCCTCTGGGTCGATGACATTAAACTGGCCGGTAAACAAGATCATAAGAGCGGTGGCCGTGCAGATAAACAAGGTGTCCACATAGACGGAGAATGACTGAACCAATCCCTGTTTTACAGGATGACTCACTTCCGCCGCCGCTGCCGCATGAGGAGCAGTACCCTGTCCGGCTTCATTGGAGTAAATACCACGTTTCACTCCCCAGGCGATTGCCATACCGAAAACCCCACTGAATGCTGATTCCAAATTAAACGCTGATTTGACAATTAATGCCAGGACACTGGGAACTTCTGTAATATTCATAAATATGATGGTCAGCGCCATAAGGATGTAGGCAGCAGCCATAAAAGGTATGACCACTTCCGCTACCTTACTTATTCTTTTCACGCCGCCCATGATAATGATACCCAAAACTGCTGTGACAAAAATCCCGGAGTAAAGGACAGGGATATCAAATGCATTCTGTACACTCAAAGCGATGCTGTTGCTCTGTACTCCAGGCATAAATATTACCGTGCTAAGAATTGTAGCAAAGGAAAATATCATCGCGTACCACTTCAATCCTAAGCCCTTCTCAATATAGTAAGAAGGGCCGCCCCGATACTGGCCTTGATTCACCTCTTTGTAGATTTGACCCAACGTGGACTCCACAAAGGCAGAAGAAGCGCCTAAAAACGCAATGACCCACATCCAGAAAATAGCACCGGGACCTCCCATGGCGATGGCCGTAGCCACACCTGCGATATTTCCAGTGCCTACTCTCCCGGAAATTGCGATGGCGAAAGCCTGGAAAGATGAAACTCCTTTTTCGGAAGATTGCCCTTTGAACAAAAGCTTGATCATCTCTTTGAGATAAGTGACCTGTAGGAATCTGGTGGCAATTGAAAAATAAACTCCCGCCGCCAGACAAAGAAAAATTAATGCATCACTCCATACTATTGCATTGACTTCTTCAATAATTTCTTTCATGATTTGATTGGTAATCGGTTTCCAGATGACGCCGAACAGTCCAAGGCAGTCTTACCTGGTTATAATGGATAATAGCAATCCACCATTTTCCCGAGGTGACCCAATGTGCTGTGACTTACTGGGTTTTCCTGTTGAATAATTGGATGTTTTAATTTTTTTGGTTTGACATGGATTAGAAAGAAAAGAAAAATTCGTCAAAAAATTCAGAAGAATATTTTAAGATAGCCAATAATCCTGATCAGCTGCGATTATTTATTGGGAGATTTAGACTTGTTCGGGAATTTAATTGCTGACACGGATTTCGATCTTTTAACCGGAAATATGCAGTAGTAATTCTAGTGGAGACAGCAAATTACTCCAAATCAGTCCTCCCAGTGCTGTTTTCAACTTGAGCCTATGGATACTATGCCTCAGTTTCAATCCTGCCTGATTTTTTTGCAGTGAGTGCCTTTCGCGGATAAAATTTGGGACAGGCTATAACGAGACCTAATGCATAATCCCGGTTTAAGTTTCCAAACGCTAGCCACAGTGAGCCGTTTAATGGAATATCCCTCTTGGGCAACGTCACTTTGGAATGTAATAAAGAATAGCTGATATGATCTCATTCTCAGAGAAGCATGCCTACAAGACATGTTTTGCTAAGGGGAAAACTTACGTACTGAACCGACTTGAGTATGAAAAATGTCCCTGGAAAATATTTACTGGCCCTTTATTTTATATTCATTTTCTACTGCATCGGGGCCATAATGATCGAGAATGAGGTCAATTACAGGACCTGGTTACTCGTAGGGAAAACAGAGTTTCCTGAATTCCATCTGAAGTTTGATGAGTTGTTGTTCCCGTATTTCAAACTGCCCATCGCTCTATGCCTACTGTTGAGCATCGGGCTGGTGTTCAATGCCCCAACCACAAAGCTGAGAAGGGTCTGCATCCTGAATAGTTCACTGCTCGCTTATTTTCTGGTCATCTCATTTGTGCTTCAGGTACCGATTCATAACGAACTGAATCTCCGCCACGAAACAGAAAAGATTCTGGAATTGATAGAAAACAATATTTTTTATAGATTCCCCGCAGTGCTTTTAATGATCGTATCCAATTTCTACCTGCTTTATACCGTGTTGGATGAAAAGAAGTGGTCCGACCGCCAAAGCCATGACTTTTTCTGATCGGGCTTAAAGAAGGCCGGGGATCGGAAACTCCACAATAGTAAAATGATGTTCTCTGAAAACTGACTTTCCGGAAGATTGAAAACCTTATTTCGAACTTGCGATCAAAAAAGAACCGGTAATCAGCTACATACTACACAGCGTATAGCAGGTACATTTGATTACCGGTAATGCAATACTATCCTCCTCAACTGCAGGGAGGGATATCAGGATAAAGAACTTGGTTACTTTTCTTTGTTTTTCAGTTCGGTAACCTCAGCCCGGATGTCCTGCGCGAGTTTTTTGATTTCCTGCATACCGTTTCTTACTCGGGTGCCTGCAGCCTTGTTGTTGTTAGTATAGAATTTGTTAAAGTCTTCTTCCAGGCTCATTACTAGATCTTTTACTTCTGTGAATCTGCTCATGTGATAGGTTTTTTAAATGAATAATAAATTATAAAAACTGAATTTAAGGGAATTTTTGTGAATACTCCAACTGGGGATGACCGATACAGGTGGATATTTACCGAATCAAGCCCCCTGCCCACTCATCTCCTTCTTCCTGTGACACCTTAGCCAAGCGCGGCAAAATAGTTTAGCCCGCGCCTTCCAAAGTGGCACACGCTGTACAGGGATGTACAAAGTGTATACCGTATTTAACTCCCAAAGCATATTTTCTCAACAAATTAATGTAATGGAAGTCCAGATAGGGCCATTCACTCCAAGGAAAGTAAGTTCGACGGGCAGGTAAGCCTAGAAAAGGAAGTGGGCTCTACTGGGTAGTAGCGGGTGGAAAAACAGTGTATCGACACTTTTGAGGAGTAAAATGAGTATTTGCAATGCTCCCGGGATAAACTCCTCACACGGTTTGTGCCGAACAGGTATAGGAACAGCCTGTTACGGTTTTAACCGGGAGAGTGCCCAGAACAACAAATTTCGCAGCGTTTCGAGTGGGTATCGCCCGACTATCTATTACACACTTTCGGGGTGTCCTATCCCGGAGATCGGGGAAAGCTTGCCTGCTGATGCACAGTTGGGATTCAATACTGGATCGGCTCAAAGAACAGGCTGGCGATCAGGAAGGATATAACAGAAATCACAAAACCAAACATGAAAATATTATAACTCTTACGCAGCAGCCTGTATTTCACAGAAAGGACTTTGCCCAGGTAGAAAATATCCCTGGCCATGGAGCTGTAGAGGAAATCTGCGTCTTCCATCATCTCCTTTATACCAGCAGTGTAGTCCTCTACATTCATTTGGTAGAAATTGCCAAAGTAGAGGAGGTTACTTCTTTTCTGGGCAATATCATCCTTGGTGATCATCCCGTTTGTGACTTTGGGCCTGGTGGCGAGAATCGCAAAGATCATAGCTGCCAGACATGTGGTAAGCAGCAGGATAGCAGGTATGGTGTAGTTGGGGAATTCCTCCAGTTTACGTATCAGTACAGTCACCACGATAGAGATGATGATCGAATTAACCGATATCATGATGTTAGCCTTGTTGTCAGCTAGGGAGGAGAGCTCCAAATGGTTGCTGGAGGTGACACGAAACATGGTCTCAATACCTCTATCGGACTTCTTTTTGTCTTTTTCTTTCTTCTTTTCTTTTTTGTTTCTGTCGATCCTATTTAGTTCTTCGGAGATTTTTTGTTCCAGAAGCTTAATATTGTGCTCTTTTCCCGGTTGCATGTGTTTTTCCGCAAATTCGGTATGATAAGTATGGGATAGCATAAATGCCAGACTGTTCCGCAGCCAGTCTATTAGCCTCAGGTCGCCATATCCCAAATTCTCCTTTTCTTGTTTGAGCAGTAGTGTCTTCTCCACAAACTTTTCCGAACCCAAGTGGTACAGATCCGCGTCACAGATGATGGATTCAAATAAACCATTGGGTTGCTGTGGGATTTTGGTGGCAAGAATAGCAGATTTGATCCGGTTGATGCGCCATTCTTCCAGTCCAAACTCCTTCAGATAAGTCTGGGCCATCTCTACCCCTCGTAGCTCATGCCCCTCAGCAGACAATCCATCCCAGTAGCCTACATCATGCAGCCAGGCTGTAAAAAAAAGATCCTCCTGTTCATCCCTGCCCAATTGATAGTAAGTACCCATTTCTTGGGCCTTTGCCACGACCAGCTCAGTATGCTTGATTGTATGATAGCAGGTTTCCTCATTGAGCCTATCCCCGAACATTTTTCTTATCCAGGATTCGAATTTATCCAGTTGAATTTCCACTTGTATTAGCTTATTTTGAGCACAGGATTGGAAGATAAATAGTTCCAGTCGATTTAACTATGCGATTCCCGAAGTTATTGATTTTCATTCTGGTTGTTACTACGCAGTGCTATCCTGCCAGAACTGACTTGCGGAAAATCAGTTTTCCATCCAGTTTCTCCTACGAAGAAATGACAAAAGTGAATCTGACAGAAGAACTGGAGGAGATTTCCGGACTGGAATGGGTGGGCATGGACAGGCTTTGGGCGGTGGAAGACGAGTCTTCCATCATTTATCAGCTGAATCCCACTACAGGGAAGATTCTGAAAAAGAGGAAATTCGCAAAGAACAGGGATATTGAAGACCTCCTGGCTCTGGACGAAACGGCTTGGGTGCTCGAGAGTAACGGGACATTATACAGGGTGACAGATGCGCTTACCAAGCAGGCCAGCACTACCCAGTATCATTTTCCGCTCAGCGGCAAAAGAGACATGGAGGCTATTGTGTCCAAGGGATCAGACCTGCTGGTCTTCTGCAAAGTCTGTTCTTGGGACAAAGGCCCGGAACGGGCATCTGTTTTCCGGTTTGACCTTAATGCCATGGCCTACGATTCCGTGCCCTTACTGATACTGGACAGGGATGAAATCCAGCCTTTGCTTCAGGACTCTGCTGCTGAGAAACTGAAGATCCAACCATCCGCTGCGGCATTTCATCCGATTGACCATAACCTGTATATCCTCTCTTCCACCGGGAAATGGATTATGATCATGGATGCCACATTCAAGCCGCTGGAGGTTCACCGGCTGGATCCTATTGTATTCAAACAGCCAGAGGGGATTACGTTTGATCCCGATGGCAATATGTATATCTCCAACGAGGCTAAAGATGGACGCGCGAATATCCTTTATTTTCCTTACAGTCCAGGTTTTGAGGATATCCCCGGATAAGATTTTCCCAAACTGGTTTCGGGAAGGGGATGATTATGTAGGACATTTTTCCGGTTAGACCGGAACAGGTAGTGACCATTGAAAACAAATTATAAACACACGAAATCGGTTATAACACAAGCGACACACAGGGGGATGATTATAAGCAATGCGAAGATTCTCCCAAATCGAGTTCGGGACAGGCTATCCCGACTTATCGGACAGGTAATGACCGCTGAGAATGAAATTATAAACAGATGAAATCGAGCATGAGGAAAATCCTCACATACTGGGATGATTATCAGCTATGCGAGATTCCCTGTCCGACGACAGGCGGGCATATGACCATTGAAAAACAATTATAAACAGATGAAAGGATTACTGGTTCTTGTTTTTCTGCTGTACCCTCTCGTTCTTTTTGCCCAGGAGGAACATCCGCAGTACAGGGTATACCTGGTCGGTGATGCGGGAGAAATGGAAGACGGTCATCACCCTGTGGTGGAGGATATCCGAAAAAAACTGCTGGAGCGTCCCGATTTACCAGCCCACTTGATTTATCTCGGAGACAACGTCTACCCATTGGGTTTGCCTGCCACAGGAACTGCTACCCGTCCGGAAGCGGAGCTCATTCTCAAGACACAACTGGACCTCCATTCCTCACTTCCTGGCAAAATCTGGATGATTCCGGGCAACCACGACTGGAAGAAAGGAAAAGCTGGAGGCTGGGAGGCGATTTTACGCGCTGGTGAATTTATAGAGGAGAATTATTCGGACGCCCAAGTTGCTTTGGTGCCCGAGGGGGGATGCCCCGGCCCCTACATCACCGAGCTGGATGAGCATACGCTGCTGGTCGCTTTTGACAGTCAATGGTGGCTACATTCCGCAGATAAACCTGGAACAGAGTCCGATTGTGAGTTCAAAACAGAGGAAGAGGTGATTTCTTCCATAGGCTATATGCTAGCCGAAAACCAGCATAAGACCATTCTTTTTGCCATGCATCATCCGATGCGTGCCTATGGTCCCCATAATGGGGCTTATAGCTGGAAAGATCATTTGTTTCCGCTGACGCTGGTGTCCAAAAATCTGTACATCCCCCTTCCGGTCCTGGGATCAGTATATCCGGCTTACCGCACCCTGTTCGGTGATATCCAGGATATTCCCCATCCCAAATACCAGGCAATGATCAAGTCCCTGGAGAGATTGTTTGCTACCCATCCTCATGTGATCCAGGTTTCCGGTCATGAGCATGGCCTCTTCTATACCCGCGAGGGGAAAAGCCACTACATCGTCAGTGGGGCAGGAGCCAAGAATACGTTTATCAAAAAGAAGAATCCGGCGGCATTTACCTATCCACAGCAGGGATACGCCGTTCTTGATTTCTATGAAAACCACCGGGTAGTCCTGACTTTTTTCGACCCCCTGAAAGTTTTACCACTTTTTGAGACTGAATTGATCAGGCCTTTTGGAGAGGACCCCCAGGAAGCTGGAATGGCTGGACGCACTATTCCGGATACCGTCCAGAGGCCCATCTCAGCGCAATACCTAAAGGGGGTGGGCCATCGGTTCTTTTTTGGATCAAATTACCGGGACACCTGGGCTATTCCTGCCGATTTTCCTGTGTTTGATATTGCGCGGACTGCCGGAGGCATGGCTGTGGTCAAGCGTGGTGGAGGTATGCAGACGAGGTCACTCCGGCTAAAGGATAAAGAGGGGAAGGAGTTTGTGCTCCGCTCGGTCAACAAATTTCCGGAGAATGCACTATCCCCGATTATGAGACAGACCATTGCAAAGCAGGTGGTGCAGGACCAGATCTCCTCTTCCCATCCGTACGCAGCACTCGCCGTGGCGAGATTGGCAGAAGCTGTAGGCGTTACCCATACTAACCCCCGGATTGTTTACTTACCCGATGATCCCTTGTTGGGAATTTACAGAAGGGATTTCGGAAATGAGCTGTACCTGTTTGAGGAGCGGGAAATCGCTCCGCCCTGGGTATCTTCTTCGGAGTTTTTCAGTACCGATAAGATGATGAAGAAACTGGTCAAGGATAATGACCATCAGGTCAAGCAGAAGGAAGTGCTGAAGGCCCGGATCTTTGACCTCTGGATCGCGGATTGGGACCGTCATGATGATCAGTGGAGGTGGGTAGGTCAAAAAGGACAGGATGGGTGGGAATTCACTCCTATGCCCCGTGACCGTGACCAGGCTTTTTTTGTAAATGAAGGGGTGTTCCCGAAAATTGCCAGCAGGAAGTGGGCAAACCCCAAATTTCAGGGCTTCGGCTATGAACTGGGAAATGTGAACGGGTTCATGTTCAACGGCCGCTACTTTGACCGGAGCTTTCTCACCGGACTCGACAGGTCAGACTGGGAAGAGCAGCTGGACGAAATCATTCCCAAACTCACTGATGATGTGATCTCCGGAGCATTTCAGGATTGGCCTGACCAGATACAGGCCAGGGATACTGCTGGGATTTCAGCCAAACTTCGGGCACGTAAGGCTTGGCTGAAAGATAAATCCATGGAGTATTACCGGTTCCTCTCCCGGGAAGTGGATGTGGTCGGGTCAGATAAGCATGAGGAGTTTGAGGTCAGGCACTTTACAGATGGAAGAGTAGCTGTGGAAGTCAGGAAAGTCAATAAGTCAGGCAACCTGAAGCAGCGTTTTTACAACAGGACTTTCCTTCCTGAAGAAACCCGTGAAATCAGACTGTATGGACTGAAAGGAAATGACAGGTTTGTGTTCAACGGAGAAGGACCGGGACAAATCAAAATCAGGGTTTTGCCAGGGGAGGGGGACAATGAAGTGGAAGATAGGGCCAAAGTGAAGGGGAAAAAACACCTGATTTACCCTACTGACCCAAGCAAAGAGGGAATTGCTGCTGGAGCCTCCTCACGGATAAAGCGCGTATATAATCCGGATTATCTGGTATACGACAGAAAGCAATTCAAGTACGACAAGTTAATGCCGTTGGCTTCTGTCGAATTCAACCAGGATGACGGGATTTTCCTCGGCGCAGGTGTACTGTGGGAGAAGAATGGGTTTAAGAAATCCCCCTATGCGGTCCGGCAGAGTATTCTTGCCAATTATGCACTACGGACCGGGTCATTCAATATCCGGTATCACGGACATGCTGTAGATCTGGCAGGAAACCTGGACATGGTATGGAAAGTAGATGTGCAGGCTCCTGATTATGTGTTCAACTATTTCGGAAATGGCAATGAATCCCGCTATGATATAGAGGAACGGGATATCCGATACTACAGGGCAAGGTATAGCCTATACAAGCTGTTTGCCGGGATGCAGTCCAATCTGGGAGAGTCCGGCAGATTTACGCTTGGTCCACACTATCAGGTATTCCGTTTTGACCCCTCGGATAATGTAGGGAAATTTATCGTGTCGCCTGAAAGTGGGTTGGATGTTGGTCTTCTGGACAGGACCAGGTTTTACACCGGGCTGTCTGCTGAGGTGGAGTATGACAAACGTGACAATAAAACCTTGCCCACCAGGGGATTCCACTATGTTCATCAACTCACCCAGTTTTTGGGGCTCAATGACGTCTCGGGAAATTTGACCCGAATGGATATGGAACTGGCACTATACTGGTCTTTCAGCTATCCGTCCAGACTGGTGTGGGCCAGCCGGTTCGGAGGAGGCAGAAACTGGGGCGATCATGAATTCTTCCAGGGACAGACCCTTGGGGGTATGGAAAACCTCCGCGGCTATCGACGTTACCGGTTTAACGGTGACGCTGTCCTGTACAACAACACCGAGTTTAGATTACAACTCTTTAACCTGAGATCTTTCCTGCTTCCCGCTACGGTGGGATTGGTGGGATTTCATGATATCGGAAGGGTATGGATGGAAGGGGAAGCTTCCTCTAAATGGCACAACACCTTCGGGCTGGGACTATCCGTGGCGCCTCTCAATCAGATCGTAGCTACCCTATCTGTCGGGTTCAACGAGGAAGAGACCTTACCCTTCTTTTCGTTCGGCTATCAGTTTTGAAAATATTTCCGGATTCCCATCCGTGATCTTGGGGAGCACCGATACCCGAAGGGCCCTCATTCCATGCACCCCCTGCATCTCTTCCAGCTCCAGCTCTTCCACTTCTTCAGCCAACATGCCTTTTTTCTGAAAGAAGCGTATGAAATCACCGTACTCGTCAGCGGCTCGCTGTTGCGAATAAGCAATCGCGATTTTTCCTGGCTGGGTAAGCCGTTCTGTCTTACCTTTCACCAAGGCCTTGTCTATCCGCTTCTTGATCACTTCATAGCGGATATTATATGCGCCCTCTACGTCAAACTTTCGCTCATCCAGCCTGAAACTGATCGAAATAGAATTAGTATAAGCAAGGATCAATTGGGTAGTCTCCAAGGGAACCGACAGCTCATGCTTTTTCTCCTGGATGAGATGGCTGATCCCGATGAATGTCTGAAGCTGCCATAACCGGAGATTCCGAAGATAGAGAAGGTCAAATTTCAGTTCTTTCACGAGTGATTGGCCTATATAGATAGAGTACTCGATGCCATCTGTTTTGAATTTTTCGAAATAATGCGGAAATACCGACTGGATGACCCCTTGTTCTGAATCCAGATAAGAGCTGATGGTCTGGTTGATGGCCTGCAGGCTCTCCTCAAAATCCTTTCTATTTTGGTTGATTACCCTTACCAAAGGATCCAACGCATCAAAATAGGATTTGACAGGCCCACGGAGATTCTCAAAAGTATCGAAGAGATGCCGGAATATAGGCTCAAGCTCCTGGTGAAAGAATTCTGTGATCCTCACTTCCTCTTCACTCAGAAGGATCAGACCGATCCTTTTTTCAAATTCATCGATCTTGTCCAGAATCCTGTCCAGGAGTGGCAGAGAGTGAAGGGCTTTGGCCTGGAGCAGTATATGCTTGCAAAGTTCGAGTTGGATCACAAAATCATCGTGTATGGCCTTGTTGCGTAGTCGTGAGGAGTCCTTTACATCCACCGCTCCATAGAGAGGATAGACGTCCCTGAATATGATCGGTTTGATTTCCGGTGTCCCTCCCTGCTCCTCTTCCAGCGCGTAGTCCAGTGCTATTTCATCAAACTTCCAGGCCACCACAGGGTGGATAGCCGTGAAGTTCTTACGGATTATCCCTTGGATCCGCTGGTCCAGAACCGCTGTCTGCCTGTGTAAGGCCATAGAAAGCGATGGAGCGAGATAATCCAGATTCAGCAACATGGTAGGGTCAAAACTGTTCTCTGTAAAGGAGCATACTTCCAATACCCCTACCAGGTTACCGTTATGTCTGAGCGGATAAAGGATAACTTCTTTCAACCCCATTTCCAAGAGCTGCTTTGCCATAGGAAAACTCGCCATCTGAAACGCGATATCCTTGAGGAAAACCGGTTTGCTCACTTGGGAAAGAAATTCCATCACGGCCTGAAACTGGTCTTGACACGAAGAGCTACAGAGCTGCCGGATCAAAAAGCTGTAGGATAATCTACTGTCTGTCATCACCAGGCGTCCGTTGATGCTTTGCATCACAGCCACACCTATTTTCAGATCGGCTCTCCCCAGGATGCTTTTGATGGACTCATCCACCAACAGCAAAAATTCCTCTCCACTTGCCAGGTCCTGATTGATTACAGCCTGGTTCAGGGAAGCAATGCTCTGGGGCACCGTGAGGTCCTGTGCCTCCTGAAGGATAAACCCATAAAACTCAAACAGCTCCAGAGGCAAGACCTGCTGCCATTTGTCCAGGTCATAGGTGCCATTGTTTATCTTCTGGCACATGTCGTCACGGGATAGCAGATCCGGAAGTGCACCTTTGGCCACGACTTTGACAAATTGGGTGTTCAGCAGGATCTGGTAATGCCGGCTCAGACCGTCTTTTCCCACCACCTTGAACACCAACGGGTGGATGGGGTTGATTTTGATGCCGTATATCTGGTCCAGGATAACGCTGTAGATATGCAGCAGCTTTTGCGAATGCAGCCGGCTCAAATCCAGGTTTTCCGGAACCCGGATGACACCCTCACCATCAAGAAACTGATCCCTAAAAGCCGCAGTGGCATAGATTGGGTTCATGTTGAACGGAAGCCCAAGTCCGAAGATTTTCTTTTGTTCTTGCCCGCTCAGTGGAAACAATGACCCCAGAATCAATCCCAAACCTAGCTTGTTTTCGTCCTTTTCCAGATCCAAGGGGTCTACAGGAGTCCGGTTAAGATCAGGGAACTCCCGGATCCGCCGGGTCAGATCATGGTAGAGAAACCGCTCTGGGTTGTCCTTAGCTGCAAGTAATTCCCATTGCTCAAACAATAATTGAAAATCCAAATGTGAATCTATGCCACCAGGGGAGAGGGGAGCAGCGCTTTTCATAGTATATTGGGGCTGATAAAAAAATTACTGTTTTTTGGGGAAATAAGTTCCCGGACAGGCTGTTTCCAACTATTTTCCTTCTGCCAGCATGTTCTTTGTGGATCTTGTGTAACTACCTCCAAGAACAAGCTGATAAAATAAATATAGGCTTTTAGGTTATAATTTCTATTGGGATATGACGGAACTTGAGAAAAACATACAATCGTATTTTGGGGTAATCCGGCAAGATGACTTACAGACGATAAGTTCTTTATTCCATAAAAGCACCATCAAGAAAGGAGGTTATTTTTTAAAAACGGGAAGATCCTGCGATAAGCTTGGTTTTGTGAAATCCGGGCTGTTAAGGATATTTCTGTCTTCAGAGGACAAGGAGGTTACCCAGTGGATATCCACTCCAGGCTATTTTGTGACGGATCTTTCTAGCTTGCTATTTGACCATCCTGCCCGGTGGACGATCCAGGCACTGACAGATACCGTCCTTTTCACAATTGAAAACGAAGATTATAAAAAAATTGGAAGTATGGTCCCACAATGGCACGAGTTGGAGAAAATGTTTATTGCAAAATGCTTTACCATACTGGAGGACAGGATATTCAGCCATCTTTCCATGACAGCAGAAGAAAGGTATCTGAGCTTTTTCGAAAGTAATAAGGAGCTCTTCAACCAGGTTCCCTTGCACTACATCGCATCCATGCTAGGGATGACACCCGAGACATTCAGCAGAATCAGAAAAAAGCAGCTGGTATGATTTCTTGATTTAAATCCAGCGTAAAGTGAGGCTTGGCAGGGACCTTTACTTCTGATTTTAAAGAACCAATACAGCGGACAGCCAGTCCGTAGGCGTGTGTTTCCCAGTCTTCACAGGGGCTGGCTATTCCTGGAGAGATCGGCATGGTCAAGCAGCATGCTCCGGCCCAGTTTCCTACCTGGTAGACCTAGCGCCCCCCTTAAACGGTAAAGGCTAGTACAAGAGAGCTTAACCGGCTTAAGTTATAAACACATGATAAAGCACATCAAAACAGAAATTTCTATCGATGATACTCCTGAAAAAGTATGGGCTATTCTGGTGGGTTTCGAAGATTACCTCCAATGGAATCCTTTTATAAAATCCCTTGAAGACGAGGTGAAACCCGGAAATAGAATCAAGGTAAGAATAGCACCGCCCGATGCAAAGGAAATGCCGTTCGAACCTGCAGTCATCAACGAAAAACCAGCTATGGAAATAAGTTGGATCGGCCGGCTGTGGGTTAAGGGACTATTCGACGGGAGCATAGATTTGTGCTTACTGATAATGGAAACGGGACAACTACATTGGAGCACAGTGAAAGATTTGTGGGGATTCTGGTACCGTTTTTGGCAAAGCAACTGGAGAATAATGCCAAAAAGAGGGTTCCAGGCTATGAATACTAAGCTGAAGGAACTGGCGGAAAACTGAAGCTAAAATATGCGCTGTCTCTTTCTGTGGTGGCGTTCAGGGCCAGGTAGTCTCATTGCATCTTAGAAAAATAAAAAGGAATTAAAGTTCTGGGATTTTTTAGTTTTAACTTGGTGGCATTTAGAGGTGAAATATCAAATCCAGACTGAAAGGCGTGTGCGAATGATCCGTGTAATTGCACCGATATCTTCAGGCTGGTTCAATCGAAACGCTCAGCATCAAAGGCAGACCCAGGTGATATGAAAAGCATTCTTAGATTTTTGGTTTTTGCAGGCATTCTCTTCTGCATCGTTTCCTGCGGCAGGGGGGACTCCAACAGGGAAATGGATAGTCTCTATCGGTTCAGGGAATATATCCAGCATCATTCTTCCGGCAGACAGTCAGTGCTCGACCCTATTCTGGTGGAGTTGGTAAAGCCCCTCGACCACTATGATCTCACACAGGAGCTCCCCTCAGATTACTTTCAGATTTCCCCTAAAGCTCCCGGTAAGCTGGTCATTGAGAATGGAAGAAGCCTGGTCTTTGTTCCTGATCATAAACTGGAACCCGACACAGAATACCGTGTCACACTGAAACTTGACAGGCTTTACGATGATCTAGCCAAAGAATTCAGGTCGTATACCTTCAGCTTTAAGACCCTGACCCCCAATTTCAAAATCACGACAGCAGACCTCCAGTCATACTCCAAGGATTGGCAGTATTTGACAGGCACACTTGAGTCCAATGACCTGATCAGCGAAGAGGATGCTGCTGCCCTTATTGCAGCAAGCCAAAACAAGCAATCCCGAAAGGTCAAATTCAAGGAGCCACTCCCTCTTGCTAGAAACTATACCTTTGTCATAGACAGTATCCAGCGCCACGAGGAGGATTCCGAACTCCTGATTTCGTGGGATGGCAAAGCCATCAGTTCCAAAAACAAAGGTGAAGAGGTCTTCTCTATTCCGGGAAAGAGTAATTTTTCCATACTCTCAGTCAGTGCATCGGCGGTGCAGGGAGCATTCCTCAAGATCAACTTCTCAGATCCACTGGTAGAAAACCAGGATTTTAGCGGGCTGGTTACCATTCAGGACAAGAATAACCTGAGGTATGAGGTGGACGGCAGTGTACTGCGCGTATATCCACAGGACCGGATTACCGGAAATGTTATGGTGGAGGTGTTTGAGGGGATAGCCAGTGCCTATGGATACAAGCTGAAAAAACCGTTCTCGGGGTTGATTTCCTTTGAGCAGCTGAAGCCCGCCTTAAGGGCAGTTTCCAAAGGGGTGATTCTGCCCAGTGCATCTTCCACGCCTTTCTATTTTGAGGCGGTCAACCTCAGTGCGGTGGAAGTACGGATCATCAAGATTTTCCAGAACAATATATTGCAGTATCTCCAGTTTTCAAATCTTGGAGATCAATCTTCCTATAACCTGAATACGGTCGGCAGAAGAGTGGCGAAAAAAACCATTCAGCTTGAAAACACCGGCTTGGAAAATGATGGTCTCTGGAAGGCGTATGGATTGAATCTCTCGGATTACTTCAAGGCTGATCCGGGGGCGATTTACCGGGTGGAGTTGAGTTTTAAAAAAGAACACATACGGTACACATGCGAGCAGGGGGCTACGACCTCAGAGGAGCCGGATGAGTATGGGTACTACGAGGATGAATATTACTCACCTTCATCGGAAGTGGATGAGGAGGAGCGGGAAGAGCAGTACTGGAACAATAAACTCTATCGCTGGCGGACGTACTCCTACAACTGGGAGCAAAGAGACAACCCCTGTCATGATGCCTATTACAATGAAGAGCGCGTATTGAGCAGTAATGTGCTGGGGTCAGACCTGGGGTTGATCGCGAAGAACGGAGGCAACCAGACTTATCATTTTATTACCACCAACCTGCTCACCACCAACCCGGAGGGAGGAGTGAAAATCTCATTGTATAACTATCAGAAGCAATTGATCCGTGAGCTTACTACTGCTGCCAACGGCATGGTCTCCCATACGGAGAAGCAGCAGGTGGCATTTGCCGTGGCCAGGAAGAATGACAATTATACATACCTCAAACTGGATGATGGCAACATGCTTTCCCTGAGCAATTTTGATATTTCAGGTAAGGAACTACAAAAGGGGCTGAAAGGATACATTTACACGGACCGTGGGGTATACCGTCCTGGAGACACCATCCATTTGACTTTTGCGCTGAACGACCTGGCAAATCCACTGCCGGATGACCACCCGGTGACCTTGGAGGTATCGGATGCCCGCGGTAAAACAGTACAGAAAACCGTGTCCCCGGGAAATAAGGAAAACCTCTATTATTTCCCCATCAGTACCGAGGCAGAATCACCCACGGGTAACTGGAGGGCTTCGGTACAGGTGGGAGGTGCAAAGTTCACCGAGGTACTCCGGGTAGCCACGGTCAAGCCTAACCGGCTGAAGATCAATCTTGATTTTGATGCAGAAGTCCTTTCCGCAAACAAACCCTTCACAGGGACAGCCACGGTGAACTGGTTGCACGGTGCGGTCGCAAAAAACATGGATATCGAAATGGAGGCCACTATCAGAGCCACCACTACCTCCTTTACGGGATTTCCGGATTATGTGTTTAATGACCCGGTCAGGACATTTGAGGAGACGGAGGTCTCTATCCTTAAGGGAAAGGTAAACGAAGCAGGAAAGATAGTAATAAACAAGAATTTGGAGATCGGCAAAAATGCGCCGGGCATGCTCAGGGCAAGCATTCTCACCAAGGTGTTTGAGGGTGGAGGGGATTTTTCACTGGACGTGTTTACCAGGGATATCGCACCGTTCAGCCATTTTGTGGGGCTAAAGTCGCCAAAGACACAAGGCTATGGGTCATATTTCACAGATGAGAATACCAGGTTCGAAGTAGTCTCCGTGGACGAAAAAGGGAAGGCGGCAGCCAGTAGAAGTCTGCAGGTGAAAGTGTATAGGATCGAGTGGCGCTGGTGGTGGAGCCGGGGTGGGGATAACCTCTCCACGTATGAGAATTCGAGCCTGCACCGGCCGTTTAAGGAACTGGACCTGACGACCGATGCCTCCGGAAAGGCATCTTTTGAGCTGAATATCCCGGAGGAGGAAAATGGAAGGTACCTTATCCGTGTGATAGATCCGGCCAGTGGCCATGCCACGGGGAGGGTTGCTTATTTCTACAGAAACTGGTGGACCGGCGCAGGCACAGGAGATTCCGAGAGTGCTAAAATGCTGCTGTTCTCAGCAGACAAGGAGAAATACAAGGTGGGTGAACAAGCTGTCATTACATTCCCTTCAGGAGCTGCCGGAAGGGCATTGGTAAGTATCGAAAACGGTACCGAAGTGCTGGAAACCAAGTGGGTGGAGACCCAGATAGGAGAAACCAAAACCACCCTGGATATCACCCAGGAGATGGCTCCGAATATCTATGTGAATATTTCACTCCTTCAGCCCCACGGACAGATATCCAATGATCTTCCTATCCGGTTATATGGGGTAATTCCAATCTTGATAGAGGACCCTTCCACGGTTTTGTCTCCGCTTCTGGAGTTGCCGGAAGTGCTTAAGCCGGAAGAAAATTATACGATAAGAGTTTCAGAATCAAACCGCAAGCCCATGAGCTATACCATTGCTGTGGTGGATGAGGGACTGTTGGATCTCACAAGGTTCAGGACACCTGATATTCACGGCGCATTTTATAGCCGGGAAGCACTGGGTGTAAAAACGTTTGACATGTACGACTATGTGATCGGAGCCTATTCAGGCAGTGTGGAGAATATCTATGCCATAGGGGGGAGTGACGACGCTGCGGGGGCCAAAAACAGGAAAGCCGACCGTTTTAAACCGGTGGTTACTTTCCTTGGTCCATTCCATCTGAAAGCAGGAGAGAAGGCTAGCCATACCGTGAAAATGCCTAATTACGTCGGCTCGGTACGGGCAATGGTAGTGGCATCGGATAACTCTAAGTCAGCGTATGGTTCTTCAGCTAAAACCGTTCCGGTAAGAAAACCCCTCATGGTCCTCGCTTCTTTGCCCCGAAAGCTGTCGCCCGGAGAGAAAGTAACCTTGCCGGTAACGGTATTTGCGATGGATGGCAAGGTGAAAACCGCCTCAGTAGAAGTAAAAACTTCCAAGGGATTAAAAGCCATCAATGGAGGGAATAAATCCATCGGCTTTGATGGACCGGGTGAGCAGCTGGTGAATTTTGAATATGAGGTAACGGATATGACCGGAATACAGACTGTCGAGGTGATCGCCACAGGAGGAGGGGAGAAGGCATCCTACGCGGTTGAGATCGATGTGGAGAACCCCAATCCTATCACCCAGAAAGTCAGTGATGTGAACCTGGAATCCAAAGGAGAGCAGACTATCCCGTTCAATACATTCGGGGTAACAGGAAGCAACACCGCTTACCTGGAGTTTTCTACGCTTCCTCCGATGGATTTTACCAGAAGGATGCAGTACCTTATCCAGTACCCGCACGGATGTGTGGAGCAGACCACTTCTGCGGCATTTCCACAGCTGTTTCTGGCAGATATATTTGATGTCACCCTGGACCGGAAGCAGCAGATCCAAAAGAATGTGGAGGCAGCCATCCGCAGGCTCAATACCTACCAGAGTCCAGACGGAGGCTTGGGATACTGGCCGGGAGACCGGGAAGCGGATGAGTGGAGTACAAACTATGTGGGACACTTTATGCTGGAGGCCAAGCGGAAAGGCTATGCCTTGCCGGTTACCTTCCTGACCAATTGGTTGCGTTTTCAGCAGGCTGCGGCCAGACAATGGCGAACGACAATCAAGCCTTACAATACAGAGCTGATCCAGGCTTACCGCCTGTATACACTGGCACTGGCCGGTCAGCCCGAGCTGGCGGCCATGAACCGCATGCGTGAAACTGAAAAATTGGGCAATGATGCCAAGTGGCGGCTGGCAGCGGCATATGCGCTGGCAGGACAGGACCGTGTGGCTAAAGAGCTTGCAGCTACTGCCGTGATTGATTTTAAACCTTCAACTTACGACTACTATACATACGGTTCACCCTTCAGAAACACCGCATTGGCTCTGGAGACCCTGGTGCTGCTGGGTGACGGCAGGCAGCGGGATCTGGCGACTACCTTGGCTAAAGAATTGTCCTCCTCAAGGTGGTTCAGCACCCAGGAGACTTCCTATGCATTGATCGCGCTATCCAAGATGGTGGAAAAAAACGGGGGTAAGGAATTGGAGCTGAGCTTTATCCAAAACGGTAAAACCACCACAGTCAAAACACACCAGTCCGTCGCACAGCGGGAACTTGACGTGTCTATGGGCAGCAATAAAGTAACGGTGAGCAATGTGAAGGACAACTTGGTATATGTCCGGCTGATCCAATCCGGCAAACTTCCCGTAGGAGAGGAATTGGATGAGCGGAGAAATCTCAGGGTGGTCACCACCTTCCTCGATGGAGAAGGAAAGCAGCTAGACCCATCCTCGGTCAGGCAGGGCACTGAGATCACTGCGCAGTTACGGGTAGAGAACACCTCTGGGGATTTCATAGACAATGTAGCTGTGTCGCAGTTGTTTCCAAGTGGCTGGGAGATCGTGAATACAAGCTTCACAGCATTGGGAGGAGGGGCTAATGGCAATGCCAACTATACGGATATCCGTGATGACAGGGTCTACTTCTACCTGGACCTGGACAGCAAGGAGAGCAGGACGTTTACCGTCAAGCTGAATGCCTCTTACCTTGGTCGGTATTACCTGCCAGGTTCACAGGCAGAAGGGATGTATGACAACAATTATTTTGCGAGGACCAAAGGCCAGTGGGTTACCGTTGAGAAGTAAATGGGAATAGAGGAAGGAAAGCTAAAGAAAGTACTGCGGACCTATAGAATACCGGTTTTTCTCGGAGTTTTGAGTTGCCTGGTCTGGCTACTTTGCTTACCCCGGCCACTTTTCGACGAGCCCACCTCTACGGTGGTGGAGAGTAGGGAAGGAGATCTGCTGGGGGCGCGTATTGCGAAGGATGGCCAGTGGCGGTTTCCTGCACGGGATAGTATACCGGAGCGGTTTGGGACAGCTCTTCGGTTTTTCGAGGACGAGTATTTCTATCTCCATCCCGGTTTCAATCCTGTTTCCATAGGAAAGGCAATCCTGGATAACCTCACCAGTGGGAAACGGCGTGGTGCCAGTACACTGACCCAGCAGGTGATCAGACTATCCCGGAAAAACAAAGAACGGACCTATTTCGAAAAGCTTATCGAGCTTTTTCAGGCCACAAGGCTGGAAGCGGGATATAGTAAACAGGAGATTCTGAATCTCTATGCTTCCCATGCTCCTTTTGGGGGAAATGTAGTGGGTATGGAGACCGCTGCATGGCGCTATTATGGGACATCCGCGGAAGAGTTGAGCTGGGGACAGAGTGCCGCTTTGGCCGTATTACCCAATGCCCCTGCCCTGATATATCCTGGAAAAAACGAAGCACTGCTCCGGCAGAAAAGAGATGGGCTGCTCCGAAAACTTCATCAAAAAGGAGTAATCGATGAGACTACCTACGAGTTGGCACTCCTGGAGTCTCTTCCCGGCAAGCCTATGGCCTTACCGGATGCAGCCTTGCATTTTACCGAAAAAATGCGGCGGAAGAAGGAAGGGGAGCGGATACAGTCCACGATAAGCGCCACTCTTCAGGCGAAACTGAATCAGATCACCACAGATCACCATTACCGCCTGCAGCAAAACCAGATCCATAACCTATCCATCCTGGTACTGGATGTGCATACCCGGGAAGTCATCGGCTACGTGGGCAATACCCCTACGGATGCAGCACATGAGAAATATGTGGATGTAGTGGATAAGCCCCGAAGTACAGGCAGTCTTCTCAAACCCCTGCTCTTCGCATCAGCCATGCATGCGGGTGAATTGCTTCCACAAACACTGCTGGCTGATGTGCCCACGGTGATCAACGGGTATAGCCCACAGAACTTTGACAAAAGATATAACGGTGCGGTCACCGCCAGTAAAGCCTTAAGCCGCTCCCTGAATGTACCGGCAGTAAGGCTGTTACAGCACTTTGGGCTACAGCGGTTCTATAACTTACTGAAGAAAATGAAACTGGGACATGTGGATAGACACGCAGACCATTACGGGCTCACGCTTATTCTGGGAGGAGCAGAAAGCAGCTTGATGGAAGTCACCAAGGTATATGCAGGGTTAGCCTCGACTCTGAACGAATATACATCCAATTCCAGTCAGTATAGGACAGAGGAATTCATGGCCCCCATTGTGGAGCTGGGTGAAAAGCCGGATTTTGGATCCTTACAGCTCAATCCTCCGGTGGTCGGGGCGGGAGCCATCTACAAGACCTTTGAGAGCCTCCGCGAAACCAACCGACCCAATGCTGATGAATCATGGGGGTTTTATCAGGATTCCCGACCTATCGCCTGGAAGACAGGGACCAGCTATGGTCTGAAGGATGCCTGGGCGGTGGGAGTCACGCCTGACTACGCCATCGGGATATGGGTAGGAAATGCTGACGGGGAAGGAAGGCCGGGTTTGACCGGGGTGCTGGCAGCAGCTCCTGTTTTATTTGATGTGCTTCGAGAGCTGCCCGTGAAGAAGCTGTGGTTTGATATGCCTTACGACGATCTGGTGCAGTCCAGAGTTTGCACTCTCAGTGGGCACAGAGCGGGATTGTACTGCGGGCTCACTACAGAAGAATGGCTTCCGGCCCAAGGTATGAAAACGTCCACCTGTCCCTACCATCATCCTGTGTTTCTCAATGCCTCCGGCACGTATAGGGTGAATTCATCCTGCTACCCCATGGACCGGATGCAGGCGGTAAACTGGTTTAGCTTGCCTCCGGTGATGGAATATTACTTTGCCTCCTTAAATCCGCAATATAAACCTATGCCTTCCTTGGCGCCTGAGTGTGTGGGGGAGGAAGAGCCGTTGATGGCATTTATCTATCCCAGACGAAATGAGCAGGTGATTCTACCCAGAGGATTTGATGGGGAAACAAACGAGCTGGTGTTCAGACTGGCGCACCGGAACCCGGCAATCAAAGTGTTTTGGTATCTGGACGCTACGTTTCTCGGGGAAACAGCGACATTTCATGAACTGGCCCTGGTGATAGATCCGGGAATCTATATACTCACAGTAACGGATCAGGAGGGGAACTCCATCAGTGAACGGATAGAAGTGGTCAGTGGACATTGAGAGGGGGATGCTGTGGATTTGTTGATTGTACGGGCTGTCTTGTCCATCTCTGGATTTTTTTTTATTTGTATGGATTGATTGGTCCCATCCCGAAGGAGCAGAACATGTCCGTCAAATCCACTAAAAAGATAAGAGATTACCATGGGCCAGCCCCAAGGATAAATAGGCCTGTACGCCTAATATTACATACAGAATATGCCGAGGGCCTGTTTGAAAAACAGTGAGGAGTGGTGTGGTAGAAATCTCCCCGATGACTACGGAATAGGACTGGCAGACTGAAAGATCCCTTCTTATAATCGTTGTATTCAGTCTTTTTGTAAAACAACAAGCTGCCAAGAAATCAGTTACTGTCGTCATCGTTCAAGGTATACGTGGTATCGCGAACCATTTATATATGAGGCAACAAATTAATCAAAACAGGGGTTAGATAACCTGAACTCTTAAAACAAAAGCAAGGATGATTCAAGTATTAATGCTTTCGGCTGTACTAAGTTTGGCGGGTTTCTCAGAATCCTCGCAGACCACTATGCCAGAAGATCAGGAGCAAACGCAAGCCTATTCCTATGTATATATCGCCGTCACAAATAGTAGGCCCACTGAAAAATTCGAAGTCCGGGTTGATTTTGGAGACACACAAGAACAATTAAAAGCAGGCAAAGCGTATTCTGAGCTACTGACAAAGAAAAATTCATATGCTGCGGTATTGAATTACATGGTGGATAATGGATTTGAACTGGTGGAAACCCTTGACTATTCTTCTATCTATGCAGGTTCCGGCGGGAGCTCAGGTGTGGTTTTTCTTATGAGGGAAAAGAAATAGCCCGGCACTAATGTCACTGCTCCTTGGATAGGTAGCGTTGTTCCATGATTCACCGTGACCAGCTACCGGAGCAGCTGATCGGTGGCTATAGGATCCGACATTCCGATTTCCACAAAACTTCCCGGATACCAGGTGATCACCAAAGGCTCCCCGGCGTCATGTATGGATTCTTGGCTTACGTCTTTGCCTGTACCATAGTTGATTTGGGAAAATGGGTTTTTGATCACGTTCAGTGACACCACTAATCTGCTGCCTTTTTGGAGCTGTCTGGAGAAAAACCGGGACCGGTCAAAGGGCAAAGAAATCTTTTCGCCGGGTACCAGCAGTTTTCTTTCTCCCATATCCTGGCTATAACTGGCCCTACCCATAAAATAGCTGAGTTGGAAATACGACCCCTCAGGAGTCAATTCATACAGGACAAGTCCGAAGTCGAAATCTTTTTTGTTGATCGCCACGGTCATTTCACCGCTCAGGTTACCACTGACACGCACCTCTTTTTCAAAGGGCTCACTCACAAAAAAGAACCCATTGGCAGTATCCAGTTCATCCTTGATGACCGGAAAAGGATAGTAGTCGAAATAGTACGAATCCCTGTCTGCCAAATCCACTTCCTGGACCATGGCTTCAGGCCTGTTGGGAGAGTTGTGCTCAGGTTTCCATGGGTACGCTGTGAAGTACCTTCCAGGTAAAACCGGGCAGTATGGGGTTCCATTGCTTCAAGGGAAGAGACATGCCTCCAGCTGTTGGCTCCCATGATTTCAAAATTTATCCGATCACGCAAGAGCGCAGGTTTCTGTGCGCCTTTCAGAATATGATCCAGCCACTCAAAGGTGATTTTCCTGGTATTGATAAGCGCAACGGGATCTACGTGGTATCCACGAAGTTCGGGAGTGCCTCCCAGCTGCGCACCAAAATGGTCATAGGGGCCAATAATTAAGTAATGTTCCGCTGCAGGGTTATAGTGATAGTGCTCCCGTAGATAATGCAGTGCAGAAATCTGCCCATCGTCGTAATAGCCAGTGATGGTCAACACGGGAATGGTGATCTGGGAATACTCGGACTTGTATGGGACCATGGATTGCCAATAGGCATCATAATCAGGATGTGCCAGCCATTTATGTAACCATGGATTGGGGGTGCCGTCCAGACTGTCAATCTTGGCAAAGGGAGCCCCGGATTCCCACCAAGTATCCCGTAGCCGATTCCAGCGGGTATTGTCCCTGTTTATTTCCTGATCGAGAAACTTGTTGTTGGTCACATAGAATGCCCATTGGTAATTAGCCAGGAGAAAGATGTTGTTTTCCATCGGAAGGCCTTGACCTGGAATGGCAGCTACATAGGGTACAATGGTTTTCAGGGCAGGGTTTGGGTTTTTTAACGCAGCCCACTGGGCAAACCCCAGGTAACTTCCCCCATACATTCCCACTTGACCATCACTCCAGGGCTGCTGGATGATCCAGTCTATGACCGCGTTCACATCCTGGTATTCTGTTTCATAGGGTCGGGGCAGGTCAGGACTATACCGCTTGCCACGGGCATCGGCGACTATCCCTACATAGCCTTGATCGGCTGCATATTTGGCTTCTGTAAGACTAAAGGTATTACTTGAATAGATGGTGAACTGCAAGGCTGCAGACAGTTTTTCCGTGATCCCTTTTTTCCTGACTACCACCGCAGAAAGGGTGATCCCGTATCCCGTGTTGATCATGACGCTGTCTTCTATGATGTAATTTAAGGAGTCAGGGAGCACCATTTTTTGCTGGCCCATGCAGTAGTAGTTGCTCAGCAAAAGGCACAGTACCACCAAAGGGAAAGTTTTATACTTTAAATTCATATGTTAATATTTTTTTTGACACCATCCCGGTTATTTGGCACAAGTTAGGAGATCCCACATGATGGAAAATCACTGTTCAGTTTTCATCCGTGTTGCTAAGCAGTTTTATCCTTTTTTGAAGGCTTTAAATTTTATAGACTGGCGCTCAGTGAGCGTTAGCTCGTCCCCTGTAGTCAGGAGTATTTTGATAGCCGAACCGAATTTTAAGATGGATTCGATATACTCCATGTTAAACATATGGGTTCTCGAGGCTCTGAAGAACCCGCTGCAATCAGGATGTGATTCCAGTTTCTTCAGGGAGCTTTTGATCAGGACTGATTTACTGCCAAAGAAGAGTTTTGCATAGTTATCCATAGAGGTTATCATGTGGACTTCAGACCACCGGACCAAGTGGTATTTTCCCCTGTCCTTGACGAACAGCGAATGGTCAGTCTCATTGGCGCAGCGCGCTATTGCCCGATCCATAGCTTTGGCAAAGCGCTCTTGGCGGATGGGCTTCATCAGGTAGTCTATTGCACTTACTTCAAATGCCTGCAGTGCGTAAGCGTCATAGGCGGTCACAAATATCACTTCAGGCACTTCCACCAGACTTTCCAGCAGTTCGAAACCAGACTGGCCGGGCATCTGAATGTCCAGAAACAACAGGTCGGGTTTCAACTTGCCTATTAACCCGCGGGCTTCGTCCGCATCACCGGCTTCACCGATCACTTCCACCTCGGCGTAGAACCCGAGCATACGTCTGATTTCATTTCTGGCTCCACGTTCATCATCGATGATGAGCGCTCTGATCTGCTTTTTCACGGTAGGGGTATACTTAGTTCTGCACATATTTGATCATCCTTCCGGATTAGCCTGAAATCAGCTTTCCCACCATAGGTAAGCTCTAGCCTTTTCCGGAGGTTGGCCAATCCGATCCCGTTTACAGGGTTCTCTTCCATCTTCACATTCGGACTCCATACCTGAATCCTGGCATGATTGGGCATCTTCGAGGTGAAAATCGCCACTTTCCCGCCATCCTTTCTGGAGGAGACCCCATGCTTCACCGCATTCTCCACTAACGTCTGAATACTCATCCGTGGGATTGTGAGCTGGGATAGCGAATCATCTAACCCATACTGCACCTGAAGTTTCTCATCAAACCGCAGATGTTGGAGTTCCAGGTAGTCCCTGACCAGATCAAGTTCCTCTTCCAGCTTTAGCTCTTGCTGGGAAGAATGGGAAAGTCCGCTGCGCAGCAGTTCACTAAGCAGATCAATACCTCTTGCTGCCGACTCGGGCCTGGTAAATACCAGCGACTTGATGGTGTTCAGGGAGTTAAAAAGAAAATGCGGGTTAAGCTGGGTAGCTAGAGTGTCCAGTTGGGCTTCCAACGTGCTCAGTTCCAGTTTTGAATTTAATTCGGCAAGTTTGATTTCGCGTTTGGCATAGTGGTAGAGGTGGTAGGCCAGAAGCCATATCGCCATCAGCCGGACCCCTGCCACCAAAATTGTTAAACCGTCCGACCGGACAAACTCCTCCAGGCTTTGATCAGTCCCGTTACTGAAAAACTGCCTCAGCACATGCACTTTCAGGATAGTAGCCACCCCATAACAGATGGCCATAATAGGAATCGCGGCCACCAGCCGTGTCACCAGCTGCTTTAGTGAAAGCGTGGGCCAGCGCATCCTAAGTGCAAAATTCCGATAGAGGTGGGTAATGAAAACATACATTGCTACATCAGTGACAAACTGTAGCAAACCCAATCCCCAATCGAAAGGTCCTCTCATCCAGCCTGATAGCATCCAGTACAGAGAAGCTACACTCCATCCGAGGAGTTGGCATTTCCAATACAGTGACAGGTTCGACTTGATCATCGGATACTGAATTTTTTCCAAATCAGGCGAAATAATCCCAACCAACAAACAGAAAGTACAGCACTGCGGCAAACCGGGTAGGAGCGAGGTGTTTTCCGCCTGCGGAGAGAGAAATCTCCACGCCTTTATGTGAAATGTTAATGGGGTAATCGTTAATTAGGTGTCATTATCACAGGTAGAAAAAGCACTTCCAGTGGCATAAAATATCCCATTAAATCAGCTGATAGGTGTAGTTATGGAAGGGTTGCATATTGATCCTAAATATCTTTTCTTGCAATAACCTTTTAGTAGACTGTTTCCGCATGGTGAAAACCAGGCATCAAATTTTATACTATTCCTCCGAATTCACGAAATCATAAGTCCTGGACTAAAATTCGGATAAGAGCCTAACCCTTCGTCTATTTAAGCCAGCCGAAACGGTAAGTACACCATGAAACCAATTTTGGATTATTAACATAAACTGACGAATGAAAAGCAAGAAAATCCCCATCAGATGCTTACAGGCAATGATCATTTTGATTATCACGAATGGCTGGTCTTTTGCACAGACGACCAACTCTTTTCCTCTTTCCGGAAATGTAGGGATTGGCACTACAAGCCCGGAAGTCACGAATAACTACACAATACTGGATATAATAGGTAAAACCCCTACCAATGGTGGCTACATCTCGTTATCTACCTCTGACAAGACTGGCCAAGGCAGAGTGTTTGTCACAAATCAACGGCTGGTCTCTGATGTGCGTAAACCCGGGATGTATTTTCAATGGAGGAATTCCAGTAGTACCCAGATTCACCGGTTGAACAGTGATGGCACAGCAATTTGGAATGGGTTTGCATCCAGTTATACGGCTATATCATCCAATTCCAATGGGCAGTATATCAATCAATATGGAATTGATGGCTCCTCTCAGAGCTGGATAATCAGAGGGTATGAACGTGAAGGGGTTCAGGCAGAGTTTAAGAATGGGGGGGTCAACGTAAATGGGGTTTTAAAAGCCAAGGAAGTCAATGTGACCTCGTCAGGTTGGGCAGATTATGTTTTTGAGGAGGGGTACCGTTTGATGCCTTTGTCAGAAGTGAAAGCCTTTATCGAAGAAAACAACCGCCTTCCTAATATTCAACCAGAAGCAGAGGTGAGGGAAAACGGAGTCAATTTGGCTGAAATAAACGTGAAGCTGCTTGAGAAAATTGAAGAATTGACACTATACGCAATCGAGCAGGATGAAATGCTGAAAAAAGTATTGACCAGACTTTCTGAAGTAGAATCAAAGTTAGCCAGGGAAAACTGAGTCTGGATAGGAGGAAACTCCTAAGGTCACAGCGTCCCGACATCAAACAACGGTTCTACTCCCATCCCGCCGAGGGCTATAGCTTCCTAACCGGGTTTGGGGTAGAACCGGATCCCTGACTGGATCAGGGGTTGGTAGACCAGAGTCCTACCTCTTTGACAAAGGCGCGCCTGGGCAATTTCAAGTGTGCGACAAGTAGTTCTGCAAAATCTTCCGGCTGCAATACCTTGTTAGTATTACCATCTGTAAGGTTGAGACTGATGGAGAGGTCCGTAGCGATAGTGCTGGGACTCATGCTGAATACCCTGATATCCGATTTTCTCACTTCCTGCATAAGTGATTCTGTGAGCCCATTTAACCCATATTTTGAGGCGCTGTAAGCACTGGTCATTGGATTTCCTTTTTGCCCTGCAGTAGAAGAGACATTGACGATATCGCCTGATTTGCGGGCCAGCATTCCCGGTAGTACTTCGTGGATCACATAATACACCCCCAGCAGATTTACCTTGATGATGTTTTCCCATTCGCTCACTTCCAGCTGGAGGAATTTGCCAAATTTCCCCGTACCGGCATTATTGATCAATATATCCGGTACCCCGGCTTCTGTGATCAACCCGGCTATCGCAGCCTTGATGCTGGGGAAATCGGATTGATCTGCTACAGCTAAGGTTACTTGCAGTGAGGGGGCTATTCCCTGCACTGCCTTCTTTACTTCAAGCAGATCCGATTCAGTTCTTGACAAAAGTGCCAAATGCACCCCTTCTTTGGCCAATGCCAGGGCAATTGCTTTGCCCAATCCTTTACCTGCGCCGGTGATCAGCGCTACTTTTCCCTGTAGTGATTCCATAGTAGACAGAAAACAGCCAGCTGTGGATTGAGTTCCCGCAAGAAACTATTTTATCAAAAGCTCAAGCTGTTTTTTGTTTTTAGCCCAAATTATGCATTTGATTTCGTTATAGCCTGTCCCGGTTTTGTTCGGGACAAGCATTTATTGAAACAAAACCGGGCTGTTTGGAAACTGAGACATAGCCCCGCTAGGATGAAGTTGAAAACAGCACTGGAATGACTGATTTTGAAGCGGGTAAGAACTGTAATAGAATTGCAATGCATAAGGTTTAATGGATTGGCACCTCAGATCTATTGGAAAAGGTGAAATCAGTCCCAAGGGCTCAAATTATACAGCTTCTCGACTTATGCCCTCTTTTGGAAAATGAAAGCGTGGTTTTTTGACCCTGTTGTTTTTTTTCTAATTTAACCGCACAAACATTTTTCTTCTCACTTCCATGAACCTTGATCTGGGCCTGATCAATATTATCATTAGTTTCGGTGCAGTCCAGGGATTGATTTTTATGGTCCTTGCCTTTACCAACCGCCGTCATCCCGGTGCGTTTTATCTGGGGCTGGTTATGATTTCCTTGGTATACAATGGGCTGGAAACGTTCAACTGGAGTTCTGGACTGGAAGATCATATCCTACTCTTTGACTTATACCCTTTCGTGACTATTTTTCTGATTGGGCCAGCTTTTTACCTCTATTATAAAGCACTCTACTCAACGGAGTCCCGGATTCCAAAGCTGAAAAAAGCCTTTTACTTTGGACCGTTCTTTTTCCAGTTTGTTTTTTTGACTGTAGGCTGGATAGCTACTTTGCTCACACTGCTTGGTCATGTAGACATGAGGGTTCCACTTGACTGGGCAATGGGAATTTACATGGCGTACAGTGAGCCGCTGAGCTTGGTGGTTTTTCTGCTGTTTACAGGACTGTCGGTAAAGGATTATTTTACTGACTTAAAAGAGATAAATCCGGACAAGCGGTCGGCAAACAGGATCAGGGAAGTCAGATCCTGGGTGGGAAGGCTACTTGTTTTTCAAGTCATATTGGGAGTGATCTGGACGGCCACCTTGCTTGTTCGCTATTTCCTGGAGTGGCCCTTCGCTTGGTCATATTACTATCCCGTGGAGATCTACCTGGTGATTTTTCTTTACTGGATTGCAATAGAGGGATATTCTAAACTTAGGACCATCCAGGCCCCGGATGAAGGGGCAAAGTCTATAGTACCACTCTCCAATTCGGATGAATCCGATGGAGTCTTGCACCGGATTAGTAAGGCGATGGAGGAAAATAGGCTTTTTCTGAATCCCGACCTTAGCCTGTCTGCCCTAGCGCAACATACCGGGATCAGCCCCAAGACAATTTCGTATACACTTAACCAGCTTGCAGGATCAAATTTCAATGACTTTGTCAATTCATTTCGGGTAGAGGCATTTTGCCAGGAAATCCAAAAAGAAGAAAACAGCAAGCTGACACTGATCGGACTGGCTTCTCATTGTGGGTTTAATTCCCCGGCCACCTTCCAGCGGACATTTAAAAAGATAAAAGGAGTGACTCCCAAGGTCTATGCAAACAGTGTAAAAATCAAAGAAAAGCAAAAGGAAACCACTCAAATCCGGATTTGAGTGGTCTTGAACCATCGCATCACTCGCTATAACCAATCCATTCCACGTTTTTTGAAGCTGAAACAACACATCTAAGTTTTCGCTTCAATGACCCGATTTTATCCTAAACTTTGCCTTGTATTCCTGCTATCCTCAGGGATTGCTTTCCAGACAGTTGCACAGAAGCAGCCTGTTTTACGTGGAAATGTAGTGAATCTCAATACACAGGAAGAGGTCCCATTTGTCC
This sequence comes from Algoriphagus sp., assembly GCA_048819475.1. Classification (GTDB taxonomy): domain Bacteria; phylum Bacteroidota; class Bacteroidia; order Cytophagales; family Cyclobacteriaceae; genus Algoriphagus. The sequence goes on from JBMDXP010000016.1 coordinate 220,172, forward strand.
ATATTTATTTTCCGGAACTGGATAAGGGATCCATTGCGGGTCTTAAGGGTGAGTTTGAGTTAGTTTTACCTCTCGCCACCAAAGAGAATACCCCGGTGATTTTTTCCAGTGTGGGATTTAAGGACGTTCAGCTACACTGGTCATCCAGTCTCGGCGTGCTTAAAGTGGAAATGCAGGAGGAGTTTTTGGAATTGGAGGAAGTGGAAGTGAGGCCTTTGGATCCGACTGAGCTGATCCGGGAAGCGGGACGGAGGATAGTCGAAAACTATGGCGCAGACAGCGCATTTCTACAGGGGTATTACAAGAATTATACACTATTGGATGGTAAAAATCTCAGATATACTGAAGCCTTCATAGATCTGATCAAGCCACCTTATGCGATGCACAATGAACGATTGAATCAGGTAAGCGATTCGATCCATGTGCGCGAGGTCAGAACTAAACCATCTGCATTTGACGACTGGAAGATCATGTTGTTGACTCCCTGGGAGCTGAATTCCTACCTGCTTTTGAACCGGGACGTAGCGAGGGATTTTACTTCCAGCTGGCAGATGAATGAGTTTGCCAGTAGCTATACCTATGAGTTGGAAGATCCGGTCATACTGCACGACCGACCTGCTTACAAAATCAAAATATCCCCTATCAAAAAAAAGAAAAATGGGGTTTGGCTGGGACACCTCTATCTGGATCAGGAGACACTGGCATTTGTGAAAGTTGACTTCCGGTCCAGTCCAAAGCTTTTCAAGGACTTCACTAACGCGTTTGGCTACCAGGTGGTGACGAATTTGTACAGGTTTCACTATAACGAAGGGGAATGGAGAGAGGTGATCCAGTATCGATACAAAGATGGAAAATGGATTTTTGATGAAGTCAATTCCAGCAAGCATTTCGTAGTCACCAGCAAAAAAAGAGACATGGACCATGTGCTTTTGGAGCAGACCCTTCACTACAAGACCGACTATGAGTCGGAGATGCCGAAAGGCCAGGACGTTGACTTTCTACCCCATGATGTTGGTCAGGCTAATACCTATTTTGAAAAAAATTACCGGGAAGCTTTTTGGAAGAATTTTGATAGTGCTCAGGGTATCGAAACAGATGGGAAGTTATATGGGTTCAAATCACCAGAAATGGAAACCAAACCCTATGTTTTTACTAGACGTGATACGCTAAAGGGAACGTTGACTCCAATCCGGACTGCTTTTGACGTGGGGTTTTATCATCTGGATGTAGAGGTTTTTCCGGAAGAGGAATTGATCTCTGGAAGTAGTCTGGTACGCTTTCAGGTAAAAGAAGCCACCCGGAGAATTCAGCTGGACCTGTATTCCGGGATGCAGATCGACAGCATTGTATACCAATCCCGGCACCTCACTTTTTCAAGGGAGTTTGATGCGGTTTTCATTGATTTTACAGATCAGTTGAATATTGGCTCCATAGAAGAAGTCACTGTATATTTTCAGGGAAGACCCTTGGACTATGATCCGACCATCCCAATGTACGCTTCGTTTCTTTGGATAAAGGACGAAGAAGGAAATCCCTTTATTCAGGCTATCTGTCAGGGATATGGAGCAAGCGGCTGGTGGCCCAATAAGGATCATTTGTCGGATGAACCGGATTCGGTTCGGATCAGTATCACTTTTCCTTCGGACCTGAAAGCTGTTGCCAATGGAAGGAAAATCGAAGAAGCGAACCTCGAATACGGCAAAACCCGGTCTACGTGGGCTGTAAGTTATCCCATCAATAACTACAACATCATCCTGAATATCGGGAAATATGAAAATCTGACCAATAGGGTACCGTCTTTGGTAGGGGAACTCGATGTCGAATACCATTTTTTGCAGGGTCATCGGGAGATTACAGCTCAGAAAAGCAGTTTCATTGTGCCGGTTTTGGAGACCTATGAAAAGTTCTTTGGGCCTTATCCATTTCCCCGGGATGGCATCAAGTTTCTGGAAACCCCCCATGCCATGGAGCATCAGAGTGCGATAGCCTTGGGAATGGAATATTTTCGGGAGGAGGAGAAAGATTGGAATGAATTTTCGGACGGTGACTTTGCCAAGAGCTGGATCCCTTCACAGCTATTTCTTCATGAATTTGCGCACGAATGGTGGGGCAATAGTGTGAGTTGTGGGGACAATGCTGAGCTTTGGCTTCATGAGGCCTTTGCGACGTATGCAGAAGTGCTATTTGTAGAAGACCGGTTTGGCTATGAGTCCAGTCAGATTTATATCAATTCTATTTGGCCAAGAGAAGGCGTTTTAAATCCTATAATTGGAAAATTCGGGGTCAATCATATTCATTACGATATCTGGAATATGTACGACAAAGGAGCCCACTTTCTGAATTCGCTGCGAAAAACAGTGGCTGATGATTCCTTGTGGTTTGGCTTTTTAAAGCAAATACAGACCAGATTCCGCCACCGTGTAATCACCACCCAAGATATCCTACACTTGCTGAATGAATGGACAGGCAAGGACTTTTCCATGTTTTTTGACCACTACCTGAATCAGAGCAGCCTTCCTAAGCTCCAGTATTTTCCAGAAAAGACAGAGGGAGGTTTCTATATGAATTACAGATTGAATGTCAGTCTGGGTTCTGTGGAAATTCCGATTGGGTATTCCTTGGAAAATGGGGGGGACAAGCGTTTATTCCCGACAGCGGAATGGCAGAAAATCCTGATAAAGGAAAAGGAAATAGCCGGGTTTCAATTTGATGAAAGGAGCTTTTTGCTGGATTTTGAGAGGCTGCAAACGGATCAGATATCTGGTAGCAGCGAGATCGGAAGACAGCCAATACGGAGGTGAAAGCTGTAAGGAGTTGTTACCGTAGGGAGAAATCTCTGTTGCAGGGACTAGGGTGTGAAGGTTCAAAGGTGAAAGGTTCAGGGAAGAATCAGCGTATTTGTCAGCTTTACCAAAGCCCCAAAAAAGGAGCAGATCACTCCTGCCAGAAAATAGTTCAAGGTCTTGGCATAATAGCGGTCTGCATTTTCCCTGTCATACTTATTGTTCAGAATTCGGTAAAGGGATACAATAAGCATAATGATACCTATCATCGTGGCGATCAGGATTGAGATGGCTATAAGATCTCCTTTTTTGTCTCTTTTGACCAAATCGGTGGCGAAATTCAAGACGAATCCCAGGATAATTCCGGATGCAGTCACCAATGGTTGGCGAAAATTATAATTTGGGTCCCGTTGCAACGTGTCTGACATAATCAAAATTTGATTCAAAATAATCTGATTACACGACCAAAACTACTAAATGCCAATTTTTAATGGGAGTGTCCCCAAGATACAACCCTAGCTTGTCTTCGGCATGCTGTTGCCTTTAGAAACTTTCCTGGTTATCTTGTCTTGGGCATTGGTATAGTGGAGATTAACCTCCGGCCTTTGCCTCACCGATTTTTGTCCTATTCCTGTTGCTCGCGAAGTAAGTACTGGGAGATGGATAGGCGATTATAAACCAAATTCAGAGACAGCCATGAGAAAGATCATTGCGGCAATCAATATGACCCTGGACGGGTATTGCGACCATACGGGAATACTCCCAGATGAAGAAATCCATCGGCATTATGCAGAATTGCTTGCGGAAGCTGATGTGATTCTGTATGGCAGGATCACCTACCAACTTATGGAATTTTGGAAAACCCTGATAAGTAATCCTTCCGGTGAGCCATCCATGGATGATTTTGCCTTGGTTATGGACAAGGTGTCGAAAACTGTCTTTTCCCAAACGCTTGAAAATCTGGATTGGGACAGTGCCAGACTGGCAAAACTGCCTCCTGAAGAAGAAGTCGCCGAACTTCTGAGACAACCGGGTGGAAATATCCTGGTGGGGAGTCGGAGCTTGATTATTCAGCTGATGAAACTTGGGCTCGTAGATGAATTCCAACTTTGCATTCACCCAGTGGTGGCGGGAAGTGGTCTGCCTTTATTTGAGAATGCAACTGACAGAATTAACCTTCAACTTCTCCGGACAAAAACTTTTAGCGGAGGTGCCGTAATACTTTATTATAGCTTGAAAAACCGGATAACCCGGCAATAGGACGGGGTGAATCCCTTACAGGTTCCTCTTGAAAGAAAACAGAGAGGGTATTAGCTTAAAGAAGAGGGCGAGCAGGAGACTTTTGCTTACAGCAAACGATGATAGTAATTGGATGCTTACTTCACCAAAAGAAGAATAAGATGATAGACTACTCGGAGATATATCCAGACAATCCTCAATTGGGGCCATACATTGAAAGCTTCGTAATCGTAAGGCTCAATACCCCCGAGATTGACTCGAAACTTCTTTTGTCAAGGCCAGGGGCATCTTTGTTGTTTTCAAGTATTCCACTTGTTGTTAACCGCAGTTTGAGTGATACCAGCGTAGTAATAGGCATAGGCACGAAGCCCTCTCTCCTTGAATGGGAGGGAACGTCTTCTGGCTATGGGCTCTTGGTCAAATTTTCACCTTATGGGTTGAGCCGGTTTACAACCATTCCCATCCCATCTCTTGTCAATACGGCGACAGCAGCCAGTAAGCTTCTGGGAAATTCGGTTCATCAGCTGACCAGTCAGCTGGTGAATACGGATGATGTTACGGGACAAATAGAGTTGGTGGAAGATTTTTTGATGGCAAGGTTGATAGAACCCACAGAAACTGACAGACGCATGTTTAAGTTGGCGGATGCTCTTAAAGACCAGCTTGACCCGGACCTGGAAGATAAGCTGGTGCATGGGATCCCGTTAAGCAAACGCCACATAGAAAGAAGATTTAAGGCCCTCATCGGGTTCAGTCGGCAGACATACACCAGGATTTGTCATTTCGACCATGCCAAATCCCTGTTAATGGAGCCGCAACATGGACGTCTTACTGAAATCGGTTATCGATCAGGCTACTTCGACCAGGCGCATTTCAGCAGGGAGTTCAAGCGGTTTGCCGTCTTTAACCCAAAGGTGTTTTTTCAGGCCGCCCCATTTTATAAGTGGATAGCCCACTCAAAAAAATAAGCAGGAGGTCGTTGTTGTACAATTTTTAAAGGCAAACAGTGAATTTCTTTGCCTTAAATCAACAGGTACTATGGGTAAATTGAATATCGTCATGACGGGAGGCACGTCAGGTTTTGGGGCAATAACGTCAAAGGAATTGATCAACATGCCGGGGAACAGGGTCTTGCTGGGTTATAGGGATAAGAAGATAGCAGGAGCAGAGTCTATCCCGCTGGATTTAATGAGCTTGGCTAATGTCCGCTTATTTGCCTTGGAAACCGTGAAAAAATTGGGGTCGGAAAAAATCCAGGTTCTAATCTGTAATGCAGGAATGAATTACCCTTCTATCGATTCACGGACCATAGATGGCTTTGAAACGACTTTTGCGGTAAACCACTTGGCCCATTTTTACCTGGTGAGGCTGTTGGAGCCTTATTTGGATACAAATGCCAAATTACTGATGACCACCAGCGGCACGCATGATCCGGATGAAAAAGCGATGGCAGCTCCACCCGCCCACGCGGAGGCAAGATGGTTGGCATATCCTGAGCAGGACAAAACCCTGGATAAGGACATGGCTATCAATGCGCAAAGAGCCTATTCTTCCTCCAAGTTATGCACGATACTTACGATACGGTATCTCGCATCCACAGAGCAGGCTATTTACCACAACTGGCAATGCATAGCCTATGACCCTGGACCGACACCCGGTACTGGGCTATTGCAAAGAGGAACATTTTTTATGCGCCTGGCCTGGCAGGTTTTTACCATTCCTATCTTAAGAAAGCGGATTCTTCCAAAATCAAACAGTATACAGGATGCAGGCATCATGCTGGCCCATTTGGCGTCAGGTGCCATAGAAATTCCTGGGGGAAAGGTATATGCGGCATTGAGGGCAGGTAAAATAACTTTTCCACCACCTTCGGTACTGGCACAGAACGACGCTGTGATGAATAAACTTTGGCAGGACAGTGAAGAGCTGCTGGCTGGCTCCCCATTGAAATAGCTTTAGGGTTATCGGAATAAAGGATTTCTTATATAGGGATAAGCTGGTTTTTCCTGAGGAGGCTATTGCCTATTCCCAAGGGATAGTGTCAATACCGACAGCTTAGGTTGGAGGTGGGCGGGTCTATAACCTGGAGGGGTACGCTGGAAACAGTGATCTGAGGATGCAGCCGCGATCCCACGATATCTTCTGCCCTAGTCCGGCGGTAAACAACTGGGAAAAAGTTATATTTCTATAGAAAATCAGAAACTGCCGTCAGAGAAAAGAGTCGCTATCAGAGGTTGGGGTGGATAACCTACTGGTGCAGGCCTGATGGATTGCATTGTAAGAACCGGACGTACGCATTCCAGGCGAAAGTGGGAGGTGGTCTTCTGGCCACAGTTTTCCATTGAGTAGAGAACAACCTACGATAAATAGCGCAGTATCCTTAAATGAAACTGCTACAAAAGATTAATGCCATGAAGGACATAAGCAGCTTATTTACCCTGGAGGGAGAACTGGACTCCTCCAAAACTTTGGCTGATGAGGGGTTGATAAGGCAACCGGTGGTTTTGGAGACCCAAAAATCTATGGCGTTGGAATCGGTTAAACTGCCAGCTGCGTTTTCCATGGATATCGGAGGGGCATTTTCTGTGAGTTTGTTCAATGGCAGGGAAGATGGGGATGAGATGGGTCTGGTGGGAACCACAGCAGACTATACCCTTCCCTTCAATCCGGCGGTGGAAGCGGTGCTGAAGTACGGGTTCCGGTTTTTTCCCAAAATCAATGTGGCTGGATCTGTAAGAGAGTTTGGATTGGCCATGAGTTGGGAAAAAGGCATCGATGCCTGTTTATACAGAAGATATCCAAAGGAGACTGTCATACGCGATGTGGTCAAAAATGACATGCAGGTGTTTTCTGGGATTTTTGCAAGCGAGGTTCTAAGTGAGCTGAGACCTGGGGATGCCCTGGCTTTCCGTGTGGAAGGGCTGTTAAAGACCAGTGTGGCAATAAGTTGGTCTACGATCCTGTCCAAAGCTCTAAGACAAGTGGCTTCAATTGTAAGCGGGTCCATGAGCTTGGACATAGCAGTTGCTGCTAGTGCGAAGGCAAATTTTGGAGTTGAAATCCAGGATCATTTCTCTTACGTGGTGAAGAAAACTGCTACACAGGGTTTTGAGATTGCTATCAGCAAGGCGAAGAATACCTCAAAGCGTGGTGGTGCAGGATATCAAATCGGGGCTGGCCTCAAGGATTCAGAAGAGCTGGCCTCGCAGTTGGATGAATTGCTTGAAAAGGGAGTGAAAACCTTACTCGATGAGCCGGTCCAGGCAGTTTCGCATGCGGTCGAAAAGTTAAAGAAAGGTCAGCCTACTCCAGAACAGCGGGTAATTCTTGGGAAGATAGGCGGTCTGTTGGGCGTTCCTTCTTGGGAAGAGGAGACAGCTGAGCTTCAGCAGAGATGGGAGGGTTTCAAAGAAAACTACAGGGAGATCCTTAAAGATGCAGCGAAGACCACCGCCTCACTAGCCGTCTCCTATGAATACAGTAAGTTGGAGGAAGGTAAAGAACTGCTACAGGCAAAGTTTCCTTCCCCGGAGATGATGGGGTACTACCACGCCGGTTTTTTGCAGTTTGATCTAAGCGGTTTTTTGAAAGATTATACGTTGGGGATTTTAGGGGATGTAGCTATTCAGGCATACTTCAATCAGCAGACTACTACGATCGAAAGCACATTTGGCTTTGGATTGAAACTGGGTAAGTTGAAAGCGATAGAAAGCCGGGACAGCAGGAAATCGACCGAAATTGTGCAGCGGGATACCCGGGGTCATCAGCAGGTGTCCCTTTCCCGGCTACGCGGCTATAACTGGTCCTTTGGGCAGGAGGGGGCTTGGCTGTCCCAAATGGATGCCAGAATGAACGCATTTTCCCTGGATCTGGAACCTTCCTTTTCTGAATTTGAGTGGGGGTGGATGTTTAAGTTTTATGGGAGCAATATCAAAATCACGTCCAAGGTCCGTTTGAGGGAATTGTTTGATTCGGCTGCTAATTGGGGCTGTATCCACAGTCAGGAGATTGACCCATTGACCGGAAAGTATTTCCCGGAGCTAGAGAACCAAAGCATTGGTTTTCAAAAGCAGATTTACTTTTCGAATAGCTATCTCCATGTTTTTTTTCAACAGCTGTATCAGTTGGGGTCGGATGAGAAAGTGTCGGTATTGCTGGCAAAGGCATTGGCTTCTTCGCTTCGCTATCAGGAAGGCTTTCCGCTGCGGGAGACCCCGGAGATCAGACAGCAAGTGTACGCGCCGGTATGGAAGTATTTTATGGAGAATCCCCAGACCTCTTCCCGGCAACTCGCTTCACTTACCTTTGACCATCTGATAAGACAGCCTTCCTCCGGAAATCTGGCAGCAAGAGAAAAAGCGGCGGGGAGATCTTCAGGAAATGTCTGGCTGGGGGATGTGGTCTATGCCCATCCCAATCTTATCACTGACCTGAACGCTTGTGTAAGAGGAATGCAGGAAATCGGAGAGGGAATAAGTAGGGACAAAGCTTTTTATCCCCAGTTTGATCAGTCCTATAAAAGAATAGCGGGGTTCTTGGGACAGTCATTTTATCTGGACGTTTTGGGAAGCTTTCTTCTAAGCGGCTCCAGCGGGAATACATTGGCCTCAGGTGAAACTGAAAAAACCATAAGTTTCTCCTTCGGAAAGGAAAATGAAAGCATACTCCAACTAGGAGGACGCTAAAACAGCATACTAAAAATACCAGTACTGGATGAAAGGGAGTGGGATGGAAGGATTGATCCATTTTTCATAGGGTGGTTTTTTCAGCAGTTACTACCTATGCAGACAACACTATCCATGTTCATCCTCAGTAAAAATAAAATTGCTTATGCATATTTCCGGTTAAAATATGGGGAGGATGTCTAATTTTGAAGCAAATAAATCGCTCACGGTAATGCTCCGCCAAGACGGATAGAACATCCTTGTTGTCCGTCTTGCCATCTGGTTCCCTTCTTTTCTGTATTTGAGGTTGTGGGTAGGGGACTGTTTCTGAAATTTCATTACTCCTACATACTGCGGAATGAAAAAATGCCCCCTATTATACCTAGTTATTCTCCTTCTATTGGCTGATGCCTTTTTTCCAGGTCTAGGCTTTTCCAGGCAGATGACAGAATCCGCTGGTATTCCGCTTCCCGGGATTGTGGACAAGCAGGGTAATCCACTGCTGAGCGGAGAAGGACTCCTGTGGTTTTCAGATCACGCAACAGGAGAGGTGCTTTGGCAAAGAACATGGGAGGAAGAGGCTCCTCCTGCATTGGCTGTTATCAGTCCGGATGGTAGATGGCTGGTCCTGTCTTCGGCCGGGGAGGAGAAGGTTTACATCCATGACCTTGAGCATACAGACAAGCCACCCCGCTCCATGTCCGTGGGCCTGATCGATATGCGCTTTTCACCCGGCTCAGATCGAGCCTACTTACTTCACAGTAAGACCCTGTGGAATGCCACGCTGTCCCACTACACGCTACCGGATTGGGAGTTGTCAGCGGAAAGGAAAGTTTCGGATTATACTACAGAATTAGCTTTGAGCAGGGAAGGTAGCCGTCTCCTCATGGCGACCCGGAACAAACTGATCAAGTCCTTGGATCCGGTGTCCTTGAAAACCCTTCAGGTGGATTGGGAAACGGAGGGTTTGGCAGAGATGGTCTTCCATCCTTCCACAGCGGATGTATATGCCGGAATCACCCCAGGGAATGGCGTAGAAGTACGGGATTTGGAAAGGAGGGAATCCCTGCTGACTATTTCCCCTCTTGTCCATCCGGTAACAGGAGTGGATTTTACCACGAATGGGGATTACTTACTGTGCAGGGACACGGAAGGTAACCTGATCATATGGGACTTAAAGCATCCCGAAAAGAGCTACCTTCTCCCACAGGTACTTCTAGCCAAAGATGATTTACGATTGGATGGAAAAGCAAGCCGTCTGGAGGATACTTACAGCAGGATACAGACTGAGGAAGACATCTGGGGACTGGGAGGAGTTCCATTGGATGCTTCCCATCCTTTGTTCCGGACGGATACAGAAAAAAGGCACCGTATCGCCCCCTTGCCAATCATTGGCTACTCGGCAGAAACCAACTTTTTTCTTGGCCTTACTCTGGACATCGTACTGGACAGAAAAAAAGAAACGTCTACTACCTCCCGGTTTTCGCGGCCTTCTACCATTATGCCTACAGTCTTTTACGGCTTTAGTGGTATTTTGTCCACTGGGATCAAAACGGAATTTTTCCATAATGACCAATGGTACTTTTACAACAATATTGCTTACGTAAGTAACAGTCTGTCTGTCTATTATGGGGTTAACTCACTACCGGAACGTCTGGATCAGACCCGTTTCAGAAACAAGTTGTTCAATTGGCAGGGAATGGTCTCCAGACAGGTGTCTTCTGATTGGTTTGCCGGGTTGAAGTATGAAATCCGGCATGACAGTCCGCTTATCCTCAGTGGGGAAGGGGTTTCTCCGATTCCCGATATGGAGGGAGGTTTTGTGGCGGGAATAGGTCCGGTTATCAAGTGGGATACAAGGAATGATATTTTCTTTCCACGCATCGGGCATTCGCTGGAAATTTCTTACGTGCATTTTGGTGATTGGATCGGGACCGACTATAGCTTCAACAGCTTCATCCTGGATTACCGGCATTATGTACCGCTTTCCATGTCTACGCCTGGGTCAGTACTTGCTTTTCAATTACTCTATCATCATGTCGACGGTGGAAACACGCCCTTCTACATGATGCCCTATCTGGGAGGAGACCGCCTTATTCGGGGCAGCTGGCGTAACCTTTACCTGGATCGACAAGCTACCCTGCTTCAGACCGAACTCCGTTCTGATTTCAGCAGTATAGACCCGCGATATGGCTATGTGGTCTTTGCAGGTATAGGGGATGTGGCAGAAGACTTCTTTAGTGGCTACAATCCTAGCCTCATCGGTGTGGGAGGAGTAGGCTTCCGACAGCAGCTGATCCCCAAACTGAAACTGCAGAGCCGCATTGATTTTACATTAAGCACCCGGGGTGAATGGGGGATTTACGGGGGTATAGGCGTCTCTTTTTGACTTGATAGAGGAGAGGTGATTCAGCAGATCCATGGGATAATCCTAGAGGTAGTAGACTGCTGCTATGGTGTTTCCGGATGACACACTACTTCGGGCCTGCTGAAAGACGGCAGTAAAGGATTGAAAGCCATGATTTTGAATTATCAGCCCATTCTTTAGGCTAACAGTTTTCCAGCAAGTGCCAGCTTTTTTGATCACAATGGCCCGTTAGCCATGTACCGGAAAATCCCAAAACAGTGTTTTTGTGAGCTAGCCTCATCTACATTACCCTCATTCGGAGTATCAGCATACATCATCACCCGCAGGCATAGCTGAGACTTTTTCAGCAAGCCCTACTTCGTATTCGATAGGTAAAGTTAGCAGAGGGCAATCAGAATGCGTCGATAGCATTTGCCAGTGTCCTGTCTATGCCACGGAGGATCTCCTCCTGCGTATTTTTGGATAGCACATCGGGGATTAGCCCGATACCTTCGTAAGATTTCCCATCAAAGAGCCGCGTATGCTGCGTAGCCAGCGAATAGTACCAGCCATTGGCCAATTCCCTTCCGATCATCGTAGCATGTGCCCCAGAAGTCGTATCACCCATCACCGTGACATTGGGAAGCGTCATAAAAGCCATCACACTGCGCTCACCTGCGCTGATGGTATAGCGGTCCGTGAGGACCACAATGGGTTTATTGAAGTAAGGACCCTTAGGTTTGATCCCCCAGGAGTACCAGGCAGTAAAGTCTGCGAACCCGGGTCCATTCTTGGTACGGGACTGAAATACCTCCCGCGGCTGATCAGTAAGCCTTCCTATTTCTGAGAAGCAATAGGTGAAATCCCCGCCCTGATTATGGCGTAGGTCGATGATAATTCCGTCCGATGACAGGTTCTCATCCAGAAACTGCTCCAGGATGAAGAAATTGTCCGATACATAATCAAAGTAAATGTACCCGATATTCCTGCCTCGGATTTTTCCATACACATAGCCGTTGTCATTCAGATGCCTGTACCCCGGTTCCAGGTAATTGTTTCGGATCACCTCGGGATTGAAGAGCTCGTCCTCAATCCTGTTGTTTCTCTGGTGATTGGCGTTGAATACCGGACGGCCGGGAATGGTCAGCTGTACGTGTCCGTCGTCCAGATGCGCTAGCATAGCAGTAAGGACAGCATACAGTTCGTCAGCTGTGGTAGCGGGGTTTACCTGGGGCCGATAGACCGTGTAAAGCGCACCCCAGTCAATATTCCGCTCCTCAAAGGGACCATAATTTTCATTAAAGACAGTCCATAGGTTTTCAAATACCGCCTCCGGACTGTTTTTGGGTTCGGGATCAAAGAAACCCCCGCAGCTTGTAAGCAAGGCTGCAATAGATAAGGAGATCATGAGTCTGTTTTTCATGGCATAGATGTATAGTTGTTTTTCAAGGGTCACCACCGATTAGCCAGGACAGGCATTGATGGCTGTGATAGCATTGCGGATGCTGAGTTCGGGTTAAAGGGTCAGCGTAGTGGATACATTCAATACATTGCGAATCTGCACTAAGGGGAGGGTCGTGCGGGTATGCAGAAAATGGCATTCATACCAGGCACCGAGTATCCATCGGTCATTCAGCTCGTGCGTAAAGGTCAGGTGGAGTTCTGCTTGCTGCACCCGGTTAAGGGTTTGTAGTTTGCCGTCAGCGAGGTAAGCGAAAAAAGTTTTCAGGCCATTATGTGAATAGATGTTTTCAATGTACTCATCGTCATTGACCAGGTAGGGAGAGCGGGCGATCCAGGAGAGAATGGGAAGCTGTGTGGCCACACTGACCGCATTTTGCTTGCTGAGATGGCGGGAGAAGCGGGCCCAAATACCAAGATCAACTGAGGCAAAGTACCCGAAATTTCCCACAGGCCCGTAGTTGTAGGTAGTAGCTTGGATAGCATTTCCAAAAAAACCACCGACTGCCCAGGTATTAGCTGGGTTTTTGGAAGGGATAGGTTTACCCAACGCATAGGTCAGGTTTGCCAGAAGAAAACTATGCGGATAGGTTTGGTTCCCTTCCCCATACCTGTAGCTGGATGTGCGTATAGGACTGTATGATCCAAATCCTAGGTCAATCCATTGATGAAGGTGGGAGCGGGTTTCATACCTGATGCCGCCGTTCAGGAGAGACCAGTCAGTGTGGACGAAGGGGGAGAAGATCTGATCCTGTCGTGCCACGTGTCCAGGACCCAGGCGTAAAGACAGGGATTTCTGTTGGGCATGGACTGAAAGTAGGGGAATCAGCAAGATAGCAGTCAGCATTAGAAACCTGGGTCTAGTCATAGCAAGGGTTGTTTAATTTTTGGGATTGGCTTTCCATACGCATTGTTTTTTCTGTAGGTCAATTGGCGCCACAGCCATTCTACCGGCCCCATAGCCATTCGGTGTAGCCACCAGTTGCTGGCCAGCATTTGCAGGAGGAAGAAGGAAAGCCCAAAGGCATATAGTTCGGTAGCAGTCATTTTGCCAGCAAGCCCGATTCCGGCCCCGAAGAATACAGCCACACCCATCACCGTCTGTGCGAGGTAGTTGGTGAGTGACATCTGTCCAGTGCTTTGGAGCAACCGGGATAACCCGGAAGTCTGAAACCGCTGAAACCAACCTGCAAAGAGACTTAAGTACAACAGCGAGTGGAGCACCATACCCCCGGCTATTACAAAGGGAACCCAGAGTAATGCCGGAGAATTGATCTCCAGTTGTCCGGAGGATAAGGCCCAATAGGCAACACTGCTGGGCAATCCGACGAGCAGCCCACCCCAGACCCAGCGCTGTTGGTGCCTGGTCATCGATACAGGGTTGGTAAAAAAGCCACGTTTTGCCAGCCAGACACCCAGGAGCATCTTTCCCAGGGTGGTTGTCAGTGAAAGGATGGAATCTTTGTAGAAGTGACGCAAAGGGTCTATCGCCCAGTTCATAGCGAGCACCTCCCGGTATGACCCTTGGGTAAAGGCGTAATGCATGGCTTCACCGCTGGGGTAATCTCCGGTCAGATACGGCGTGACGCTTTGTGCGATGAAGGCAAGTGCCGTCACAGGAACCATCAGAATGATGGACCAAAGGAGTGTTTTTTTGCTGTTTTGCAGCGGAAAAAGCAACAGGAGCGCACCGCTGAGCGCATAGATACGCAGAATATCACCAAACCATAAAAGGTGGGCATGGATGCTGCCCAGGACAAAAAGCCAGAACATTCGCTTTAGATAGAAGCCCTTGAAATTTTGGTTTTCATGAATCCTTTGCCAATGGTAGTAGAAGCCAGCTCCAAAAAGAATAGAAAACAAGGTGAGAAATTTGGTGCTGATCAGGACATCTGCCACGGTAGCGACTGACTGTTGCGCGCCATCCATGATGGGGAAGCCAAAGGAAGACAGGTTGGCGAGCAACACGCCAAAAAGGGCAAATCCCCGAAGGGCGTCCAGCAAAAGAATACGCTCAGGGTAGGAGACAGGGCTTGCTGCCGATAAGTTGTGTGTGGACATCGTGACTGGATTCAATCGCCCAAATGTCGGGGACTGGAAGCAATCTTGTCAGCTGGATTCCGCAGAGCAGGAGACTACGGCGTTGAAGTAGGGGAATTTCAGGTTGAAGTAGCGTGGAGGTTAGCGCTTGGAAATCCATTCCCTGAACGCCCGGGCTTTTTTCTGGCTGACGACCAGTGGCTCGCCCAGTGGAGGGTCAGTCTGCACTTCCAGTTTTCCATAGTCGAGACTGCGGATTCCCTTGCAGCTGGCGTAAGAAATGATCACCTGGCGGTTTGCTCTGAAAAACAGCACCGGGTCCAGCGAGCTTTCCAGTTCATCCAGTGAGATCGATTCGATATACTCCCTGTCAGCAGTCTTGATCAGGGTGTAGTCCCCTTGCCGGGAGATAAACCGGATTGAATCCACTTTTATAGGCAACTTCATTTTGCCTGAGTTCACCAGAAGTACCGTTGGGTAGGTGCAGGGTGGAGGGGATATGTTCCGTTCATCAGCAGGCGGAATGGACTTGGCCAGCTGCAGCTGGTTGTACAGATACCAGGTGAAATAAATGCCATTGATAAGGAAGAGGAAAAAAATGATGATGGGGAATTCGGTGAGATGAAAGCCGTTTTGAAGCAGGTTCTGATCCCAAAGTAAGCTAATCTGAATCCAGGTAAGAAGGAAAACCAAAACCGCAGGCAACAGGACGCCCAACACAGTCTGCAAGCTGATCCGCTGGATGGGGGCTTCCAACCAGTCATAACGGCGGTCCAGCCAGATCGTAAGCCGTGAGATCATGCTCCACACAGCAAAAGCAATCAAGCCGCCACTCGCAAGTGCTATCCAGTAATTTACATCAAGCCATTGTTCAGTCAGGGATTCTTCCCTTCCCAGCACCTCTACGAAATGAGAGAATACCATAGATCCGATCAGACGGATCCAAAAGTCGGAATAGGTATGGCGTGTAGGCATAGAAGAATAGCAGGTTGGGAAATGTAAAAGAAATAAATATAGCATGGAGGATCAAAATACCTTGACCAATCCGCAGTTTGTTCCTACTCAAAGGTCACTATGGTGCCTCGCAATGGTTAGGTTTGCTGGTGTTCGTGTGATGCGAGTGTACGTAATTGGGGTCCGACTCACCAGATACTGGATATAGGTTAGGGTAATTGAAATGGTGCCTCTTGGATAGGCCATCTAGGAAAAGGCTTGCAATTTAAACCCTAACCCATTTTATTGGGGCAACTGGATTTCGTATGGCGAATAGAATCACCTGGCTAAGCCTCATCAATTGGATCATGAAAATATAAACATATATGAAATCGAGCATGACTAAAAAGTCACACACTGGAATGATTATCAGCTATGCGAGATTCCCTGTCCGATGACAGGTGGGCATATGACCATTGAAAAACAATTATAAACACATGAAACAGCTATTTTTGGTTTTAACCCTTATACTTTCCTGGGCTGCCTACGGTCAAACCATTCAGAAAAATTTCATCGACCAAAACTATGTGGAAGTAAAAGGAACTTCCAAAATTGAGGTTTTGCCAGATAGGATATTTATTGCCATTGGTATTAATGAAAAGGAGCATAAAGGGAAGACAGTGAATGATGTAGAAAAGCTGATGGTTGAGAAACTGACATCCATGGGCATTGACATTCAGAAACAATTGGCTATTCGGGATTTTGTCAGTAATCTTAGAAATAATTGGATTCTGAAAAACGAAATTCAGGCTGTAAAGCAGTATGAACTGTTCGTTTATGATGCTGAGACAGCTGGTTTAGTGTTCAGGGAACTGAATGGGTTAGGGATTTCGACTATTTCAATTGACCGACTTGAGAACAGCGAACTTGACAAGTATAAAAAAGATACAAAGGCTAAAGCGATCAAACAAGCCAAAGAGAGCGCAGAAAGCTTGGCTGAAGCTGTCGGACAGCACATAGGCAGGGCTTTATTGATCAGTGAAGAAGATTATCCGCAGAACATTGAAGGTCAGCTGATGGGTAGGGTAAGCAGGTGTAAGGATAAGGGGATTAGCCTCTATACCTCATAAAAACGTGGATCTACCAGACATTGAATTCGAAAAAATAAAAATTGAATATACTGTCAGAGTGCTGTTTGAACTGAAGTAAATGCGCTCTAGCAGAGAGTGTGTATCAGCCATTCGGGTCTCAGGGTTTGATATGGTTTTTGGTATTGACCACGGTTGATAGAGGAGGACGTGGCAGCTACATTTCCAATGTTTCTATCAACTCCCGTGCGGCAGCACCACCGGCCCGGTTGGCACCGATCGTCGAAGCTGAGGGCCCATAGCCCACCAGGTGAATACGGGGCTCCTTGGCCACCTTAGTCGCTAGTCTTCCGGCCATCAGGATGCCCTCCTGTGCTTCTCTGGGTAACACCGCATCCAAATGTGACAGGGAGCTTCTGAACCCGGTGTTCCAGAGAATTACATCGGCTCTTTGTTTGCTCCCGTCTGCCCATTTTACACCCGTTTCAGTGATTTCACTGAACATCGGAAAGCGGTTGAGTACTCCTCTTTTTTCCATGTCTTTGATAGCGGCAGATATCGGTAGTCCCGTAACCGATACCACGGATAAAGGAGGGAGTCCCTGGCGGACACGCTCCTCTACCAGAGCCACAGCCTGCTGACCTGCCGACGCATCGAAGGGGCCTTCCCTGAACTCAGGTGGACGTCTGGTGACCCACGTAGTGCTGGTCACCCTGGAGATCTGATCCAGTAGCCCGATAGCCGAAATTCCGGCCCCGACCACAATCACATGCTTTTCCCGGAAGTATTCAGCCGTCTTGAAATCCCGGGTATGGAGCTGTTCGCCCTGGAAAATCCCGGCCCCGGGATATTCGGGGATGTACGGGGTCTCCCATGTACCGGTGGCATTGATAATACCCCGTGCAGAGAAATTAGTGGTGGAAGTGTCAATGTAAAACCGGCTATTCCGCTCATATACCTGATCCACCTTGACAGGACGATAGACTTGAAGGTCAAACTTCTTTTCGTACAGTTCATAGTAGTGTGGCACGGCCACGCTGGCCTGGGCCTCCGATAAGCCGTCTTCCAGTGTTTCTTCAAAGGACATGCCCGGCAGGTCGTGGATCCGGTTAACTGTGCTCAGGGTAAGTGACGGCCATCTGAATTGCCAGGCCCCTCCGGGTCGGGGAGCCGAGTCGAGCACCATGTAATCCCGACCCGGCTCCATGCCGTACCGCTTCAGGTGATACGCTGCGGAAAGCCCCGCCTGCCCAGCCCCGATCACTGCTATTCCGGTTTTGTAGCGAATCCTGTTTGCCATTTTCAGCCATTGGATTTAACGCCACCCTAAGCCTGGAGCTACCTGCTCCAGTATGGCCGAGAGGACATGGATATTGTACTCCACACCCAGTGTGTTGGGGATGGTCAGAAGCAAAGTGTCGGCCTCCTGGATGGCTTCATCCTGCGCCAGTTCCCGGATCAATTGGTCAGGTTCGGCAGCATAGCTCCTGCCAAAGATTGCCCGCCTGTCATTTTCCAGCACGCCCACTTTGTCCCTTCGATCTGCCTCACGACCGAAAAGGTATCGGTCTTCATCACTCACCAGAGCGAAAATGGACCGGCTCACCGATACCCGCGGTTCCCGCTGGTGACCCGCTTCCTTCCAGGCTTTTTTGTATAGTCGTATCTGCTCAGCCTGCTGGATATGAAACGGCTTCCCGCTTTCGTCAAATTTCAGGGTAGAGCTTTGCAGGTTCATGCCCATTTTTCCAGCCCAAATGGCGGTGGCATCCGATCCGGATCCCCACCAGATGCGGTCACGCAGGCCTTCCGAAAAAGGTTCCAGACGCAACAGGCCCGGAGGGTTGGGAAACATCGGGTTGGGGTTAGGTTTCGCAAAACCTTCCCCTTTCAGCAATTCGAAGAACTGCTGGCCTTTTTTGCGCCCCATCTCCGCATCCGTATCGCCCGGTGCAGGTTCATAGCCAAAGTGTCTCCAGCCATCGATCACCTGCTCGGGCGAACCCCTGCTGAGGCCTAGTTGCAACCTTCCGCCCGAGATCAGGTCCGCTGCACTGGCATCCTCTACCATATAAAACGGGTTCTCGTAACGCATATCGATCACACCGGTGCCTATTTCCAGCGTACTGGTCTTGGCTCCGATGGCGGATAGCAGCGGAAAGGGGGAGGCCAGTTGCCTGGCAAAATGGTGTACCCGGAAGTAAGCACCATCTATGCCGATCTCCTCTGCTGCCACGGCAAGGTCAATGGACTGCAACAGCGTATCGCTTGCGGTTTTGGTGTCGTAAGCAGGATGATCAGCCCAATGGCCAAATGATAAAAACCCTATTTTTTTCATCTGTTTATAAATTACTTTTCAATGGTCAGGCCCTCTCATGTCAGTCAAGTCATAGGGTTGCCCATGCTGGGATGATCCCTGTGAGATCGAGGGAATGATACAGGGAAAACAAGTATGGAAAAAGTAAGTTCAAACATGCAGTGGGGGTAGGTTCAATCCATTGATTTTCAGTAGAAAATAACAGATGTTCTCTAGAGTTGGGGTAGAAGCTTTGAACGCTGGTTTTGTGGTGAAAAGCTGTTTTTTTACAAAAGCATCCTATCCGGAGCATCGTCAATACAATTCCCAGCCTGATCAGCCAATTCCACTTGCTATTTGGCTCCTTTAGGAGAGACATGATCTTACCTCGGCAGGTCTGGGAAAAGTAGCTGCAGCTACCAGTGGGTGTATGCTGACTGATTAGGGAATCGACCTGGAGGTGCATTGGCTGGCAAAAACAGGAAGAAGCCTTTTTAAAATCCTATTTATTAGCATTACCTTTGGAGCCTGTTCTACTTTTCATACATATAGCTG
>JBMDXP010000017.1:0-1125 GCA_048819475.1 Algoriphagus sp.
CAGGAACATGTAGGGGGAAAGGTTGACATCACCCAGCTTAGGCTCTGCCTGCAGGAATTCTTTCAGACCAGGGATGGAGATCAACTCTTCAAGTAATGGCGAGTCAGAAGGAGTTTTTGCTTCCATCGCTTCTAGTATAGCTAACTATACATTTTATTAGACAATAGAAGGGAGGTCAGATTGAGGAGTATCTTGTATGTCATACAGCGAGGACTTAAGAGAGCGCGTGATTGGTTTTGTGCGTAATGGTGGAGGAAAGACAGAGGCAGCCAGACTATTTTCAGTGAGTCGTGCCATTGTCTACATTTGGCTGGGAATGGAAAGCCAGAAACCTTTAAAGACAGGGCCAAAAGGTCCTCACAAGCTGGACTTGAAAAAACTAAAGCAACTGGTTGCGGAAAGACCGGACGCTTATCTGGATGAGTTGGCTGTTGAGCTGAGTGTAAGCGACTTTGCGGTGGCTTACGGATTAAAGCGATTGAAAATCAGCCGTAAAAAAAACCACGCTATACGTGGAAAGAGTCGAAGAAGAGCGCAGCAAATTTCAGCAGGTGCTGCAAAAGCTGAATCCTGCTGATTTGGTGTATGTGGATGAGTGTGGGCTTCAGGAATCGCTGAATCGTGAATACGCCCGCTCTCGGATTGGGGAAAGATGCTTGAGCCATATTCCGGGTAAAAGGGAAGCCCGTACAAGCATTATAGCTGCATTAAGCCTGGGAGAAGCACTAGCTCCAATGATGTTTGAAGGCTATTGCAATACCGAAGTGGTTCAAACCTGGATGAAGGAAATGCTGCTTCCCGAACTCAAACCTGGGCAAACAGTCATTTGGGATAATGCCAGTTTTCACCAATCACCCGAATTTAAAAAGCTGATTGAATCCGTTGGCTGTAACCTTCTTCCTTTACCGACCTACTCTCCTGACTTTAACCCCATTGAAAAATGGTGGGCGAAACTCAAAGCTTGGATTCGACGACTTCGTAAAAAAGACATGACACTCAAGCAAGCCATGATTTTTGTATTTCAGGAAATGTCTAAGAAAATAGCTGCCTAGCTATACTCAGGAGCCTTCATTATGACCCAGCCGCAGGCGCTTTTACTGGACACCCACCTCAAGAGGCTGCGCC
>JBMDXP010000018.1:0-30272 GCA_048819475.1 Algoriphagus sp.
TTGGATTTTCCGGTGCATGGATAAGGGGCTATTGTGGTCAAAAAGCTTGCACTTGCTGAAAAACAGCTTGCCTTAAAAATGGTCTGATAATTCAAAACTATGGCTTCCAATCTTTTTACTGGCGTTTTTCAGCAGGCCCTATTTATCCATCAGCTATCCCTGGATGGATAGCTGATGGATGGTTTTTACCAAACGCCTCTTGATTTCATTTTGACTGTGTATACGGATTCAGACGCTGTAATGAAAAGCGTCTTTCTGTCCAAAGCGCCAAACACCACATTTCCTGTCCATTTTTCAGGCACTGGGATATGCGCTATTTTATCACCGTTTTTGTTAAAGACGGTAACTCCATCCCCGGTAAGGTAGACGTTGCCTCTATCGTCTATGGTCATTCCATCGGATCCCATTTCGCAGAACAGCGTTTTGTTCACCAAATAGCCATCATCCCTGATTTCATATTTGTAGGTTTTGCTTGCGCCAATATCGGCGACATAAAGGAATTTACCGTCTGGAGTCCCTACGATGCCGTTGGGTTTGTTAAGATCCTCGGCTACCCTGAACAATTCGGAGCGGTCTGCGGAAAGGAAGTAGACATGCTCACCGTCCTGCTCCGCTTCTTTTGACCTGTCTTCCCAATAAGGTCTCGCATACAGGGGATCTGTAAAATAGAGACCTCCTTTTGGCCGAACCCACACATCGTTGGGCCCATTGAGTTTTTTTCCTTTGAACGCGGTCACCAAGACTTGTGGGTCTCCCGATTTCGGGATGGACCAGAGCTCATTCTTCTCATCGGCACATGAGATAAGTGTACCGTCTAGCATGAAATACATGCCGTTTGACCTCCCTGCATCTTCCATAAAAACGGATATGGTGTTGGAGAGTGCATCCCATTTATGGATTCGGTTATTGGGCTGGTCGGTAAAGAACACATCTCCGAACCTGTTGACAGCAGGCCCTTCCGTAAAGGAGAAACCATCCTGTACTTTTTCAAGCTTTGCATTTTTCGCAACAATTCCTTTTTTGTCTTCTATCTGTGCCATGGTCGATTGTGATAAGATTAGTAAAGCACTGAGCAGGAGTGGATTCCTCAACATTTTCATAAGATTTATCATTGTTTTCTTTCCATTGTAACTACCAGTATATCCAGATCCGGGCTATATGCCATTCTGGTGATATGCTGATGGGTATCCGAGGTAATCGTACCCAGAGATTTCCATTCTTTATGTTTCACATTTCTGATAAAAACCCCATTGTCACGGGACATCAGTATATGGTTTTTATCAATCCATATCAGATCCTGGGATCCTGGAAGAGCTGTACCGAGAGCAGTACTTCTTCCGGTTTTTAGATCATAGCTTTTTAAAGGCATTCCTTCTGAATCTGCTTTCCCGGTTGACAAATAGGTTATCTCAGCAGTTTTTGGGCGTCTTTTGACAGATCTTGCTATGGCTGAATCAATCTGCAGCAGGTCCTCGCGACCGTGAGCATAGATGAGTTTATTGGGTTCTCCCAGGACAAACATCGCAGCCTTATTGTCATACCAATCGTAATACCCCACCGGCTCAATATCATCATAAAGCAACTCAGGCTCTCCAAAATTAATGGGATAGAGCCAGATCCGCTGCTTTTTATCCTCCTCCATTACCACTGCGGAGATGTACTGTCCACAATCGGTAATCGCCGGTGAGAATTCACTTTTGTCGGAGGTTTTGGTCAGGTTGGTGAATTTCTTTGACTCGAAATTGTAGACAATGATATCATGGTTTCCATTTGCATCTGCCGCAGAGAATACCATCTGGTATTCATTGATGAAATTAGGCTGGTTGTCGTACTCAGGACGGTCAGTTAATTTCTTTGCGGTTTCTGTTTTAAGATTAAGCTTTCCTCCTTTGCCTGAGGTTTCCACAGTCCATAAATCAAAACCGGTTTGCCCCCGTCCTGGAAGTGCCGTCAGAAGAAGTACAAGAGCTGAAAGGATGTGGATTATTTTCATTCTTTTGTGGAATTGGTCAACCAAATTACAAAATGCAGGTTAGAATGGGGTGGGCAAATTAAACTTATATCAAAACTCTTATTTTGACGGCCTTAGAGCCATTCAGGATGATTCTGCCGATCAGGCAGTTAGGGTACTCCTCGAAAACCCACTTCTTATAGGGGAGATAAATACCTGGCGGGAAATTCCTGCGGTATTGCCTGCACATTTTCCTGAAGGGCTGGCATCTTACTTTTTATTCTACCGGCAAATCAAGGCCAGCGCACCTGCGGTGGTACTGGCTAAAGGCCAGGAAATTTTTGATAAGAAAGGGGGGATGTATCTAGCTATGTTGGGTTTCTACTCCCTGCCCTATTGTTATGCATTTGCGGATGGTGCACAGGTTTTGGTCCGCTCAAGGAGGATTTTGGAAGAAATCGGAAAAAGGCTTGGGGAGACAGGGATATTTGTCCTGGATATTTTTGAGCCGGGCGCTTTTATGACCCGCGACAAGGCCTATCTAACCTGCGCAAAAGTACGCCTTATCCATGCATTCAGCAGGCATTTTATCCACGCGCATGCCCCTGACTGGAATGAAGGGTTTGGTGCTCCCATAAACCAGGAGGACATGATCGGTACCAATCTGGCGTTTAGCCTGATTGTATTGCGTGGATGGCGCAAATTGGGATATCCTGTAAGCGCTGCGGAAACAGATACAATCCTGAACTACTGGAATTGGGTTGGGGAGCTGATGGGAATCGATACAGCCTCCTGGCCAGCCAATGCCAAAGAAGCTTACGAATTGGATAAATTGTTGAGAAAACGTCATATCAGGTATTCCGAAGCAGGAGCACTGCTCACAGGAGCCTTGCTTGATTACCTGGGATCTACCCTTCAAGAACCTGTTTTGAAGGATAGAATAGCCCCGATAGTCTCATTTTTTCTGGGAAAGGAAGCTGCTGCTGCTGTCAGGTTGGGAGAGCAGCTGCCACTTAAAGGAGAGGTTTTGGGGATGGTTTTAAAACTGTCGGGATGGCTGGGGTCCGGGAAGCAGCAAGGCCATCGCGGAGTGTCAAGACAGTTTGAAGCTATCCAGAAAGATCAGTTCGGAGAAAAGCCGGAAATCAGCCTGCCGGAACTGAAACGTTCATAACCGTACACTTTTCTGTTCGTTTAGAACCACTATCCATCAGCGGAAGTGGGAAATTAGGCTGAAAAGGGCATATTTGGGAGCTGGCACCTTTTTCGTACTTTCAGCAGGCATGAAGGAAATGACCCAACGGATACCGCGATTACCCTTGGAACTGATCTTCTGGACAGGAAGCTTGGTTGCTGTGGTACTTCTTGAACCTCATGCTGGGGAGCACGCAAGTCTTTGCCCTCTCAGCCAGCTGGGTTTCGATTGGTGTCCGGGTTGTGGATTGGGCAGATCTATGAGCCTCCTCGCTCGCGGAGAGTTCAGGGCTTCCTGGTCCATGCACCCACTGGCTGCGTTAGCCTATGTGGTGATCTTCAACAGGATTTGGCAACTTATTAAGAACCTTAAAACAACACACAATTATGGCTAATGTATTGAGACACCTTCCTGAGCTGGAAGGAATGGAACTTGGATATATCCAGGGACTGATGAAAAACATGGATGAGGACAGTGCTTCTTTGTTTGCACAGGTATACCGTGCCCGCAGGAAAGACGCCCAGATGATTCTGATCCTGACTTTGCTGGGATTCTTCGGTTTCGCAGGCCTTCACCGCTTTATACTCGGACAGATTGGATTGGGTATTCTATATATCCTTACCTTGGGACTTTGCTTTATAGGCACAATAGTAGATCTTGTAAACTACAAAAGCCTCGCCTATGAGTACAATATCAGGGTTGCCCACGAAACTATGAATATGTTGAATGCCAATTTTCCAGGGGAAGTGAGGTAATTCAACCCACTCAACTGGATCGATTGCCAAAGCCGGGGGAAACTCCGGCTTTTTCGGTGTGAAGGGACATTCCGGCCTCATGGAACCCCTCTGGTGAACCGAAAATGGGAGCCATGCAAAGATCGACTGAAGGTAGGTTGCAAGTCCGGGGACCACTTGCCCCTTGCTTACCAGTCTTCATCCGAAGGGTCATTCTCTATTGTAGCCTCATCATGGGGAAAAAGGGGGTATGGCAGTCTGCTGTCTCCTGCTGGAGATACCACCATGTGTAGGGAATTTACTTTCCCATGGATTAATTTGAGCGTCCCGAAATTTGGCTCCTGTACATGAAAGGGGATTGTAAAGAGGTTTGTCTGGTCTCTGGAAAAAGGGGGAGATGTGTGCGACTCAAAGAAAAAAGGAAGAAGTGTTTTTGAACAGCTGATCCCCCAATGGTCAATGGGGAAGTTAGCAGCATACACTGCCAGTCTCCTATTGATTTCTTCAAAGAATTCTTCACTCTCACCTAATCTAACTCTTGATCCAGCACGTGATTTCCCCTTGGTTTTCAGATGTTTGATTTGACTTTTTCCCTGCTTTTTTCTTACCATATAGGCTCTGAATATCTTATGGTCCTGCATGACTCCATTATGGAAATATCCCGTAGTGGCTATACCTGCCCTGATCATAACCAGGGCGAGGTGATAATCATCTTTTGGCAGCAAACGGCCGATATTATCCACGCGGCTGTTCCATGGTAGAAACAGTTTCACCAGCCACCCTTCCGTATTTTCGATTACCCACTGATGCCGTTCTGCCTGATAGGACCCGATATAGCCGAGCTTACTGCATTCGGCAATCAGCTTATCGTAATATTGAGGGGTTATTTGGATTGTATTTCCGGAATTCATAAGTCAGCCTGGCATTTCGGTTATATTTGTACAAATAAACCATAAAAAGATGGACGGGGAAATCCAGAACCTATTTAACAGAATGTGCGATCCGGAAGAAAAAGAAGCCTTCTTTTTTGCTGAAAAGCTTGGGAAACAGGCTGATCCGGAAATAAGACAGCGGCTGATTGAACTGGTGAGCAGTGACCAATGGGAGATAGCGTACCTGGCCTGTAGGGGCTTGTCCAGGGCAAATTGCAATGAAGAGGCTCTGGATGCGGTTTTTGCGGCTATTCAGGATAAAAAAAACAAATCCCACCAAGGCGCATTTGTGCAGATACTGGAAGAGTTTGACCTGAGTGAGCGGTTTGTCGATCTATTCAAGGTATATCTTTTTGGGAATTTTAAAGCGTCGACACTTGCCAAGGATTACCTGGATGAGGTGGAGTTTGATATTACACCACGGACCATAAGAAAAGCGGAGAAGCACTGGAAGCATTACCTACACAACCCGGAAGATGAAGGGAGTGTGGCCATAAAAAGGGCAGAAGTTGAACCTATTTTCCAGGAATTGAAAGCGCTGTTTCCCGAAGAATAGCTGTTGCATACAGGCAGGTGCGCAATCAAAAGCGGTTCAGAATTTTTTTTTGACTCCGCGTACGGCCTCGGCATGGACCGGATCATCAGGCCATTCATGCTTGGGATACCGTCTTTTCAGCTCCTTTTTCACCTCAAAGTAACCGTTTTGCCAGAAGCTTTTGAGATCCTGCGTGAGTTGGACAGGTTTATATCCCGGCGAAAGCATTTCTATCAGAACTGGTACACTTCCCTCGTTTATCCTGGGCGTCTCCAGAAGCCCAAACAGTTCCTGGAGACGTACAGCCAGACGGGGTGGCTCACCGTCCGGACCATATTCAAGTGGCACTGAACTACCCGATGGCACTTGAATACGTGGTGGAGCTAGCTTTTCCAGCATTTCCTGCCGATCAAAGGGGAGGCTGTGAATCAGGATTTGACTCAGGTTCAATTTTTTAAAGTCCTCATTTTTTGAGATATCCGTGAGGTAGGGGGCCAGCCAGTCCGAGGCCGTTTTGCATAAATTGTCCGTTGACCAATCCGGCCAACTCTCTTCAGGACGCCAGACCCGAAGGGATTGTACGCGGTTTATCAGCTGCAGCGCTTCCCCGCTCCAATCGAGCAGAAACTCTCCGTCAAACATGACGGCTTCAATTATGGCCTGCTTAGCCAGCTCTTTGTCCAGTTTGGCAAGAGGTCTTGTGCCCAGCATAATTGCCCCGATTCTGATTTCAGTTTGGGCCACCAGTCCTCCCTTCTTTCTGTCCCACTCCATAATTTCCCGGGTTTTGAGCATAGGCACCAGATCTTTCGGGTTTAGGGGGGCTGCCATCCAGATCTTCCCCATGCCTTCCCGTGCATCCAAGTGCGCCACAGCCAGCCAGGATTCGTGC
Organism: Algoriphagus sp.; assembly: GCA_048819475.1. GTDB lineage: Bacteria > Bacteroidota > Bacteroidia > Cytophagales > Cyclobacteriaceae > Algoriphagus. The sequence continues at coordinate 6,240 of JBMDXP010000018.1, forward strand.
GCCAAATCATCGCGGTGGCCGATTTGAGCAATCTTGCCATTGGCAAGTTGGAACTGGGCGTTGTTTCCGGGACGGGCGGCTGCAATCCTTTCCGGATACGCATAGGCAATCAAAAGACCTGTCTGCCAGGGGTCGACAGGCGTATTTTCCGGATGTATATCAAACATCCGACGGTAGGATGCTGCCATTTTCTCTATTTTCTTGATTCTGGCTATACTTGCACCCCGTGCTCTAAACCGTCTCAATGCTTCGATTCTTAAGTTAAGGTCCACGCCTGAATCCGCAGGCAAGGGATCCCGCTCCTCCAGGATGGCGGCAATATCAGTCCCAAGCCCCAGCTGCTCATTTTGCTTGGCAAAAAGCAGCATGTGGGCGATCCTTGGGTGACAGGGCAATGTGTGGATTTCCCTGCCATGGGAGGTCAATACTCCTTCTTCCACAGCTTCAATGGATTCCAGTGTTTTTTCCGCGAGGGCGAGCGTGCCCGATGGAGGTGGTGTAAGCCAGGTCATGGAGCGTATATCCTGCTTCCCCCAAGCTTTCATATCCAACACAAGGCCGGTCAAATCTGCTTCCAACAGTTCAGGGGTTCTGTAGGGGGAAAGTTGGGCCTGCGTAGATTTATTCCACAGCCTATAACTGTGACCGGAGTCCAATCTCCCAGCCCTACCGCTTCTTTGGTCGGCCGAATCCACACTGATCCGGTGTAAGACCAACCGGGAGAGACCTGACCTTGGGTCAAATCTAGCGGATTTGGCAAATCCGGAATCAACTACGACACGTATGCCTTCGATGGTAAGGGAGGTTTCAGCTATATCGGTTGACAGGACAATTTTTTGTTTTCCCGATGGATGGGGGAGTATTGCCCTGTTTTGCTCGGCGGGAGAAAGCTGTCCATAAAGGGGGATCACCATGGATTCCGGAAGACTTCTCTTCAGGATTTCTTCAGCTTTTTTGATTTCGCCCTGCCCGGGAAGAAACACCAGAAAATCTCCTTTATGCAAACGGGTCAAAGGAATCACCTGTCGGGCAGTATCCTCTCCGATGGCATATTCATCTACCTCATTCAGGTAAGCGACTTCCACAGGGTATTGTCTTCCCTTGCTTTCAATCACTTTTGACTTCAGCAAGTTGGAAAGCATCTCCGAATCAAGTGTGGCTGACATCAGCAGGATCCGCAAGTCCGGTCTTAGCACCTGCTGAACCTCCCGGCAAAGTGCCAAGGCTACTTCCGCATGGAGATTCCGCTCATGAAACTCGTCAAAGATCACCAGTCCTACATCTTCCAGTGCATTGTCCGTATGCAGCATTCTGGTGAGGATCCCTTCGGTGATGACTTCGAGCCTGGTATTCGCAGATACTGCCGATTCAAACCGGATTCGATAACCGACCAGGTCTCCCAGCTTGGTTTCTGTCATAGCTGCCATCCGTTGCGCAATAGTTTTTGTGGCAAGCCTTCTTGGTTCCAGCATCAGGATCTTTTTGCCCTGAAGCCAGGTCTCATCCAGTAGTGTAAGGGGCAATAACGTGCTTTTTCCGGCGCCCGGAGGGGCCTGGATAATCAGTGAATTGGAAGTGGAGAAATGAGCCTGTACCTGGGTTATGATCTCAGCTACGGGTAAATCAAACAGAAAAGGGTCGAAATTCTTGGGCATGGGAGGGCAAATAGAAAAACCACAGAGATCGCTCCCTGTGGTTTGGAATTTACTTTCTGAATAGATTAAGCCCCCAGCTTGGCTGCGGCTTTTCCGTATTCCCATCTGATCTCGAAACTGTCAGGCTTCACTTCGTACTTTAGCCGCTCCTCCATGGTAGAGGTCTGCTGTGAAGGTACACTTACCCGTAGTACATCTTCTTTGGAATCGTAATTAAACGCACCCCACTGCTTGGCGACCTTGTTGAAAATGAAGGTGGATTCTGTCTCTCCTGGGATCACAAAGAAACTGTATGTCCCAGCGGGCAGCTTTTTCCCTTCCACAGTAATGTCCTTGTCGGTAGTGAAGGTAGTGGCGTCATTGGCACCAGCTCTCCATACTTCTCCCATGGGTACGAGATCACCCCATATAGTCCTTCCTTTTACAGCTGGACTACTGTAATTGATGGTTACCTTTGCTGATCCCACCTTGCCTTCCGCAGTCATTGCAGGGCTGGGTTTTTCCTGGGCATTTGCTGCAAATGCCAGGATGGAGATAAGCACCATGGCCAGCAGACTTCTCTTAAAATTCATTGTTTTCATTGGTTAAAAGAATTTAGATAGTGAATAAAGGGTTTATTGGAATATGCTATGTCTGCAAACTGACTTTTCACTCTAAAGGTTATCAGATTTTCACCCAAGCCTGCTTTTTGTTGCTTTCGATAATCCGCTCACCTATGATCAACTCTCTCAGGCCGTCCGCAAAAGTGGGAAACGGAGCTTTTTCGGGTTGCTTACCTTCCCTGATGGCCGCGTAGACTTCTTTGAACATCTGCTTGGAGGTATCGGGGAATCCCTCGTTATGCCCTCCCGGAAAACTGATAAGCGCAGAAGCTTCGGGATGGAAAAGGCCAGGATCTTTCATCAACACTCCATTGGCTGTTTCACGTTTTCCGATCCAAAGTTCGTTTGGCCGTTCTGAATTAAATTCAAAATTCGATTTTGACCCTGAGATTTCTACGTTTAACCTGTTTTTTCTTCCTGCATGCACCTGGCTCACTGTAATGGAACCTTTGCTGCCGTTGTCAAACCTCAGCAGAACCGTAGCATGGTCCTCGGTATTGATTGGAACCTCTTCGTAGTCAGTTTTTTCAAGTGTCGTGCCTGAATAGGTTTCGATAGGCTTAAGGGGTTTCAAGCGCGTCTTATGTACGGTGGAAAAATCCGCCATTACCTCAGTGATTTTAAGACCGGTCACATACTCGGTAATATCCAATAGGTGGGACCCGATATCTGCTATGGCACGGGAATCACCGGATTTGTCCGGTTCCAGTCTCCAGTTATAATCAGTCTGCAAAAATAACCAATCCTGGAGATAAGAGCCCATTACCGCGTAGATTTCCCCGAGCTCTCCCTTCTCACGCATGGTTTTCATCTGTCTTACCATCGGGTAATAGCGGAGATTGAAGTGCACTGCGTTTACAAGTCCTTTTTTTGCAGCCAGGTCTACCAGTTCCTCTGCTTCTTCAATTTTCACAGCCAAGGGTTTTTCACAGATGACGTGCTTGCCTGCCTGCAAAGCAGCTTTTGCCTGGGAAAAATGGAGAAAATTAGGGGTACAGATATGGACTACATCAATGGCTGACTGCTTCAGCATTTCTTCAAAAGTGTAAGCATTGGGGATACCCAGGATTTTGGCTTTTTCCTCCGCCAGCTGCTGATTTACTTCTACTAATGCGGTTACTTCTACGTTGGGAATTCTTCTAAGTGCTTCCAAATGAGCCGGTCCGATAAATCCGGTTCCCACAATGGCCGCTTTCAAGGTCTGGGACATAGGTTTCAGGGTTGTTTATAATTTTACTAATGCGAACGAATTTAGACAAAATGGTCTAAAAAGGAACCTATCCAGGAAAACCATTTTCAAATTCTTTCCAATAAGTCGATCCTACCGGGATGGTCCTGCCGCCGAGCTGGACCGAACGGTTGCCCACCGAAGAGATTGCCGATCTGGATACGATAAACGACCTGTGGATCCTCATAAAATCCGCTGAAAGCAGATCCAGGATACCCTTCATCGTCATTCTGGCTACCAACTGCTTACCATCCACCATATAAATTCTCAGGTAATCTGCCAGACCTTCCACATAGATGATATCCTCCATGGCTACTTTGGTCACTTTATAATCGGCTTTGATAAAAATATATCCCGGAACCGGTTTGGTAGGGTTTTTAAGAAGGTTGTGGTAGTCCGTAGCTTTGAGGACTGCTTTTTTGAACCGTTCGGGATCTATAGGTTTGACCAGGTAATCGACCGCGCTCAGGTCGAAACCTTCAAAAGCGAACTCCTTGTGGGCGGTGGTGAAAATCACCATGCGTCCTTCTCCGTATTTTTTGTAAAACTCTATGCCGGACATGGCCGGCATTTGAATATCAAGAAAGAGCAGGTCAACAGACTCTTTGGAAAGGTAATCCATAGCAGGGCCTACCTTGTTAAATACTGCAACGAGCTCCACTGAAGGAATGGTCTGGCAGTATTTTTTGAGGATCATCAGAGGCAGGTCCTCATCGTCAAGAGCTATGGCTTTAATGGTGCTTTGCATGAGTTTAAAAGTAAGATCCAGTACATTTTCCCTACTTGGTCAACTATGAATTCCATATTCTAATATAGCCTAACAATCTTATTGCAGTGGCATGGAGTTGCGGAATTTATCCCGGGCTATAGTCAAACTTAGTAAAGTTTTCTTTCCTTCAATGAAAGTATCCGGATAAGTGGTGTGGGGAAATGGGTAGGCGGGGAGTAGGGCGGTCGTCCGATTACAGTAAAAAGTACAGCTTAGGGATCAGCTAAAATAGGTTGCTTTATCCAGGAATTGCTGCCGGGGGAGAAACCTATTCAAAATCAGACGACCACCCATCCTGCCTCGGCATGTAGGTGATTGCAACTTTTCCATTCCTAGCGGAATGCCTCTACTCAGTTTTATTCCTTCTGAAGTGACATCCTTTTTTAAGTATCCAAACCGCCTGATTGTTCAAACGAACAAGTTGTGGATAATTTACTCAAACAGGTAAAGTAACACTTCGTCTACAGAAAGTAACCTGATCGTCTTTAATCGTTACTAAAGACATACAAAAATACGAAGTAGACAGGGGATAAAGTGTAGATCAGTATGCAAATGAGATGAACTTCATCTTATTTGCGATGAAGGTGGTTCCAGAACTTTTCTACTAATGAATCCGTGGGCTGGAGGGGCTACGGTTTCACGCAATAGCTGCTTTCCGTTACCGGGGGGTAAAGGAGTTTTTTTGAGGGCAAACAAACCAGGAGGGAAGGCCTTTGTATTTCCGTTAGCGTAAGATGTTCAGTCTTTTTAGGACTCCTTTATGCATCTTATCAAAAAAAGGAGTGAAGGTTAGGCTTTAAATCCTGATTTTCTTTAACTTAACCCATAAATCAATAAACTAGAACTATGTCCAACTATAATCTGAAAGTCAACGGGAGATCCTATGCTGTTGATGTTGAGGAGGATACTCCGTTATTATGGGTTTTGAGAGATCATTTAGGGCTTGTTGGGACCAAGTATTCCTGTGGTGTGGCTCAATGTGGAGCGTGTACGGTTCATTTGGGTGGAGAGGCTGTTTTTTCATGTACCCTGCCTGTTTCCAGTATAGGTGAAGACGAGGTGACCACGATTGAAGGACTTTCAGAAGGAGGAGACCATCCGGTACAGAAAGCCTGGGAGGAGGTAGATGTAGCCCAATGCGGTTACTGTCAGGCTGGGCAGATTATGAATGCAGCCTCTTTGCTGAAAAAGAATCCCTCTCCTTCAATGGATGAAATAGATGAGGCGATGAACAGAAATATATGCAGGTGCGGAACTTATCATAAAATCAGAGAAGCTGTTGCAATGGCTGCTAAACTTAAATAATCATGGCAACAATCACCAAAACAAACCGCAGGGACTTTCTTAAGATAGCAGGCACGACCGCTGGAGGCTTATTTATTGGCTTTAACTGGATGGGGTGTGATTCGCCCAAGGTAAAAGTATTGAGCACGGAGGAGGTTCTTTCCCAAGCCCATAGCTTTAACAGTTACCTTTCGATATCCCCTTCAGGAGATGTGGTCATATATTCTCCCAATCCGGAGCTTGGCCAAAACATCAAGACATCTTTTCCCATGGTGGTAGCGGAGGAGCTTGATGCAGACTGGAAGAAAGTGAGGGTAATCCAGGCAAACCTGGATACCAAAAAATATGACCGGCAGGTAACTGGAGGTTCTGGCGCAATGCCCCATTCCTGGGAGAGGCTGAGAAAAGCCGGTGCTACGGCAAAGTATCTATTGGTAGCAGCAGCGGCCAATAAATGGGAGGTTCCTGTATCGGAAATCACGACTTCCGAAGGAGTCATTTATCATAAGTCAAGTGGGAAAGAAACCGCCTATGGGGATGTGGTTAACGATGCTTCACTGTTGACAGCCCCTGAGGAAGTAACACTAAAAGACGCAAAGGATTTCAAACTGATAGGTACTCCGGTAAAGAATGTGGATAACCATGCGATATTCACCGGGAAGCCACTATTTGGACTGGACTTTTATCGGGAAGGCATGCTGCATGGCATGATCCAGAGAGCGCCCTTTGGGATGAAGCTGAAATCAGTGGATGATTCTGCTGCAAGGGAGATTTCAGGCGTGGTGGATGTGGTGACATTCGGCAATAGTGTGGCAGTGGTAGGAACGTCTACATGGCCGCTGATGAAGGCAAAAAAACTGCTTAAAATAGCGTATGAACCCGATGGGAAGGTGGAGAGTACGGCAGACCACAACAGGATCTTCAGGGAAATGCTCGATTCGGGCAAAGGTGAGGTAAGGAGAAAAGATGGCAATGTGGAGGAGGCGTTCAGAAATGCTTCGCAGATAGTATCCAGCGAATATCAATGCCCTTTTTTGTCGCATTCTCCGATGGAGCCGATGAATTTCTTTGCCCATGTGAATGGGGACAAGGTGGAGCTGATCGGCCCTTCCCAGACTCCGGAGCGGGCGCGTGAGGAAACAGCCAACTTACTGGGGATTTCATCTGATAATGTCACGGTGGAGCTTACCCGTCTTGGAGGTGGTTTTGGCCGTAGGTTAAGAGCCGATTATGTAACTGAAGCAGTAGAAGTATCGAGACTTGTAAAAGCCCCGGTGAAAATTACCTGGAGCAGGGAAGACGATCTTACCGGAGGGGCATATCGGCCTGCAGTACGGTATAGGTTTGAGGCTGCCCTGGATGCCGATGGTAACATGATAGGTTACAAGCTGAAGGGGGCAGGGATCAATGCGGGAAACAGTACGCGGGAACATAACTTTCCTTCAGGTGCTGTGGAGAATCTATTGATTGAGAGCATAGATCATCAGTCCGCTATTACCACCAATCCGTGGAGGGCTCCCATTACAAATTTCCTGGCTTATGCAGAGCAATCGTTTCTGGACGAAGTGGCATTGGCAGCCAAAAAAGATCCTGTCCAATTCAGGTTGGAATTACTCGATAAAGCAAAAAAATCACCCATAGGAGAGGTGCAGTACGACGTGGACAGGATGATAGGGGTCATCAAAACTGCAGCGGAGAAATCGAATTGGGGCAAAAACTCAAATGTGACACAAGGTTTCAGTGTTTATTTTTCCCATAGATCCTATGTAGCGCAGGTTGCGGATATAGAGATGGAAAACGGAACCCCTGTTCTTAAGAGAATCACTGCTGCTACAGACTGTGGCATCGTAGTGAATCCTACCGGGGCTAACCATCAGGTAAGAGGGGGGATAGTAGATGGTATGGGGCATGCTATGTATGGTAACCTGACTTTCGAAAATGGACTTCCCATGCAAAAGAATTTTGATACCTACCGGCTGATCCGGATGAAAGAAGTGCCGGAAATAGATGTGCATTATGTGGATAGCGGGTTTGATCCCACGGGTTTGGGTGAGCCTGCTTTACCTCCTACTGGTGGAGCTATTGCGAATGCAATCTTCAATGCCACAGGTAGAAGGCTGAGAAGCCAGCCATTTATCGAGCAGGAAGAATTTACTGATTTGAAGCTGGAAATAAAAAGAGCTTAAACTTGTCGAAACATAGGCCTGCAGTTTAGCTGCAGGCCTATATTAGTTAGATCTCATCCATGCCTCTTTCCGGCCAGTAAGGTCCGGTGAGTTTGAAGATGCCTGTATCCTCATCAACCTCAAAATTTACTTCCAGTCGATCCCTTTTCTTATCATGGATAGCGAGACAGGCATTGAAGTGTACCAAATCGTAACTGAGGGAAAGCTTTCCGGAATAGTTGTTTTGAAATTTTATTTCCCCTTCCAATCCCACTTTTTCGGCCACAGCTCCATCTTTCCTGAAATAATAGGATAGAAAAATCCCCAGATCCCTTTCATTGAGTTTCAATAGCTTTATAAGTGCTTCTTCAGGATTTTTGTGGAAATCCACAGGAAGATCAAAAGTCCAGGTTTCTTGCATCACCGAAAGTAAAAAAAATAAGAGGCTTATCACGGCTTTGTTGCTCCGGCTTTTCAAAGAACGTATTTTAATCTTATGAAATAGACCATAGCTCAGCTGCGATGCTATGGATGATTAGACGATATTCGGAATTCCATAGCCTCCCATTGACCAGGATAGCTGTAAAGAATCAAGTGCACACCCATGAATTACCCTATATATCTTGACTATAATGCCACCACGCCTTGTCTGTCGGAAGTGATCGATGCGATGGTTCCTTATTTCTCCACACACTTTGGGAACGCGGCAAGCAGAAGCCATGCCTTCGGCTGGATGGCTGAAAATGCAATAGAAACAGCCAGGGAGCAGATAGCTAATCTGATAGGGGCCAAATCAAAAGAAATCATATTTACCTCCGGTGCCACCGAAGCAGTGAATCTGGCTATCCGGGGTACTTTTGATGTCTACAAGGGAGAGCGACAGCATTATATCACCTGCCTCACGGAGCATAAGGCTGTTTTGGATACTTTCAAATCCCTGGAAAGCCAGGGAGCAGAGGTTACTTACCTGTCCGTAAACAGAGAAGGAAGCATCGATTTGGAGCAACTGAACTCATCTATTCTTCCGCATACCAAAATGATTGCATTGATGTGGGCAAATAATGAAACAGGAGTGGTTCATCCTATGGATCAGCTCAAGGCATTGGCGGAGAAGAACGGGATCATCCTCTTTACCGATGCAGTGCAGGCTGTAGGCAAAATCCCTGTCGATACCCAATCCATACATCTAATGGCTATCTCAGCACATAAGCTATATGGCCCGAAAGGAGTAGGTGCGCTGTATGTGCGCCATAACCATTCTCTTCCCAAACCTTTGGAGCAGATGTCGGGAGGAGGACATGAAAAAGGATTTAGGAGTGGGACACTCAATGTGCCGGGGATAGTGGGGTTTGGAAAGGCTGCAGAACTGAGAACTGCAGAAATGGAATCCGAAGCAAAAAGACTGGTGACCCTGAGGGATAACCTGGAAGCCAACTTACTGAATCTGCCAGATACCTATTTGAATGGTGGGAAAACCAACCGCTTGCCTCATGTAAGCAATGTAGGGTTTGGTGGGGTGGAAGGAGAGGAACTTCTTCGTCAGGTATGCCGGCAGGTGGCCGTCAGTTCAGGCTCTGCCTGTACCAGCATTTCGCCAAAACCCTCCCATGTGCTTGAAGCGATGGGTTTGAATTCAGACCTGGGAAGAGCTTCCCTTAGATTTAGTCTCGGCAAAAGCACTACTCAAGAGGAGATCGGATTGACTGCAGCATGGATAAAAAAGGTAGTGGATGAGCTGCGTGAAAGAGCAGGCTGAAGCTTCTTCAATCCCGGCTGAATAATATCTTGATTATTGGTTTTTTTAGGATGTTTACACGGATAAAGAGGTACATTAATCCGTATTGCCGCTTATTGTATCATAGTCCTGCGAGGTGTCTATGTCCACTTCCCCGAGAGGGAAAGCAATCTCAGCGACATCATTTAAATAGCCAAGCATGATTTTTTTTGCTCCATCCTTTCCACTGAGCGTCTGCATAGCAGGAAAGTATAAGCTTGAAAAGAGCGCAGGGACTCCAATCGTATCAGCATAGGAGCAGGCAACTATTCCCTTTCCGGACTCATTCTGTTTCTGAACCAAACCATCCAATATTCTGGCATTTACAAAGGGCTGGTCACAGAGCATTAAGATTACCTGTTCCATGCTGTAATTGGTCATCAGGAAATCAAGTCCGGTTTTTATGGAAGATGCCATTCCTGTTTCCCATTCTGGGTTGTAAAGTATAGGGATGGAAGTACTCTTCAATTCTTTTTCGATAGACTTTTGGTTGGCGCCCAATACCACCACGTGCGCTTCAGCGCAGGAACTAACAGCTTCATCCATGGCTTTTTCCAATAAAGTCTTTCCATGGAAAACCAGGTTTTGCTTAGGCTTGCCGAGACGGGAAGAACTCCCTGCGGCCAAAATGATCAGTCCTGTTCGTATCGTTCTCATTTGTCTAATCCAGTTGATGTATAGGCCCTTCTTTCTCCCTGAGGAAAGTACCAGGTCTGGCTGAGAGCACGGTTTTGATTTCTGCCAGGGCAGATAGGGCGATCTCTTCAGAACCTTCTGCACCTATGTCCAATCCCATGGGTGAATATAGGGTATCATGGGGAATAGCTATACCTTTGCCTTCTAGCCGTTCCATCAGCTTTTCACTTTTCTTTTTGGGTCCGAGTATACCAATGTAAGGTAAATTGAAGGAAAGAATATGCTCTAAAATAACTGCCTCGTATTCGAAGTTATGGGTCATCAACAAGGCCACTGTATAGGGGTCGTGATCGAGTGAACCGATTACTTCTGTCGCTGAGCCATTGATCATTTTCTTTACTTTAGGGAATCGCACGTAAGTGGTTAGGCTTTTTCTCCCGTCTATCAGATAAACTTCCCACCCCATAATATCAGCTATGTCTGCGACAGGTATGGTATCATTTCCTGCACCGAATAATAAGATTCTGATGGAAGGCCGGATAGATTCAAAGAATACCTGAAGCTCATCCAGCGCTGTGTAGGTGAGGATCTTGTGTCCCTCTTCCTGCAGCTGGGGTAGAGTAGCTTGGATGGTTTTCCAGACACTACTATCCATAGATTCTATTTTGCCCATGATCTGGTCCGGTTTTTTCAGGACCACGGTCCCAATCTGCTCTGATTTTGAATTCTTCACAGAGAAAATGGTGCAGAGTACAGCCGGTTTCCGATCCGTCAAAGCTGCTTTCAGCAGTTCCACAGGATTCATGAAATCCTCATATACAATGGGTTCTATCAGGACATGGATGATACCATTGCACCCCAATCCCACTCCAAACTTCTGGTCATCCTCATCCGTGGTATCGTAGGTCACCAGCATGGATTTCTGCTGAAAAATAACAGACTGGGCTTTTCTGAGTGCATCTCCTTCCAGACATCCTCCGCTGATAGCCCCTGTAAGCTGGCCACTCTCAGTGATCAACATCCTGGCTCCCGGGCGACGGTACGCGGATCCATCCACTTGGACCACTGTCGCCAAAGCTGTCTTCTGACCATCTGATTTATAGCTGTCATAGGCTTTGATGATCGATTGGAGTTCTTTCATAGTACAGTAAAACTTTCTTCGTTATCCGGGCATCAGCCAGGGTCAATTTACGGCAAACCTTGGTTAAGGTGCTTCAATAAACTCGCCTGACCAAATATCCATGAAATTTTAAAATCCAGCGGTATGAAATTCTTATGATCCGTGGGAATTTCCCAACTGTTCGTTATTCACAGCTAATTGCCCGTCATACTTCTACACTCGCCAGATGCTGCTTATATACCCTGAATGAATATTAAACAACGTGAGTGTGGGTAAAAACATACAAAAACTTTCAAAACTGTCAATACTACCCTCGGCCGTCCCAAGTTGATGGGATATGTAGTAGTTGGTTGATTTGTCAAGAGCCAATGGGGCATTTGGTCAGCCACATCCTCCTTGTATATCTTTAAATTTTCAGGATTCTACACGACGTCATTCCAGTGTTAAACCAAACTTCCACCAAATAGCTTAATCAACCTCTAAACCACTTCTTGTTTCCTGTGTTTTAAAATGGAAATATAGGATAAAATAGGAGTTTTGAGTGAGAATAACGGTGTATATTGAGTACACTTCAGATGTTTGTGGCCAACAGCCAGACTCCACGACATCCCCAACCCAAAATTTCCCCATGAAGAAAACCTTACCATCTTTAACTCTCTTGTTTGTTCTGATCCTTTTGGGAGTACCCGGCCAAGCCCAGCATAACAGGCCACGGACTATTGTGACCACCGATGGTGAGGTGGACGATCAGGATTCATTTATCCGTTTCTTGCTTTACTCCAATGAAATGGATATAGAAGGGCTTATCTATAGCAGTTCACAGTGGCATTACAAGGGGGATGGAAAAGGCACCAAATTCATTTCAGAAATGGAATCCACCAAAGCACGTTATGGAGAGTTGACATCCCTTCGCTGGCCTGGGGAAGAATGGATGGAAGAGCTGATCGATAAATATGCTTTGGTCCATCCCAGTCTTCTCAGGCATGATAAAAATTTCCCCCATCCGGATTATCTGAAAAGCATTATACGGGTGGGAAATATTGAGTTTGAGGGAGAAATGCTCAAGGATACAGAAGGTTCTGATTTCATAAAAGAGATTTTACTCGATGAAAACCCGGATCCTGTATACATTCAGATTTGGGGAGGAACTAACACCGTAGCACGTGCCTTAAAGTCCATTGAGGAAGAGTATAAAGAAACTCAAGAATGGGATGCTGTTTATGAGAAGGTGTCAGCCAAGGCTATTCTTTATACCGTGCTTGATCAGGATGCCACCTATCGGAAGTATATTGCTCCCAATTGGCCAACCATCCGTGTTTTTTATAATTCTGCCCAGTTTTGGAGTTTTGCCTATTTATGGCCTAGGGTAGTGCCGGATCCATTGAAGCCGTATCTGGAAGGAAAATGGTTCAGGGAAAATATTCTCGAAAATCATGGGCCACTGTTGGCACATTATTATACCTGGGGAGATGGGAGACAAATCGAAAATGATCCCGAACATGACCATGGCCAAATGAAAGCGGCTGAAAAGTACGGTAGAAAACAATATGATTTTATCTCAGAAGGCGACTCTCCAGCCTATTTTTTTCTGCTGGACGTAGGGCTCAGAAGTATGGAAAATCCTGCTTATGGAGGTTGGGGAGGTAGAATGGTTCCAGCTCCAGGCAATCCCCACCGGTGGGAAGACGGTAAGCATGTTATGGATTTTAACTTTTATACCGACAAAGAAGATGATGCATTCCCGCAGACACGGTGGATTAACGTACTCCAGCATGATTTTGCTGCCAGGGCTGATTGGTGTGTATTGGATTATCCGGAAGCAAACCACGCTCCAAAGGTAAGCATGAAATCTCCCTTGGATATACTTGCAGAGGCGGGAGAGATTGTTTCATTGGCAGGGGAGGCGATAGATCCTGATGGGGATTCACTGAATTTCAGATGGTGGCAGTATGGTGAAGCGGGTTCCTATTCCGGAACGTTGACCCTTCCCGAAAGCAATTCTTCAACGATTTCATTCACAGTTCCCAAAGATGCACAGGCAGGTGATGAAATACATATTATTATGGAAGTAAATGATACGGGGGCACCATCGCTGACACGCTATGGCCGATCAATAATTACTGTAAAATAGCCGGTATGTTATATTTTGTCGACGCAATTACTAAGTTATATTTATACCCCACCCGGATTTCCAGTTCGGAGTTGATAGCATTATCCGCCAGTGATTAGTTACCGCACGATAGCACCATCTTTAAAACTTGCACCCTACGTAAAGTTCTTTTGGGTATTTGAGTCCGATCAATCGGAAGAGGTGATTGAGCATACTTCTGTTGCCTCTATTTACCCTAAGATGACATTTAATTACCTTGGGAATTTCAAACAGGTTTCCATTGATGCAGACAGCCGCTTTAGTCTATCCAGCATTCAGGGGCAAACCAATAGGTATGTCAACCTAATGTCTGATTCAGCAAAAATAGGTGTATTCGGAGTTTTTTTTCACCCTTACGCACTAGCCGCTTTATTCTCGGTACCTGCCTCTGACCTTACCAACAAGACCGTGGACCTGGATGAATTTCTGGGGGTACAGGGAGTAGAACTTGAGGAAAGAATAATGCATACTTCTTCCGAAATGGAAAGGTTAAAAATCGTCTCCCTTTTTCTGGAAAACCGTGTAGACAGCATTGACAGCCGGAACAGCCAACTCATCGGTGCGGTCCGCTATCTTGAGAATCAAACGGCCCCGGTCAACCTGAAAGAATTTGCGGAGGATAATTTTCTGTCCCAACGTCAGTTTGAGCGTAAATTCAAGGAGTTGGTAGGCTTTACCCCACAGTTATTCAACCGGATCAGCCGGTTTGAACGGGGAGTAAATACGTGTCTCAATGCAAATTTCTCCCTGACTGAAGCCGCTTTGGAAAGCGGGTATTTTGACCAGTCGCATTTTATAAGAGAGTTCAGGGAGTTTAGTGGGCTTTCTCCGGGAAAATACCTTTCGGATAGGGAATACCTTTCCACATTTGTTTAAACTGGGGGAGAAACTGGCTTGGTTTTGCCACGTATCTTACTGGTAATTGTCGAATCTGTACAATTTCAACTTTTGCTGTATGCCTAATTTTGCTTCAACGAAAATAGGTTAGGAGCTAGGACCGTGGGTCCATTGAAAATTTATCAATGAAACAGGAAACAGAGCATACAGATCCAAGTCAGAAGGTGTGGTTTATCACGGGGGCTAGCAGAGGGCTTGGCCGTTCATTTACAGAAGTAGCTCTTTCAAGAGGACATAAGGTAGTGGCGCTTGCACGCGACGTGAGTCCGCTGGATGATATAATGGCCAATTATGAAAATCAACTTATCGGGATTTCGGTGGACATTGCGGACCGGGCAGCAGTGTTTGAAGCAGTAGCCTCGGCTTATTCGATAGTGGGAAGGTTTGATGTCGTAGTGAATAATGCAGGTCAGTTTCTTTTGGGGATGGTGGAGGAAATCACAGAAGCCCAGGCCCGCCAACATATGGATGTGAATTTCTTTGGGGCACTTTGGGTGTGCCAGGCTGTAAGTCCGTATCTCCGTAAGCAGGGCAGCGGGCACATCATCCAAGTGACAACGATGGGCACTTCACCAGGGTATGCATCTGTGGGCTTGTATGGAGCTGGAAAGGCGGCTTTGGATACATTGAGTGGAGCCTTGGCTATGGAGCTTGGTAGGTTTGGTGTCAAGGTTACTATCGTGCAACCGGGAGGATATCTCACAGAGCTCTTTACCAGAGGAATTACAGTGGCGGGAGAACATGAAGCCTATGATCCACTCAGAGAGGAACTAGCCCAGCTATGGTCCGAATCCCACGAGGCCTCGCCGGAGAAAGCCTCACAAATAGTAATGAAACTGGTGGAAATGGAAGAACCTCCTAAGCGGATTATACTTGGGGGTGTGGCTTATGATCAGGTTTTGGAATTACACAGGGCAATAGCTGATGAATACGCATCTAATGAAAGCCTGAGCCGTGAAGGAGATTGAAATCGACGACGGTATCTCTAAAATAGAATTAATTCTGAAGTTAACGGGTATGCTTGACTAGGTGGCCAGCCCCGAATTGTACAAGAGAATCGCCCATGGTTACTACAATAGATGGAATGTATAGAAGAAATTTGATTACGTCCCCCCTTTCTTTTTGAAGGTACACGGGTAAAGTGTTTTGTTACCCGTCATTATGCGAACTTGAAACGATTGGGGATATCGAGTATATGGAACAGGTGTTTTTTAGACAGTCGGAAATTAGTACTGCTTGATTTTTTCCGAATCATGCTTGTAATCGGAAAAATACCCTAGCTTTGCTGACTGATTAGTCAGTTATGAGAACGCTTTTTATTATGCTTCTTTCCGTGATTTTGCTACTTGTAGTGCTATCCTGTTTGTTTTTGTCCCAACCTAAGTTTGGTAAGCTACCATCAGGTGAAAGGTTGGAGCGGATCAAGCAATCTCCAAACTACAGCAAGAACTCATTTCATAATATAATTGAAACGCCTGACCTTACAGAAGGTGTAAGTTATTTTTCAGTTTTTTGGCAGTTCCTTTTTGGAAATGCGGATAGGCTCACACCTTCAGCTACGATTCCTTCTGTCAAAACTGACCTGTTGACTTTACCGCCGGATGCCAATACTCTGGTTTGGTTTGGACACTCTTCTTATTTTATCCAATTGGATGGAAAAAAAATACTGGTAGATCCAGTATTGAGTGGGGTAGCATCGCCAGTGTATTTTTCCACAAGAGCTTTTAAGGGAACAGACCGGTATACCGTAGATGATCTTCCTGAGATTGATTACCTGTTCATATCCCATGACCATTGGGATCATCTGGATTACCCTACCATACTTCAACTCAAAGACAAAGTGAAAAAAGTGATTTCTGGATTGGGAACAGGATCTCATTTTGAGTATTGGGGCTATTCTGCTGATAAGCTGATAGAGCTGGATTGGTACGATCAGGTGGATTTGGACCTTGGATTTAAGGCTTCTGCTGTTCCTGCGCGCCATTTCTCCGGCAGAGCATTTGCAAGAAACAAATCCCTATGGACTTCCTTCGTCCTCAAGTCCACTTCTTCACAGATTTTTATAGGTGGAGACAGTGGTTATAGTGGGCATTTTGCTGAAATAGGCGAGAGGTTTGGGGAGTTTGACCTAGCTGTTCTTGAAAACGGCCAATACGATAAGAGTTGGAAATACATTCATTTGATGCCGGACGAACTATTGAAAGCTGCGGCAGATCTGAAAGCAAAGAAGGTTTTTCCTGTCCATTCCTCTAAATTTGTTCTGGCCAATCACCCTTGGGATGAGCCGCTTGAGTTGGTCATAGAGAACAACAAGAAGGCGAATATGAATGTAATCACACCGATGATAGGAGAGCTTGTGGATCTAACCGATCCTGATCAGGTGTTCCAGCTCTGGTGGAGAGGTGTACAGTGATGGGATTTTATTGAGTTTATGAATGGATAAGAAGGAGAAACTTTTAAAAGCTGCCCTGGAGCTGATTGTAGACCAGGGGTTTCATGGTACACCTACCAGTCAAATCGCAAAACGCGCGGGAATCGCAAGTGGCACCTTGTTTTATTTCTTTCCTACAAAAGATGCATTGGTAATAGCACTCTATCTAAAAATAAAGAATGAAATGAGCGACTATATGAAGGGTGCAATTGAAAACAAGGGAGACTTCAGGGACCTATTGAAAGGGTACTACAGTGCTACCTTGAATTGGGCCCAAGCCAACCAAACGGCTTTCAGGTTTGTGGAGCAGTTTAACTCTTCCCCGTATCTGACCGAAATTGCTGATGAGGAGATTCAGAGGCACGTCAAGCCTATGCTGGATTTGCTCAGGAGAGGAATCAATGAAGGTGTTTTAAAGCCCATCGATAGTGAAATTATGGTCAGTCTCATCAGCGGGCATACCTTCAGTATCAACAAGTACCTGACTTCAAGACAACTCCCCGTGAACAGATCCAGGCAAATAATAGACGAAACGTTTGGCCTGCTCTGGAAAATGATTACCTGATTTCCAGAGTTTGCAGGAGATGCGGCTATCTGCTTCCTGACGGGTCCGCTGGAAACCCGATGCTCCATAAAATTTATCTGGGGGAGTATTTTTTTCCATAGATTTCAGGTAAGTTTATGCCAGCCTTACTTCTGATATGAAAGTCTCCGGTTTGTTTCTTCTGCTCTCCATTCTGTTTGGTCTGGGATTACATTTTGAGGAGAGTTTCCGGGCAGTAGATGAAACACCGGTTGTTGATGATTTCATTGTTTCTATTGAATCCCCTAACTTCAATCAGTTACCTTATGAAGAGTTTGGCAAGGCGCTTCCTGTAGGAAATATAACCCACAGATTGACCGATCGCTCAGAGTTAAACACGTTCGGTTCATTCCCTTATACAAGGGGTTTTGTCTTTTATTCCAGTGACAAATTTTATTTGGATGAGCTGTACTTGAAGACATCCAAATCTATTGTTTTGGGACTTCCTGTTTTTTTGATTTCATATCCCCACGCTTATTTTACCTAGTTCCATAACTACCCACTTCCAGGAAAATTAGCATCTCCTACCTTTTCTAAATTCTCTGTGGATTGATCGGAAGAGTATTGGGAGTTTTGATCTTCCGCTCTTACCGTCATCGGGCATTTCTACAAGGCCATTTAAAAAAGTGCTAAGCCGCAGGCAGGCATAGGATTGAAGTGATCATGTTAGGGATAAGTATCCTATGGACATAAGCTTCTTTTACAGGATTATTATGCCTTCCACGCAATCTTTCTTCAGTCTGGGATTAGAATTCCCAGAAAGGCTTAGAGACTTTAGACAAGGACTTTAAGTGCCGGTGCTTGTAGCAAGAGTTTAACCTGAGGTATGCATTGGCTAATCTACTGCGGGATAAAGTTGCTTTACAATCAGTCGCTATGTTGCTGTTTTCGAATTGAACACAGCGGTGCTATGTCTTATTCTCCAAACATCCTGATTCTTTTGCAAACAGACCCCTCGCTACAATGCCTCATGCCGAATACAGGTTTAATGGAATGGGATGAGCATGACTATTTTGTAAACCCAAATTGAAGAACCAGACGATAGCATTTCGATAATACCAAACGAATGAAAATAGTAAAATCCAGTGTAATCACACTAGCGGCACCCGTGTTAGTCACCCAAGCTGCAATAGCTATAGTAATCAAATTGATATGGCCTGAGATCCAGTTTGAGCAGGTCTTTCTCATGAGCAGATGGGCAGGACTACTGGGAGTGGTTTTATACTGTCTGAGAAAAGGTTCTCTCACGACTTGGATCTTCGGAAGTATGCTGATAGGAGGGACCATAGGAGCGGATTTTCCGGAGTTTGCAATGAATCTAAAAGTGGTCAGTCAGGTATTTCTGAAAATGATCAAAACAGTAATTGCCCCCTTGCTTTTTGGGACGTTGGTGGTAGGCATAGCGGGCCATTCCAATCTGAAGCAAGTGGGGAGAATGGGCTGGAAATCCTTGCTGTATTTCGAATTGGTGACCACGCTGGCCCTGGTGGTAGGGTTGATCGCGATCAATATCTCAAAAGCAGGAATAGGGATCGAATTACCTCTGGGTGAAGTGCCTATCCAAGGGACAGCCAGGGGATGGGAAGAGGTAGTACTTCATATTTTTCCCGAAAACATTGCCAAGTCAATCTTTGAAGGTGAGATTCTCCAGATTGTACTATTCAGTATCCTGTTTGGAATCGGTCTGGCACTGGTCAAAGATGGTGAAAAGAAGCAGGTGATGCTTTCATTTACGGAGAGTCTGTCTGAGGTCATGTTTAACTTCACCCGGGTAATCATGTATTTCGCACCTTTCGGCGTAGGGGCAGCCATCGCCTATACTGTGGGGGAAATGGGTCTGGGGATCTTGGTCAATCTGTTCCACTTATTGGCCACGCTGTATGTTGCCTTGATTGGATTCTTGCTGCTGGTGCTTTTACCGATAGCTTTGTTTATCAGAATTCCGATTCTTGATTTTATCAGGGCGATTATCGAGCCTGTTTCCATAGCATTTGCCACGACCAGTTCTGAAGCAGCTCTGCCCAAGGCCATGCAGGCGATGGAAAAATTTGGTGTGCCCCGCAAAATTGTAGCCTTTGTAATGCCTACTGGCTATAGCTTCAATCTTGACGGTACCACCCTGTATCTTTCCCTCGCATCAATTTTCGTGGCACAGGCTGCAGGAGTGGATATGGCATTGGAGGAGCAGATCCTTATGGTACTTACACTGATGCTGACCAGCAAAGGGGTGGCAGGAATTCCCAGGGCGTCCCTGATTATTTTGATGGGTACAGCTGCGAGTTTCAATCTTCCCATGGCCCCCATATTCCTTATTCTGGCGATAGACGAATTAATGGACATGGCCAGAACTTCCGTGAATGTCATCGGTAATTGCCTAGCGACATGTGTTATAGCCAAGTGGGAGGGGGAGTTTGGCCTGGAGCAGGATACAAGTGACCCACCCGGTTCACTGACGTCAGTTTCTGTAGAAATGGAAAGAAATTCAGTGGAATAAAAGTCAGTCTATGTACCGGTTAGGTGAACTGCCCGCTGGTATGCTTGGGCACTTTTACTTCAATCCGCACTATGCTTTGGCAATTCTATTACAGGTATCAATTGCTTAAAAATCAGTCAATATAGCACTGTTTTCAACTTCACCATAACGGTGCTATCCCTCAGTTTCCAAGCAGCCTAATGCATAATCCGGGCTCAGCAAGTAGCTATTGCTGTTGCCAGTGAGGAGATTTCTCCCTACTTCCTGTTCCGGTTAACAATCATCCTGCTAAACCCAATACAAATGCATGATTTGACCAGTTTTGTTGTGGAGCTTTTAAGCCCTGACACCATCATTCAAAGAGGAGGATTGCTTCTTCTGCTCTTTGTTATATTTTCTGAGAATGGACTGTTTTTTGCCTTTTTCCTGCCGGGAGATTCATTACTGTTCCTGGCAGGTATGTTTTGTGGTTTACCTGTCCTGGACCTTCCTATCCAACTGTTGGTATTCTACATCGCCTTGGCGGCTTTTCTCGGCTATTGCCTGTCCTATCTGGTCGGTTATAAACTGGGAAACTGGTTGCTGTCTAAGCCGGACTCTTTCTTTTTCAAGCGAAAGTATCTCAATATGGCTTCTTCCTATTTTGAAAAGAGACACCAAAAGGCCATCGTGGTTGGCCGCTTTGTGCCCGTAATCAGAACTTTTCTTCCTTTGTGTCTAGGGCTTATAAAATCTGATTTCCGAAGCTTTATGATTTACAATCTTATCGGTGCCATGGTATGGTCCAGCTCATTGGTTTTGGCGGGGTTTTTTCTCAGGGTGATCTTCCCTGACTTAATCCATTATATCGGGTGGATAGTACTGCTAATTCTATTCATCACCACTATACCCCTTTTAAGACAGTATATCAAAGCGAGAAAAGGGAAGATAGACCCTTGATTATGTCAAGCTTTTTCAGGAGAAACCGTCCAGTTCGGAAAGCATCTCTCACAGATCCGCGTTATTTTTCTTCATGGGAAATGCGATGGATGCGATCACGGCAATGACCAACACAGCAGCGACAACCGACAGGGACAGTGTGGAGTCAAAATGGTAAAAAGGAGCTATAACCATTTTGATACCGATGAAGGCAAGGATCACGGCAAGTCCGTACTTTAACCTACTGAACATATGGATGAAATTGGCCAAAAGAAAGTAAAGGGACCTAAGGCCTAGGATGGCAAATATGTTTGAGGTATACAGGATGAAAGGATCGTCTGGAGCAATGGCAAATATTGCAGGGATCGAATCCACGGCAAAGATCACATCTGTAAACTCTATGACTCCCAACACTACGAAAAGAGGCGTGGCCATCTTTATGCCGTTTCTCCGTGTGAAGAATTTGTCGCCGTCAAACTCGGGACTGACTTTGAAAAACCTGTGTATGATGCGTGCTCCCGGACTTTTGCTGAAATCCTTTTCCCCTTCATCATCGTCATTAGAGAACCAGGATTTATAACCTGCATATATCAGAAAAGCTCCAAAAATGGTTAATATGGCATTGATTGATACCGGTTTTCCAAAAATTTCCATTTCCGGCAGAAAGGTCATCTTAATCAAACCAACTCCGGCAAATATGAATATGGCCCGCATCAATAATGCTCCGATGATTCCCCAAAACAAGACTTTGTGATGATACTGCCTGGGTACATTGAAATATCCGAATACCAGAATAAAGACAAATAGATTGTCAACTGATAACGCTTTCTCTATCCAATAAGCAGCCTGGTATTGGGAGAATTTTTCTATC
Source organism: Algoriphagus sp. (assembly GCA_048819475.1). Lineage (GTDB taxonomy): Bacteria > Bacteroidota > Bacteroidia > Cytophagales > Cyclobacteriaceae > Algoriphagus. The sequence goes on from JBMDXP010000018.1 coordinate 27,795, forward strand.
CCTACTTCATCCTTTGTAACGCTGTAGATAAATACACTGAAGGCCATGGATAGACCTATCCAGAAGATGGACCAAAAGGCAGCTTCTTTATTGGATATCACGTGGCTCTTTTTATTGAACACACCCAGGTCTAATAACAGCATCAGTATTACTGTCAACGAAAACCCTAAAATAATACCAGGATGATTGGATAGCTTGTCCATGAAGTAGACCTAGAGGAAATAGAGGGCGAAGGTAAGTGAAATTCAACTTGTTTGACAATGAAGGAGCTCTTTTAGGTGTCCCGGTACAAAGAAAACACAGAAGAATACGATGGAAAGCTATACCTGTTTTGGATGGATAAAAAATAGCTACCTGTTGAAAAAAATGGATTTTTGAATTTTTAGTAGAAATCCATCTACTTGCTTAACCTCGTAACTTAAATACAGAATAAGGTCGTTTATTTAGGTTATGACAGCATGAAACAACTTTACAAGGTTGCATTTAGTATTTTTTTTGGGGTAGTATGGTCTTTAGGGTTAGCTGAGTTGTCCTTTGGACAGGTTGTAAAGGATTTTGGTAATGAGGTGACTGTCAGTTCCAATGTAACAAATCCTGGGTTTGCAGTAGATGAGGACCTCTTTAATTTTGCCCGCGTCAGATCCAGTTCTGGGGTAGTGGTGGACATTGGTGCATTTTCAGGAACATTGGAGATTAAATTTGGGGGAGTCTTGGAGGCTGAAAAGACCAGTTATATCAGACTGGATTTTGAAGATGAAGTTTTCAATGCCTTGTTGGGAGGCAATCTGGGTGTTTTACTCGGTGATATTTTAGGGGGACTCTTCTCTTCAAACCATATTTTGGAGGTAGAAGCCCGAAATGGAGGGAGTACTGTCTTGAGAGGGACAACTTCTGATCTCGATGATTTTGCTGGGGACAGGATGCGTGTGGTAGTGGATGAGTCGGGAGACTTTTTCCTCGCCCTAACGCCTCCTGCGGATTATGATCGGGTCTGGATCAGGGACATTACGGATGCTTCAATAGGATTGGGAGTAGGAAACGAGACCAGGGTTTACTATACTTTTAATTATACAGGAAATTCTGATTGCCCAATCCCCGTCTTTACCGGATTTGATGTGGAAGGTGTCACTCCTTCAGGATTGGGTAGTAACCGTCCAGTACAAAATCCTGAATTTGCCATTGACGGGAGCCCGGATTCGTTTTCCACGTTTTCACTGGGGGTTCTTGATGAGGCGGGGTTCATCCGTCAGGACGTGTATTTTGATAGCCCGACTGATGACAGGGATGAGCTACGTGTTAGGTTAAGGTTTGCGGGAGGTCTTCCGGGTCCCTTGTTGTTGGATAACATTACGGTCCTGTCATATCGGGAAAACGCTGAAGTTTTTAGTAGCCCCTTAAGCTCCCTCGTTGATCCTGACATGCTCGATCTCCTCCAAACCGGCCAGGCCGTGGATATTCCTTTTCAACCTGGAATGTCTATTGATAGAGTGGCATTGCGTTATTCTTCCAATGGTTCTTCCGCAGCTGGGAGTGAACTGGAATTCGGTGGTGTGACAATTGGACCACCAAGCCCTTCTCCCATAACTCCCGATGGGGAATCCTTTACTGGCTGTGAGGGGGATGAAATACAGTTGTTGGTCCAGGTGGACGAACCGTTTTTGGTAAGATGGTATGATGAACCAGTGGGAGGAAACCTGCTGGCAACCACAGCGGCGAATGAGCCTTTCAATCCGGGACAGGTTACTACTTCATCGACTTTCTATGCGGCAACCTATGATGGAACCTGTGATGTGGAGTCTTCCCGGCTGGCTATTGCTGTCAATCTAATCCCTTCACCGGGAATTGCAGACATTGAGGTAGTCGGAAACATGCAGGTTTACTGCGGGAATACTGCTGTAACAATCCAGCCCCGGCTTTCGGAAGAAAGTGATTTAAACCCTGCTTTATCCGAATTTAAGTGGTATAGGGACAGCAATAAAGCCATGATGATTTCTGACGGGGATCCAGTGGATGGTGGAAGTGTACTTATCGAGGCAAACGGTACGATTACCCTGACCGGGTTACCGCCAGGTTCTTATATGTTGTATGTGAGCGTAGCAGGAGAGGTAGGATGTGAATCGCCAATAGGCGAACTCCTTCCTGTGGAATTTGAAGTTATCGAGCAAGGAGTTGTGGAGATTGGAACAGGAGACAGCACCATCTGCGAAGGGGAGAGCTTCACGCTGAGCGCAACCGCTCCAGGCATTGCAAATCCGGTGTTCCGATTCTACACCGATGCTGCCCTGACCGACGAGCTGACGGACCTTACCGTAATGCCTGCGGTGACCACTACCTACTATGTGACTGTGGAAGGTGATGGCATCTGTGAGAATGCGCCAGGTGACGCAGCGGAACTTACCGTGACGGTGAACCCTGCTGCGACCGCAGCCGACATCGAGGTAATGGATGGTGTGATCTGCGAAGGGGGGAGCTTCACGC
>JBMDXP010000019.1:0-189896 GCA_048819475.1 Algoriphagus sp.
CTGTTTATAATTATTTTTCAATTGTCATATGCCCGCCTGTCGTCGGACAGGGAATCTCGCATACCGGATAATCATCCCACTGTGCGTCGCTCTGCGTCATGCTCGATTTCATCTGTTTATAATTTGTTTTTTCAGTGGTCAGATGGAATGCCTCCGGATAATCATTCCCTTGTGTGAGAACCTTTTCTCATGGGCATTTCATGTGTTTATAGTTTGATTCTCAGCGGTCATTACCTGTCCCGACAAGTCGGGATAGCCTGTTCCGAATTCGATTCGGGAGAATCTCGCAGCGATTATAATAATGCCAGCGTGTGACTTTTTAGTCATACTCGATTTCATATCCTGGATTTCTATAAAAAAGCTCTCTGGTATATCAAGAGACTTTTTGCTTTTCCACTTCTCTCTTGGGCATGGTTCCCAGGATCATATCCCAAAGAGGTGAGCTTACACCAAATGCGGTATCAGGATCTTTATAATGGTGGATCGCATGATTAACCCAAAGCACCTTCATAAAGTTTTTTGGTGGCTGGTAAGCATGCACGATGTAATGGACTCCCAGATAGGCGGAATATCCCATCAAAAATCCAGGAAGAAAATAGTAAGCAAAATCACCCATGATCAATTTGAACACCAAATAAAATATAGCGGCATATGCCGCACTTACAAATGGTGGCATGGCTAGTCTGTCCTTATCTTTTGGGTAATCATGGTGGACCCCATGGATGCTATACTGCAACTTATCCTTGATAGGTGTATCCGGCTCCATATGGAAAAAATGCTTGTGCATCATATATTCCACAAATGTGAAGGCGAAGTAACCCGACAGTACAACTAGTAAACCTAACCCCAATCCTATTTCGGTGTCTGTAATTGCATAGTAAAGCGATACGGCTGCAAAAACCAGAAACATTGTTATAGGGATTGAGATGTGTGTTCTGGATATTCTCTCAAGAATCGGGTTGGAGAACATCTGCGCGGACCCAAAATTGTCCGGTTTTTCCAATCTTCCAATCTTTTTCATGTGTTTATAATTTGATTCTCAGCAGTCACATGGAATCTCGCAGCAATTATAATGATGCCAGCGTGTGACTTTTTAGTCATGCTCGATTTCATATGTTACTCATTATTCTGTGAATAGAGACTAAATGCCCCTATTTTAAAATATGTTAAAACAAAGGTACATCAAAACAGAATGCCTTACCTGTGATAATTATCATATTAATTAACTATTTTTTCAATGCCCGCCGTAGTGGATTCGATAGTCTTCTGATAATACGTCACATACATAGGTAAAATTTCAGAAATATCGAATTCTTTTGCCCGCGCCAGCGCATTTATTTTGAAGCGGGGTAAATTGTCATCGTTTAAGATGTAAAGAGCTTTCTCTTTCATATCCTTGATGTCTCCAATCTGGCAAACATACCCAGTCACCCCATCAATGTTCAATTCAGGAATGCCCCCGGCGTTAGATGTCAAAATCGGCACTTCACAAGCCATGGCTTCCAAAGCAGCAAGACCGAAGCTTTCTTTCTCGGAAGGCATGATGAATAAATCTGCTACAGAGAGGACTTCTTCCACAGCATCGAGTTTTCCCAAGAACCGGATATCATCACAAGTGCCAAGTTCCCGGCACAATCTTTCCATTTTATCCCGCTCGGGACCATCACCGACTAATAGCAGCTTCGCTGGAATTTCTTTTCTTACCTCGTAAAAAACACGGATCACGTCTTCAACCCTTTTGACTTTTCTAAAGTTCGAAGTATGAACCAATAATTTCTCCCCCTGGGGACATATCGCCAATTTGAAATGCTCTTTTTTCTGTTTCTTAAAACGGTCCAGATCAATAAAGTTTGGGATCACCTCTATTTCACGCTTGATATCAAAGTAAGCATAGGTTTCTCTTCTCAAATCTTCTGATACAGCAGTCACTCCGTCAGATTGATTAATGCTGAATGTAACCACCGGCTCATAGCTCGGGTCTTTTCCCACCAACGTAATATCAGTTCCATGTAGTGTAGTGACTACTGGGATACAGATTCCTTGTTCCTTTAATATCTGTTTGGCCATATAGGCCGCAGAAGCGTGTGGAATTGCATAGTGAACATGCAGCAGATCTAAATTTTCATACTTTACAACGCTGACCATTTTGCTTGCCAATGCCAGTTCATAGGGAGCATGCTCGAATAGCGGATAACTCTTAATATCCACTTCATGGTAAAAAAGATTTTCACTGAAAAAATCCAATCTTGTGGGTTGCCGGTAGGTGATGAAGTGGACTTCATGGCCAATTTTTGCTAAACCTTTCCCAAGTTCTGTAGCTACGACTCCGCTACCCCCAAAGGTCGGATAACAAACAATTCCTATTTTCATATTGATTTGGGTACAGGTTAAATAACCTGTCTGTAAACACGCATTCATCTTAATTTTGTTCAATAAATTTACTTTTTGCCTCATTGCTTTAATAATATACTGATATTCAAAGAAATATCTCTCGGTTTTTTCTTCAAAAACCTTGGTGCACGCTATAGTATCCCTCTGCTTTTGTTTTATATTCGAGATGGTAAAAATCACCACGATGATAAAGTTTTTAGTTCCTGCACTCATTTTATTCGTTCTCCAATCCTGCAATCTTCAAAATCAGGAAAGTAAGCAATCTGAAAAAAAGAATCTTTGGCTAGATAATCCCTGGCCATCTATCCGGAAGCAACGGATCAATGAGTTGCTTCCCAAAGCAATGGACTCGGCTGGAGTGGACTGCTGGCTCATTATCTGCCGTGAAAACCAGAATGATCCCTTAGCGATGCATGTAGGAGGAGAAAATGCGGGAGGTAACGCGGTTTTCCTATTTTATCAATCTGAGGATGGATTCCATTCGCTCGTATTTTCACCGGACGGTGAAGCTACTTCTCTAGCCGAACTCAATATCCACGAGACTGTGATTAAAGTTGAGCGTGGGGCCTCCACAATCGGAAAAGCAGCTGAATTCATCCAATCTAGAAGCTTCAGATCCATAGCCATAAACTCGTCCAACAGCAATGCTATGGCCGATGGCCTTTCCTATTCCCAAAGAACGGAATTGGAGCAACTGCTTGGGCCCGAATCATCCAAGCTTGTATCTTCTGGTGAACTTGTGTACGAATGGTTGTCAATAAAGCTTCCTGCAGAGATTGAAATCTTGAAGACGGCAGCCCAGCTGGCATCTGATTTTCAATATGAAGCGTACTCCCAAATAGTCCCCGGAAAAACGACAGATGCCGATGTAGCTAGGTTTTTGAAAGCGAAAATGGTAGAGTTTGGCGTATCAGATGCCTGGCACCCAGACCAAAATCCCAATGTTAATTCTGGTCCTGACCGGGGTCATTCTCATGCGACAGACAAGGTAATAATGCCCGGGGATGTTATACAGATCGATTTTGGAGTGAAACTATATGATATTTGGGTTAGTGATATCCAGCGGTTTGCTTATGTTCTTAAAGAGAACGAATCCGAAGCCCCTGACGAGATTATGGGTTACTGGGATCATGGTAAGGCGGGAAGCCGCGCAGCATTAGCGGCAATGAAGCCTGGAGTAAAAGGAGTGGATGTGGATAGAGCACAGCGTGAATTGATGAAACAGGCGGGATCCGAAGATGTAATGTGGAGTACTGGCCATCCTGTAGGTTATGTCGCACACGATGTAGGGCCCAACTTAGGCGGTTCCCAAAGCCTAACGGTACGTCCGGCTTCTGAAAAGGAATTAAGGCCCGGGATGACCTTTGCCTTCGATGGGTTCCACTGCTGGAAAAGAGCTGATGGTACTTTTAAAACAATTTCTGTAGAGGAGATGGCAGTCGTGACTGAAAACGGAGCCGAATACTTGATTTCTCCACAAGAAGAATTGATTTTGGTAGGCGGAAAGAAGCTGTAGGAATGTATCCATTCACGAATACAATTGGTTATTCCATGGCTTCATAAATGATATCATGGATATCAGTCCGAATCCCTTCTTTTAGTAATTTGTTGTTGTTTGCATCTGGAAAGACTCGATTTGATAGAAATACGTAAATCAGCTGATTGTCCGGATCAGCCCATACACAAGTGCCTGTAAATCCTGTATGTCCAAAGGTGGTTTTGGGAGCCAGTTTTCCAGATGAACCTCCTTTTCCAGCCACTGGCTCCGGTTTATCCCATCCCCATCCCCTTCGGCTCTGTTTTGATTGCCTGTCGGTAAAGGATTCGACCGTTTCCGGATTCATCAAATCAACGTCTCCATAATATCCTTTGTTCAGCATCATCTGCATCATTACCGCTATGTCATTTGCAGTTCCAAATAGGCCGGCATGACCTGCGATTCCCCCAAACATGGCAGCGCCAGGATCATGGACGTAACCCTGAATCTGACGTTTTCGGAAAGTAATGTCATTTTCTGTCGGCGCAATGACATTGATTGGCATTTTTCGATGAGGGTTGAAAGTCATCGTGTGAAGACCCAATGGCGCATAGAAGTTTTGATCAAGGAAATCTTCCATCGGTTGCCCGACTATTCTTTCCACCACTGCCTGCATCAGATACATGGTAAGGTCAGAGTAAACATAGGCATGCTTAGAGGATCCAGCTGGTTTTGGTTGGAGTTTTGATTCTACGGTCCACTGCCAGATACTATCCCGTAAAGCATCTTTTCCAAACATTTCATTGGCAACTGGCCTGGTAAATCCTGGGCTGCTTGAAGCCTGGTAATATTCTTTCTTCCAAGCCCCTGATTCCACAGTTTTAGCATAATGTGGAATAAAGGCAACGAGTCCGGCCTCGTGGGTCATGACATCCTTCAATACCAACTTTTCTTTATTTGTCCCTTTCAATTCAGGCAGATAATATCCCAAAGTTTTGTTCATATCCAGCTCTCCCCTCGTATGGAGAAACATCGCAGCCTGAGTAGTTGCAAGAACTTTGGTAATAGACGCCAGATCATATACTGTTTCAGTACTTACCGGAGGGCTGTTTTTGTATTCAAGATTTCCATAAGACCTTTCAAATATAACTTTGCCATTTTTTACCACGAGCACGTTGGCCCCGGGGGTTGCCTGTATTGAAATAGCTTTTTGAACCACTCGGTCTATTTTGTCGAGTGTACTGCTTTTCATGCCCACACTTTCAGGAGTGCCATAAGAAAGCCTGTTTGAATGTTCCATGTAGCCTCCGACACCATGGGAAAATTGTCCGCTTACTGTTACTGGCAGGATGCCAGAGGCCGGACGACCGCCAAATAAAACCTGAGGGACAAGCTGCTGGGTTATTTTATTGTTTTCAAATGCAAAAACCACGTTGCCCAGACCTTCCAAATGCTGGGATGCATATGCATTTCCAAACAGTACGGTTACCACTTTTTGTCTTTTTGCCAGTTGCCTTATCAAATCAATATCTCCCTGTGCTACCCCAAATTTGCGGCTTGGACTATTTGTGACACCCATTAATCCTACTACGACTACATCATAATCCTCCAGCTGCTTCATGATATTGGAGTGGGTGGTTTGATTGGAAGCTTTTGGGATATCAAAATGGCTAAACGCAGTATATTTGCCCAAATATTTCTTGAACTCCTCTCCACTATCCCCAATACTAAGGCTGGCAAATTTATTGACATCCAATAACTTGAAAGGGAGCAGATTGTCTTTATTGGCCGCTACTGTAATAGCGTCTGCATAAAGCTTTTCTATGACAGTTTTGGTTTGGGGCGTATTGAGCCTTTCTGCTAATTGAAATGTGTTTATCGGGCGATAGTGGTTTAGGCCAGCCCAATACTTTGCCTTAAGTATTTTCTTTACCTTCCGGTCTATTTCTTTTTCAGAGATCAGCCCATCTTCCACAGCCTTTTTGATCAGAGCCTTGGCTTTTGGGACGTCTTGAGAGTATACCAAGACATCATTTCCAGCTAAGAGAGCTTTGAGGTCTACATCTCCGGGAGCATTGGCATTGGCCACTCCTTTCATATTAAGGGCGTCAGTGAAAACCAACCCTTGAAAATTCATTCTTTTCTGAAGGAGGTCAGTGACCACCTTTTTTGAGAGGCTGGTAGGGATATTTTGTGTATTGTCAAGACTCGGAATATTTAAGTGGGCTACCATCACCGACATTAAATCCTCTTTGAAAAGCTCCTGGTAAGGGTAAAGGTCTACATCCCAGATTCTTTGTTCAGCATGCTTGATTACCGGCAAGGAATAATGACTGTCAGACTCGGTATCTCCGTGTCCTGGGAAATGCTTTGCATTGGCAATGATGCCGTTTTTCTGCAATCCCTTCATGTAGGATACAGCTCTTTGGGTCACCAGTTCTTTGTTCTCCCCAAAGGCCCTGTAGCCTATTACAGGATTACTTGGATTGGAGTTTACATCGACAACTGGTGCAAAGTTGATATGCATGCCCAATTCTTTAAACTGCCTTGCCATCTCAGCACCCATTTCATAGATTAAATCAGTATTCTGGATTGCCCCCAAGGTCATGGCTTTTGGAAAGTCCGGCACGGAGTCCAATCTCATGCTTATCCCCCACTCTGCATCCATTGCAATAAAGAGGGGAGTCTTGGCTTGTGCCTGATAGTAGTTAGTAAGCCGGGCTTGTCGCTCTGGACCACCCTGAAAAAAAATCAAACCTCCCAGATTCTCATTTCTGACAAGCGCACTAATTTCATCCACGTGCTTTTTGTCTTTGTTGGAATAAGCAGCTACCATGAATAATTGGCCAAGGCGCTCTTCGAAAGTCAGACTTTGGAAAACAGAGTCAACCCAGTTCATCTGGTTAAAAGAGTCAGACGAGACCAGAGGATCTTCCACCAATAGCGATTCATCTAATTTTCCGGAGGAAAAAGCTACGGCTATAATTCCAGTCAAGAAAATCCTTAAAAGCTTGTTGCTCATTTGTGGGTAATTTTTTAATCTTTAATTTTTAAAATAAATTTGTGGTATCGGCTAGCTGGAAATACCTGATTGCAGGTGCTTTCCCGGAAGAAGTTCCTTGTATGGAATCTGCACACATGAGGAGGGACTTACTGATGAAGATAGCAAAGATCAGGCAACATTGATCAATAAATTGGGTTTAAAGCAGTAGAAATTAAATAAGCGGCTTTACGTCCAGGAACTAAATTCCAGAAAGTGCCTTTGTTGTAACGGCAGGCATGACTTCTAAATTATTCAACCATGAAATTCCCTTCTATATTCCGAACCGCTTCCCCCACAAGATTCGACATCAAACCCCGGTATTATGATCCTGTGAGGGAAGAGATCGAGCAAAGAACAGCTAGGATCAAGCGTGAACTGGAAGCAGAGGGTGTAATCGAAGGATTGGAGAAGAATGAAGCAGCTTATGTGTCTGGATTAAAGGGTGGGTTCTCCCAATATAGAGGGATCAGGGAACGCTCGGGGGAAAATGTGTTCACCTCCACAGCAATGGTCCGTACCTTTATATTCCTGATTCTGATGGGCTCGGTATTTGGATATTTGTACATAGGTCCAGAGATTTTTGAATACATACTTTATATTGGAGCTACCATCTCTGGCATCTATTTTTTTCTGAAGCTCAAACCAAAAAGAAAAGATGAGTGATTTGATCCAGCTCTTGCCGGATGCAATTGCCAATCAGATTGCGGCAGGAGAAGTAGTACAACGACCCGCATCAGCACTCAAAGAGCTTTTGGAGAATGCGGTAGATGCAGGAGCAAGCACCATCCAAGTATTAGTAAAAGAAGCTGGCAAACAGCTGATCCAAGTGATTGATAACGGTAGAGGAATGTCCCCTACTGATGCTAGGATGAGTTTTGAGAGGCATGCTACCTCAAAGATCCGGTCATCAAATGACCTGTTTTCAATTAAAACTTTTGGTTTTCGAGGCGAGGCTCTTGCTTCAATAGCTGCAGTCGCACAGGTGGAACTAAAAACCCGGCAACTAAATGCGGAATTAGGGACAACGATTCTGATTGAAGGTTCAGAAGTTAAAAAACAAGAGCCTGTAGCCTGCAATATAGGGACTTCTGTATCCATGAAAAATCTTTTTTTCAACGTTCCAGCAAGAAGAAACTTCCTAAAATCCAATCCCGTAGAAATGCGGCATATTGTTGATGAATTTCAGCGGGTGGCACTTGCCTATCCGGAAATAGGTTTTTCTCTTCACCAACAGGATTTAGAAGTTTTTAATCTTTCGCCCGGGAAGCTTAGTCAGAGGATAGTGGGCCTCTTTGGAAAGAATTACCAGAGCCAGCTTATACCCTGTGAAGAGCTGACGCCACATTTAAATATCAATGGCTACATTGGAAAACCCGAGAATTCAAAAAAGACCAGAGGGGAACAGTTCTTCTTTGTAAACAACAGATTCATCAAAAGCAGCTATCTTAACCATGCCGTGGGTTCGGCTTTCGAAGGACTCTTGCAGTCAGACCAGTATCCTTTTTATGTCCTTTTTTTAGAAATTGATCCTACACATATAGACATCAACGTACATCCTACCAAGACAGAGATAAAGTTCGATGACGAACGTACAGTATATGCGTTAGTCCGGTCAGCAGTGAAGCAATCATTGGGAGCACACCATGTTGTGCCTGCCCTGGATTTTAGTTTTGATGTAAACTTTAATGAGAAATGGGATAAGGATGAGGAAAAAAAGGCTCAAGTAGACAGGGAGTACAGTTATAAGTCTTTCAATACACCAGAATTTAAGAAAGCGAGTTTGTCTGGATGGGAGAAGCTTTTCGAAAAGGGGCAACCTGCATCGGATCAAGCAGCCGCTCTTGACACCGATTCTTCTGAAATACTCACTTTTTCCAGTAAAGCGAATCCAGATAAAGAGGAGACCAAAGGCCTCCTGCCCAGAGAAGAGCTGGAGTCTACCGGGACTACATTTCAGGTGGAATTGAATTACATAGTAGCCCAGACTTCCAGTGGTATGTTGATAATAGACCAACAATGTGCTCACGAGCGCGTACTCTACGAAAGGTATTTACGTCAGTTAAAACTTGCCCAGGGACCATCCCAACAATGCCTTTTCCCTCCGACCATCAATCTCGGACCAGGCGATTTTTCATTGGTATTGGGGATAATGCCGGAACTCCATAGTCTGGGGTTTATGGTGTCTGAGTTTGGTAAGGATACCATATTGATTCAGGGAGTTCCTGCTGATATCCAGATTAAAAATGAAAAAGAGCTTTTCGAAGGTCTTCTGGAACAGTATAAGCATTTTAAAAATGAACTTTCTCTGGATAGGAGGGAGAGTCTAGCCCGCTCACTTGCAAGAAAGTCAGCCTTAAGAAAAGGGCAAAAACTCAGTGCTCAGGAGATGGAAACCTTGGTTGGGCAACTTTTTGCTTGCCAGACCCCGAATTATGGACTTGGTGGGAACAAAACATTTGTGAAATTAGATTTAAACAGTATACACTCATTCTTCGGGAAATAGCATGTTCAGAAATATAACTCCGGTAGTTCAAAATCTCCTTTTGCTCAATATTATACTTTTCCTCGTGAGCGCCTACGTGTTACCTCAGTTGAATGTATGGTTTGCCTTGTATTATATCCATAGCCCGTATTTCAAGCCTTTCCAGTTTCTTACCTACATGTTTATGCATGCAGATTTTTGGCATCTGTTCAGCAATATGTTTGGATTGTTGATCTTCGGCCCGCTTTTGGAGCAGTTTCTAGGTCCAAAGAAACTCCTGACTTTATGGATGGTATGCGGGATAGGCTCTGGCGTCTTATATTCAGGCTATAACTCCTATCGGGTAAATAGCCTTGAAACCAAAATAGAAGTGTTTCAAAACAATCCTGATCCTGACTATTTCAATAAACTGGTTTTGGAAAACAGGGGTTTTTTCCAACGTACTATTTTCGATTTTGTGGATGATTACAGCCGGAATCCCGATGATGTGGGCTTGATCACACAAGCTAAACAGACACTCAGTGCAATACTGGAGATACAGGGCAACATACCCATGGTGGGTGCTTCAGGGGCTTTGTTTGGAGTCCTGATAGCTTTTGCGATGTTGTTTCCCAATACGCAGTTATTTCTGTTGTTTCCACCTATGCCTGTAAAAGCAAAATATTTAGTGCTTTTCTACGGCCTTTATACGCTCTACAACGTATTCGTGAATAATCCCTCTGACAATGTCGCTCATTTTGCCCATTTGAGTGGACTGATTATTGGTGCAATTTTGGTGTATAGATGGAAGAAAAACAGAAATAGCTTTTATTGATTATGTATGGAAACTTTTGGGAAAATCTAAAAAATGCCTTCCGGCATAACAACAACAGCCTTTTTAAGCTGATTGCGATTAATCTGTTGGTGTTTTTTGCAGTGATGGTAATACGGGTTCTCATGACTATCGGAGGGTTTGGAGACTGGTATTCCATGGGGCTTTCCTATCTGATGATGCCGGCTTCTTTATCCAGATTGGTGACTCAACCTTGGAGTATATTTACCTATATGTTCCTCCATGAAGGGTTCTTTCACATTCTTTTTAATATGTTGTTTCTGTATTGGTTTGGATTGCTTGTACACCAGTTTTTAGGGAGCAGAAAACTGGCTAACCTTTATATTTTGGGTGGGTTGGCAGGCGCCCTATTTTATTTGATAATCTATAATCTGGCCCCCTATTTCAATAATTCTATAGATTCGTCCTTGATGTTGGGAGCCAGTGCAGGTGTTTTTGCAATCGTGGTGGGAGCAGCCACCCTAAGTCCCAACACTACTTTTATGCTGATTCTTATTGGTCCTGTCAAGATCAAATATATCGCGATCTTCTATGTAGTACTTTCCTTTGCAAATTCGGCTGGAGCGAACGCGGGTGGTGAATTGGCACATTTGGGAGGAGCTCTCCTAGGCTATTTTTATATTGTCCAGCTTCGAAAAGGGGTTGATCTTGGAATACCTGTACAGAAAGTAGGGATTTTCTTTGAAGACCTTTTTTCAAAGAAAAGCAAAGTGAAGGTTACTTACCGCAAAGCCAAGACTAGCGGAGGATTTGATTCTTATTCTTCTTCCCGTTCCACGTCAGCTCCTTCCAGAGCTTCTTCAGATGCTACCCAGGAAGAAATTGACCGCATCTTGGATAAGATAGCCGAAAAGGGGTACGAAGCCCTGAACAAGGAGGAAAAAAGAAAACTTTTTGAATTCAGTAAGAAGTGAGAATCATAGCCAATAGAGGAATAAAAGCCCTCAGATTAAGGGTATACTCCTTAAAAGCCAGCACTTTAATTATTACTCCGGTTTTTCAGCTAGCCTTAGTTAGGGCTTGCTGAAAAAGTCTCAGCTGTACCAGCTTCAAGGCGTCCGGGTGATGATGTATGCTTATACTTCGAATGAGGGCAACGTAGAAGATGGTGGGGCTGAGGCTAGCTCAAAAAAATACTGTTTTTGGATTTTCCTGTGCATGGATAACGGGCTATTGTGGTCAAAAAGCTTGCACTTGCTGAAAAGCAGCTTGCCTTAAAAATGGTCTGCTAATTCAAAACTATGGCTTCCAATCTTTTTACTGGTGTTTTTCAGCAGGCCCTAGTTAGGGGTTGGGTTAAGGACATATGTGTCTGGTTGAGATTGCCTATACCTGATTTCAAGTCCTGGAAATTCTTTAAGTAATTCCTTGAAAATCCCATTGGGATCAACAACTACGGCTGTTCTCTGGTTTTCCAACATTTGGAACAATCTAGCTTTTTTCCTCAGATCCTGCTCTTTATTCAGATAAATCCTGCTCAGTTCATAATTAAGAAATGGTCCGGCAAGGTTTGAGTGGAGGTAAGGTGATAAATCATTGCCCATCACCATGATACCATCTGGGGCTCTCAGATCAGTGGATTCAGTAACGAAATATCCCGAGCCTTTGACAGTTCCCTGCCAGAAAAACCAAGCAAACACTGGAACAGCCAATACAAGGGTATAAAAGCTGAGGTTGGCGATTACCGTTTTTTTGATATTCAGGAAAAAATGGGTGATGAGGTAGGTGAGTCCAGGTAATAATATGACCAATTGAAATGCGGCTTGCCGTTTTAAAATAAAGAATTGCATGGTAGAAAAGATCAGCCAGATCAACATTAATTGTCTTTGTTTTTGCTGGTTGATAGTAGCACCGCGAAACAAGGAAGCAAAAAGATATCCGACCATTGCCAAGGCAAGTGGAACTGATCCGATAATCAACCATGATAAAGGAGATTGATAATAGTATTTTGATGAAAGAAATGCCATGGGCCATATTTCCAATGCCTCTTCCAAACCATCATTCCAATAATAAAAAACAGATATGAGTAATAGGGGAAGAAAATAGCCTACTAATGAAAGCATAAGTTGACGAAAATTGAAACCACTTACTGCAATACCGCTGAAAATCATGTAGGGAAGAAAAAGAATAAAGTTGGGGTGGAAACCCGCTGCCAGTCCACCGAAAATGCCAATAAGTAAGGTTGATTCGCTGGTCTCTTTCTGGAGCATGGTATGGGAAAATAGCTGTGCAAGTGCCAGCATCAGGAAGGTACTGGCCAATAGCGCAGGAGTAAGCCCCAGTAGATCGAAAGAAATATGGAACAAAGCTGCCATGATTATTGCGGGCAGATAGGTGTTTTCATCAAATACACGGAATTTGATGAGTATGGAATTCCAGTAAATTATCTGAAATAAAACCAGGCATCTACCCACGAGCTCAAAAGCGAGCTGGCTTCGACCGAAAAAATAATCCATGAATGTGAAAAAACCTGCTGATAATGGTCCCGTATCATCTATTATGTCTTGATATAAATAATAGCCCTCACCGAGACGTTGACCAAGCAGCATCCAAGTAAGTTGTGGGGCCGTAATCGGGAATGGGGTGATAAGCAGATATACTAATGTCAAAAGCAAGAAGTATATTCCGATACCGATTAGCCTGAAGGGATCATTGACTTTGAAAAAACTTAACAAGGTGAAATTGGAGAAAGGTGTGATGTTGGTTTGACCCGAAATTAAAGCATGCCCAACTATTTCGCTAAATTTGTACCACAAATAGTTCTTATGGAAAGTAAAAGACAACAGAAACACGCAAAATTGCTCCAAAAGGAGCTTGGAGATATTTTTCAGAAAGAGTCTAGACACCTGATAGGCCGGGCTATGGTTACAATCACACGTGTGATGGTGGCGCCGGATCTAGGTTTTGCGAAGGTGTATATGAGTTTTCTTCTTGCAGATCCAGAAGCTACCTATCAGCTTATCAATGAGCATAAGAGAGAGATCAGACATCAGTTGGCCAAACGGATTGGTAAATCGGTTCGGATTATCCCTGAACTTGCATTCTTTCCTGATGATTCCGCATCGTATGCACAGCATATGGATAAAGTGATTTCAGATCTTGATATTCCTCCTGCTCCTGCAGAGGAGGATGGCGGGAATGAAGATTAATAATCACAGAAGTTGAACCTCAGTTTTTTTATAGCTTCACGTTATTTCCGCAGTAAGAAAAAGCGGAATTTCATCACTATCCTTTCCCGGATTTCCATGGTAGGGGTGGCAGTAGGTACTATGGCTCTGGTCATAGTCATGTCAGTTTTCAATGGATTGGAGCACTTGATTCGGGAGTTATTTGCGAGTTTTGATGCAGAACTTAAAATCGAGGTGGCCCAGGGTAAGAGTTTCATGACAAATGATACATGGCTGGATAGTATCCGGAATCTGGAGGGAGTAGCTATACTCACGGAAGTGATTGAGGATAATGCATTACTACAATATAATGGCAATCAGATGATTGCTAGGATTAAAGGGGTTTCTGATAATTTTCTGGATCAGGGTAGGTTCTCAAAAGGGTATTTTTGGGGTGATACCACGTTGGGTACAGCTAAGCAGCCGGCAGCTATTTTAGGCAGGGGGGTTGGTTTTTTCCTTTCCGTCAATCTTGACAATAGCAATATGCCTCTTAGAGTCTTTTACCCAAAAGCACCCCGCAGTGCCGCCACAATAGACCCGAGCCAACTTTATGCTTCTGATTTTCTGGACCCAGTTGCTTTTTTCAGTATCGACAGTCAGTTTGATGACCAATATGTCATAGCACCTTTAGCTTTTGTACAGAATTTATTGAAATATGGGAATAAGCGTACCTCCCTGGAAATCAAAGTGGCTAAAGGATATTCCCTTCAAGAAGTCCAGCGTAGACTGAAAACCCATTTGGGATCAGGATTCTTGGTGAAGAATACCGATGAACAGCATTCCGGTTTACTCAGAACTGTCAAGCTTGAAAAACTATTTGTATTTCTCACGCTGACATTCATCCTTGCCATTGCATCTTTTAATATTTTCTTTTCACTGAGTATGCTAGCTATCGAAAAGAAGAAGGATATCGCGGTTCTTAAAGCGATGGGAGCCTCCGAGAGTCTTGTTAGAAATATTTTTCTGAAACAAGGCGCCATGATCGCCCTCAGCGGAGCAATAATTGGACTGGTATCCGGGTATTTGATATGCTGGCTACAACAGAGTTTTGGTTTGGTATCATTAGGGATAGCATCTGCAGTGGTTGATGCATATCCAGTCGAAATCGTGTGGTGGGATTTCATTTGGATCAGCATAGCTGTGATAGCTATTACGCTGTTGGCTTCATGGAGACCTGCTTGGATTGCTTCCCAAGTGGACACTGTCAAGGAGCTTTAAGAGTTACATTCCAAGAGTATCTTGTCATAACCGGACAGGGTGCTCTTGGAATAGGCTAAAGACGGCAGTGGCATTTGAAATAGTGTTGTATATATTTGATTATCAGTAGTTAATATTTAAAATAGTGAAATCACTTACTGGAGATCTTAAAAAATCCATTTAATTTTGGTTTGAAGGCATGTTTATTGAGCGGCTAAGGGATATCCCATAATTTGAAAAACACATCACCAAATGAATAGAAATCCAGTTCTGTACCTGACTTTTATATTATCATTTTTATATGTAAGTTTTTCTATAGCCCAAGATACCAGTTCCACCCAGGGTTCTTTGAAATCAGGTACTATCGATAGCCAATTTGAATACATTTACAGTGTGTCCAATAATTTTCAGGAATATAAAGTAGTAAAAAGAACCAATCTGGACCTACTCAAGTCAAATATCCTAGACTCAATGCGAACTATGAGAGGTGAGGTAGGGGAGCTTAAAGTGCAGATTACCAGTAAAAATGATTCCATTGGAAATCTTAACAATGTTTTGCGGGAGTCAGAGCTTGAGAAACAGGAAGCAATAGATGCGAAGGACAATTTTTCTTTTTTAGGAATCGGTGTCCACAAGACTGTGTATTCTTCATTTATGTGGCTGCTCGTGGCTGGACTTGCAGGAGCTCTGGCATTCTTTTCATTTCAGTATATGAGGAGCTTCAAGAAAATACGAAAAGCCCAAAAAGATTTGGAAGAAGTACAGGAGGAATTTGATATGCACAGAAAGAATACACTGGAGCGCGAAAGAAAGTTAAAGCGTGAACTTATTGATGCTCAAATGGGCAAAAAGTAGAAGTTTTCCTCACCCTGACTGAATAAACTTTAGAAAGGCATCATCCTCTTTTCCCGCAGTTTCAGTTCTTTTCCAAACCCAACAGATATGAATGGCGGCAGTTGACAACTGGAGAATACCAAAGAAGATGATTGCTGCTTGAGTGAATGGGATTATCAACATTTACTTCAGTTGCTCCTGTTGAAATGGGATTTTTTTGTGAAATGGCTTATAAGCCCAAAATAAGTTTCTGGGATCTTGCCTTCCCTACTAACCAAAAACTGTTACTTTATTTCCCTTGCTACAGACCGAGTTGAAATACTGAAGGTGGTTTCCGGTTTTTTTCTTTTCAGCAACTTCCCCGATAAATTGGTGAAGTGTGAAGGCTTTTGATGGGAAGAGTTGAATGTTTTCATTTTTTTCTGAAAATAATTGGCGGGATAGGTATGTTCAATCCTCATTTATTCCGTGTAGGGTAGATGATTAACTGTATTTAGGGCTTGCTGAAAAAGTCTCAGCTGTACCGGCTTCAAGGCGTCCGAATGATGGTGTATGCTTATACTTCGAATGAGGGCAACGTAGAAGATGGTGGGGCTGAGGCTAGCTCAAAAAAATAGTGTATTTGGATTTTCCGGTGCATGGATAACGGGCTATTGTGGTCAAAAAGCTTGCCTTAAAAATGGTCTGATAATTCAAAACTATGGCTTCCAATCTCTTTACTGGCGTTTTTCAGCAGGCCCTATTTATTCCAATAGTGGGATGGATCGACTTTCCGCTACGAGCTTTCCAGACTACAGGTGATGACGACTACACAAAGGTGTTGGGAAGAATTCCTGCACCGGATGCTGTATGCTAATTCACCTCAAACTGAATCTGGAAAGAGGGGGGGCACCTATTCAAGTTGTTCTAAGTGACGATTTGAAAACGAATTATAGAGATAACGGTATTCTTTCTTTATGTATAAATATGATGTGGTAGTTATAGGTTTGGGGGCTGTGGGTTCAGCAACGCTTTATCAATTGGCGAGTAAGGGAGTAAATGTTTTGGGGATAGACCGTTTTCATCCCCCACATTCTTATGGATCTTCGCATGGAGAGACAAGGATTACAAGACTTGCAGTAGGTGAAGGCAAGGAGTATATAAAGTGGGCCAAAAGGTCTCAGGATATATGGAAGGAACTCGGGGAGATTTCCGGCAAGAAACTCTTTTATCCATGCGGGGCAATCATTATGGACTCGGGTGTAAACCCTTGGGGTAAATATGGGTCAGAAGGATTTTTTGAGAGGACAATCAATTATGCAAAGGAATTCGATATAGCGCACCAATTGCTTTCTGCGAAGGATATTCAGGGGAGATTTCCACAATTTCAAATCGAGGATACAGGAAGGGGCTACTACGAGCAGGGGGGAGGATACGTTAATCCTGAACTATGTATTCAAGTGCAGCTTGAGCTTGCACAGAAGCGGGGTGCGATGGTATGGACAGATACAGAGGTTTTGTCTTTAACCCGGCTTACTTCGGGAGCGGTCAAATTGGTTTGTGCTGGAAAATCGGTTATTGCCGAAAGGGTACTTCTAAGCGCCGGTGGGTGGATCAAGGACTTTCTTTCAGAAAAGGAAAGTCTCAATTACAGAATCTGCAGGCAGGTATTGCATTGGTTAAAGATAGATTCACTTCACAAAAACTGGAATAACACGCCGGTCTTCATGTGGGGATTAGGTTCAAGCCCTGAGGATTTTACCTATGGATTTCCTTCTATTGATGGCAGATCAGTGAAGATGGCAACGGAAGAATTTGTTGAAACAACCCATCCGGATCATATCCAAAGAGAGGTGACCAAAGAAGAGCAACAAATTTTTTGGGAGGGGAGAGTAGAAGGGAAAATCAACGGGATTTCACGTGATTTTATTAAATCAACAGTTTGTTTCTATACTGTTACAGCTGATGCCAAATTCGTGGTGAAACCTTTGGCGGATATGGAGGAAGTATTGCTCGTATCGGCCTGTTCAGGGCATGGGTTCAAGCATTCGGCTGCCTTGGGCGAGCATTTGGCGGGATTGCTTATCCAGGAAGTTTAAAGGGCCTAAACCTACTCGCTTTCTCAACTGATGCTTTTATGAAGTTCTTACTATTCAATCAAATCAACACAGAAGCATTTCACACTTATCCTTGAGCAACTCCATTCTGAATAACCGGTGCTGGTTGTGTTTTCGGGGATCTATGCTTGACTCTGCATATCATCCAGCCTTTAGCTGATTGTGCCAGCGGCTTTTCGGGACTTTATTACCAGGGAGGGGTGGTAAAAGCTTGGACTGATTCCGAAGCAGGAGATAATAAGATCAGGATATCCCTAAAAAGCTGTATTTTTGCAGACTTAATTCTCAGATTAATCAGATGGCAAAAAAAAGAGGTACTGCTTTAGAGGAGCAAGAAAAACGGAAGTTGGATAAGCAGAATTTAAGTAAATTGGGAAGCATTTTCAGGTTTCTGATGCCTTACAAAGGCAATTTTTTCCTTGGACTGGTTTTTCTTTTACTCTCCTCCCTGACGCTGCTGATGTTTCCTTTTGTGGCAGGAAAACTCATCGATACAGCGCAAGGGGCTGAATGGATAGTAACCGATATTAATTCCATAGCACTTATTCTGGTTGGGATCCTTGCTGTACAGAGTATTTTTTCATTCTTCAGGGTTTGGCTTTTTGCCTTGGTATCCGAGAGGTCCATGAGGGATGTTCGTCTCGCTCTTTATTCCAGACTTGTAAGGTTGCCGATGACATTTTTTGACAAGCGCCGAACGGGTGAACTGATAAGTAGGATTACCGCAGATGTGAGCATGCTTCAAGATACCTTTTCAGTGACTTTGGCAGAGCTTTTCAGGCAGATTATTACGTTAGTAGCAGGCATTATTTTCCTGATGGCGACAACGTTCAAGCTCACACTTTTCATGCTGGCCACATTTCCTGTACTGGTTTTGATTGCGATGATTTTCGGAAAATTTATCCGTAGACTTTCCAAAGAGACACACGATGAATTGGCTGCTACTAATGTTATTGTAGAAGAAACACTCCAATCCATCAGCACGGTTAAGTCATTTGCAGGTGAAAATTACGAGACGGGCCGGTATGGGTCAGGATTGAATAAAGTGGTAGACGTTGCACTTCGTGCGGCCAAATATAGAGGGGCTTTTATTTCATTTATCATCTTTGCGCTGTTTGGAGGAATAGTTGCTGTGATGTGGTATGGGGCAAGTCTTGTGGGCTCCGGGGAGATGAGTGTGGGAGACTTGGTGTCATTTGTGCTCTATACGACATTTATCGGAGGATCTATAGCTGGACTGGGGGATATCTACGGTCAGGTGCAGAAGGCTATCGGTTCTTCGGAAAGGGTTCTGGAAATATTGCAGGAGGAACCTGAATCGTCCGTAGGCTCTAAGGAAGGAAAGTTCCAGGGAAAAATAGAGTTTAAAAATGCCGGTTTTCATTACCCTACCCGCCCTGAGGTGGAAGTGCTTAAAGATTTGTCCTTTCACGTTGAACCAGGAGAAAAAATAGCCTTGGTAGGACAGTCAGGTGCTGGTAAATCTACCATCATTCAACTTTTACTCCGCTTCTATGATATTCAAAAAGGAAGTATCGAAGTAGATGGCCGTGTGTTGGAGGAGTGGGATTTGCAGAATCTTAGATCACATGTGGGCATGGTGCCCCAGGAGGTGTTGCTTTTTGGTGGATCAATACGGGAAAATATAAGTTATGCCAAGCCTTCGGCAACAGAAGAGGAGATAATTCAGGCTTCCAAAAAAGCAAACGCATGGCAATTTATATCCCGGTTCCCGGAGGGATTGGATACCTTGGTAGGGGAGCGTGGGGTTAAATTGTCCGGTGGGCAGAGGCAACGGGTTGCGATTGCCAGGGCAATATTGAAGGATCCGTCTATTCTAATACTCGATGAAGCGACATCTTCGTTGGACGCAGAGTCAGAGGCATTGGTCCAAGAGGCATTGGATGAACTTATGAAGGGTAGGACGACTATCATTATTGCGCATAGATTAGCGACTATCCGAAAAGTTGACAGAATATACGTCCTTAGCGACGGCGAAATAGTAGAGGAGGGCAACCACTTGAGCCTTCTTGAGAATGGAGCCGGGTTTTATTCCAATCTTGTCCGACTCCAATTTGCAGAAACCTAAGCTTTGCTTCACTGATCTGAATAAAAGCTGAATTCGTACGTAATCTGAAAAGCAATATGAGCCCAGTAGTGGAAAAACTGATTAATGCTGTAGCAGTTCAACGGAGAGAGCTGCTCATGCATCCATTATATGAAAACCTATCTTCCCTGGAAGATTTTCAAGTCTTTATGGAGAGTCATGTCTATGCCGTATGGGATTTTATGAGTTTACTAAAAGCGCTGCAGCTTAAATTGACAGGAATGAATCTGCCCTGGATGCCCGCTAAAGACCCTACAGTAGCGAGATTGATTAATGATATTGTATTGGCAGAAGAGACCGACGAAGACGGCAGAGGAGGGTTTTGCAGTCATTTTGAACTCTACCTGACAGCAATGAAAGACGCAGGGGCGTCTACTGCTAAAGTCGATGAGTTTCTAAAATTGCTTTCTTCAGGTAGAAATTTAGATTTTGCCCTGGGGTATCTGGAGTTTCCTGATTATATCGGAGAGTTTTTAAGAGTGAATTATAAGATGTCACTATTTGGAAAGCCCCATGAGATTGCGGCATCCTTCACGCTTGGAAGAGAAGATTTAATACCGGATTTGTTTAGAAAGCTGGTGGAGGAATTAGTTAAAAACAGACCTGGGGAACTGACATCGTTAGCATATTATTTTGATCGTCACATCCATTTAGACGAAGAGGAGCATGGCCCTCTGGCCTGGCGGATGGTGGAGTTGCTCATTGAAGATGACGGTGAAAAATTCAATGAAGCAGTTGCTGCTGCCAAAGAGGCTTTACAGGTACGAAAGACACTTTGGGATGGCATAAATCAAACGCTTATTTCCCGGAAAATCCTAAGCTGAGGTTAGGAAGTAGAATTTCAACTTACTTCTGTACGGGTGCATAGCTATGTAGGGCCTGCTGAAAAACACCAGTAAAAAGATTGGAA
This sequence comes from Algoriphagus sp., assembly GCA_048819475.1. Taxonomy (GTDB): domain Bacteria; phylum Bacteroidota; class Bacteroidia; order Cytophagales; family Cyclobacteriaceae; genus Algoriphagus. Next base: position 20,540 of record JBMDXP010000019.1, read on the forward strand.
GCCATAGTTTTGAATTATCAGACCATTTTTAAGGCAAGCTGTTTTTCAGCAAGTACAAGCTTTTTGACCACAATAGCCCCTTATCCATGCACCGGAAAATCCAAAAACAGTATTTTTTTGAGCTAGTCTCAGCCCCACCATCTTCTACGTTGCCCTCATTCGAAGTATAAGCATACCATCATTCGGACGCCTTGAAGCTGGTACAGCTGAGACTTTTTCAGCAAGCCCTATGTAGACGATTTCGGAGAATCCCTACACCTGACTAGATTCTAAACAAGGCATCAAAGAATCCCATCGTTTCTCCCTTTTTCTTAAAGATCAACATAGGTAATATATTATTGACTGAGACGAGCTTTTCGGCTACACTTCCTAAGAGAATGGCTGCTGATTTGGTTTTTCCTCTGGACCCCAGAAGTATCATATCCACATCCAGCTCTTTAGCTTTCTTCAGAAGAATCTCTCCCTCATTCTCATTATCCTCTTTTAAAACAAACTGGCAGGCAAGTTCAGAATGGTTGTGTTTTCCCACAAATTTCCTATAGTCTCTATGTGCGTTCTCTTTCATAATGGCAGAGAACTCCTCGAAAGACTTTCCGGTTTTGGAGTATCCGTTGGGAACATTATAGATATGTACAGGGATTAGCTGGGCTTCAAGTTCTTCAGATATTCGCTCACCAAATTCATAAATTAGATGGGTATGTTCAGAAAAGTCTGATGGTATCATAATTTTCTTAGGTAATCCAGGAGGACGCTTCTCTTGAAGCAGAAGGATAGAGCAGGGAGCTTTGTTTGCGACATCCTTCGCGAGGCTTCCGCTACCTTTGAGGGTTTCCTTTCTCCCCATAATAATCAGGTCTACATTCTTTATTCTCGCCCATCTCAGCATCGTATCAAGAGGATGATTACCTTCTTCTGCGAAGACTTCGACATCTATACTGGAGGGAAAATTGAACTGTCGAAGTTTATCTGTAATGACTGCTTCTATGGCCTCATCTCCTGGTGCCATCAATTCAGGATGGGCATCGAGGATTTCCTTTGGAACTGAGAGATCTTTTGAGACATGGACAAAATAACATTTATCTATTCCCAGGAACTCGATAAAAATAATTGTCTTTCTGATGAGGATATCATCCATTTCAGTCAAGTCAAGACCGATCATAGCTTTGGAAAAATGCTTCATGGCGAGTAGGTATTTATATCGCTTAATTTAAAGCTTTGATTGGGTAAATTGAATAGTTTTTATTTTTGTGCCAGTCTATTTTCTTTTTCAGGCTAATTTTAGCTGATGAAAATAATGAAAAAATATTTTTTGGCACTTGTTCCTGAAGGACATGTCCAAGAATTGGCCACAAGCCTTAAACTGGAGATACGTGAAAAATTCAATGTCAAATATGCTCTGAAATCTCCCGCTCATGTAACATTAAAAATGCCTTTTATTTATAATGAGGTGAAAGAACACTATTTGATTGCAAGGATTCAGGATTTTGTTTTGAACTATAAGCAGTTCCCAATTACAATCGGTGGGGTGAATACGTTTGGCAAACGTGTGATCTATTGGGGGGTAAAGTCCGACAATCAGTTAATGGAATTTCAATCATCGTTAAAGGTTTTCTGCAGAAGGGAATTGCGGCTGAAAGAGGAACTCAGTGATGTGAATTTTCAACCTCACGTAACCTTAGCCTTTAAAGACATCAAATTGAAGTATTTTGAGGATATATTGAAATATATTCAAGAAAGACCCATAAAAGAGGAAATAATGCTAACGGATCTAACTTTGCTCAAAAAACTTGATAATAGGTGGTTTTCTGCTGAAAAATTCTCTTTTAAGAGGCTTAATTGATGAAATGTTTGATTTTTTGCTGGAAAGTGGGTAGAAAATCCGAGCAATCTTATTTTTTTTCAAAAAATCTAAAATTTTGTTTTTCCTTAAAATACAGCAGTTTGGATTGTGGAGAATACTGGATAACTAATTTCTTAATAGAATTTTATAAAAGTTAAAGCTGGCTATTTATTGTAAATCAAAATATTATTCTGAAATTTAAATTAATTTCGTTGATTAGTATTAGATCTTTTTTCTGTTTTCGAGTCTAAATTGACGGCTTATTGTATTTATCCAAATATAATATTGATTTTTTTATAGTGTATTTGTAATTATTTCGTGAAAATGCTGTGAATTTATGTTAAAGCCTTAAAAAGTGTTTTTTTTACCCATTTTCCAAATAATATAGTTTTTACCAAGGTTTTGAAGAATATAATGTGACTTTTTTCCTACAAACTTTATCTTCAAATTCGCGATCAAAGTTAATCAATTATAAAATAATCAACCTATGAAGAAAGTTTTACTGGGTATTGCGTTCAGTATGCTGACTGTAGTGTCAGTATTGGCGCAGACCAAAACAATCTCCGGAAGGGTCACTTCGGCTGAAGAGCCAGAAGGTGTGCCTGGTGCGAGCGTGGTAGTAAAGGGGACCTCCCAAGGTACTATCACAGATATCGACGGATCCTACTCATTTGAAGTTGCTGCATCGGCAGAAACCTTGGTATTTAGCTTTGTGGGCTATTTGACAAAAGAGGTTGCAATTGGATCTGGCAATGTGGTAAATGTGGTGATGGATCCAGATGTGAAGACATTAAGTGAAGTGGTTGTAGTGGGGTACGGTACCCAAGAAAGAAGGGATGTTACAGGATCGGTTGCGTCTATCAATAATGCAGCCATAGAAAACCTGGTATCACCTTCATTTGATAACCAGCTAGCAGGTAGGGCACCTGGTGTATCCGTAACGGTTCCTTCCGGTATCATTGGAGCTAGACCAATCATCCGTATCAGGGGTGTGAACTCTTTGTCGGGTGGGGCTGACCCTCTAATTGTAATTGATGGTGTTCCTGTGGTAGACTCTGATAGATCTAGTTCAGTTTCAGCAAACCCCCTTTCCAATATCAACCCAGCTGATATTCAGTCTTATGAGGTATTAAAAGATGGATCCGCTACAGCGATCTATGGTTCAAGAGCTGCAAATGGTGTGATTTTGATCACGACTAAAAGAGGCCAAACGGGCAAGGCTCAGGTAAACTACAATGTGAGCACTGGTTTCAATGAGGCAGTGAAAACATTTGACCTGTTGACAGGAGATCAGTTTGTGGAGATAGCCAATGAAAAGAGGACAAATTTGAATCAATCTACTTTGGCTAATCCTGGTGTTAATACGGACTGGCAAGATGCAGTATTGAGAAGAGGTACTACCCAGCAGCATAACCTATCCATCTCTGGAGGTTCAGAATCTACCAAGTATTTCTTCTCTTTAGGCTTTACAGATCAGGAGTCTTCCATCAAGAGCAATGAGCTGAAGAGATATGCATTCCGGTCAAATATCGATCATGCTATCTCCAAGAGAGTACGGATCGGAAAGAGTCTCTCTTATACTTACACAGAGATCGTAGGTTTGAACAACGGTTCCAACTCACTTTCAGGGGCAATCTACAACGCTACAAGAGCCCTTCCCAATGTTCCGATTTATGATCCGGAAAACACTGCTTTCGGAGGATTCAATATCACGCCGAATGGGGCAACTACTGGGTTTGGAGCCAACCTTGCAGGACCGGACAACAACATTCCTAACATTGTTTATGTTTTACAAAACAATGTTTACCGTAATAGAGGTCATAGAGTTCTGGGCAACGCGTATGCAGAGGTAGATGTAGCCACTGGCCTGACAGCGAGATCCCAGATCGGGGTGGACGTTACTTTGTCCGATGATTTCACTTCATTGGATGCGAGGCACGGAGACGGAAGAAGTTCCAATGGTTCTGTTACCCAGCGTTTCAGACCGGTCTTCAGATGGAATTGGCAAAACACCTTGAATTACCAGACGGTAATTGCTGATAACCATAACATCAACGTTACCGCTGGTGTAGAGTACCAATACACCAATTTCTATGATTTCACTGCTCAAGGAACTGATTTTTCAGACGAATTCTTTAGGTTCCAAAATCTGGTTTCGGGTTCCTATAACAACCAATTCTCAGGCGGTGGCTTCCAAGAGCAAGGATTTGATTCTTACTTTGCCAGATTCAACTACAGCTACAAAGGAAAGTACTTGGTATCATTCGCAGTCAGAAATGACGGGATTTCCCAATTGGCAACCAGTAACAGAAGGGGTACGTTCCCAGGGGGATCCATCGGATGGAGAGTTTCTGATGAAGACTTCTTTAACAGTAGCTTGATCTCTGATTTCAAATTGAGAGCTTCCTATGCAGAAGTGGGTAACGTAAGCTTGCCGGGTGGATCTTTCCCTTATTTGGGAGGTTTCGGTCCTGTGTTAGCTGCAGCAGGCGCGGGAATCGGCTACTCAAACGTGGAGAACTTTGCATTGCAATGGGAAACTTCCAAGAAATTGAACGTAGGTCTTGATATGACGATCGGGAGTCTTACCATCGCGGCGGATTACTTCAGAAATAACGTGGATGGCATGGTATTGAATTCTCCAACTGCGCCATCATTGGGTGTACCGGGTAACACAATCGCACGAAATGTAGGAGCTATGATGAACCAAGGTGTGGAACTAAGACTGATGACTAAAGTGCTTGAAAGAGGAAGTTTCACCTGGAATACTGATTTCAATTTCACCTGGTTGAAAAATGAGGTGACGAACCTTGTACAGCCCCTGACAGGAACTTATAACAGAACTGAAGTAGGTGGGCCTCTAGCTCAGTTGTATGGATTTAAATGGGCAGGAGTTAATCCTGCTAATGGTAATGCCATGTATTATAGCGGGGAAAATATAGTACAACTGCAAGGAGCATCCAGCTGGAGAGCGTTTGACCCAGGAAATCCAGCCAACGTAGAAACAGCGGGATCAGCACCAACCCAATTCTTTTTAGGGAATACGCTCCCTAAATTCCAAGGTGGATGGTCCAACAACTTTAATTATGGAAATTTTGATGCGGAGATCTTTATAAGATACAGCGGTGGCAACTACGTAATGAATGAGTCCTTAAGAGGATTGCTTGGACTTGGATTTTCCAATAACCACACTGACATCTTGAATAGATGGACTGAAGCAGGGCAAACAACAGATGTTCCTAGGCTATATTCAGGCCGTGATACCAACACTTGGCAGACGGCAGCTTCCAATTCCAGATTTATAGAAAAGGGAGATTTTGTAAGGGTACAGAATATTGTGGTAGGGTATAGACTTCCCAGCGCATTCTTGACCAGCGCATTCAATGGAAACATTCGATCAGCACGTTTCTTTGCCCAAGTACAGAATCCATTTATTTTCACAGGTTATTCTGGACTGGATCCTGAATCCAATCAATCAGGAAATCAGTTGAGCTTTGGAATTGACTGGAATGTGGCTCCGATCATTAGAACCTGGTCTGTAGGTCTTAATGTTGGATTCTAATCACACAACCTAAAATTGAATAACAATGAAAAATATAATTTCTAATAAAATAAAGTCGGTGTTAGTGGCTTTAGCATTGGTTGGGGCGTCCTCTTGTGACGTGACTGATCTCCAGCCGGCTAATATAATTCCTGATTCTGAGGCTTTTGTGGAAGCTTCTAGGATAAACGCTGCAGTCTTGGGTATTTACGAAGCTGCCCAGCGTGGTTTTTACTCCGGTTCGGTACAGCGAGGGTATCCATTTGGAGCAGCCTCTACCCAGCAAGGTGACATGAGGGGAGAAGATATGTACAATGATCAGCTGTTCTATGAAGTAACCTATACCAATACCTGGAATCCTCAAACGGCCAACAACAATGGTCAGTGGATCTCTCTTTATAGGATGATTAATAGAGCCAATATCGTCATTGAAAATCTTGACGGCGCTTTGGAAGCTGGTGTTTTGACACAAGCCGAGAGAGATGGCTTCAGAGGAGAGGCACTTTTCTTAAGAGCATTGGCGCATCACGAGCTTGTGCTGTATTTCTCAAGACCATACTCTGATAATCCTTCAGCTATGGGTATTCCTTACCGTACATTTGCTATTAACAGTGTAGAAAAAGTAACTGAGGGAGAAGCGGTTGGAAGAGGATCGGTAGAAGATGTGTATGATCAACTATTGATAGATTTGAATGAAGCAGAGGGTTTGCTCTCGGCTACCGGCAATGCGTATAGAGCGAGAAAGGCTTCCGCGATAGCGCTGAAGGCAAGAGTTAAATTGCATCAGGAAGACTGGCAGGGAGTTTTGGATGAATACGCCAAATTGAGTCCAGATTTTGAGGTAACTTCTGACCCATTGACACCCTTCAGGGATGGAAACAGTTCGGATAATATTTTCTCGTTCCAGAATACAGATACTTCTAACCCAGGGGTAAACGGGGCATTGGCAAATATGTATGGGAACCCAGACTTGGGATCAAGAGGTCTAGTAAAGATCAGTCCTGTAATCTGGACAGCTGATTTCTGGCATTCAGAGGATGTTAGAAGGAGCGAGAGTGGGGAGCTTGATGGCTTTGTAAGTATAGGACCGTTGGGGGTTTTCACCAATAAATATATTGACAATACCACGTTCTCTGATAATACCATCATAATCAGATTTGCTGAAGTTGTCCTTTCTGCCGCAGAAGCAAATGCACGCTTGAACAACACCGCTGCGGCGATTACACTGCTTAACAGCGTGAGAGATAGAGCACTTCCTGCTACTGTTCCTTCGTATACCGCAGCTAGCTTTCCGTCCTCAGATGCTTTGATCACCGCTATCATTAATGAAAGAAGAATAGAATTCTTGGGAGAAGGACGTCGTTTTCCAGATATCCACCGACTATCAGGAGAAGGCAAAATAATGAACGGTGTACCGGCTAAAGCTACTTCACGATCTATTACCGGACTGGAATTTTATACAGGAGAGAAAGCGATCCCTACAGACCATTCACTTGCTTACAGCAGCGATCTGTTTGTGTGGCCAATTCCGTTGGAAGAGATTCTGACAAATAACTCTGCTCCTATTCCTCAGAATCCAGGATATAATTAATAGGATATCTTAGCACTATAAAAAAACTGCCACTTTATGTGGCAGTTTTTTTATTGAAGTAATTTACTCTTGATGACCAACAGTTTTTCCCGGGTCATTTCCCTCATCGTATAAGGGATACCTCCCATTCCCTCTCCGGATACATCCCTTCCTCCAAATGGCATCCAGTCGACCCGAAAGGCTGTATGGTCATTTACCATCACAGCTGTTGCATTAAGTTTTTGGACGGTGTCCATTGCCACCTCTATATCCTGCGTGAATACCGCAGCCTGAAAATGGTAAGGCAGGGCATTGGCCTCTCTGATTGCCTCCTCCCGGTCTTCAAATGGATAGATGCAAATTACAGGACCAAAGATCTCTTGGTTTGAAACGGCCACATCCTGGGGAGGATTGAAGATTACTGTAGGCTCAAAGCAGGTCTCCGATAGCCGTTTTCCTCCTACCAGTATTTTCCCACCCTTTTCCTTCGCCTCGTTTACCCATTCTTCTACCCTATCTACTTCCTTGGGAAGAATTAAGGGGCCTACCTCCGTGTCTTCGGCCAAAGGATCCCCAACTTTTAGGCTTCTAGCCAATTCAACCAATTTACCAGCTACTGTTTCAGCAATGGATTGATGGATAAATATTTTCTGGACGGATACACAGACCTGTCCAGCATGATAGAATCCACCTTTCATCAATGCAGGTAACATCCCGTCAAGATTGGCATCTGATTCCACTATCACGGGTGCTGCACCTCCATGCTCAAGCGCACAGCGCGTGCCAGGGGCCAGCTTTGATTTGAGATACCACCCCACCTTTGCCGAACCAATGAATGACAGATAGTTCACCCTGGGGTCAGTAACCAGAAGTTCGGAGTTTTCATTATCAATGATCAAGCACTGAACCCATCCTTCAGGAACACCGGCCTTAGCCAGAATATCCATAAATGCCAAACAGGATAGCGGTGTGGTAGATGCCGGTTTTACAATTACCGGACAACCAGCTGCAAATGCTGTGACTGTCTGATGGATGATCAGATTCAATGGATGGTTAAAAGCCGAAATAGAAACAACCACACCAATAGGCTCGCGGACTGTGAATGCAATGCGATTGGCAGAAGATTTCGTCAGACCCATGGGAATCTGTTCTCCCGTCAATCTTCCTATTTCTTCCACGGCAATTTTTACGCCATTGATCGCACGCTCCACTTCTACCTTAGAATCTTGGTACGGTTTGCCTCCTTCGCCTGCTGCTATTTTGGTGAGCTCTTCCGTTTTTTCTTTCATTAGGCTTTGGACCTTCTCGAGAATCTCAATCCGCTTATAGGGAGGGAGCCAACTCTGCCTGTTTTCAAAAAGTGAATGGGCAGTTTCCAGGGCATGGATCACTTCTTCCTTACCCACTTCAGGGATTTCCTGGATCAGACTCCGGTCGTACGGGGAAAGAATTTTTAGGGTTTTATTGCTCATAGTTTTTCTACTTTTTCTTTAAGCATCACATTTAGAATGGGGTGATTGAGGGAGTAATCTACCTTAAGATCTATGAGATGTACTCCTTCGGACTGTAAGCAATGACCCAGAATCTCCCCAAATTCAACATCACTTTCTGGCCTGTAACCGTGCGCACCATAACTTTCAGCATATTTTACGAAGTCAGGATTAGTGTAGTCCAGTCCAAAATCATCGAATCCCATATCTTCTTGTTTCCACTTGATCATACCGTAAGCACGGTCGTTAAGTATGATCACTGTGAGGTTTAGTTTTAAACGGACGGCCGTTTCCATCTCTTGGGAATTCATCATGAATCCGCCATCTCCACATACTGCTACCACATTCTTTGCAGGATTGAGCATTTTCACAAGCATCGCAGAAGGTAATCCCGCCCCCATGGAAGCCAGCGCATTATCCAATAGCAAGGTGTTTGGTAGATGGGATACATAGTTTCGGGCAAACCAGATTTTGTAAATACCATTATCCAGCGTAATGATATCTTCTGAAGCCAGCTTTTCGCGCAGCAAGTTGACTAACCGTTGTGGTAACATGGGGAACCTCGTGTCTTTGAAATATTTCCCAAGGTGGGTTCCCACTTCTTCTTTAACCTTAGTAAAGAACCCAAAATCCCAATGCTTCTGGGGAGTTAACTGCTCGGTGATTTTTTGTATAGCATTGGAAATATCTCCTACTACATTGAGTTGGGGAAAATATACAGGATCTACTTCAGCAGGGGAAAAGTTGATATGGATTACTTTTTTTCCTCCTTGCTTCATAAAAAAGGGAGGTTTTTCGATGACATCATGCCCTACATTGATAATAAGGTCTGCTTGATCAATTGCTGCATGTAAAAAATCGTTGCTGGATAGCGCAGCAGTTCCAAGGAATTTAGGATGCCGCTCATCGATGACGCCCTTACCCATTTGGGTATTGAAGAAAAACATTCCTGTTGTGTCTACAAAAGTCTGTAGTGCTTCACAGGTTACTTTCCGGTTAGCCCCTGCCCCCACAAGCAATAGGGGCATTTTAGCGTGTTGGATCATTTCAACAGCTTGGTTGATTGCCCTTTCATCTGCCTTTGGTATGATATGTCCCACGACTTGAAATACGCTAGAGTCACAATCCTCCTGAGCAATATCTTCCGGGAATTCCAGATGGACGGCTCCTGGTTTTTCCTCTGATGCCAACCTGAAAGCCTCCCGTATCTGGGAAGCAATATTATTACTGTTGACTATTTGTCTGGTGTACTTGGTAATAGGCCGCATCATATCCACGACATCGATGATCTGAAATCTTGCCTGTTTACTCTTTTTTATGGGTTTTTGTCCTGTAATCATGACCATGGGCATTCCTCCCAACTGGGCATAAGCAGCTGGAGTGACCAGGTTAGTTGCTCCAGGGCCCAACGTTGACATACACACACCTGGTTTACCTGTTATTCTCCCGTAAGTAGCGGCCATGAATCCAGCCCCTTGCTCATGGCGTGTGAGGATTAACCGGATTTTTGAGTTTTTTAGTGATTGCAACAGATCCAGGTTTTCTTCTCCGGGAACTGCAAAAATATATTCCACTCCTTCGTTTTCGAGTGCTTTCACAAAAAGGTCCGATGCTTTCATATGTTTATAATTTGATTCTCAGTGGTCACATGGAATCTCGCATACAGGATAATCATCCCGGTGTGTATCGCTCGCGTCATGCTCGATTTCATATGGTATTTGTGGATGGTTAAATATAGTCAACCACAACATAAAGGTTTTAATTCTTTCAGGTGGGTTTTTAATGAAATCTATCTATAGGGGCATGGTCTGATGCTTATATCTACATCGTCCTTGAGTGTGAGGTATAGCTGATCATTGGCTTTCTCAATAATGTAATCAGCTAGTTGCGAACTAAACAGGGATAAAAACACTTTTTTACCCAAGACCCCCCTTTATTTTTTGTGGAGGGTACCCATATCATAATAAAGAATTTACTGAGCAGTTGATCTTTCTGAGGGAGGATAGATTTGTAGCGTTGAATTTATGAGAAAGAATAAAATTTTACTTGAAGGGAAAATCCTCACCTCTCTTGTCTCTTTGGCATGGCCTATTATTATGGCTAACATTCTCCAGACTGCCTATCAATTGATTGATACTTTCTGGTTGGGGCGCTTAGGTGCATATGCTGTAGCAGCGGTAAGTATCAGTTTTCCCATCCTGTTTTTGGTGCTGTCCCTGGGGTCTGGACTTACGCTTGCAGGGACGGTAATCGTAGCACAATATAAGGGTTCCGGAGACCAGCGAATGATAGACTTCAGTGCTTCACAGACGGTTTTGATTATTTTCTTTGTGAGTGTATTACTGGCTATTCTAGGATACCTGTCGGCTTCTCCATTGATGAGATTGGTGGGGGCAGGTCCTGAGATTTTCAGTGATTCGGTTACCTATTTTAAGGTTTCATCGTGGGGCTTTGTATTTCTATTTATGTTTTTTGTGTTTCAGTCATTAATGCGGGGCATTGGAAATGTCATGCTTCCCATGTTTATTGTTTTGGGTACGGTTATTTTGAATCTGATCTTGGATCCACTTTTTATTTTCGGTTGGGGTCCAATACCAGGTTACGGAGTTGCAGGGGCTGCTGTGGCCAGTGTGATTACACAAGGGCTATCCGCCGTAGTGGGAATTGCAGTCCTTTGGCGGGGTAAAAGAGGAATCCGTATCAGGACTGCAGATATGAAATTGGAGTTTGAGTGGATTAAGCGGATGTTTTCCTTGGGAGTTCCTGCAAGTCTTGAGCAGTCTTCACGTGCAGCAGCGATGACTGTGATGGTGATGCTGGTTACCAGCTTTGGTAGTGATGTAGTGGCAGCTTATGGTATAGGGGCAAGAATTTTGAGTTTGGTGATAGTGCCAGCCTTAGGCTTCGCAATAGCCACAACTACGCTGGTAGGGCAGAATATAGGAGCTGCAAAGATCAAACGTGCAGAGAAAATAGGTGACCTGAGCAGTAAGATTGCTTTCTTCGGATTGACTGGGGTAGGGTTGCTTCTTTTCGCTTGTGCGGAACATCTTACGGCTTTCTTTGTGCCCAATGACCCAAAAGTAATCCAAGATGGAGCAAGGTTCATCCGGATTATGGCGCCAAGTTTTGGCTTACTTGGGGTACAGCAGGTGTTGAATGGACTTTTCAATGGGGCCAGGTTTACCCAAGCCTCCATGCTCATATCCATTTTCAGTCTGTGGATCATCAGATTTCCGCTTGCTTTTGTCTTATCTTCCAAAACAGATTTGGGATTTGAAGGGATCTGGTGGGCTTTCCCCATATCCAATCTTATTGCAGCCGCTGTAGCTTTTATTTATTTTAAGACAGGCCACTGGAAACTTAGAACTATCCGCCAGAGACATACCTGGTTAGATCAGGGTCTTGGCTGAGAATATGAACAATGTTCTAACTTTTCTTTCATTCGATATAAATAAAAAGGAATTATTATGAGATTGGAGAAAATTTTCCCGAATTAAATTTGGGACAGACTTATATTGGATTTGTTACACAACTTGATTTGACTGGCTAATAATGACTGAGAAAGAGAAAATGATGAATGGAGACTTTTATGACTCAAGAGATCCTGAGCTAATAAGCATGTACCACTCTGCCAGAAAATTGATTAAAAGATACAATCTGCTCGATTCAGAATTGATGGATGATCGCCGGAAAATCCTTGAACAGCTTTTTGGATCTTTAGAGCCAGGTGTTTGGATAGAGGCCCCTTTCTTTTGTGATTACGGACGTAATGTCACGATAGGAAGAAATACTTTTGTCAACACCAATTGTATGTTTCTGGACAATAACAGAATAGTGATTGGGTCAAATGGTCTTGTTGGGCCTTATGTTCAAATTTACACTGCTACCCATCCACTGAAAGCGTCTGAAAGAATAAAAAGCGAAGGGGAAGACTCCAGATACCTTACTTCCTCAAAGCCTGTGATTATTGGAAATAACGTTTGGATTGGTGGGAATTCTGTCATATTCCCAGGAGTAACCATAGGGAATAACGTGACCATAGGAGCTGGTAGCGTGGTCAACAAAGATATTCCTGATGATGTGTTAGCTTTTGGAAATCCATGTACCGTAAAAAGGGAGCTGTGAGAAATCGATCGGTGTAGTTGAAGTGTTCAGCTATAATAGCCTCTAACCTGAATAGCTGATGAGGAATTTAAGTGGATATAGACCCCTCCTATATAATTTATATTTATTACCAAGCTGAAAACATTAGGTTTGGATAACCTATATACCATCGAATGAAATACATATTACTTGCCCTTGTCTTACTCACATCATTTAAAACCTTCGCACAGGAGAAAACGGCTTCTGCGGTTTTTTGGGAGAAATTGAGCTCCTATTGTGGAAATGCGTATGAGGGGCAACTGGTAAGCCCTGAAAAGGACTCCCGCTTTGAAGGACGCTTGGTCATGCACATCAGCAGCTGTGGCGATGCACAGCTTTTGATCCCTTTCTTTGTAGGAGAGGACAGGTCCCGAACTTGGGTACTTACCATGGAGAATGGTTTGGTTAAACTAAAACATGACCACAGACATGAAGACGGCTCAGAGGATAAAATAACCCAATATGGAGGTATAGCTTCCAATACAGGTTTTGGGGGAATGCAGATCTTTCCGGCGGATCAAGAGACTACTGATCTGATACCTTATGCAGCAGGCAATGTATGGTGGATAACAGTAGATGATGAATCATTTACATATAATCTTAGGAGAACCGGGGCTGAATCGTATTTTTCAGTGAAATTTGACCTGACCAGACCTGTGGAAACACCTCCGGCAGCATGGGGCTGGGAGAAATAAGATACCTGGTTTTTATTGAGACACCGTGGAGAGCTATTCCAGAATGGTGGATTTTTGGGCAAAACCAACTTACTTTTTTAAGTCAATTGAACGATAATGTCCTCTTCATCAGGAAACCGCTTTACTAAATCTGCTGAGGTAAATAGTTCGAAATCCTGAAAGTCGAAGCCGGGAGCCACCACACAGGAAACCAAACTATAGCTATTGGATTGGTTTACAGTGCTTCCAAATATTAGGCCGGCTCTCACCAATTGTTGGGGATGACAGTAAGGTTGATTGATTGGGCCAAGTATAAGCTTTGAATATTCTTTATCATCCAGCACATGGATAGTAAGCGGGCTTCCTTCATGAAAAAACCAAAGCTCGTCTGATTTGATCCGATGAAACTTGGATACCTTGTCTGAAGGAAGAAGAAAATAAATGGAAGTGCAGAGGTTTCTCATTCCCCTTTCCGTCCCAAGTTTATCCATAGAACGGTAAATCTCTTTATAGAAGCCACCTTCTGGGTGTGGAAGGAGCTCCAATTTTTCGATCAGTTCGAGTATTCTTTCCTGATTATCCATTGGTCGTGTATGCTCTGATCAGGACATCAGCAATTCTTTCTGCCGCTTTACCATCCCAGAGGGGGATTCCTCGATACTGTTTCCATTCTCCCCGCATAAGCTTGTGAAGGTAAGGTTTCAGCTTGATAGGATCGGTGCCGACCAGCTCATTTGTTCCAAGATGAATTGTTTCTGCACGCTCTGTATTGTCCCGTAAAGTGATACATGGAATGTTCATCACTGAGGCTTCTTCTGTAATTCCTCCAGAATCAGTGATGACCCCTTTCGAATTCAGAACGAGGTAATTGAATTCGAGATAGCTCAACGGGTCTGTCATCAAAAGATTTGGTGCTTCAATTCCAATGGAATTTAAGTTTTTGGCAGTCCGCGGATGCACCGGGAAAATGATGGGAAGTCCTTCTGCGCCTTCAATAATAGCGTCTATCATTGCTTTTAGCCTGTATTCCTGATCCACATTGGCAGGGCGATGCATGGTCATTACCAAATACTGTCCTGGTACTAAATGCTCAAATTCTTGCCCTTTTGGTTTTTGGAATCTTGACATTTGGGCCATTAGCGTATCTATCATCGTATTTCCTACGAAATGGATCCTTTCCTCTGCAATTCCACTTTTTCTTAAGTTATCATTGGCAATTTGGGAAGTCGTGAAAAAATGGTCTGTTATGCTGTCTGTTACCATTCGGTTTATCTCTTCTGGCATAGTCAGGTCTCCGGAGCGAATTCCTCCTTCCACATGTGCCACATCTATCTGGAGCTTTTTTGCAGTAATGGAACACGCCAGAGTACTGGTTACATCTCCCACGACGAGGACGAGATCAGGTCTGTTGGTAAGGAGCTCACTTTCAAAAGCGACCATTATTGCTGCGGTCTGTTCGGCTTGACTTCCACCGCCGCCGCCCAAGTTGGCATCAGGCTCCGGGATGGAGAGCTGATCAAAAAAGTCGCCTGACATTTTTTTATCATAGTGTTGGCCAGTATGAACCAGCCTGAAGTGAACCTTATATCCCTCTCTTTTCTTTTTCTGAAGCTGGTGAATAATTGGTGCGATTTTCATGAAATTTGGTCTTGCACCTGCGACGATTGTAAAAACAGCCATTGATTAAATTGATATTTAGACAAAAATAAACATTCCTTTTAGAGCAAGGGGGTAAATAAGCATTCTTTTAGTACAGCTATTTTGGCCACTTTTTTGTTTATTTGTGGATATAATTTTCAAACCAGTTGGTCTAAATGGGTATTAGAAATTGGCTCGAGGGGAATGCCTCCCTCATTTTTCTGTGTTCTATTGTGCTCTTCTCTTCTTGTACCGATACACTTGAATCGGAGCAAGTGGTTTATACCAATGATTTTTCCACACAGGATTTGCGCGGTTTTGAGAATGCCAGGCTGTTCGTTTTTGAGGGGGATACTGTCTCTGGACATTACCACAATGAAGAGGTTGCACTTAATCTGGACAATCTGCCTCCCCACAATCTCCTCAAGGTAACCTTGGAAATATTAATCCATGACACATGGGATGGAAATCCAGACGATGGCCTAGGTGGGCCAGACTTATGGTACTTTGGAGTGGATGCGCAGGAAGTCTTCCGTACCTCCTTTTCAAATTCACCATGTGAATCTACCTATTGCATACACCAATCTTACCCGGATACTTATTTTAGACAGAATAGACCTAAAACCGGAGCAATTCAGACCAATATGCCTGGATTATGCTTGTATGCGGAATTTGATAATTATACCACCCGTTACAGTATTTCCAAGATTGTAGCACATAGTAATCCTACGGCAAGAATTTATATGAATTCGGCACTGACTGCCAATAATTCCCCCGATCCGCTGTGTGACGAGTCTTGGTCACTGGCAAAGGTAACCGTAGAGGCCTTAACTGTAAATTGACCTTGATGAAAAACTGTATCAATAATCTTTTAAGGTCTTTGCCAGTTTTGGCTTTAATGCTGGTTGTCAAGGCAGGCTTTGCCCAGACCATCCCCGTTGGGACACCACTTTTGGATGATTATTTAAGGAGGGCCCAGCTTTTGGGCAAAGTAGATTCTGCTTCTTCTTTTATGATAAGACCATTATATCCGGTCCCTGCGTTTGGCTTGGAGCATGGGTTTGATTTGGAGGGCTCAGTGGTAGACTTGGACAACTCGACAACCCATGGAAGGCTGGGATCAGACGGGCGAGGTAAATTCCTGCTTTTACCGGGTATTTATAAGGCACAGTTTAATTCGAATTATGCTTTTGGTGTAAATGATGGGGCTATGATTCCTAATCGGGGATTTCAGCACATTCTAAGTCCCGGCATCTATATGGAATATGGAGGGCTTAGTTTTCAGTTTCAGCCTGAATTTCTGATGGCACAGAATAAGGATTACAAAGGATTTCCCATTGAACACCAGGCTTCAATCCTGTATTATTACGAATACATGAACAGGATCGATATGCCGGAGCGGTTTGGAAACAGAGGTTATAATCAAGCATATCTTGGGCAGTCCAGTTTGCGGTACAATTTTTCGGAATATTCCGTTGGGATCTCATCTGAAAACCTATGGTGGGGTCCTGGAAGAAGGAACTCACTTCTTCTGGGAAACAATGCCCCCGGATTCATTCATTTTACAGCCAATACACGTAAGCCGGTGACCACGGCAATAGGTTCGTTCGAAGGACAATATATAGCGGGATTCCTAGGCTCTTCAGGTTTTCTTCCACCGCAGGCTGATTATAGTATTCAGGAGAATCCAGTCTATATACCAAAGCGCGAAGATGATGGCCGTTTTCTTTCTGGTTTGATTTTGACTTACCAACCAAAATGGGTACCAGGCTTATTTTTGGGTTATGGATCAGTGAGCCATCTTTACAGAGCTGATATTACAGATATGGGAGATCTTCTTCCCATCTTTAATGGAAGAAAAGGTCCCGAAAATGTGGTGGATCCAATTAGGGATAAGCGCCAACAGTTCAGCTCGGGCTTTTTCCGATGGTTAAGTCCAGAGGGGCACTTTGAGTTTTATGGGGAATACGGAACCAATGGGAATTCTAGGCGTCTGAGCGATTTTATGATTACCCCTGAATCGAACAGAGCTTTTACCTTCGGATTCTCGCATTTAATGGAGCTGAGAAAGCCGGGACATTATCTGCAGATCAGCTCGGAAATGACCCAGACTGGACAGACTATCCGTGAAAATATAAGGGATCTGAAGACGTGGTATATTCATGATCACGTAAGGCACGGGTATACGCATAAAGGTCAGGTGCTCGGTGTAGGTAACGGACCAGGTAGCAATCAAATATTTGTGGAGTTTGCCTGGGTAAATAACATGAACCGTATAGGCCTGCAGATGGAAAGGATTGTGTATAACAACGATTATTATTATTTCCGATACGAGGCATCAAAAGACTGGAGAAATAAATATGTGGATCTTGTACCTTCTTTAATTGGAGATTGGAAGATCGGGGATGTGCTCCTCAATGCAAGAGTCCAATATGTGAGTACACTTAATTACAAGTGGTTTCTGGAGAATCAGCCAGATACTTATTTTGTACCGGGTTATGATCGGAAAAACTTTGTAGCACAGGTTGGGCTGACGTATTTGTTTCGATAACAAAGCCAATATTATTCCCTACAACAATGACTATAGAGAAAGATAAAGTAGTGGCAGTAGCCTACTCCCTCAAGGTGGATGATGGTGAGTCAGGACCCAAGCATTATGAAGACGTCACCGAAGACCAGCCTTTTTACTTTTTATTTGGTGCTGGCGGAGTGTTTGTCAAATTTGAAGAAGCGCTGCTTGGAAAGTCTGTGGGAGATACTTTTTCCGTTTTCATTGATTTTGAGAATGGTTACGGAGATTACGAAGAAGATAAGAAGGTGATTATCCCAAAGTCTAATTTCAAGGAAGATGGGAAAAAGAACAAAAGTATCTTACGGGTAGGAAATGTGATTCCGATGCAAGATGACAAGGGCAATCAGATGAGAGGGGAAGTTCTGAAAGTAGACTATCAAGGGGTACACATGGACTTCAACCCACCGCTGGCAGGATTCGATTTATATTTTGAAGGTAAAATTGTAGAAATAAGAGATGCTGAACCCGAAGAGATATCCCATGGGCATGTGCATGGTCCCGGAGGACATGCACATTAAGTGAAACTTTTGTGACTGTCTGAAAATAGGACATCTGCCGTATGTCTTTTCAGGAGCGTTAATTTTGACCAAAGATTTATTCCTTCCTAAAAATATACGCTCTGGAAACTTACATCGACAAAGTAAGGAGGGCTATTTTTATGCATTTATGGCTTGTTTCAGTGACAATGGACAAGATGTAAGTGGTCTGGGCAATCCATTACAGGAAATATATCTGGATTTGGGGCCTTCTCAACACGTACAGACTCTTCACCTGGTATCGGACTCTAAGCTAAGTGCATCTTTAGCTTTCAAAGTACCGATAAGGCAAAGGATTCAACTTTATTTTTAATGGGTATGAGGGGCCTGGAGCATAGGATTTGGCTTTGGTAATTTGATTTCAAGCGGGGTTTGGAATTGGTGTGGGGCAACAATATGCGTCAAGCTATCAAGGATGTACAGATAAAGCAGTAATCACTGCAGACCAGAACAATTCAGTAGAGGGGACTTTTGAGTTTGTAGAAAAAATCAATAACTCTTTAGGTTCAAAGAATGTCATAAATGGAAAGTTCAAGGTGAACCTAGAATAAATCAGGTAATTCTGATTGATCAATGGGGCTATGGCAGCAGTTGTCTGGCCTCGTTGTGGTTTTGGTCAACGCTTGATAGATCGGAAAGCCAGGTCTTCAGCCATTGATCTCAATCCTACTATCCTTTCTGATGGGTATAGCTCGGAAGCCTTTACAAGTTGCTTTGATGCGTCCTCATATGCTTGTTTATTGAAAAGGGAGATTGCGTCATTGTAATACTGCAGTCCTGCGAGCTGTATCAAGGAGACACTTCTGAAAATGGTGTTGTCAAAAAAGTTGGGTTTGAGATCACCTATCCTATGATTCGTGATATAAGAATCGCTAAAGCCATCAGATTTATACTTGGAGAGATAGGTTTTTATACCGGAAGAAGATGTGATCATTCCACCTACCCTCAGGGTGCTTTCCAGAACAATGCGGGAGCCTTCCAAAGTGACCAGAATAAATACATGATAATCGGTCTCGATGATTTCAAAATCAAAACCATATCTCTCCAATAGTAAAGCCAAAGCAGCAGAACCACTGACACAGTCAAACTTACCTTCTGAAAGCATCTGACTTACTGTCGCGTGCTCTGTATACACGCGTAGAATATTCTGCTGTGTTCTCTGGAAAACCTGCCTGAGCACCTTTAGTGGCTTCTTCTCTTTAGTTGCTATACGATCCAATTCATTGACCAGATTTGCCCACTTTGGCCCAAACTCAGTTGATTTGGCATTTACAGCTAAAAACAAGAGTCCCGGCTCACTTTTTCCTTTTTGCCAAAGTGTTTCTTCTTCCTCGGAATCAAAAGTTAGTTTCTCATGTAATTCATAAGATTCCTGAGACCGTACAGGTATCCAGATGCAAAAAAATGCTGCCAGTGTGAAATATAGAAACCTCATTTGATGTAAAGCCTATGTTAACCAACTGTAGTAAATTTAACAATTTGATAACATAGAAATACGCATCCATAAAAATTAAATCTGCCGATTACGGACTCAATGGTTGCATTATGGCATGTCAGGATCCTTTAGTGCTATAAAGTTCCCATTTATTCATGTGTTTATAATTTGTTTTTAGCTGCCACATGCCCGCCTGTCGTCGGACAGGGAATCTCGCATGGTTTATAATCATGCCTCTGTGTGTTGCTTTGGGTCATGCTTGATTTCATAATAGGTATTATTCATGGTGATAGGGCTCATTTCTCAAAATTGTGAAAGCCCGATAGAGTTGTTCGATAAAAAATGGACGAATCATTTGATGGGAAAATGTCAGTTTGGAGAGTGCTAGTTTCCCGTTGGATCTGGAGTATACGGCATCTGAGAATCCATAAGGTCCACCAATTACAAACGTGACCTGCTTCAATCCAGAATTCATTTTTTTCTGCAGGTAATCGGAGAATTCTATCGAGCCAAAAGCCTTACCATGTTCATCAAGGAGGATGAGCTCGTCAGAGGATGAGGTTTTTTTTAAGATCAATTCCCCTTCCTTTTCTTTTTGGGCTGATTGAGACAGGGATTTTGTGTTTTTTAAATCTGGAATAATGTCCAGTTCAAAGCGTATATAATGTGACAACCGTTCTTCATATTCTCTTATAAGCTGCTGTATAGCTGGATGATCTGTTTTTCCAATGGCGATAAGTCGGATTTGCATTTGATAAATATCTGTGAAACCTTTGATTTATTAACTGATGGATGTGGTAATTTAACGCTGTTAAACTTACCCGAAGCAGTCCTTACTTGCGAATATGCCATCAAAATCATATTGCTTTGCGTTAAAAACAAAGGAAGAAACAAACTGTTCTTATTCCATAGACCAAAATATTGATACCATGAAAAAATTAGGAAGTATTTTAATGATTGTCACGATGATCTTTGTGTCGTCATTCTCTCCAAAAGCTTATTCAGTGCATGAAGTGGAGGCAGATATAGTTGATTTGGCAGTAGCTACAGATTTTTTGTCTACACTGGTTGCTGCTGTAAAAGCAGGGGACTTGGTTGAGGTGTTGAAAGGATCGGGTCCATTTACTGTATTTGCTCCCACCAATGAAGCTTTTGCCAAATTGCCTGCAGGGACAGTGGAGAATTTGTTGAAACCGGAAAACAAGGATAAACTGGTTGCCGTACTGACCTACCACGTGCTGCCTGGAAAAGTAATGGCGAAAGATTTGAAAAGTGGCCAAAAAATTAAAACGGCCCAAGGCAGTGAAATCACCATTACGCTGAAAGATGGAAGAGCATCGGTCAATGATGCAAATGTCACTGCTGCAGATATCCAGGCGGACAATGGAGTAGTTCATATAATTGATACGGTAATATTGCCTCCTATGTAAGCTTGGCCATCAGATAAGTAATGGAGCCTGCGAATAGTGGGCTTTTCTATTTTATGGCATCCAGTTTCTGGCGTAAGGATCAGTAGTATTTATATCTGTGGAATGATTAAAGGACCGCATGGGAAGAAGAACAGTGCCCTGTAGTCGATGGGTCAACTATTTTGGAATGGCAGTTCTTATGCTATGGATAAAAGCAATTTTAAAATCGGGTTTTTAGAGCTAATTTTCTTCGAAATAAAAATCCGTAGGTGTTATGAAATCGAGCAGGAAGCAAGCGACACATACTGGGATGATAGTAATACATGCGAGATTCCCTGTCCGACGACAGGCGGACATGTGACCTTTGAAAGAAAAAATATAAACACATGAAAAAACTCAACTTATCTTTTTTTGCATTTCTTTTTACATCGTTCCTGTGGGCACAAGATGATAACGCTTTTTTTGTGCAGGATCCTACCCTGACACCCGATGGAAAGGAAATTGTCTTTAGTTATGAAGGAGATTTATGGAAAGTAGCCGTAGAAGGAGGGCCGGCCTTTAGGCTCACTGCTATGGATGGTCTGGAAAGTAGGCCTGCAGTGTCCCCGGACGGTAAATGGTTAGCATTTACCGCAGAGCAGTTTGGCAACAAGGATGTTTTTATAATGCCGATGGATGGAGGAGAAATCAAGCGTCTCACTTATCATGAAGCTGCGGACGAGGTAGAATCGTGGAGTTGGGACAGTGAGACGATCTACTTTACCTCTGCCAGATATAATAACTTCACCGGCTATTCTGTGGGCATAGATGGAGGTACACCCAAGAGACTGTTCCCCCATTATTTTAATACGGTTCATCACACGGTTATCCATCCAAAGTCTGGGGAAATTTTCTTCAACGATACATGGGAGAGCAAGAATTTTGCGCACAGAAAGCGATATAAAGGAGAGTATAATCCGAAAATTCAATCTTATGAACCAAAATCCGGAAAGTTCACGCGATATACAGATTATGACGGAAAGGATTTTGGTATTACGATAGATCATGATGGAAACATTTACTTCCAATCGGATGAGGCAAACGGAGAGTATAACCTCTACACGATTAAGGAGGGTAAAAAGACACAACTTACTGATTTCCCTACCTCCATCATGTGGCCAAAAGTAAGTGCAAACGGCCAGAAGATAGTATTCAGAAAGGACTATCAGATTTTTGTGTATGATGTTGCCAGTAGGAAAACGAGCCGCCCAGATATCCAATTATTCAGCAATCAGACCTTGGGGGAGCTTATCAATCATAACGTAGGAGGAAAGATCAGCGCATTTGATGTTTCGGCAGATGGGGAAAAACTCGCTTTTGTATCACGTGGGATCTTATTCGTCTCTGATGTTAAAGGAAAATTTACAAAGCAGATTCACACAGCTTCCAATGAAGCTGTAGAAGAAGTGAAATGGTTGGCTGACAATAGGTCTCTGATATATTCAAGAACCGTGAATGGCTATCACAATTGGTTCACCGTAT
Source organism: Algoriphagus sp. (assembly GCA_048819475.1). Classification (GTDB taxonomy): domain Bacteria; phylum Bacteroidota; class Bacteroidia; order Cytophagales; family Cyclobacteriaceae; genus Algoriphagus. Next base: position 42,912 of record JBMDXP010000019.1, read on the forward strand.
CTGCTGTGGATTACCACGAAGAAAAGCAGCTGACTTCTGATTTACATAAGAACCGACATTTGACTTTGAATAAAGACAGGTCATTGGGTGTCTATATAAGTGGGAGAAATGAGATACGGATAATAGACATGAAAACCATGAAAAGCGATAAGATTATAGAAGATGAGCTATGGGGACTTTATACGCCAACCCCTTACTTTTCTCCGGATGATCAATACATCGTGTATAGCCCCATACGCAATTTTGAAAGAGAAGTCTTTGTATATCATAGATCCAGTAAGAAAACGGTAAATCTGACGGAAACTTTAGTGACTGAGACCAGCCCTTTCTGGTCGCCTGATGGGAAGTATATGTATTTCATTACAGACCGCACGAAGGCAAGCTATCCTTATGGAACCGAAAATGCTCACTTGTACCGCATGAAACTGGATAAGTTTGCTGATGCATTTAAATCTGATCAGGTAGCGGAATTGTTTAAGGAGAAGGAAAAGGATGGTAAATCCCCCAAAATTGAAGTTAAACTTGCTCCCGGTGATATGATGAAAAGGATAGAGCGGGTGGGACCAGGTTTTGGTCAGCAAGGTAATCCCCACGTGATCCAAAAGGATAAGAAAACAATGGTGTTTTTTACTTCGAACCATAGCGAAGGCAACCCGCACCTCTGGAAAGTGACTTTTGAAGATTTTGAGACTGCTAAGACAGAGAAGGTTTCTGATCAGCGCATAGGGGGGTACACCCTGGAATCCTCAAAAGATAAATACTACCTTCTCGCGGGAGGCAAAATACATTCACTCGATCCTGTGTCTAATAAGTTGGAGGAAATTAAGATTTCAAAGGATTTCAGCAAAGACCTACAGCAGGAATTTCGTCAAATGTATTATGAAGCCTGGGCAGGGATGGAGCAAAACTTTTATGATGGAGATTTCCATGGGGAGAACTGGGAGGAGCTGCGCGACAAGTATGCGGTGTATTTGCCCTATGTGAAAAATAGAGACAATCTTCGCATTATCTTCAACGACATGTTAGGGGAGCTGAATACTTCTCATTTTGGATTTCAATCCTCTGGGGAGGAGGAAAAGCTGTATTTTGGGACAAGAACCATGACTGCCGGGATTGTTTTTGAGGAGGATGAGCCCTTCAGATTGAATAGAGTGCTTGCGGAAGGGCAGGCCGATCTCAGTCCAAAACCTTTAGAACCGGGAGACGAGTTAATTGCGGTCAATGGAACCAGAATTGATAAAACGAAGAACAGAGAAATGTATTTCTCAGGCCCATCCTTGTCCGAAGAACTGGCTCTGACATTTAAGAGGAATGGGGAGGAAATAATCTTTAAGACCAAACCTACCTCATACAACCAAATGAAAACGTTACTGTATGACGAGTGGATGAAGACGAACGAATCATATGTCGATGTGAACTCCCAAGAGAAAATCTCTTATGTTCATATGAAAAATATGGGAGGGGATCAGTTGGAGCACTTTTTACAGGAAATGGTTTCCAATAAAGGAAATAGGGATGGTTTGATTCTGGACCTGAGGTATAATACAGGAGGAAATGTCCATGACAAAGTTTTGAATTTTCTTTCCCAGAGAAGTTACCTTCAATGGAAATACCGGGATGGAAAATTGACAAATCAGCCAAACTTTTCTCCATCTGACAAGCCCATCGTCTTATTAATCAATGAGCAGTCACTGTCGGATGCTGAGATGACAGCCCAAGGGTTTAAAGAACTGGGGTTGGGAACTATTGTGGGAACTGAAACCTACCGTTGGATTATATTTACTTCGGGAGCCGGTTTAGTTGACGGATCCTTTTATAGACTTCCTGCCTGGGGATGCTATACCTTGGACGGCAGAAATCTGGAAAAAGAAGGGGTTAGACCCGACGTGCGTGTAGATGAAGGGTTTACAGATAGATTACAAGGCAATCAAAACCAGCTCGACAAGGCTATAGAACTAATACTTCAGCAGATTAAATGAAAAAAGCCTGTACCAAAAAATTATCGGTACAGGCTTTTTTTTATTTTAACAACTCTTTACGCCTAAGAATGGTCTCCATGAATTTCTTTTCATTCTCGGAATTAAAAATGCGAAAAGGCAAATGGATAAACTGCGCTTTGGACATGTAAAGTACAAACGCATCTTTAGTGAGCTCTGCTTTTTTGATCATGTTCCACTGCACTGGCATTCCCTGTCTGGAATTGATTTTCATTAGAATCTGCCTGCTGTCTATTTCATAGGCCATTTTTTCGAAAATCACCTTGTTTTGCTCCATCTGTGTGACACCCGTAAATTGGATTACCCAGAATAGAACATATAATCCATACGCGATTAGAGCACCGATTATCCACCAGATAGAGGCTATCCAGAAATATCCGCATGCAATTGCCAGAGCAATTAAAATCACCCACCATTGTTCCTTAAGAATACTCTTAAGGCCCATTTTGATATAAGTGCCTGTCGGCAATTGATATTTTTTGGTTTTTACAATCATTCTTTTGGATTTTCAGACCGCAAATATCCACCTATCCCGGGGATTAAGCAAGCCGAAAAAAACCATATAATAGAGTTTAATTCAAACAATTCACCTCAGCCATTGATTTAAAAAATAGATTGATTTATATTAATTGAAAATTTTTGACAATGATGAGTAGTCTGGTGATTGATTTGATTCTGTGTGGACTGGCATATGTCATCCTTATTTATTTTGTAGCGAATATGACCAGAAATAACTTAAGGAGAGGGGATAACAGCAATGATGATGGTGATGGGGGGATCGAAAATTTAACCCCTCCCAAAATAGACTTACCTCCGGGAGTCATCTGGCCATCAGACTCCCCGATTACCAAAAAATCTCCTGAGTCAGTTGATTACTGATCAGTGACACTTTTCGCAGACACCTTGCACCAATAAGCTCATTTCCCTTTTTCTAAATCCTTCTGGTAATTTCACATCCGGAAGACTGATGTCATCCAAACATGTGGTTTCGCCGCAGATTTCACATTTGAAATGTACATGCTCATGACTATGCTCATGATGATCTTCATGCGAGCAAAGTGCATATTTAGTAGATCCGCTATCATCAAGAACCTTATGTATCAGGTCTTTGTCAAGAAATGTTTTCAGTGTTCTATAGATGGTCACCCGATCGAATTGTTTGTCCAGACTTTCTTCAAGATCAGCGTGGGCAAGTGCTACCTGCTTATCCAGAAATTCCCGGATGATTTCCAGTCTACAATCAGTTATCCGGAGTTTATGTGTTTGAAGGATTGAATTGGGTGTTGTCATAAGTCTTAATTTCCCTCCTAAATTAATCAAAATAAACAGGTACAAAAAAAGCGCCCCATGGGCGCCTTTTTAGCAACATTTAAACTCTCATTTAGGGTCTAAGATTTTGTTGATTCTTTCCAGAGCATCTTCTAGGTGAAGTTTGGACATTCTGTCGGAAGTTCTGGATATAGCAGAGCGAATAGTGCTTTGCAGCGTCTTCAATTCACCTCTGGCCATAGGCCTGATATCGGATTGCGATGCATTTATCTGTGGGCCGGCAAATCTTCTAAACTGTGCAGGAAGATTTGGCTCGTCTTCCGTAAGCAACACTTCAAGCCGCTCAATATGCGCGCGTTGTAAGGCTCTTCTATGCACATCTATAGTCTTGCCATTGCTAAGTTCTGTCCATATGCCTTTTCTCAGATCATCGAACAACTCAGTCATTTTGTAGGCTTCATTTCCGTTGAGAGCTTCATTCTCAATAATCCTACCCAAACGGCCCCAATCCAGAATCCCATTCAATGTGCCTACCTGAACGGTTCTTATTCTTTCCAGCGCACCAAAATCACCGGTTCTTTTGATAATCTCATCGTCCATCAGCCAGGCTGGTGTGGCGAAAAGTTCCTTGTTTAAGAACTCCACGGCTGATTTCTGCATTTCTTTTGGTGTATGTGTGTATACAGCCTCTTCCTGGCCAGTTGATTTATACACCTCATGTACACCTCCTACATTGGTTCTTACATGTCCCATGTACCTGTTGAACTGACCGATAACCTGCCCGTACATTTCATCCAGATCATCGTAATTTTTGAATGGTTTGTTCTCCTCTGAAGTCCATTCCATCAGGTTAGGCATAATTCTTTTCAGATTTTTTATACCATAATCAGAAGCCACCATTGCATTATCTCCCAGGTCCTCACTTTGGGTAGTTGGGTCATAGCTGTTACCCTGTCTGCCATATCTGAATACAGGGTCACCTTTTTTCTCCAGAATCCACTGATCCAGTATCTTTTGCTCATCTTCAGGAGTGGCTGCATCCAGTATAGGTTTGTAACCCCACATAATTGCATATTTGTCATAAGGACCCACATTAGGCATAAGACTGACACCCTCATCCTCAGGCTGTGCGATGTAGTTAAACCGTGCGTAATCCATGATTGACGGTGCAGTGCCCATGGTTTTTGTGAATTCCGGATCACGCAGTTTTTCTACCGGATAGGCATTTGAAGAGGCGAAGTTATGGGGCAGACCCAGCGTATGTCCCACCTCATGTGCGGATACAAAGCGAATCAATCTTCCCATTACTTCATCTTTAAACTGTACACTTCTAGCATCTGGGTTAATAGCTGCTGTTTGGATAAAGAACCAGTTTCTCAGAAGATTCATCACATTGTGATACCATCCGATATCTGATTCAAGAATCTCACCGGACCTGGGGTCTGACACATGAGGGCCGTAGGCATTTTGGATATCGGATGCAAAATAACGGATCACAGAATATCTGGCATCTTCAGGGCTCCAGGTCGGGTCTTCTTCTGGCGTCGGGGCCTCTTTTGCAATAATTGCATTTTTAAATCCTGCTTCTTCAAAAGCCACTTGCCAATCTTCCACTCCTTGCTTGAGATAAGGAACCCATTTGGCCGGAGTGGCAGGGTCAATGTAGTAAACGATTTGTTTCTTGGGTTCTACCAACTCACCCCGGTTGAACTTTTCAATATCCTCCTCCTTCACTTCCAGTCTCCATCTGTCCAGGAAAGAACGGGAATCCGCCTTCTGGGCAGCTGCACCATAATCTGTAATAGACCTGCTAAACCAGCCCACCCGTCTATCTGACAACCTCTGTTTCATGGGTTCTTTTGGAAGTAGAACCATCGATGAATTCATTTCCAAGGTGATAAGTCCGGTCGAGCTGTTGGATGGAGGATCAGTTGCGGCATAGGTCATGATATACCTTGCCTCTATATTGATCGGGTAAGTATGTATATGTGAAATATAAGAACGGTCAGTATCAAGGCGGGTAACTTTATACTGTGTTCTCCTGTTCTTGGGTAAACCTATTGCCTGAACATCCTTTGCAAATAAATCAGTAGCCTCTATAACGATCCCGTTGGAATCAGTGGCACGGGATTTAATGTCGAACTTTTGTAGGATAGGCTCCAGATTGGAGTTTTTCACTGCCGTTGCAATCGGAAGGGAATCCGCGGCATAATTGTTTACTGATACTACTTTCAAAAGTATGGCGTCATTGTTTTGTTCCCATCTCAGCATCAATGTATTGGTACGTTCTCCGCCGTACCCGATGCCATCTGCAGTTTTGGCAATAGTGGTGACCATGAGCATATCCCTTCCTAAAAGTGAATCTGGGATCTCATAGAAATATTTATCTTCGATCTGATGTACCTTAAAAAGGCCCTCTTTCGATTTGGCTTTCTCTGTGATTACCTCTTTATAGGGTTTAGGTCCGCTGTTGGTGGAGCCGTTTTGAGGCCTCGCTGGAGCGGCTGCAGGGGCAGCATCCTTGGTGTCTTTCTTCTTCTTCCGTTGAGCCATTGTGTCCTCTGCGTGGAACAATAGCCCAAGAATACCAAGAATGAGAGTGAATCTCCTCAGTAATTTGGGTAGTTTATTTATCATGGAATTGTATTTTGTTTAAGAAATAAAATAACCTTCATTTTCCCGATTGAGCTGTGACACAAACTCAATATTTGATGAACGGTTTATTCTTCCATTTAAAGGCAGCGAATTGAAATTAAATCTTGGCGTAATTGTAGTAGGAGGAGGATTGGCTGGGCTAGTAGCCACGAATCTCTTAATCAAATCGGGTGTGAAGGTGCTTTTGCTTGAAAAGAAGCAGTATCCTTTTCACAGGGTTTGCGGAGAATATGTGTCTAATGAAGTCCTGGATTTTTTAAAAAGGGAAAAGCTTTATCCAACTCATCTCCAACTCCCCAGGATTGGAAAGTTTTTGTTTAGTGACACTGCTGGGAAAAGCGTGTCAATCCCTCTGGATCTGGGAGGCTTTGGGGTAAGTAGGTATATTCTGGATGACTTTCTTTACCAAAAAGCACTTCAATCCGGTGCAGCTATTCACACCGGAGTTCAGGTAGATTCGATAAGATACAGGGATAAAGAAGACTGTTTTAACCTGGAGCTGTCAGATGGGAGTTGTCTCAGTGCGACTTACGTTATTGGTGCTTATGGCAAGAGGTCACGGCTGGACAAGGTGCTGAAAAGACCTTTTATTGAAATGAGAAGCCCTTATATTGGTGTGAAATATCACTTATATTCCAAGTCGGACCGTTCCACAATTGCTCTTCATAATTTTCAGGGTGGCTACTGTGGTATAAATGCAATAGAGGAAGGAAAATTCAACCTATGTTACCTGGGTAGCCGGGATCAACTCAGGAAATTTGGTTCGATCGAAGAAATGGAGCGGGAAATTCTATGGAAAAATCCACTGTTAAAACAGATTTTTTCGGAGGGAGAATTCCTTTTCAATAGACCAGAAGTAATCAACGAAATCAACTTTGAGGAAAAGAGGCCAGTAGAAAACCATATTTTAATGGTTGGGGATGCGGCAGGGTTAATCACTCCACTATGTGGGAATGGTATGGCCATGGCCATTCACTCGGGAAAATTAGCCTTCGAAGCCATCCAATCGGGGAAGACAAGATTGGAGGTAGAAAGAAACTATGAGGCCTTATGGAGAGAGGAGTTTGCCCGAAGGCTTATGGTAGGTAGGTGGTCACAAAAGCTATTTGGTGCTAAGAGTGCTTCTGGCTTAGCCCGTTACCTGATACATTATTTTCCTGCTTTTGCGAGGCAGGTTATTAAGAGGACTCACGGAAGGCCTTTTTAGTAGCCGAAAGCTTGCAGAATTTGGGTATTTTCAAAGAAATAGTAAATAAAGAACCCGTTTAAAAACAGCGAAGACACGGCGTTCATACCCATAGCCCAGCTATGATTTGCAAACTTTAGCGGGTTTATCCGGATAAAATTAAACCACAGTAAGAAATAAAGAATGATGGGGATCATTGCTAATAAATAAACCCATACTGCCTGTGACTGTCCCTTATCAAGAAAATACCAGCAAAAAGCTATACCAGTGAGTAGAAAAAGAAGAGATGCAAAAAGAAAAGTACCTTGAATGCCAAGGAATAAACTTAAAGTATGATCTCCCCGCTTAGAATCTTCCCGGTGCTGATAAACCTGCGTTAAAGGATAGCTGCCCCATAGCATTAAGCTGGTCAGCAGACCGGGAATGTATACATGGGGTTGGAAGAATGTATACCAGTTCAAATCACTTAGGCCAACATATGCCATTGAAAAGGTAAAATAGCCCTGAAAGAAGCCTGCTATAAACCAACTGAACCAAGCATACCTTTTGATACGGATTAGAGGATGGGAATAAGCCATACTTACCAGCCCATAAACTAGCACCATCGTAGCAAAATGCCGATTGATTATTAGCCCGAGGACTATGGCGATGACTAGGAAGATCAAGGATACACCATACAGATCTTTTGTGACTTTAGGGGGATTTTTCAATCCTCCAATACTTTCTTCGTCTTTGTCAAAATAGCTATTATACCCATTACTGGATGGATAGAGAAAAAAATGCAGTGAGATAAAGACCCAAAAGATCCTGGATCCGTTCAGATTAGGGGTAAGTGCAAGTGCAAATAAGAATACAGGCATCAGGAAGAAGGAAAAAGGAATCCTGAGATGCTTAAGGCTTGAGAGTGATATCATGGATTATAGTCGCTGCTGACCGCAAGCCTATGGTTTAGCTATGAATTACCCAATTTACAAATAATCGACTAAATTGATGGAGAAGATAATAGGTGCAAGTAAGAATCAATTCAGCGGTTTGGTCTAACTTGTAATGTATATTTTTCAGTCAGAGGATAAGCTTATTCTAATTTCATCTGCTGAATACAAATTTATTTCTATGAATTCCAGTATTGTGAGTATTGGCCTGGCTAATCCCGGGTTGCCTATTGACCAGTCAGCAATTGCCGGATTTATGAAAAAAGCCCATAATCTGGATAGTGATGATGAAAGGAAGTTGGCGTATCTGTACAGAAAATCCGGAATTAGTACGCGACATAGCGTACTGGATGATTTCGAGAAAGCCAATTCTGGAGATTTCAGTTTTTTTCCAAAGACTGATAAGCTGGAACCTTTTCCAGGCACAAAAGCAAGGATGGAGATATTTCGGAAAGAGGCCCCGGATTTGTGTGAACGGGCTATACTGGATTGCTTTTCAAGGAGCCCGGTGGGGGTGAGAGAAGTGACTCATCTTATACTTGTTTCCTGTACCGGCATGGTTGCGCCTGGAGTGGAATTGGAGTTGATGAAGCGGTTTCAGCTCCCTAATTCTGTGGAGCGTTATTGTATCCATTTCATGGGATGCTATGCAACATTCTCCGGCGTGAAGCTTGCAGATAAAATCCTGCATGCAGAGCCCAATGCAAAAGTTCTCGTGGTTTCGGTGGAGTTGTGCACGATCCATTTTCAAAAGGAGTATACGGAGGATAACCTACTGGCCAACTCCTTATTTGGAGATGGTGCGGGGGCAGCTTTGGTGATGAAATCCAGCTCTGGATTGGTGATTCAGTCTTATTTGAGTGAAGTAATCCGGGATGGGGAAGAAGATATGGCCTGGGGAATAGGGGATTTTGGATTCGAAATGAGACTTAGCAAATATATTCCAGCACTTTTGGACAATGGGATACAAAGTCTGAAGGAGGTTTTTGAGAAAAAATTCAATCTCTCCGGGATTAAGAATTTCGCAATTCATCCCGGAGGAAAGCAGATTCTTCAGAAAGTTCAGGAAGGTTTTGGGTTTCCCGTATCAGCAAACCGGCATTCAGCCGAAGTGCTGGGTAATTTTGGCAACATGTCTTCAGCGACAATATTATTTGTATGGGCACGCTTGATGGATGATCCCGTGGTCAAAGATGATATTTTATCCATGGGCTTTGGGCCGGGTTTGACTTTGGAGGTACTTCATCTGATTAAACCATGAAAAAGCTTGCCCATAGGAGTGAAGAAAAGGAATTGATGGATGATCTTGACTGTACAGGGGAGATGTTAAACCAGACGTTACAGGAGCTCAGAATCATCAATAAGTGGCTAGGGGGAAATCATGTAACCACTTCAGGGTTAGCATTGGTGATGCGTGAACGGCCTCAGCTATCCTATACCATTGCTGATGTAGGCTGTGGGGGAGGGGATATGATAAGCGTGATGGCTAAGTGGGCTAAACGTAATCATCGTGGTAAACAAATATCATTTATAGGGATTGATGCTAATAAGAATATTATTGATCTTGCGAAAGATAAATTAGTGGATCTTGAACAGGTCAAGTGGAGGGTTCAAAATGTATTTGATCCCCAATTCTCTGAAGAAATGGTAGATATAGCCACGTGTACTCTTTTTGCGCATCATTTTACAGAAGATGAATTGGTCGGGCTTTTGAAGGGATTGAGGAAGAAGTCCCGGTTGGGGGTGATAATAAATGATCTCCACAGACACCCAATTGCCTATTACAGTATCAAAATTCTCACGGGACTTTTCAGCAAGTCTCCAATGGTTAAAAATGATGCTCCCTTGTCCGTCATGAGGAGTTTCTCCAGAAAAGATTGGATCAATGTTTTACATAGGGCAGGATGCACTGATTATCAAATCACTTGGCATTGGGCTTTCAGATGGCGGGTGTCTTTGTTGTTCTAGCTTTTAAACTAAAAACTTTAATTCTAATGGAATTATCCGAGGAGACCATAAGGTCGATTATTGACAAAGGCATTGAATTACTGTATGAAATCGTGCCTTCCATGATTTTTGCCATCCTGTTTTATATAGCAGGGTTATTTATTGTGAAGCGCCTTATAGTAGCGTTCAGAAAAATACTTCTTGCTAAAGTACCCAACCCTTCTTTGAACGAATTTTTGCTAGGGGTAGTCAAAGCATTGCTTTTCATTTCCCTCTTTTTGGGGGTTACTTCTATATTGAAAATTCCTGTAGCTTCCTTCGTTGCCATACTAGGTGCTGCAGGATTGGCCGTAGGGTTGGCTCTTCAAGGGTCTCTTTCCAATTTTGCAGGCGGTGTACTCATCCTGCTATTCAAACCATTTCAGGTAGGTAATGTGATTACCAGTAAGGGTCATACTGGAACTGTTACCAAAATTGATATTCTCTATACCCATTTGCATACGTTTGATAAGAAGGAAGTGATCATTCCCAATGGAAACCTTGCCAATTCTGATGTGATTAACATGAGTACACAGCCGACTAGGAGGGTAGACTTCAATGTTGGGGTGGCTTATGGGTCGGATATTAAGAAAGTTAGGGAAATAGTCCTGGAAATTTTTAAAAACGATCCCAGAGCATTGCCAAATCCCGCCCCCGTGGTTTATCTGAATGCGTTCGGAGACAGTTCACTTGATTTGGTAATCCGGGTTTGGGCAAATGCGGCTGACCTTTGGCCTTTGTATTTCGACGGAATGGAGGCCATCAACTCGGCTTTTGAGGCTAACAAGATCGAAATACCATTTCCACAGCGTGTATATCACCAAGCTCCCCTCACATTGCCTGAAGACCAACAGACAGAGGACTGAGTTGCTGCATGGGTAGCTTAAATTCCATAATTTTGCTAGTCTTGAGTTGATCTTCAGCTAGGCTTTTCGAGTATACTGATTATCTATTCGAATGAGATCCAGTACGTTTAAAGTTGCGGTCAAACTTCTAAACCGAGTAGAAAAGAGTCTATATATCCGGTAAATTCTATTTGTTTTTGCTTGATGAGGTATCGGTCTGATTTTTGGATTTCCCTCCGACGCAACCAATATTTTGGGTAAAGGGTATGTTGTCTGGAAGTATTCCCATGCCTTTTGATGGATTCCAGTCTTCAGACTCTGCTTCCTCATTTTTACTTTTTTTGCGCGATTTCATACTGGTTTTAACGGGTGCTCCTTCCTGAAAGATTTGTTAAACGGTCAGGTTTTGCGGTAAGGTAGATAGTATGTGATCAGGTAAAATACCACACCTATGGGTACTATCCCTCTATTTCAATTAATTCAGCAACTCGGCATCGAGGAGAATGAATGTCATTTCTTCGACATCAGTCGAATTAAGTTTCAGTCTTCCTTTGATTTTAAGAATTTGATCCAGCTTGATACGTTTGGAAGGCTTGGATTTAAGATATACTACGGCTACCGATTCCGGTCCAGCTCCTCCGCAGAAGAAGCACTCTGCCATGGGATATTTTGATAAAATCAATGTTTTGCTATCAGCGAGTTCCAAAGGAATATGAAAACCTTCCAGTTCTACAATCTCCCCCTCCTTAGCTCTAAGTTCTGCAGCGAAATTGGGATAGTAAAAGTACATTCCCAATGATCTGTTGAGCTTTTCCTCGAAAGAGGTCATTGCAAATAACTCCCACAAACGATGTGGAGGAAGTGTTGCCCATGAGCTTAACAAAGCTAAAGTTAGAAATGCAAGAAGTGTTTTGCCTGTTTTTTTCATGTACCGGAGATGGTGGAATTGTGGAGTTAGGCAGAAAAATACCAATTAAACCCATTTAATGCAACAATGTTGCGTAAATTGAACTGTCAAGTAATGTGCTCTTTTCTATCTTTGGGAATGAAACGATTTGATTTTGACAATGCAGGTCTTCAGAAGAAGCTGGAGCAAGTCCGTACAAAAATTGGAGGTTTGTCATTTTTGAGACTAGTAGTGTTTTTGGCCATGATTTGTTTATTTGTACTGGGGATAGCAGAATCATCCATTTGGTTTCTTTTTTCCCTTCTTTCAGTTGTGGGTTTCGTTTCTCTGATAAGGAAGTACAATCACCTCAAGGACCAGGAGGCCATATACTTGTCTTTGGAAAAAATTGAAGAGGAAGCCCAAAAAAGAAAGCTTAGGGAATTAAGCTCATTGGACTCAGGGTTCGAGTTTCAGGATAAGGCACACCCGTTTGCCAATGATCTGGATCTGTTCGGAGATCATTCCTTGTTTCAATTGCTCAACCATTCTGTCTCCAAGGGAGGAAAGACCAAGCTTGCGGCGCAGATGAAAGCTGGATTTGATTCAACCCAGGCATCGAGGGTGAGAGTAGCGAGCAAAGAACTGTCATCATTATCTGATTTTCTTAGAGCTTTTGAGACCATCGGCAAAGCCTTCTATAAAGAGCAGAAATCAGGTGCATCATCCTGGGCGAAGTGGCTTACTACTGAATATAAAGTGAAGCCTTGGATTAAGATTTGTGCTTATCTAGGGCCTATTTGTGGTCTTTTATTAATTGCACTTATTTATTTCGGATTGATCCCGCAGGCTCTGTTTGGTGTCTGGATTGTGCTGGGTTTCTGGGTTCTGGGAATGGTGTTTAGACCATTAAAGGAGGCTGCAAGCCAAATACCATTGAGGGATCAGTTAAAGACCCACCGATACTGGGTGCAGGAACTTGAGGATAGGCAATTTACAAGCTTGCATCTACAGGAATCCCAAGCCCATTTTATTCTGGAAGGCGCCAAGGCGTCAGATCTACTTGACGAATTCGATAAGATAGGCCTCTGGGTTCAGAACAGAATGAATATGCTGTATGTGATAGTGAACTTACTTTTTTGGACTGATTTATTTCTTTTGGTGCAATTGATTACATGGAAGCAAAGGCATGGCAAGCTGGTATCGGGCTTTGCAGAGCAGCTGGAAAACTGGGAAGTACTGGTATCTCTGGGATCATTCGAATTCGAAGTTGGAGGAGGGGGGCAGGTCATCCACGTAGAAAACGGCTTGGAGGGAATTGCCGTCTCCCATCCGCTCTTATCTCCAGCTAAAGCCATTGCCAACGACTTCACGATAAGTGATTCCCAAAGGATCATCTTGCTTACCGGGTCTAACATGAGTGGTAAAACCACTTTTATGAGAACTTTGGGAATCAATTGTGTACTGGTAAACCTTGGGCTCGCTCCTTATGCGAAAGCATTTGGTTTTGGGTCATTCCAGCTTTATACGAGTATGCGTAATTCGGATAACCTTGGCGAAAGTGTAAGTTCTTTCTATGCGGAGCTCAGCAGAATAAACAGACTGATTGCAAGACTTGAATCAGGGGAATATGTATTCTTTTTACTCGATGAAATACTAAAAGGGACGAATACAGAAGACCGGATTGCAGGCTCAGAGGCATTGATACGACAGGTCGGAAAAACCAGGGGTATGGGTATCATCAGCACGCATGACATTGAGTTGGCACAGCTGCAGGGGAGAATCGATTTTGTACGGAACTTTAGCTTCCATTCGGAAATCCATGATATGAACATTGAATTTGACTATAAAATTAAAGAAGGGGCATGTCCGAGTTTTAATGCACATAAGTTGATGGAATTGATGGGAATCCGCTTTCAAGACAACGGGTAGTTTTTTCCTTACCCACGATTCTTGTATTTTTGGATTCTGATAAAATTATGACAAAATCATCACATGCTCCGGTTTTGGGCGTACTTGGCGGAGGCCAGTTGGGGCGTATGCTCATCCAATCCAGTATCAATTTTAACCAGGATATCCACATTCTTGATCCTGATCCAAACGCTCCCTGTAAAGACGTGGCGCAGCAATTTGTAATAGGGTCACTAAAAGATTACGATACTGTCTACAATTTTGGAAAAGACTGCGATATCGTAACAGTTGAAATAGAGAATGTAAATACAGATGCACTCGAGCGGTTGCAGGCGGAGGGGGTAAAGGTTTTTCCACAACCCGAAATCCTCAGGCTGATACAGGATAAGCGGGCCCAAAAAGAATTCTACCTACAACAGAATATACCTACTGCTGAATTTATTCTGACGGCAGATAAGCAAGAAGTTATCCGTAACAAGGGGTTTCTCCCTGCTGTGAATAAATTGGGGAAGGAGGGTTATGACGGCCGGGGGGTACAGTTGCTGCGGACAGATTCCGATCTGGAGAAGGCCTTTGATGCTCCTGGGCTCCTGGAGAAATTGATTGATTTTGATAAGGAGATTGCAGTGACTGTGGCAAGGAATGAAGCTGGAGACTTAATAGCTTATCCAGCTGTGGAATGCGCTTTTCACCCCACGGCTAATCTGGTGGAATTCCTTTTTGCTCCGGCAGATATCAGTGAGGAAATAGAGCGGAAGGCCCAGGATATTGCCAGAGAAGTAATACTGAGGTTAGGGATGGTAGGCATACTGGCAGTGGAGATGTTTGTGACCAAAGAAGGGGAAGTTCTTGTGAATGAAATAGCCCCCAGACCACATAACAGTGGTCATCATACGATCGAAGCCAACTATACTTCCCAGTTTGAGCAACATTTGAGAGCAGTAATGAACTGGCCCTTGGGTAATCCCGAACTGAGATCTCCTGCGGCAATGATTAATCTGTTGGGAGAGGATGGTTATACAGGCCCGGTATTGGTTGAGGGTTTGGAAGAGGCCATGGCTGAAAAGGGGGTTTATATTCACCTTTATGGCAAGAAGCTTACTAAACCTTTTAGAAAAATGGGGCATGTGACCATATTGGATACAGATATACACCAATTAAAAGAACGGGCGAACCGAATAAAGGAATTAATCAAAATCAAAAGCATCCAATGAACCCACAGGTAGGAATTATCATGGGAAGTCAATCCGACCTCCCTATCATGGCTGAAGCAGCTCAGATTCTTGATGAACTTGGAGTAACTTATGAACTTACCGTAGTGTCTGCTCACAGGACCCCACATCGTATGATAGCCTATGCTGAATCAGCAAGAATGCGTGGCTTGAAGGTTATCATAGCAGGAGCTGGAGGGGCGGCACATTTGCCGGGAATGGTAGCATCAATCACCAGTCTACCAGTAATAGGTGTGCCCGTTAAGAGTTCTAATTCTATTGATGGCTGGGATAGCATCCTGTCCATTCTGCAAATGCCAGGAGGCATTCCTGTGGCAACTGTAGCATTGAACGGAGGAAAGAATGCAGGTATTCTTGCAGCATCTATGATTGGAGCATTTGACAGCAAGGTCGCACAGCATATGGACGATTTCAAAAAATCAATGAAAGAGAAAGTGGAGAAATCCGCAGACGATATTGAAGAGAAAGGCTGGAGAGGGATAGTACAGAAATAAAAAAATGCGGCGATACAGGCCGCATTTAATTTCATTGCCATGGATTGGAAAAAACCGATACGATTTAAACTAGGAGACACTCCCTGGGAAGTTCCTTTGGATGTTCTCCTTTTATTAATGGGGATTACGCTTCTGCTAATTGGGTTTGGTGCATGGTTTGGGTTTTATGTGGGAAGTGGGACATTTTAATCTGTGAAGATTCCCCAACCGTCATCCAGTCTCTCGTCTGGATCAAACCCCTTGATCCACTCCACAAATAATTTTCTGTACTCTTCGATAGCGGCCCGTAATAGTTCAAGATGCTCTTCTGCATGGGTTTCTTCCATCGCCAGTTGATATGTCATCGAGTGCAGGCTTTTGGCATGCACCTTCATGACCACAGCTTTTTCCATTTTTGAGACATAGTCTGATAGGGGCTCTGCCCCCGCAAATTTTGCACTCATAACTTGGGCATCCTCCATCATTATATTTCCATACAGCTCCCTTCGTGCTTCATCCAGACTACCTACCAAAGCCCGGGTAAGTGCAATAATTTCTTTGGCTTTGATCATCAGGGGATGCTTGTAAATCTTCCCGTGCTCTTTGCGATAATCAAATTCATCATCCTCATCACTCCAATCATCCTCATCATCGAAATCATCCCACATGACATTCTTGTGTTAAAATGGAAGCCTGTCTTCCTCTCCCTCAGAATGAAAGGTATCTACAGAAGGCATCGCTTCTTGAGAAGTGGTGGAAGTACCTCCGGCACGCTCTGCTCTAAAGGCTTTTACTTCGGTATACCAACGTCCATTGTATTCCCTGCTTTCCACATCCACACTCAAGGTCACATTTTCACCAACTTTTAGAGAGAATTGATCTATTTTATCACCCCATAAAGAAACGCAGACCTTTTTAGGATATTGACCGCCTGTCTCAAGAATAAATTCCTGCTTGCGCCATGCATTGCCATTTTTTGAATTTCCGCCTACTTCAGGCAATTGCTGGATTACTTTTCCACTCAGTTCCATTATTGTACTTTTAAATTTTCAATCTCTACGAAGGTACACATTGCGATGGAATTCTCCCGGCATCAATCATGCAAATAAGGGATGAAAAAGACCTCATTTTAACATTTTTTGGCATCAACATTGGAAGACTGGCTATTCGCAAATTTCTCCTATTCCAATATTATTGTGGGCAATGGATTATTTCCGAAAGGAAATTCTGATTACATTGAAAATGTAGTCTCCAGTACAAAATCCTTCATAATTCTTTGCAGAGTAATTTTCGAAACCCTACTTTTAAGAAGTTTCATTTTCTTTCACCTTTATCCGATACTATGGCCTAGACCTTTACGTTGTTTATAAACCAACTTAAGATGATTAAGCGATTGGGTCCACAGGACAGCGAGTTGATAGCTCAGTATCGAAATGGCAGCGATGCTGCTTTTGACCATTTGGTAGATAGGTACCAAAGTAAGATTTACACCACTATATTTTTGATTGTTAAGGATCAGAAAATAGCGGAGGATTTACTTCAGGATGTATTTGTAAAGGTGATTAACACCCTTAATTCAGATAAATACAATGAAGAAGGCAAGTTCCAGCCCTGGGTTATGAGAATTGCCCATAATCTGGCTATTGACTATTTCAGAAAGGTCAAAAGGTATCCTACAATCTTGATGGAGGATGGGTCCAATATCTTCAATTCCTTGAAATTCTCGGAGGAGAATGTGGAGGATAGGCAAGTTAGAGAGGAGAATATTGAATTAGTGAAACGGTTGATAGAGGAACTTCCGGAAACACAGAAACAAGTATTGGTAATGCGCCATTATCTCGATATGAGTTTTCAGGAGATTGCTGACCAAACCGGAGTGAGTATTAATACAGCCTTGGGGAGAATGCGCTATGCATTGATCCATTTAAGAAAGAAAATGAAAGAATTAAATTTTGCCTATGATAAAACCATTTACCCCAAATGACCTGATCAGATATATCTATCAGGAAATGATGGAGGTAGAGCAAGAACTCTTGGTGCAGGCCTTGCACAGCGATGATGCGCTGATGCAAGAATATGTGGAGATGCTGAGCACGATAGAGCAAATGGATCAAATCCAGCTCCAACCTTCTGAGAAAGTAGTAGAGGCCATCAAATCAAGAGCCCAGTCTACGGGACTAGAAAGAGTCTGAAAATACGGTACCCGGCTATTTGCCGGGTTTTTTTGCTTTCAGTCTGTGGGTCAGATATTCCCATCAAAAAACAGCCTTGCACTCAGTAGGATATCAGGATACTTTCCTTCTGAAAAACCATGTCCCTCCCCTTCCAGAATTTTTATTTCATGGGGTACACCTACGTTTTCAAGTTTTGATTTAAGCACCAATGCCTGTGAAAAAGGAACTACAACATCCTGATCCCCATGGTAAACTACTGTTGGTACCGATATCTCTGTAACAAAGGAAATAGGACTTGAGGCTGCATATGCTTCAGGAACTGCACTAGGTATTCCGCCTATGAGCGCAGTTAATCCTGCTTGGGTTACTGAGTTAAAGCTTGAAAATGCAGTCAAATCCGTCGGAGGAAAAAAAGCCATAACCCCGGTTATATTTCCTATTTGCTGGTGTTTATACGCATGCAATAAAGCGAGATGACCTCCCGCACTGGCTCCTGAAACCAAGATCTGATCCGAAACATTCCACTCCGTGGATTTGCTCTCAATGTATTTAATGGCTGCTATCACATCTTCCTCCTGTGCAGGGAACCGGTTTGATCCTGTATTGAAATTAAAAAGCCTGTAATTAATAGCTACATAAGCATAATCCGGAAAGGAATTCTTCAAAATGGTGCGGAAAGGTAAAAACTCGTTTTTGCTTCCATTGATCCACGAACCTCCATGAATATAGATAAGTAATGGTGTCGCCTCTGTAGTTCTGCCAGCAGGGAGATAGACATCCATGATCTGACGAGGATCTTCTCCGTAAGCCTGATCTGTAAGGTCCAACGCAGGAAGTTGCCTGCCTGGGCTGTCTATATTATCAGAGCAACTCCACAGCAACAAAACGATAAGTAAAGAAGTGCAGCATTTGCTGGTGGTCTGATTTTTATGGAAGTGTTGATTCAAAACCATTTTATAAGAGATTTAATCAGTTGTTTGGCCTTCATCCCATATGGGGGTCTAAGTAGCGTAACGTTGTTATATCCTACGCGTTGCTTAAGCACACCTTTCTCATTGGAAAATGCCAGAAAACCATGATGGCCATGCGATTTGCCTATTCCGCTTGTATTTACCCCGCCAAAGGGAAGCTCAATGTGCATATAATGTAATATACAATCGTTGATTACAGCATTCCCAGAACTCGTGTTGGTCAATACCCTTGCTATCGCATCTTTTTCGACTCCAAAATAGTACAAAGCTAATGGTTTGGGCTTGCCATTGACATACCCAATTGCTTCATCGAGTTGATCATAGGTTTTTATGGGTAGGATTGGGCCAAATATTTCTTCCTGCATCACTTTCATCCCATCAGACAATCCAGCCAAGATGGTGGGCTCTAAATAAAGCACTTCTTTGTCCATATTGCCCCCAAAAATAAGTTCAGCGCCTTTAGCATAAGCATCTTCCAAGTATGATTTCAGTCTGTCAAAGTGTTTTTCATTGATTATTCTGGCTAGGTCGGAAGAGTTTTCCATTCCTTTGTAATCAGGGTCGTACATTTTTTGGAGGGCCACTTTTAATTCCATTATAAATGTATCACGGCAAGATTGATGTAGCAGAATATAGTCAGGCGCGATACAAGTTTGACCCAGGTTTACAAATTTACCCCATACCAACTTTTCAGCAGCATCCTTCAAGTCCGCATCAGCACCAACGATGGCAGGACATTTACCCCCCAGTTCCAATGTAACGGATGCCAGGTTTACAGAGGCTGCCTTCATGACTATCCTGCCTACATTGGGGCTGCCTGTAAAAAAGATATGTTCAAAGGGGAGACCCAAAAGTAATTCCGATGCTTCTACATCCCCCTGGACTGTAAAGACCTCATCTTCCTGAAACAACACTGAAGTCATGGACGCTATCAGTTCAGACGTATGGGGAGTGAGTTCAGAGGGTTTTATACAGACCGTGCAGCCAGCTGCAATTGCAGATACCAATGGGCCTATAGAGAGGTTAAAGGGATAATTCCAGGGAGCTATGATTAGAGAAGTTCCCTTTGGTTCATGGTAAATTTTGCCGGAGGTTCCCAACATGGAAATTGGAGTAGATACAGATCTCGGCTTCATCCACTCTTTGAGATTCTTGATGGCGTGATGAATCTCAGCAGTTACTGGGTAAATCTCTGTCAAATCAATTTCCGGAACAGGTTTATTGAAGTCCTTTACAAGAGCATTCCTGATTTCGGTCTGATTGCTTCTGATCCATTCAAGAATCTTTTTCAGACGGGTTAAGCGCTCTTCGGTGCTTGAGTTTCTCCATTTAATAGAAGTATTTTTCTGTGCGTAAAAAACAGCTTCTATAGTTTTAGGATTGATTTTGGATTCGGAATTTGTTCTCATAACTATTCTGTTCTTATAAAATTGAGCCTGCCTACCGCAGGCAGGCATGACGAAGGCGGCACACAGTGGGATGATTATTGGACATGCGAGATTCCATATGGCCTCTAAAAATCAAATTATAACCATATGAAATTAACGCAATTCGGACTAGAATAAGAAATAGGAAGATAAATGTAGGATTTGAGACCGTCGGATTGTTTAAGCAATTAAGGATGGGCTATGTTGATTTGCAGCAGATCTCTCCCATATAGACGATATCTACGTTCACTTTCGTTTCATAAATCGCATTGGGAAGCCGTCCAGACGGCGGTTTTCTAGTTAGTTGTCAGGAAAGGTAGTTTCTAAGTTGCCGCGGCTTTGAAAATGAACCTTATAATACTTTTTTAGGAGAAGAGATTACGCAAATTATGTATGTATATTTCCTGCAAAGCAGCGTTGCTCTGTGGATCTAGGAGAAATCACTTTTACAAGAGCTCTGGAGTTAGGCTGGTCTCTTACTTTACACAACCCCCTATCATGGTGATACTAACATGGAAATTTTAATAATTATTGCCCTGGTTTTATTAAATGGGATATTTGCGATGGCTGAACTTTCTCTCGTCTCTTCACGGAAGTTTAAGCTGGAAAGCGAACGGTTGAAAGGCAGACGCGGAGCTGATACCGCCTTGGAATTGTCCGAAAACCCAACAAGGTTTTTGTCAACAGTTCAGATTGGAATAACCTTAATCGGTATTTTGTTGGGAGTTTACAGTGGAGAGAACCTTACTAAGCAGGTAGATTTGTTCTTAAGCCAAAGCTCTTTTTTGGCTCCCTATTCTAAAAATCTTTCGGTAGGGATCATCGTCATCTTTATCACATATCTATCCATTGTACTGGGAGAACTGTTCCCCAAAAGGTTGGGGATGACATTTCCAGAACCTATAGCAATGGCTTTGGCGGGACCAATGTTGGTTCTTTCCAAGATCACCTCCCCATTTGTCTGGTTACTGACACAATCAAATGATCTCATACTCATGGTGTTTGGAATAAATAAGCTCCGGGACTTAAAGGTCTCAGAAGAAGAGATAAAGGCTTTGATAAAGGAAAGTGCTGAAGGTGGTGAGATACAGGGAATAGAGCAGGATATTGTACAGCGGGTTTTTGAGCTGGGGGACAGAAAAGTGAATACACTGTTTACCCACAGAAGTGAGTTAGTTTTCTTCAGTACGGCCGACTCATGGGAAACAGTAAGAGCCAAAATCAATTCTGAGAAGCATTCTGCCTACCCAGTCTGTAAAAACAATAATCTTGACGAAGTAGTAGGGATTGTACTTGTGAAAGATCTGTTTTTCCCAAATATGGAGAATTATTTCAATTTGATGGATTACGTTAGAAAAGCAGTGTTTGTAAACGAGACTACCTATGCCTATCAGGTACTTGAAGTTTTCAAGGAAGAGAAAATGCACTACGGTATAGTTATAGATGAATATGGTACGACAATGGGAATTGTTACCATGGATGATGTGGTGGATGCATTGGTGGGCGATACCACGGAGTTTGATCAGGAAGAGTACCAGATTGTTCAGCGGGATGAATTTTCGTGGCTAGTTGATGGACAATATTCAATCCATGATTTTAACCGTTATTTTAACCTGGCGGTCAAATCCACTACGAGAAACAACTCCTTTACAACAGTGGCAGGACTGATTATCAGTAAATCCAATCAAATCCCTCAGTTAGGGGACAAAGTGAGAGTTGAAGGTTATGAAATAGAGGTGGTGGATAAAGATGGACAACGGATTGATAAGGTATTGGTTACCAGATCGAAAGTCTAATTCTATTCCTCAAAAGTTTTGGAACTATCGGAAACTAAATAGTTAAGCTCATCGAGTTCCTTTTCAGTTAGATCTCTCCATTTTCCTACAGGAATATCAAGATGGACATTCATTATCCTAACCCTTCTTAACTGGTTGACCTTAAAACCCAGATACTCACACATTCTCCTGATTTGCCTATTCAGCCCTTGGGTGAGGATAATCCGAAATCTGAATTTACCCACTCTTTCTACTTTGCAAGGTTGCGTTATGGTATCGAGAATTGGGATGCCATTAGCCATTCTCTTAAGAAATTCATCATTTACCGGTCTGTCTACCGTGACGATATATTCTTTCTCATGGTTGTTTTTAGAGCGTAGGATCTTATTAACCAAATCCCCCTCACTTGTCAGAAAAATCAACCCTTCACTATCCTTGTCCAATCTTCCTATCGGAAATATGCGTTCTGAATGCTTGATAAAATCAATAATGTTATCTTTCTCGCCTTTGATATCCGTCGTACACACAATGCCCACTGGTTTATGAAACGCAATATAGGTATGGTTTTTTTTCGGTTTTCCCACAGGTTGTCCATCCACACTCACGATATCTGATGGGCCGACTTTGGTTCCCAACTCAGGAATCTTCCCGTTAAGTGTTATCCTGCCTTGCGCTAGGAGTTTATCTGCTTCCCTCCTGGAGCAGAACCCCACTTCACTTAAATATTTATTGATCCGTATTTGCTGTTCTGCTTCCATAAAAAAATGGATTTGGTCGACAAGTTAACCGACCAAATCCATATGTGTCTTAGGTAATCGTATTTATTTATGAGGAAAGGAACTTCCTATTCTGAGGCAGTGGTAGTTTCCTGGGCTGACTCAGCTACAAGCTTTGGAGTTTCACCAGGAAGTATAATGGATGCCAGCAATTGAAGAGCCTCAGCCTTTTTTGATTCGAATGCCATTCTGTTGGCAGAGGTTATGGGTTCAGATGGAGGTATTTTTTCCTGTAGCCAGTCCTCCTGCTTTCCATGCTTCCAAAATCTGAAGCACAGGTGCGGTCCCGTAGCCAGTCCTGTGCTGCCTACATAACCTATTACCTGCCCTTGGCGGACCCGTTGTCCTGGTTTCATACCTCCTGCAATCTTCGACATATGCAGATATTGGGTGGTATAGGTACCATTATGTTTTATTTTCACATAATTTCCATTAGCTGAAGTATACCTGGCTTCTTCTACTGTACCATCTCCCACTGAGCGTATTTCCGTTCCGGTCGGCGCAGCATAGTCAGTTCCTAAATGGGCTTTGTATCGTTTTTGCACAGGGTGAAATCTGCGTAGATTATATCTCGAACTGATTCGGGTATATTTTAAGGGATCTCTTAAAAAGGCTTTTTTAAGAGAATTTCCTTCTTGGTCAAAGAAGGTGATTTCTCCATTTTGTTCAAACGGTATCGCATGATAAGGTTGGCCAATGTGCTCAAAGTACGCCAATTGGATGCCATTAAGGCCCACGACTTGTTTCTCGATAATTTTTTCTTCAAAAACCACCTTGAATTTATCCCCTTTTTGTAATCGCTGGAAGTCTACTGCCCAGCCATACAGATCTGCGAATTGGTCAATCAAATCAGGAGTCACTCCTTGGTTGATCATGTCCACATACAGCGACGTTTGGATGATACCTCCTACTTCCCTGGTTCGGATCTCTGCCGGCTTTTCCGCCTTGTAGATATTCATAGAGTCCAAGTTGAACACCACGTATTCAGAGGGGTTTGGCTCGTAGATAAAGAATTGGGCTTGTGCAGAATCAACAGGCGTAAGAACAGTGAATTTTTTGTTGGCAA
The DNA here is from genome assembly GCA_048819475.1 of Algoriphagus sp. Classification (GTDB taxonomy): domain Bacteria; phylum Bacteroidota; class Bacteroidia; order Cytophagales; family Cyclobacteriaceae; genus Algoriphagus. Next base: position 66,473 of record JBMDXP010000019.1, read on the forward strand.
CCAATCTACGAACATCAAAAACTTCCTTTGATTTCTTGGCTAACTCATCTATAATCTGGTACGGAACATTAAAGGGAGCCAAAATCGAACCCAAAGTTTGATTTTTACTGACAGTGCCTTCAATAATATTAAGACCTGTGACATCGATTCCATAGAGGAATACACGGTGAGGTTCTACAAGTTCCGGGATTTCTTCGATAAGTGGCTGCTCTGTTTTTGAGCTAAATGGAAGGTCGAAGAACTGGAGTGAAGATGCTGCCCCGACTGTGATCACAAGTGCAGCAATTCCTATCCAAATTTTTTTCATTAACTCTGATCTTTAAGGGGAATTTGAAAATTTAACTCAAACAACTAAAAAACGGCTTTTTTTCCAAGTTTTGGGGTATAAACCTTTAGATATTCGGGTGACAACTATAATGCCAACGGCAATAAACGTTGATTTATTTTCAGGAATAGGAGTTTATTGGAATGATTTGGTTCAAAAAGGTTTCATTTTTTTAAAAATTGAGAGGATTTAATCTGTATTTAGTAAAGAGTTGGATGAAAAATTAGCTAATCAGTATAAGCTTCGTGTGTTGTCATCGGCATTTCTTTATCTTTGGCCTCCCAAAAAACTAAATTAAGACATGTTGAGAACGCATACATGTGGCGAGTTGCGCCCCGATCACATTAATCAGGAAGTTACCCTCGCAGGATGGGTCCAACGTGTGAGAAACAAAGGAGGACTTATCTGGGTGGATTTAAGGGATCGCTATGGATTAACCCAATTGATTTTTGAAGAAGGATCAACGGAGAAGTCATTACTTGAGAAAGCAGCCCAGCTGGGAAGAGAGTATGTCGTTCAAGCAAGTGGTATAGTGATTGAGCGAGCCGCAAAAAATGATAAGATACCTACAGGAGCTATTGAAATAAAAGTTAAGGGGTTAGAGGTTCTGAATTCAGCAAAAGTTCCTCCTTTCATTATTGAAGATGAAACTGATGGGGGTGATGAACTCCGCATGAAGTATCGCTATCTTGATTTAAGAAGGAATGTGGTGAGGGAAAAACTGCAACTCCGTCATAAAATGATGCAGGAGACACGTAAGTACATGGATGCGCAATCTTTTATAGAGGTAGAGACTCCGGTGCTTATCAAATCCACTCCTGAAGGAGCAAGGGATTTTGTAGTTCCGAGCCGGGTGAATCCAGGCGAATTTTATGCATTGCCGCAATCTCCGCAGACATTCAAACAATTATTGATGGTTTCAGGCTTTGACAGGTATTTTCAGATCGTCAAATGCTTTAGGGATGAGGATTTACGGGCGGACAGGCAACCCGAATTTACCCAGATTGACTGTGAGATGGCTTTTGTTACCCAAGAGGATATTTTATCCACTTTTGAAGGGTTAACAAAACATTTATTCCGGGAAGTGAAAGGTGTAGAGCTGGAAGAAGTGAAGCGGATGACCTATGCTGACGCCATGAAGTATTATGGAAATGACAAGCCTGACTTACGGTTTGATATGAAGTTCGTGGAGCTGAATAATCTTGTGAAGGGTAAAGGGTTTGGGATTTTTGATGATGCGGAGCTCGTGGTGGGCATAGCAGCAAAAGGAGCTTCAGAATATACACGCAAACAGCTGGATAGCCTCACTGATTGGGTGAAAAGGCCCCAGATAGGAGCGAAAGGGATGGTATATGTAAAATATAATCCTGACGGAACCCTGAAGTCGAGCGTGGATAAATTTTATAGTGCTGATGACCTTAGAGAATGGGCATTGGCTTTTGGGGCAGAAGCGGGGGATCTTATGTTGATTCTTAGCGGAGATACCAAATCTGTCCGGAAGCAGCTGTCAGAGCTTCGGCTCAAAATGGGAGAGGATTTGGGGTTACGAGACCGGAACGTATTCAAACCACTTTGGGTAGTTGATTTTCCGCTGCTGGAATGGGATGAAGAAACTTCCAGGTACCATGCGATGCACCATCCGTTTACTTCCCCCAAAAGGGAGGATATTCCCTTGTTGGAAACTGATCCCGGATCCGTCAGGGCAAATGCCTATGATTTGGTAATCAACGGTGTAGAGATAGGCGGTGGATCCATTAGAATCCACGATCGGGCTACCCAACAGCTCATGTTCACCCATCTTGGGTTTTCAGGCGAAGAAGCACAAAAACAATTTGGGTTTTTGATGGAAGCATTTGAGTATGGAGCTCCGCCTCATGGAGGGATTGCTTTTGGGTTTGACCGTCTTTGCGCAATTTTTGGGGGGTCTGATTCCATTAGAGATTATATCGCTTTTCCGAAGAATAACTCTGGCCGGGATGTGATGATTGACTCACCAAGTACTATAGCAGAAGAGCAGCTGGATGAATTGTCTATTCGGGTAGCTATCACAAAATAGTAGGTAAACTCTTGAAAGTGCCGCTGCAACTTCACGGTTGAGCGGCACTTCTTTATTTAGCGCCTGCTGAAAAACGCCAGTAAAAGATTGAAAGCCATGATTTTGAATTGTCAGACCATTTTTAGGCGGGCTGTTTTTCAGCAAGTGCAAGTTTTTTGATGACAATAGCTCCTAATCCATGCACCGGAAAATCCCAATACAGTTTTTTTTAGCTAGCCTAAGCCCTATCCTCTTCTTCGTTGCCCTCACATCATCGCCCGGAGGCCTTGAAGCTGGCATAGTTGAGACTTTTTTAGCAAGCCCTATCTAGGCTGGATCAGGAAGGATCTGATGCCCATCACGATCAATAGCTGTCCAACAGCATAGCTGCCCATGATAAGTATGCCGGACTCTTCAAAAGCTTGGTGAAATTTATTCAAGGCAAGCACTCCGTCAGAAAGAAAAAAAAGAGAAGCCCCTATAAATACTTGCCAAAAGGAAGAGGTATTGCACTTTCCAAATCGTTCCCTGGCAGAAGTCACCATACTTAGGATCGCAATGATATATAGGATAACAGGGATTTTAAATATTCCAAGATTTGGGTTGATCAGGTAGAACACAAAAGCCGCAGTGATGTAAAACGGCAGATTAAAGAAAAACTGTTTGATAAAGTTATGGTGGATCAATGATTGGGGAGATTTCTGCGCTACTTTGAAACCAATGACGTAACAAACGTGCGCTAAGAAAAAGGCTCCTAACCCATACATAAATAGACTGGGCCACATAAGCAGTATATCACCTAGCCATGAAAATATCAACGCTCCCAATATGGACCTCGTGAGCAGCGACGAAGCGATAGGCCGGGTTATTTGAAAGAAATAGATACTTAAACCCAAGATTATCAGTGGCTTTGAAAAAAGTCTTAAATTATCTCTCCTCTCGAGAAGGAAGGTGATATCCGCCAATGTTGCGAACAGAAATAGGTATAGCCAGAGGATGTGTTTTTTTTTCAACGGGTAGAATATTTATGGGCTTTCTGTAAAGATATTTAACACCTTACTTATTAGGGTGCCGAACAGAAGGAAAATAGGCTTTTATACCCATTAACAATTCCTTAATAAAAGCGGGATTTATATTGAATAGTTTGCAAATTTAAATATTGATTTGTACATTCTGAGCAATAATTAATCTGTTTAATTATTGATAGTGAAATATTATTTGTATTCGTGAGTTATCAAACGGTTAAATTTTGTGAAATTTGTCAGTAAAAATTTAATGATAACTACTCCGGTTTCAATCTACCTAGGTTTACCTTTGCAGAAGTATTCTTTTACAACCAACTTAATACCTAAAAAATAAATTATGAGGAAAAGTTTACAATTGATTGTTGGATGCCTTTTGTTGCTGCTCACAGTAGAAATGGCCCAAGCACAGGTTACCACAAGTTCGATTCAAGGGATAGTGGTAGATAATACCGGAGAGACACTGCCTGGAGCAAATGTGGTTGCAATTCATGAACCTTCTGGAACCCGGTATGGGGCTGTGACGAATCTTGAGGGCAGATTTAACCTTCCTAATATGCGGGTAGGGGGACCATATGCTATACAGATCAGCTTTATCGGTTATAAAATGCAAACCTATTCCGGGATTGTATTGAGATTGGGCGAGCCATTTGCACTGAATGCCACACTTCAGGATGAGAGTACAGAATTATCAGAAGTTGTTATAACAGGAAGTAAATCTTCCGAGTTTGATTCCAACAGGACAGGTACAGGGACAAACGTGAACAGTACTCAAATCGCATCTCTCCCACAAATAAACCGAAGTGTGACGGAATTTACCAGATTGACTCCGCAGGCAAATGGGAATTCATTTGCAGGAAGGGACAGTAGATATAATAACCTTCAGGTGGATGGTTCAAATTTTAACAATGGGTTTGGGTTAAGTGGAAACCCTCTCCCTGGAGGTCAGGCACAGCCGATTTCTCTTGACGCCATTGAAGAGATTACGGTGAACATTGCTCCTTTTGATGTCACTCAGAGTGGGTTTACGGGTGCTGGTATCAATGCCATTACCCGGAGTGGTACCAATACGGTAAGAGGCTCTGTTTACTATTTTAATAAAAACCAGAATTTTCAAGGTAGAAGAATCGGGGATAATGAGTTGGAGGCTGTCGATGCGGCAACAAATAATTTCGGCTTTCGGCTTGGTGGTCCCATCATCAAAAACAAACTGTTTCTGTTTGTAAATGCTGAGCGTGAAGTCCTTACAGGAGCCAATGCCACGGGAACTAATTTATGGAGGCCATCGACAGATGGCGTGGCTGATGCAGAAAACAATATTTCCAGGGTAAGAAGAAGTGAGCTGGATGCTGTGGGTGCACACTTGAGGAATGTCTGGGGCTATGAACCCGGACGATATGAAGGCTATGCCAATGAAGCCGAGCAAAGCAACACGAAATTCTTGGCTAGACTGGATTATAACATCTCAGACAAGCATAAACTGGCTGTTCGATATAACCAAGTGATAGGACTATCCAATCAACAGGTGAATGCATCATCAGGGGCATTTCCTAGGACGCCAAGTGATGCTGGGCGTGTAAGCCAGAACTCCATCACATTTGAGAACGGAAACTATGGTTTCGAAAATTCTGTGAGATCTGTTACTGCAGAATTAAACTCCTATTTCACCCCAAAAATATCCAACCAGTTTTTGGCGACTTTTTCCAGGATAAGGGATGTAAGAACCACACCCAGCAATCAGATTTTTCCGTTTGTGGATATCTGGGATGGGGGAAGAGGTGACGGTGACCGGAATTATATCAGCTTTGGTACCGAACTCTTCAGCTATAACAATGATGTGATCAATGATAATTTTTCATTTATCAATAACCTCACCTATTCGGAAGGAAAGCATGCCATTACGGGTGGTATTGCATTTGAATTGCAGAAATTTGGCAACAGCTTTGTAAGAAATGGGACTTCCTATTATAGATATGCTTCGGTGGAAGACTTCCTTACCACAGGAACCCCAAATGAAGTAGCTCCAATTCAATTTGCCTTGACCTATCCTTACGAGGGGCAGGAAACGTATGCCAGGGTTAACTTTGGCCTGGCATCAGCATATGTGCAAGACAGAATCAGTGTCAACGAAAACCTTGCTTTGACAATAGGAGTGAGGGCAGAGCTCCCGATCTATCTGAATGAACTCACCCCGAACACGGCTATCAATGAGCTGACGTTTCAGGATGTAAATGGGCAGCCTAAAAATTATGATTCAGGCAGCTGGCCAAAGTCCAGAGTAATGCTGTCACCAAGGTTCGGATTCAATTATGACCTGAATGGAGACAGGAGTTTGGTGATCAGAGGTGGAACAGGTGCATTCTCAGGCAGAGTACCTTTCGTTTGGCTGACTAATATGCCTACCGGCGCGGGTGTGCTTCAGAATGTGGTGGAGCCAGGAAGTTACGAGCAGGTGGCACCCTGGATTGGCAATATTACCTTCCAGCCTCAGGACATCTATTATTATGTGAAGAATCCTCCTGCAGGTGGGGAGAGTGTATTCATCCCAAATCCGCAGGCAGGAGCTCCTAGTTCCTTTGCTTTGGTAGATACTGATTTCAGAATGCCTATGGTATGGAGATCCAGTTTGGGTGCAGATTATGTAATACCCAATACTCCATTCCTACTCACAACAGATATACTCTATACCCGTGATATCAATGCTGTTTTCCAATTTGGGGCTAACCGTGCAGAATCTCCTAACCGCATGAATTATGGTTCTAGTGGCTCAGGAGATCCGGGAGATACCCGTGAATTGGTATTACCAGGACAGTCAGTCGCCTATAATCCTGCTTTAGGAGCGAATAATGCGCAGGTATTGACCAACACGGATTTAAAAGGAGAAGCATTCAGTGCTACTTTAGGTCTGTCTGTTCCAAATTATAATGGACTATCGGGTTCAGTTTATTATACCTATTCAGCAGCACGTGAAGTGTCCGCCAATGCTGGGTCTTCTGCCAGCTCTGCATGGGGAGGGAGTGCCAATATCAATAGCCCCAATGATCAGGTACTGCAGATTTCGGATTATGCAATACCTCACAGGCTAATGGCAAATCTTAGTTACAGGATAGAGTACGGTAACCTTGCGACTACGTTAGGTGTCTATTACAATGGATCGCACCAAGGTAGATTCTCTTACGTGTATTCCAATGATCTGAATGGAGATGGAATCAATGCAGACCTGCTATACCTTCCAAGAAATTCAAGCAGTCTGAATTTTGTGGATATAGTGCAGGACGGAGAAGTTGTTTACACAGCTGATCAGCAAAGGGCAGCATTTGATAACTTCGTTACAGAGAATGGTCTGGAGGAGTATAGAGGAGGTTATGTTCCCCGAAATGCATTCCTTAGACCTTGGCTGAATAGATTTGATATTAGGGTTCTTCAGGATTTATTTACTAATATCGGATCCACAAGAAATACACTTCAGTTGAGTGTGGATATTGTCAACTTCGGAAATCTTCTGAACAGCGAATGGGGTATCCAACAAAACTTGAATGGAGCTCAGAGCCTACTGACCCGACAGGGAGCGGTAAGTGCAAACCCTAATTTTCAGATGAATAGAGTCTCTGGGGCTTTACCGATGGGTCCATTCCAGAATGCAAGTAATTTCGGTACAACATGGAGTATGCAGGTTGGGCTACGGTACATCTTCAACTAAACACTTTTAACCAAATGGAAAAAGGCGCCGGGAGGCGCCTTTTTCCATTTGGTTCCGGTAGTTTTTTTAAGAAGTGAATCATTTCAGCCAGCATTATTCAATAAATTGAGGGAACGCGAAAAGTAAGAAAACTATTCTTTTGAATAGGATAGGGTATACTCCCTAAGTCGAAAGACTTTATAGAAGTTAGAGCAGGTATAGCGAATTCTCCATAGATCATTTTATTCCTGCCAGAAAGAATTGTATTTACCTGTTTTGAGTTGGAAATTAATCATGATTTAAGGGAAAAACAGCAAGGTATAGTGTGAGCACTATAATAAGTGGTGGACTGAAATGAATTCGACGAACATCAAGCTGGTTCGATATAAATCAGATACGGAGGCGAGAAAAAAAATATCCCATTTTTACTCCATTGATAGCGGGGATTTGCCTCCAGTATGTTTTACTAATAAGTAACTTAGACATGATAGCTAAATTCGGAGTTCATTAAACAATTTGGGCTTCTGGAAGTCTAACCTTTATGTTGTATTATAAAACATTTGTTAAGTCACAACGTGCTGAATGGGTTGTATTTATCCATGGAGCTGGAGGCTCTTCTGCGGTGTGGTACAAACAACTGAAGGAATTCAGAGATCATTTTAATCTGCTTTTAATTGATCTGCGAGGGCATGGTCGGTCTGCAGAACTTCCGGAAGCGATTTATTACCAGAAATACACGTTCAGTGCAGTTACAGAAGATATTATTAAAGTATTGGATCATTTGAAAATGCCCCCGGCTCATTTTATGGGAGTTTCTTTAGGTACCATATTAGCCAGACAGCTTGCCGAAATAGCACCAGATCGAGTCAAATCCTTGGTTATGGCTGGAGCGGTAACCCGGTTAACTGTTAAATCAAGGGTTTTGGTTTTCTTAGGGGACACATTCAAGCGCATCATTCCATATATGTGGCTTTATAGGCTTTTTGCATTTATAATTATGCCAAGGAAGCAGCATGCTGAGTCAAGGAATCTGTTTATCGGTGAAGCACAGAAACTCTGTCAAAAGGAGTTTATCCGGTGGTTTAAACTGACAAAGGATATCAATCCACTGCTGCGGTATTTTAATGAATCAGATTTGGGAATCCCCACACTTTATGTAATGGGGGATCAGGATGTGATGTTTCTCGAACCGGTGAAAAAAATAATTAAATCCCATAAAAGTGCTGTGCTGAATATTCTAGAAAGATGTGGCCATGTGGTAAATGTAGAGAAACCTCATGAGTTTAATTCTTTGGCATTGAGCTTTTTACAAAACCAAACCAAATAGATTTTAACTAGTACATGAAAAAGCAGACAAAGATCATTTTGATCGTAGGAATTATCCTTATAGCCGCAGTTGCATTCATTTACCCAAGGTTGGATTTGCGGAGTGCCAATGGATCAGTGTCTTCCGAAAAGAGCCCTTCTGGTGGAGGAGCAGAGGAGCTGCCGGTAAATGTGGTTAAAATCAAACCTGAAACACTCAGAAATCAACTACAGATAAGTGGTGCTATCATTCCCAATGAATCGGTGAGTTTACGTCCAGAAGTATCTGGCCTTGTGGAGAAGGTTACCTATAGTGAGGGTCAGTACGTTTCAAAAGGCACGCCTTTGTTTTACCTCAAAGATGATGAGTTGCAGGCACAACAGCAACGGCTTGAATTTACGCAGAAGCTGTTTGAAAGCCAGGAAAACCGACAAAAACAACTGTTGGCAAGGGAGGCGATCAGCCAAGAGGAATATGATATTGTTTTGAATCAGTTTAATACGACATTGTCTGACCTGAAATTGGTGGAGGCCCAATTGGCACAAATGGTAGTAAAGGCTCCGTTTAACGGTATACTGGGACTTCGGCAAGTGAGTGAAGGCAGTGTGATTTCGCCAACGGATATTCTTGGAAGTGTGGTCAATATAGATCCCATCAAAATTGAGTTCTCAATTCCGGAGAGATATGCACCCTTGGTGAAAACTGGGGCGCTGGTTTATTTTTCGAATGAGGCCACCGGTGAGGAAGTGGAGGGAAAAGTGTATGCATTTGAACCGCAGATAGATGCGGCTACCCGTACACTTAGACTGAGAGCCCAAAGCCCTAATCCCGAAGGGAAATTTCTTCCCGGAATGTTTGTGAAAATAAGGTTTGTATTAGGAGTAACGGAAGATGCACTGATGGTCCCCTCAGAATCAATCATACCTGAGCTCAGTGGATACAAAGTTTTTCTGGTGAATTCAGAAAACAAAGCGGAAGAGAGGGAAATAGTGATAGGCACTCGTACAGACACTCATGTACAGGTATTGAATGGCCTTAAAGAAGGTGATTTGGTTATGACCACAGGTGTGATGCAGGCAAGACAGGGAACACCTGTCAAGTACACTCAAACAAACTAACATGGCTAGTCTCTCTAGTATCAGTATCAACAGGCCTGTACTGGCCATAGTAATGTCCCTTACCATTATGCTGTTTGGGGCGATAGGGATTTCATTGCTTGGTATCCGCGAATTCCCCAGTGTAGACCCTCCGGTAATCAATGTAAGCACTACCTATGTTGGGGCCAATGCGGATGTAATAGAAGCACAGATTACCGAACCTCTGGAAGAGCAGATTAATGCCATTCAAGGTATCAAATCACTTACATCTACGAGTGCAGATGGCAGAAGTAACATTACTGTAGAATTTGATGTCGGGGCAGACTTAGAGGCCGCGGCAAATGACGTGAGAGACAAGGTGTCAGGAGCACAGCGAAATCTTCCACCAGATGCGGACCCCCCTGTAGTCTCCAAGGCAGATGCCGATTCACAGCCTATTATATTTCTCAATGTAAGAAGTGATAGCCGAACCTTACTGGACCTTTCTGATCTCGCCAACAACATATTCAAAGAACGGCTTCAGACTATTCCGGGGGTGAGTAGGGTCCAGATCTGGGGAGAGAAGGAGTATGCGATCAGGCTCCGTATGGATCCTTTACGAATGGCTTCTTATGGAATCACGCCACTGGACGTATTGAATAAAGTACAGAGTGAGAATGTGGAATTGCCATCTGGAAGAATTGAGGGGCAAAATATTGAGCTTTCAGTAAGAACCAAAAGCCGCTTGAGCTCTCCTCAGGAATTCAATAACCTTATTATCAAAGAAGACAGGAATAATATAGTCCGGTTTCAGGACGTTGGGAATGCCGAACTTTCGGCATTGAACGAGCGCACTATTTTGAAAAGGGATGGTATTCCCATGGTAGGTGTGGTTTTGGTGCCCCTTCCAGGCTCAAACAATATAGAAATAGCGGACGAATTCTACCGGAGGCTGGAATCTATTAAGACGGATCTTCCAGAAGATATTGGCCTTGAAATAGGATTTGATTCTACAGAATACATAAAAAGTTCTATTGCTGAAGTGGAGGAGACCATTATCACAGCCTTCATATTGGTCGTCGCTGTTATTTTCCTTTTTCTAAGAGATTGGCGGACGACATTTATCCCGGTAATAACTATTCCTATTTCTTTGATAGGAGTGTTTTTTATTATGTACCTCATGGATTTTTCCATCAATGTGCTTACCCTATTGGGTATTGTCCTCTCCATTGGATTGGTGGTAGATGATGCGATTGTGGTATTGGAAAACATTTATACCCGGATTGAAAATGGGGAAAAACCTTCTGAAGCGGCAGAAAAAGGCTCAGAAGAGATATTCTTTGCGGTGATAGCCACTACAGTAGCCTTGGCGGCGGTATTTCTTCCCGTAATATTTCTTACAGGTACAACGGGACGGTTGTTCAGGGAGTTTGGAATCGTGGTGGCAGGTTCAGTAATCATCTCGTCTTTTGTGGCTCTGACGATGACGCCCATGCTAAGCGCTAAGCTGCTAAAAAGGAGAGATAAGCAGAATTGGTTTTATAACAAGTCGGAGCCGGTTTTTGTCTGGATGAATGACCTTTATGACAAAAGCTTGAATAAATTCATGAAAATCAAATGGGTTTCATTTGCAATGATGGCAGTTTTGGGTTTTGGGATTTATTGGCTCTTCAATCAAATTCCCAACGAGCTGGTTCCGATGGAAGACCGCGGAGAGTTGAGGGTTAATCTCACCGGACCAGAAGGTGCCACTTTTGGTTATATGGATAGGATTGTGAATCAACTGGTCGATGAGTTCACAGAAGAGATCCCACAGGAAGATCGCAAAGGAATAATTTCCATCACCTCTCCGGGATTTGGGACAGCCAGTGTAAATTCTGCATCCATTCGGCTTATTTTGACTGATGCCGGTGATCGGGAGCGGACGCAATTGGACGTATTCAACCAGGTGAATGCTAAATTGAAGAATACTACTTCGGTGAGAGGATTTGCTTCCCAGCCTCAATCTATAGGAGACCGTCGTGGAGGACTGCCTGTGCAGTACGTTATACAGGCTCCATCATTGGAAAAATTGAAAGAGATAATACCGGAATTTATGGAGAAAGTGGGACAGAGCCCAGCCTTTATATTTTCAGATATAAACTTAAAGTTTACCAAGCCAGAGCTTGAAATTGAAATTGACCGGGAAAAAGCCCGAAACATTGGGGTTTCCGTCCAGGAGATCGCAAGGACACTTCAACTATCCTATTCCGGACAGCGGTTTGCGTACTTTATCATGAATGGCAAGCAGTATCAAATAGTAGGTGAAATGCAGCTGCAAGATAGAAATGAGCCTATCAATCTAAGGATGCTGTATGTCCGCGCAGAAAATGGGGAAATAGTCCAATTAGATAACCTGGTAAAAGTGGTTGAGAAAAGTACTCCTCCGCAACTGTACCGGTTCAATAGATTTGTCAGCGCCACGGTTTCGGCAAATTTGGCCAACGGTTATACCATAGGCACAGGTCTGCAAGAGATGGACAGGATTGCTTCGGAAGTATTGGATGATTCTTTTTCTACGGATGTAGAGGGACCATCCAAAGAATTCAGGGAAAGTTCCAACAGTTTGATCTTTGCCTTCCTTTTTGCCTTGATATTGATCTATCTGGTGCTTTCAGCACAATTTGAAAGTTTCCTAGACCCGCTTACCATAATGTTTACGGTGCCATTGGCAATTTTCGGAGCGCTCTTCACCTTATGGGCATTCGGCTTCACACTGAATATTTTCAGTCAAATCGGCATTATTATGCTTATAGGTTTGGTTACAAAAAATGGGATCCTTATCGTTGAATTTGCCAACCAGAGAAAAGCCACCGGTATGTCTGTAGACGAAGCGATCTATGGTGCAGCGGTAGCCCGGTTCCGTCCTATTTTGATGACAAGTTTATCAACAATTCTTGGTATTCTTCCTATTGCCCTAGGACTGGGGGCGGGAGCGGAAAGTAGAGTACCTATGGGTGCAGCTGTCATTGGAGGATTAACCTTTGCGACTGTCCTTACACTTTATGTGATCCCTGCCATTTATACATACCTTACCTCTAAAGAAGGAAGATTAGCCAGAATTTGATGAAGAATTTATATGCTTTGCTCATTTTGAGCATCTTGGGAAGTAATGCGTTTGCCCAGAGTCAGGAATCGCTGGATTTGGAGAAAGCTATCCAACTGGGGCTTGAAAATAACTTGCAGATTAAAATAGCAGTGGATAATGTTGCATTAAGAGAAGGAGAGAAGAAAATCGGAGAGGGGGAGTTTTTTGCACCGAGAGTTGATGCGATTTATGCCCGGAATTACAGTAATGAGGATGTAGAACAAGTTTTTGCTACTGATCCGGTACCTACGAGGATCCCAAATGCCAGATCCAATACAGAGAATTTTTCAGTAGTGGGTATTTATGGCTTTAGGCCTGAGAGTATAGTTGTCATGAAGCGGTTGGGCCAGCTTACAGAGATAAGTGAATTGGAAGCAAAAATAGCAGTTGAGAATACGGTTGCCGGAATTTCGACAGCTTATTACAGGCTGGTATTGGAGCTTCAGAGATATGAGGTTTTAAAAAAAACACTTGAATTCAGTCAATCCCGCTTGGATATTGCACAGGCCCAATATGAATTAGGAGGCGCAGGAAAAAGGGATTTCTTAACAGCTGAAGTTGATTACAATTCAGATTTAAGCTTATTGTTGAATCAAGAACAGGTAATTCAGAATGCCCGGGTCAATCTTAATGAGCTGATGGCTTTGGATCCAGGAGATGATTTTCTCATCAGTGACACCATCACGGTGGGGCAGAGACTTACCCTCCTTGAACTGGAGGAAAATGCTTTTCTGGAAAATAAACAACTCTTGATTACACAGAGGCAACAGAACGTGGCTTTTCTTCAACTTCGGGAGTTTCAGGCACAGCGGTTGCCTGTACTCAACTTCAATGGCACCTTTGCTAACAACACGTTAAATTCCGAAGCTGGATTTTTACTTCAGAACCAACGTGAAGGATTTAATTATGGAGGTAATATAACCTTCAACCTTTTTGGAGGGCTTACCCAAAACCGAAGGATTCAAAATGCCAGGGTTCAGCAACGGGTCCAATCCTATGAGTTGGCGCAGTATGAAATCCAACTTAAATCTGACCTAAGGAGAGCATTTAATACCTATGAAAACAACAGGAAGCTTCTGGAAGTTGAAAAGAAAAATTATGAAGTGGCAAAAGAAAGCACAGAGATTGCCTTGGAAAGATTCAGATTAGGCATAGCTTCTTACCTGGAATTCAGGGATGCGCAGGTCAATTTATTGACTGCTGAAGATAGACTTATCACCTCTATATACAACATCAAAGAGCAAGAGGTAGAGCTTATGAGGCTTTCCGGAAGAATATTTTTCCAGAATAGCTTCGAGGATTTTCAGATTCCCAATCAGGATTAATTCTTCAACGAGGCTCTTATATTAAGAGTCTCGTTTTTTTATTTGCTTTTTTTAACAAATGCTTACTTTTTATTTTGGCACAACATTTGCCAAAAAGGTTCTCACCAACATCCAGGTCATTTTTGACCAGATTGAATGAAGAAAGTTATCATCCATATTTTATCGGTAACCATTATTCTGCTCTTTGGAGTGCAATGTACTTTTCTGAAAAAGAATTTTGGTGCCAATTCAAAAGAGGAAATATACCTGCTTGATCTTCAGGGAATACAGGATAGAGGCTTTATAAGAGCTGCTGTAGACAATAATTCCACCGGGTATTATATCTACAAAGGAAGAAGGATGGGGTATGAATATGAGTTGCTTCGTGACCTTGCAAAAAAATTGGACGTTCAGCTCCATCTTGTATTGGTCTCTGATATTGAAAAGGCATTCAGATATCTGGAGAGTGGAAAGGTGGATCTGATTGCCATGAATTTAGAGCCAACAGAGCAAAGAGCAAATCAAGCTGCTTTTAGTTTGCCACTAGGTCAGTTGAGTACTGTATTGGTAGGGTCTGGGAAGTCCCCTCAAATTACAGACTGGGAGCAGCTACAAGGCGATACGATCCATGTAAGGCAAGGAGCCGTCTATAAATCACAACTTTGTGCATTGAGGGATTCCTTGCAGATCAATTTCACCGTGGTTGAGAGCAGTGATCATGAAGAGACGTTAATTGATCAAGTAGTCAAGAAAAAGATAAAATGGACTGTTGCAGATCAGAATATAGCTCAAGCCAATGCTACCTATTATGGAGGCTTGGGTATTTCATGGAAAATACAGAAAGAGGCTAATGTGTCATGGGCTGTGCGGGAGAATTCCACCTACCTTTTGGATACAGTGAACCGCTGGGTCGAAAGCAACCAAAATGAATTGATACCTATACTATATGCAAAATATTTTTTGGACTCCAAAAACAGTTATTTCAGAAACACTAGCCCATTTTCCTCATTGGCAGGTAACCGGATCTCAGTTTACGATGAGCTGATCCGTCAGGGCGCGGAGCAATTGGGATGGGACTGGAGACTTCTGGCGTCACTTGTTTATAAAGAATCGAAATTTGATACAGTAGCCACCTCTTATGCCGGAGCTCATGGGTTACTCCAGTTGATGCCTGTTACATTGGCTCGATTTGGCGTTACGGACCCAAGTGATCCCCAGCAATCATTGATGGGAGGAGTACGTTATTTGCGCTATCTCGATAAGTTTTGGATAGAACGTGTACCTGAAACCAATGAACGGATAAAATACGTATTGGCATCCTATAATATAGGGCATGGGCATGTGGAAGATGCGTGGAGGCTTGCCTTGAAGCATGGCAGAAATACACAAACCTGGAGTGAAGTTTCGGACTTTCTGCAATTAAAAAGTGATCCTGATTACTATCAGGATCCGGTGGTCAAGAGCGGCTTCGCCAAAGGTCATCTGGCAGTAAATTATGTCCAGGATGTACTTAGCCTATTTGACTCGTATAAGGCCTTGGTAGAGCCTTAGACTCCTTCGTGAAGCTCAAAAAGAGCTTCGATTTCTACAGGAATATTATCCGGTAAAGACCCCATTCCCACTGCTGACCGTACACCTATTCCATTTTCTTCTCCCCAGACCTGGGCAAATAATTCACTTGCACCATTAATGATAAATGGGTGGCGTTCAAAGTCAGAGGTACAATTGACCATTCCGAGAACCTTGATAACTTTCTTTACTCTATTCAATGAGCCTAGATTGGCTTTGATTGTTGATAGCATTGCTAGTCCCACTTGCCGCGCAGCCAACTTTCCAGAATCCATATCCATGTCTTCCCCTATTCTCCCGATGATCAAGGAGCCATCATCTTTCACTGTTCCATGCCCGGATAGGTAAAGGTATTTGCCGTCAATCAGACAGGGCTTATATACACCCAGAGGCTTAGGAGCTGGTGGAAGATTAAGTCCGAGCTTGGTGAAGTTGCTTTCAGGATTATCCATTTTTTTTAAGTTTAGTCGAAATTAGATAAAAAGATCCAAAACCATCACACCGATCAGTCCCATCACCGCGACTATTGTTTCCATGACAGACCATGTTTTAATGGTGTCTTTGATACTGACATTGAAGAACTCTTTGTACATCCAGAATCCCGCATCGTTGAAATGGGAAAACATCAGGCTTCCTGCCCCTATTGACAGCACCAGTAAATTGGGATCCACGTCCATGGTAACGATCAGTGGAGCGATGATTCCTGCTGTAGTGAGACCTGCAACTGTGGCCGAACCCACACATACCCGGATGATAGCAGTGATCAACCAAGCAAGGATTAGGGGGTGTATGTCCCAGGTTTTCAATCCTTCTGCGATGGTTAGACTGACTCCCGTGTCGGTGAAAATCTGCTTGAGTGCTCCGGCTCCAGCGACAATCAGCAGGATCATGGCAATATCTTTTGTAGCAACCGTGTATATATCCATGATTTGCCCCATTTGATAATTCCTCCGTATTCCTAGCGTATACGTGGCGACTAATACCGACAAGAGCATTACTATCCCAGGATCAGCCACAAATCCAACTATCGATGCAAGCGGGTTCTCCGGAGAGGTGTTTAAACTTAATGCTGTGGTCCCCACCAAAAGGAAAACCGGCAATAAAGCCGTAAACAAACTGTTCACTATTCCCGGTAGTTCAGATTCAGGACGGATCTCCGCCTGAAATGTCTTTAGGGGATTTGCCTGGATATTCTTTAGCCGTGGAGCAAAGACCGGTCCTGCGATAATGATCGTGGGAATGGCTATAAGAAAGCCATAGAAAAGAGTCAATCCCATGTTTGCATCAAACTGTGCAACAAGGGCAGCAGGAGATGGGTGGGGAGGCAGGAAGCCGTGGGTGACAGAAAGGGCAGCCAGAAGGGGTATACCCACATAAACTGCGGAAATACGATATTGGTAGGCTACTGTAAATGCAAGCGGTACCAATAAAACAAACCCGACGTTGTAAAAAAGGGGAATTCCTACGATCAAACCGGTAAATGCCATAGCCCAGGTAATATTCTTTTCACCAAAGGCTTTCATTAAAAACCCAGCGATACGTTGAGCAGCGCCACTTTCAGCAACTAGTTTGCCAAGCATGGCCCCGGTCACAATAACGATGACCAAATCACCAAGAAGAGACCCCATTCCAGATTGGACAGATCTTGCAATTCTGTCCGCAGGCAATCCCAGTAAGAATCCCGCAGTAATAGAGGCTATCAAAAATGCCAAGAATGGATTGAGCTTAGCCCAGACAATCAAAAGAACAAGGATTGCAATACTGAGCAGAACTAGAAGGATGGTCATAGGTTGGATAGGGTTTAACTGACAAGATAAAAAAATAGGGATAAAGACTGATTCAGCTTATAAAATTCTTGAGAAATCCCATTCATTGCTTAATCCACCTTACAATCAAATGGGATCCGGGCGAGCTGAAATGAACAATATAGATGCCCGCATGCTGATATTCCATTGCTGTGGAAAAAGTATGTGGGTCGTAGGGATAACTTAAGACCTGCCGGCCTTCCAAGGTGTATACGGTCACCATGCATTCTTCCGGAATAATCCTATCAGGAAATACTGCCTGAAGCTTACCTGACCGATGGGGATTGGGGAAAATCAAGACCTGTTCAGCATCATACAGACGGGCTTTATCCAAGCGGGCAACCGGGCTCAAGATGGTATCATTGGAGAAGCTTATCTGACGGATCTGATAGAAATACTGATCCCAGACTGACACTCCACCATCCTCAAAGGAATAGGAAGAAGTGGTGTCAGAATCACCATAAGAAGGGGTTTTTCCTGCTATTTCCCAAGAAAGGATATCCTTTGATCTAAGGACTTCAAATACTTTTGTGTCCCGCTCCTGAGCAATATTCCACGATACCCGCGCATGGTTGGCAATCCACTGAGCGGAGATTTCCTGCCACCTCACTGGAAGAATACTCAAGGTCCTGAAACTTCCAATAGTGAAATTGGGACCTTCAAGTTCATAGAATCCCAACTCCCTTCTTGCCCAAAGTTCAATTGGGTCTATCCCATATAAATGGGTTCCTGGTGCTGGATACCCTGTTCCCACTATTCTGAGATCATCCACATTGTCAACGATCAGCTGCGAGGCTGAAATTCTAAGTTCCACTAAATCAGGAGAATGGTTTATTCCTGAAAACCGGAAGTAGCTGTGTAATTGGTAAAGAATGGGTGTGGTATCAGAATCATTGAAATTGGCATTGTACTCCGCACCATCCTGTTCTATAAAATTCAGGATAAGATCCCCTCCCAAGCTCTTCCCTAGAATCTGGACTTTACGGATGCCACCCTGATACCTGTCCCAAAAGGGAAAAGTCCCGGTCGTTTCAGTGAAATCGAACGGAATATTTAAATAAGAAAACTGTTTCAAATGAATCCAAGAACCTTTGGTATACTCGAGTCTTCCTACTCCCGATGAATTGATATACAGATCTTTCTCATGAAAATCAATAGCTCCTTCCTGCATTGTAAGAGTTTCTGAGATATGAGTATCCTCATTAAAATGGACAATCCCATTCGGCTTGTCCAGGGTGATATGCTTCACCTGCGGAGAAACCCCTTCAATTTTCTGATCATATATCCCAACAAATCTTAGGTGTGAATTGCTTGCAATTATTGCCCCTCCACCACTACTAATTAAATCTCCGCTTATGAAAAGGTCTGCTGGAAGAATGAGGCTTTGGTTTCCTTTCAGTTCAAGGTGATGTACCTTTATAATGGGGGCAGCATCATCAAAGCTGGAGGTCAGAAAAGACTTTGGTGCTCCTCCACCCTGGAAAATAATTTCCCCGTCAATCTCAAATTGGGCAGCCTCCATTTGTGGACTGGAACCCTCAAGGATCAATCTTCCTCCGTTTCTAAGAGAAAACAACTCTGCGCTTACACTGCCCGATACGGATCTCACCAGAATGTTGTCATTACATTCCGAGAGGAAAGTAGCCCCATCTTCCACGATAAACCGGCCTAAGGGGCCAGTCCCAAAAAACGACAACTCATTGTTGAAAGAAAGCGTAGAACAATGCCCTGGTATTAAACTTGTGTCAAGTTTTTGGAATACCGTTCCTGATCTGAGGATAAACCCAAGAGCCTTGAAAGGTTCTTCTATTGTGAGAGTGGCTTCCGGTATGGGGTCAAAAATGACCGAGTACCTGCTTTGGGTCGAAAATCCGCTCCATGCATTTTTGGGAATGATTACCCGGGAGTTTCCTTTGAAGACCAATTTGCTTTCAATAGAATTGCCTATCCAGTTCTGGCTATTCCAAGCACCTGAAGGTATACCGGGGGCTGCGCCGGAGAAGGCACGTAAGCTACCAAAGATTTCCAGCTCGAATCCTGCAAGGTTTAGCTTTTGCCCCGCATCGTTTTCTGCATTGATGTATAAGGTATGTACCTGCTCATTTCCGGTTAAGGTCAAAAGATGTGTCTGGTCTATATAAATGTCATTGGCCGCACCGGGCTTGACAACTGCAGGTTGCCAGTCAGTCCCGTCATATATTTCCCATGTAGTGATGTCCCCAAATATACCGGATCTTATTGTCCTATATGAATGGAGGCTTTGGGGAAATGCCATCCCCTCTAAAAGGCAGACTAATCCAACTGCCAGGAATATTAGGTATATTCGGCGTTGAAAAAACATCCTTTCGGAATCTATTTCGGATAGCTCTTCCATATGAAAAGTATCTTCGGTAAAAAGTATTTCAACTTAATAAAATGAGAATAAAACTAAAAGAGATTGCTATACTTTTTTTGCTTTTTTCTGGAGTTACAGGTTTTGTAAAAGGTCAATCCTATCAGATAAGTTTGTTGACGTGTGATCCAGGGGATGAGATATACAGTTCATTCGGCCATAGCGCGATCAGAGTTCTGGAGTTGAACTCTGGAAGGGACTTGGTCTTCAATTACGGAACCTTTGACTTTGATGCACCTAATTTTGTTCTCAATTTTGCCGGAGGAAGGCTCGATTATTTTTTATCGGTAGCTACGTTTGATCGGTTTATGGCTGAGTATCATTATAACCAGCGAAGTGTGAGGGAGCAGATCTTATCGCTGAATGAATCACAGAAACTGGAATTAATCCAATTCCTTGAAACGAATTATCTTCCTGAAAACAGAGCCTATCGCTATGATTTTTTCTTTGATAACTGTGCCACCCGGGTCCGTGATGTAATCGCTGAAATCCTGGGCGATCAGTTGGTTTGGCACGACGAAAAGCAGCGGGCTGTGGAAAAATCGTTTCGACGGCTTATAGATGAAATGGTCTTATATATGCCTTGGTCGGATCTGGGAATTGATTTGGCCTTGGGGTCCAGGCTGGATAGGGATGCCTCTCCGTGGGAAGAGCAGTTTCTGCCAGCGTACATGGAAAGCGCCTTTGCCAGAGCAGAAATCCAAGGTGACGGGCCGACCAGACCTTTAGTAAGTGAGAGTAGGGTTTTACTGGAATTTGACAAAAAGGAAAAATCTTTTGGAGCGATAAATCCCTATTGGATTTTCTGGGTGGTTGCTTTGGTTTTTATCGGCATTACCTTTCTGGGCTTCAAAAGGCAAAAGCTCTTTATCGGCTTTGATGTAGTGTTTTTTGGAATATTGGGGATTCTTGGATCGGTGATTTTCTTTCTCTGGGTCTATTCAGAAATTCCCTCTACAAAATGGAACTGGAATCTGCTTTGGGCATTTCCAGGCCATTTACTTTTGGTGTATGGCCTTCTTTCCAAAAGCCTCCGGCCTTGGGTGGGAAAATACCTGCTTTTTGCATTGATTATGGCGGACGCTGCTGTGGTATTCTGGATACTTGGATGGCAATCTTTCCACCCGAGTTTAATACCTATTTTGCTCATCCTGATTCTTAGAACCAACTATTTATATTATAATCTGGGAAAGTATAGACGTCCCTTGAAATAGAAATTTTAAACCTGGCAAACTTTTGTATAGGGGATATGTGTTTGATATCTTCATACAAAGCCATGGAATTCAAACTCACATCAGACTATAAGCCGACAGGCGATCAACCAAAGGCTATCAAGGAGCTTACCTCAGGAGTTTTAAATGGAGACCAAGCGCAGGTCCTTCTTGGAGTGACGGGATCTGGAAAGACTTTTACCATAGCGAACCTTATTCAGGAAGTCCAGAAGCCTACACTGGTATTAAGTCATAATAAGACACTTGCTGCTCAACTTTATGGGGAGTTCAAACAGTTTTTTCCGGAAAACTCAGTGGAGTATTTTATCTCCTACTATGATTATTATCAGCCTGAGGCATTCATTCCCAGTTCGGGAACCTATATAGAGAAAGACCTGTCCATTAATGAGGAGATTGAGAAGCTTCGGCTTAGTGCAACCTCTTCCTTACTTACTGGACGAAGAGATGTGGTAGTGGTGGCATCGGTCTCCTGCATATATGGTATCGGAAATCCGGAAGAATTCGCAAAAAATGTAATCCGTCTTCAGGAGGGAGATAGAATTCCAAGAAACCAGCTGTTGTTTAAACTTGTTGATATCCTTTACAGCAGGACTCAGAGTGAGCTCACTCATGGGACATTTCGTGTAAAAGGGGACACAGTAGATGTTTTTGTGGCGTATGCGGATTGGGGATATCGAATTTTCTTCTGGGGTGATGAGATTGAAGCCATCCAGCGGATTGACCCAATTTCAGGCAAGAAGCTTAATGACGAGAAAATCATTTCCATTTTTCCGGCAAATCTTTTTGTGACAGGAAGGGATACGATTAATACTGCAATCAAGGAGATTCAGGACGATATGGTAGCCCAGGTCAATTTCTTTGAGAAAGAAGGGAAGTTTATGGAGGCAAAAAGGCTTCAGGAGCGAACCGAATTTGATATGGAGATGATACGGGAGTTGGGCTATTGCTCAGGAGTGGAGAATTATTCGAGGTATTTTGACCGTAGACTTCCCGGGATGAGACCTTTCTGTCTTTTGGATTATTTCCCGGATGATTTTTTACTGGTGATAGATGAGAGCCATGTGACAGTACCCCAAGTTAGAGCCATGTGGGGTGGAGATAGATCCAGAAAAGTCAATTTGGTGGATTTTGGATTCAGGCTACCATCGGCATTGGATAACAGGCCGTTAAAGTTTGATGAGTTTGAGCAGCTGACCAATCAGGTTATCTATGTTTCTGCTACTCCGGCTGACTACGAGCTGTCCCTTTCGGAAGGGATAGTGGTAGAGCAGATCATACGTCCCACTGGCTTATTGGATCCTACCATTGAGGTACGCCCCAGTCAAAGTCAGATAGATGATCTTTTGGAAGAAATTGATAAGACAATAAAAAAAGATGCCCGGGTTTTGGTCACTACGCTTACCAAAAGAATGGCAGAGGAGCTTCAGAAATTTCTGGAAAGAGCTGGAGTGAAGTCTAGGTATATCCATTCTGAGGTGAAGACATTGGATCGGGTTGAAATTTTGCGGGAACTGAGACTGGGGATTTTTGATGTATTGGTAGGAGTCAATTTGCTGAGGGAAGGACTGGATCTACCAGAAGTATCGTTGGTTGCGATATTGGATGCAGATAAAGAGGGGTTTCTCCGCAATGAAAGGAGTTTGGTACAGACTATAGGACGTGCTGCACGAAACCAGGAAGGAAGGGTAATCATGTATGCTGATAAAATAACAGAATCAATGCAGTCCGCTATAGATGAAACCAAAAGGAGAAGGGCTTTGCAGATTGAGTACAATGCACTACATGGGATCACACCGACAACAGTTGTGAAATCAAGAGATAAGATCATGGGTCAGACCAAAGTTGCTGACTCTAAGAGAAATGCCAAGGTTTATGCTGAGCCTATGCCGGGAGAAGCGGTGATGGCTGCAGATCCGGTGGTCCAGTATCTAAGTAAGGATAAGCTTGAGAAGCTTATATTGCAGACTCAAAAGCAAATGGAGAAGGCAGCCAAGGAACTCAATTTTATGGAGGCTGCGAGGCTGCGGGACGAGTGGCAAGGTCAAAAGTCCAGGCTGGAAGAGCTAAACCGTGGGATAGTGAAGTAGTAACGTCATTTTAAATCAGCTGGCAAAATGACAATTCAGGAAGTTAAAGCACTCGCGGCACAAGGTGAAGGGCTTACATTGGAATTTAAGAAGAAAGCTTCATTCCCTGAGAAAATTGTCAGGGAATTTATTGCGCTGGCTAACACAGCGGGGGGAAATCTGATGCTAGGAGTGGACGATGATGGAACAGTGAGTGGGCAGCGGTTTATTGAAGAAGAGATTTTTGTCATGGAAAAAGCTATCAAGGAGTTGATTTTTCCACCACTTGAGTACGAAGTATCCTTCCTTAAACTAACTGAAAAAAAAGGAATTGCTGTTTTTAAAATTCCGATCAGCAAATCATTACCTCATTATCTGAAAGAAGGTCAAAGAAAGCAGGCTTTTATCAGGGTTTCAGATAGAAGTGTGCAGGCAAGCAAGGAGGTATGGGAAGTGCTGAGAAGAGGTAAATATGGAAGGGATATTGTATTTACTTATGGAAAGAAGGAGGAGGTATTGATGAAAGCTATCGCGTCAGCCGGCAAAATTACATTGATGGAATTTTCCAGGTTGGCTGGTCTACCAAGATTTCTGGCTTCAAAAACTTTGGTAAAATTAGTGCTAGCCAATGTCCTTCAAATTCATCCTCAGGAATCGGAAGATTATTTTACTGTGAAGGAATAGGCAATCTTATACCGGACATCTCGGTGAAACCAAGGTTTCCCTGAAGCCCTCCTGTATGGATAAGCAAGATGTTTGAACCAGCCGGAAACTTATCTTTATGGATTAGATCCCACACTCCATATGTCATTTTGGCGGTATAGACTGGGTCCAATACAATATCAAAATGTTCATGAAACCACCAGATAAAGTCAATCAGCTTCGGTGAATATTTTGCATACCCCCCGAAATGATAATTGCTGAAAATCTCGAAGGTGCCTGATGGGTGGATGCGGTTATTTGCCAGTAGCAAATTCATTTCCTGGTGGATAAATTCTCCTTTTAGTGATGAAAAACCGATTATTTTCTGGCTCATGTTGCTGCTGTTTACCAGTCCTGCAAAAGTTCCCCCCGTGCCAATAGGGACAGCTATGTGATTGAAATGCTCCTCCTTATGCGTGATGATCTCTGAGGTTCCTGCTATAGCCAGCGCATTCGTTCCGCCTTCTGGAATCATGTGGAACTCACCCAGTTCCTCTCTTAGCCGTTCAATTAGTTCCGGACTCCCTTTCAACCGATACATGGATCTGTCAACAAACATAAGTTTCATCCCTAGTTTTTCGGCTTGAGCCAATGTAGGGTTGAGTGGGGCAGTGCGCTCCCCCCTGATAATTCCTATGGACTTCAGGCCCAGTAGAGCCGTAGCATGGGCGGTGGCATGGATATGATTGGAAAATGCTCCTCCAAATGTCAAAATAGTGGCGCAGCCATCCTTTTTGGCGATTTGAAGATTGTACTTGAGTTTATAGAACTTGTTTCCCGAGACTGTCGGGTGTATCATATCCAGTCGCTTGACGGCAAGTGAAATTCCATTCTGCTCTAATATGGGATGATTCAGCGATTGTGTCGGGAAGTGATTGGATAGAAGCATTGCTATCATTAATTCGGTAGCTGACAAAGTTAAGCGTGATAATCTTATTTTTGCAGAATGAATACATCACCAGAAGAAGACTTTGAAGAAGATGAGCTTGGGTTATATGAGCATTATAGGTTTATAGTCGATAAAGGGCAGTCCCCGGTTCGTTTGGATAAATTTCTTACAGAGAAGGTTGCCTTTGCCACCCGTAACAAAATCCAGCATGCTATAGATGCAGGAGCAATTCAGGTGAATGGACAAAACAGCAAAGGCAGCTACAAAATCAAGCCGTTGGATGACATCAGGGTTCTGTTTGAAAAGCCGCCCCGGGATACAGAAGTGATTCCCGAAGATATACCACTTGACATTATCTTTGAAGATCAGTATCTGCTGGTTGTTAACAAGCCGCCTGGGATGGTGGTTCATCCGGCCCATGGCAACTGGACTGGAACCCTAGTCAACGGTTTGGTGCATCATTTTCATAATCTGCCTGAAATGAAAGGGAATGAAGGAAGGCCTGGATTGGTTCATAGGATTGATAAAGATACTTCTGGTCTTTTGGTAATCGCTAAGGCTGAGGAGGTAATGACCCATTTAGCTTCGCAGTTTTTTCACCATACGATCGAAAGAACATATCTAGCATTGGTTTGGGGCGAGCCTGATGAAGATGAAGGCACAGTGCGGGGCCATGTGGGGCGGAGTGCCAAGGACAGGAAGGTGATGGATGTGTTTCCAGATGGAAGTCAGGGAAAACATGCAGTTACACATTGGAAAGTAATTAAACGTCTCCGGTATGTGTCATTGATCCAGTGTAATCTTGAAACCGGAAGGACCCATCAAATCCGGGCCCATATGAGGTTTTTAGGCCATCATCTTTTTAATGACACCATGTATGGGGGTGATAAGATCAGAAAGGGCACCCAGTTTGCCAAGTATAAAATGTTTGTTCAAAATTGTTTTGAGCTAATGCCTAGACAGGCCCTGCATGCGAAATCACTTGGATTTGTACACCCTGTTACCAAAGAGTACTTGTATTTCGAATCCCCACTGCCTGAAGATTTCAGTAAAGTTTTGGAAAAATGGGAGTCTTATGTAAACTTTGAATGAGTCAATTGTTAATAAAATGGTAAAAAAACAGTGTTTTTATTGAATTTTTAGTAAAAAAGTAATCATATAGAAGTGTTATCGATATTTTTTGAACGTTCTCTTGAAAAATTGTCAATAATCACCTTTGATTAGTAACGAATTTTGACGATTCGGTATTTTTCAATCGATTTCATTAAATATACTGTAAATATTTTCTTTTTTTATTGAAATATTTTTAATAAGAGAATCCTCTTTCTATATTTGAATCAACAAACAAGCTGGCAGACGGCAAGCTTGGAAGAAAATAAGATTACATCATACTGTAGGATGTTGAAACTGGCAGACAAGCCCTCCTGTCTCGGGGGTGGAGATGATGGGATAAAGCATTTTAGCGAGCTCGTAAATTTGCCTAACTACTCCGTGGAGGTTCGAATCCTTCTCCTACAGCAGGTTATTTTGGGTTTATTGTTAATTGACTAAAACCATGAAATTTTGTTTCATGGTTTTTTTTATGTCCCATGGTGACGACGAACTAGTCAACCTGGCTTCTAAGGGAGTTCATTATTCAACCCAACCCTGGATTGCTAAGCAGGCCTTCTCAAACTTACTGATCTTTCAGGCATCTTTTTAATTAGCTGCAGTTTAAACTTTTAGATAGGGTGAGTAATTGAATATGCTTTTCTTTATTCGCTTCGGGTTAACCCCGGCCTGTGCATTAGCAATTCCATTGCAGCCAATAATTGCATCAAAATCAATTAGTATAGTGCTGTTTCGACATCACCACCGCTGCCTAATTTCCTTGCAATTGATGTCTGTAGCGAATTTATTCGGACCAGGGTATAACGAAGCAAACTACTTCATCCGGATTAAACAGGTTCTTATTCCCAGATATTTTAGTAAGCAATTATTTACTTTGGGTATTGGGTTGCTTTGACTAATATCCTTCTGTTAATTTAAAGAATTAGGGAATATTAGCAAATCGGTAATGAAAGTCTTTATTTTCGTTAGTAAATTTTCAAATGATTATCAAAACACTTGTTTTTTTTATAAAACTGTAAAAAATATATTTATTTGTTAATATAATTTTAATAAACCAGCCGTATTTCTAATTTTGGGACATCGAATTTCTTTCTAAAGGTCATACCATGTGAAATACTGGAAATGTGGGTCACGATGATTTCTGTGAAATTCTTCCCTTCCAAAGACCAGCTGGCATATGGCAAGCTTACATTAAGACTATTGTAGGATGTTGAAACTGGCAGACAAGCCCTCCTGTCTCGGGGGTGGGGATCAGCGAACAAAGCGTAATTCAAAACCGGACTATTGCCTAACTACCCCGTGGAGGTTCGAATCCTTCTCCTACAGCTATTACGAAAGCAATGCAAACCAGCATTGCTTTTTTTGCGTTTGCTTAGTGATAAGACGTTTTTGGCTTTATTGCCTATTTTAGTTGAAAATATTCATTAATGATTCAGGGGAAGAGGCAAAATCTATCAGCGCATCCGATTCGTAAGAAAATTGTGAGATGGGTGCTCTTCTTTTTTCTCACTGTCCTGTTTTTGGAGTTTTTGGTATATTTTGGATCAAACCTGATTTTTTCAAACTGGGCGAGAAGGAAGGTGAACGAGGCGACTAACAGGGTATATCTAATAGAGTTTAACCGGATTAATTTCTCCCTTATCAGGAGAGCGGTTTTTTTGGATGGGATTTCCATGCGTCCCATTGATGAGTTGGATTCAAGGAATGATCAAACGTTGTTTGATTTTACACTGGATGAACTCGCGATAAGAAATTTATGGTACAGCTTTTCGGAAGAAGTTTTTTATATCGGCAAAATAGAATTTGATAACCCGAATGTTAAGTTGGAATTGCCGGCTTCCGGGAATACTGGCAGGGTTGAAGGAGAGGAGCGAAAGAAATCCGCCGTAAAGGAATTAGAGGAGGAGATTCAGAAAAGTGTGGAAAGAATAAACTTTAAAGCTCTTTTTATCAGGGAGATTGAGATTAGAAATGCAGATCTGTTTTTCTTTAATTTCCTGAGTCAGAACTCCTTACAGGCGGAAGATACCAGGTTGTATGTTAAAAATATCAACTGGACGACTTTGGAAGAGTGGGAGACACCATTTAACGCGGAGGGGTTTGAGTTTGATCTGCATAATGTGAGCTTTCCATTATCGGATCAGGTCCATACCCTACAGGCAAACTATGTGAATATCAATTCACTGGACAATCAGATCACCATAGAAGGGTTTACGCTAACCCCAGATAAGACAGTAGAAAGCAAAGCATACTATGCGGTATTTCTAAACAAACTGGCTGTGGGTAATGTGGATCTGAATACCGCTTTCATGACATCTGAGGTAAAGATTGACGAGATTGTACTCAACCAGCCGGACATTCGAGTGGAAAGAAGTGAGGAGAATAGGCAGGACAGTGTGGCTTCCGGTGACCTTAATGAGTTGATCGAGGGAGTTCTGAAGTCAATAGAGATCAAGGAACTCTCAGTAAATGGCGGGAAGTTTCTAACTTCAGATGTACGCGATACGCTTAAAAACAGGATTGATATTCCCCAGGTGGATTTTAAAATGATAAAATTCTATTTGGGAGATGACAGGGGAAGGATTTTTGACCAGTTTTTTTATGGGGAAGATGCGGCTATGGAGATAAGAAATGCGAGTCTTTACTTATCAGATGGTATCCACGTGATCAATGGAGACAAGGTAAGTGTCTCATCTTTCAAAGATGAAATCGAAGTAGAAAATCTTACGGTGACTCCTATAGATAATGTCCTGGATTCCCTTAATCCGGATAATATTGTCAAGATTTCCCTCCCTGGACTATTGCTGTCAAATGCCAATCTGAAGCAGCTCTACAACGAAGGAAGATTGGAGGTAAACGAGATGAAAATCCAATCTCCCCAAGTAGAAGTGACCGAACGTAATCCAAGACCTGAAACTGCTGTACAGTTACATACCCAGGAGGTCTTGCAGGGGTATTTGGATGAGATATCCATTAAGACGCTTGACCTACAGGATGGAGAGGTGCAGTTTACCAATGAGGCGGGGATAAGAAGTGATGATATAGGCTTCGAAAAGTTCAGTTTGCTAATGGAAGATATTCTGATAAGGCCGGGTGCCACCACATCGATATCGGATATTTTGATGGCTGAGGAAATGGTACTCAGCCTGGACAAGTACAGGTTAAAGCTTCGGGATAATCTCCATGTATTCCTAGCTGATAGAGTAGTGATAGATTCGAAAAACTCTTTGGTGGAAATCAGTAATTTTGCATTGAGACCTGAAAACCCGGAGCATATAGCAGAGGCCTTGGATTCGTACGGTAAAACGGTAGCCTTTGATCTAGAGGTACCTAAGTTCCGGGCAGAGGGGATAGATTTAAAAGCAGCTTTTTTTGATGAGAAACTTCAGATAAAAAGAATCCTGATCCCTACCCCAAAGGCATCCATCACCAGATATCGCAAAGGGCAGGAAGAATCGCTACAAAATCAGATGGAATCCAGTGATCAGATAAAAGAACTGTTAACGGATTATTTCAATTCCATCCAGATTGATTCCCTGAGCTTCAGTGGCGGTAAAGTGCGATATACCAGTTATGCGGGTAACCGGGATGTTACCTTTAGTGATGATGACTTGTCGCTGAATCTGAGAGGTTTCCACGTGGATAACACACTTAATTTAAACCAGGAAAAGGCATTTTTCTCTGATGAGATAGATCTGAGCCTCAATAATTATTCGTTTAGCATAGCCGGGGGTAATTATCGGGTCAGTACAGGTATAGTCCGGTTTAATTCCATCTCCCAATCTATTCTGATCGATGATTTATTGCTTAGACCCGGACCTTCTATCGCAAGCAAGGTGGTACTTTCCCTTAGACTGCCGAAAGTTTCGTTTACAGGCGTTGATCTGGAATCGTTCCTTTATGACAATGAGCTTGATCTGGAAAAGCTAAGTGTGGAGGGTAGTGAAATTAGCCTGGAGATAAACCGTTCTGTTGAGGCTGTGAAGATTGATTCTGAGAATGCCACCTTGCCAAAATCCATCGAAAGAGTGAGAGTGAAAGAAGTGGAGGCAAATAACTCCACCTTGAAAATCAATTATAGGGTGGGGAAAAGTGATATAGAGTCCATTCAAACAGATTTCAATCTGGGAATCAAAGGTTTGAATCTTGAGTCGGAAACCGATGCAATACAGGATTTGTCCTCTCTTTTTGACGAGGTAGATCTTTCCCTTAAGGATTTTTCTTTTGCATTGCCTGACAGTATGCATACGATCCGGTTTTCTACCGTCACTATCGACAATACTGCAGAGGAGACGGTTTTCACAGGATTTAAAATCATACCGAAAAATACGTTCGGCAAACCTGGTTTACCGATTTTTTCTGCGAGCATTGATCAGGTGGGATTGAGGAATAATACACTCAAAGAAGTACAGGAGACGGGGACCTTGGATTTGACTCAGATCAGACTTCAGAATCCAACCATTAATCTTTATCTGGATTCTATTGAAAATGCAGCAAGTCAGAAGGATAAAAAAGAGCCCAAAGAGAATGCATTTGTCAGTTCTATTTTCCTAAGAAACCTGCTCATCGAAAACGGGAACGTCACGCTGAACAGCAAGGAAACAGGTCCAATTCCCCGGTTGAAGTTTGAAGGCGTGAATTTTGGGCTGGAAGATATTAACCTGGATTTGATGAACCGCAGTTCTTCTTTGAATTCCGGATTTTTACTCGAAAAAGACTTGAGCCTATCGGTAAATAATTATACACTTTACTCTCCGGATAGCCTTAATATGGTTTCGGTAGGCAAGCTATCCTTCCTCGATGGTAATCTTATCTTAGACCGGATTACCATCAGGCCGACGTTGGGAAGGTATGATTATCTTCGGAAGAAAGGTTTTCAGACAGATGCTATCAGCGGCTATGTAAATAAGGCGGTATTGGAGGCTGTGGATGTGGAGCGCTTGCTTTCCACCAAAAAACTTACTGCTAAGGTGTTGAGGCTCGAAGATTTCTCGCTTGATGTATTTAGGGATAAAAGAATGCCTGCAAAGGCACCTGAAATTAGGCCGATGCCCCAGTATTTGATGCAGAATTCTCCAGTTGCTCTGAATTTGGATTCAGTTATACTTACGGGGGGAGCGATGCGTTACGAGGAGTTTTCTCCCAGATCCATGCTTCCAGGTTATGTGCTTTTTGATGAACTCCATGCTTCCATCGCACCGTTTGTCTTGGTGGGCAAGGATGATCCTTATCCTATTGATTCAAGCAGCGTGGTTGCCAGTGCCAAAATAATGGGGGATGGGCATGTCAATTTAAAGGGTACGATGTTTTTCGAGTCCCCTTACCCGATGGATCTGGAAATGGAAATGGGGCAGTTTGATCTTCGGCTGACTAATTCCATATTGGCTCCAGGGGTATTTGTAAGAATCCGGGAGGGAAAGGTGAACAGTGCCAAGTGGAACTTCAGACTGACGGATGTAGAAGCGGTGGGCCAGATGAATCTATTGTATCAGGATCTAAAAATCCAGTTGTTGGATTCACTGACGCTACAGCGGGGAAGGGGCAAGCTGAATGTACTGTCTTTTCTGGCTAATACGGTAATCAAGAAAAGCAATCCCAGGGGATTTTTTGGAAATCAAGCCAGTTCCACAATCTATTTTGAGAGGGACAAATCAAGATTTGTGTTTTCCACCTTGTGGAAGGCGACACTAAGTGGCCTCCAGGGGAGCGTGGGCCTCGGTAACCCTAAGATACCCAATAGAAGGAAAGAAGATGAAAACTAGGCAATTAAAAAGCCGGACGAAGGGTCCGGCTTAGTAAATCGAGAGGTGTAACGGCTAAATCTATACTTTGCCTTTCCTGTTCTTCACATGCGTAAGAGTGAACTAATAACCTTACATTCAACAGCTTTTATTTCAATTTCCCCTCTGTGTCGGTGAAGTTACCAGTGATGGTAACATTATTGTTCTTGTTCACCCGGCCATAGATAGTAATGGAATTTCCAGTTCCTACAAATTCTATTGAGGCACCGCTGTTCAGGTTGATATCTCCATAGATCACAATTGATCCGGATAGTTTAAGTTTTGAATTTACATTCATTTGGGTTCCACCATTCAATCTTCCAAACGCAAAGGAACCATACACTTCCGTCGTTGAGCCACTATTCAGGTTAAACTGGCTTTGAATGGCCAAGGATCCGCAGAAAAGGAAATTGGAGTTGTTGTTTAGACCGTCCAGAGATGCTGACCCACTAAATGCTCTGGTTTCACCGCTATTTATGTTTACCCACGAGCTTCCGCTGTAGGTAGCGAGTCCCTGACATATGTTTTGTGTCGGGGATGTTTCTTCTTTATTGATCTTAATGATCTGTAAACCTCCCGCGCCTGTCGCCACGAAAACAAACTTTTGTTCATTTCTCACAAAATTTGATGATCCGTCCAGATCAAGGACCCCAAATTCTTTGATGGAGGATTTATCCTTGACATCGGCAATGCTTATACCTGCCGCTCCGTTAGCCATAAATAGTAAGTCTTGGTCCACAGAAACAGCGTTGGTCACTACATCTCCAGCTTCCACGTCATTTGGAAGGATAGGGATGGCCATTCTCTTTACCAGTTTACCGTCACCCATCTGATAGATGCCCGCTCCGTTACGGCCTTCAGATACAAAAAGGTGGTTCTGGTTGATAGATAGGGTTCTTTTGGCTTCGGCGACGTCATTGGCCAGTGGGATGGACAATACTGTGGAAAGACTGTTTGGATCCAGTACACTTACTCCACCTGTGCCGCTGAGCACCGCGATTTTATCTGACCCAAAGGCAACTGCTCTCAAGTCATCGATTTTTACAGACTGTCCCAGGGTCTGATTGCCATCAAACAGTGACACACTCCCGTCATTACCGCTGGTCACTACTGTATGGGTATTGGTATGGGCTACGTCAGTAGCTACAAACCCTGGTACTGAGGAGAATTTAAAAGGAGAGGTGAAAACACCTCCCGAAACAGCTACTGTAATCAGGTTGGCAGGAGCTGTTACATCCTTGTTCGCATCGATATTCACAGCGGCTGCTAAGTAAAGCACGCCGTTTTTGAATTCCAATGAGCTGATATCTGCCTCCTTGAATATAGCTTGGGCAGTGATTTTCGGGTTATAAACATCAGAAATGTCAAAGATCTCTACCGCGCCAAGATAAATCTCTCCCTCGGTATTATAGGAGACATAGGCATACTTTCCGTCAATATCCACATGGGTAGCTCTTAGGGTTCTACCATCCACAGACGGGGCATCTACTTGTGAAATAAGTACAAGGGGTACCGGAGAAGCCTGTGCCTCCATCTGTCTACCAGTTGCTGTGCTGGGATTGATTATACTGACTACTCCTGAGCCATCCCTGTTTATCCGTTGGCTTAGTGTCTCACTGTC
Organism: Algoriphagus sp.; assembly: GCA_048819475.1. Taxonomy (GTDB): domain Bacteria; phylum Bacteroidota; class Bacteroidia; order Cytophagales; family Cyclobacteriaceae; genus Algoriphagus. The sequence goes on from JBMDXP010000019.1 coordinate 99,513, forward strand.
TGTGCTGATTAGGATAGGGTCGTTGCCCAGTGGGTTCTCAGGGGCGTCATTACATGACCAAAGTATCAGAACAAGGGCAAGGATACTTACGAATTGTGTTTTCATGGCAAAGGATAAACGGTCAAATTGATTATTGAAGTGATTTTTTTTATTGTCTTCTGAATAAGTATGGTTTGCTTATTTTGTTGGTTTATAGGTCGTTATTTCGATAGCGGCCGCAAAGCTAAACAAATAGTAATTATATTTTAACAAATTATTAGATATAATATTTGCACTAATTTCTGTGCTATCAGAAGTGTAGTTTGATGTAGGTAAATGGCAGTTTATATCTAAGAAGCTTAGTTTCTAACCACCTTCAGCTGTTGGGATTGTCCACCCCAGATGAGCTGGACGACGTGGATTCCTGAGGAAGCCTGGTGTAAATAATCAACTACATATGCCGAGACCTCATCGGGGTTTGAGACGGAGTAAGACTTGGAAACCCCTCTGATATCCGATATCACAACCTGGATTTTTTCATCCTTGAATGCATTGGTATCCTGGATGGTAACCGTGACGGGTTGGCCGGATATGCTGGGGTTCGGGTACACTATCCATGCTGAAGTTCCCTCCAAGGGGGTAACTTGTATAGCTTTGGTATCACTGTAAGTGAAATTTCCATTGAGATCAACCTGTTTAAGCCGATAGAAGACATTACCCCCAGATCTTGGGAGATCTTTGTCCTCGAACCGATATTCCACAGGCAGGTCGGTATATCCCTGACCTTCCACTTTTCCGATGGCCGTCCAGGTTTTTATATCGTTGATGGCCCGTTCTATTTCGAAGTGTGAACTTTGCCATTCCTTGGCGGTGGACCATTCCAGGAGGGCTGTATGGGAGGACGGCTGATAAGTAGTATTGAAATAGCGGTAGTCTACCGGGAGTATGCGGCATCCCCCGTAATAAGCCGGAGATGGAGCTATGTTCATATTGCTGTGAGACACAGGAGGATAAGAGCCCTCAATTGTTCCATTCGGGCGCCTGTCATTGCAGATTACGAGCTGGCCCGAGTTTCTGACTGTAATAGCTCCGCTATATTGAGGCTTTGTCAGGTTTCCTGTAATTAATACATCGGCGAAACTGTTCAACTCAAGCAATGAACCTCCAGATGAACCAATTGCCACATTGCCATTGAAGGTTGCAGTAGAGTTGCCGTTGAATTTTACAGCCTGATTAATGGAGGTAGAGCCTTCTACTATGAAATTTGAATTGTCATTAATTGTAAGAGATGATCCTCCTGAATTTGTAACGTTGAGATTTCCTCCAATGGTAACATTTGAAGAACCTGAAGCCACAAATGGAAACTCATTAATTCTAACATCTCCAGAAGTAGTAAAACTTGCATTTCCCAAAATGGATATACCATTACCGCCGCCATCTGAAGTAATCATGTTGCCTGTAAAACTTCCAGATAAGTTGATTCTTAGTCCATTGTTTAAATTCACTCTGTTGGTTGAAATGAATGAAGCCCCTGCATTGATGTTGACAGTCCCTCCATTTCCTCCTCCTCCTTCCATATCTTTTACCGTTAATTTCCCACCATTTTCAACTGTAATCAGCGCATCTCTCTGAACTTTAAATAAACCTCCTGGAACAGAAATCTCCCCGCCATTTTTAACAGTTATTCTTAAAATATTATTGGGTGCACTTAAGTTGCTTCCGCTTGTTGCAAGAATAAAATTGTTAGGAAAGACCAATCTACCTCCCGTATTAACTGTGATACTTCTAAAATATCCAGCTCCAAATTCTGTTGAGAGGTTAAAATTGACAGTATGGTTGATTACAATGTCTACGGGGCATTGCGGATAATAGCCTCCAGTAGGTGGAGGAGAAGGATAATTTACATTAGTTTGATTTTGCTGGGATGCTGTTCCACAATAATTACTTCTAGTCCACACGGCTGAATTGTCCCAGTTACCATTCCTATTACTCGTGAATGTTTGAGCCCTTACTCCATTCATCCACACCACTCCCAATAATAAAAGTGCTCCGGTAACGACCTTTTTGAATGAAAATTGTAGGGGGGATGGATAAGGTCTCAACTTGGGGTGATTTTAGCTTGATGTACCGACGTTTGACAGGATAATAATGGATTTGAAAAGCATTTTTGTTAATACGAAAGCAAATGTAAGTGAAAAATCTAATTTACAATACTTTTTAAATATATTTTTTTGCATTTCGTATTATAATAAATGTCTGACGAAAATTAAGGTGCTGCTGAATTTACTTTCATAAGTTTCTAATTATCAGTATTAAACTAAATGCATATGCCGTTTAAATGCTGTTTCTCTTTATCCAGAGTATTTGAAATGGCTAACTTAACCTGTTTCCGGGGAGGTATATTCCCCTTTAAGGCATTGAGGGGTAGCCGTTTACCGTTGAAAATGGCTTGGTCAGGTGTATTTTGATTTGTCTCCTGCCTTGGGTGAGGTGTCAGGTGGTTTCCAGTTCGTTTTCCCGAAAAAGTAGTACTCAGAAAAAAATAAGAGTGCCTGATTTTAAATGTTCACATGCAGACCTTTCTTTAAATCTATGAAGTAGGAATACAATCTAGGTCGCAGATACCACCGGATATCATAGAAAAGGGAAAAGCCTGCTCTTAGATTAAATTTTCAGCTCTTGTTTGAACTCTTATTCCGTTTTGATGAGTTTCCTTATATAAACCTGCTTTTTGTCGTAGACGCGAAGGAAATATACCCCCGAGGCCAGGTGATCTGTTTCCAAACATAATCGGGAACCATTTACTGTTGAAATTCTTACAGGTACCTGTTTCCCTTGCAAGTCCAGCAAGTTCACGGAGAGTTCGTTTACGTTTCGGGCCTCTAGAATCACTTCATCCGTAAAAGGATTGGGGGAAATCTGCACCGACCATTTTGGGTCAAATTCAATCCGGATAACTTTGGAAAATATGGCATTTCCCTTTGTATCCCTGTGCACCACTCTATAATAATTGTTACCAGCTATTGGTTTTGTATCAATCAAGGAATAGAAGGTAGGAACCTGAGCGTTTTCTGCGGCTTTTTCACGCCCTATATCAACCCAGTCTGTGGAATTTGCCGAGCGTTGCAATAAAAAATAGCTGCTGTTGCTTTCTTGGCTAGTCGCCCATTCTATCCTGTGTTGATTATCAGTTGATTCACCTGAAATAGATAACCATGATACAGAAAGAATCCTGAATGGCTCTGTAGAGGCTGTATCATCATTGTTGGATAAATCAGGATCCGGCGTGGGACTGGTGATGAGTACATCGTTGATGTAATTTCCATCTTCCAATACTTTTGCCGTGATGGTCAATACCTGTGTAGCACCTCTGGGCAAATATTCGATTTCCCATCTTTTTTCCGTGACATCAAATGTACCGTCTGTAACAGTGTGGTTAAGGTAGGAATAGCCACTCGGCATACTCTCCAGCACATTTACATGATAGGCATTACTGGGGCCCGCATTATGCGCTTCAATAGTAAAGGTCACCTCCGTATCGAATTCCGGAGTGCTCTCGTCTACTGTCTTGCTGATCGAAAGATCTGTCAGTATAGGACGTATACCAAAGTTAACCTGCGCGAGAGATGCATTATGAAGCAGGAATTCGGCTGAGTATCCATCGATCAGCCCATCGTGACCTGTGCCCGTTCCGATAGTCTCACCGGTGTGTTCCCAATGGTTGGGCAAGACCGGCGCGGTACTAGGCTGACCTTCTAGCTGTAGCGTCGTAGTGATGAAGATGCGGTATTGGCCATTTGCGATCTTTGCTATGGAAAATGTCCCATCTGACATAACTGGAGCGATTTTTCTGACTTCACCTAAACTATTTACCAATATGGCGTTAAGCCCGGTTGCGGTAGTGGGAAGACCGTTTACTAAATGATCATCCAGCCCATTCAAATCATCAAAGACATTTCCGGTGACCCGTAAGAAATTGAAACCCTGTTTGTCTTTTACTTCTGTATAATAAGAGGCCGCCCAGGTATTTATCGTATAGTTGTTTCCAAACCCATTATTATCTGTAGCCCACCAGATATGGTTTGGACTTTGCAGACCTGTAACATTGATTGGAATTGACCGGGCACTGTATGCAAGATCTATTCCGTCTACAACGCCTGTCCGCGGGACATTAGAGTCGTCCCAGTAGATCATATTGTCTTCTACGGGACCCGGCCGGACATTCGTCACACGGATTCCCAGGCTTTGCTCGAGATCGAATATTGGAAAATGGACGGGAAAAAAGATCACTGCAGCAATAAACTCCACATCAGAACCACTGTCCAATTCATTTCCGGCAGCATCCTCTCCATTCCAGTAGATTTGATAAGTACCTGCGTCAGTATAATTTTCAGAGATAATAATATCAATGCCCTCATCATATATGCCGTTGTTGTTTAGGTCGATAAGAATATCCACAACTGCAGGAAGGTCAATGGTAATATCCAAAATGGCCTCTCCGCCGGATAAGGGACTGGTTTTTTCTCTATAATCGATGGATAAGGAGGCCGTAGGTGTCTGGGTGGTCAGCCAGATATCAGGATCAGGATCATTCAGGAACAGCGGATATTGGGTGTTACTGGATGTTCCCGAAATGGATTTCCTATTCTGGTCAAAACTTCCACTGTTTCGTGGACCATCCTGGTTGGCAAAGAAGTTGGTCCAGCCACCGCTTGCTCCAGGGAATCTGACTCTTTTCACAAAATAATTCCCTTTTTCAGTATTAAGCACAGGGACAAAAAAACCAAAATCATCGTGGAAAGAATACTGGTCTGCCTCTCCAGCTGCAAGGATGGTGAGTGCAGTGGATGTACCGGTATTTCTTGAATTAGCGATGCTCCAGTATTTTGAGTAAACTCTTCCTTTTTTTTCAATATTACCTGGAGCCACGACTGTAATGTCCCAAAAGTCAATATTGGTGGAAGAAATGGATTCCATCTCTACCCAGTAAGCCCGGTCAATTGAAGTCGTGTTGGTGAAAAACCTTCCGGTATAGCCTGTGCCCGTAAGCTGGGATGGCCCATTATGGGCGGCTAGAGCAGATCCAGGTTTCCCGGCTTGGTTGGCAGTGCCGTCTAATCTGTAACTTTGATTAAGGACCCTTGTCCTTTTAGCTGTGCTTGAGCAATTTGCCGGAGTGGTACATGATGGGAAAAATGAACTTCCCGCGGTTGGGTCATAATACCACCTCACGGTCACATTCGAAGTGGAGTTGTCAGTTCTCCGAAATCCAAAATAAACGGTTTCCCCAGCCCTGACATATACATACAGTCTATGATCCTCATTATATCCTGGTGTGCCCGAAGGTAGCAGCATGTAACCCCTGGACTGATAACCATCTACCCCTGATCCATTATTGGTCAAAGAGGGTACCCATAGCCAGTTTTGCCTGGCAGAGGAAGTACCCCATGTGCCAGATCCTTCTCCTAAAGAAGAATTGGTGGTGAAGAGAAAAACTATCCCACAGTTCAAAAAGGTTTTTAGTAAGTGTAATACTGATAGGTAACGTGTACTCATGGACTACTCAAGAATTAAATAAGTTCTAAAAACTCGAGGTTGACAGGAATTCTTTTATTCTGATTGTCAGGACGCATTTTGCGATTCTACATTTTGGGCAAGAGTATAGTCTTTATAGCATTTTCCAGTGCTCAGCGAAGACCATTTAGATGACTATTGCTACTTCTGCGAGCCTGTAATACATATGCATTTACAGCCTCTTCCGAGGGTATGTTTTTTTTTATATACTGATTGTATCCATAGAGTGGATGGCATAGAAAACTTTACGGCTAAGTCTTTTATATGCGGCGAATAAGGGACCTGAATCTATATCAGGAAAAAGGGAGTACCAAAATAAAATTTCGCACTGGGGAATTTGCTTTTTGACTACGCTAAATGTCCCTTCAATCCTTATTTGACTAATGGAATAGTATAAATAAGTGAATCGGGATAATGGGAAGTCAACCTTCTATTCCTTAAAATATATTGAAAAAAGTAAGCAAGCGGAAGAACGTATGTCTAGCGATAGCTAATCCAGAAAGAAGTGGAACATTCAGACTGGCCAAGAAAAAACCCCCGATAATTCGGGGGTTGGAGTTGTTTTCATTAAAAACAGGGGCGATTTAACCATTCATGCTGATTAGGAATTCTGCATTATCCCGTGTGTTTTTCATCCGTTGAAGTAAGAACTCCATGGACTCCTGTGATGTCATATCGCTCATTAGTTTTCTAAGAATCCAGACACGCTGCATTTCCTCCTTGTCCATGAGTAAGTCTTCCCGACGGGTTCCTGAACTTAACACATCTATAGCAGGATAGATTCTCCTATTTGCCAGCTTACGGTCAAGGGCAAGTTCCATATTGCCGGTGCCTTTGAATTCTTCAAAGATTACTTCATCCATTTTAGAGCCTGTCTCGACCAATGCCGTAGCTATGATGGTTAAGGAGCCTCCATTCTCTACATTTCTCGCGGCACCGAAAAAGCGTTTTGGTTTGTGTAACGCATTTGCATCCACACCTCCTGAGAGGATTTTTCCAGAGCTTGGCACAACTGTATTGTGGGCACGGGCTAGGCGGGTGATAGAATCCAGGAGAATGACCACATCGTGTCCCACTTCCACCATTCTCTTAGCTTTCTCCAGAACGATATTTGCCACTTTTACATGACGGTCAGCTGTCTCATCGAAAGTAGATGAAATAACCTCGGCATTCACTGATCTTGCCATGTCCGTTACTTCTTCTGGCCGCTCGTCGATAAGCAGAATCATGAGATGTACTTCTGGATGGTTGATGGTAATCGCATTGGCAATTTGCTGTAGAAGGACGGTTTTTCCCGTCTTAGGCTGTGCTACAATCATCCCTCTTTGCCCTTTTCCTATGGGAGCAAACAGATCCAGGATTCTGGTAGAGAATTTGTCATGGGAAGTAGAGAGATTTAATCTTTCTTCCGGAAAAAGCGGGGTTAAATACTCGAAAGGCACCCTATCCCTTATCTCATCTGTAGTCTTGCCGTTTACAGTGCTTATTTTCAATAAAGCGAAATATTTCTCCCCTTCTTTTGGTGGTCTGATAGAGCCTTTAATATGGTCTCCAGTTTTCAGGCCGAATAATTTGACTTGGCTTGGAGATACATAGATATCATCAGGAGAAGCGAGGTAGTTGTAATCCAATGATCTTAAAAAGCCGTAGCCTTCCTGCATCATCTCCAGAACTCCCTCATTATCAATTACACCGTCAAACTCCCGTGGGCTTACAAACGGCCTCTTCCTGTTAGGGGATTGTCCTGTTTCGGCTGCTGGAGCCATTACTTCATCCTGCGATTTGAAGTTCTTCCGCTTGGGAAGCTCTATCTCTGATTCTGTTTTATTTCCCTGTGAAGTCTCCGTTGAAGTTTCTTCTTTAGCAGCTTCAGGTACGTTTACTTCTTCAAATACCTTCCTTCTAGGTCTAAAAGTTTTTCCCTCTTCACTGACTTTGGTCTCTGGCTCAGCGACAGGTTTTTCTGCCTGGGCTTTGCGCTCGGGCCTTTCAGGCCGCTGCTCCTTCTTTGCCTTCCACTCAGTAGGCTTAGCTTCTTTTTCTTTTGGCTTTTCTTCAGCAGCAGGAGTTTCTGTCTCAGGAGCCGGTGGTGTAGCTGCTGCAACTTCTGCTACGTTCTGTCTTCTGAATTTAGGTTTATACTCCGGCTCCTCCTTCGCGACTTCCGGAGTTGGTTTTTTAGTCTCTTCTTGCTTGGGTTTCTCAGGTTCGGCGGCAGGAGTTACCACTGCTGAAGGTTTCTTTTTTGGGAGGGCCTGTTCTGGCGTGATTGCCTGCTGATCCAGGATCGCATAGACTAGATCGTCTTTTTTCAAGGATTTGTGGTTCTTGACGCCCAGCTCCTCAGCGATTTCCTTCAGTTCAGATAAAAGCCTGATTCTGAGTTCTTCTATGTTGTACATAAAAAGGTAATGAAATAATAAGATGTGGTATAATGCGGTATTTGGGATCGTGGATGATTTTCTGAGCAAAAAAGGTCTGAAAACTCAAGTCAAAGTGGGCTGACTTGCTCATTCACGGTGATGGTACAATATTAACTTAAGAGTTTTGAAATAGCAAATTTTTTATTTTTTAGAATAAATAATTCTCAATTATCCGCTTAACTGCCGAAGAATATCTATTGATTTCCATTGACCTGGGTTATCGAGGTGTTCACTGTAGAAATCCAGTAAATGATCCAAAAGCTTTCTTCGAAGCGCATGACCAAGTCTGGCTGAACAGAGAAATGACTCTGACATCAAAGCCTGTAAGTAAGGTTCGGCAATTTCTATTTCAGCAGAAGTAAACGGAAGTGACCGACTCTCAGCTAGAAAACCTGCCGCTTGGTCAGGGGCAAAACCGAGAAATTTGGCTTTTTCAATCAAGAAGACCAGCGGAAAGTGGCTTAATAGCGCATCTGGACGATCCAGATAGGCTATACTTTTACGTATAAAATCAAAGAGATGTTCATTTTGATAATTTTCATAAATGCTCTTTGAGATCACCTCTGTCATAAATAATGCAATCCCTGTTCGCTTAAAATCAAAAGGGATCAGCTGGTTAGCAGAAATCACCCTTGCCTCTGATATACGCTGCAACCCACCGGTCTCCTTATCATACACAACCATATCCAATACCGTGAGAGGCTGATAGAGTGCGGTTTTTGCCCGGCTTCCCGGTGCTCGGACACCATTTACCAAATAGGGTTTGAGCCCCAGTTCGCGTGAGAATATTTTTACTATGATACTACTCTCTTTGTAGCGAATGGCACTCAATACTATTCCAGCTGTTTTTCTAAGCATGGTAGGGTACGCTATCCTTAATTGGCTGTGATCTTGTCAAGCTACACCTTGTCTTCATGAAAACATTTTCTGCAACGGGCTTCATAAGTTTCCTTCTCCCCTAAGACTACTTTTTCCCTTGCAGCAGATAACCTTAAGGAAAAGGCCGCCAAATCACCGCATTTCATGCAGATCGCATGGACTTTGGTTACATATTCTGCTATGGCCATGAGACTTGGGACAGGCTCAAAAGGCTTGCCCTCAAAATCCATATCCAGCCCTGCAATTATTACCCGCTTCCCCTGATTTGCCAGTTTTTTGGCCACATCTATTATCTCATCATCGAAAAACTGAACCTCATCAATACCGATCACATCGCAATCTCCACTCCAAAGCAATATATCCCCGGCAAAATTAACAGGGGTAGAGCGGATGGAATTTTCATTATGTGAGACAACATCTGAGTCATGGTAGCGCCTATCCACCGCTGGCTTGAAAATCTCTACTTTTTGATATGCGATTTTTGCCCTGTTCAGTCTCCGTATAAGCTCCTCCGTCTTGCCTGAGAACATAGACCCACAGATAACTTCTATCTGACCTTTCCGGTCACGGTTTTTATGTCTGCCTAATGACGGTTCGATAAACATGCGCTACTTGCTGTATTGTATGTGGGGAAACTTATTGATATCCGCTACCCGTACCACGACGTCACCTTTGATCAATTCGGCTTGGCAGGCCAGCCGTTCATTGGCCTTAAGTCTGCCCAGTGTGCGGAAACCGAGCTCACTTTCATTCATTGGCGAGAGATTTTCATCCCCGGACTTCACAATTATTTTGCAGGAAGTGCACCTGCCCTTTTTCCCGCATGCATGCATCCAATCTATGCCGTTTTCATGAATTATTTCAATAACTTTACGATCCACGGCATTCGAATTAATCGTTAGATTATACAGGTTTTCTATGACTATTCGGGGCATTTGTTCGTTGACTTTTGTAAACATCACCAGCAATGACATTCCAAATTAACAGCAATTATTTAGAAAAATATGCCAGAGATTATGCCGCTAAGGTATGCGAGGGATATTTCTCATCAAAACAATTCATAACAGGTAATGACATCATCAATCTTACCAACAGTTCACAGGTAAACTTCTTCGTGATCAAGAGACTGTTCGAACTATGGCAGGAGGAGCTTGCCAAACTCAAGAGCAACCCCTTTTTTGATTACAGGGATATTGCGGTACATGAAGCATTGACACAATTCATGAATGTACTTTCCCGTCGGATAAAGGTGGAGCGAGCCAATTTGGAGCCTCTATTGGAAACAGCAGTATCCCAAGCGGTTTTTTTAGCTACTGACCCCGTCGCATACTATCAGTCGGAAATAGCCAATGCTCCCTCCGGTAAGATAAATGATTACCTCAGAGAGAATAAGAAATACTATAAGTGGCACGATAAAGTGGTCGGTTTCCTGATTGATAAGGCTGGATTTGGCCATGATGAAGGAGCTTATCTTCGAGCTATAGCAGCTAATTATCAAGCGATCCAAGACTCTTTGGAGTCTGTAAATCTTCTGCTGGCCACATTGGGAGATATCAAGGCGTTTGATCTGGATGCCTATCAGCAAAAGGATTCTGCGATTGCGCCGAATGAAATCGGATCTGGTACGGGAAACATACAAGAAGAAAAGAGCTCTTTTTTTGACCAGGTAGGGATCGAAAACCTTACGCAGACCAAAGAGATAAAAGCCTCACCACTATCGGAGCCTGACCAAACCATGATTACTGCAGCGGAAGTCCAGTCCCGTCCCAAAGCCGGTAGTGCTTCCAATCTGAATTCCTCCAGGATAAAATCGAGATTTGCAACAGAGTCCTATAGGGGTATGAAAGGCGTGATCGGGGAGCTGTCTGAAAGCTTGGCGATCAATCAGCGGTTTATGTTTACCAAAGAGCTGTTCGATGGGAATGCAGATCTTTTACGCCATGCATTGAAGTCCATTGATCAGTGCAATTCTTTTGATGAGGCACTGGATCTGATCAATGAGAGGTACGTGGAGGAATTGGGCTGGCAAATAGACGCAGAACCGGTACAGGAGTTTTTACTTCTCGTTTTCCGGAAGTTTGAGGTATAAGCTGAGAGGGGTTAAACAGTATATTGTCTGTGGCAATGATCTGATAAGTACTTCTTCCGAGGATAGGTCTGCTCGATGCCTTCATCTGTACTTCTATTGCCTATATTCTTCAATAATTTTGTAATATGCCAGCAAGAAATCTGCTGAAGCCCTAGCTATGTGCTATGAAAGGATATAGATCCATCAAAAAGTACGTCCTGGATAAATTGGAATCTGAATTGCCGAGCTATCTAACCTATCATGGTATCCATCACACCTATGATGTGATGAATGTCTGCGAGCAGTACATCCGAAGACAGGCATTGTCCAAAGAAGATAGGTATTTGCTTCGCATCGGGGCGATAGTACATGACATGGGATTTTTGGTAAGTCCTGTGGATCACGAAGAAGTTGGTGCTGAAATGGCTTCGGCTATTATGGAACAGCTGGAAATGGAGAAAGATCATATAGAGGCAGTCAAAAGCCTGGTAATGGCCACCAAAATCCCCCAACAACCCCACAATAAACTTCAGCAGATTATATGCGATGCAGATTTGGATTATCTGGGCAGAAAAGATTATCCGGAAACCAGCCGTATGCTTTTCGAAGAACTGAAGTTGACCAATGTGCTTTCCACAGAGGAGGAATGGAAAACCCTTCAGATCGATTTCTTACAGGCACATAGATTCCATACACCCTTTGCAATCAAAAACAGGGAGCCGCAAAAGCAGGTTTGGCTCCAGTCGCTTCTTGACGCTTAGCCCATTCTTCCCAATTGCATGGCTCTTGAGCTGTCCATTTTAATGAAAATGAAAAGTAGAATGGTAAACGACCAGAGGGATGAACCTCCATAGCTAAAGAAGGGCAAAGGGATGCCGATGACCGGAAACAGGCCAATAGTCATGGCAATATTGATCATAAAGTGAAACATGATTATGGAGACTACGCAGTAACCATATATTCTTGAAAACCTGTTTTTCTGTCGCTCGGCCATCACCACCAGGCGATAAAGCAGCGTCATGAAAAGTGAAATGACCACAAAACTACCCAACCAACCAAACTCTTCTCCCAGGGTACAGAATATAAAATCTGTATGCTGCTCAGGGACGAAATCGAATTTTGTCTGTGTACCTTCCAGATAACCCTTTCCGGTCAAGCCTCCGGATCCTATGGCTATTTTGGATTGGGTGACATTCCAGCCTACACCAAGTGGATCCAGGTTGGGGTTGAACAGCACCATGATGCGGTTGCGCTGATGTTCGGGAAGCTTGGAGACTACAAAATCCAGACTGTAAGTAAAAGCAATTAAGCCGATGCCAATTAAGCTAAAAGCTATAATCCGCTGTGGGGTCTTCTTCCCCAGCAAAATCAGCACAATAATAATAGCTACTATAGCTGCAGCCAGATAGAGGTTGTTTTCTATACCCAGCGCGAGAAGAACCAACGCGATAAAACCGAAGCCTATGACAAAATAAGACTGGGGCAGCCCTTCCCTATAGAACATCACAAGCATGGAGAAGTAAACCATCGCCGTACCTGTGTCAGGTTGCAAAATGATCAGAACTACCGGAAGGAGGAGCACGGCAAATGCTCTTAACTGATAATTTTTCTTGGAAAGGTCAAAAGTGGGCCTTTCCATAAATTTAGCGAGTGCCAAGGCAGTTGCAAGTTTTGCAAATTCCCCAGGCTGCAGTCCAATAGGGCCGAATTCAAGCCATGCTCTTTGCCCATTGACCAGCTTTCCAAAGAATGGGGTGATAAGAAGGAGGGCAATGAAAAAGAGGTAGACCGGTATAGAGAGGTTCTCAAAAAGCCTGTAATCGGCCGCCATAATCAGAATGATCAAGACAATTGCTGTCCCAATTCGGATCATTTGTTTGCCGGAATTAATGGATAAATCAAAAATACTCTGATCAAGCTGGCTGTCGTATACTGCTGCATAGATGTTAAGCCAGCCGATAATGACCAGTACAAAATATACCATCACCGTAAGCCAGTCGACCCTGTTGATCTGAATATCAGAATCTCTCATCAATTTTTGAAATTTCCTGCAAGCACATAATCTTGAAGTGCTTCGCGGGTAATATCCCCCTTAATATATTTTTCTATCATAAGTGATGCTGTACTGGCAGCGGCCCGCCCTCCCCATCCTGCGTTTTCCACATACACGGCAATGGCGATTTTTGGGTCATCTTTAGGGGCAAAAGCAATAAACACCGAATGATCTTCTCCATGGGGATTTTGCGCTGTGCCGGTTTTTCCTGCAATCACAATATCTTTTAATACAGCCCTGTTTGCAGTACCATAGAGTGCTTCAGCCATAGCATCCTGTACCATATCAAAATGTTTAGCATCTACTCCCACATCGTGCTTTGTCCTGTATTTTTCAGGGATCTGGTTTGGGTCGCCTTCTATCGATTTGATAAGATGCGGGGTATAATAATACCCTTTATTCGCAAAAATAGCTGCGAGATTGGCCATCTGTAGAGGAGTGACGAGCATCTCGCCCTGGCCGATGGAAAGGGAGTAGATAGTAGAGTATTTCCATCTTCCTTCCCCATAAAACTTATCATACAGCTTACTGGAAGGTATGGATCCCCCCTTTTCATTGGGAACATCTATTCCCAGTGTTCCGCCAAGTCCAAATTTGAGGACATTTTCTCTCCATGCATTCAGGCCTATCTCTGTGTCCTTAAAGGTATTGCTTGATACTTCTCTGTTTATAAGCTTTCGGAAAGCCTGATGGTAATAGGGGTTGCAGGAATTTCTGATCGCACCGAAAAGGTTTACCGGTGAAGGATGGTTATGGCAGGCCACCAAAGACCTGTTGCAGGCAAAAGTGGTTTCAGGAACAAGTATCCCTTCCTGAAGCCCGATAAGACTTTGCACGATCTTAAATATGGATCCAGGCGGATAGGTGGCCATAATAGGCCTGTTGAAAAGTGGTTTGCCCAGCTGTTTGTTTAACTTTTGATAACTCTTTCCGAAATCAGCCCCCGTCAATTCATTGGGATCATAGAATGGTGCAGATATCATGGCAAGGATCTCACCTGTTTTAGGTTCGATTGCTACCACAGAGCCCGTTTTTCCCTCCATCAGAAACTCCCCGTATCGCTGAAGCTCCATATCTATCGTAGAGGTGAGGTTTTGACCAGCCATAGAAGCAGTGTCGTATTCACCATCCTTGAAAGGCCCTTTGTCTACTCCACGTACATTGACCATTTTATATTTGGCCCCTTTCCTACCCCGAAGGGTGTTTTCATAATACCGTTCCATTCCGCTCAGGCCCACATAGTCTCCCTGGACGTAATATTTGACAGTGTCACGTTCCAGCTGGCCGGCATTGATCTCACCGATATACCCCAAGGCATGCGAGGCGACAGGCAACGGGTAAGACCTTACGGATCTGGTCATAATGAACATACCGGGATAATCAATCAGGAAATCCTGGATTCTTGCAAAACGGGTCGTTGAGATTTGCTTGATGAGCGGAGAGGGCTTCACCCAAGAATATTTTCTCGCAGCATTATATGATTCTATCAGATGCTCTTTAGTAATGCCAAACAGCTCCAGAAAACGGGTTGTGTCCCTTACCTGAAATTCCTTCGGCACGATCATCAAATCGAAAATCGGGTTGTTATAAACCATCAGCTTCCCATTTCTGTCATAAACCAGTCCACGGTATGGATGGTCCACCACACGTTGAATGGCATTGCGTTCGGCCTTTTTCAGGAAGCTGTCATCCAGCACCTGGATTGCAAACAGTTTGGTAAGCAATACCAAACCTACAATGAAAATGAAAATCAGGATAATTATCGGTCTTTGGTCATTCATTAGATCCCTCGCTTTCGTTTGAAGAAGAGCAGTTGTACAATTATAGCCAAAATGACGGTCAAAATCGAGGAGAATAAGCTTTTGTTCAGCACGCCTATTATGCTTCCTGTACCCCATTGATCTGTGATAAAAAAAGCAAGGGAGAACACAAATACCAGTGGAAGGGAATAGCTGATATACCAGCCGATTCCCATAGAAGGGAGGGTAGGTTCGCTGGAATCGTCATACCCGACATTTGGGCTAAGTGCTTTAAGCCAATAGGGGCGGAGAAAAGCCAATAAGGTGGCACTGGCGGCATGAAAGCCTAAGGTGTCGTAGAAAACATCGATACCCAGGCCGAGGCTGAAGCTGATTAGGAGTAGGGGAACAGGCCGGATTTGAAAAGGTAAACTAAGGATTCCCAATAAATAGATAAAGCAAAAGGCCACACCAAACAAGGCTAGATTTTTTAGAATTAAAATCTGCAGGAGACCCAGAATAATCACCAGGAAAACTTGAGTGATTATATTTTTAAAATTCATTGGTTACTTCAGATTGAATATAAAGGGAATCCAGTTCATTAAAATGGGTGTTTTCTACCATATAGACATAATTGACCTTGCTGAAATCTGTGCTCAGGTCAACCAGGATATCAAGATAATTGGGATCACCACCCTGTTCTATGCTTGCCACGGTTCCTATATTGATTCCTTCCGGAAAGACTGCATTGAAACCCGAAGTAACTACAGTATCTCCTACCTGGGCTTTTACATGGCGGGGTACGTACAGCATTTTTGCCTGTCTTGAATTTTTGCCGTCCCAGTTTATGGAGCCAAATGCATCATTTGCCTTTATTTTGGAGGATATCAACAATCCGGTATTCAGCAAAGAAATGGCCACCGCATAATTTTCTGAGACTGACTTCACCCTCCCCACTACGCCTTCATGGTTGAAAATACCCATCCCTTCTTTTATCCCGTCTTTTCTTCCTTTGTTTAAGGTAAGGTGGTTCTGGGAGAATCTTAGCGAATTGCTGAGAATCCGTCCTCCTCTGAATTGAAACTGGGAGGCCAATGCCGAATCAAGTGGTATCGCAAGACTATCCACATCACCGCCTATAGCGTTGAGTTGCTGCAACAGTAAAGCGTTCTCGGCCAATAAATTCTCATTGGACTGGGCCAGAGAAAAGAAGTCTATTACATCGGACCTGGCTTTCAATACTGTACCGGCAATGGCATTGCTGCTATTATAAAACGCAGCGCCTTGGGGGGAATTATTTGTGACTATAAGCCAAACCGCAGCTACTTCGAGTAAAACAAATAGAATAAAAGACCTTAAATTATAAAGGAATTGTAAGATGCGTAGCATTCAGGGATTAAGTCATCAATACTGTTCTGAAATTCTGTACGTTTTTCAAAGCGGTGCCAGTTCCTCTTACAACAGCTCTGAGCGGATCTTCCGCTATATGAATTGGGAGCTTGGTTTTCTGGTGCAATCTTTTGTCCAACCCTTTTAATAACGCTCCCCCTCCCGTAAGATGTATTCCATTGTCATAAATATCCGCAGATAACTCTGGAGGAGCGATTTCGAGTGCTTTGAGCACGGCTTCTTCTATTTTGGATACGGATTTGTCCAAGGCAAATGCAATCTCCGAATAGGAAACTTTAATGACCTTGGGAATCCCTGTCATTAGATCACGGCCTCTTATCTCATAATCATCCGGTGCATCGTCCAGTTCGGTTAATGCTGAACCGATGGCGATTTTCACCTTCTCTGCCGATCGTTCTCCGATGAGAAGATTATGCTGGCGTCGCATGTAATCGAGAATATCCTTGGTGAAGGTATCCCCTGCAACTCTGATTGACTGGTCAGCTACGATTCCTGATAAGGCAATCAGTGCAATTTCGGTCGTACCACCTCCGATATCCACAATCATGGAGCCCATAGGCTTCTCTATGTCTATGCCTATACCGATGGCTGCCGCGATAGGTTCAAAGATCATATAAACTTCCTTTGCCCCGGCATGCTCAGCAGAATCTCTTACCGCTCTTTTTTCTACTTCCGTAATCCCGGAGGGGATGCAGATTACCATCCTGTGGGATTGGGGAAACATCCCCTTCTTTTGTCCGGGAATCATTTTTATCAGCCCGCGGATCATTTGCTCTGCAGCATAAAAGTCCGCAATGACCCCATCCTTCAGTGGTCTGATCGTCTTGATGTTTTCATGCGTTTTTTCGTGCATGTTCATGGCTTCCCGGCCTACGGCCAAGACTCTGTTGGTCGTCTTGTCAATGGCAATGATTGACGGTTCATCTACTACAATTTTATCTTTATGAATGATCAAGGTATTTGCAGTGCCAAGATCTATTGCAATATCACTGGAGAAAAAATCAAATAATCCCATTTTAGACTTTAGGTTGGATTGGACTGGTGTTAAGTGTTTAATATAACATGCTGCGCACTCATATTAAACGAGGGTCGGCAAAATTATTATCTTAGCGGGACAAATCTGAAGGAATCAGGATATTTTTTGAGAAGTAATTGAAATGAGTGTACAAGCTGGTTAGTTTGAAAAATACTGGATGCCTGGGTGACCATATCGAAAAAATTATAATCAATACAGCTGTCTGAATTTCAGAGCTCATTGTTTTTGCTGTAAAAATATTTTACCTTTGTGGCGTATTCGAAAGTTTCTGGAGGGGACACCATAATGTCCCCTCTTTCATTATACCGTATCTATGTCAGATTTGAAGCAGGTTATTGAAGAGATTGTGGAGAAGCATCTTCCGGATGAGGGTCATTTCATTGTAGAAGTGAAGATGGGGGAAAAGTCTGGGAAAAAAATCCTGAGTATTCTAATTGATGCAGACCAAGGTGTTACGATCCAGGTATGCGGCAAGGTGAGCCGTGCCGTATCCGACGAGTTGGAGGCCAAGGAGATTATGCCAGATGCCTACGTACTGGAGGTCTCCTCTCCGGGAGTGGATTACCCCTTGAGCAGCAAAAGACAATACCTGAAGAATATCGGAAGAGAATTGAAAGTATCGCTTACTTCAGGAGAGGATGTGACCGGTAAACTGCTGGAAGTAGGGGATACCCAGATTAAATTAATGGTGAGTAAAAAGGAAAAGGGCAGAAAAGCCACCATAGAGGAAGTGGAGCTTCCTTACGAAGAGATGAAAAAATCAATTGTACAAGTATCTTTTAAATAAATCAAATGGATGCCAAAATCTTAATAGAATCCTTCGCAGAGTTTGCGAGATCTAAAAATGTGGATCGCCCTACGATGATCCGTATATTGGAAGATGTGTTCAGAGCAATGATCCGTAAGAAGTTTGAGACAGATGAAAACTTCGATGTGACCATTAATGCTGACCAGGGAGACCTCGAGATATTCCGGATCAGGGAGATTGTTGACGACAACTCCGAGGATATTTGGGATTTTGATAAAATAAGCTTTACGGAAGCGCGAAAGATCGAGCCCGATTTTGAGATCGGTGAGGAAGTATATGAGAAGATCGAATTGGAGGACTTTGGAAGGCGTGCCGTACAGATGGCCCGCCAGACTTTGATCCAACGTATAAAGGATCTGGAAAAGGATATATTATACAATAAATACGAAGAACTGGTAGGAGAGATAGTAAGTGCTGAAGTTTATCAGATTCTCGGAAGGGAAATCCTCCTGATGGATGGTGAAGGCAATGAACTGATCCTGCCTAAAGGAGAACAGATTTCCAAAGACCGATTCAGAAAAGGGGACACTGTTAAGGCTATTGTTCACAGGGTGGACATGTCGAATGGAAATCCCAAAATCATACTTTCCAGGACATCTCCTGTTTTTCTGGAAAGGCTGTTTGAAAATGAAGTGCCTGAAGTTTATGACGGTCTGATCACGATTATCAAAATTGTGAGAGAACCGGGCGAGCGCGCAAAGGTGGCTGTGGAATCCTATGACGATCGTATAGATCCTGTAGGGGCATGCGTGGGGATGAAAGGATCCAGAATCCATGCTGTGGTAAGGGAGCTTCAGAATGAGAACATTGATGTGATCAACTACACTGAAAACCTGGATCTTTATGTCACCCGGGCATTGAGTCCGGCCAAAGTGTCTTCAATCAATGTGAATGAAGAAACCAAGCGTATTTCAGTATTCCTTAAACCAGATCAGGTCTCGCTAGCTATCGGAAAAGGAGGATTTAATATTAAATTAGCCAGTAGATTGGTAGGATACGAGATTGATGTGTTCCGTGAGTTGAATGAATATGAGGAAGAGGATGTAGATTTGATGGAATTTGTTGATGAAATCGATGGTTGGATCATTGAGGAGTTGAAAAAGACCGGCTTAGACACTGCGAAAAGTGTGCTCAGCCTTACAAAAGAGGATCTTACCCGTAGAACAGAACTCGAAGAAGAGACTATTGAAGAGATTTTCAGGATACTGAGACAAGAATTTGACCAATAAGGGGAGAATACCCCTGATAATACCCTAATTTTACTTAAGATTTCGAAAGAGGTTTTTGCTTATGTCAGAAGAAAAAATGATGCGATTAGGCCAGATAGCCAGAAAACTCAACGTGGGAACGGCAACCATCGTGGAGTCACTGGCCAAAAAGGGCTTTGAGGTGGAGAATAATCCGAATTCCAAGATCAGCATGCATCAAGTAGAGATGCTGAATAAAGAATTCAAATCTTCTGCGCTCGATAAAGAGGAGGCTTCCCATCTCTCTATAGGGAAGCGTCATGAGCCTATATCGCTGGAGCCGGAAGCACCCAAAGAAGAGAAGCAGCCTGAGCAGCAACCTACACCAAAAGTGCAGGAAGAACCTAAGCCAGCACCAGCAGCCGTGCAGACTCCTCCGGCTGCCCCTCCTAAACCAACACCGCCGCCGGCAGCTGCTCCTGCTCAGGAAACCAAGCCAAGTCCTGAGCCTGAGAAAATTTCTTCTGAATCCCCAAAACTGGAGGGTATTAAAGTATTGGGTAAAATCGATCTGAATAAAAAGCCGGCCCAACCTTCAAAACCTGCGCCAGCACCTAATGTAGAAAAGCAAGTGCCGCGACCTGCCGAACAAAAAGTATCGCAGCCATCCCACCAACCGAAACCTTACCAGCATCAGCCGCAGTCGCAGCCAAAGCAAGAGCAGCGGCCAGCACCCGCTCAGGAGGTTAAGAAGCCAGAGGTGCCACCCACCCCACAGGTCAAAAAGGAAGAGCCTAAGCAAACTGCTGAGGTGCAACCTCAAAACCAAGTAATAGCAGCTAAGGCAGATTCATTAAAAGGGCTTACTGTGCTTGGTAAAATTGAGTTGCCTGTGGATCGGCCGAAGAAAAAAGGAGGTCCTGTGGCTTCTTCGGATGAAAAGGGAAGAGACAATAAGAAAAGACCAAGAAAACGAATTGATAAACCAGGTGCGCCTGGAAATCAGGGAGGAAGGCCTCAGGGTCCCGGCCAGGGTAACAGACCTCAGGGTGGTCCGGGTCAAAGAGGTGGTAATTCGCAAAGAGGCGGAGGATCAGCTCCTGGTCAAAATAGGATTCAGAAAGCAGAGCCTACACAAAAGGAAATTCAGGATCAGATTAAGCAAACTCTTGCGCGACTGCAAGGAAATAAAGCAGGAGGTAAAGGGAAGAGCCGAAGGGATAAGAAAGCGGAAAGAGACCGTGATACTGAATTTGAAAGTGAAGAAGCAAAAATCCTGAAGGTGACAGAATTTATTTCTGCCAATGACCTGGCTTCGTTGATGGATGTGACTGTTAACCAGATCATTTCTGCATGCATGTCCTTGGGGATGTTTGTTTCTATCAATCAAAGACTCGATGCGGAAGCAATAACTATTATTGCAGACGAATTTGGCTACGATGTGGAATTTACCAAATCCATTGAAGATGAAATCGCTGTGGAGGCCGAAGATGAACCGGAGGACTTGGAAGAAAGGGCACCCATCGTAACTATCATGGGACACGTAGATCATGGTAAGACTTCCTTGTTGGATTATATAAGGATGTCGAAAGTCACAGCGGACGAGGCAGGAGGAATCACCCAGCATATCGGAGCTTATGACGTGATGACCAAAACAGGTCACAAAATTGCGTTTCTAGATACTCCCGGTCACGAAGCTTTTACTGCAATGCGTGCGAGAGGGGCAAAAATCACTGACGTGGCAATTATTGTTATCGCCGCTGATGACAGCATAATGCCACAGACCAAGGAGGCCATAAACCACGCGCAGGTAGCCGGTGTGCCGATGATCTTTGCCATCAACAAAATAGATAGACCAAATGCAAATCCCCATAAAATAAAGGAGGAGCTGGCCAATATGAACCTTCTCGTGGAAGAATGGGGAGGTAAATACCAATCGCAGGATATTTCTGCGAAAACAGGTGAAGGCATAGATGAGCTGCTTGAAAAAGTTCTTCTTGAATCCGAAATCCTTGAATTGAAGGCAAATCCTTCCAAGAACGCCTCAGGAACAGTGATTGAAGCTTCATTGGACAAGGGACGAGGGTATGTCTCGACCATAATGATCCAGTCGGGTACACTTAGAATAGGTGATACAATTCTTGCAGGTCAGCATTATGGGCGTGTAAAGGCCATGTTTGACCATAAAGGTAAAAAGCTGAAAGAAGCAGGTCCTTCTACCCCAGTTCAGGTTCTGGGTCTCGGTGGAGCTCCCCAGGCAGGTGATATTATCAAAGTATACGATACTGAACGTGAGGCCAGGGATATTGCCAATTCAAGAGAGCAGATCCAGAGAGAGCAAAGCTTACGAACCAAGAAGCACATAACCTTGGATGAAATCGGACGTCGCCTCGCCATTGGTAGTTTCAAAGAGTTGAATATTATTATCAAGGGTGATGTGGATGGTTCTGTCGAGGCACTCTCTGATTCCTTGCTGAAATTGTCCAAAGATGAAGTGAAAGTAAGTATCATCCATAAGGGGGTAGGGCAGATTTCAGAATCTGATGTCTTACTTGCCTCAGCCTCTGATGCGATTATTCTAGGCTTCCAGGTGAGACCTTCTTCCAATGCCAAGAAGCTGGCTGAGCAGGAAGAGATCGAAATCAGGCATTATTCCATTATCTACGATGCGATCAACCAGATCAAAGATGCCATCGAAGGAATGCTTGAGCCTACATTTGAAGAAGTCATTACCGGTAATATCCAGGTACGGGAAGTATTCAAGATTACGAAAGTGGGTACGGTTGCAGGATCATATGTTACTGATGGCTTCATTACAAGGAAGAACAAGATCCGGGTAATCCGAGATGGTATAGTGATCCACGAAGGAGAGATAGATCAATTGAAACGATTCAAGGATGACGTGGCTGAAGTCAAGGCTGGCTACGAATGTGGTATCTCAATCAAGAACTTCAATAATATTCAGATCGATGATACCATTGAGGGATACGAAATGAAGGAGATCAAACGTAAGAAATAGCGTAATCAATAAAGGCTTAACTAATATAGGGCTTGCTGAAAAAGTCTCAGCTGTACCAGCTTCAAGGCGTCCGAATGATGATGTATGCTTATACTTTGAATGAGGGCAACGTAGAAGATGGTGGGGCTGAGGCTAGCTCAAAGAAATACTGTTGTTGGATTTTCCGGTGCATGGATAAGGGGCTATTGTGGTCAAAGAGCTTGCACTTGTTGAAAAACAGCTTGGCTTAAAAATGGTCTGATAATTCAAAACTATGGCTTCCAATCTTTTTACTGGCGTTTTTCAGCAGGTCCTAATATAGCGGGGAGCAGCATAAAGCTGCTCCCTTTTAGCTTGAGTAAAGAATGGTTTATGATTTAATTGTTTTCTGTACCATAGGCCTGATCGCGGTATTGATTTGTTTGATCTTGGGACTTTATAAACCCGTGTTGGTATTATGGTTTCTTGATAGAATGAACCGTCTCAAGGTACTCCGGATTTACGGTCTGCTTGCAGTAATACTTGGAGGGATAATTTTACTCCTTATGTATTCAGCTGAATAGAAGAATATTTGCTTTCAAATAGTCTTTTTGATGTAAAGTTTTATCGTAAAGATTTTTTTTGATGCTTTTGTAGTTTATTTCAAGAATATTAATACTTTTCGTTCCTGTTTATGACGACTTGAAAAAAGCACTTGCCATATTGCTCCTTGGATGTTTTGCCATCTATCATTTTGGCTACTATGCTTTTTATTTCTCCGTGGATTATCATCTGGAAAGTAAATGGATAGAACAGATTTATGGAACTGATGAAGACCTATTGCTGGAGCGGTTGATGGAGATTCCGCTTTCTGCTCCTTACATGTCCAATCAGGATGAATTCCAGCCTACAAATACAAAATTTGAAAAAGACGGTAAATATTTTAGAGCTATCAAACAGCGCTATCAAAATGATACTTTACAGGTAATTTACGTACCTGATACAGCTAGGAAGCTCTTGGATAATACAGTAAAAAGATGGATTTCTTCACTTACGGACGATGATACTCCCCAGGATCAAAGCGGGAAGCTGTCGGCCAAACTATTTGCCAAGGATTACCTTCAGCCAGAATGTTATACGCTGACTCCTCCTTCACGGATGGGGTATGAAAATACGATTGGGTTTATTTTTTCAACTTACATGAGTCCTTATTTTACGCTAGACTCCCCACCTCCTCAGCAGGGATAATTCCTTTTTGACCTTTTTACAGCCTTTGCCGATTCATAGGGTTCTCTCAGAGTGCTCTAATCAGGCTATCTATGCTGTATATCTCAGTGACTGACTGGCTTTAGCTGATTTGAGAGTAAGCTATATCCTGCCGGTCAGTCACTGACAATAAACCCTACATCCCTTAACCTTACTAAATGAAATTAAAAACTACATTAATCTGCCTCATTGTTTGGGGCTTTAATAGTTACTATTCTGTCTATGCCCAAACCCCCACTGATGGATTGATGATGGGAAAGGGGGAGATTTGCTTTGCCGTCATCTATGAACGAGGGGAGTGGGATCAATATTGGGAAGGCTCATACCTTCGCGGAAATGGGAATATCGGCACTTTCACAAGAAGTTCACTGATGCCGATGTTAGCTTTTGGAGTGACCGATAGGGTCAATCTTATTGTAAGTATACCCTATGTGAAAACTTCTGCAACCGGAGGTCAGCTCGCTGGGGCTGAAGGGATGCAGGATTTGGCACTTTCTGTTAAAGCAGAACTGATTCGGAAAAATTTTGGGTCCAGTTCCTTTTCCTTATTTTCCAATTTAAGCTTTAGTACCCCCGCTTCGGATTATCTGTCAGACTACCTCCCCTTCAGCATTGGGCTTGGCGCCAATGAGTTGGGGCTTAGGGCAATAGGTGAATACTCGCTTAATCAGGGGCTCTATGTGAGAGGATCATTTGCCTATCTACACCGTGGTACTACAGAAGCAGAGCGGGATTACTATTACAATGAAGGCAGTTATTACACATCAACAATGGATGTGCCGGATGCGCTTCACGCCCAACTTGCTGTCGGGCATTGGTTCTTTAACAAATCTCTTAGAGTAGAGGTCAGCTTTACCCGCTTTCACTCTGTGAAGGGTGATGATATACGGGCATACAATTCACCACAGCCTACGAATAAAGTTGAATTTGACCGGGTAGAAGGGTTTGCCCAATATTATTTGAAAAGTGTAAAGGGACTGGGTGTACTTGGTTATTACAATCAAATGACCGCAGGACGGAATATGGGGAAATTCGGGACGTTTGGTTTAGGCCTCACTTACCAATTCAATGTCTACAATAAATAGAACCCAGAGGAAATGCCCTTGAGATAGGTTTCTCACCTGGAGGAATGATTATTCAAGGCATTCTCCCGGTTAAAGCCGGGACAGGTTTTTACCATTGAAAAACAAATGATAACACATGAAATGCCCATGAGAAAAGGTTCTCACACAGGGGAATGATTATCCGGAGGCATTCCATCTGACCACTGAAAAACAAATTATAAACAGATGAAATCAAAATTACACTATATAATAGCTATAGCTCTCCTAGGGATTGCCTTGAATTCCTGCATGGATAATTTATCCACAGAATTGGAATATAAGGGGTATGAATATACCAGACTCGATCAGGAAGCAAAGGACTGGAACATGATCCTATTTACGGCAAGAGAGCAGATAGAGATTCCCGAACCTGCCCCCTCTGGTTCTACAGCACTCCGCCAAGAGCTTGACGAAGTGAAGTCCAAGCAGAGTACAATCACCCCTGATAAGAAGAAGGCGGTTGAATACTGGACAAATAATTCGATTATCAGATGGAATGAGATAGCTTTGGAGCTTGCTGCCAAGTATAACCTTATACCAGGCCCTAATGCTGATGGAACCTATACTCTTCCAGACCCGGCTAACCCTGGAAATATTCCGAATTTTCCTTTTGCACATCCCCCCTACACCAGTAGGGCTTTAGCTTATTTGAGCGTAGCCCAATACGACGGATTGATCGTGGCATGGCATTACAAAGAAAAGTTTGGCAGGGAAGCCCCCTATAAGCAGGATGAGGGCATCCATTCCTTGTATGAGGAAAATGGACTTTATTCTTACCCATCAGATGGAGCCGTGGTGGCGGTAGCTTCCAGGGAGATTCTCACCTCTATGTTCCCTCTGGAGAAAGACTATCTTGCAAAATTGGCAGAAGAACATCTTGAGTCCTTATTGTTTGCAGGGACTAACGTGAAAAGCGATGTGGATGCTGGAGAAAAAATCGGGGAGGAAGTAGCTAAACTAGCTTTGGCAAGAGCAACAAATGATGGGATGAGAAGAGCCCAAGCACCCAGACTGGTTTCTGATTCACTTAAGAATGCTGCATTTGAGCGCTTTGGCTGGAGTTGGGATAATATGGAGGCTCCAGTGAGACCAGTAGGATTGACTCCACTTTTCGGAACTGTCAAGATGTGGAACATTGCCAATGTGGAGGAAGTGAGAGCGATACCACCCCCGGCTCCAGGCACTCCCGAATTCAATAAAGATGCTGAAGAACTGATCCGCTATTCCAAAAATCTTACAAATAAACAGAGGGCAATCGCTAATTTTTGGAATGATGGACTGAATACCTATACGCCACCAGGGCACTGGAATAGACTTGCGAAGGAATATATTGTAAAGTATAAATTAAGTCCTATCCGTACGGCTAGAATATTTGCTTACATGAATATGGCAATAGAAGACGCGGGTATCAGCTGCTGGGACACAAAATATTATTACCACTACCCCAGACCGATACAGACTATCCCTGGATTCAAAACAATCTTGGGAACGCCTAATTTCCCTGCTTATACATCCGGGCACAGTACTTTTTCAGGTGCAGCAGCTCAGGTTCTTTCCCATTTCTTCCCTTCCGAGTCGGAGAAATTCCATCAATGGGCTGAAGAAGCTGCGATGTCACGTGTTTACGGGGGTATACATTATCGGTTCGATGCTGAAGTCGGTATAGATCAAGGAAGGAAAGTAGGAGACTACGCTATAGCCAGGGCGATGAGGGATGGAGCGGAATGATGTGTGGCTTATATTATAATCTTACCCAAAAGAACCAAAACATGAAAAAATATATAATTACAAAGCTCATTGGATTGGCCTTCCTGTTTAGCTTATCCCATTATTCCGTCGGCCAGGGCTGTGTGGCCATCCGTCAGTTTTCTGGGCTTGGTAATGCGGTGAACCAAGGAGGGATCCAGGCCCCTGGAGATTGGAACATCAGTACGAACTACAGGTATTTTAAATCTTTTAGACACTTTAGAGGGACGCATGAGGAACCGGACAGGGTAGAAAACAATACGGAAGTAATCAACTGGTCCCACGGGGTGGATATCAATGTCAGTTATGCCTTTACTGACCGTGTATTTGGAATAGTGTCTCTGCCATTTGCCTATAATGAGAGAAGTTCACTGTATGAGCACGGGAGAAACTCACGCCATACCACTTATTCAGGTGGTTTGGCAGACATGAGGATTGGAGCGGGCTATTGGCTATTTTCCCAAGAGAAGGCTACAAAAGGAAATATGGCGCTTGGACTCGGCTTAAAATTACCTACGGGTAATTATAATGCTAAGAGTACATTCTATAACGTGGGCCCTAATGGTCAACCTGAAGTCCGTCCGGTTGATCAGTCCATCCAGCTTGGGGATGGAGGTGTAGGTATCACTGTGGATATGCAGGGAATCTGGAATTTGAAAGGTACTACCTTCTTATATTATGACGGGTTCTATATGTTTAATCCCAGAAATACAAACGGAACAGTAACGAACAGAAGCAGGCCTAATGAGGGCATTATGAGTGTTCCTGACCAGTTTGCACTTAGGACAGGATTATTTCATTCTTTTGAGAGAATGCATGGGCTCGGACTTTCATTGGGAGGAAGGATTGAAGGGGTACCTGTGCGTGATATTATAGGGGAAAGTGGTGGTTTTAGAAGACCGGGGTATGTGGTTTCCGTTGAGCCGGGTATTAGTTACATGATTGGTAATGTCACGGGTACACTAAGCTTGCCTGTGGCTCTCCTGCGCAACAGGACACAGAGTCTTACTGACATCGAAAATTCTACTCCTGAAAACAGAGTTCAGGGAGATGCTGCTTTTGCAGATTATTTGATAAATGTTGGAATTGCCTGGAGAATACCAAAGAAAGCGGATAGCCCATTTAACTGAGATCTCTTAGACGAGAGGTATATTCCCAGATTAAAAGCAACAGACGTTAGCAGAAAGATCCGCAACCGGAGAATGGTTGGCAGACATGGATGTTCAATTAAAGAACCTTAACCCTGCCAACCTCACTTCTCTTCCAAAATCCCCACAGGCCAACCTAAACTGTCCTATTATCCATGAGAATCAGCTTCTATTGGGGTATCTTCGGGTTAGTCCTGTTTGAGTTCCTCAAGGTGTATTTTATTATGCCCCTGCCCGGTAGTCAGCGATGGGCTACCTTGGATTTTGCATATTTTCTACACCAGTACAGATGGATATTCCGGACTGTTTTTTTACTCCTCATTCTTATAGGTGCAAAAGGCGCATTATCCACCCGAAAAAAATGGATTCCAATGCTGTCAGTTTTCGCGGTTATGGTACTTGTTTCTATTCTTAATTTCAGGATGTCGGCTGATTCGATGTTCAAAGAACCGGAGAATCTGTCCTTCCAAACCCAGGAACTATTTACAGGTAATGATAGTACTCTGGTGATTGCCGTCACACATGGGCCTATTGCAAAGGCCTACCCTGTCAGATACATTGTATACCATCACCAGATCAGGGATTCTCTCGGCAATCTACCGATAATGGTGACTTATTGCAGCGTATGCCGTACGGGTAGGATATTTTCTCCGGAAGTAAATGGAAAGCAGGAAACCTTTAGGCTGGTTGGCATGGACTATTTCAATGCCATGTTTGAAGATGAATCGACAGGAAGTTGGTGGCAGCAGGCAACGGGGGAAGCCATTGCTGGTCCACTCAAAGGGCAAAAACTCATGGATTTAGAAGTCTTGCAAATGAGTGCATCAACATTTTTCTCTTACTTTCCCCACGGTAGCATCATGGAAGCCGATCCTGTATTCCTCTCCAAGTACGATTCCTTGGGGAAATATGAACGCGGAAAAAGTGACCGCAAACTTACAGGAACGGACCCTTACTCCTGGAATGAAAAATCCTGGGTAATAGGGGTAGAACTCAAGGATAATGAAAAAGCCTACGATTGGAATCAACTCAAAGAAACACAGTCAATCCGGGATCAGACCAGTCAGCAGGATGTCTTGCTTCTACTGGCCAAGGACACCCAGAGCTTCGTGGCATTCGAGCTTCCAGAGCAATCCGGCCCGTACAGTTGGACAGGCGATACCCTCTATCTGGATTCATCAACTTACTTATTCACCGGCAAGTCGATGGATCCCAACAAGCCCGACCTAAAGCGTCTCAAAGCGTACCAGGAATTCTGGCACAGCTGGAAGACATTTCGGCCAGGAACTAAATCCCATAACTGATCTTAACCCCAAACTATGCAGTAGCAATTCTTGAGGCCAATAGCTTCAAAATCAGCCAGTATATTGCTATTATCAAGCATCTCACCACTTATCAATAGAAGTTTCTACCCTTGAGTGAAGCGGACCATTACTAATCTCTATTGGAATCTCTTATACAAATGGATGCATGCTCTTTCTTGGTACATTTGTCAAAAAAAATCAGCATACTGCCTAAACAGCCTCATATGCGCCGGATGGAACAGTTAGGAGCTCTAATATCCGACGCTAGGATCGGCCACTAACTTCCTTCTTCAGACTTCTGCTGGCCAGTATGATCAGCAATATTGCAAGTACAAACAAAAGGGTGGCAATTGCAGACAGCACATATACTTCATCCTCGAAATTTTTCCAGGCAAATAATCCAAGAGAAGCCAAGGTAACGATGAACATAAAAAACATGGGTATCGTTACGAAGAGCGCATTGATTTTTTGATTGATCAGCCAGACTGCTATGGTCAATAATGCCAAAGCTGCAAGCAATTGGTTGGCAGAACCAAAAATTGGCCATAAAGTATTGAACTCTCCTGAAGCAAGCAGAAGAATGGAGAACAGAATCACAATAGCTGTGGATACATAGCGGTTTTTTGAAATATACTGAGCGTTAGCATGGGGGATATCCTCAAAGTATTCCTGAAGGGTGAACCTTGCCAATCTTGCACAGGTATCAAGTGTGGTCAGTGCAAAAGCTGACACGGTTAATGCAACAAAGCCCACGGCAAATTCCTCATTAAAACCCAATGTAGCGATCATACTTCCCAGTCCTGAAGCAAACAGTGAGACAGGGCCTTCGTTGGCGAGCCGCTCGATATATTCTCCCCGGGATAATACCACCACAGCTCCCACCGCTATGATAGCAAGGAAGGATTCGATCAGCATTCCTCCAAATCCTACTACTTTTGCATCACTTGGTTTGTCCAGTTGTTTGGAAGTAGTTCCTGACGCTACCAAGGAATGGAAGCCGCTGATTGCCCCGCATGCAATGGTCACAAATAATACAGGAAAAATATATCCCAGATTTTCACTGGAGAAATTCACTTCATTACTCATTTTCATTTCAGGATTTGCTATCGCTATTCCCACTACCGCAGCTATGATTAATCCGTAAAGCAAGAAGCTATTGAGGTAGTCGCGAGGTTGTAAGAGCATGCTTACGGGAGTTACCGAAGCAATAAAAGCATATGCGAGCAAAATGAAAATCCATACTTTGTAATCTATTGAATAGGGTATCTGAGTACCTAAATACACGAAATAATACATCAATATAACACCTACACTTGTCAGGATGATAAAGCCTGTTTTACTGTTTCCTATCAACTTGTCCATTAAGCCAAATCCAACCGCCAGGAAAATAAACAGGATGGAGGAGGAGGCAACGCCTGGGTTGTTTACAAAGGTCTTTGCAATAATATCCGCAAAGACCCCAATGACGAGAATGAGCGTGGAAAAACTAAAAATAACAAATAACTGCTTGCCTTTATGTCCTATTTGATTCCGGATAATGACACCAATGGACTTTCCATCTGTTTTCAAAGAGGCCGCCAGACTTCCCAGATCATGGACAGCCCCAAAGAAAATCCCTCCTAAAAGAATCCATATTACTGCGGGAATCCATCCGAAGGTGACCGCAATGATAGGACCTACTATTGGGCCCGCACCTGCAATAGAGGCGAAATGGTGTCCAAGTACTACAATTGGCTTGCTGGGTTCATAATCAACCCCATCCCGATGTAAGTGGGAAGGTGCTGGGGTTTTGTTATTCAACCCAAATTTCCCATAAACAAAATTGCCGTAAAGCCGATATGCGATCAATAATATCAAAGCGGAAATCAGTAATAAAAGTGCTAGGCTCATTAACGGGGATGATTGGTTTTTGTATGTTGATCGATAAAAATCAGTAGGATACGAAATCCGTCTAAAAATAATGTATTTAATTGAATTGAAATAGGGAGTTCTATACGGATAGAGATGATCAGAGAGCCAAGGATTTTATTTAACGGATTTAAGGTCTAAATTTGTAACCTTTGACTTGTCAAAAACAACTTAAAAACTCAATATGGCTTGGTTTAAGAGAACTGATAAAGGCATCAAAACATCAACCGCAGAGAAAAAGGATGCGCCTGATGGCCTCTGGTTTAAAACTCCTAATGGAAATATCATCCATACGCGTGAGCTTAAGAATAATGCCTATGTGTGTCCTGATGATGATTTTCATGTAAAAATTGGATCAAAAGAATATTTTGAAATTCTTTTCGATGGAAATAAATTCAAGGAACTGGATGAAAAAATGATTTCTGGTGACCCATTGAACTTTACCGATACCAAACCGTATTCCGCCAGGATAGAAGCCACGATTCAGAAGGCAGAGCTCAATGATGCCGTAAGAACTGCAGTGGGGAAGATGAATGGTCTTGATCTAGTGATAGCCTGTATGGATTTCAATTTTATTGGAGGTTCCATGGGGTCGGTGGTAGGAGAAAAGATTGCCAGGGCAATTGATCATTCACTGAAGAACAAAACTCCATTTCTAATGATATCGAAATCTGGAGGGGCCAGGATGATGGAAGCGGGATTCTCACTGATGCAAATGGCAAAAACATCGGCTAAACTTGCGCTTTTGGATCAGGCGGGTATACCCTATATCTCTCTACTGACAGATCCTACTACCGGTGGGGTCACTGCCTCTTACGCGATGTTGGGAGACTTTAATATTGCAGAGCCTGGGGCACTGATAGGATTTGCAGGTCCAAGGGTGATCAGGGAAACGATTGGCAAGGATCTTCCCAAAGGTTTCCAAAGTTCCGAGTTTGTGCTGGAACATGGTTTTCTGGATTTTATCGTTGATAGAAGGCAATTGAAAAACAGACTTACTACCTTGCTAAACCTCTTGCACAATTAATCTGTTACTCTATAGAAAGAAATCAGCAATACTGTCAAAATTGCAGCAATATTTGGCCTCTTTTACTGATTAATAAATATATTTGTGCTCCCATATCGGGGTCAATCCATCAGAAAAATAAAACCAATATTTCATGGGTTCTGTAATCATTACTTCCATTGTAGCATTTACTGTAATCATCTTGCTACTGGTATTTATTCTCCTTTTTGCCCAGTCAAAGTTGGTGTCGACAGGAGATGTCAAAATCGTCATCAATGGTGATGAAAGTGGTGCAATCGTCACCTCTGCCGGTACCACGTTGCTCTCTACGCTAGGTGGCAAAAAGATTTTTTTACCGTCTGCCTGTGGAGGTGGAGGTACGTGTGCCATGTGTAAATGCGTTGTCGAAGAGGGTGGAGGAGAAGTTTTGCCTACTGAAGTAGGGCATCTGAGTAGGGCTGAGCAACAAGGGAAAGTCCGTCTGGCTTGCCAGGTGAAGGTGAAGCAGGATATGAAAATCCGTGTTCCTGAGGAGATATTTGGTATCAAGAAGTGGGAATGTGAAGTTATTTCCAACTATAACGTTTCAACTTTCATCAAGGAGTTTAAAGTGAAGCTTCCAGAGGGAGAGACATTGGATTTTGAATCCGGTGGTTATATCCAAATAGACGTGCCTCAGATAACAGTCAACTTCAAGGACATAGATATCACACCACATCCTGATTTAGGACACCCATCTGACGTTTACAAAAGTGATTGGGATAAGTTCGGGTTATGGGATTTGACCATGAAAAATGAAGAGGAGCTTTTTAGGGCCTATTCTATGGCAAACCACCCTGCTGAAGGTAACATTATCATGCTTACCATTAGAATTGCTACTCCGCCTTGGGATAGAGCCAATAACAAATGGATGGATGTGAATCCCGGTGTCTGTTCTTCTTATGTTTTTGGTAGAAAGCCTGGGGATAAAGTTACTATTTCAGGTCCTTATGGTGAATTCCATATTAATCCTACACAGCGGGAAATGATTTACATCGGTGGAGGGGCAGGAATGGCGCCTTTGAGATCTCACATCTTCCACCTATTCCATACAGAAAAGACAGATAGAAAAGTTTCTTATTGGTATGGAGGTAGATCCAAGAAGGAGCTGTTCTATACTCCGCAGTTTAGGGATATTGAGAAGGATTTTCCAAATTTCCAATTTAACATTGGTCTTTCGGAGCCCCTTCCGGAGGATAACTGGAAAATAAAAAAATCTCTTGATGATAAAGATGGGGATGGCTATGTGGGGTTCATACACCAAGTGCTGTATGATAACTATCTAAAAGACCATCCAGAACCAGATGAAATCGAATACTACCTATGTGGGCCTCCTTTGATGAACGCTGCGGTATTGAAGCTGCTCGACGATCTGGGAATACCTCAGGAAAACATCCGATTCGATGACTTCGGAGGATAATCAAAAACTTGAAATCCCGCTTTGGCGGGATTTTTTTTATAGCCTGTGTTTTTGATTAGTTTTACTTTATATCACTTCATATATGACGATTCAATCCTTTTTTGATCCTGTCTCAGAGTACCTTTGGCAGAAGAACTATCCGGATAATTCCTTTTTCAAACAGATACATTATTTTGGGGAAGAGTTTCCTGATCTTAGAGGGGTACAGCTTGCCTTGGTCGGCCTCAAAGAGAGCCGTGGAATCCTAAAACCTGGAAGTGTGGACAGGGGAAGTACAGAAATAAGGGAAAAACTGTATGAGTTGAAAAGAGGTATGGGACCATATCGGGTCGCTGATCTCGGAGATCTGATACCTGGGAGAGATTTAAAAGAAACATATCAAAGGATTCAGGAGGTAGGAGAATATCTGATGAAACAACAGATACTTCCCATCTATTTTGGAGGTACCCACGATCTGGATTATGGACAATACCTTTCCTATCAAAAAATGAAGAAACTGGTAAGTCTTCTCACGGTCGATGCCAAGCTGGACATGGAAGAAGATGGCCCTATGGCAGATCAGCATACCCAGGAGATTATTCTTCATCAACCCAATTTTTTGTTTTCTTTTTCCCATTTGGCTTATCAGAGTTTCCTCGTAGACCCAACGTTAATCAATGTAGTGGAGAAGCTTTACTTTGATCATATCAGATTGGGACAGGTTAGGTCTGAATTCAAGGAGGTAGAACCACTCATCCGGAATGCGGACTTCATGAGCTTTGATCTTTGTGCGGTTCAATCGGCAGATGCCCCCGGAGCTGTAGATGCCCAACCTTTTGGATTGACAGCGGAAGAGGCTTGCCAAATTTGTTGGTTTGCGGGGACCAATGAGAAACTGAGTTCCATCGGTATCTACGGATATGACCCATACTACGATGACGCAGTGGATAAAACAGCCAAGGTAGCATCTGTTATGATATGGTATTTTATCGAGGGCTTTTACTCCAGAAAAGATAGCCTTTCTTTCAAGAGTAGCGACTATACAAAGTATACTGTTTCGCTGGATACCAAACCCAATACATTGGTGTTTTATAAAAGTAAGCGAAGTGGGAAATGGTGGATGGAAATTCCCCACAACGAAACAGGGAAATTTGATCGGGTAAGTACCGTGCCGTGTAGTTATGCGGATTATCAGATGGCTCAGAAGGGAGAGATTCCGGAAAGGTGGATAAATGCCCAAATCAAATTACTCTGATGAAAATTTATACGAGACAGCAACTTGCCTTGCGGAATGGTCAGGATAGGCCTGAGATATGGGTTGCCTTCAGGGGCATGATATATGATGTTTCTGGATCTCGATTATGGAGAAATGGAATGCACTACGAGCATTGGGCGGGTCAGGACCTGACCGATGAGCTGATCGGTGCCCCCCATACTGAAAAGGTTTTTGATAAATTTCTGCCCATAGGTCAATTGGCATAATATGATTTTAATCGCAGATAGTGGTTCCAGTAAGACTGACTGGAGGGTATTGCATGAAGATGGTAGAATCAGCCAGCATAGGGGCGTTGGATTTAATCCTTATTATCAGACTTCTGAGGATATGGCTATTGAGATGCGCCACGATTTTCTTATAAATCTTCAAAGCGAAATAGAGGAAATCTATTATTACGGAGCAGGCTGCT
This sequence comes from Algoriphagus sp., assembly GCA_048819475.1. GTDB lineage: Bacteria > Bacteroidota > Bacteroidia > Cytophagales > Cyclobacteriaceae > Algoriphagus. Next base: position 134,250 of record JBMDXP010000019.1, read on the forward strand.
CGTCTGAATCCAGGAAGAAGGAGGTAGCTGATGCCTTGAAGACAATCTTCCCACAGGCAGAGGTAAATATAGACCATGATCTTTCTGCTGCTGCAAGGGCCACCTGTGGGCATAGGCCAGGGATAGCCTGTATTTTGGGCACGGGTTCAAATAGCTGTGATTATGACGGGAAGACAATCATCGATAAACGCCCTTCTCCGGGCTATATTCTGGGAGATGAAGGCGGGGGAGGGTATATTGGTAGAAAGTTTCTAAGTGATTTCATTAATGATGAAATGCCCAAGGAAATCAGTGATAATGTAGTCAGCCGATTCGATTTGTCCGCTGTTAAGATTCAGGAGCATGTGTATCAAAAGCCTTTTCCTAATCGGTATATGGCTAGCTTCTGCAGGTTTATCACGGAATATAAGAGCCATCCCTATTGTTACAGACTCTTCTATGATTCGTTTCGGGAGTTCTTTGCGAAGCATATCTGCAAGTACCATGATTACCAAAATAAACCTGTCAGCTTTGTTGGTTCGATCGCTTATTATAACAGTGATATTTTGAGAAAAGCAGCAATTGATACTCAACTAAAAGTCGACTTGATTATTGAAAGCCCTATTGCCGGTCTTACCCTTTATCATCAACAGAAATGGAGAAAGTAACTGAAAGTACTTCAAATTATGATAACCTGGAGCAAATGAGAGTTGAAGAGTTGCTTCATAATATCAACAAGGAGGATAGCAAAGTACCGACAGCGGTTGCAAAGGTGATCCCTGCGATAGCAGCACTTGTAGAAGAAGTGGTTGTGAGAATGTCCAAAGGGGGTAGATTGATTTATATAGGTGCGGGGACCAGCGGCCGGTTGGGGATATTGGATGCATCCGAATGTCCCCCTACATATGGGGTTCCCCATGATTGGGTCATTGGGATCATAGCTGGTGGAGATAAGGCTATACGGAAAGCTGTTGAAAATGCAGAAGATGATCTGAGTCAGGCATGGAAGGATATCTTGGAGTTTGGATTGAACGCAGAGGATACTGTGATCGGAATAGCAGCATCGGGCACCACTCCTTACGTCATCGGAGGAGTGAGAAGTGCAAGGGATAATGGTCTGCTGACAGGAAGTATCACCTGCAACCCCAACTCACCCTTATCCAAAGAAGTCACCCATCCGATAGAGGTAGTAGTGGGGCCTGAATTTGTCACAGGCAGCACAAGAATGAAAGCGGGGACGGCACAGAAATTAGTCTTAAATATGCTTTCAACTACCGTCATGATAAAATTAGGTAGGGTAAAAGGTAATAAGATGGTGGATATGCAGCTGTCCAATGCCAAACTGATAATGAGAGGTACTGCTATGATAATGGAAGCAACGGGACTGGATGAGAAAACGGCTAAGCGGCTATTGCTGAGCGAAGGATCTGTGCGAAAAGCTACTGAATACTATTATACCAAGCAGAGCTTGTGAGAGCTTCCTATGATTTTTTCATTGAGTTAGTAAATATCATAATATAGTCTGTATCTTTGCAGCCCGATTAAGCTTTTGAAAACCAATCGCTTATTAACAACAATTTAATCCAGCAGTGATGCTGTACGCTTATGAAAAGAAACAATAAGAAGCCCTTTTTCAGTGAAGAAAAAAAAGGAGACGGTGAGTCCAAGAGCTTCGAAAGCCGGAATTCATCCAGAAGAGCATCAGGTTACCACAAATCACAAGGTGATGAGTATGGAGATAGGCCTAAAGCAGGGAAGAGATTTGCAGAAAAAAAGACAGAAGAAAGTAAATCCCTGGGAGAAAGGAAATTTGGAAGTAAGTTTAATCCGGATAAAGGGAAATCAGTTGAGAGCAGGAATTCAGGGTACGTTGGCCACGAAGATTCCGGAGAGAGGGGAATAAATAAATCAGAAGGCCATGGTGGAGGCAGAAAATCTTTCCCAAAAGGTGAGAGAGATAATCCCTCTAAGAAAAAGCACGGAGGAGGAGCGGACTATAAGAAATATTCGGAGGGGGGGAGTAGATCAGCCCCAACTAGAAAAGAAGAGGGTAGCTACAAATCAAGCAGCAGATATCCCAAGGATGAAGAGCCAAAGGGGCCAATGGTTTATAGAGGTAGGGGAAGAGATCAGAAGCCGATATTTGAACAGGCAAAACCAGGTTTTTCCGAGCAGAAAAAAGAGGTGAGGGGATTTGGCAAAAAACGGTTTCAAGGCAGAAACCAAGAAGAGAATCCTGAGCGGCCAGACTATAACTTTGATGAATTGCCTTCCAAGAAGGTTAAGCTTTCTCCTGAAGACACCACGATTAGATTGAATAAGTATATCGCCAATTCAGGGATATGCAGTAGAAGAGAGGCGGATGAACTGATCACAAAAGGACTGGTTACCGTCAACGGAGAGCTATGTACTGAAATGGGGCGCAAGGTAAAAAAATCCGATCGCGTCGTTTATCAGGGAAAAAAGATCAACCCTGAAAAGCCGGTCTATGTATTGCTGAATAAGCCCAAGGATTTCATTACCACGACTGATGATCCCATGGATAGGAAGACGGTGATGAATCTGGTAGGTAACGCATGTGAAGAGAGAATTTTTCCAGTAGGTAGGCTGGATAGGAATACGACAGGTTTATTGCTATTCACCAATGACGGGGAACTTGCGGCTAAACTTTCCCATCCTTCGAATCAGATCAAGAAAATCTATCAGGTTACATTGGATAAGCCTATTACATATAAGGATGAAGAAGCCATCAGAGAGGGGTTGACTTTAGAGGATGGTCCTGCCAAGGTAGATGATATTCAAGTGTTGTCTTTGGATAGAAAGATTCTTGGACTGGAGATCCATATAGGGAGAAACAGGATTGTGAGAAGAATTTTTGCCCATCTTGGCTATGATGTTACAGCGCTGGACCGGGTAGTCTATGCTGGACTGGATAAGAAAGACCTTAAGAGGGGGAATTACCGTTTCCTTTCAGAACAAGAGGTAATACGGCTAAAATTCTTTGTATAACCTTCAAACCAAAAAAGCTCCGAATTCGGAGCTTTTTTGGTTTGAAGGTTATTGCTAACCGGCATGAGCCTTCTTCCTGAGTATTACAAGAATCTGCTTAAAACCTGACTTAACTCCCGCTTTGTGATCACGCCTCCATTGCGCCAGAGTATCTTCCCTCTCTTGAAAAGGATGTAATGGGGGATAGATCTTATGGCAAATTGTTGGGAGAGCTGAGGCTGATTGTCCACGTTTATCTTGAGAAGCTTGATTTGTCCACCGATTTCGCTTAAGACCTCTTCCAACACCGGATTCATAGTTTGGCAGGGGCCACACCACTCTGCATGGAAATCGGCTAAAACCAATCCCTCACTTTTCCTTAACAGAACTTTTTGCTTTTTCTTTGGCATAGCAAACAAAAAACCGGCTCCCTCTAATAATTCTCAGAAGGGCCGGTTTTATATCGAAGTGGCTTTAGAATTAGTTGCCTGCGGGTGCAGGAGCAGTAGGCATTTCCAACCCAAGCTTAGTCAAAACCAACTCTGTAAATTTATCTTCCTCCTTAGTATATAGAAGGATAGGAGCCTGTCCAGCAGTTTCTGCAAAGATATGTGTGTAATTATTCTCTGCGGCAACAGCATTGATGGCATTGATTACTTTGGTTTGAACCGGCTCAAGTACTTCCTGGAGTTTCCTCTGGTAGCTCACTTGCATATCCTGCTCAAACTTCTGTAAGTTGTCCCTGATTCCGGTCAATTCTTGTTCCTTAGCTGATCTTGCTTCTGGAGTCATAGTAGGTACTGCCTGTTCAAAAGCTTGTACCTGAGACTGGAAGTCTGCTACTTTGGTTTGGAAGTTAGTGCTGAGTTGAGTCTGATAATCCTGAAGATCGGCACTGATCTGCTCCATTTCAGGCATTAAATCCATAATAAACTCAACATTGGTATACCCAATTTTGACCTCCTGAGCCTGAGCTACAAATCCTACGCAAAGCATCGCCATTGCGGAAAGGATAACTTTTACTTTCATCATTCTTTTGTTTCTATTTAATTGTTGTCTTCGATTCCTAATTCATCCAGGACAAATTCCGAGTAGTCATGTCTCGGATCTGTCCATATCAGCGCAGATGGCGCAGCTGCTTTGTCAAACAGCATCCCCAGGTTATTTCTCCTGGTTACCCTTTCGATAGCATCATATATTTTTGACTGAAGGGGTTGAAGCAGTTCTGCCTGTTTCTGGAAGTACTGACCGTCAATTCCGAAAATACGGCTATTGAATTCCTGCAATTCTTTTTGTTTCAATTTGATACCTGCCAGCCTTTGCTGGTACATCTCTTCGGTAAGCAAGACCTCCTCAGCTTTTAGCTGGGCATGGAGCTCTTTGATTTCCTTATCCAAATTTTGTGCCTCTTTCTTCCATTCATTACTGATGCTCTCCAGTTCCCCTTGGATCACCTTATAATCAGGATGCTTGTTCAGGATGTATTCAGAGTCAATATAACCTGTCTTTTGAGCTGCCAAAGGCAATGCTGGCAGAACAAAGAGGAGCAAAAATACAATTTTCAGTGAGTTTTCCATCTGGCTGGCCATAATTCTATGAATAAGTTAATCCTGAATATCAAAACTTCAATTTTGCAAAAATTAACTATTTCGGCACTTAAAACCACGCTTATCTAAACTGCTGACCTATAGTGAAGTGGAATTGGGCTCCACTTCTTTCAGTGGATCCTGGAATCGCATCGAATCCATATCCCCAGTCAATTCCAAGTAAACCGAAGGCTGGCATAAATATTCTCGCTCCAACACCAGCTGATTTTTTCAGATCATAAGGATTAAAGTCTGCATAAGAACCCCAGTTGTTACCAGCTTCAGCGAAGGTTAGCAGGAAGATGGTTGCAGATGGATTGGGCGATACCAAATAGCGGAACTCCATTACATATTTATTATAGACAACTCCCCCAAAAGGATCAGGGTTGGCAGTTCCACGCGTTAAAGTTCCCGGTGTGATGGATTGGTTTTCATAGCCTCTTAACCCGATGATCTCCTGTCCCAGAGCAAAGTTATTAAACGTCATACCGTCCCCTCCCATTACAAACCGCTCCAGCGGGATCAGGCCGACTTTATTACCATAGGATCCCAGGAATCCCATGTGGGCACGGGCACTGGCAACGAACTTGGTAGATCCAAATAGCGGTGTATAAATCGATGCATCAAACATCCATTTGTGGTATTCAAGCCATTTGTATTTCTCCTGATCTGTTGATTCCCTGTCAATATTCTTGTTCATGGAAGAATAGGGTGGGGTGAATGAGGTGGAAAGCGTGATTGTGGATCCAAACCTTGGATAGATCGGACTATCTACATTGTTACGTGAAATGGTGTTATTGAACGTGAAACTGTTCGACGTTCCTGTCGGATAGCTGAGCCCGAAAGAAGTACCAAACTGGTTAAATTCATAGATCTGAAACTGCAGGGAGTTACTGACACTAAAGTAATCATCCGGCCATGTCACCCTTTTGGCCAATCCAAGGGTAACCCCTGTGATTTTGAAGAAGCCAAGCTCGTTGCCAAAATTTGACTGATTGTAAAAATCAACCTGGCGCTGAACGGAATGGTTAAAGGCAAAACTCAATGCATTGGGTTTTTTTCCGCCAAACCAAGGTTCAGTCAATGATATAGAGTAATTCTGGAATGAGCGTCCATTTGCCTGAACACGTAAGGATAGTTTTTGTCCATCACCCACAGGCAGCGGATCCCACTTGGAGAAGTCCCCAATATTTTTGATTGAGAAGTTGTTGAAGGAAAGGCCAACAGTCCCTACAAATCCAAAGAAGCCGCCCCACCCTCCGGAGAGTTCAATTTGATCATTGGGCCGTTCTTCGAGCTCAAAAGTGATATCCACGGTAGCTGCCTCAAAATTTGGCCTGAGGTCTGGGTTTATATTTTCCGGATCAAAGTATCCAAGCTGCGATAACTCACGGATCGTTCGGACTAACAGTGCCCGGTTGAATTTCTGACCTGGAAGGATGCGGATCTCCCTCATGACCACATGGTCGGAGGTTCTTTCATTCCCTTTGATATTAACGCTGTTCACTGTCACTTGTGGCCCTTCCATTATTCTCATTTCGAGATCAATGGAATCGCCTGCCACATTCACTTCTACAGGGTCAATATTAAAGAAAAGATAGCCGTCATCCTGATATAGTGAACTTACATCATCTCCCCGCTGAGGATCATAATTCAGCCTTTTACTCAGTTTTTCCTTATCATACACATCCCCCTTTTGGATGCCTAGTCTGGCTAAAAGCACCTCATCCGGATGAATGAAGTTACCGTTGAAAGTGATGTTTCTGTAGTAATATTTTCTTCCTTCTTCTAAGGAGATGTCAATGTTGATTTTGTCATCGTTGAACTTATAGACCGAGTCCTCCAGAATCCTAGCGTCTCTGAACCCTTTGCTTTGATAAAAATCTATCAGACCTTCTTTGTCATTCCTATACTCTTTAGGGATGTATTTTGATCCGGCAAAGAAATTCAGTTTGAAATTTTTGTTGATATAGGTTTTTACGTCTTCGTTTGAGGCTGAATCGGTGTATAGTATATTGTTTTTGATATCTTCTCCGTCTGCATCCGTCAGGCGGCTGTATACATCTTTGAAAACACTTACGCGGGCATGCTCCTTTGTTTTCTTCAGTCTCTTTTTTACCCTTCCGTCAGAAATCTCTTCATTTCCATAGATGGATATTTCATTGATTTTAACTTTTGAGTTTTGGGTTACATCAAATCTTAGTCTAACAGAATTGGGAAGTGTGGTATCTCTTTCCTGGATAATTTTGACTTCCGTATTCAGGAACCCTTTGTCCATGTAATATTTCTCAATATTTCTCTTGGCATTGTTAAGTACATCATCCCGTACTACCCGGCCTCGGATATTCACTTTGTCCCTCAGTTCACTTTCCTGGGTTTTATTCACTCCGGAGAATTCCACTCTGGAGAATCTTGGCCTTTCAGTAAGGTCCAATAATAGATAAATATCCTCCCCTTCGATTTTGGTGACGAGGATTTTTACATCACCGATAATCCCTTGGCCCCATAGCTTTTTCAATGCGTTGGATATAGCATCACCTGGGACTTCTATGCGGTCATCTACTTTCAGACCAGAGAGTGAAAGTATGGCGATTTCATCCAAAGTGGACAAGCCCACCGCCTTTATTTCTGCAATTCTATAAGTCTGGGGCTTAGCATAATTCAGCTCCAATATATTTACAGGCTTACTAGAAGCATAGCGACTTTGACCCAAACGAATTTGAGCCGTTGCTGCAGTTGCCCAAAGTAGACAAAACAGAATCAGTAAATGTCTTTTCATTAATTGCTTAAGATTTAACTTGCTCTCCCGTCATTCCGAATCTCCTTTCCCTTTGCTGGAAATCGGAGATAGCGGCAATCAAGTGCTCCCTTCTAAAATCTGGCCATAGTACGGGTGTAAAGTACATTTCCGTGTACGCCAGCTGCCACAGTAGAAAATTGCTCAACCTATATTCACCACTGGTTCTGATCATGAGTTCAGGATCAGGAATGCCTGCGGTATCAAGGTGGTTGGCCATCACTTCTTGCGTGATATTTTCCACATTCAATTTTCCTTCAGAGACTTTTTGAGCAATGCGTCGGGCTGCTTGAGTGAGTTCCCACTGTCCGCTATAACTGAGCGCGAGGATCACTTTGAGTCCAGTATTAGTGGAGGTGGTTGATTTGGCCTCCATCAATTTATTATAGGCAGATTTAGGTAAGCTATTTATATCTCCTATGCTTTCCAGTTGGATGTTGTTTTTCATCATCATAGGAACTTCATCGGTAATGGTTTTCACCAATAACTCCATGAGTCCGTTGACTTCTTCCTGGGGCCGTGACCAGTTTTCTGTGGAAAACGAAAACAGTGTAAGGTATTCAACCCCCAGATTTTCAGCTCCCTCTATTGCGTCTTTTACTGCTTGAATTGCATGTCTGTGACCAAAAATTCTCATGGCCCCTTTCTTCTTGGCCCATCGGCCATTGCCGTCCATGATGATTGCAATATGTCGTGGGATTCTGTTTCGGTCTAATGATTCCTTCATTCCAGTCGTTTCCGAATGCTTACTTTTTTGGAGGTACAAAAATGCTATTTCTTTTTCAATAATTTGCCCTAAGGCTCAATTAATTAATAGATATAACACTTGGTGCCTACAAGCGTATAACTGAGGGTGACACCCATGAAGTAGTACCAGTCCTTATCATGCGGATTTCCAAAATTTATCCCATAAGGCTGATCTGGTAAATCGGGATTATAGAATCGAGGTATAGGAGGAGATTTGCTGTCTATCTTATCCAAGAAATCTGTGGTTGTAGGTCTAAAACCCATTTCAGCAGCCAATGTCCACTGGTCGCTGAGCTTGTATTTGACCCCTCCACCAAAGGGTATTACCACCGTACCAAGTTGGTATTTAGTGGATACATTCTGTACATAGATATTCCCCTTAGCTGTGAGATAGGTGTAACCGATGCCGAAAAAGGCATAGGGCGAAAACCTAAACTCTGATTTTCTCCCTAAGTAGTCCAGAAAGTTAAACTCCATCACCGCAGCAGCTTCTATTACCCCACCTCTGAACCTGCCATCTCTTACAATAGCTGCCCTATCGATCGGTTTGATGCTGTCAGCTGCCTGGATTATACCTGAACTTAAACTCGCTCGCAGCGTCCATACATTGTCAAAATTTCTCTTGCCAAACAACGTGACTTGGGGTCCTAATTGGCCCACGTCAATTTTCCGTAAGATGTCACCCGTGTAAGCGGCAACCCCTAATCCACCACCTATTTCATATTTCTGGGCTTTAGATTCCGTGATAAATCCGGCAAAAAGCAAGACGAAAACAAGTAAGTAATTGATAATCTGGAAATTGACTTTTTTCAAGACGATGCAAGTTATGAAGTACCTAACGTTTAAAAAACGGCTGTAAGTATTTACTGGGTTAATAATTGTTAAGCTCTGCCTAATGATATAACCTTCATTTTTTTCACTTTTTCAATTCCTCATGTCGAAACCCCAGTTGAGTTTCTGTCTTAAGGTGTCAAAGAAATGATAATTTGGTAATTTGAGCAATTTAGCGGAAAAACTTTCCTTTTTCACACTGAGCTTTAAATCTGAGGCAATGGAAGTAGACCGGGAGTCAAGAGAAATCAGAAACTTTTCCGCCCTTCCTTCTATTTCAAAGCTGATCTCACTCTCGTCGGAAACAATGATGGGTCTCACATTCAGATTATGGGGACTTACGGGGGTTATTACCAGGTTTTTAGCCTCAGGAGAGATCAAAGGCCCGCCACAACTTAGAGAATAGCCTGTAGAACCTGTAGGTGTAGCCACAATTAATCCATCTGCCCAGTAGCTGTTTAGGTATTTACCATCGATGTACGTGTGGACAGTAATCATAGAGGAAGTATCCCGCTTATGGATGGTAAATTCATTTAATCCAAAATTGACCCCATTGAAGAGCCTACGGTTACAGTGAAGAGAGATCAGACTCCTGCTTTCCACCTGGTAATTCTGAGTAGCAAGATAGTCCACAGCCTGCTCAATGTTCTCTGTCGCTACAGTAGCTAGGAAGCCAAGCCTGCCGGTGTTCAGTCCCAATATAGGAATTTCCAAGTCTCCCACTTGGCATACCGTATCCAGTAGCGTGCCATCACCTCCTATTGAAATCACAAAATCCATTGACGAAATCTCTTCCCTGCTTTCCAGCACCCAGTAAGGAAGTGTTCTGCTACCATGCATTTTGAGTTGTCTGTCAAACTGCTCAGTAACGAATATTTCAAATTGTTTTTTTGCTAGTTCAGTGAAAAGCAACTGAACCTCATTGAAGAACTCGGCTTTTAATGCCAAGCCATGCAGGGCCACTTTCATGCCTCAAATATCTAAAAATCTCAGCAAGTTACCGATTCGGTCTTCTTCGCTTGAAATACCGCTTTCTTCCTGGTAATGATCAAGGATCTTATAGCCGAAGCGTTCAAGTGTTGCCTTCACATGCCGAAGCTCGGGCTTATCAAGCTTTAGGGTAAGTTTGATTTTGGTATCATCCAAAGGATCACTGCTTATAAAAGAGCTGAGTACTTTGGTATTCTCTGTCTCAATTATCCTGGAGATCTCGGCAAGACTGTAATCGGTCATGTTCATTGACATGATCAAGACACTCCCCTGGGATTGGATTGACAGGCTATCTGCAAAGGCAGTAATAGAATCTTCCATAGTTACTACCCCTATGTAGTTGGAATTCCGGTCCAGCACAGCTACGATATTGGAGTGCTGCTCCGAGCTTATTCTCAGTACATCGTAAATATGCTTATCTGAATAAACCCAGCACGAAGATCCCGAAAGTGTTAAGCCTGAAATCAGGGCGGAAGGATCATTTAGCTCAAAAATCATCTCGTCCTTCACCATGCCCAAAAACTTTCCGTGGTCCACTACAGGTAATACATCAGACCGGATTTCCTCCATCCATGCCAATGCCATTCCGGTCTTATCAGTAAGTTTTAAGGGAGGAATCAGGTTATTGATGAATTCGTAGGCCTGCATTGAAGAAAGATAGGGAATGATGTTGGTAATTAAAACGTGATTAAGCTTATTCTTGTTCATTGTCCAACAATAAAAACAATCACATGAAGTAATAGTTATGCGCAATACCTAAAATTATACCCCCGGCCACAATCAAAGGGGATGGGATTTTGGTAAACTGTAGTAGGCAATACGTAGCCAAGATCACCAGTATATTCAGTGCATTAGCTTCCAGGGGTTCAAATAAAAGATAGGCAGCAGCAATCAACATTCCGCAGGAGACGGCATTTATGCCTTCCAGTGCAGCTCGCACAGGGCGGTATTTTTTGAGCTGATCCCAGAACTTGATCACAAAGAAGATCAGGAATATACCGGGCAAAAATATACCTGCGGCAGCTATAAACCCACCCATAAAAAATCCCAATGTCCCAAATTCACGCATCGACAAAGCCCCTACATAAGAGGAGATACTAAAAGTAGGCCCTGGTATTCCTTGGGAAATTGCATATCCGGTGAGGAATTCCTCAGAGCTTAGGTAATTTTTGAAATCTACAAATTCAGTGTAGAGATAGGGGACCAGGACCTGGCCACCTCCGAATATCAGACTTCCATTACGGTAAAAATTCTCAAAAAGGATGATAGGTTGGTATTTGAATATCGCTCCACAGGCAGCAGCCAAAACCAATACCCCTCCCCAGAGATAGAAATTGGCCCATTGAATTTTAAGTTCTGAATCCTGGGTGATTTTTGGCTGCTTCTTATATTTAATAGAGGTACTTAAACCTCCGATAATGAGCAAAGCCGGAAATATATAGGGGGAGCTGTAGAAAAAGGAGATAAAGGCAGAAATAAGAACCAAAACCATCGCTTCAGTGGTTTTTACCATTTTTCCGATAGTCTTTTGGGCAGCGAAAATGATAAATCCAATGGCCATAGGCTGGATGAATCTTGCAAAATTCAATGCCCCCGGCGTATTCTCCTGCAGAAATGAAATCAGAATAGCCGCGGAAATCATAAGTAACGTTGCGGGAAGAATCCAGACTAACAAAGCCAAATAGGCCAGATTCGGTCCGCCCACCCTGTATCCGATCGCTGAGATTAGCTGGGTGGATGAGGGGCCAGGAAGCATATTGCATAATGCGTTCAACTCCCAGAGTTCTTCCTCTGATATATAAATCCTGATTTTCACCATCCGCTCCAGCAGCATGGCAAGAAATGCCTGCGGTCCCCCAAAAGCGGTCACTGAGAGAATTAGGATATCCTTTAAAAAAAGGTAGTATCGCACCTTTTTAACAGACATCCCCTATTTTTTCAGGCCAAGTTCACGAAGTCTTTCATCCAGAAATTCTCCGGCGGTGGTATCGGTAAACTGTTTGGGGGTTGATTCATCTATACAGTTACCCAGACAAGTGAGATCCATATCGGAGCGTGGGTGCATAAAGAATGGAATGGAATACCTACTGGTGTGCATCATCTCACGTGGAGGGTTTACCACCCGGTGTATGGTCGATTTTAGCCTTTTGTTGGTAAGCCGTTCGAGCATATCACCTACATTGACCACCAGTTGATCAGGTAGGGCTGTAATGGGAATCCATTTTCCATCCCGTCTCAACACCTGAAGACCATCCGCACTTGCACCCATCAGTAAGGTGATCAGGTTAATGTCACCATGCTCGGCTGCGCGCACGGCATCTTCGGGCACGCGTTCTGGGTTTTCAATTGGAAAATAATGGATCTGCCTCAGGATAGAGTTTCCGAAAGCAACTTTGTCCCCAAAGTAGTTTTCTTCCAGATCCAAAGAAAGGGCAATGGCTTTCAGCATGGATTTGCCGGCATTCTCCAACGTTCTAAACGCTTCACTGGCATCCTTCTTAAACGACGGGATTTCTTCAGGCCAAACATTTTCGGGGTATTGGGATTTGATGGGATCTGAATCGGGGATGGATGACAATTCCTGACCTACATGATAGAATTCCTTGAGATCACCCGTATTTCTACCCTTTGCATGTTCCTTACCCTTACCTGTATAACCTCGCTGGAAGCCGATCTCCGGTTTTTCATACTTCGTTTTTACCTCATCAGGTAATGCAAAAAAAGCCTTGATTGAGCTATACAACCTGTCCTGTAGATCTTGGGACAGTCCATGGTTTTTAATCGCCACAAAGCCAATATTCTGGTAGGCTTCCCCGAGTTTTTTCACAAATGTAGCTTTCTGTTCAGGTGATCCTTTTGTAAAATCTGCCAAATCCAAGCTCGGGATCTCTTCGAAGAGAATTTCCATAGGTTATCGTATATGAGTGAAGGTTCAAATTTATTCTTTAAAATTAAATATCTTTAATCTCAAATCCTGTAGCATGAAGAAAATACCTGCCTTAGTCATTTTGTTTGCTTGTTGGTGCATAGCCTGCTCTTCAGAGAAAAAACGGATTAACGAAGAAGTGATTCAGTTTCCCGTGGATTCATCTTCTGTTTCCGGAGATACACCAAAGGTGACTTTTTATCAGTTGGATGATTCCTCTGCAGTACCCGATGCTATACTGGAGCTGTTTACTCCTCTTGGTAACCAGGTTTTTAAACCGGGCAAAGTGCCGTTTGAATTCAATGTCAAGAATTATCCCTACGAACTTGGTGGAGGTCAGGAATTCAGATTATTCAATATACTTAATGGCGGTGATCCAATTGGCTTTCAGTCTCCTATTTTCCAGCGTGAACTTACGGTAGGCAGCTATAGGGTAGTTGCATATCTGGTGGATGAGGATGGTTTGGCACTAAAGAATTTTGGGAACTATGTGGACAGGGATTTTCAGGTGGGCGATTCCAGGCCTTTTCCATACTCTTCAGAGCCTTATTTGGCAATTAATTATCCCAGAAACGGACAGATTTTTTCAGATAACAATGAATTGATCATTGATTTTTTGGTTGTGGGAGGAGATATGAAGTTGGATGGATTAAAGGTCGCTATATCTATAGGCAATTATAACTATGAAATAGATCATATGGCACCGATTAGGGTTCACAACCTGCCTGTGGGACAGTATCAGGTTGAGATAAATCTGCTCAGGTCTGATGGTAAAGAGCTTGAAGGGCCTTTCTCAAGTGTGAGTAAATCGATCATTGTCCGATAACATGTTTATCTTTGGTACTTTCATTTCAATGATAGTTCCATGCTGTTAGTTAATCAAATCAGAGAAAACTTTACCGGTGTACTCGCCGGACTTAGGAAAAGAAATTTTCCAAATGCTGAAGCTGTGCTCAATAAGGCTATTGAGTTAGATGAATTGCGCAAGTCCACCCAGACGGATCGGGATCAGATCCAGGCCGAATCCAATGCAATATCCCGCCAAATCGGCCTTCTCATGAAAGAAGGAAAGTCTGAAGAAGCCCTCTTGATCAGAGAGCGTACAGCACAGTACAAGGCGCAGATAAAAGAGCTGGAAGATCAATATTCAAGGGCAGAAGATGAGCTCAAAGCGCTGCTCTATACTATTCCAAACGTACCTCATTCCTCAGTTCCTCCGGGCAAATCTGCTGAGGATAATGAGATAGTTCTGGAGTACGGGGCTATCCCGACACTTCACGAAGGGAAACTTCCCCATTGGGAGTTGATCAAAAAATATGACATTATAGATTTCGACCTAGGCGTGAAAATTGCCGGCGCTGGATTTCCTGTTTACAAGGGAAAAGGAGCCCGTCTTCAACGTGGCTTGATCAATTTTTTCCTCGATGAAGCGCTTGCTCAGGGGTACAATGAAGTACAGCCTCCTATTCTTGTGAATGAGGATTCAGGCTATGGAACAGGGCAGCTTCCGGATAAGGAAGGTCAGATGTACTTTGCTGCTGCAGATCAACTTTACCTTATTCCTACTGCGGAAGTGCCTATCACCAATATGTATAGGGATGTTATTCTTTCAGAGCAGGATTTACCCGTAAGAAATGTCGGATACACGCCTTGCTTTCGCCGGGAAGCGGGGAGCTGGGGAGCTCACGTGAGAGGTCTTAACCGGCTTCACCAGTTTGATAAGGTGGAGGTAGTGCAGATAACGCACCCTGATCAATCGTACGATGCTTTGGAAAGCATGAGTAGCTATGTGCAGGGGCTTTTGCAGAAGCTGGAATTACCCTATAGGGTTTTGAGACTATGTGGAGGAGATATGGGATTCACCTCAGCATTGACGTATGACATGGAAGTATATTCAGCGGCTCAAGAGCGCTGGCTGGAAGTGAGCTCGGTCTCCAACTTTGAAACTTATCAAACCAACAGGCTGAAACTTCGATTCAAGGGAGAGGATAAGAAAACACAATTGGCACATTCGCTCAACGGCAGTGCGCTGGCTTTGCCCCGGATAGTTGCGTCTATTCTGGAAAACAATCAAACCAAGGAAGGAATCTCAATGCCAAAGGTGTTACATCCCTACTTGGGCTTTGACAGAATATAGGAAAAGGTAAGCACGGTTTTTTGTGATCGGGTAGATTTATCTTGGAGGCTGATGGAATTTTTCTGTCAGCCTTTTCATGGGTATGCGCATAATTCTATTGAACATGTCCAAAGACAGTTAGATGGTGGGGCTGAGGCTAGCTCAAAAAAATACTGTTTTGGATTTTCCGGTGCATGGATAAGGGGCTATTGTGGTCAAAAAGCTTGCACTTGCTGAAAAACAGCTTGGTTTAAAAATGGTCTGATAATTCAAAACTATGGCTTCCAATCTTTTTACTGGCCTTTTTCAGCAGGCCCTAGATGGCCTGATAGGATCGGGAAACTGTAAGCTGAGGTTTACCGTCAGCCTTTCTTACCCCACTGCCAATTTAATGATATAGAAGGATTCTTAAATAAGCTCCTCTATATGAAGCTGAATGTTTTCAGCTATTTTCCCCATTGGAAGATCATTCATGTCAGTACCAAAAGGTTCCTCAATCTCTTCCGCGACCAGCTCCAGGCTTGCCAGTACATAGAATATAAAAGTTGTGATGGGTGCTGCGTAATATCCCAATGTAAACACATAACCAACCGGTAGTGTAAGGACGTAAACCAAAATGAATTTTTTGATAAAGGAACTGTAAGAAAAAGGTATCGGAGTGTTTTTAATCCGTTCACAGGCACCACAAATATTGGTAAATGAGGATATTTCACTGTTGATGATAATCAGTTGGTCCCCGGTTAATTTCCCGGATTTATACAAGTGGTTGATCTTTGCAAACAGATGTTTGGCAATTTGATTTGGCACGTGTTTTTCTATATCTATTCTTGCTTTTCCCTCTTCATCCAGCATAAATAAAGTTGAGCTGGCCTGTAAATGATCCTTCAGGGCAAGTGCATAAACGGGGATCAGCCTTCTGAAAAAGCTTCGGGTTTCCTCGTCCTCAGCATCCAGGATTGCCGATAATTTAAGTGTGAGATTTCTGCTGGTGTTTACTAGATCTCCCCAAAGTTTCCTGCCTTCCCACCAGCGGTCGTAAGCAGTATTGGTTCGGAAAACCAACAACATCGATATCACGAAACTAAGCAGGGTGTGCATGACTGGTAAATACTGGACCCTGCTGCTCTGTCCAATCTGAAGGTAGTCAATCTCCAGCCAGGCTATTCCCAGTGTATATAGGAATATGATCACCATTAGCGGGGCTAATTTGAGAAGTGTATCAGATTTATGGATAAAGAACAGGATTTGGACCCATTCTTTAGGATTGTATCCTTTCATATCAGCGATTTTGCAAATGTGGATTTTTTGTAAAGGAAAACAAAATCACGAGTTACGATTACCTGACTCTTAATTATTTAATAAACAGGAAGTTACCTATGCTTTATGCCGGCCCATTTTATCTGGTCTCTGGGGAGTGTCTGTTTGATATGGTTTTTGTACTTAAGCACCAATGGCTGGAAAACGTTTCCAAAAACTGTCCAGGGAAGCGGGTAGTTATGGGTTCTTCCTGATGCCAGGTTTTTGATCCGATTGATGAGTTCTTGGGTACGATTGGTGGAGGGCAGTTTACGTTCTCTGGGATGTTTGGCAGGATATTTTTTCAGCTGCTCAAAATTTTGATCCAGAAGTGCTTCCATTTTGATCAGCAGCTCGTTCGTAAATGGAGTTTGGGCTCTTCCGACCCACGCAGATGTTCCAACTATCTCTTGCCAATGATCAGGCATCCAGTTCCCTTTTTCATCATGGATCTTTACCACACCTTTTGAGGATTCCTGCCTTCCGACAAGATATACATTCTGATTTTCAAATTCTGCCCAGGCATTTAAAAAAGAAACTTTTGTGGCTTTTATATCGTGCCACCCCCCACCCCAAAAATGCATAAGGTATGCCCGCAAATAATCTGACTGATGTACCACACTCAGATAGGGGAAAGCCTTGTGAAGAGGGTGACCTGAAAGGACATAATGCTTGATGTTTTCAGGGGTGACCAGGATAACAGGAACTCCAATATGCTCTTTCATGGTGGTATAGCATAGTTGTCTTTTGGAATTCATCCCGGATCCACTCCAATAACTCCAGATGACTAGATTGACACCATGCTGTTTATTTATGCCGTGATGGGCTAGATTCATCGATTGGAGGCAGTTATAGTTCTACTTAGACGCATCAAAAATATTAAACATATCCTTAATAGCTAGTTGAAGACACTCTTAAAACTTACACTGTGCAGTTATTTTTTCGTGAATCTCCAATACTTGCGGGATTAACAGTCTATTGTCTGTATTCTTTATAACAAAGTCAGCAAGTTCATTTTTCTGTGTGTCAGGCATCTGTTGATCGATAATCTGATGTACCTGCTGCTCTGTTCTCTGCGGATCACGCATCAATATTCTTGCCATGCGGATTTTCAGCGGAGAGCTGACGTTGATCACAAGATCAAGTTTCTTTTGTCCTTCAGTTTCAAAAATGAGAGCTGCTTCCTTTAGGACATAGCAGGATTTTTGCCCCAAGGCCCATACCTTGAAATCAGCTGCCACTACAGGATGTACCAATGAATTGATTTTTTTTGTCTGCTCTATGTCCGGGAAAATCCTCTTTGCTAAATAACTACGGTTCAAGGATCCATCTGGGAGGTAAGCATCATTTCCAAAAACCTCCATCAGCTGGAGTTTTAATAGCTTGTCATGGGTCATCAACCATTTTGCCCTATCATCAGCGTAATAGATGGGAATGCCTAAAATGGAGAAAATTTTGCAGACGGTCGACTTTCCGGAACCGATTCCTCCAGTGATGCCTACCAGCAGAGGACGTACCTTACTCATAGTTAAGTTTAACGGCTGCGGGCTCTACCCGGACTTGGTCAAGATATTTAGGTAAGGGATTTACCTTGACAGTTATGGTGCTATCTTCCTTATTTCGCTTATAATAATCCAGTTCAGCCTCAAACTCGACCTCTCTTAAATCAGTTAAGCTGCGCTCATCCACCAGATAATACATCATAATACTCACCTCTTCGTTTTGCAGGCTGACAGTGCGGGGGAAATTTACTTTATTTATTTTCAATCTTTTGTTTCCCTCCAAAAACGCTACAACATCCAAATTTACGGTGATACTACTTTCCTTGATCGAAACTAACCCGTCAAGCTCATCTGACAATCTTAGCCGAACATCCTTTTTAACGTCTTTATTGATTCTGGATTCGCCTAGTTGGATAGGAAAGGATCCTCCCAAACTGTCAAGAATAGAGCTTGGGCCAGTAAGTGTGATTTCTTTAGGCTCAAAAACCACATCCTCCATCACCCTGTAATTGGTGGCCAGGGAATAACTGCTAGAATCCAATACAGGTTTTACTTGTATGGTTTTCAGTCGGTCAATGGAATATACCAAAGAATCATCCAACACAGAAATCAGCTGGGTGGGAGTTAAAAATTCTCCCAGCGATCTTTTTAGATCTGATGTAAGTACAAAGTTTCTAGAAGCAGGATTACTGAGTTCGATGGGGTATGGAGCATTGTTGATATTAAAGTATTTCCTCAAGAGATCCCATCCATTACCCGAGATTTGGATCTGTATGCTTTCGGGCAGCCGTTTTATAGGCACATAGTCCTCCTCATCATAGATCAAAGTCACGGGAAAATCTACAATAGTTGTGTAATCGTCCTTGTTTAGGGCGTTTAAAATCCAAAAAGTGGTAGCCGCTGCAATGCAAAGAACTACCACTTTAAGATCTGAGAGTTTTTTTGGAGAAATCCCTTTCGGAGATTTTTTAGTTTCCGGCAAAATAAATTCTATTTAGCTTTTACGGGGTCTGTCTTTTTTGAGAAATCAAGAGATATTGCTGATTTCTCAACTTTGATTTTGAAGCCTCGATCAAGTTCGAGCATCACAGTATCACCTTCCACAGCGTTCACTTTCCCATGAATTCCCCCTATCGTCACTACCTCGTCTCCCTTTTTGATTTCTTCAATAAACTTCTTTGTATCCTTTTGTTTTTTTTGCTGTGGTCTGATCATGAAAAAGTACATGATCAGAATAATAGAGCCAAAAAGGAAAACCTGCCCTAATATGCCACCGCCACCTGCGGCCGCTTGCGCCAAAACTGTAGAAATCATAATTATCGCTTAACTGGTCCTGCTGGATTGGCTGCACCGGTAATTTTTGGGGTTACTGTTCCTTTCATTCTCAATCGTGACACAGCAGGGTTGGTATTGGCCTGGATTGTTACTGTAGGAGCCTGAGAACCTGACTTTGCAGTGGAATTGAAGACTACTTTTACAAATCCTTCTTCTCCGGGCTTCACAGGTGTCTTGGTCCAATCCGGGCTTGTACAGCCACAGGAAGCTGTAATATTGGAAATCACAAGAGGAGCCTGGCCGTTATTGGTAAACTTAAAGAGGTGCTCGATTACTTCTCCTTCCTTGATTGTCCCAAAGTCGTACTCAATCTCTGAGAAATCAAATTGACCCAAAGTAGAGGGGTCGGCAGTTCCAGCAGACTGCGCATTCACAGGCGTGGCAGCTGGGCTACTTCCTGTTTCCAACTGGGCTATTTTCTCCTCAAGTGCCTTTATTTTGGAATCCTGGTCATTTTTCTCATTGCAAGCTGTGCCTAATAAAAGCAATAGCCCAAAGGCAGCCGCATTCATTACGTTGATTTTCATCTGTTTATAATTTGTTTTTTCAGTGGTCATTACCTGTCCCGACAAGTCGGGATGGAATGCCCAAAATAATCATTCCCCTGTGTGAGAACTTTTTCTCATGGGCATTTCATATGTTTATTTTTAGTTCTTTAATGGCCCCAAGCTGATAGGGACAGGTTAACGGATTATAGTGAAATTTCCACTCTTTCTCTTCTTGTGGCTTTCCTCATACTCTATTTCCTGTATTTCTTCTAAATACTTAAATTCCCTAGCTGAGGAAGTCCATACTGCTTAATTATCGCCCTGATTGATCTGGTCAATTAGTTTATTGACATCATTGAGAAGATTCTCTGCTTTGTTCTTTGCTTCTGAAATAACGCGCTTACCTTCAGTTTTAGCTTCATTGAGATGGGTTTCTTTTCCTTCCACCAAATCTTCCACAAGCTCCTCAAGCTCTTTTTTGTATTTGGATAGTCTGAATGTCAATCTGTCACGTGTATTGGTTCCCGTATCAGGCGCAAAAAGGATACCTAAAGTTGTACCTACACCGGCACCTAACAGGAATGCGAATAATGAATTGCTGCTCTTGCTCATAGTTTTTTTATTTATTGTCCAAAAGTCCTCTTCCGCTTTTACGGATTTCCCCACTATCAGTTAGTTCTTTTGCCATCACATCCAGTAATCCATTCACAAATTGTTTGCTTTTGGGAGTACTATATGTCTTGGAAATATCTATGTACTCATTTATGCTCACTTTTACTGGGATACTGGGAAAATTTTTCATCTCGGCAATAGCCATTGAGATGATCACTTTATCCGTAAACGCCAGTCTATCAATATCCCAATTTTTGGTTTTTTGAGAGATCAGTGTTTTGCTTGAAGAACCGTTTTCAATGGTCAAGTTAAAGATATTTTCAAAAAATTCCTTATCCTCATCCCAGTTCATGGCTATCTCCGGCATCTTTCCATCACTTTCTTCATCTGGATTTGCTGCATTTTTGAGGACTTTGGAAGCCAAACTCCTCACCACAGACTTATTCTCGGTCCAGTTTAAATCTTTCTCGGAGAAGTAAGTTAAAATCACCTCATTCTTAAAGATTATTTTTTTCAGCAGTTCGTCCACAGCCTCTAAGTCCTGTTCCAAGCTGGGTTCTGATAACTTAAGGTAAGCCTGGTAAGTTTCTGATGGCTTGATATAATCCCTGAACCATTCTTTGATTTCAAGTTCCAAGTCATCAAGGTGGACATGCTGACGTATTAATGCGCTCTGGTAAATCTCAGATTCACGAAGATTTTCAAGCACCTTATTGTTGGGGAGGTTTAATTCATTTCCAAAGGAAAAAGGCGAATCACCGGCCATCCGTTTCTTTTTCTCTATCTCTTTCTCTACATGTCTGGCAAAAGCCTGCAAAAGCTCTACGGCGGTCAAATAAAGCTGGGGGATCTTTTCAGCGGAAGCTACCATGTTTTTCAGCAGAAATTGATGGTCTTTTTGATTGGCAGCATGGAACTGGTTCAGGGCAGTAAGCACTACTTGTTTTATCTTGGGTCTTGAATCACTGGAATTAAGGACTTTCTTCGACTCAAGATTTTGCTCAAATAGTTTTATAGCTTCTTCAGCATCCCTACTTAGAGACGCTTTATCCTGCACCTCCATACTGTTAAGATCGGGTAAAAAAGACTCCCGGATGAAGTCTTTGGCAAGGTTGAGATTTGAACCTTTGCATTGCTCATAGGCATAAAGGTTTTGAAAGGCCTTGACCCTGAGTATTCTTCTGTTTAGCATAATTTAGAAAAGGAATTGCAAATATAGGAAATTTGCCGTGGCTAATCTCTAGGCAATACGCACAAAAAAACCACCGAAAAGGGAATTTCGGTGGTTTTCATGCATCCGAAGAAATTTAAAACGGCAGTTTCAATCTTCCTACTGCAGCAATTCTGGCTTTGGCTGTTTCTATCGCCGCTTGCTGTGCAGGTATATGCTCTTTCTCCGATTTCTCCAGAATCCCAAGGCACGTGTCATAGATCCTTTCAGTCTGCCCATAGACGGTCTCCTTATGGTAGTCGCCAAAATATTCTGCACCGACGTTGATTACTCCACCGGCGTTGATTAGAAAATCAGGGGCATACACTATCCCTTTTTCCATTAGAATCCTACCATGTTTGGCTTCATCTTTCAACTGATTATTAGCGCCTCCAGCAACTACAGCACACTTCAACCTGTCAATTGTTTTATCATTGATTGTTGCTCCCAATGCGCATGGAGAATAGATATCCACTTCCAAATCATAGATGATATTGGGATCCACCGGCAGGGCACCGGTTGCTGCTGCTATTTGTTTTAATTTGTCTTCAAAGATATCTGTGACGAGTATTTCAGCTCCTTCCTTCACCAGATACTCTATCAGGTATTTGCCTACCTGACCCACTCCTTGTACCGCTATCCTTCTACCGTTCAGTGAATCGGAGCCAAAAGCTTTTTTTGCCGCGGCCTTCATACCCATATAAGTGCCAAAAGCAGTAACCGGTGAGGGATCACCGCTTCCACCTTTGAGTTGGGGAAGTCCAGTCACATGTTTTGTCTCCATGGCAATATACTCCATGTCTGAGGTCTTCATATTGACATCCTCAGCTGTGATGTACCGCCCTCCAAGACTTTGTACAAACCGCCCAAATCTTCTCAGAAAAGCTTCATTCTTAAGTTTGGGATCTCCCAAGATAACCGCCTTGCCACCCCCTAGGTTTAATCCTGCAAGGGCATTCTTAAATGTCATCCCACGTGACAACCTCAGTACATCAGTGATCGCTTCCTCTTCTGTAGCGTAAGGCCACATTCTCGTACCGCCCAGGGCAGGTCCCAGCGTTGTATTATGGATACCAATTAAGGCTTTTAAGCCTGTCGCTTCATCGTGACAAATCACAAGTTGCTCATGATCCATGGTGCTGATTTGGCCAAATATGGAGCCTTCACGCATGGTTTCGGTCGCTTTAATCTCTAACATTTGAACTTAGGGTTTTAGAATGTGTTATATTTGAGCTAATTCTATTTGAAAATGGCCAATACAAAATTAAATACTTTTATTGGCCTTCAAAGATTTAATATACCTAGTTTCCTTAATCTATTTTCATGATTTTAAAGTTTTTATTTGGTGAAGCCGCTCTGGAGACTCAATAAGTATTTATTAAAATACAAGGGCTTATTGCTTTTGGGGATAATATTTACGGTTATTTCAAATATTTTCGTAATTATTCCTGCGCAGCTGGTAAGACTTGCCATAGATTATGTGGTAGAAAGTTTTTCGATTTACAGGCCTTTGGACCATGGGGGAATGGGTGAAGCTGCGCGTGAAATATTCCTGAAATTTGTATTTGTCTTCGGAATATTGATCCTGATAATGGCCTTATTGAGAGGGTTGTTCCTGTTCCTTATCAGACAGACCATAATTATCATGTCACGAAGGATCGAATATGACATGAAGAATGAGATTTTTGATCATTATCAAAATCTCCCGCTGAGGTTCTACCGGAAAAACAGCACTGGAGACCTGATGGCCAGGATCACTGAAGATGTCAGCCGGGTCAGGATGTACCTGGGGCCTGCGATCATGTATGGGCTGAACCTGTTGATCCTTTTTCCACTCGTGATCACCTACATGATCATGGTAAATGCGGAGTTGACCCTATACTCTCTTTTACCTCTACCCGTTCTTTCGTTGAGCATTTATTTTGTCAATAACATGATCAATGAGAGGTCAGAAAAAATACAGCGGAGTCTCAGTGGGCTCAGTACCTTTGTTCAGGAGGCTTTTTCCGGAATAAGGGTACTTAAGGCTTTTGTAAGAGAAAAAGACAGTGCCAATGATTTTGCTGCTGCCAGCGAAGATTATAAAGTCAAATCAATCGAGTTAACCAGGGTGAATGCCCTGTTCTTTCCACTGATTATGGCATTGGTAGGTATATCCACTATTATCACAGTATATGTAGGGGGAATGCAGGTAATGAGTGGTGAGATAGGATACGGAGTAATCGCAGAGTTTATCTTGTACGTAAATATACTCACCTGGCCGGTTACTTCACTGGGATGGGTTACCAGCATAGTACAGAGAGCGGCCGCATCTCAAACCCGGATCAATGAATTCCTGGACGAGAAAAATGAAATTGTTTCAACAGAATCCATCAAAACTGAAATCAAAGGAGCTTTATCGGTCCAGAACCTTTCTTTCGTTTATCCTGATTCAGGTATACAAGCACTTGAAGATATCAGTTTCGAAATTGAGGAAGGCCAGACACTGGGCATAATAGGGACCACCGGATCCGGCAAATCCACCATAGCCAATTTACTTATGAGGATGTACGACCCTTCTAAAGGAATAATTCTTATAGATGGTAAAAGCATTGATTCTTTTGATATTTCCGATTTAAGAAGACAGATAGGCTATGTTCCGCAGGATGTTTTTCTATTTTCTGACACGATAGGAAATAATATTGCGTTTGGCATAGATGAAGCGGATAAGGCCATCATCAGGAAAGCAGCGGAAGATGCTGACGTCTATCAGAATATTATGGACTTCCCGAAGGGGTTTGAGACTATGCTGGGCGAGCGTGGGATCACCTTGTCTGGAGGGCAGAAACAACGGGTTTCGATTGCCCGAGCAATAGCTAAAGAGCCTAAAATTCTTATTCTGGATGATTGTCTGTCTGCAGTTGATACTAAAACAGAGAATGTGATCCTGAATGCACTAAAAAATATCATGAAAGACCGTACGTCCATTATTATTTCCCACCGGGTGTCTTCGGCTAAGCTGGCAGATCAGATCATCGTCTTGGATGACGGAAAAATTATTGAGAGAGGAAATCATGCATCCCTTATGAGTCAAAAGGGAGTCTATTCAGAGCTTTATGAAAAACAAACCCAAGCCGGAGAATCCATAGATGGATAAGATTATTTGATGTTTATGGCTATTTTCAAAGGGCTTTTGGGAAAAAGTATTTAACTTCAAGAAAATCAACTGTTAATTATAACCCCTTTATCATGGCACAAAAAAAATCAGGAACAAAGGATATAGAGAAACTACTTCAGGAGATTGGAGATAAAATCGAGGAACTTGTCCAAAAAGGTGCAGATGCCGGAGGCGATGTGAAAGAAGAGATAGAGAAGAAGATACAGGATTTAAAGGATAATAAAACGACGCTGGAAGCTGAGTTGAAAAAAGGGAAAGAATTGCTCGAGAGGGAACTCAAAGAAAGAAAAAAGAAAATTGACCCTAAACTGAAAAAGTCAAAAGGATTTTTCAGGGAGGGTTTCCGTCAGTTAGGATTGGCATTCAAAGCATTGTTTGGAAAAAAATAAGGAACCACTATCTGTCCCGAAAAGTATAGGACATGGGGATAAAAAAATGGCCGGAATAAAGAATATTCCGGCCATTTTCTATTTTGCGGAGAGTGCTTCACAACGGTCATAAGCAGGGTCGAGATCAATGAAAATGTCTTCCTTTGCGGTGAGAAACCATTTGCTCAGAATTTCCTCCTCCTTCTTTCGTAGCGTTGCTGCTTTCAGTTTTTCATAGTCATCATTCAGATTCGCACGATGGGCCGGATACTTGGCTTTGTAGAAAAGTATCCGGACTTTGGTGCCCTCACGCGGATCTTCAAAAGTGATGGGTCTGGTGATGGAACCTACTTTCATACTATCTAGTGTGAAATATAATACAGGATCTTCCAATGTCCGCAGCGTAAGTCTGTTGGAGTTATTCGAAGGATCGGTAAAAAAACCTCCATTATCGGACGTATTCCGATCATTAGAGTATTCTTTGGCAGCGCGGGCAAACTCCATCTTCCCTTCTGTAATTTGGTCTCTCAAGCTATCCAGATAGCGCTCCGCTTTCTGAATGTCCTCCGGCGATGCTTTGGGTATTCTTAGGATATGTCTGGTGTTAAAGGTGCTGCCTTTGATCTCCAATAACTGGATCAAATGGATGCCAAAATCGCTCTCCACAGGATCACTGATTTCTCCTGGCCGCAAGCTCAGTGCAGTAGCCTCATATTCAGGTGCCAATTCTCCCTTGGAGAAAAAGCCCAGGTCTCCCCCTTGGGGACCAGATCCGGGATCTTGAGAGTATTTTTTGGCGAGGTCTGCAAAATCAGCTTTGCCTTCCCCTATATCTTTTTTGAATTGTCTGAGCTGCTCAAACAGGGTTTCTTTGATTTCAGGACTCACTTGGGGTTTTCTTACGATCTGCCCCACGGTAACTTCCGCTGAAAAGAAGGGGAGTGAATCTTTTGGTATACTGTTGTAGAAATTCCGTACCTCAGCCGGGGATACCGTTAAACCCTGAGTAATCACACCTCTCATACGCTGAACAATCATCTGCTCGCGGATCACTTCCTCAATTTCGGATTTCAATTGATCGGAAGTCTTACCGTACGCTTCAGCCAAAGTATTCTCATCCCCTCCAAACTGTTGCATAACCATACTGAACCGCTGCTCTGTCTGCAGCATCACTTCAGCATCTGATACTACCACAGAATCTATCTCTGCTTTCGCTACCATAAGCTTATTGATCATGAGGGATTCAAATACCTGACATCGGGTAGGGGCTTCAATCCCTTGCTGACCTTGGGCCAAGGCTTCCAGATAAGTCCGCTGGACATCAGATTCCAATAGGATATTGTTGTCTACCTTAGCCACAATTTTATCCAATACCTGACCTGTGGCCGGTGGCGGGGCTTCTTGACCATGGGAGTTGAATGGTACAGCTCCCAGACAGATAATTGAAGCAAAGACGAATCGTTTTAGTATGTTCATTTGAGTTTTTTCCAGTCCGGTAACACCGGGTGAGGGTACTTTTATAAAATCTTATTGGTTCAATGCCACGAAGGCTTCTTCTTTTACCTTTGAGCTTACCTGTATAGGGTATTTTCTCTTAAGGTTTTCAATTAGTGTAGCATCAAGGTACTCCTGATAATCCCGTATCACGATCCCGCGTGTATCTGCAAACTGTTTAGGGCCGGCACTAACATCCTCACCCAGCAAAATGATGTACAAATCACCGTCTACTTCTATTTCCTGATACTTCTGGTTTAATTTAGCCTGTGATAAAACCGGATGGTCTGCGTATTCGAATAATCCTCTTTCCGTATCAAAGGCCAGAGGGCTGCTGGCTTGATAAGATGAGTCAAATTTCATGACCAACTGCTCATCAAGTGACTTTCCAGAAAGTGTTGTCCTCGCAGATTCCAGTTTAGTCCTGTCAAGTATTTTTACGATGTAGGCATCAACTCTATTTTTCCATTGATAGCTACTGATGTTTTTCTGATAGAAACTTCTTTGCCCTACTGTATCGGTGATGCCTTTCTGCCAGACCTGTTCATTCATGAGTGAGAACAACAAAATACCGTCCCGATATTCATTTAAAAGCATTTTGTACTCTTTGTTATTCACCGATAGATCTGCTTCTTCTGCCTCGTTTAGATGTTTTGCCGCATATCGCTCATACCAGGTATCAAATACACTGGCTTTTGATTTGAGGGTTATTTCCTCATTCTCCATGAATGAAGCAAGGTCTTTTGCCCGATAAGTTTTTCCATTTAGCGTAAACAAGGGCTCAGATTCCAGCCCTTTCTCTTTAAGAACTTGGGAAAATGTGCTTTTGGTTACCCCATTCAATTCGGCTTTAAGACGTGCAATTGCCATTTCATTCTCATCGAAAGAATAACGGGATTTTTGTATTGCCATTACTTGGGACTGGATCATCGTAGACCTGGAATCACGCAAAATCCTTGATCGTATAGTTTCTTCCATCACCTCGAAAGAGTCGAGGGGTTTTTTATCTTCAAGCCTCAGGATATGATATCCGTATTGGGTACGTACAGGGGTGGATACTTCTCCTATTTCGGTTAGGGAAAAGGCCGTCATCTCAAATTCAGGAATCATGGAGCCAACACTGAACCAAGGTAGTATACCTCCTTTCTGGCTACTGGCTGGATCTTCGGAATAGTTTCTTACGATATCTTCCCATACCGTACTTTCTTTTTGGATTTCCACATAGATATCTGCCACCTTGCGCTTGGCCAAATCTTCCCCATTAGGTTTATCCTGATCAATCCGGACTAAAATATGGGAAACTTTGACATTCCCTGGATTGGTCAGCCGATCCTGTACTTTAATAATGTGATAACCAAAATTGGTCAATACCGGATCAGATACCTGACCGGGACTAAGGGTAAAAGCAGCATCTTCAAAAGGTTGCACCATTTGAAGCGCAGTGAAATACCCAAGGTCTCCTTTATTTATTCTGGCAGAAGGATCATCAGAGTGCTCTACGGCAAGTTCATTGATGTTTTCTCCGTTTTGGATCTGATCCCTGAGCTTCAAGGCCATCTTCAACACGATCAGACTGTCATCCTTTGTTGCTTTCGGAGGAAACTGCAATAGGATATGGCTTGCCCTTACTACTTCCTGCATTCTGGTATAAGCCTTTCTCAGCTCACCTTCCTCAAGCGAGTTTTTAATCAGGAAAGGAGCCTTGAGATTTTCCTTGAATGATTCAAATTCCAGATAGAATTCCTCCGTTTTATCGAGGCCCAAGGCTTCAGCTTCACGTATTTTCAATTTGTAATTGATAAACATGTCAAGATTCTCATCAAACTCCTCTCTTGACATCCCCTTTATGCCGTTCTCATTGGTTGTTTTTCCTTTGGATATGAGGTAGATCAACTCATCCTTATCCACAGGTCTTCCACCGATGGTCAATAAAGGATCGTCTTGATGCTGCGCAGATTTCCAAGCCAACGAAGGGCCCGGAAACTTTAAACAGATAAGTATAATGAATATAAATGCCGAAGAGGTTCGGTATGTCATGACCACGCTTGCCGATTAGAACTGCAATTTTACAAATTTATTAGGAATTCAAGGTAAATGCCCCGAATACTAAGCATTTAACAAGAATTAGGATCGAAATCTTTTTATCAACCTGCAGGTATTAGTACCCCTGTTTGATTCGAATTCAATTTCATCCATAATCTTCTTGACCAAAATTATGCCTAAACCTCCTTTTCTCTTTTCTCCCTTAACTTTATTTAAATCAGGGACTTCATAATCGAGCATGTTAAAAGCTTCACCATTGTCTTTGATTTCAAATACAACTTTGCTGGGAAATGCTTTGATTTCCAGTTCGATATGGTCATTTGCGTCGCAGTTATGCGAATGTATGATCAGATTTGCACATACTTCTTCTACAGCAAGCGTAACTTGGTGCCTTTCGCTTTCGGAGAAATCAAGCCCCATGAGGGCATTTTGCAGGAAAAGCCGAAGATCAGCAAGTGCTGTGGTTTGACAATATATCCGAAGCTGATTGTTCATCTCACGAAAATAAGGCTGTCTGTTTGTCTGGATATATGGAAATAAGCTGGTCAAGACCTAATATTCTGAATACTTCAAAAACGCGATCTGAAAGACCAAAGATTTTCAACTGGATGTTTTTTTCCTGAAAATCTTCCAGATAAGACATGAATACCCCTAATCCAGCTGAAGATATATATTCCAACCCTTCCCCGTTTACCATAATAGATCTTATACCACTGTCTGCCAGTTTTTGGATGGCTTCATCCAAAAGGATGGAGTTGCTGGCATCCACCTCTCCAGTGAGATTTAAAATAGCATTTTCGGCTTCCTGATGTGTAGTTATTGTGAGCATAATCTTGTCTGCTTAATTTAGATTTTTCCCTTCGGGACTGAATTTCACTACCATTACAGAGTAGTCATCATCGATCATTCCATCCCCACCCACAAATCCGTGCAGTGAGTCAATTAATTTAGTCTGGATTTCCCGGGGACTTAATCGGTGGAATTCTTCAACCAAACTTTTGATCCTACCGAATCCAAATTGTTCTGATTTTTCGTTTTTCGCTTCGACGATACCATCTGTAAACAAAACCAAAATATCACCTGGATGATATGTAAATGTTTTCTCCTCAACGTGATTTTCGTATTGCTTGTTTCTTAAAATCCCCAGTCCCAATCCGTCAATTCCCAGATAATCTGAATAATGCTGTGATTCACGATACATCAACGTAGGCACATGTCCTGCCCTTGCATGTCTAAACTCATGGTTTTCAATATCGATTATGAATATCGAGGCGGTGATGAAGTGGTTTCGTTCCAGGCATTTACCCAACGCGGAATTTGCTTTGATCATGAATTCTGCAGGACTAAGGTTAAGCTGGATCAGACTATGAAAGATTCCTTTCATCTGGGACATATGAAATGCAGCTGAAGTTCCTTTGCCGGATACGTCTCCAATTATAAGAACATATCTATTTTCGTCTAGCTGGAAAGTATCGTAATAATCACCCCCTACTTCATCGGCGGCATTGGAGTATGCGCAAATATCAAAACTTGCTGGATGATCAAGTCTGGTGGGAAGCAATGCTTTCTGTACACGTTGGGCGATTTTCAATTCCTCCTGATAGCGTTCGTTTTGTATGGCCTGGTTCAGGAGCCTATGGTTTTCAACGGATATACACGCCTGCCGGACAAATGTGCTGATGATATTCACCATCTCTTTATTGAAGCCATCCCTTACTTCCTTGCACAATACCATCCTTCCTATCGCTGATTTATTGATGACTAACGGTACTAGCAATACCGACTCGCTTCCAGGATAATCTATACGTAACGCAAGAGGGTTTAGGTTGTCAGGACGCTTTTCAGCAGCCCATTCCTGGGCGGTTTTTTGATTTTGAATTAGTTCAGATATTTCCTTTCGGGTTTCCGTATCGATAAACCGCTCCTGTATAAACCCGTCCGGGTATGCATCTTTACCCATCTCCAGCCAGGCTGCATCCGCGTAAGAAGCACTCATACAGGAATCCATCAGTATATCAAGAACCTGCTCCTCGTTCTCGCCGGGCTGGATAGATTGACTGAGACGTTGAAAACTGAGTGCTTCTGTTAGCTTTTGTTCAAATACAGAAGATGTAGGAAGATTGAAAAGGGTAACCAGAAAGCTGAACAAGGCATAAATAAATATGAATGCAAAAAGAGCTACTATAAAAAGATTATCAGTGAGGTTAACAGGGTACTCCTGTTGGTCACTGTAGGAAATGATTTGGGTGAACAAGTATCCACAGCTCAAAATGATAATCCCCAAAAACAAAAGGGATTTCCATTTCTCCTTAAATGTGAGATAGGGAATCCATTTCAGATTCCCTGATAGCACGGCACCCAGTCCGACTAATAATACCATCCCGAACAGGAAGCTGTAATCAACAGTGTTTTGATTGAAAAAAATAAAAAACATTGCCACTAACATGGCAAATTCAAATGCTTGCCATTGTTTTACCACGCGTTTGTTTTTCTGGTAAAGTATTAAATGCTTCCATAGCAAAGCAGCAGAAATCAAAAAGATCAGAATAAGAGCAAAATTGGCATGATAGAAGAAATTACGGAGAAAGGGTTCATTCTCTAATTTGCTCCCTTCGACAAATTCATAGAAAACCTCCGTCAGCAGGGATATCCCCGTGGCGATAATTCCGGTAGACGCAGCTCTCCAGATCAGGTTCAGAAAATCCTTTTGCGTGTTTCTAGCGATTGATTGGCTGTAAAACACATAGACTGTGAGAAAAAACAGGATTTCAAGAATCCAAGTGAACTCCTTTACGATCCCTGAATCCATCTCATTGATGATCCCGAAAATCTGAACCATATTTACGAAAAGAAGGGCAAGCCATACTAAAATGGCTAAGAGCATACTTAATTTTCCGATATGGATCTGTGGTAGTTTGATCATGGATTGGATTCCACAATATTACTCATTGGGAGTTGAATACAGTGAATGAGGTCAAGATAGCATTGTGTATTATTTCTTAAAAAGGCTAAAAACCGAAATCTTGGATTTTTTATTCGAAAGCTAAAGACAAATCAAGTCTTCAACGAGCCCTTTTCCAAAGCTTTCCTCGATCAGCAGGAGCACTTTACTTTTACTCATCAGTAACTCCTTTTTTATCGGACCGGAGCTGAGTTTGACATATAGCTTTTTGTCCCGTATGAAAACGGAGGTGGTCCTGTCTGCAATTGTTTTTCCCACCAGTTCCGGCCAGGAATGAATCATCGATTTCTCCTTGAATTTTCCTTCGAGCCGATAGGCTTTCAGTAGCTCATTGAAAGCGGATTCCAGAGGGGCAGCCTCTCTTTTTCTTCCAGAATATGGGTCTCTGCTCATTTCTTAGTCTTCTTTAAACAAAAAGTTCTGCCGCAATACTGTCTGCGAGTAATTTTCCGGCTGTGGTCAAAGATAGGTTATTATCCTTCCATATCAGCCAACCTGCTGAATCCATTTGTTTTAAGATTTTTTGCTTTTCCACCAGCAAATCTTTTCCGAATTCAGTCTCTATATGCCGAAAATCTACCCCCCATATCGTCCGGAGACCTGTCAGTAAGTAGTCGTTTAGCCTATCATTATCAGTAAGTGTATCTTCCTGAAATGGAACAGTTCCTTTCTGGATAGCATTGATATATGCCGTATTATTGGCTGGATTTGAGCCCCTGTTTGATCCATCAAATGAATGTGCACTTGGGCCTATTCCGAGATAAGGGGTTGATTTCCAATAATTAGTATTATGAAGGGCAAATTGCCCTTCTTTTCCAAAATTGGACACTTCGTACTGAACATACCCTGCACGCTGGGCCTCTTCCTGTAGTATCTCAAACTGTTCTGCTATGAAATCATCGTTGGCTGGTACAAAATTTCCTTTTTTTACCCACATGCCTAATGCCGTCTTTGGTTCTATGGTAAGAGCATAACTGGAGATATGGCCCGGGTTCTGCGCAATAGCCTGGGCTAAATCCGCTTTCCACAGCGAATGGTCAGGATAGGGAAAGCCATAAATCAAGTCGAGGCTAAACTTTTCAAAGCCGGCCTTCCTGGCTTTTTTGATAGCGGCCAGTGACTCTTCTGATGTATGAACCCGATTATAAAACTGCAATACTTTTTCATTAAAGCTTTGGATACCAATGCTAAGCCTGTTTATCCCGATACTCTTCCATGCCAGAAGGTTACTGGACTTAAGGTCATCTGGGTTTGCTTCCAGGGTTACTTCAGTCCATGAGGAGCCGAATTGGCTGGAAATAACTTCCAGAATCTTTTCTAAATGGGCATGTTTAAGCAGGGATGGGGTGCCCCCTCCAAAATAAATGGTATTGACAGTTTTGCCTGCCAGATAATCAGAGCGCAGCTCCAGCTCCTTCCCGATCATGTCCACCATGAGATCCATCCGATCGGTGTTAGTGCTGAAGTGAAAGTCACAGTAATGGCAAGCCTGCTTGCAAAAAGGAACGTGTATGTAGATGCCTGCCACAATGAATTATATTAATTTGCAAATATAATCAATCCCAACCAGTCCCTTGAAAGCTCCAGTTTTAGCTGTTTTTATTGTCCTGATTTTTAGCTGGAGAGCTTGTCTGGGTCAGGAAATGAAGTGGGTAAAATGGGTTGATGATAATCAGGCCATTTCTGGGGGATGGGAGTTTTTTGTGGATTCTTTGAAAGCGACTGCATACCTGGACTCGATTG
This sequence comes from Algoriphagus sp., assembly GCA_048819475.1. Taxonomy (GTDB): domain Bacteria; phylum Bacteroidota; class Bacteroidia; order Cytophagales; family Cyclobacteriaceae; genus Algoriphagus. Next base: position 167,420 of record JBMDXP010000019.1, read on the forward strand.
AAAAGGCATTTATATATAAGGGGTATTTGGCTTTGTCTACCCAACAAACCAGTGTCGGCCGTGACTCTACGCTGGTCATGTTTTCACTCGGAAGAAAGTATTCATGGAAGAGAATTGATCCAGGTAACGTACCGGGAGAGGTGCTAAATAAAGCCGGAGAGCTTCCTGAGGATTATTTGGACTTAGACCACTGGCTGGATGCAATTGTCCGTCAAGCCGAAAACATAGGGTATCCATTTGCCCAGGTAAAGTTGGATAGCATTCTCAGGAAGGGGGATTCATTGACTGCTACGGTTAACTTTAAGTACGGTCCTTTAATTCTTTGGGACAGCATCAGTGTGTTAGGAGATACACGGACTAAAGCTCAGTACCTCCAAAATATTACCGGGATAGAGCCAGGAACTCCCTTTTCGCAAGTACAATTCGAAGAAGCTTCGAGGCTTTTGGTCCGCAGTCCGTATTTTGCGCTTGAAGGCCAGCCCAGAGTGGCGTTTCAGATTCAGAAAGCACGGCCTGTTTTTATTCTTAAAGATCGGAGATCCAATGTTTTGGATGGAATCATTGGTATTCTTCCCAATGAAAATGAACCGGGTAAGACATTGATTACCGGACAGCTGGATTTGGAACTGTACCATCTCGGAGGAAAGGGGAGGGATGTGGCTGTTCACTGGCAAAGGCTGAATTTACTTTCCCAGTCACTGGACCTCTCTCTCAAGGAGTCTTATTTGTTCAATTCCCCTTTGGATATCCGTGTGGGTTTCAGTCTCCTGAAGCAGGACACAACGTTTTTAAATAGATATTTAAGTTTGGATTTTGGATATCATTTAAGGAAGGCAGGTTATGTAAGGTTCTTCACCAAAAGGCAGAGTGGGGATTTGCTTAGTACTGAAGCGTACAAAGAGATCACTGAGCTTCCTGATGTGGCGGATTTCAGATGGAATCAATACGGGGTGGGTTGGGAATGGAATAATCTGGATTCACGCTTTGTCCCTAGACGTGGGTTTGCAGTTAAGGGTGAGTTCGCCGCCGGCAACAAAAGAATCCTACAAAATACGGGGATTGCAGAAGAAATATATCTGGGGATGGATTTAAATTCACCCCAGTATGAGGGCAGGCTGGAAGTTGAGAGACATTTTTTCTTTCGCCCTATATGGGGGATGTGGCTAAGAGGCAGCGGGGGGACTATCCAAAACAGGAATCTGTTTTTAAATGATCTATCAAGGTTGGGTGGATTAAAGACCATCCGTGGTTTTAATGAGAGTTTCTTCTTCGCTAGCTCTTATGCTTACATCAACATGGAACAGCGACTTTTTTTTGGACAAAATTCATTTCTGATGGTTTTTGCAGATGCTGGCATCTTAGAAAACCCGTACTTTGCAACTCAAATGGATAACCCCATTTCTTTTGGGGCAGGTCTTAATCTGGAGACAGGTAACGGGCTTTTTCGGTTTATTTATGGTGTAGGTAAGTCTAATGTACAACCGTTATCCTTTTCCTATTCGAGAATTCATTTTGGCTATTTAGCCAGATTTTAGAGTTATGGTAAAAATTATCTTTCGTTTATTTCCTCTTTTGTTTTTTTTGGGGAGTCCAAGCATTCCGACCTATTCACAGGTTTTAGAAGATTATGAGGAAAATTGGAAGGAAGGAGAGAGGGAAACATGGTTTAGTTCCAACGACAGATTGGTTGTTGACTTGGATACAGATTTGTTTCCTTTGGCCTATTTCACATTTGAATTTCCTGCCAAGTCAGTGGTGTTGGTAGGGGGTAAACCATGGTTTTTAACTAAGCAAGACACCATATTCACGGTAAAGGTAGATGCTTTCCAGGAAATGTTTGGCTCAGGGGATAGTCATCTTATCGTCTTTAGGCAAGGGATTATGCTGGGTGATGCTAAAGTGAAAAAAGTTGTAAAACCGGAGCATCACTTACATGGGAATGTCGGCATGGATGAAATATCAGTGCAGGATCAGAAAAAGACTGATAAACAGGAGATCAGGGATTTTTTCATCACCGCCCTGATTGTCACACTCTTCTTGTTGGCGCTTTATAAACTTGCCTACCCTTACCTTTTTACCGTAATGGTGCAGCCGTTGGCACTGTTCAGTGCTGATGATTTTTCCGAGAGTGGGAATTTGCAGAAATTCTTCTCTCTGGATATTCTGTTTTATGTGTTGCTGGTAAATCTGTTCGTCTCTTTATCCGGGGTTTTGGGATTGGTATTCTTCCGAAGGGAGTGGATGGAGGAAAGAATCGGACTGGATTATGAATCACTCCTTTTTGTATGGCTTTTGGCAGCCGTAGTGTTGATGATATTGACCGTGTTTAAGTTTATTGCTGTAAAGGTCATAGCTTATTTGTTTGAGTTGGGAAAGCTTGAATTCCCTCACTTCTTTTACCTGCTGCGTCTAATAGCTTTTACCACCTGTACGCTACTGCTGGTTACTGCTATTTATCTGATGAATGACTTTTCCAAAGTAGTGAAAGTGTTATCTTATTCATACTCAGCTTTTTTTTGGCTTTATATAGCAGGAATAGCCAGTCTGTTTTTGATTATGATGAATAGGCTGAGCTTTAAAAAATACCATTTATTTACTTACCTTTGCATCGCGGAACTAGTACCCTTTTTGATCTTGGCAAAATGGATCACTGTAATGGGGCAATAAGTTTGGAAAAAACCAAAGGAATAAAAGAAGCATGAGCGCAGCTACCAAAGACAGGTTCAGACCGGTAAAAAGCATTCTGGTATCTCAACCCAAGCCTACAGATGTAAATTCACCGTATTTACAATTGGCTGAGAAATATAAACTCAAGATTGATTTTAGGCAGTTTATCAAGGTTGAGCCGGTTCCACCAAAAGAGTTTAGGAAGCAAAAAATAGACATTCTGAAGCACACGGCGGTAATATTCACAAGCCGCAATGCAATTGATCATTTCTTTGCGATTTGCAAGGACTTCAAGATTGAGATGCCCGCCGACATGAAGTATTTCTGTATTTCAGATCAGACGGCCCATTATCTTCAGAAATATATTGTTATCCGGAAAAGAAAATTGTTTGTAGGCCAGAAGACTGCCGAGGATTTATTTGATTATTTCAAAAAGCACAAGTCTGAAAAATACCTGTTTCCCTGCTCCGATATAAGAAAGGATGATATTCCCGATTATATGGGAAAAAATGGAATAGCATTTACCGAGGCTATCATCTACCATACTATTGCTGCTGACCTTTCTGATTTGGCAGATGTGAAATATGATGTTTTGGCATTCTTCAGCCCGTCAGGGATCAAATCCCTGAAGACAAATTTTCCCGATTTCGAGCAGGGCAATACCCGGATAGCAGCGTTTGGGCCGACTACAGCTCAGGCAGTCAGGGATTTAGATTTGTACCTTGATATAGAGGCTCCTATGCCAAATGCACCCAGTATGACAGGTGCTTTGGAACTATATATTAAAAAGGCCAACAATTTGTAAAATCTTAGAATCAAATTCTGTGGTTTTTCAGTTTAAATTCTTACACTAGTTTTAACATTGGAAAAAACCATGATAAAATGATTCGACGAAGCCATTGTAAGTACTTTTTCCCAAGCATCGTAGTACTATTCTTTTTTGGAGTAGCTCCTTTGATGGCTCAGCAGGACGCGCAATTTACGCAATACATGTATAATGGGATGTATTATAATCCTGCTTTTGCAGGTAAAGATGGCGGGTTCCGTTTTTCAGCATTGCATAGATCCCAGTGGCTTAATTATTCTACCAGTACAGGCCAAGGTGGAGCTCCTGTAACGCAGTTGCTCACGGCCCAAGGCAGACTTAAGGGAAAGGATATTGGATATGGATTGACCGTTGTGAATGACCAAATAGGGCCAACCGGTAATTTGGAAATCAATTTGCAGGGTGCATATCATAAGAAGATAAATCGATCCACCATCAGTTTTGGTGCGTATGTAGGAATGTTTTCCAGTTCCATAGATTATGGAGAGTTGATCCTGGTGAACCCAGAACTGAATATTCCTGCCAGTGGAAGTGAGAATCAAATCAATCTGAACTTTGGGGCCGGGGTTCTGGTAGACAGGGGAGATTACTATGTAGGGTTGAGTAGTAGACATATCAACGAGCCCAATTTTGATTTTGGGGATGGATCTTACGCAAATCAGTTAAGAAACCATTCTTATTTGTTGTTAGGATATAGGTTTAGGCCAATTGGTCAGCTGGCTATTGAACCCAGTTTTATGCTTAAATCAGTCACCTTCAATAATTTTTCTTACGATGTGAGCGTTATGGCTACACATCAGAATAAAATTAGTGGTGGGGTGGCCTTTAGAGGAGAAGAATCGGTTTCCCTTCTTCTAGGATATAGCTTACTTAGAGACAATTCACTTAAGTTGGGCTATGCCTTCGATCTTGTGATAAGTGGGCTGGAAGCGAAGTCGCCTACAAGTCATGAGCTCATGCTTAGGTATACACTTCCTGATGTCTCTAGACAGATAGAAAGAGTCATACAAAGGACGCCTAGGTTCCGGTTTAATTGATTAGTAGAAAGAGAATTCGTACAAAATTGTATAGGGTAGCATGTTGGGATTTGCCTTTAAATTTGGCAGGTTATTTGCATTATTGTGCCAAATTCAGCTAAATTTCGCAGCTTGATATAACTTTTGATGGAGTAATTATCTGATGAACGAAAAAACGTCATTTATGTATAAAAGAATGAATCTTCGCTTGGTGCCTATTTCCTTAGGTCTGGCTATAGCGACACTTTTACCAGGTTGTGGTCTTTTTAGTAAAAAAGGTTCTGCCAGCGAAAAGTTGAATAGAAGGGGGGAAGTAACGGGTGTACCCAAGCGGGCCAACTGGCAGCAGAATCTTCCATTCGATATGGTTCCGGTGAAAGCAGGAACATTTTGGATGGGGCAATCAGATGAAGATATCGCCTATTCCCAGTCCTCACTCAATAAGCAAATCACGATATCTGAATTTTTTATGGACAAATATGAAGTGTCCAACAATAAATACAGACAATTTTTGGAAGCAGTAAAAAGTGGTGAACTGGCTACAGGTACACCTACCACCTTAAAAGATCCTCCCCAGTTTAATTTGGATGAATTGAAGCCTGATACGACAGTTTGGTCTACCAGCTTTGCTTATCATTATGGGGATCCGTTAATGGAGTTTTACTTTGACCACCCTGCTTTCGATAACTATCCCGTGGTAGGTATTTCATGGAAACAGGCACAACAATACTGTGAGTGGAAAACCTATCACCTTAATGCCAATGACAATTCCGATTTTGATGGTCCAAGTTTTCGGCTTCCATCCGAGGCTGAATGGGAATATGCCGCCAAGGGAGGAAAGGACGTGGCAAAATATCCTTGGGGTGGGCCTTATCTCAAAAATAGAAGAGGTTGTCTGATGGCAAATTTCAAACCGGGCAGGGGTAATTACATCGATGATGGATTTGCTTACACTGCCCCTGTCGATGTATTCGCTCCCAATGGCTTCGGCCTGTACAATATGTCCGGTAATGTGGCAGAGTGGGTATTGGATGCCTATTCGCCTACGTTTGGGTCTATTTCCTGGGATTTGGATCCTGTAAACAACAATCCCAATGAACCTAGAAAAGTGACAAGAGGTGGAAGTTGGAAGGATATTGCACATTATCTGGAGACAAGTACACGTACTTATGAATATGAAGATGTGGCCCAAGCCCATATCGGCTTCAGAACGGCTATGACATTCATAGGCAGGTCAGGATCCATGGATGTGCAGAGTTCACGTCGTAGAAGAAGATAAATCACCAAGTAAAAAATCAAAATTAAAAACTAACACCTTTACATTTACTTTACACATGGCTAGTAACAGCAATTCTTTTAAAGCAAAATTCTACGGAAGCATCATGCCGAAAATTTATGGTATCGGTGCGGCAGTGGTTATTCTTGGTGCAATGTTCAAAATCCTGGATTGGCAAGGTGCCAACATAATGATTGGTGTCGGACTTACCACAGAAGCCTTAATATTCTTCCTTTCCGCATTTGAGCCCCGCCAAGATGAAGTAGATTGGTCACTTGTGTATCCTGAATTGGCGGGAGCTGAGCCTACCCAAAGAAGAACGCAGACTGTAGTAGCAGGAGATAATGTCGCCCACAAGTTGGATGAGATGTTGGCTAATGCCAAAGTAGGACCTGAGCTGATTGAAAGTCTGGGCAAGGGAATGCAAAACCTGGCAACCTCTGCAGAAAAAATGGGTAACCTTGCTGATGCAGCTGTGGCGACAAATGAATACGCTACCAATGTAAAATCTGCAGCGAAAACGCTGGTCGACATGAACGCTTCTTACAGTAAAACCGCGGCGGCTTTGACCGAAATGTCATCTGCCTCCCAAGATGCTAAAGAATATCATCATCAAGTAGTGACTGTTACTAAAAATCTGTCCGCACTGAATTCCGTTTATGAGATGGAGCTTCAGGATGCCAACAGTCATGTGAAGACGTTGAATAAATTCTATTCCAATATGACAGCTGCGATGGAAGGTTTGACAGAAGCAGGAAAAGAAACGGAAGCTTTCAAAAATGAATTATCAAAATTGAATCAGAACGTGAGTTCATTGAACAAGATCTATGGTGGAATGCTATCTGCTATGAAAGGTTAATTTCTCTTCAATTCAATAAAATCCCATTAAAAATTAAAAATGGCAGGAGCTAAAGAGACACCTAGACAGCGGATGATTGGTATGATGTACCTTGTATTGACAGCCTTATTGGCTCTACAGGTAAGTAACCAAATCCTCCAGAAGTTTGTATTGATCAACGACGGCCTGGAACGTACTTCCAGGAATTATGTAAATAAGAATCAATCAACAGTAGAATCAATCCAATATACAGTCGAGCAGCAGGGTAACAATGAAAAAGATGTTCCCAAAGTAGCTGCTTCACAGGAAATCCGTACGGCTACTTCAGAAGTTTTTACTTATCTGGAGGAATTGAAGCAGGATTTGATTGTACAGGCCAATGCAAAAAACGAAGAAGGGAATTTCGTGAATGCAAACCTGAAGAATACGGAGATCACCGGGAATTTGTTTGCAAATAGCGGTAAAGGAGAGGAAATGAAAGAGAAATTGAATGCATATCCTGCAAGAATCAGCCAGATTCTTTCCAGCGTGGGGCTTACTGATATGAAATTTAATGATATCGCAAAAGATGCCTCGGATATTGAACTCTTTGCAAATGACAGAGAAGTGAGAAATAAGGATTTCGTTGCGCTTAACTTTGTGAAATCACCAGTAGGAGCTGTAATTACCTTGATTTCACAGTTTCAAAATGAAGTATTGAATATTGAAAGTGAATCGCTCACAGCAATAGCAAATACTATCGGTACGTTTTATTTCAAGGCAGACGTTACAGAAGCCAGGATTGCTGCCTTATCTAATGTCGTGGCGGCAGGTACTAAGTTTGAAGGTGACATGTTTATTGCTTCAAGTTCGACTTCTTCCGCTCCGACTATGACAATCGATGGACGTTCTGTTCCAGTGGATGAGAAGGGATTTGGTAAGGTAGAATTCACTGTTACTCCAGCCTCCCAATACGATGACAGAGGATTGGCAGAGCGGGTGATTAAAGGAGAAATCGTGACCAATGTGGGTGGAGAAGATAAGGTTTTACCGGTGGAATACAAGTATTTTGTAGCCCAACCGGTAGTTAAAGTTTCTTCAGAGGTGGTACAACAACTATATGCAGATTGTGCCAACGAACTTTTGATAGAAGTACCTGCTTTGGGGAATTCATATTCTCCGGACTTCACGGTTAACAATGGTCAGACAATTAAAGGCAACAGACCAGGACAGCTTACTGTAATTCCTGGAGCTTCCGGAAAAGTCACCATAGGTGTAAGCAGTGGTGGTAACAAGATAGATGATGTAGTATATGACATCAAGCCTGTACCAGAACCTTCACTCGTTCCCGTTTCGGCCAATGGGCAGGAGCTTGATATGGCCCAGGCGCACGCGATCAGCACGCTGACGGGTTTGAAGATCATAGCAAAGCCAGAGCCTACATTTGGTAGAACAATGGCTAAAGATGCAAACTTTGAAGTAACGGGTGGAGAAATGAGATTGTTAAGAAGTGATGTTCCACGTCAATCAGTGGCTATCTCTTCTGGTAACAGCTTAGCTATGCGCCAACTGTTGGAAAGTGCCAGGCCTGGTGATGATATCGTGCTTGAAATAAGACAGGTGACCAGGACCAACTTCAGAGGTAACAAGATCCCTTCTGAGTTGAGAAGGATAGTCCGGGTAGCACTTAAGTAAAGTCGCGAAGTCAATTAGAAAAATTGGAGATATGAAATCGAGTCTGCCTACCGCAGACAGGCATGACGCAGAGCGACGCACAGTGGGATGATTATCCGGTATGCGAGATTCCCTGTCCGACGACAGGCGGGCATATGACAATTGAAAAATAATTATAAACAGATGAAAAGATACGTTCAAGCATTATTCGCAACAGGTCTTCTGGCATTCGGTTTGGGTGTTGGGACGGCTGAAGCGCAGGTTCCTGCGACTAGCGTGAACCCTTCGGGGTTCGGTGATAGGCAGTTTGATATGGATACTGTTTTTTCTGCGAAGCGGATTCGTGAGGATGATAAAATGTATCAGATTGGGGTTTGGCGTAGAATTGATCTCCGTGAAAAATATAACCTGTCCTTGTATGGTTCGGGCGACTCTAAATCAAATGGAATTGTAAGCCATATTTACAAGGCGATAGTTGATGAGAATGCGTTGGAAGTTTTCGGCGATGAAGAGTTTAAAGAACCCCTTTCCATTGCAGAGTTCCAGGACAATTTCTGGCTTAATGCCACAGGAGACAGCATATTTTCAAAGCAGCTTTATTATCTGGATTTCCGAGAGGATTTTGTATTTGATAAGCATCATTCAGATTTGGTATTTGATATAAAATACATAGAGCTGGTGATGCCTTCTGAGACCAATTCAAATGCAGGTCAGAAAACCATTGGTTATATCCGGTACAAGGATTTCTACAACTATTTCAAAGATCATCCGGAAGCCAGATGGATCAATTTCCTGAATATCTCGAAAAGCCTTACATACGATCAAGCTTTTGAAACAAGGTTATTTAGATCAGTGGTCAGGAGATTCACAAATTCTGATGATGCATTGATAGCTGATTTGATCTCTGCCGACAATCCTAATCCGGAAGTGCAGGCTTATATCAATGCACTTAATTTTGAATACAAGCTTCTGGAGTTTGAGAACTCCCTCTGGGAATGGTAACAAATAAAAAGGGACTTGCTATCAAGTCCCTTTATTTTTCTCCTTCCATTCAGAAAATGCTTTTGCCCTGCTTTTTCCGATAACCCCCGCAATTTCCTCTTCAGTAGCCAGGCTGATCTGCTTTACAGATTTGAAGTGGGTCAGTAGTTTGTTGGCTATAGTTTCCCCTATACCAGGAATTGCTGTCAACTGGGTCCCGAAGGCATTTTTGCTCCGTACTTTCCTATGGAAAGTTATGGCAAACCTATGAGCTTCATCCCTGATTCGTTGAAGTAACCTAAGGCTTTCCGATTTCTTGTCGATGTGTATTGGATAAGAGTCCCCAGGGAAGTAGATTTCTTCCAATCGTTTGGCGATCCCTATGATCGGCATCTGTCCGTAGACCCCCAGCTCCTGGAGAGCTTCCACTGCTGAAGAAAGTTGGCCTTTCCCGCCATCTATCACGATTAACTTTGGCATAGGCTTACCTTCTTCCAAGAGCCGTTTATACCTTCTGGTGACGATCTCATTCATACTGGCGAAGTCATTGGGACCTTCCACTGTCTTAATATGATAATGCCTGTATTCCTTCACTGCAGGCTTTCCGTTTACAAAGCAGACCATACTGGCCACGGGGCTTGTGCCTTGGATATTTGAGTTATCGAAACACTCTATGTGGTCAGGTACTTCAGGGAGGCTTAGATCCTGCTGTAATTGCCTGATCACCCGGTCCTTTTTATCTTGGTTTAGCCCCAATAGCAATGCCTTTTCTTTTTTATAGAAGATCGCATTCTTGAGAGAAAGCTCGATAAGCTTTTTCTTATCTCCAATTTTGGGCATCACTACATTTAATCCTTCTATACTTTCTGATAATTCTATGTTGAGTAACACCTCTTCTGCATCACTCTGAAACTGATCCTGAAGGCGGATCAGCGCCGTCAACAACAACTCTTCATCCGACTCATCCAGTTTTTTCCGGAGTTCAACATTTTTGGATGTGATCAAGGAGCCATTTTTCACCCGCATGTAATTGACATAGGCACTCTTTTCGTCGGATACGATGGTACATACATCCAGATTATTAATAGAAGGGCTTGCTACCAGCGATTTAGCTTGATACTTCTCCAGTAAATCTAGTTTTTCTTTTAGTTTATGGGCTTTTTCGAATTCAAGATTTTCAGCATGGTGCTGCATTTCCTGTCTGAAATACTGTTTGGCCACGCCAAGATTGCCTTTGAGAATATGCTTTGCATGTTCGAGATCTTTGAGGTAATCCCTCTCGTTTTGATATCCAACGCATGGGCCTTGGCAATTGCCAATATGATACTCCAAGCATACCTTATACTTGCCCTCTGCAATCTTGTAAGGAGATAGATCTAGTTTGCATGTGCGGATAGTGAATAGTTCCCTGATCAGATCCAGCACATTGTTCATCGCTTTTACGCTTGCAAAAGGCCCGAAGTACGTGCCCCGTTTTGGGATCAATTTGCGGGTAGGAAATATCCTGGGAAAGTGCTCTTTGGTGACCAGTAGATAGGGATACGTTTTATCATCCCTTAAAAGGATATTATACTTGGGCTGGGATTTCTTTATGAGATTATTTTCAAGAAGAAGTGCGTCAAACTCATTGTTGACCAGGGTTATTTCAATCCTTCTGATTTCCTTGACCATTCTCCTGGTCTTGAGGTTAACCCCTGTATTCTTATTGAAATAGCTGCTGACTCTTTTCTTAAGGCTTTTAGCTTTACCCACATAGATCAACTCATCAGCTTCATTGAAATACTTGTAGACTCCTGGGTGGTCAGGAAGCGTCAGGTGTTCAGTAGGGTTGTAGGAAGAGGACTGCATGGTATAAAATTAAAAAAACAGCCTTAAAGCAGGCTGTTTCATTCAAAGGAACGAAGAAAAATCAGAAATCATTTTTCTTTGCATCGTAATCGAAATCCGCAAATCTCTGACTTTCGGTTTCATACAAATCACAGTCTATTTCTATGCTAAGCGGCCGTTCCGGTCTTGGAAAGGGACCTTTAGTATATCCCAAGTTTTTGTCTGCATATACTTTTTCCATAAATTTCACCCAGATAGGACGTGCAGTCCTTCCCCCTTGTCCATCGGCCCAGCTTCTGAAGTGGATGGCCCTGTCATCTCCTCCTACCCATGTCCCACTCACCAGATCTTTGCTCACCCCCATGTACCAGCCATCGGAGGCGTTTTGCGTTGTTCCTGTTTTGCCACCCAGTTCATTGCCTTCCCGCAATGCCCACGGAACACCCTGGCTGGTACCGGATTCTTCTTCAAATCCTCCTCTAAGCATATAGAGCATCAAGTAGGCATGCTCTTCGCTCATAGCAGCCCTTTTCTTAGGAGTGAACTGTTGGATGACATTCCCGTTTTTGTCTTCTATCCGATCGATGTAAAAAGGTGTGGTATGTTCCCCTTTGTTGACAAAAGTTCCAAAAGCACCTACCATCTCGTAGATCGATACATCATTCACCCCAAGTGCCAGGGACGGAACTTCTTCCAGGTCACTGGTTACTCCCAATCTTCTAGCAGTCTCTACTACTATTTTTGGACTGAGTTTTTTCATCATGTAAGCGGTGATGGAGTTGACGGATTGGGCCATTGCCTTTCTGATAGTCATTTTCTTATAAGAAAACTTCCCGTCAGCATTTGCAGGGCTCCAGGCCGGTTGACCCGGTATGTATACCTCTACAGGTTGATCTATTACGCTATAGCAGGGACTGTAACCGTTCTCTATGGCAGCTGCATACACAAACGGCTTAAAAGTAGAACCCGGCTGGCGTTTACTCCTTTTTACATGGTCAAACTTGAAGTATTTATGATCCAATCCTCCTACCCAAGCTTTTATCTGCCCAGTGTGCGGGTCCATACTCATAAAGCCTGCCTGAAGGAATTTCTTATAGTATCTCATGGAATCCATGGTACTCATTAAAGTGTCTACCTCCCCTTTATCCCAAGAGAACACCTTCATCTGTTTTTTCTCGTTGAGCTTTATGTTGATGGAGTCGGGGTCATTTTCATATCTCCTTCTCAGGTTTCTATAAGCATCTGTACTCCTTACCCTGTCTTCAATGAAATTCGGGATCACTTGGTTGTTGGCGTCTATCCAAGGGTCCCGTGAACCCATTTCTTTATAGAATTTTGCCTGAAGCACTTTCATTTGCTCATTTACTGCTTCTTCTGCGTACCGCTGCATTCTGCTGTCGATGGTGGCATAAATTCGCAGTCCATCCCCATAGAGGTCATAGGAACTACCATCTGATTTCAGGTTTTCCTTCGCCCAGCGAAGTAGGTCCGCTTTTATGATCTCCCTGAAGTAGGTAGCAAGCCCCTTATTCTGGTTAGCTACACTGTAATCAAGCTCGATAGGTAATTTGGAGATGGAGTCATAAGCTGCATCGGTCAGCAGATTGTTCTTTTTCATCTGCCCTAAAACCGTATTTCTTCTCCGGAGCGAATTTTCCGGATTATAGACAGGGCTGTAATAGGAAGGGGCTTTGAACAGTCCTACCAATACAGCGGACTCCTGAATAGTTAATTCTTCGGGAGTTTTGTTAAAGAAGGTTTTAGCGGCGGTCTTGATTCCATAAGCATTGGAGCCAAACTCAGAAGTATTAAGATAAAGGGTTAAAATCTCATTTTTGGTATATGCCTTTTCCAGTTGGGTGGCTACTATCCATTCTTTGGTCTTTATGATTAGCATTCTTACTCCCGGGACGGAGCTTAAGATACCCTGACTGGCTTCGGTTCTTGTTTTGAAGAGGTTCTTTGCCGTCTGCTGGCTAAGTGTGGAGCCACCTCCAGCACCCTGGCCTAAAAGCAGGGATTTAAAGATAACCCTTAGCATCGCCGTCATATCAATACCGGAATGGTCCTGAAATCGAACATCTTCTGTGGCAATAAGTGCATTGACCAAGTTAGGAGAGAGCTCCTCGAAGCTGACAGGAGATCTGTTTTCCCTATAATATTGGCCTAGTAGAACTCCATCTGCAGAATACAATTCTGAGGCGATTTCTGATTCGGGATTTTCAAGAGCCTTGAAGTCGGGAAGGCTTCCGAAGAGACCAAGAAAATCGATACTTACCATCCACACAAATAGGACAAACCCAAAAAAGCCTGCGATGAAAGTTATCCATAGGTACTTAATTGTTTTTGAAACCCAGCTTGCGGATCCTGGTTTTGATTTATTGCTCATAGATTACTGATAAGCAGACTTAAAGAAAGTCCTATATTCTTCTAAATTTTTATTCTGATTTAATATCTGAAAGTTTTCTATCGAGATAAAGAATGAATTTGCTTTGATCTGGTCGGGAAAACCTTTTGACTTGAAATCGCTTTGGAATTTTTCGAAGTATTCCTTTGCTTTTTCCCCATTGCTAAAGGGGCTGATTATGAAAATCGAATTCTCCCTGTTCAAATTCATATTACCGGTTCTAAGCTTTGCTTTAGAAAAGACCGTGGTGTGGAAATTCTCCAAATCTCCCAAAAGGCTTTTGGCCGACTCAGCTTCGGAAGGAGACATTGCTATCACAAATATATGGGTTTGTGAAACATTGATTTTATAAGGTGATGCAGATAATTCACCTTTTGCTTCATCAGCGTTAGGTTCAGTACCGGTAACATCTGCTGAATCTGCTTTAGAAACACCGACGTCAGACCTCTTTGCTAATTCTGAAGGGGTCATCAAAGGGTTTAGCATATTCCTTGCCAACTCTACCAATTTTTTATCCTTGGAATTTTGAATATATGCTTCCAGTCTTTCTTTATACCTCTCTTTGCTTTCTGTTTTTCCAGAAACCATAATATCCAGCAGGAGCAGGCGCTCGGTATTCCTAGTGAGAGGATATTCTTCCAAGGTCGCTCTGATAATTGATTTCGTTTGCCCGAAATCGCCATTATAGTATGCGTGATATGCCAGTTCGTAAGCTTTGGACGACTCCAAGTAAGCAAGATTTCCAGATGCGGCATCTGGATTTTTTACGAAATAGGTGTATTGTGATTCTGGAAATTCACGCTCAAGTCTCGATACATATTGCTGATTGTTCCCACCGGCGTCTTTCTGAGCAAGATACAAAAGATAGTAGGCTTCAGGCTTTCTACTGGAAGTAGGGTATTCCCTCACCAAGGTCTCAAGATTTTCAATGCTTCGGTTTATCTCTTTAAAGTCAAAATACAGCAGCTTTCCCAGTTCAAAGTAAGATTCATCGAGCTCAAGATTAAGTGTTTCGATGCGCTCAGCAGAATTTGGTATCTCTGCCAGTAGCGTTTCCATATCGGGTAATTGGCTGAGTGGATTGTCTTCTTCAGCTGTCTCGGTGGAGTCTGATTCTGAAGGCTCTTCAGGTGCGGTGTTGCTGTTCTGAAAACTCACAGCACTTCTTCTCCAGTTATCCTGGAGAGATCGGTTGCCCCAATTTCGGCGAAAGTCAATAGCACCCTGCTGCATGGCCACGCCGTTGTCAAAATAGAAAGCAGATCCTGACCCCCTGTCGCTAAAAGCAAGCAAATTACTGAAAATGCTGTTTGACTTTGGCTCCTCCAATGCTTTCGCTTCTGCGAGTAACCGTTGCTCTTCTGATGCAATAAACTTCTGGGCCACGAGCTGCTGCTCTTCCGGTGTGAGTTTGGCCAGAGTAAGAAGGCTGTCATTATTCTGGATTCGTTCCAGGTGAAAGACATAGCTATCCAGAGAATTCTTTTGTTCCTGAATGAGGAGAGCGGAGGGGTCTTTTTCTTTGATGTGGGTTAATGCAGAGTCCAGATAATACTTCGTGGCCCGGTAGTCTTTGAACTGCTGCAGGTTTATCTCTGCAAGTTTTTGGTAGATGTACCCTTTAAGGCGGGGATTGCTGCCAGGTTCTTTGGCAGCTTGGTGCAGTAAGCTCAGTGTAAGTGGTATATCCCCCTGTTTTTCTTCAAAAAGTGCTCTTTCATAGACAACTACATCTTTTAGATCACTGTTTTTAGGGTTGTTATAAAGATCATCATAATAGTTTCTGACCTTTCTCAGATCCTTGGAGGCATTCAATTCCGCGACTTGCTGGGCGTACAACTGGGCAAAAAAACTTCTTTCATAAGGAGGATTTCCTTCCAGTGCTTTTCGATAATAATCAAAAGCCAATGCATCCAATCCTTCCCGCTGGTAGCACTGAGCCAATATAAAATTGATTCGGGAAGCCTCTTTCTTTTCCTGCGAATACTCGATGGCCTTGTCTAGTGCGCCTATTACCCCGTTCCTGTCTCCGCGGGACTCGTAATAGTAAGCCAATGTCTTATATAGCTCATATCGGTTTTCCTCTATGATGCCGGCTTCTTTGGAGAGGTAGTCTATCGTGAAGTTAGCATTTTCAAACTCTTTTAAGTCCACATACATCTTCAGCAGGGAAATCAAGGTGGCATGTCTAAGGTTTTTGTCTTTGGAGTTTACATTGACATATTTAAAGGTGTTTTGTGCATCGTCGAAGTTAGACTGCATGTAGTCCAGCTTTCCCAGTACATAATAACTGTCGTCTACCCACTTACTGATTCTATGCCACTCGATAGCTTTTGAAGCGAGCTCCTTTGCGGATTCCAGTTTTTCAGCATTTGCCTGTATGGTGGCTGAGTCGTAAGGGATGAGTACTGGCAATACCTGTGTGTAGTCTTCTTTATACTTGTCAAGTACCTCGGCCTCAACTTCTTTTATTTTTGCATCTGCCAGATAGTAGGCGTTGTAATGGGAAGTAAGGTTATGAAAAGTCCTATTGACAAAAGTATTCCTTTCGGAGGAGCATCCTCCTCCAAAAAACAACAGCAGAATGGATAACTTTGAAAACTTCCTCATGAAAATAAAACCGCCCAATTTCAGTACCAAATTAGGTTTTTTAGCGTACTTATCGAACGTTCACTGGATTCTATTTATTTCGAAATGTACTTGAGAGAAAAGTAGAAAGGCAATTTTTCATTATTTTTAACAATAAACCCCCTTTGCGATGGATCAGAAATATAGGAGTGAAGAAAAGGAGAAAGGAACACCGGGGTATATTAAATATATCGGGCTGTCTTTCCAATTGTTTGGAGTGATCGGAGGAGGGACGTGGTTAGGTTGGTGGGTGCAGCAGCAATCAGAAATGAAATTTCCGGTATGGCTTCTTCTCTTTTGCTTTATGTCCATAGGCATTGCATTTTATCAACTCTGGCAAACCATGAAGCGGGACAAATGACCTTTTGGAAAAAACAGGTAGTTTTGTACGTGGAAACCCCGTCCTATGAAATTACTGAATAATACCCATATCCGCTTCTTATTATTTTCCCTTCTAGTCGCCCTTTTGATTGGTATTCTGGGATTTACTTTGCCCCAGCTTATCCACGAAAAGGTATGGAATAGCTATTTATTCCTTGTTGTTTTATCTTTTGGTGTAGGGTTATTGAACGCTTTTTTGCTAAAGGCTTTTGCTGAAAACTTCTTTCAGATCATGGTTTTAGCCATGATTTTGAGATTTGTGGGTACTTTGGTGTTTATTGGCGTATCCGTTTGGCCAGGAATGGAGAATATTATTCTGTTTATCGCCAATTTCTTTGTTATATTTTTGTTCTACTTAGTTTTTGATATCTACGTCTTTCTGTCTAACTTGCGCCCGATTTCGAAGTAGCCCTCTAAAATAAGAGTTGATGACGCGTAAACTACTGGCCCTAAGTGTTTTATTTTCAGCAATTTTGCTGAGTTTTTCTAACCCAACTTTCGCAGCCGGATCAAAGGAAGACAAGACGAGCTTCATCATGCACCACGTGAAGGACTCACATGAGTGGCATTTTGCTACTTTTGGGCATACCCACGTGACCCTACCTCTGCCCATAATAGTGTATTCTGGAGACAGGGGGTTGGAGATTTTTATGTCCACTGACTTCCAGAATCATGATACCCACGCATTTGGCAAAGAGTATGCGCACGAGGGATATTTTATAGATGAGCACGATCATCTGGGAAGAGTGGATGGAGCAAGCTTTTTGGAGCTTTCCATTACCAAGAATGTGATGATGCTCTTTATAGTTTTGATTATTTTGGCTTGGGTGTCTTTATCAGCGGCGAATCACTATAAGAAAAACGGGGCTGTGGCGCCTAAAGGGGCGGCTGCTATCATTGAACCTATCGTGATATTTGTTAGGGATGAAATTGCCCTAAAATCCATAGGACCCAAGTATAAGAGATTTGTGCCCTATCTGATTACGCTGTTTCTGTTTGTATGGTTTGGTAATTTGCTTGGGTTATTACCGGGTGCCGCAAACATGACTGGTAATATAGCTGTGACGATGGTGTTGGCCGTGCTTACGTTTATCATCACCAATGTGAACGGAAACAAAGAGTATTGGAAGCATGTATTCATGACTCCTGGGGTTCCGATCCCGATGCTGCTTATTATAGTACCTGTAGAAATTATAGGTTTGTTTACAAAGCCTTTTGCGTTGATGGTCCGGTTGTTTGTGGCTATTACGGCAGGCCACATTGTGATCCTGGCTTTTATTGCAATGGCATTTATATTTGAGTCGTACACGATTGGGGTAGCTAGTACCTTGATGGTTACCTTTATAAATATCATCGAATTGCTGGTGGCTACTATCCAGGCTTATGTATTTACGCTGTTTTCAGCAATGTATATAGGATCTGCTGTTGCGGAACACGGGCATGATGATCATCATTAATTAGTAGGAATTTCTTTGTTCAATTTATAAATCTAAAGTTTATGTTAACTTCTGTCTTATTGACTGTTGGTTACGCTCTAATGGGAGCTGGAATCGGTGCGGGTATTGTTGCGATTGGCGCAGGACTTGGTATCGGTCGTATTGGTGGTCAAGCTATGGAAGCTATCGCCCGTCAGCCTGAGGCTGCCGGTAAGATCCAGGGAGCAATGTTGATCGTTGCTGCCTTGATCGAGGTGGTTTCTTTGTTTGCAGCAGTAATCTGTCTGTTGATCGCGCTTAATATAGCAGGTATCAGCTAAACAAAACTTGAAAAGGGATCGGTGATAGACCTTTCCCTTTTCTTACTTTCATTGAACAATCTGAAATAAATCATATACACATGGATTTAATCACACCTAGTTCCGGACTGATTATCTGGCAATTGTTTGGCTTTTTAGGTCTTCTTTTTATCCTGATCAAGTTTGCTTGGAAACCGATGCTTGCAGCGCTTGAAGAAAGGGAAACGAGCATTGAGAATGCATTGAAATCTGCTGAAATAGCCAGATTGGAGATGGCAAACCTCAAGGCTGAGAATGAGAAGCTTCTTGCAGAAGCCAGATTGGAGAGGGATAATATCCTGAAGAAGGCCCAGGATGCTTCTAGCAAGATGATCGAGGATGCGAGGGCAGAAGCAGTTAAGACTGGCGCTCAAATGATCGAAAACGCGAGAGCTGTCATCGAGACAGAGAAGAAGGCGGCATTGGCAGAAGTCAAAACACAGGTAGCGGCCCTTTCTCTGGAAGTAACAGAGAAGTTGCTAAGAAAGAATCTGTCTGATGAGAAGGCCCAGAAAGAGTTGGTCGACACCTATATAAAAGACCTTAAGCTTAACTAATTCACTTTCATGTCCAATCAAAGAGTAGCATCACGCTATGCCAAATCAATCATGGAGCTTTCCTTGGAGAAGGGAAAGCTAGAAGAGGTTCATGCGGACTTTCAGAACTTGGTTGCTATGGCAAAAGGCAATTCAGAACTGTCGATTGTACTGAATAACCCGGTTATCAGTTCTGATATCAAGTTGAACGTGCTCAGAGCTCTCTTTGCTAAAGGAGTTGAGCCGATGACCATGACTTTCTTTGAGATTGTGTCCCGCAAGAACAGGGAGGGTATATTGCTGGAGGTTGCCAGGGAATTTGAAAATCAATACAATCAATATAAGTCTATTCAGGTAGCCGAACTTACCACTACATTCCCGGTTGACGAAAAACTGAGGGATGAGTTTGTGGGAGTGGTAAAGCGGATCTCCGGAAAAAGCGAGGTGAAGCTGGTTGAGAAAATCAATGCCGAACTTATTGGGGGGTATATCCTGAAAGTTGGAGACCGTCAAATCGACGAATCATTGAGCAGTAAACTGAGAATTTTGAAGACTCAGTTCAGTCAGAACTATTACGAGAGTAAAATCTAATTAAAAGCATTAATCATACGATATCATGGCAGAAGTAAGACCAGATGAAGTTTCGGCAATATTGAGAGAACAACTTTCAGGGGCAAGGACCGAGGCTGAACTAGAAGAAGTAGGTACAGTCCTCCAGGTTGGGGATGGTGTAGCACGTATCTATGGACTTTCCAAGGCACAGTCAGGTGAATTGCTGGAATTCGACAATGGGCTGAAAGCAATGGTGCTTAACCTTGAGGAGGATAATGTGGGAGCCGTGTTGTTCGGTGATTCCAAATCTGTGAAAGAAGGGGATACGGTTAAGCGGACAAAGAAAATTGCTTCTATCCAAGTAGGTGAAGGGATGCTGGGCCGTGTGGTGGATACGTTAGGTATGCCTATTGACGGTAAAGGACCGATCTCAGGAGACTTATATGAAATGCCTCTTGAGCGTAAAGCACCTGGGGTAATTTACAGACAGCCTGTGACTGAGCCTCTTCAGACAGGTATCAAATCCATCGATGCGATGATTCCTATCGGTAGAGGACAGCGGGAATTGGTAATCGGAGACCGTCAGACAGGTAAAACTGCTGTGGTTATAGATACTATCCTGAACCAAAAAGAATTTTATGACAAAGGAGAGCCTGTATTCTGTATTTACGTTGCAGTAGGACAGAAGGCATCAACAGTGGCAGGTGTAGTAGCAGCTTTGGAAAAAGGCGGAGCTCTTCCTTACACTGTCATCGTAGCTGCGCCAGCTTCTGATCCAGCTCCCATGCAGTTTTTTGCACCGTTTACAGGTGCTGCTATCGGAGAGTTTTTCCGGGATACGGGCCGTCCTGCGCTGGTTGTATATGATGATCTTTCCAAGCAAGCCGTGGCTTACCGTGAAGTTTCTCTCTTGCTGAGAAGACCTCCGGGACGTGAAGCATACCCTGGTGATGTATTTTACCTGCACTCAAGATTGTTGGAAAGAGCGGCAAAAATCAATAAATCCGACGCCATTGCGAGCCAGATGAATGATTTGCCTGACGCTATACGTCCGTTGGTTAAAGGAGGAGGTTCTCTGACTGCTCTTCCGATTATCGAAACACAGGCAGGTGATGTTTCGGCTTATATTCCTACTAACGTTATCTCTATTACAGATGGTCAGATCTTCCTCGAGACGAACCTCTTCAACTCTGGTATCCGACCTGCAATCAACGTAGGGATTTCAGTGTCGAGAGTGGGGGGTAATGCCCAGATCAAATCCATGAAGAAAGTAGCTGGCACGTTGAAGTTGGATCAAGCCCAGTTCAGGGAATTGGAAGCTTTCTCTAAATTTGGATCTGACTTGGATGCGACGACTAAGCGTACGATAGAAAGAGGTAGAAGAAACCAGGAAATCCTCAAGCAGCCACAGTATGCTCCTGTATCAGTAGCCAATCAGGTAGCCATCATCTATGCTTCTACCAGAGGCCTGATGGATGCAGTACCTGTGGAAAAGGCCAGAGCATTCGAAAAGGAATTCTACACCCTTTTGGAAACCTCTTACCCAGAGGCATTGCAGTTGATCCTTAAAGGTGATATTGACGGTGCAGGTAAGATCCTTGGTAAGGCAGCGGCTGAACTGTCTCCGAAATACGCTAAATAATTGACTATTTCCGCTAGCCGGTAGGCTAGCGGTATTTACATAAAGTACAAAGCAATCACTGATGGCTAACCTTAAGGAAGTAAAGCAACGGATCACCTCAGTAGTCTCTACCCAGCAGATTACTAAAGCCATGAAAATGGTCTCTGCGGCCAAGCTCAGAAGAGCTCAGGACAAGATCGTCCAAATGCGTCCTTATTCTCAGAAGTTGACTCAGATTCTGAACAATGTTTCGGCAGCATCTGAAGGAACTGCTGATGTTGTTTTTGCACAAAAGCGTGAGGTGAAGAAGGTGCTGATCATTCCGGTGACCTCCGATAAGGGGCTTTGCGGCGCTTTCAATACCAACGTGATGAAGGCTTCTAACCTTACGATCGAAGGTCAGTTTGCAGGTAAGGATGTCACCATCCTTCCTATAGGAAAGAAATCCTACGAATATTATAAGAAACGGGGCTATGAAGTTATCCCCGATTATTATCAGATCTTTGGTGATCTTTCGTTTGAAAATGTAAGAAATGCCGCAGAGTATGCCATGAATGCTTTTGTGGCTGGAGAATATGACCAAGTCGTATTGGTTTTCAATGAGTTTAGAAATGTAGCTACTCAAATCGTGAGGACCGAACAGTTTCTTCCTATGAAAAACGAAGAAACCAGTGAGGTAAAGACTGCTGATGTAGACTATATACTGGAACCTTCCAGAACCTACATCATTGAGGAGCTGGTACCCACTTCTTTAATCATTCAGTTTTACAAAGCAGTTTTGGAAAGCAATGCTTCTGAACATGGTGCGCGTATGACAGCCATGGACAAGGCTACAGATAATGCAGGTGAATTGCTTAAGGAGCTTAGATTGATGTATAACAGAACCCGTCAGGCGGCTATCACCAATGAGATCCTGGAGATCGTAGCTGGTGCCAATGCCCTTGGAGGAAAGTAATTACAATAAACTCAATTCCCCGACCACAGCCCGTAAGAGCTGTGGTTTTTTTATGGTCTTCTGTTTTATTCTTCTCATATGAAATGCCTATGAGAAAAGGTTCTCACACAGGGGAATGATTATTTTGGACATTCCATCCCGACTTGTCGGGACAGGTAATGACCGCTAAAAATCAAATTATAAACACATGAAATGCCCATGAGGAAAGGTTCTCACACAGGGGAATGATTATCCGGGGGCATTCCATCTGACCACTGAAAAACAAATTATAAACAGATGAAATCGGGCGTGACTAAAAAGTCATATACTGGGATGATTAGTAGCTATGCGAGATTCTCCGGATGAAATCCGGGACAGATAATGGGCTCTAAAAGCCAAATCATAATGTTATGAATAGATAGGGCTTGCTGAAAAAGTCTCAGCTGTACCAGCTTCAAGGCGTCCGCATGATGATGTATGCTTATACTTCGAATGAGGGCAACGAAGAAGATGGTGGGGCTGAGGCTAGCTCAAAAAAATACTGTTATTGGATTTTCCGG
>JBMDXP010000020.1:0-33315 GCA_048819475.1 Algoriphagus sp.
GCATCGGCAGAATCATTCAATGCAAAAATAAAAGCATTCAGGGCTCAGTTCAGAGGAGTCACCAATATTGAATTCTTCCTGTTTAGACTATCTAACATCTATGCGTGAATAAACCTGCTCCCCAGATATTCAGACTGATCCACGAATCCGGCGCCACAATTCAAACCACAAAGGTTTTACGGGATCTTCCGGTGACTGGGAGTTGGTATACTCCGAAACATTCGAAACCAAAAAGGAAGCCTACAGCCGCGAGCGGCAGATCAAATCCTGGAAAAGCAGGTCCAGAATCCTGGAGCTCATAAATTCCTAGAGCCAGCCTCCTGCCACCTCCAGCCCACTCGCTTCAGCGCATTCCGGTCTACACCGGAAGGGTCGGGGTTCGAATCCCTCAACTCTTGGCAGCCAAAATGAAGTCCTACAAAAGTCGGGGTTTTCTTTTAACAAGCTAGCCAAGGGTGCTTGAGCGAAGCTGGTTAAGCAAAAAAGTAATGTGTAGTCGAGTGGCTTCATTTTGGATGAAGCCTCCCCTCAAAAGGATCAATGTGAAATTAATCCTTATCTCAGCGGAAAGAGCCAAAAGGTGCCTTTTTAGTATCTTACTTTTACTAAGCCTCACTCTATTTTGTATATTTACTCCTAAGGATATAAAGATGCTTTTAACATTTACACCATGCTTATAAACCAATCCATCATAACAGACATAAAGTCCATCATAGCTGAATCAAAAGACAAAGCTATACGTGCTGTTGACCATCAACGGACTTTAATGTATTGGCATATAGGTAAACGTATTTTTGAAGAAGAACAGCAAGGGAAAGACCGGGCAGATTACGGGACATTCCTTATCAAATATCTTTCAGAACAATTACAGCCTGAATTTGGAAGTGGGTTTTCTATAAGACAAATAAACCTTTATAGACAATTTTACCGCACATTTGAGAATGTGCACGCACTGCATGCACAATTGAGCTGGACACAGTATAAATTGCTATTAAGCGTTGACAGTCAAGATAAAAGAGCGTTTTATATTGCTGAAACGATAAAAAACAATTGGACATCACGCCAATTGGAACGGCAGGTTTATAGTAGTTTGTACGAACGTCTTTTATTAAGCAATGATAAAGAAAGCGTATTAGCCATTGCCAAAAATGAAAAATTACCTTCCGATGCCAAAGAAATCATAAAAGACCCAATGTATTTGGAGTTTTTGGGATTAAAAAGAGAATCATCATATTATGAAAAAGATTTGGAAAATGCCATTATCACACACTTGCAAGAATTTTTATTGGAGTTAGGTAACGGATTTTCCTTTGTTGCAAGACAGAAAAGAATACATATCGAGGGCGATGAGTTTTTTGTAGACTTGGTATTTTACAACCGCATATTGCAATGTTTTGTCATTATTGAAATTAAAACACATAAATTAACACATCAAGACATCGGGCAGTTACAAATGTATGTAAACTATTACGACAGAATAGAAACACTGTCACACGAAAACCCAACTATTGGGATTTTGCTTTGTGCCAACAAAAATGATACGGTTGTGAAATTCACTTTACCGGAAGGGCAAAAACAAATTATAGCAAGCAAATATGAGCTATATCTGCCAACCGAAAGGCAATTATTGGAAGAAGTAAAAAAGGAGGTGGAGAGTTTTGAGGAGAAGGCTAATGAATAATTATATTTAAAAAACTACATTAATTTTCAATATTTACTATATCAATTTCCCAAAAGCATATGAGATAAAAATGTTGCTTAGTAATGTTATTTCTCTAAATAAAGAAGTAATAAACAATGTTTCGGGAGGAGGACAAGCCTCAATGAAAGCAAAGCTTTGCATCAACTTTATGAATTGGTTCAAATTAGGAGATGTAGAAGCATCTGGAGAACTGAAAAGTTCAAAAGCTAAAAAAGTGCTTGAAACTTTTGAAATCAAGACTACAAAATCGGTAATACTGGATGATGTAATTGAAAAATAAAAGAAGGTTGATGGTTTCTCTAGTATTCAAGAAGGAGAATTATAGGAGATCTTTTACATATGTCTTGTTTCTTTTACCTGCTGTACTCCAAATCCAGGGACAGATTCTATCCCGGACACAGCTGTGATCAACTGGAAGAACGAATCCGGCGCCACAATTCAAACCACAAAGGTTTTACGGGATCTTCCGGTGACTGGGAGTTGGTATACTCCGAAACATTCGAAACCAAAAAGGAAGCATACAGCCGCGAGCGGCAGGTCAAATCCTGGAAAAGCAGGTCCGGAATCCTGGAGCTCATAAATTCCTAGAGCCAGCCTCCTGCCACCCCCAGCCCACTCGCTTCAGTGCATTCCGGTCTACACCGGAAGGGTCGGGGGTTCGAATCCCTCAACTCCCACTTTGAGGGATGGCCGCAGGGTTATCCCTTTTTTTGTTTGTTGTCAAGATGGATCAGCGGTCTGATAATCATCTCCACCGGAGATCTTTTACATATGCCCTGCTTCTTTTACATACTCTACTCCAAATCCAGGGACAGATTCTATCCCGGACACAGCTGTGATCAACTGGAAGAACGAATCCGGCGCCACAATTCAAACCACAAAGGATTTACCGGATCTGCCAAGGACTGGGAGCTGGTATACTCCGAAACATTCGAAACCAAAAAGGAAGCATACAGCCGCGAGCGGCAGGTCAAATCCTGGAAAAGCAGGTCCAGAATCCTGGAACTCATAAATTCCTAGAGCCAGCCTCCTGCAGACAGGAGCCGAACTTCCTGCTACCACCAGCTTACTCAGTTCAGTGCATTCCGGTCTACACCGGAAGGGTCGGGGGTTCGAATCCCTCAACTCTTGGTAGAATATAAAAGCAATGATTTTCAGCTCTTTTTCCTTAATAGTGAGAATGCTATGCCCAACTTTACAAGTTGATTCATGATTTCATTCTTTAGCTATGGGAGGGAAGTCAAATTCAAAGAAATCTCCAGTCACACATGTCTTTTCTTTATGCAAAAACTCGATACATATTAAATCTTTAGAATTAATTGGCTGGGTGGAATATTGTCCGATTCCGATATTTTCAGCAACACGATAAACCTTGTTCATACACTCAGTAAAATCCATAACAAACTTATTGTACCTAGAACTACCCTCTATCAATGTCAAAGGCTAAATTTTAAACGCACCCCGCATTAAAGTTTGTTCATTTCGAGGAATTCCAATATCATTAGCCACTTTTTGCCAACTAGCAATCGAGGAGCTAACTTCTTCTATAATCATACGCATCTCCTTTTCGGATAGTCGGAAATACACCCCAACACTTTTAGCAAGTTCCATATCCAGCATATTATTATTCATATCAATATTCAATGCCAACCCGGCTTTATCTATAGATGGATTAATATCAAAAGCGGGCGACAAACGCTAGCCTTCATCAGTTAATATAAAACCATGGTTTCTCAGATGGTCATCAGTATTGGAGATAAGGATATTAAAAACCAACCTTCGCCATAATTGGCGTAACTCTTCAGTAACATGGGTTCCCGAAAACTGGATAAATTCAACGATTTCCAGATAAGAAGGGGGCTCATCCCGTATCAGTTCCTCGTTTTTACCGGTCATCGTCATGGCCGAAGCGAAATGGATACGCTCCTGTCTTTCCCTGTCAAAACGTTTGGTGAAAAATGTGTGGCGGTTGCCTGCCACCCGTTCTAGTTTTGATTCAGCCATATTAATGCCTGCATCGATGGCCAGACGATAGGCCAGGTATTCCCACGCCCCCTTGTCGATGGTGTCGTTGTTTGAAGGAAACTTTGCTATCCAAGGCTCGCCTTTTTCATCGAGGATATTCGCCTTGGGCCTTGCTCCGCCCAAAGACGAACCGGGAGCCATCAACATCGCCAGCCATTTTCTTACCTCAGCTGTATCTTCATTCGATTCGATAAGCGCAGCCCCGTGTTGCAGTTCCCTTATCATCGCCCAGGGAGGTGTAGGCGAAACGGGGTCATTGTCAAGAAAATCACCGTCTGGATCCTTTTTGAACCGTAAAGCACCCATTCGGCTAAGGTCGTGGACGCCTAATAGAAAATCGATGTCATACAGGACAGGAGGAGGCACACCCCACTCCTTGGCATTAATGGCCGCGCGCCGTCTCATCAATGTCCTGCCCCACGCATCAGGCATTGAATCCAAAAATATTCCAAAATTTTCTTTACCGTTCGGAAACTGCCGCCCTTTGTACCACATAATGTCGGGATCGAGCAATAATTGCTCTCCTGATGAAATCCAGCTTTCATCATAGGAAAAACCGAACGCTTTTCTGCCTTTGGCCTGCTGAGCGGACAAGATGCCTATGCACTTGGATTCCTGCATGCCTTTCCAATGTGCGTACACCCATATATCGGTTTTATCAGCCATTGTCCCGCTTCCCTATAAGTTTTAAATCCTGCAGTTTCCTTCCAAATTCATCGTCAGCTGCAAGTTTCAGGAAATCGTCCTGTAAACCCAACACCCTTAGGACATTGAAATAAGCACCCAATGAGACGCTCGCGTTTCCTTTCTCAATGTGGTATAGCGTGGTGCGGTCAATACCCGCCCGTTCAGAAACCTGAACGGTCGTAAGGTTCCGGCGCTTACGGGCTAATTTTATATTTTCTCCAACTTGCCCCAACGTCTTTTGAAACTTGGGAAGCAACATCTGCTTTTTGGACTTCACTTCAAATGTTGTTTAATATCCACAAATATTACTAATATGTGGATATTAAACAACATATATTTCAAGTTATCGGACAAACACTAAATTTCAGAATCCCTGACAACCTCTTTGACTATTTCCAAAATACGCTCCAGGAGTTCTAACTGAATCATCCTCCCCACTTTGAGGGATGGCCGCAGGGTTATCCCTTTTTTGCTTGTTGTCCAGGCCTAGAAACCGGTCGAACTTCAAATTCCACTAACCAACATACATCGTCTCCCACAGGGATCTTACTAATCGTTATAACGAAGCAGGGCTTGCAGTGGCATAATGGGTAATGACAAATTTTTCCATAGCGATCAGACATATTCTTTTACTAGCTCCGGACTTTGACAAATGTAGAACTGTTAGAAAACAATGGCGCGGGGGCTTTTCACAACCTGCTGTTCCTGAGCAACCATACTACTCTCAAAAAAGGGGACTTGCTGATGCTTAGGGCAAATTTGTCCTGCCAATACCAATTGCTGTTTACAAACCCGGGATAAAGAAAATCACCCAAATTAACGGATGACTTTAAAAAAACACAGGGAACACTTGCGCAAGTAAGTACTTGCATATATATTCACATGTATTTATTGCTTATTATGGAGGCCAGAAGAGATGTTTTTCAAGCCATAGCCGATCCTACTCGCCGAGCGATCATCAGTATGATCGCCAGGGAGCCGACCAATGTTAATTCCATTGCCGAACAGTTCGACGTAAGCCGTCAGGCGATTTCGCTGCATCTGAAAATACTGGCTGAATGCGGCTTGCTGTCCATGAAGCAACAGGGGCGCGAACGCATCTGCGAAGCCAGGCTGGATAAACTGGGTGAGGTAAATGAGTGGGTGACACAGTATAAGCGGTTCTGGACCCAGAAGCTGGATGCGCTGGAAAACTACCTGAACGATCTTGCCGACGACAGCATAGCAGATGATCAAACCATACATCATGAAGAACCCGTTAGGAAAAATCTCAAAAGAAAAGGACGGCTATAAAGTCGTTTTTGAAAGGGTACTCAGGCACCCCATAAAAAAGGTCTGGAATGCCATAACCAATCCTGAAGAGCTGAAATTCTGGTTTACCGACATCGAGATGGATTTCCGGCCGGGAGGCACTATCACGTTCCAATTCAGGGACAAGGGTAAAACCAAATCATATGGTAAAATTGTTGCCATTGAACCACCTAACCGGTTTGTCTGGAAGTGGGAAGATGAACTGGCTGTGTGGGAACTCACGGCATTGGATGAGCACACCACAAGCTTAGTTTTTTCGTACAGCAAGCTCACTGCCGATTACGGTGTAAATGCTTCTGCAGGTTTTCACGAACTCCTCGATCTGCTCGCTGAACGGCTGGACGGCAGCGAAAAAATATGGCCCTTCGGGGCGGAGGATTCCGGCCAGGAGAATTTCGAGGCACAGATTCGGTATGCTGAAACCGTATACACCAGCTATCCGGAGCTGATCAAGCACCCACCTGTCGTTATCGAAAAGGAGCTTCGCGCTCCTGTCCAGGAAGTTTGGAAAGCCATCACCGATCACGTGTCGCTAAAGCGGTGGTATTTTGACCTGGATGATTTCAAACCTGAAGTGGGTTTCCGATTCACGTTCCCCGGACAGGGACACAAAGGCATGCAATACATGCACCTGTGCACCATCACAGAGGTAGTCCCCAAAAAGAAGCTCCAATACAGCTGGCAATATGAGGGGTATGCCGGCTATTCCCTGGTGACATTTGAGCTTTTTGAAACGGGAAATACTACCCGACTAAAACTCACGCATCACGGACTGGAGACCTTCCCGCAAGACAATCCCGATTTTGCAAGGAAGAGCTTTAACGGCGGCTGGAATGAGATTGTCGGGGAAATGCTGCCGGATTTCCTGACAAAAAACTAAAAAACTCTTATTCTGCACCAGAAGTCTACTCTAGCTAGTCGCTCCTCCTCACCATAAATCCGTAGAAGAAACAAGAGCTCCAAAAACAGCCCTTTCCAGGATTTCTGCAAAGGGCTGTTTTGACAAGAGCTTGGGTTGCTCAGATATCAAATTTTATTCCCTGGGCTAGCGGAAGTGACGTGGAATAATTGATCGTGTTGGTCTGCCTTCTCATATAGGCTTTCCAGGCATCGGAACCGGACTCTCTTCCTCCGCCTGTCTCCTTCTCCCCACCGAAGGCACCTCCGATCTCTGCTCCCGAAGTTCCTATATTTACATTGGCGATCCCACAATCAGAACCACCCGCAGACAGAAATGTCTCCGCTTCCCTCATGTCCATGGTCATAATGGCTGAGGACAACCCTTGGGGAACACCATTCTGCAAAGCAATCGCCTCTTCTATGGTATTATATCTGATCAGGTAAAGTATTGGAGCAAATGTCTCGTGCTGCACAATCCCAAAATCATTCTCCGCTTCATAAATAGCAGGCTTCACATAGCAGCCAGACTCATAGCCTTCGCCGCTTAACATACCACCTGCCACCACTTCTTTTCCACCTTCGGATGTCACTTTTTCCAGAGCAGAAAGATATGTCGCTACGGCATCCTGATCTATAAGTGGCCCCACGTGGTTCTTTTCATCCAGGGGATTGCCTATAACCAATTTACCATAAGCAAAGGCTAATCTGTTTTTAACCTCTTCATAGACGCTTTCATGGATGATCAACCTCCTCGTGGTAGTACAGCGCTGACCAGCCGTGCCTACGGCTCCAAATAAGGCTCCGCGGATGGCAATTTCCATATCTGCTTGGGGTGTAATAATTATCGCATTGTTTCCTCCCAACTCCAGTAGCGATCTGCCTAACCTCGCTCCTACTGCCTGCCCCACTAACTTACCCATTCTCGTAGAACCCGTGGCTGAAACCAAAGGAATCCGCTGATCCTTGGACATCAGTTCGCCTATGCTATAATCCCCTGTCACCAAGGAAGAAATCCCCTCAGGCATCCCATGACGTTCAAATATTTTTCCTACGATCAGTTGGCAAGCTAGTGCGGATACCGGTGTTTTCTCTGAAGGTTTCCAGATACAGACATCCCCACAAACCCATGCCAGAGCCGCATTCCAGGACCAAACTGCCACGGGGAAATTGAAGGCCGAAATCACGCCTACTATTCCCAGCGGCTGCCATTGTTCATACATGCGATGGCCCGGTCTCTCGGAATGCATCGTAAGTCCATATAATTGGCGTGAAAGTCCAACTGCAAAATCACAGATATCAATCATCTCCTGCACTTCCCCCAGGCCTTCCTGATAGGATTTGCCCATTTCGTACGACACCAGCTTACCCAGGTCATCCTTGGCGTCCCGTAAAGCATTGCCGATCTCCCGGACTATTTCACCTCTCCTTGGAGCTGGTACTGTTCTCCACTTTGCAAAAGCCTCCTGCGCCTGTTGCACCACCTTCCCATACGCATCGGGATTAGAAGACTGTACTTTTGCGATCAGCTCACCATCTGCAGGAGAATAGGAAAGGATCTCTTTCTCCCCTGAATCGATCCATTTTACACCGGTAGAGGTCCCAAGATTCCCATCCTTGATACCCAATCGATTCAAAGATGCTGCTATACCAAATTTATCTTTCATTTCTACTTGTTTTTTTAACCATTGGGGAAGATTTAAAACCTTGTTGATCTTCGGGAATGAAGGGATTCCAATCCCCAGCTATTCCAAAAGTAGGGGGTAGGATAACCTATCACGCTATCCTCTTCCGATAATGCCTAAGGTATCGCAAAGCTAAAAAAAATCATAATGGGAAAAGGGCGAAGTGCCTTTTTCTACTTTTTCGAAAGAATTCTCAGAGGATTGAATTTGGCATAAGTCCGCTGGAACTTAGGACTTACATTCAGCTTGTAAATCACATTTATCCTGTAATTGCCCGTATTTGCCGATTGATTGAAATCGAATTGATTACCAAGATTCAGCTGCTTGTAGACATAATTAAAATTAACAGAGAATTTCTCCGCGTTATAACCGGCAAAGCCCCTTAATGTATAGGTTGGTAAGACCTTCCATAACTTGGTTTCCGAATCCCTGTCAAACCTGGAATACCCAATTCCAAGGTTGGTAGATGCTGCCCCTGTAAGAAAAAAACCTTTTCCAAAGACCAGCGTACCAACCAATCCTGCATTGGGCCCAAATTGGATATAATCCGCCCTTTCAAAGTTTCCCGTTACAAATTCATTCGAAGGCAAAAGCAAAGAGTCGCCTTTTACCATCACACGGTACGCTTCAAAACCAACCATAGGTGACCAGGCTGACCTCTTCTGGATAGCAGATTGAAGCATGGCAGCTGCGAAGGAAATCTTATCCCCCGAAAAAAGGTAGTTGGCATTAAATCCTACTTTCCGGAGCTTCATATCCTCCCGAAGGTAAGACTCACCTCCATCTGGGTAATCTGAGACCGTGAATCCATTATAAAACTGCCCAAATAGGTCAATAATCCAATAGGTCGGATACACATGCACCTGCAGATCAAGATAGGGAGGCCAATCGGTCTTTCGCTCCGGATTAAGGAACCCAAATGGCACCGCTATATTCAAAGTAAAGTTCTGGTGGGTAACTCCCAGACCCATATTTAATCCTGAGTTAGGCAAGTAGCGTAAGGAAGGGGTTTGCTCTGATTTACCAACTAGGAAGTCTGTGTATTTTCTGGAGAAATAAAACCTGAGATTAAGTTTATCGTGCTGCTCCTCCACATAAGCGGTATCCACACCTCTGCTTTGTGGCATAGCATGGCTGGAAATGCATACGATTACTGAAACAAGTACTATTAAGCGAAAAGTCATAAGCATGGCTGTCTAACGGTCGGGAAAATGGGTAAAATTTAGGACAAAAAAAATCCGGACCGTAACCCGGATTTTTCTTAAAACAGCTATAGTCAGAAAAATGGATTTGGAATAAATCCAGTTTTTAAAAGTTAACTAGTAGAGAAAAGTTTTTAATCACCGAAATAAAGTTAATATTTAAGTTTAATTAAACAAATTTTTGTTTGGATTTTTTAGTAGAATCCCAATCATAATAGTCCTATCTAAAGGATCCCAAGAACATCCCTTATGGATTGAATTCTCTCCATAATAACCTTAAATTGCAACATCAATCTAAGGCATAGGATATTTTGAATAAACCCATAATTTCTGTTGTTATTCCATGCTATAATCAGGCAGCCTATCTTGAGTCAACTGTAAAATCAGCTTTAGCCTCAAAATACAGGCCGCTGGAAATAATTATTGTAAATGATGGGTCTACAGATAGCAGCGAAACTGTCGCTGAAAAACTTCTCAGCCAGCATCCAGAAATAAAATTTTTGTCCCAGAAGAATTCCGGAGTCTCGGCAGCGAGAAACTCCGGGATTGAATTCGCTTCTGGAAAATACATCCTACCGCTGGATGGGGATGATCTGATCTCCCCGGATTACATTCCTGAAGCAGTGAAAATTCTTGAGAGGATGCCCAATGTCAAAGTAGTTTACTCCAAAGCTGTAAAATTTGACGATGAGGGCGCAAAAAACTGGACGCTAAAATCTTTCAGCACCTACCAGCTGGCAAGGGACAATATGATTTTTGTAAGCGGTATCTTCCGGAAATCGGATTGGAAGCTCTGCGGAGGATACGATGAAAAAATGAAAGTGGGCAGAGAGGATTGGGAATTCTGGATCAATATGTTAAAAACCGGAGGTGAAGTAATTCAGCTGCCTTTTATAGGCTTTTATTATAGGCTTACCCCAGGCAGTAAGCGGAAAAAAACAGGGACCAATAGCAAAAAAAGAGAACGCATTGACTACCTCAATCTTAAACACGGCGAGTTTTTTGAAAAGGAGCTCAATGGTCCTTTACGGTTTCAACGGACTTGGTCAAAGCAATACAATACCCTTCTCAAATTGCTGGGAAAACTCTAATCATATCTTATCAAGTCCCTTCCAGAACTTGAGGAAGTAATATTTGAGAGGGTTAGTATACTTCAGCTGCTTCCAAGGCCTACTGGCATGGGGTCGATGCCAAACCGGTGCATTCATCAACACATAATTTTCAAAGCCCAATTCCAGTGATTTTTTGGATATGAATGTATCATACCAATCCTTTGCCTCATCCAAGCCCATGAAATCATAGTTTTTCAAAAAAACCTCTGAAAACAAGGTGCAGCAGAAACTCAGACTCCTACTGGTTTTGATGACCGGATCATCCACACCTTTGAATTTGAGGTAAGGAAAATTCACTGATCCTGATTCATCCACCGTAACGGAGCCTGTAAGACCAGCCTTGGGATGGTTACCTTGGAACTTCAGTAAATTCCCGACAGTATCCGGCTTAACTACCACATCCGACTCCACGACCAGCAGCGGCACTCCCCCTTCCAAAGCCATAGCCTGCGACATCTGAAGCACCAGCTTATAGTTAGGTGATGGGTGATCCGTGTGATCCTCCAGGTGTATCAGCTCATAGCCTATTCCCTGTCTGTTTGCCTCAAGCAAGGCCTTGGTTTCGGCGCTGCTGAAATCATTGAAAATAATATGCCTTGCTTCCACTTCTGATGCGGCAATGGACCTTGCAGTATCCAGAGTGGTGTGTATGGAGTCTTTGACTGGAGTAATTACAATTACCTTGGGCATAATTTAAATTTTGACAAAAATAGCCGTTTCTATATTGTCAAAAAAATACCCCGGATCACTCCGGGGTGAGTTCAGCGGTATGACAGGCAATCAAGCCAGCTCACCTAGTGCTTTCTTCATCCTTTTTAAGGCCTCAACCAATTCATCATCAGCTGCTGCATAGGAAAGCCTGATACAGGAAGGTGCGCCGAAAGCAGCTCCCGTAACCAAGGACACATGTGCCACATCCAACAAGTACAGGCAAAGATCATCCGCATCTTTTATGGTATGACCATGGGCAGACTTCCCAAAAAATGCCGTGACATCCGGAAAGAAATAAAACGCCCCTTCCGGCACATGCGTTTTGATTCCCGGAATCTCTTTAAGTAAATCCATGACCAAGCCTCTCCTTCTGAGATAAGCATCCGCCATTTCTTTGGAAGAACCCTGGTCACCGGAGATCCCTGCCAACGCAGCGCGCTGGGCTATACCGGTACCACCTGAGGTAAACTGACCCTGCATCTTCTCCACTGCTTTGGCTATAGCCAACGGAGCACAGATATACCCCACTCTCCAACCGGTCATTGCGTAGCCTTTTGAGAATCCATTCACGGTAATGGTTCTTTCAAACATACCGGGAAATGATGCGATACTATAATTTTTTCCCGCAAAATTGATCAGTTCATAAATCTCATCGGCGATCACCACCAAATTTTCGCGCTTCTTCACTACTTCTGCTATCGCCTCCAGTTCCTCCTTGCTGAACACTGACCCGGTGGGATTGCATGGGGAGGAATAGATAACTGCTTTGGTACGGGGCGTCAAGGCGGCTTCAAGTTGCGCGGCAGTTGCTTTGAAATTATTTTCGAGACTCCCTTCTATCAAAACAGGTACACCTCCGGCCAATTTGATGATTTCTGCATAACTCACCCAATACGGAGAAAAAATCACGACCTCATCCCCTTCATTGATCAGACACATAAACACATTGGCAATGGAGTGTTTTGCCCCGGTAGACACTACAATATTCTCTGCCTTGGCTTCCAAAATCTGATTCTCTTCTCTCAGTTTTTTTGAAATCGCTTCCCGCAGATCCTGATAACCTGCAACCGGTGGATAGGAAAAATATTTGCCCTCATCTATAGCAGACTTGGCTGCTTCCTGGATGTGTTTGGGAGTCTTGAAGTCCGGTTCGCCTAGGCTTAAACTGATAATATCAATACCCTGTGTTTTCAGCTCTCTTGCTTTTTTTGCCATGGCAAGAGTGGCTGATTCTTCCATATTGATTATTCGGTCTGATAGAATAGAATTCATTTTGCTTATTGGATTTTTACAAATTCCTCAAAAATAGAGAGAAGATTATTAAATCTAAACAAACTCACAGATTTGATGGTGAAATGTTATTTTTGGATAAAATACACCACAGCAAATTCCGTTTTTCTAATAATGGGTAGAATTTTAGCGACGATCCTTAGTTTCTTCATTCTCAGTAAAGCATCCTTTGCTCAAAAGACAGATGCCGGGTCCAACACTGATCCCGACTCTTCGGGAGTGGTAAATTCCAGCATTTTGCCTACCACAATGCCCCTATTGCTCTTTGATGATTCGAAGGAGAAGGAAGAGAAAAAGGAAAAGAAAAGAAAAGCCAAGAAAAATATTTGGTTTGGGATCAAGACCAGAAAGGGATATACCAAGCAACAAATCCGGGGACAACAAATCATTGAGTTTTTTAATTACACTGACCAAACCAGGAAACCAGACCCTTATATAAGGGATGTATATTGGTTCAACACTTCCGAAAGAAGCGTAAAGTCAGAAGGATATCAAGAGGGAAGAGGGTATTTATTGCATGGCCCATACGAGCGTGTTATCAATGATAAAGTAGTGGAAAGCGGGATGTTCTACTACGGCACAAAGCATAAAACCTGGATGGTTTATGATTCTGACAATGTGCTCCAAGACAAAAACCATTACAACGAGGGCTGGCCCAGGGAATCCAGGATAACCTATTACAACAGGAGTGCCCAGGCCATCGAAGAGATCATTCCCATACAATATGGTCTTGAAGAAGGAAATTACTTTCACTTTTATGACAACCGTCAAGTAGCGGTAACCGGGGAGTATCAGTATGGTGAGAAAGTAGGACTCTGGACAGAGTACTGGGACTATGCCAATGCAAAAGCAGTACGGAAGCGGGAAATCCAGTATCAGGAACAAGCCTACACCAAAAATTTCCGCCCCTATATCCGGGCAGAATGGGATAAGGACGGAAATCTAGTATATCGGAAGGAAAATTAAGCGCTATTCCCTGAATTTAAATTGCTGACCTCCAACGGATGCCTCATACATGAGTCCTTTCTTGGTCCGTGTAAACACCGCCACACCTTCAACATACTCCGCATTGAGTGAGGCCCCGGATGTGGCTGCTACCGCAGATACCTGGGCTGCCATTTCCACCTTTCCTTCTTTGAACCTGCTGAAAGAGACCTCATCCTCAAAGAAAACCAACTCACTGTATGCCTGCCCTCCGGCCTGAAACCCAATCGTGAGTTGGGTCATCCTAGCGAACCCTATCATCTTTCCATTTTCAAACGCCACCCCACTACCTGCTGCACCCCCTACCCCAAAACCACCTTTGCCTACATTCGGCAAAATAATGTAACCGTAGGACTGGTCGAAGAAATTAATCAGATCAGGGTCATCCTTCAGAAAAGCCGCCCTGGCGTCCTCTGAGTCCTGAATGATTTTCTGATCCTTTGCATCGGTCTGCGCGAAGGCCGAGAAGCCTATAACCGTTAGAAGCAGAATTACTGAAAGTGGTTTTTGCATATACATGGGTTTGGATTGATTTAGTAAAAGGCGTCCTCAAAATGCCTGAAATTGACATTTCCTGCCCGATCCTTGTAAACGCCAACAATATCAAAACGGATATCTTTATGCCAATCTTTCATATGAATGTATTGATCCGCTGCTTTTATCACGAGCCTCCTCTTAGTGGAATCCACAAACTCTTCCGCATAACCAAAACCTGTACCCGTCCGGAATTTCACCTCCACAAAAACCAATAAGCCGCTGTGTTTCATAATCAGATCAATCTCTGCATGCCGGTACCTGTAGTTTTTCTCCACCAGCTCATAGCCCTTTTTCCCAAGCCAGTCTGCTGCCAGCTGTTCCGCCAGTCTTCCCGAATCGTTGTGTTCAGCCATCTTGGATAATTGTTTAATTTTGAAAACCGAAGAACGAACCAACCCAAATCCGGGTTGAAATGTAACTTCCTACCTGAGAAAGTCTTATGAATGAAATTATCAATAAAAAAGTAGAATTCCGAGATCTGGGCCTAATGGATTACCAGCAGGCATGGGATTATCAGGAAAGCTTATTCGCGGAAACAGTGGCGTTGAAAATAAAGAACAGAGAATTACCTCCGGATTATCAATTCCCTACCCCCAATTATGTGCTCTTTGTAGAGCATCCCCATGTGTATACGCTGGGAAAAAGCGGTAAGCCTGAGAATCTCCTACTCGATGAAGATGGACTTCAAAAGAACCATGCACACTATTACAAAATCAACCGGGGCGGCGATATCACATATCATGGCCCTGGACAGCTGGTAGGCTATCCTATCCTGGATCTGGATAATTTCTTTACAGACATCCATCTTTACCTCAGGTTATTGGAGGAGGCTGTCATTCTTACCTTGCAGGATTATGGAATCCCGGCCGGAAGGATCAGTGGCCTGACGGGGGTATGGCTGGACCATATCGAGCAGAAAAACCCAAGAAAGATATGTGCCATGGGGGTAAAGTCAAGCAGGTGGGTTACCATGCATGGTTTTGCATTTAACGTCAATGTAGATTTGGAATACTTCAAACATATAATCCCATGCGGGATTGATGATAAATCCGTAACCTCACTCTCAAAGGAATTGGGAAAGCCAGTTGCCATCATTGAAGTAAAAGCCAGGGTTACGCATCATTTGGGAGAATTGTTTGGGATGGATCTATACGCTTCACCCTCTGTCCCTGCCGGCTAAGGATATACTGCACCTGCATGAAATGCACAAGAGAAGAACTTCTCACACTACTCGTCCTTTCAGTGGTTTCTGGAGAGAATAATTATAGGGGGCATTCCATTTATCCTCTTAAAACAAATTATAAACAGATGAAAAAAGACATCGAATTCCACCCCGTAACAGGGGTAAAAATGGCAATTGCAAAAGAAGAGACCGATTCAGGCACTGAGTGGGCAGTATATATCATCAATCTAAACCTTATAGAACTGAAGACGGTGATGATCACCTCTAAAGGCTATGGCGAGTTGGATGGTGAAAAAAGGAAGACGTCAACCCTCCGTCATTTAATCGAAGAACTGGACGCCCAATCCATCGCCAAAGTAGAGCCCATTGATCCAGCGGTATTTTCGCTGACGAATGAATTTTGGGTAAGTTATTATATTATGGATCAGATTTTTGATAAAAAGTTTATCTTTACTTCAGGCAGTTTTGATCCCGGTTTTATCCGGATGATACCTGAGATTGGTCTGGAAGGAATTCTCCACGCTTAAGACTTAAGTTTATGGCAGATTTTTTAGCTCAGTTGAATGATATTCTTTTTCTGGATATAGAAACTGCTTCCCTGACTGAAAAATTTGAGGAACTTCCGGAAAGAATCCGGGAAGAATGGATCAAAAAGGAAAAATACATCTCCGTGGAGGGGACAAAACCTGAGCCAGGACAATTGTATTTTGACAGGGCCGGAATACATGCAGAATTCGGTCAGGTAGTATGTGTGGGAGTAGGATATTTCCAATGGAAAAAGCGGGACAAAAAACTGAAGTTTAGATCAAAATGCTTTGTCCATGAAGACGAAAGGGAACTTCTTTTGGAATTCAAAGCTTTATTAGACAAGAAAAAATGGATTCTCTGCGCGCACAATGGCAAAGAGTTTGATTTCCCTTACCTCTGTAGAAGATTGCTTATCCAAGGCATCCCGTTACCGGAGCCTTTACAAATCTCCGGAAAAAAGCCATGGGAGGTAAGACATCTGGACACCATGGAGCTATGGAAATTTGGAGATTACAAGCATTATACCCGTCTGGAACTGTTAGCTTCATTATTTGGTATCCCCTCATCCAAGGATGACTTGGATGGTAGTCAGGTAAATGCAACTTTTCATTTGGAAAAAGATGTCGAAAAAATCAAAAAATACTGTCTAAAGGATGTAGAAGTCACTGCGAGGGTATTTATGGCCATGAATCCACAGCTGGATGATCTGGAAATTGAAATCATACAGCTGGACAACCCAACAGCAGAACATAATGAATAAATAGGTGCAGGGACGCAAATCTTTTTACCTTAACCTTAATCAAACCCCAAATTATGGGAAGAAAATCAGATAGAAAAAACTCAAAAAAGAACAAAGGAGCGAAAATTACTGACTCGTCAAGTCTGGCGGGAAAAATCCTTCAATTTTTAGACTCAAATTACGGAGAGGAATTCAACGCAAAACAGCTCATAAAAAAATTGGAGATCAGGGATGCTATCACCAAAGACGGTGTGGAACCTGTCTTGCAGAAACTGGTTCAGGCTGGTTCTGTCTCCAAGAATCCAAGAAACTATTACTCTTCCACACAGGACCCAGCGTTCATCGTGGGCACTTTGGACTTTGTGAATCCAAGATTCGCCTTCGTTACTCCCGAAAATCCGGAAAACTTGGACGGGGATATTCTTATCAAAGAAGCAGACCTAAAGCAGGCACTGGACGGAGATAGGGTCCGTGTGATGGTTTTTCCCTTGAAGGGAAAAACAGGAAGAACCGAAGGCAAGGTACTGGAAGTCCTGGAAAGAAGCAGGGATGAGTTTGTGGGAAGAGTAGAGATCTCACCTAGATATGCCTTTGTAGTCCCTGATTTCAAAAAAATGCATAAAGACATCTTTGTCCACCGCGGGGACCTGATGGGTGCTGAGCACAATGAGAAAGTGGTGGTGAAGCTCACCGAGTGGAGAGAAGATGACAAGAACCCCACAGGGAAGGTAACCCGTGTACTTGGAAAAGCAGGACTGCACGAAGTAGAGATCCACTCGATTATGGCAGAATTTGGATTGCCTTTCGAGTATCCACAGGAAGCAGATGCAGAAGCAAATGCCATTTCGGAAAAAATCACTGCCAAAGAAATTAAAAGCAGGAAAGACTTCAGGGATGTGACCACATTCACCATAGATCCGGTCGATGCAAAAGATTTTGACGATGCTATATCGTACCGCGAATTGGACAACGGCAATATAGAGATCGGAGTCCATATTGCGGATGTGACTCACTATGTGGAACCCAAAACTGCACTGGAAAAAGAAGCCTATAACAGAGCTACTTCGGTGTATCTGGTAGACAGAACCATCCCCATGCTTCCTGAGCGGCTCAGCAATGGGCTTTGTTCGTTAAGACCAAATGAAGATAAGCTTACATTTGCGTGCGTATTCGAAATGGACCGGGAAGCAAAGGTCAAAAAGCATTGGATCGGAAAAACCATTATCCATTCTAATAGAAGGTTTGCCTATGAAGAG
The DNA here is from genome assembly GCA_048819475.1 of Algoriphagus sp. GTDB lineage: Bacteria > Bacteroidota > Bacteroidia > Cytophagales > Cyclobacteriaceae > Algoriphagus. The sequence continues at coordinate 17,850 of JBMDXP010000020.1, forward strand.
GCACAAGAGAACATTGACAAGCAGTCCGGGGATTTTTTCGAAGAATTGACATTTCTCAATGTCCTGGCAAAAAAAATCCGGAAGCGTAGATTTGACCATGGTGCTGTGAACTTTGAGACGGTAGAAGTCAAGTTCAAACTGGATGAAAAAGGCACACCTCTTGGCCTAATGGTCAAAGAACGAAAAGACATCCATAAGTTGATCGAGGAATTTATGCTCCTCGCCAATAAGTATGTGGCTGAGTTTATTTTCAATAAGGGGAAAGGTATGGATACCTTTATTTACCGTACCCACGATTACCCGGATATGGAAAGACTGGAAACCTTCTCGGGCTTTGCCAAACGGTTTGGTCATCAGATGGATCTGGACAATCAGCAGAAAATCTCCGCAGCACTCAACAAGCTGATGGATGAGATCCAGGGTAAGCCCGAGCAGAATGTGCTGGAGCAGCTGGCTATCCGAAGTATGGCAAAAGCTAAATACACGACCGACCCCAAAGGGCATTTTGGTCTTGCTTTCCCCCACTATTCCCACTTCACCTCTCCTATCAGGCGATACCCGGATATGATGGTACATCGTCTGCTGGAGCATTATCTCGCAGGAGGAAAATCGCCTGATCCAGAACAGTGGGAACAAAGAGCGGTTCACTCTTCCGAGCGTGAGAAAAGAGCTGCCGATGCAGAGCGGGCATCCATTAAGTATAAGCAGGTCGAATATATGGCTTTGGCTGAGCAAAAAGATTATGACGGCATTGTCTCAGGCGTCACAGAATGGGGAGTATTTGTGGAAATCACCGAGACCAAGTGTGAGGGGATGATCCGGGTCCAGGATATGGATGACGACTATTATGAATTCGACCAGAAAAACATGCGGCTGATTGGGTCGAGATCAAAAAAAATGATCACTTTGGGTGACAAAGTGAAGGTCAGGGTAGTCAATACAGATATAGACCGACGTACGATAGATTTGGAATTTGCAAACAATGACGGAAAAAAACCACGCGCACGCACTGTTAGATAAACTTGAAGCCTATATCCAGAATAAGAATTTTGGAGATTCACCCCCGGAGTTATACAAGCCTATTGCCTACATTCTGAATTTGGGTGGAAAGAGAATCCGTCCTCTGCTCAGTCTGCTTTCGTATGGGCTTTTTAAGGGAGACCCTGAATCCATCCTAGCTCAGGCTACGGCTGTGGAGGTCTTTCACAACTTCACGCTCATGCATGATGATATCATGGACCAGGCTCCTCTGAGAAGAGGAAAGCCCACAGTGCATGAGAAATGGAATGCAAACGTAGCCATTCTCTCAGGAGATGTGATGCTGGTACGGGCGTATGACTTACTGCTGGAGACAAACCCGCAACTTCTCCCCGAAACCGTCAGGCTGTTTAACAAAACAGCCGCAGAGGTATGCGAGGGCCAGCAACTGGATATGAATTACGAATCATATGATTCGGTATCCGAATCTGACTATTTGGAGATGATCCGGCTGAAAACGGCTGTCCTTCTTGGGTTCTCTTTACAACTCGGGGCACTTCTGGCAGGAGCCTCCAAATCAGATGCACAGCTGCTCTATGATTTCGGAGTGGATGTGGGGGTGGGATTTCAGCTGAAAGACGATCTGTTGGATGTATTTGCCGATCAGGCCAAATTCGGAAAACAGGTGGGAGGTGATATTATTTCCAATAAAAAAACCTTTCTCCTCATCAAAGCCTTGGAACTGGCTAAAGGGATCGACAAGGAAGAGTTGCACCATTGGTTAGGAAAAAAAGAGTTTGATAAAGAGGAGAAAGTCTCTGCCATAAAAACCATCTATAACAGACTGGGAATAAAGCAACTGACCGAAGAAAAAATGAATTACTATTTTGAGAAAGGCTTCAGGGGATATCAGGCTGTTGGCTTTAAAAATAAAACCTATTTCACTCTGCTGAAACAAATCACAGAGGATCTTATTCACAGAGAAAAATAAACAATGGATCTATCCATCACTATAATTCTTATTATCCTGACCGTTCTGATCAGTTTCGCCGGATTTAATAAGCCTGCATTTATATCGCGTGCGATGTTTACTCCGTATCGGATCAAACACTACCAGGAGTGGGATCGCTTTGTGCTGTCTGGCTTTATCCATAAGGATTACATGCACCTCCTTTTTAACATGTTCACTTTCTATTTCTTTGGAGGTGTGGTAGAACAGTTTCTGGCATATCGATTTGGAAATATGGCAGGCGGAGTTCTGTTTGTGGTATTCTATCTATTAGGGATAATCATTTCAGATATCCCTACCTATCTTAAACATAGGGACAACAGTTACTACCACGCATTGGGAGCCAGTGGAGGTGTGGCTTCCGCTGTTTTTGCCAGCATCATCCTCATGCCCCTCTCGGACATCTGCCTATTTGACATTCTGTGCCTACCGGGTTTTGTCCTTGGAATTCTTTTTCTGATTTATTCCGCAGTACAGTCTAAAAAAGATTCGGATGGGATAAATCACGATGCGCATTTTTACGGAGCCATGTTTGGAATTATCGTGATCCTTATTCTTTTTCCCCAAAGTGGGGCAAACTTTATTCAGGAAATAATCAGCTATCGCCCGTTTTAGGGATAGCTGATTAGTCCTTGCTTTTCCCTATTTTGATTTTTGGATCTGCCGGATATTTTTATCGGTTACGGACTTAAGCATGCCGATCCAGTTATCTCCCTTCTCATCGGCAAAAACGTCTGGTCCTGGAATACCTACCCGCATGCCGAGTGTAAAAATGGAAGTACCTCCCTGACCCTCAGACTTAAAGTACACATCCAAGGCATTGATATTAGTTGCAAACCTTGAAAGCTTGTCAATGCTCGATCTTATTTCCTGCTGGACAGCTTCGCTGATGTCTAGATTTGGAGATTGCACATCGATTTTGATTCCTCTGTAGTTTTCTGTGTAATTCATTTTTCTCTGTTTACTGGTGAATATTGGCATGTGCCTCAGCTGGCATAACGTGAAAATAACGTACCATTCTTTACGACCATGGAGTCTGAATGTTTAAGCAAATCACCAACCAAGAAGACCAGGGACACTTCAACCCGACAAACGGCATAAATAAATCCGATTAAGTTGAGCGCTTAATAAGCCTTTTCCCATTGAAAACCTAGCTGTGGAGCATATCTCATTATGCCACGTCCGGCACTTGCCGCAAACTTTTCCGATCCAATTTTAAATGAAAACACCTCTGAAAACAACGTCTCCAGAGGTGTCCCAAATGGGATGCATTGTCAATCCATCATTTCTTTATTTCAAGCTTTGTTCTCATTTCTTCCACGTTCAATAACTTGGATAGCTGCGCTTGTTCCAGTTTAAGAAACCTGCTAAGCTGCTCATCAATTTTACCGGTAAGATCCCTCCTGACCTCTTCCGCCTGATCCGTAGGACGGTAATCTCCATTTCCCACCACCGAGCTCAAATGCGCCAGCTTGTTGTTTAATCTGATCGGAAAATTAAGAGGGTCTTGCCCACTCTTGTTCTGGGTCTGATAGAGCGTCTTTTCTATTTCATCCATTTCGGCTAAGATTGCCTCCAGGTTGGACGGCTTGGTTTGCAGGCTATCCAATTCCGACCTGTAGCTTCTGATGAGTTTGATTGTTTTGTGAGTTTCTGTCAATTTATCCCGTACGGATAAGAGATACTGGAATTGCTCTTCCAAATCCTCGGGGGTTGATTCGTATCTTGGATCAGCGAGCACCTTAAAATCCTGCTCTTGGGACACACCGTCCAGCGTCATCTTTATGGTGTAATTTCCAGGTGGAACCTTGGGGCCTCGAAGGTTTGCCGCCCACATGATAAGTCCATCAAACCCTTCCGCATCACTGACCCTTAGATTCCAGTTGAACTCGTTGGACCCTGGCTTTACCTTTAAGGTATCACCTGCTATCCCTTTTGTGGAGAATGCCCTGAGTAAATCAGCTCTTTCATCAAAGAATTCAATTTTCAGTTCATCCACAGGTTTTTCCTTTAGAAAATAATAGACCAAAACACCCCCTGGCCTATTGGCTCCTTCCGTAAGACTTGACCTCCTTACCCCATTAATCCGATAAGAATCCTGAGGCCTGAACAGGTGAAGGGGCTTATCGGCTATTTCAGATTCTGCTTGGTGAAGTACTGTAAGGTCATCAATAATCCAGAAAGACCTGCCTTGTGTGGCAGCGATTAAATTATTCTCCTTAATCACCAAGTCTGTAATCGGCACAACAGGAAGATTCATCTGCAAAGAATGCCAGGAGTCCCCATCGTTTCTTGAGTAATACATAGCCGTCTCTGTTCCGGCATATAACATTCCTCTCTTCACAGGGTCGGCTCTGATCACACGGGTAAAATGCTCCGGTTCTATACCACTGGTAATTTTCTCCCATGTTTTTCCGTAATCTTTTGTCTTGTATAAATAGGGTTCATAGTTCCCACTTTTGTAACCTGTCGCTGCAAAATAGCTTTCCGCAGGATCATATGGGCTTGCTTCTATACTGTTTATCTGTAGCCATTCCGGCATATCCTTTGGAGTCACATTTTCCCAAGACCCACCGTTATCCCGCGTCACGTGTACCAATCCATCATCTGAGCCGGCCCAAATCACCCCCTGTTTTACCGGAGATTCCATTCCGGTAAATATGGTGGCGTAATATTCTACAGAAGTATTGTCCTTGGTGATGGGTCCCCCGCTAGGTCCCTGCTTACTTTTATCATCCCTAGTCAGGTCAGGTGAAAAAACTTCCCAACTCTGCCCGCCATTAGCAGATCTATGGAACTGATTGCTTGCTGTATAGAGCATCTTGGGATCATGAGGGGAAAAAAAGATCGGAAAATTCCACTGGAAGCGATACTTCATGTCTTCTACACCATGACCCATCGGATTGTTTGGATATACGTTTACCGAGCGGGACGTGCCTGTTTTATGATTTTCCCGTGTAAGATATCCTCCGTAAGACCCTCCAAATACCACATCGTTGTCCAGCGGGTCAGGGGCGATCCATCCACTCTCTCCTCCAGCTGTAGGTTCCCAGTCATTCTCGGAAATAGAATTCCCATCATTCCTATGCCTTATCCTTACAGTAGAATTATCCTGCTGCGCACCATAGATCCTATAAGGAAAACTATTGTCTGTAGTAACGCGGTAAAACTGGGCGGTCGGCTGATTCATATAGGTGGTCCAGTTTTTCCCCCCATCATCGGAAATCTGTGCTCCACCGTCATCTGCAATAATCATCCGCTGATTGTTTGCCGGGTCTATCCATAAATCATGATGATCTCCATGTGGTGCATTTGCCCCCTTAAATGTCTTCCCCCCATCAGTGGATTTATGATAGCTTACATTCAGGACATAGACCGTTTCTTCATCCTGTGTATCAGCATAAATCCTGGTGTAATACCATGCTCTTTGCCTCAAACTTCTGTCCTCATTGGTTCTTGTCCAGGTCTCCCCTGCATCCGTTGAAGTAAAGACTCCGCCGTTCTCATTTTCGATGATCGCGTAGAGCCGATTGGAATTCAGCGGTGATACTGTGATTCCCATAATTCCGAGAAGTCCCTGGGGAAAGCCTGTTTTTTTGGTCAAATCTTCCCAGGTCTTTCCTCCATCCACAGATTTAAACATCTTAGAGCCTGGGCCACCGCTTTCCAGGCTATAGGGTGTGCGTTTCAGTTCCCAGGTAGTTGCATAAAGCGTCTCCGGGTTTTTTGGATCAAGGATAAGGTCCACAGCACCTGACACATTATCTGCGAATAGTACCTTTTCCCAGCTTTTTCCCCCATCCACTGTCTTGAACACACCTCTGGTATCATCAGGCTTGAAAATATCCCCCAAGACAGCAGCGTAAACGATCTCTGGGTTGGTAGGATGGATTTTTATCCTGGAAATAAACCTGCTTTTTTCCAGCCCGGCCTGTTGCCAGGTTTTCCCCGCATCACTACTTTTCCACATCCCGTAACCGAATGAGACATTTCCCCGGACGGTTTTCTCCCCTCCTCCTGCATAGACCACACTGGTATCACTTTCTGCCACAGCAACAGCCCCAATAGATCCACCAAAAAACCCATCCGAGGAGGATTTCCAGGTTTTACCGGAATCCACCGTTTTCCATACGCCTCCTCCTGTGGAAGCAAAATAATAGGTATGGGGATTGCCCTTTACTCCAGTGACACCATCTGCCCTTCCGCCTCTAAAAGGGCCTATCAGCCGCCATTCCAGCGCATCGTAAATTTTGGGATCAGGAACTTGCTGGGCATATGCTTCCGGTATACCGGAAACCAGAAACAGCAAGCTGATCCAGATAAGTAAAGTTTTTGTCATTGCTAAAAGGTTTTGGTCGTTTTTCCTATAAAAATTACACAATTCCTTAATGTGTATCTAAGAAATATTACCGATGGTTATTCTCCTCACTAAACAGCAGGCTATGATTATTTTAAAAGATCAACTCTTCCTCCATCCCAAAGGCTTCTCCCCTGCTACCCAACTTCCAGAGAGATAGGTAGGGGCCTGAAAAATCCGCCCCTGAGACATCCCATACTTATGGCTAAATGCCCGTTGCATTACGTGGCCAGACTACCTCCAGCGCGTGGATTCTGACCCAGAAAGAGAGTAACCCGGCGTGGTTATCGACCTACAAAAGATGAGGGTTCCTATGGGAAAAACGCACGTTTTTCCGAAAGGCAGCAGCCAAAAAAAGCTGCTCTAAAAATGTAATAAACAGCTCCAGCTTATTACATTTTTAGATAAAAGGAAAAGGCTGTAACAGAAAATTACAGCCCTATTTTCAAAAAACGGCCGGTTGCCCACTATTTATGGACCTAGCAGTTATAGCCCCATAAATAAATACAAAGCCGCCTAATCCGCCCTGTCATAAAGCTTTTTGAGATGTGGCACGCCTTCCACCATCCAATCCGGCGCAGGCATATCCATGAGGTAATGATCGAAATATTGCTTCATTCTTATCTGAAAGTCCTTCTGATTGGCCTCATTGGCTAAATGGTGCCCTTCATTAGGATAAGAAAGGAATATCACCTCTTTCCCCAACCTTCTGGCCGCATTGAACAACTCCAATCCCTGAGACCAGTCCACTGCACCGTCTTTCGTCCCATGCAAAATCATAAAAGGAGTCTTGATATTGGGGACGTGATGCATGGGATTTTCCCGTTGATAGTTCTCTCTATGTGTCCATGGGGTGACATCCCGGCCCATTCTTACCTGCCCGATCTCCATAATGCCATGGTGGACGGTCCCTGAACTCCCATATATATTATTATAGAAGCTTTCAAGATTGGTCGGCGGGGCACCGGTCACAATACATCTGAACATGTCAGTCTGGGTAAGGATAAAGGATGTCTGATAGCCACCCCAGCTGTGCCCCTGTAAGCCGATCCTATTTTCGTCTGCATAACCTAACCTGATCAGTTCTTTGGCTGCGGAGGTGATCACACCCAATGAACTGGTACCTGGTCTGCCTTCATCGAACACAATATCCGGCATGAATACCAGGTAGCCGTTACTTGCATAAGTAGAAAAATGTGGACGGTCATCGTAAACCGGCATGGAATATTCGTGATGCCTGTCGGACATTTTCTCATAGAAATAAAACAAGGTAGGATAAGATTTTCCTTCCTCATAGCCTGCAGGAAAGGTCAAGGTCCCCTGAAGTTTATTACCCCGGGAATCCGTAAAATCTACTAATTTGCGTTTTCCCCAGGCATATTGGCTTTGCTGGGGATTGGCTTCTGTGAGCCGGGTATGCTGATCAAACTTTGAAGTGGAGCTATAATAATCGGGAAACTCCTCAAACGTCTGCTTCGTGAAAAACACCTTATCGGCATTCTCTGCCTTGATCGGAGTACCAAAACTCCTATCTTCAAATGCCAGAGGTCTTGGAGAACTGCCTAAGGAAAGTTCATAAAAACCGTTTTTCTTGCTCCTTTCACCGTAAGCAGATAATAGGATGGGTTTTCTAGTATCGACCCACTCTTCTTGCTTATCCAAGTTTACGACCCGAAATCGAATTTCCTCTTCTGAGCCTATTTTAGTAATATTTTCGGCCTTGGACCCATCCAGTGAAAGCATCCATAGGTCATATTCATGATTCACCAGCACACTTTTTCCATCTTTAGACCAACCCGCTACTCCAAAAGGTGGTTTTTCATGTGGATAGGGGTGCGCTGTATCCATAAAGGTCACCGGAGCTTTGGCGGACACATCCGTGGACTTGTCATTTTGGAGGTCATACACGATCAATGCCGTGTCTTTTTGATAAATATAGTATCTTCCATCAGGCGAATACTCCAATGGCCTGCCTACCTGCTCAGCGATTTTTTTCCTTGCTCCTGTGATAATGTCAAGCCTGTAAAGATCTGCAGGAGAAATCCCCCAGTTCACATCACTGGTATAGACAGACTCATCTCTGCCAATCCGGTATTGGGGATGCTTTGACTCCAGCACCACTCTCACCTGTTCATCTGCCAGCCGGACAAACGTATTGGTCCCAAAATGAAATACAGCGGAATAGGTGAAGTTCTTATCCCTATTGGCCCTGACTATCTGCACTGATTGGATATACTCATCTTTCCAATGCCACACATCAACATTTGCGATGGTGTCTTTACTCATTTTCACTTTCACTTCCTGTTCCTTAATCCCTAAAGCAACTGATTTTCCATCCGCGCTAAAACTGATCCTTCCCTTCTCACTGATGACAAACCCTTCTGGGAAACCCACATCGGACACAGACAACACTGCTTTCTTCGGTTGTTTCTCCAGGTCATAAAACACCAGCAGTTCATTTGGTTGCTGTGCCAATGAATCAGCTTTATTTCCTCTAAGTAGCGCCAGTTGGTTCCCTCTCAAGGTACGCTCCTCTTTCTTGGCATTTTCATCATCCCATTTCAGGCCTTGATAGATTGCCTTCCCTCCATCAAGGATTTGGGTAGACATACCTGCCAGTTGCAAAATATATATGCCATTACCGGCGCGGTCTTCGGCATCAATGGTATAAGCCAACTGGGAGCTCTTTTGGTTAAAGGAGAATTCGCTTACGTTCCCTATAGAGGTTGCCAGTTTCTTGTGCAGGTCATACAGGATTAAGTCGGCTCCCTTTGCATCAGTTTTTGGCTCTGCTGGTTTCTCCTTCAATACCGCCCAGAAGCGTCCATCATTGGAAAACATCATCTTTGAAGCCCGCTCCACGGTATAAGTATGTTCTGAACCAAGTGACTTCAGGTGTGCAGTCTGAAACACCGGTTTCTTTGCCTTTTTTAGTTTTTCTGATTCGGATTTATTGGGTTTGGTAAAGTAGGCGACCACAGCCCCCTGAGAGGAGAATATCGGGGCGAAACCATAAGGAATCCGCTCCGTTTTTTCTGTCAGAACAGATTTGATATAAAGCGTGTCATCCCCTCCATTAGGTCTCAGTGCATAAGCAAACCAATCACCCTCCGGGGCAACTGTCGGGGACACGATTCTTGACCACTGCGTATAATCTTCAAGTTGAAGAGGTCTCTGTTGGGCGCTCAAATTAAAAGTGAAGGCAAGCAACCACATTAACAGTAAATATTTACGATTCATATCGGCTAGTTTTATGTAAAATCAACTGAGCCAATATGAATTGCTTACTCCATAGAAAAAACTTAAATTACATTTAAGGCAATTTCATCATGCTTAAAGCAAAAAAGAGGGCAATCTCGCGAAAGCCCTCTTTACTAAGTGTTACAAGGAAGGATTATGCTTCAGCAGGTAAAACGCTTACATAAGATTTCCCATCAAATTTCTTTCTGAAGGTTACAACACCTGCTGTCAAAGCAAATAATGTATGGTCTTTTCCAAGTCCAACATTCTCACCTGGGTGATGCTTGGTACCTCTTTGTCTTACAATGATGTTACCAGCGATTACTTGCTCGCCACCGAATTTCTTCACACCCAATCTTTTGGAATGTGATTCTCTACCGTTTTTGGAACTACCTACACCTTTCTTATGTGCCATGGTTATATACGTTTATCGTTTTCTGAAGAGAAAACTTAGAGTGTAATACTTTCGATCATTACTTTGGTGAAGTCCTGTCTGTGACCGTTCTTCTTTTTGTAGCCCTTACGGCGCTTCTTTTTGAAGACGATGACTTTATCACCTTTTACATGATCCAGGACTTTCCCGGATACCTTTGCTCCAGATAAAAGGGGAGCTCCTACAGACACAGTGCCATCAGCTTCCGCCAATAAAACCTGGTCAAATTCCACGGAAGCGCCAGTTTCTAAATCTAGCTTGGGAGCAAAGACGAACTGATCTTTTGTTACTTTGAACTGCTTTCCTGCGATGTTTACAATTGCGTACATGATAATTGATTCTTTATCGAAATCGGAGTGCAAATATAAGGAAGATCATTTGAAGAACAAAACACCGATCTTAAATATTCTTTGACCAATTTTCAATCATAGGACAGTGCTGCCGAATTATGTCTGAAAAGCTGTGAAAACTTAATTTTGAAAAGCAAGTTTTTCAAAATTAATGTTCTTAAAAATCAATTTTCTGACGAGCTACAATTTGACTGTCAATGTATTAGATGGCGAAGAAAAAGCATTTTATTTTTTGACCAAAATTCAATTTTTGGATTGAATTTTGGTAAAGGATTTTTTTTCGATTTTTTTCGACAAATAAAAAAGGGCTTAAAATGGCCTTTTCAGCTAATCTAAAAATTTACTTGAATCATCATATATAATTGTATGATAGTACATTATAATGATTTTGAATATTAGTCAAAAACAAGGTTCAACAGATACTCCAAGGGTTTTTTTTATGGATTTTGGTTTCCATATTTGTTCAAAGGCTGTCCAAAAAGGCAGCTTTTGCCTTCCGTGGCCGGAGTGAAATGGGGTAAAAAGCCCTTAATTCTTCTCCCCTGATTAAAAATAAACCAAAGAGAAAGATGCATTACGAACCAATTTTAGAAGAGAATAAGAGTCGCTTTGTTTTATTCCCAATCCAACACAATGATATATGGCAGTTTTATAAAAAAGCTGAAGCCAGTTTTTGGACAGCTGAAGAGATTGATCTCAGCCAGGACCTGAATGACTGGAAAAACCTCAACGATGGCGAGCGCCATTTTATCTCACATGTACTGGCCTTTTTTGCAGCCAGTGATGGCATAGTGAATGAAAACCTCGCTGAGCATTTTGTGTCAGAAGTCCAGTATACAGAAGCTAAGTTTTTTTATGGTTTCCAGATCGCAATGGAAAACATCCATTCCGAAACTTACAGCCTGCTTATTGATACCTATATCAAGGATGCCTCAGAGCGGGACAAATTGCTGAATGCCATTGAGCACATAGACTGTGTGAAGCAGAAAGCCGAGTGGGCACTCCGATGGATTGATAATGGAAACTTTCAGGAAAGGCTCATCGCCTTTGCCGCAGTGGAAGGTATTTTCTTCTCTGGATCTTTTTGTTCTATCTTCTGGTTGAAGAAGCGTGGCCTTATGCCAGGGCTTACTTTCTCCAATGAACTTATCTCGCGGGATGAGGGATTGCATTGTGACTTTGCCTGTCACCTGTACACGAAGCACGTGAACAATCCGTTGCCAAAAGAAACGGTGAGAAAAATAATCATGGATGCAGTATCAATCGAAAAAGAATTTGTAACTGATGCACTACCTGTAAGACTGATCGGTATGAACGCCGACCTGATGTGCCAGTATATCGAGTTCGTTGCAGATAGATTGTTGATGGAATTGGACTGTGAAAAAATATGGAACAGCACGAATCCATTTGATTTCATGGATATGATTTCCCTTCAGGGCAAAACCAACTTCTTTGAGAAAAGAGTCGGCGATTACCAGAAAGCAGGTGTGATGAAATCCTCAGAAAACCAGGATTCTTCACCAAGGTTCTCCATAGGAGAAGATTTCTAAGAAAATAAGTTTTTAAAACCTCCCCAACATCACCTGAACATGCTAGTAATAAAAAGAGACGGAAGAAGAGAGTCAGTACGGTTCGATAAAATCACCACCAGAATAGAAAACCTGTGTTATGAGCTGGACCCTAAATTCATCCAGCCTATCGAGGTAGCCAAAAAGGTAATCGACGGATTATATGATGGGGTAACCACCACCGAGCTAGACAATTTAGCAGCAGAGGTGTGTGCATCATTAACTGTAAAACATCCTGACTACGCTATTCTTGCTGCCCGGATAGCCATTTCCAATCTTCACAAAACGACAAGCCGGTCTTTTTCCAATACCATGAAAAGACTTTACACGTACGTGAATCCCAAAACCGGGGAAAATGCTGCATTGATAGATCCTGAAGTATATGGCATCATAAAGAAAAATGCAGCCAAGCTAGATGCCGCAGTTGACTATAAAAGAGATTTTGGATATGATTATTTTGGCTATAAGACACTGGAAAGAAGTTACCTCATCAGGCTGGACGGCAAAGTAGTAGAACGTCCCCAGCACATGCTGATGAGAGTGGCTGTTGGCATACACAAAGAGGACATCGATTCGGTACTCGAAACCTACGACCTGCTTTCCGAAAAATGGTTTACCCATGCCACCCCCACCCTCTTCAATGCGGGTACTCCCAAGCCACAACTTTCCTCTTGCTTTCTTCTCACCATGAAGGATGACAGTATAGACGGAATCTATGACACACTTAAGCAGTGTGCCAAAATCTCCCAGTCAGCAGGAGGAATAGGTTTGTCTATCCACCATGTACGTGCCAAAGGCTCATACATCAAGGGCACAAATGGAGTCTCCAACGGGATTGTACCCATGCTCAGAAACTTTGATATGACAGCCCGCTATGTCGATCAGGGGGGAGGCAAAAGAAAAGGCAGCTTCGCAATTTATCTGGAGCCCTGGCATGCAGACATCAAGGATTTCCTTGAGCTGAAGAGGAATCATGGAAAAGAAGAAATGAGAGCGAGGGATCTATTCTATGCACTCTGGATACCTGATTTATTCATGAAGCGGGTAGAGCAAAATGAGAACTGGTCGCTCTTCTGTCCCAATGAAGCTCCAGGGCTATCAGATTGCCATGGTGAGGAGTTTGAAAGACTGTATGAAAAGTATGAGCGTGAGGGAAGAGCCAGAGAAACCATCAAAGCCCAGGAATTGTGGTTTGAGGTACTGGAATCCCAGATAGAAACCGGTACACCTTACATGCTGTACAAGGACGCTGCAAACGGAAAATCAAACCAGAAGAACCTGGGGACGATCAAGTCTTCCAACCTATGTACTGAAATCATTGAATATACAGCCCCTGATGAAGTAGCTGTATGTAACCTGGCATCAATAGCCCTCCCGAAGTTTGTGACTGCAGGCCCGGATGGCAAGCTGTTCTTTGATCACCAGAAATTGTACGAAATCACCAAAGTAGCCACTAAAAACCTGAACAAGGTGATAGATGTGAACTACTACCCTGTGGAAGAAGCAAAAAGATCCAACTTCCGACACCGTCCAATAGGACTGGGAATCCAGGGGCTGGCGGATGCTTTCATCCTGCTCAGAATGCCTTTTGATTCAGCGGAGGCAAGAGGACTAAACGAGGATATATTTGAGACCATCTACTATGCTGCAGTGGAGACATCCATGGAATTGGCCAAAGTGCAAGGCACCTACGAGACTTATGAAGGATCTCCTGCATCCAAAGGCATCCTGCAGTTTGATATGTGGGGCGTTACTCCAAAGTCAAACCGATGGGCATGGAGTGAACTGAAAGAAAAAGTCAAGAAATACGGAATGAGAAACTCCCTTCTTGTAGCTCCTATGCCTACTGCCTCTACTTCACAGATATTGGGCAATAACGAGTGCTTTGAGCCCTATACCTCCAACATCTACACCCGGCGAACCCTGTCGGGAGAATTCATCATAGTGAATAAGCACCTGATGAAAGACCTTATCCAACTGGGACTTTGGAATGACTCCATGAGAAACAGGTTGATCTCGACTAATGGATCAGTACAAAATGTACCAGGCATCCCTCAGCATATCAAGGATATTTACAAAACAGTCTGGGAAATTTCCCAAAAGGTGATCATTGATCTTGCCGCAGACCGAGGCGCATATATCTGCCAGTCCCAGAGTATGAATGTGTTCATGCAGGATCCCAACTTCGGCAAGCTTACTTCAATGCATTTCTATGCGTGGAAGAAAGGATTAAAGACAGGGATGTATTACCTGAGATCCCAAGCCGCCACCAGTGCCATTAAATTCACCCTGGATAAGTCCTCTTTTGAACCAAAAGCGGAAAAAGCCCAGGAAGGAATTACAGTAAAAACACAAAAGCAGGATGCGATTGCCTGTTCGCTGGACGATCCGGAGAACTGCGAAATGTGTGGAAGCTAAAATCTAGAGTTCGTTAAATGGTAAAAAGGCGTTTGAGTTTTCAAACGCTTTTTTTCTTCCCAATAACCCTCAATCACTATGGACACCTCAAAAATAGCCCAAAGGCTCGAAAAGTTAAGGGAACATACACTGGCGCAGTTTGGAATTATGACTCCCCAGCATATGGTGGAGCATTTGACACTCACCGTCAAAATCTCTTATAACAGAATCAAAATCCCTGAATTTGTCCCGAATGAAAAACAACTCGCACAAAAGAGGATACTTCTGGATACACCAGCACAATTTCCCCTGGGTGTGGTAGCCCCAGGCACGACTGCGGGAGATTTACTGCCCCTGAAGTATACCAGTCTATCTGAAGCAAAAGAACAGCTCCTGGCCAGCTTGAATGCCTACAACGGGTACTTTCACTCTACTCCCGATGCGACTTCTGTTCATCCACGGTTCGGCAGCCTGAATCATGCAGAATGGGAGCGGTTTCACCGCAAGCATTTTGAACATCATTTGGAGCAATTTGGGCTATAACATTCAGGGTTTTTCATTATGTATTCCGGCAAACACTTTTCACAAAACCGTTCAACTGGTCTAAAAACACTTTTCCTTAAGTATATCAGGCAATAACTGTCCGCTAGACTTTATATGAACGGAAAAACAGTTGAGCATCAGTATTTTTCTACCTGAGCGACTTCCAGACTTGGGAGCAGAAGCAGCGCCAAGGACTGGATGCTCTTTCCCGAAAACCTGGGTAGGCATCCCGGCATCGATGAGACTGCCCTGTCCAAGCGAACTCTATACCCTGGTAAAAGCATTCAGGGCTCAGTTCAGAGGAGTCACCAATATTGAATTCTTCCTGTTTAGACTATCTAATAGCTATGCGTGAATAAGCCTGCTCCCCAGATATTCAGACTGATCCCAAAAAATTATCTATTTTAGGACTGATCCATCCGTTATTCAGACTGATCCGATTCTCCATTCCAAAAAGTATAAAACGAAAAAAGGCCCTATGGATATCACCAAAGGGCCGTATAAAGGGGTGGCGGCTACCTACTCTCCCGGGAATGACCCCAGTACCATCGGCGCGGCAGGGCTTAACTTCTCTGTTCGGGATGGGAAGAG
>JBMDXP010000021.1:0-2025 GCA_048819475.1 Algoriphagus sp.
GCCGCCCCCTTCCCTTAAGGTCAGAAAAGTCTGCACCGCTGAACCTTATTTAGCAGCATATGGCCCTCCGCTTCACCTTTCACGCCAGCACATCAGGTTGAACGGTTACCGGGAGCTCGACTCCGTATGTACAAGGCGAACGTAGCGCCCTTACAGGGCGAGCGTCACGGCTCTGCCGTTCCGATGGTGTTCATGCCCTGAGCCCGGTTTTATACTCTGCGGCATGTATATTCCGCGGCCTGCCAGACTGCTCTTCCTGTCGATGACGGCTGGAGTTTGTTCATCAATACGTTCGGCGACAGCATGTTCCCGTGGACCTGTCTCTGCGGTGTATTATTCACCATGAACAGCTGATCCATTGAGAACTATGGTTTGTTTATGAAATAATTAGTCGGTGTAAAACTCTATTGCGTAAGGAGTGACGCGGTTTAACACCTTTGTATATTAATAACTGTTAGACCCTACGTAATCTTGATGTATGATATTGGACAGCATTATACGATGATGCTGTTTTTAAATTGGATTTCATCTTTTGCGTTTAACGGGTATGCCTGACTTAAAATTTATGCAATTTTGTAATGCCAGAGCTGTTTCTCTGGCATTTAATATGGCATGACTCATGGTTAGGTAACGAATGAAATGGAAATAATCATCCTAATCATGATTTTTTACTTAGAATCGATATTGCAGACCCGCTGTAATCGTATAGTTTTTATTTGATATCCCAGCGGCATCTCCTCCAATGGAGGCGGACTCGCCACTGTTAGTATCAATAATCTGAGTCCCTCCCTTAGCCTCCTCATATTTACTGTAGGTGAACTCAGCAAATACTTTGGCATTCGGAGTTACATAATATCCGGCATCAATTGAAGTGCCATAGTAACGTGAACTGGTCGTCTTCTCACGGAAAGTTAAATCCCGCATGTAGTGCTCATCGTTATCGTGCGCCCGAACCCAGTCACTGAATTTAAACAATGCATTGAACTCAAAATCATTAATACGATACTGACCTGCAAGGCCAATGTACGGCATGGAAAACCGCTGGCTATAGCCAATTCCACGTTCACCTGCAGGGAATTCTCCAGTATATGAACCATTATCGTAGTTATAGGAACCACCGGTTGCAGTCCAGCTGAATCGAGTCTCCTGATAACCAGCCATTACACCGGCTTTATAGTTTTCATTCTGGAAAACCCAGCCTTTTGCGTTCAGATCGAATTCATTGGCATAGTTGACATTCGTGCTGGGGTGGGATGAGTGGTCAGTCCATCCTGACTGATTATCGTTCATCCAGTCATAGTCGTCCATGTGACCAGCCCCGGAAGCCAGGGATGTCCAGCCTCTTGCATTCAGTGTCAGAAACGAATATGCATCCCAGGAAATGTCGCCTTTTAGAATGGCCACATTCTTGATCTTCCAGTCCAGCTGGCTGACCTTTCTTCCTGTACCAGTATCATAAACCAGTTCATGAGACTTTCCGCTTAACAGCCCGGCAGAGGTGGATACAGTTACGCTTTCCGGTGAAAAATTTGGCGTTAACTGCGTAGACTCAGCATAAGCAGTACCTGAAAGAATGGCCATCATCATTAATGTAATTGTACTTTTGTTCATTTTTATTCCCATAATCAGACATTTGTCCGTAAGTTGCAGAAATAGTTTAAAACTCATACAAACATGAATCAACTGTCAATTTTTGTAATTTTAAGTTTCTTAAAACATACACAGGCTCTCTGATTCATTTGATTAATATACATATTATTCAATTACTTATATACAAAATATCCCTTCTTTTCTTTTGCTGGTTCTTTGATAGCGGGTTCATATGACTTCCCGTTCGGAAAACGATAGGATTGGTGAAAAGTTGCGACAGGACGAGCG
Organism: Algoriphagus sp.; assembly: GCA_048819475.1. Lineage (GTDB taxonomy): Bacteria > Bacteroidota > Bacteroidia > Cytophagales > Cyclobacteriaceae > Algoriphagus. The sequence goes on from JBMDXP010000021.1 coordinate 1,879, forward strand.
TCACCACTTCGCGCTTCCGATGGTTTGCATGCCCTGAGCCCCGTTTTATACTCTGCGGCATGTATATTCCGCGCCCCGCAAAATTGCTGTTTACCCTCGATGATGGCTGGAATACGTTTCTCGAGGAATTCGGCGACAGTATAACTC
>JBMDXP010000022.1:0-8244 GCA_048819475.1 Algoriphagus sp.
CATTCCGTCCGGATCGATGTAGTTAACAGGATTGTTATACGCATAATTATACGGACTGTGCCTGCGCATCATTTCAGCCAGCGGATCCATCACGCCCCATCTTCCAAGGTCCGGCATATACATCCTGGCCCCGAAGTCGTACATTCCCGTCTCTTTCTGAAGCTCCTTTCCTATATAACCATACCCGTAAGCAGGATTTCCGCCCTGTACAGTATACCCTTCATGCTTTAAACCAAAAGCATAATAATTGTTTTCTTCAGCCACCGAGGCGCCGCCGCCGGCATTCCTGTAATAGCTCAAACGGATGTTACCCAAATGATCGGTATAGCTGTAAATATACTTATTATTTTCAAAATCGTAATAGCCTTCCGCCGTAGGGACGAACTTCAGCTGAAAATCAGATGATGCAGATCCTCCGCCAGCGCTCCAGTTGCTCTCATACTGGAAGCCGTCCAGGTAGTCCGTTGTCCTGCTGGACAGTGCATAAGCGTAAGCAGGATCTTTATAGTTATGGACCTTCCTGAGCTTAGTCCCGTCCGCCCTGTACTGGTAGGTGGTATTGACGTAGACTTTATTGTCCCTGCTATAACTTGCGTAATCATTGAACTTAATATATTTCGGAAGGTTCAGGAAGTTATAATCAATCTGAAGGATCCCTTTATCAATCTGGTCCTTCATATTCCCGTTATCATCATACGAGATGGTATTCCCTGACGTATCAGGATATCCCCTGTAGTTGGCAGATGTGTCTGATACACTGCTGAGCCTGTTGCCGCTGTAGGCATAGTTCAGGTTATCGACAAGCTCGGCTGAGGAAGAATAAGGTGATTTTGCATTCCTTTTCATAGAAACGATGTTTCCGTTAAGGTCGTAGCCGGCTTCTTCATTGTAGAAGTTATTCTCAGGCAATGAGGATAACGGCTCCCGGTAATAGGCTGCGGTAAGGCGGTTCAGGCCGTCATAACGGTAATCATACCGCCTTAACACATGATCGGATGCGCTCTTCCAGTCCACTTCAGTAATGTTGCCATTGTATTTGGCTTCCGTGCCGACAGGGTTCTGATACCTGGCCTCGTATCCGAATAACCTCCCGTTCAGGTTCCCGGGATCATTAACCTTAGTGAGGCGGCCCCTCAGGTCATACCTGTAATCAATGCTCTGAAGATTACCGCCTACTTTTTTATTGGTAATTTGCCCCAGGTCATTGTAGGTATTGTCAGACAGGAGCTCTTCAGCCTGCGCATTGATTTGATGATAATGCTGCTTCAGGCGGTTCTGGCTGTCGTACACAAAACGCTGCCTGATCACCGTCTCGGTATTGGTATCCAGTCGCTTGTGGTACGTCAGGCTTTTTTTTGTCACGCCCGAGAAATCGATTTCCGATTCCGTCCTGGTGTATCCTCCCAGGTGGTTTTTGCCGTAGGTGCCTACGGGCCTTGCCTTCTGGTCGTACCAGATAAAGGAGGAAGACCAGCTGTCGTCCTCTATGTTTTTGGTATATCCGGCCACAGGAAGGGACTGTACGCTCCGGGTGGTGGTATAGCCGTTGGAGGTGATGCTTACCGGTGCCTGGGAAAGGGTCGCCTGCTGGAGCACGGCAGTGGGAACGGCAGGCGAACCGGCAGGGTACCGGTCATAATAATTCACGGACATGACCGTCATGCCCGCGGTAGGGAAAGCGGCATTGGTGTAATAGATATCCAGGCCGTTAAGGGAAAACGGCGTGTCTGTGCGGGACTCGTTGTTCAGGGCATTGGAGGACATATTGTCCAGGGTGGCCTGCAGGGAGGAGCGTGATGCTGAAGAGGAAAAAAGGCCGCTGTAGGCCACCCTTCCCTGGCTGTCGTACTTCACAAAGGACCACTGCTTGGAGGCCTGGTTCGCATCCTGGGTAAGGACCGCGCGGCCCTGCTTGTCGTATACGACAGACTCCCACGCCGATTTGCCGGGAAGCCTCTTTTCCACCAGGCGGTTGTAGCGGTCATAGCGGTACTGGTAGCACAGCGCATCCAGCTGGCTGCCAAGCTCAGCCAGGCTGCTGAAGGCCACCTTGGGAGGGATGGCCAGGACCAGGTTCCCAAAATCATCATACACATAATACGTATCGGCATACGGGGCGGATCCGCTGCCGGTTGCCTTCCTGACCAGAAGGGTCTGCCCCGAGGCATTGGAAAACACCTGTGTCTCCCGGTCATCCTCATCACGGGTGGTTTTTTTAACCAGGGTATTTGCCCTGTAATAGCCCCCGGAGGTATAGCTGTTATCCGGGGCAAAGGCTATGCTCACCTCATTCATCCCGGTGCTGCTGTTCCAGGAAGTGGTGGCGGTAAGCCTCCTGACCTCGGATGCGGCATTGGCCCCGTAGCTGAACTTCAGCGTATGGCCGCTGCCCATGGCCCAGTCGGAACCGGGGTGGGCCTGCCTGAGGACCCTTCCCAGCGGGGACTGCTCTAAAGAAGCCTCAGCGTAGGCATTGGGAACCCCGTAATAGGCACCTGCCGAGCTCCCGGTGATGCCCTGCAGGGCTCCGCCCTGGGAATCGGCCGGGACCGGGAGGTAGGATTTTACCTGCCTCCCGGAAGCATCGTACTCCACCGGGACCACCAGGTCTTTGCCCCCTGCCGTGGCCTGGATCAGGATTTCCTGGCGGGTCCTGCCCAGCCCGTCCATATACTGCACGGACTGCACCTGCCGCGCCCCCGGATTGGTGGCGCTCACCGGCTCAAGGTAGCTCCTGGTATACACATAGTTCTCCGAGGAGCTCAGGCTCTGCCCAAACACAATCCCGGATCCCGATAGCAAAACAATATATAATAGTCGTTTCATGTTTCAATGGTTTTAATTTTCAGTTACTGCCTGAATCTTTAATTACTGCCTGTTGTTGTACTTCACTTCCTTCACCCTGTTGCCGTCGGCATCGGTTACCGATTCCAGCCTTCCGGAGGCATCATACCGGTAGGTTTCCCTCAGGCCCGTAGGAGGCGTCACCGTTGTAACACCGACCAGCGGGTCATAGGTGTAGGTGATCACCGGAAAAGGCCTGAGCGCAGCATGGTCCCTGAAGGCATCCAGGGCAGAGAGGAGCTCTTTTTCCTTCGCCTCACTGGTATCTGCATCGGACCGGGCAACGATATCGCCTGCCAGGCTGGAGATATCGGCCCACCGGGCACCGGGCACCTTGGCGATAGGCATGGTTTTGTTATATCCCCAGATGATGGTTACCGGGTTGCCTTTTCCGCTCAACGGGTCTATATCCGTAGTATACTGCACTATATTGCCCCTCTCGTCATACACGTCATAGGTAACCGCCGTCTTTACGCTGCCATCATTGGGGTTTATGGAGACGACCGATGAAGGGTACTTCAGGGAAGCATCATCAAACCTGGTTTCGGATTGACCGGTGGTTTTCCCGTTCTTCCGGGTTTCAGCGGCTACCTGTATCCCTGTCATGTTCGCAGAGAGCAGCGCCGTCATGTTCTTATCCCGGGCGTACCGGTAGAAGCTCTCGGTCACCGTGCCGTCCGCAGCGGTGCTTTTGGAATAGGAGGGCTTGTAATTGTCTGCCCGGAAGGTATTTTCGGTGATGCCTGTAAGGACTACTGACGCATCCCCGGAAGGGTAGGTTTCGGAGGTGGTCCTGGAAGCGCTGATCCAGGCCGTTTTCGAGTAGTTGAACCCTTCTTCGGCATAATCCGTATCATCTGCCGTGGAGAAGGTATATTCAGTGCTTTCCCGGTTGAGCAGCTGGCCTGCTTCATTAAAGATCTCGCGTTTTTCCGCAAGCCCTGCCTTGGTCAGGTTGTAATACGGCCAGAAGGTCCCGGACTGGCCGTCCTTTACATAGGGGTCGGTCACCGGGTAATCCTGCGGTGCCCGGTAAAAATACCGGGTGTACCCGTTGCCCGTTCCTTCCGTGACCTTTACATTTTTATATACGATATCTTTCCCCATGGAAAGGTAGCCGCTGGAGCTGTTGGCCAGGGTAAAGCTGTCATAGCTGTAGGATACGGTTTTTTCGGGGCTGCTGCCGGCAGGGTCATTATAGCTTTTCACGGATTGTATCCTGTACCGGTTCCCCGATACATCGGCATTCCTGTAAGGGCCGGGCCTGAGCATCAGCTCGGTAAGGCGGAAAGAGCCGTTGCCCCCCACATAGGGGACATTGATGGTCAGGGTGTACTGTCCCGGATAATAGTAGAACTTGGTATACTCGCCTTTCTGGGATGAGGCAATGGTTTCACTGCCCCGCTTCAGGGTGTAGGAGATCCGCTGGTTTTCCTTAATGGGAGGAGGAAGGGTGGGGAATCCTGTTTTAGGGTCCACAGGACCGGGCTGCTGGTAATATTCATCGACACTGAAGTTCAGCCAGAATGCTTTCTTCCTGCCGGGATCCCCCGATACGCTAAAGGTATAGCTGACCGAGGCGTTGGTATCGAACCCGGTATCGGGGAATGCCTCGGTATACTGCACACAGGCATCCTTAAAATCATCACTGATGCTTTCAAGGTAGGCTGCATTGTTTTTATCTTTAAAAATATCGCTCTTTTCATAGAGGTATTCGGTAACTCCTTTGGTGGGATAGATAATCCTTTTCAGGACATTGGAGGGGCTGTACGGGCTTCCCGCAGCGCAATAGGTATTCTGTGAGGGTTCGGCGGAAGCCTGGGGGTAGTAGACAAAGGAAGTCTCTTCCAGTACGGCAGTGCCGCTTATTTTCTTCACTTTTTCCAGCCGGCGCCTTTTTTCCGTCCCCTCGGAATAACTCATCTCCGGATAGGAATACTCAAAGGCATATTCCGCCACTTTTGCATACAGGTTGCTCAAAGAGACGCTCTTTATGCTGTACGGGTCGTTCATGGTTTTTTCCAGCGCCTGGTCATAGTCATAAGCGATGGCTATGCTCCCTGAGGAGGTCCGGATGCTTTCCAGGCGGCTGCTTTTATACATCAGCATAGAGCCGTCATACTTCGTATCATGTTTGTAAGTGAAGCGGGCCACCTCAACATTGCCGGCATTTTTGATGCTGGTTAAGTAAAATGCCGACTTATATTCCAGACCCCAGGCTTCTATACTCTCATAATAGCCGTCATAGACTGCATTGGAGGAGTAATCGCTGAAGTAATACCGCGTTCCCTGATCATCGGTAATGGTAAAGGAGTCCACGATCAGCGTAGCATTGTTGTCCTGCCTGGTGTATTCGATTTTCACATGGTTGAGCGGGGTAAGGTCTATAAGGGTAAAGGTATTGCTCACTACATCGCGTTCTATTTTAAATTTCCCGCTCATGCCGGGCAGGTTATAATAGTACTCGTCATCGAACTTATTCTTTTCATATTTTGAGCTGGAGGCCTTCTGGAAAGCCTCATCAATGGTCCCGTTGATCTGCCTGGAGATCACCCCGCCCTTGAACACCGACCAGCCCGTGCCTGCCTCGCTTCCCGCCTCTTCCCCGGAAGCATTCAGGGGATTGTAGCTTAAGGCAAGGCTTAATGCCGATCCCCCGTCTCCCGGCAGGCTCAGCAAAGGAATGGATATCCCGGGAATCCCCGTCGCCGGAGAAGCCGGGGTATCGGTATAGGTGGAGAAGGAGGATACGGAAGGGACCGGTTTGGGCATGTCCCCGAAGTTGACCCCCTGGAACTGCTGTTGTGCACTCAGGTTCCAGCTTAGGGCAGCCAGCCCTATGCATGCATATATTTTCTTCATCTCAGTTTATTTCAGTTTATTTTTTAATCAGTTTAGCACTTGCCGTTTTGTTGTCACTGGTCTTTACGCTTACCAGGTAAGCCCCCTGCACCAAAGCCTGGGTGTTGATCTTTGTCACTTTATTCTTCGTCTTAATGCTCTGAAGCTGCCTTCCGCCCATATCATACACGCTGATCTCAGCCTCAATCGCTCCTGCTCTCTGACCCTCGAACCCTATTTCTACATACGCATAATCTGAGACCGGGTTCGGGTAGATCCTGATGTCCTGCTTCTCGATCAGCTGATCAATCTGGCTGTCGCCAAGCTTCACGATCTTCCAGTTTTCCTTACCCAGTTCCTCTGCGCTGGTTCCAGCCAGGATAATGGAACCGTCACGGTTCAGCTTAATATCCGATAACCGTTCTTCCTTTTTGCTGGATTCTCCTTTCACATGCTTTCTCCACTGCTCATTGCCATTCTGGTCCAGGTACAGCATCCAGAACTTCTCATCATCGGATTCTATCCTTCCTTCTGCCTGGGTGTAACCGCCAAGTAAAATACCTTTAGTAGTATCCTGCCCATCTTGATTCCTGGCTCCCGACTCTTGGTTCTTGATTCTTGACTCCTGGCTCTTACTCAACACACTCATCCCCATCAGTACATCCCGGTTCTTAAAGCTGTAGGATTTCTGCCAGCTTTCTTCTCCTTTTTCATTCAACGCTATAAGCCAGATATCAGTCCCTTCTTCTATGCCTACGGTTTTATTGCCTGATCTCTCTGATCTGGATTCACCGCCAATCAGATAGCCGGTGGAAGTGAGAGCCAATTTTCTCAGATGATCATCACCTTGGCCACCGAAGTTCTTTTCCCACTCGACCCTGCCTTCTTTTGAAAGCTTGACGATCCAATAATCACCTTCCCCGTAATTGTCGACCGATTTAGCATAATTGATGAGTGATGATTGATGAGTGATTTTATCATTGATCAATGATCGATGATCATTCATAGAAACGCTTCCGCTTCTGGAATACATCCCTAATAAGGCACCACCATCTTTCGTCGGGATCATTTTTTCCACTTCATCCAGGCCTCTGCCGCCTAAGATCAATTGGGAGATCTCCTTGCCGTTTTTATCCAGCCTGATGATCCAGGCATCTTTGGAACCGTAGCCTTTCTCGGAGTTCTGGATGTTCCCTGCAACAAAGAATCCTAAGTCTGTGGTCTGGATCACAGACCTGGCTTCTTCATCCGAGGCAGTGCCTAAAGTCTTCTGCCATAGCTCTTGTCCATCGCTTCCAAGCCTTATGAGCCAGAAATCACTGCCACCTTTAGAATCATCCTTCTTATCCAGGCCTTTGCCGGAAAAACTCGTCCCTGCAATAAGATATCCTCCCTCTTGTGTATTAACTGTAGCGGAAAGAAAATCATGGTTTTGTCCTGAAAAGTATTTTTGCCAAACGATCTGGCCTTCGTTATTTAAACTTACCAAATGGTAGTCGTACCCATTGTTTTGGTTTGTTCCACCGGTAAGCTTGTCTGATTGGATTGAACTGCCGGTAATTAAGTACTGCTGGTCAATGGTTGTAGTTACCTGGGACAGGAAATCCTGTGAGGAAGATTCAATGTCTTTTTGCCAGAGGACATGCTGGGCAGACACCCCCAGAACTGCGCATAAGAAATAAGCGCCGGTGTAGAATTTCTTCATACTCGTGTTTATTTTTTGTTTTAATGTTATTATTTTTTTTATTCCGCGGCTAAAATACTCCTTTTGTTTCAGCTGTAAAAGGTGATAGCCATAATTTAACATGCAGGTGATCATGATCATGAACTTACCTGCAGCAAAGGTATACCGCAAAGGCGACAAAACGTGTCGTATTAAAATGAACAGGCCGGGAATTTTTAAATAGCCTATAGGAATTAGGTAATAAGGAGAATTTCATCATTTGCTGTTTTTATCTATCAGCAAAAATAGCACAGCTATAGATACAAAACAACCCGGGATTTTACGGAAAAAGGCCTCCGGGAAAATACGGAGGGCAATCGCTTTTATCTTGCTCAATGTAAATGTTTACGGGCCTCATCATGCCGTTTCACCAAACCAGGCCGTTAAGGGATATATCTGAAAAGAACGTTGCTGACCCATTACAGGCTTCAGCTGGCATACGACAAATAGGAACTGAGCTTAATAGGCCTGCAATTGAGAACCATGTAAAAATCTCCGACGTTTAAAATTGACGGATGAACATTTAGGAGGGTGCCTGCTTTCATTGTAATCATAATGAAGGTTTACAGGGCATCCAAACTTGGATTCCTATACACAATCGCATGATCCTGTAAAAGGATTGCTGAAAATATAAAATATCCTGGGAATAGTGTTATTTGCAGGATATGGCATTTTTGATCAAACCAAAAAAAGAGACTCATACAATGAATCTCTTTTAAGTAGCCCGTAGGGGAATCGAACCCCTCTTACCAGAATGAAAATCTGAGGTCCTAACCGATAGACGAACGGGCCAACTATCTTATAAATGTTACTGTGTGTTAGTGTTTTGTTTTTAT
>JBMDXP010000023.1:0-229494 GCA_048819475.1 Algoriphagus sp.
CTGAAAAAACAAATTATAAACAGATGAAATCGAGCATGACGCAGAGCGACGCACAGTGGGATGATTATCCGGTATGCGAGATTCCCTGTCCGACGACAGGCGGGCATATGACAATTGAAAAATAATTATAAACAGATGAAAAAAATAGTTACGCTTCTCCTTGCTGCTTCCGGATGGGCCGCCACGGCAGTTGGTCAGGGAACCCAGCTGCTCCGGCAGCCCAGTTTAAGCCAGCATGAGATTGTTTTTGTCTACGCCAATGACCTATGGAAAGTACCCCGGACAGGTGGGCAGGCGATCCGGCTCACCAGCAATGAAGGGGAAGAGTCCCTGCCCCATTTTTCCCCTGATGGAAAGCAGATCGCTTTCACGGCAGAGTATGACGGGAATACAGATGTGTACCTGATCCCGGCCGAAGGCGGTGAGCCGCAGCGGCTGACCTGGCATCCCGGAGCAGATCTGGTCACGGGATGGACTCCGGATGGAGAATTTATCACATTCACATCCGGCCGTGAGGGACATGCCACACAGGAATCCAAATTCTTCAAAATCAGCACATCCGGCGGAATAGCAGAACCGCTCGCAGTTCCGAGGGCTGTAAACGGAGAAATCTCACCCGACGGCAGCCAGATCGCCTACCAACAGATTGCCTTTTGGGACCCGGAATGGCGGAACCACCGGGGAGGTCAGGCAAAACCGATCTGGATTATGGACCTGTCCGATTACTCACTGAAAATGACCCCGCAGACAGACAATGAGCGCCATACCGATCCGGTATGGTTTGGAGGCAAGGTATACTATATTTCCGAGCGGGATTTTCTGGCAAACCTCTGGTCTTATGATCCTGCCACAGGCCAGGAGAAGCAGGAGACATTTCTGAAAGACTTCGACATCAAAAGCATCGACGCAGGGCCCGATGCGCTTATCTACGAGCAAGGGGGATACCTACACCTCTTCAATCCTCAGACAGGTGAAAGCAGCCAGTTGGAAATAACTGTGGCAGGGGACTTCCATTGGGCACGTGACCGCTGGGTGAATGTGGGAGCCAACCAACTTCAAAACCCCCAGCTATCCCCTACCGGACAGCGGGCAGTTTTTGAATACCGAGGGGAAATCATCACAGTACCCAAAGAAAACGGGGCAGGGAGAAATATCACCAATACCTCAGCTTCAGCAGAGCGCGCACCCGTCTGGTCACCAGATGGGAAGCAAATCGCCTACTTCTCGGATGCAAAAGGCGAATACGAACTGGTCATAGCAGGACAGGATGGGATCATACAGAAAACCATCGCACTCTCCGATCCCAGCTTCTACTTTAAACCGGAATGGTCGCCGGAAGGCACCCACATTGCCTTCACCGACACCCACTACCAGCTATGGTTGGTCCATATCGCATCAGGAAGCTCCAAAGTGGTGGAGACAGAGCGATATGCCCATCCCGACCGGAGTCTGAACCCCATGTGGTCACCCGATGGGAAATGGATAGCCTACGCCCGCTTGATGGATAATCAATTCAAATCGATATTTATCTACAATATAGATTCCGGTCAAAAAATCCAGGTCAGTGATCACATGGCTGACGCGATAAGTCCAGTATGGGATGCCAGTGGAAAATACCTCTATTTTCTCGCGAGTACGGATTATGGACTGAATACGGGCTGGCTGGATATGAGCAGTTACGATCATCCCATCACCCGGGGACTGTATATGGCAGTACTCAGCAATGCTGAGAAGTCCCCGCTATTGCCGCTTAGTGATGAAGAAATAGAGGAAAAGTCCCAGGAAAAGAAAGAAGAAAAAACCTCTACTATGGTACGGATCGACCCAGAGGGAATCCAGCAACGGATCCTGGCTGTGGATATCCCCCAGAGAAATTACACTGCACTGGTCAGTGCACCGGAGGGATATGTTTTTTACATGGAAAATATCCCAAATGAAGGTACCACCTTACATAAGTACGACCTCAACAAGCGGAAGTCAGAAGTTTTCCTCCCTAAGGCGGACCAGGTGGTTGTCTCAAAAGACCGAAAATCGCTCCTCTATCAGTCAGGAACCACCTGGGGAATCGTGGAAACTTCCGGAGCAGGCAAGAAAAGCGGAGATGGGGCACTGAAGGCCCTCGCCAGCCTGAAGGTAAAAGTAGATCCGATGGCTGAATGGCAGCAGATCTACAGGGAAGGCTGGAGGTACCAGCGGGACTTCCTATACGTGGACAATGTACACGGAGCACCCTGGGACGAAATCTACGAATGGTATAAGCCCTGGGTGGCGCATGTAAGGCATCGGTCTGACATGAACTACATCATCGATATCCTGGGTGGGGAAGTGGCCGTGGGCCACAGTTATACCCGGGGAGGCGATTTCCCTGAGATAAAGTCTGTGCCGATCGGACTGCTGGGCGCTGACTACGAGCAGGTGGACGGCAACTATAAAATCAGGAAAATCTATACCGGTGAAAGCTGGAATCCTGGCCTGAACGCCCCATTGGCCCAACCGGGTGCCAGTGCCAAAGTGGGTGAGTTTCTGGTAGGGGTCAACGGCAAAGCCATAGCACCCCATACCAATCTGTACATGTATTTTGAAGGCACAGCCAACCAACCTACCAATATCCATCTCAATACCAAACCGGGAATGGAAGGATCACGGGTCATCCAGGTACTGCCTGTGTCCAATGAAAACCAACTCCGGACCATGGATTGGGTAGAGGGCAACAGGCGGAAAGTCGATGCCTTGTCGGACGGTAAGCTCGCTTACGTGTATATCCCTAATACCGGGCAGCTAGGCTACACCTATTTCAACAGATATTATTTCTCCCAGCAGGATAAAAAAGGGGCCGTCATCGACGAGCGGAACAACGGAGGCGGTTCCGCTGCCGACTACATGGTGGATATCATGGCACGGGACCTGCACGGGTACTTTAATTCCCGCGCAAATGACCACCGTCCGTTCACCACTCCTATGTCCGGCATCTGGGGACCGAAAGTCATGCTCATCAATGAGCGGGCCGGTTCCGGTGGGGATCTCCTTCCCTACCTGTTCAACAAGATGGAGATCGGACCGCTGATCGGCACCAAAACATGGGGTGGACTGGTAGGCACGTGGGACACCCCAGCCTTTATCGACGGCGGCCGGATGGTAGCTCCCCGGGGCGGCTTCTATGACGTCCATGGCGAATGGGCCGTAGAGGGCGTGGGGATCTCCCCGGATATCGCGGTAGAGCAGACGCCAAAAGAGGTGATCGAAGGAAAAGACCCTCAGCTGGAACGTGCCGTGCAGGAGGCACTGAGACTACTTGAGACAGAGGGCATAGAGCTCAAGCCGGAACCTAAGGCACCAATCCGCTACTTCAGGCCTAAATCCAATTGAAACAAAAAGTTAAATTAAAATCAATCAATATACTGATTTAAATACATTTATATAATCAAAAAATCCCGGAAAAAACTCCCGGGATTTTTTATTTGACTGATGGTCTAGCATCACATTTTCAGTCTAACGCCAAGTGGGATTTACGTTTACCTACCTCTTCTCGTAAGCTGGCCTGGCCGGCACCTTGAATTGCTCATTGCTGTTCAGCAGGCGCATCACCTCCTTGATCGCTGCCTCAAGCTGGGCATCTGTTCCTTTTGCGAGGCTTCCGAAATCTTCCACTACTTCTATATCCGGATCCACACCATGGCCTTCCTTAAACCAGCTCCCATCCGGATCATACATCCTGAAGGTAGGCACCGTGACCGATCCCCCATCAATAAGACTGGGAGCTCCCGAGATCCCGATCAATCCTCCCCAAGTGCGAGTTCCGATCAGCGGTCCTATCTGACGCTTTCTGAAGTAATCCGGAAAGGCATCCCCGCCGGAACCTGAGAACCCGTTGATCAGCATAACCTTGGGACCGAAGTTCCCGGAAGGTGGCCATGCCCAGTCCTGACCATCCCTTACTGCCCAGAAGGCCAGCGGATCACGGTCCAGCAGCTCTACAAACCTGTCAGGAATCTGACCACCGTTATTAAACCGCTCATCGATGATAAAACCTTCTTTGTTCATCTGACCATAAAACTGACGAAACAGTTCATTCTGGCCATCTATACCCGTGCTCGGTACAAACACATAACCTATTCTGCCGTCCGTGGCCTCTTCTACCCTTTCCCTGAAATTATTGATCCATGCCAGATTCCTCAGCCTAGCCTCAGATCCCAATGTCTTGACCAGCACCTGTCGCGCTCCATTTCCATCCGGGGTGCTGCTTACGGTCAACTGAACCGTTTTGCCCGCAAGTCCCTGAAGTGACTTGTAGATAGACGTCTTGATATCCAAGTGTTGGCCATTGATGGCGAGCACATAATCCCCTGCTTTCACATCTACCCCCGGTTTCTGTAGCGGTGACCGCACTTCGACATCCCATGGAGCACCTGCTATGATATTCTTGATCCGGTAAGCTCCATTCTCCACCACAAAGTCGGCTCCCAGATAGCCTACCGACATACTTGGTGCCTCATCCATATCGCCACCACTGTTGTAAGTATGGGAAGCGTTAAGTTCCGCAATCAAGTCCCCAATGACGATGTTTACATCTCTCCTTGAATTTGCCTGGGCGATCAAGGCTCCATACCTTGTTTTCATCAGCTCCCAGTCCACACCGTGCATCGTGGGATCGTAGAAATAATCCCTCTCAAACCTCCATACATCGTTGAAAATCTGTCTCCATTCCTCGGCAGGCACAACTGATAGGGTCATCTCCTGGATAGGAACTGTCTTTTCCATTTTTTGATCCGGCGCCGGGTCTATGACCGCGAGCTTCCCGGAGGAGAAAACCAGGACTTTTTTCCGGTCAGCGGACAGCGAGAAACCCTGGACTCCCGCCAGGACAGGCTTAGCGGACTTTTCTTCAAAATCATAGAGCTCCAGACTACTTTTGCTATCAGAAGAGGCTCCCGAATTGGGATAGCGTACGTACAGCAGTTTTCCCTTGACTGATGCCAGTCCCCCTATATTGCCACTGGCAATGTCCAGCATCTCCAGCCTTGACTCAAACCCCTCGGTTTCGAAGGTAAGGGAGGTTGGTTGCTCTTTAGCCTTCCCATCCTTTTTGTCCTCCTCTTTCCCCACCTCTTTTTCGGTTGCATCGTTTTTCAGTGCGATTATAGATGGAACTGATTGGGTCACTGTTCCTATCGCAATGCCGGTGGAATTTGGATAGACAAACGTATTATCCACATCAGAATAGACCGGGCTAAATGTCCTGTTGGTCGTAAAGAACACATACTTTCCGTCCTCGCTGAAAACCGGGGAATGATCCGCATAAAATCCTGAAGTAATCCGGGTCGTCTCCGCAGTACCCACTTCATACAGGTAGATGGATGAAGTAGCCCGGTTTTCCTTGGACATGCTGTAAACCAGGTACCTGCTGTCCGGAGACCAGCTCACCTCAAATCCCTGGAGATCCCCTTCAAACATATACTTTCCTTTATCGATCTGGGTCACGGCCCCAGTAGACGCATTGATCAGCAGCACATCCATCGCCTGATTGATGGTCACCAGGTATTTACTGTCCGGAGACCAAATAATGTTGTAATAAAATCCCGTTTTGAAATCTGTCAATTTTCTGGGAGCACCATTGCCATCCATCGCCTTGATCATAAGCTGGTACTCTCCAGATTGATCTGACCAATAGGCCAATGATTTTCCATCCGGTGACCAGGAAGGATATCGCTCCGCAAAGCCACCCGTACCCGTCTCGTTCACCGTAAAACCTTCCGTGGCAGGAAGATTGAAAAGCTCTCCCCGTGCTTCCACCACTACCCGCTTGCCATCTGGGGACAATCCAGCAGACTGCAGGTTATCTGCCACATGCTTGATCTCCGGCATCATGGCCTTCTGATCATAGGATACCTGAATAGCTACCTCGTTGGTCTTACCGCTTTCCACGTCATATAGGTAGAGTTTCCCGCCGGCTTCAAAGACTATATCAGACTTGCCCTGGGAAGGAAAGGTGATATCAAAATCCTCAAATGTTGTAAGCTGGGAATTCACCTTCGTGTCCAGGTCATACTTCCAGAGATTATTTCTTCCCTCAGGACCATTGTCTGACATATAATACACCGCATCGCCTATCCACATGGGCAGCTCGTCATTGGCGCTGTTGGCTGTGATATTCTCCGTTTCAAAAGAAGCCAGGTCAAAGATCAAAATATCAGGTGCTGTCCCTCCCCGGTACCTCTTCCAATTTCTGTTTACCCGGCTACGGTCAGTGTAGGCAAGCTTGGCTCCATCAGGTGAATAGGAGGCAAATTCTCCGTAAGGTACCGGTAGCTTCTCCGGCATCCCTCCTTCAGCAGGCACGGTATAGAACTGTGAAAACCGTTCTTTTCCACTTTCCCTTCCGGAAGTGAACAGAATGGACTTCCCATCCGGTGTCCATCCCTGGACCAGATCCGGCATCCCATGATAAGTGAGACGCTTGGGAATCCCCCCGCTTACCGGCATGACATAGACATCCTGGTTTCCGTCATAGTTGGCTGTGAATGCCAGTTGCGTTCCATCCGGGGAAAACTTTGGGTACATCTCTGCACCAGCAGGAGAAGTAAGCCTGTTGGCCATCCCTCCTTCCTTGGAGACTATCCAGATATCGTCACCAAAACTGAACGCCACCTGCGTGTCCGATACATCCGGATGCTGCATCAACCGGGCATCCAGCTGAGCCATGCTGGCAGCAGTTACAGACATTGCGGTGATCACTAAAAATATTCTCTTCATAAGAATCAGATTTATAATTAATTAAATATATTAATATAATGTAGTACTTAATTTATCAAAAGACTTGCTTACCTGTACCTGTCCATGCATGAGACAAGAAGCCGGGTATGAAGCAGGTCGCATCCGCAGAAGAGACAGGTACGATCAATAAACCCACAGTAGCCATCAGAATTCCTAATACAAATGTGCTGTTTTGGCAAATTCCAAATCAGGAGTGATCGCTTTACTGTAACGTATCCAATTGCCGGATCACTTTTATATCCCATCTTCTCGATAACATTCCGGCATCCCCCGGTCCATTGTATCCCGGAGTCGTATTGCAAAATATTTTTGATGGGTCAGGCAATCATCATTTCTGTCGGTTACAAAGCAAATTCCATGATTCTGCTAAAAAAATGGTGCCAAGCCAAAGGGATTAACACAAAACCAAGACAGCCAGAAAGTTAGCAAAAAACAACCGTTAACCTGAAAAGAAATCAACACGCTGTATGTACGGTTTTCCTATTGACCGGACAACATTCCGAACACAAATCCAATGAATCATCCCAACAAAAATATCCTCCTAAACCAAAGATAGGACATCCTCCATTATCTCGCTGAAATTTAAGGAATTATCTTGCATATGCTTTTTAAGACGCCATGGAGTATGCATTTTTCTTATTGCCAGCAACAAAATAAACCGGATGACTTGACGTCTAATAGGTGGTTCAAATCCGCAATCCACCTAAAAATCCCTGCCCTTGCGACGGTTTATACTACTGGTTTCAATTTCTGTTTTACCTGTTACGCTAATAGCCCAAAATTGGTCCCCAAAAGATTACAGCAAGCATGACCCGGTAAGCTTTCTCAAGATTGAAGCCCTCTATCAATTCATCGATTTCAATAATATTGACAGACCCTTGCTTCATGCTGCAATGTTTTTTGTGACAAACGAGGAACGGGTCAGACACAAGCTTCCTCCATTCAAACATATGGACAAGATGGAGAAGATTGCTGCCGAGCATGCGGACGACATGGTCAATTACAATTTTTATTCACACGTGAGCAGGGTAAAGGGAAAACGCACGGTTGCGGATAGATTCAAACGCGAAGGATTAACCCTGATGACCATTGCAGAGAATATCAGTTCCAGTCATGGATTGCAGTACGAGGCAGGCAGAAAGGTGAACGCACCTGGCAGGACGGGAATATTCACGTATGCAAGCAGCAAGCGTGAAGTGCTGCAGCCACATACTTACATCTCCTATGCGAGGGAAGCAGTCCGACTCTGGATGGGATCACCCAGTCACCGGAAGAGCATACTTAACCCCTATTATGAATACCTGGGATGCGGGGCCTCCGTCTATGGAGAGAAAACGTTCTACAACATGCCCTATTTTATGGGAGTCCAGTGTTTTGGAAGTGCACGGTGAAGTAAACACCCATGTCCTGAGGGGGTGCTGGTCATTTTCAACTGTCGGCCACTGCGTTGATCAATTGCCCAGATAGCAGACCCGGTATCCAGGATAGGTCATTCCATCTTGAGACTGTCCACCCCCTTCATTCTGGAAGCCCTGACCGTCTGACTCCCTACTGTCAACATTCCCAGCAACAACAGCATCAATACACCCAACATCACAGTCCCCACACCGAAACCAACCCTGTTGGGGAAATTCTGAAGCCAAAGATTATTGACAAAGTAGCTCAGAGGCGCCCCTATCACTATGGACAATGCCAACATCTGCAAAAACCCACGACTCAATAGCAGGGTGATACTCCAGTCTCCAGCCCCCAGAAACTTCCGGATACCCACCTCCTTGGTTCTGCGCTCAGCGGTATAAGTAGCCATCCCCAATAATCCCAGGCAAGCAATAACTACCGCCAAAAAGGAGATATAGCCCAAAATAGACACCACATCGAAAACCCCATGATGAGTGGCCTCAAGCTGCTCATCCATAAACCTATATTCAAACGGGTGGACAGGGTCCAATGCTTCCCACTTTGCCCGCAGCTGGTCTATCGCGGCCATGGGGTCAGGAGAAGCTATTTTTACATTTAAGTACTGAAACTGGGCAGGTTGATACCGCATCATCAAAGGCTCTATTTCGTCCTGGTTGATCAGCAGCTTATACCGGAAATCCTTCACCACGCCAATGACCACCACCATCTCTGCTCCATACTTGGTCTCAAACGTCTCACCGATCAGTTCCGAAGGTGAGGAATATCCCAGACTCTTCACCATAGCTTCATTAACCAGAATTTGGCTGTGCGCAGCCTCACTTTCTTCCGGGAAGCTTCTGCCGGCCACAGGTTCTATACCCAGATTTTGCACAAAGAACCTATCCGTATGAAGGATTCCTACCCGCCGATACTCCTCTTCGCCAGGTCTCCGGATCTCATTGGTATTGCTGGTACCTGTGGATGGGATAATATCACAGGCAGATATAGCCACCACACCTGGAACCTGGGACAATTCCCCCGCTAGCTTCTCATAATCCATTCCCTGTAAGGAAACATTGACAATGTTTTCGGTCTGAAAACCATAATCAAATGTGAGGAAATGTCTGAACTGATTGTAGATAAGGATGGAAGTGGTAATAAAGAACAGGGAAACGACAAACTGTGAAACCCCCAGAGCCTTGCGTAAACCCATCTTGTGGGAACCTGTTTCAGGCAGACTTTTGAGTACTTTAATAGGCTGATAGCCAGAAAGAATCAAGGCTGGGTAAATCCCAGCGACCAAACCTATCCCTATGGCGAATCCGATAAAACCCAAATAGATAGACGGAATGAAAGGCAATTCAAAATTGAGGTACTGATTTACCCACAACCCTTTGAACCCCGGGATAAGTAGGAGAAGCAAAAGTACCGCCACCACCATGGCTAGCAGAGCAGTAAGCACAGACTCACTGAGAAATTGGAGTACTAGGTTTCTGCGAATGGCACCCGTAACCTTCCGGATGCCTATTTCCTTAGCCCTGGTCATTGCTCTTGCGATAGATAGATTGGTATAATTCATACAGGCGGACCCCATGATTACCAAGGCGAGCACTGCCAGAAAATAATACCCGACCAGCGGCATACGATTATTGGTATCATTACCGGATAGCCCCAATGCTACCTCTCCCAATGGCTGGGCTACCAGTTTGAACCCTTTGGTATATTCCGATGAGATTTCGGCCTCTTTACGGTCCACCAGGTCTGTCAAAGCAGCAGTAAGGTCTTCCTTCCCACTTTTCCCATCCAGCAATACATAGGTATAAGTCCGAAAATACCATTTCCAGTCTTCCGTCTTATCCTCCAGCTTGTCGGTAGCAATAAGGGAAGGTACGGTAGAAGCAGACATGAGCACATCAAACGTAAGATGGGAGGATGGGGTGTCATCGATTACTCCGGTGACAGTAAAATCTCCCCAGGCAACTGCTGTATCTCCCCCGCCTTCTCCCCAGGAGGGAAAAGGCAGTTTCCTGTCCTCAAACTCCACAGCTTTTCCCAACGGATCCTCCTCGCCAAAAAGCTGTACGGCCATTGTTTTACTGATAATCATGGAATATGGCTGGGAAAGCGCTGTGCCTGCATCTCCTGCCACCAGCTCAAAATCAAATAGGGATAAGAAGGCTTCATCTGTGAAATAACCACGCATCTCAGCAACACTCCCAGCATAGGAAACGTCCCCTCCTACTCCGGGAGAAAGGCTGGTAGAAGCTTCTACGATAGGATAATCTGCCAGAAGCGCCTTGGCCAATGGCTCAGGAGTGGTGTCATACGGTTGTTTTGACCCTTCGTAATCAGATAATATCCGATAGATCCGGTCTTTTTTTGTATGGAACTGGTCGTAACGGTTTTGATCCGCCAGCATCAGCAGGATAAGCATGCATACTGACATAGCCAAAGCGAGCCCAAATACATTGATGAAGGAAAAGACCTTGTATTTGAGCATATTGCGTAGGCCTATCTTAAAGTAATTTCTGAACATAACGGTTTCATTTAGATAAGAAAAATTTCCTAATGGCCGGATGATTCCCGGCCTTAACAAGAGCAGCACATCCCAAAGGAATATCCAATCGGCCTTCCGTTTTCCCAGTTCCATCTTTCTCTCCCTGTATAGCTCAATAAGATCCCCTTCGATATAGTGCTGGAGGCCGGGGTCACAAAACCATCTGAAAAAGCCCATTATAAACCGTGGCGGCAAATCCATATTTTCTTCCATATGCTTATAATTGGATTTCAGCTGCAAGACCCACTAGCCGGCACTGATTCCCGATCGACTCGGGACAGGTTGTGGAATCCCGCACTCAAACTAATCACCCCACTGTGAGTCACTTGTATCTGGCCCGACTTCATTTTAGCCGCCGGTCTTTAAATCCAAGACCACGCTTGGAATAGCTCTCCAAAGCTCTTCCCGGGTTCTTTTGGTATATTCCATGGCCTCTTTGCCATAACCCGTCAGTTGAAAATACAACTTCGGTCTCCCCGCCCGCTCCTGGGTAGTCTCTCCTTCTTTGGTCATCAGAAACCCTTTTTTCTCCAATCTCTTCAGTGCAGTCTGGAGTGCACCTACACTCACATTCCTCGACAGCCGGTTTTCTATTTCCTTTTTGATAGCTACACCATAGGCCTCATCATATAAAATACCGACAGTAAGCAAAACCACTTCTTCAAATTCACCGAGTTGAAATTTTCTCATAGCCACCCTAATTAATTCCTAAATGTAGTATTTAAATTCCGTGCCAGTTGAAAAAACCGATGTCTGTTGCTTTCCAAACGCATATCCGGCAAAGCAACCTGTCCAAAGCCGAACAGGAATCCCTTGAAAACGTCCGCAAAACCTTATGAAAGCCAACGCAATTCCAATGGAACTTAATCTTTGATTCAGCCCATATAGTTCTCACCTGACATGTTTGTCGGCTTAGGTAGGATAGATGAATAACCCGTGGTAGCAGTAAGCTGAGTGCCTCTGCGTTCCTGCTTTATCAGAAAAAGCCCAACAAGGAGTGGATAGATCAGTAGCCTGGAAAGAGCACCCGGGAATCATGGAATGCTCACGCTATCCTGAGACTGTCTATCCACCTTATCCTAGACGTCCTGAGCGTCTCACTCCATACTTTCAACATCCCCACCAAATATCAAATCCACACTTCCGGTGCAGCTAACTGTTTTAGAAAAATTAAGAATGACTTAAAAAATAAAACAACTATTTTTAAAAGAGTAGGCTAAAACAGCATACTCCCTTCGGAGCATTCTTAGCGTCCCGATAAAAATCAACCATCTCTCAAACTAAAGTCACGTGTCTTTTGATAGTACTGACTAGCCTGACAAAAAGACGAGGATCACCCCCTTTTATTAAATAAATCAATGAAACCTAAACACCTTTACCTTTTCCTTTTCACATCTTTTCTTAGCCTAGGGTGTTTTTACGGCTGTTCGTCCCCACAGGGAAAGCAGACATCAGCAAAACCGCAGGACCCTACCGTTTCTATTTTGCTGAAACCCGATGAAGCCACCCCCTTTCTCTGGCCAGCAGGCCTCAGTATAGCATCCCTTACATTTTTGGAGTCAGAGCGGCCTGAGCATTTGATTTCTTTCCTCAGACATTTAACAGTTTCACCTGATGGGAAAACATACTACCTATTTGATCAGAAGGATGGGAAAATAGTAGTATTTGACAGTTCGGGCAAAGCAAAGGCCGTATTTGATCATCAGGGAGAAGGACCTGGTGACTATCTGGAGATAACGGATGCACAGCTGGATTTTGGTAAGGAAACTATCGAAGTAATGGACTACCAACAACTTAAAAAATATGATCTGAACACCTTTCAGTATCTGGGCATGCAGGATCTAAGTCAGCTTCCGGGAGACAAGATTTTCAGGAATTTCGTACGTATAGAGGATGTACTTTATCTCTGGACCAATTTGCCACCAAACCAACTGGTGGGCAAAGAGGATGTAAGTGGTTACCATATGGTAAGAATCCAGGACGGAGAGGTTTCTTTCCACGTGCAGAAAAAGTACGGGGTCATCAATGGCCAGATCTTTTATCCCGGCCCCACAAAAAACCATTACGCGGTACCCCCAATCGTAGGATCGGCCGATATCATGGCTGTCGACCGTGACAGCGTCTACACAAAATACAGGTTTAACTATGGAAACAAAGGGATACCTGTATTTGAATTGGAACATTTTTGGGAGAGACGTGACCAATTGATTAACTCGGCGTACTATAAACCTCCTCAGAACATCAGGGAAACCTCCACGCATTTGTTCTTCTCCCTTTTAGGTAATGGAAGTTACAATTCTGTACTCTTTGACAAACGGACCAATAGTATTCAGTCCATTGGGAGAACAAGAGATGAATTGGACCCTGTTGTTATTTACTCGGATGCGGATTACTTCTACGCCTATATTGACCCTGCAGCGATAGTCAACTATCTGGAGAGCGGGGGCGATTTGGAAAAGACCACATTTTTCAAAGATCTGGATGTATCGGATCTGAAAAAGTATGACAACCCTATCCTTGTTAAATTTACCTTACGGGACTCTTGAAAGCACACTCTTCCAAACATAGATGTAGCCCAATTAAGATAGCTCCCCAGACACCAGATATGCCAGTAGTAAAGCGGATAGTTACATTTCTTTTGATTTTGCAACCTATCCGCTTTATAATTACAAAACCTTAATCAACTCTTAGTCGCTGTCCGTCATGATAACCTATTATTCGCAGCACGATTGGGCCTGGACCGGTATTTAAATGCCAGTGAATCCACGTGATGCAGATAACAGACTAAAGAAAATTATACGCTTATGAAATACATCCTATTCTACTCCCTGTTCATTTTCGGCTCGGGTATCACCTATGGGCAACAGCCCTCTACATCTGAGCAGGAAATCCAGCAGCTGATCATTGATTCCTTTGAAGAAATATGGTCTGGCTGGTCCCCTGCAAAAATCCCCGGTTTCTACACCGAAGACTTTCTGCTTCTGGAAGCAGGAGAAGTGTGGGACAATGAAAAAATAGCCCAGACACTGGAAAGAGCCACATCAAATGGAAAACAAACTCCTGTGCGTACCAATTCATTCGACTTCATCGAAGTCAAACTATCGGGAAATACAGCATGGATAGCCTATCACAATTATGCAGAATTCAACGTGGATGGTCAGGTGACAAGAAAGATGCACTGGCTGGAAAGCGCCACTGCAATAAAGACAGCAGCAGGCTGGAGATTGGACATGTTACATTCCACACCTGTGAAGTAGCCCATTCAAAGATTTCTAAACAAACCCGACCGTTAAACGACGCTTTATCACCAGCCATGAATTGTTAGGATTGGATTTAGCTTCTATCCTCCAGGTTTGGTGGTATGTTGATTTCTTCATAAATATTCACCAGCCCCAAAGCTTCGTCCTTCCTATATTTATTCCAAAAATCAAGCCCTGCTTCAGAGGCTTAGACGGGGTCACATACCAGGCTTTGGACCTATCTTAGGGCTTGCTGAAAAAGTCTCAGCTATTCCAGCTTCAAGGCGGCCGAGTAAAGATGTATGCTCATACTTCGAATGAGGCCAACACAGAAGATGGTATGGCTGAGACTAGCTTGAAAATTCCGATTTTTGTCTTTTTGAGTGCATGTTGAGTACATGGGTATAGACCTATTGTAGTAAAAAAGCTTGCACTTGCTGAAAAACCTTTCGAATGAAAAATGGGCTAATCAGTCATAACGATAAGCTTTTAATCTGTTGCAGGCGTTTTTTAGCAAGCCCTATCTTAGCTGCACTGACCTAGAAGCATAAAAATAATCACAAATACGACGATCGTTCCGAGGCATCCTCCACCCAGTTTGTAAGCTCCATATCCGGCGATTAATCCTTTGAATAAATTGTTCATAATATAAGGTTTGGGTTGAATGAATGATTAAATGCTGCTTTATCCTAACTAACGGTGGCAACACGAGGGGTGAAACTCCATATGCCATGCCAATAATGTTTGCTTTAGTAATCGGCAGCTCAACTCTCCTAATCGATTGAAAACAAAACGATTAAGTCTTCCACGAATAATCCATGGTACTGTTTGTGATCCGGGATGCGCAATACTCTCCTCGTTTCAGGGAATAGATTCCTTCAGTTCCTCGTAGTGGGAGGGTTGCACACTAGGATTCCATCCATTGCCAAAAGCCGCGTTTTTTACCCATATCTACTGATAGAAACCCAGAATGGATACTATCAATGTTGCTGGTGGCAATTCATGCAGGCGGGCAGGCCGGATCGGGAAACAGATGCTCAATGGCAACTCCTTAGGAATCCGATTAGAAGGTGAAATGAAATGCCCATGAGAAAAGGTTCTCACACAAGAGAAAGATTATCCGGAGGCATTCCATCTGACCACTGAAAAAACAAATTATAAACAGATGAAATGTACAAGTAGAAGTCTCCCATTTCACCCCACTGGAGGCTGTCAAGTGCGATGAATAGGTTTGAACAGCAAGCTCCGCCCTAGTGGATTATTCAACACTTTTTTTTCTGCCACTCTTGACAAACCTGAATTATCCATAAAATCAATTAGCCTCCCATTTTGACCCTGTTATCCAAGAGCTATATAAACAACAGCTATTCAACGAGTTAAAAATATTTTGCTCATTTAGCCTAAATTTTCTTCAAATCTTAGTATAAAAACGGTTAAGCAATTTATATTTGCCCTATCATTCCTATAATGTTGGTAGGATATATAGAATTAATTTAATTTTAAAGCTCAAGTCTGAACCTGTTTAAATTCAACGAGATGAGAAAAATCTTCCAGCTTATCCTTCCCATCCTTTTCGGTGCGCATCTGGGTTATGCTCAACATGCTTTACAGGGAGTAGTGAAAGACACCCAAGGTCTCCCCTTGATCGGCGCATCTGTAGTGATCAAAGGAACCAACACCTATGCACTTACCGATGAAAACGGTGCATTTACCCTAAGTCCTTCCCAAGGATATCCTTTGACACTGCAGGTCAATTTTGTGGGATTCACTGCATTTGAGCGGCAACTCGCCTCCAGACCTGAGTCCAGCCTGGAGTTTGTGCTTAAGGAAGATCTTGAACTGGCGGAAGTTTTGATCACAGCGCGACGCAGAACTGAAGAGGTACAGAAAGTACCCATACCCATTTCCGTGGTGGGCGGAGCCAAAATCGAAGAGTCCGGCTCATTTAATGTGAACCGGGTAAAAGAGCTTGTACCTACAGTACAGCTGTACTCATCCAACCCTAGAAACACCACACTCAATATCAGGGGACTGGGTTCCACTTTTGGGCTGACCAACGATGGAATTGACCCTGGGGTGGGTTTTTATGTGGATGGGGTTTACTTTGCCCGCCCTGCTGCCACTACACTGGATTTTATCGACATTGAGCAGATCGAAGTACTCCGTGGGCCCCAAGGGACATTGTTTGGAAAGAATACCACAGCTGGGGCATTCAACATTAGTACCCGCCTACCAAGCTTTACCCCCGGTGGAACGGCGGAGCTGAGCTATGGCAATTATGGATTTATCCAGTCAAAAGCATCCATCACGGGTCCTCTGTCCAAAAATCTTGCTGCCCGACTATCGTTTTCAGGAACCCAAAGAAATGGCGTGATCGAAAGCACTGTGCTCGGAAAAGACATCAACGACCTGAATAACCTCGGATTCCGCGGGCAGCTCTTATACAATCCATCCAGCAAAGTGGAAATTTTGCTGGCAGGTGACTTAAGCTCTCAGCGGCCGGATGGTTATGCCCAGGTAGTGGCCGGAGTGGTACAGACCCAGCGGGCTCCATATCGTCAGTTTGAGCAGATTATTGCAGACCTCAATTATGACCTCCCCTCCCGAAACCCTTTCGACCGTATAGTGGATCATGATACGCCGTGGAGATCAAACAATGACCTGGGTGGAATCTCCCTCAATGCGGATATCCAGCTCGGTGAAGGCACACTTACCTCCACCACAGCCTGGAGATATTGGGATTGGGGACCGTCAAATGACCGGGACTTTACGGGGCTTCCTGTGCTCTCCCTGTCACAGGCACCTTCCCGGCATGAGCAGTGGTCACAGGAAATCCGGTATGCAGGGGATTTTTCGAAGAAACTGAGTGGGGTATTTGGGGTGTTTGTCCTAGGGCAGAATTTAAAAACATCGCCATTTCATACCGAAGAATCAGGAGCGGCACAATGGAGATTCTCCCAAAGCAACACCAGTCCCCTTTGGAGTACACCGGGACTGTTGGAAGGCTACGGGATCAGGACTTTCTCCACTCTGGAATCCTTCAGCGGAGCAGTATTTGGTCAGCTGGACTGGGCTATCACCGAAAAGCTCCACTTTCTTCCAGGCCTGCGCTTCAACTACGATAAAAAAGAAGTGGATTACAGAAGAGAAACCTATGGAGGACTGGAAACCACCGATGCCGATCTTTTGGCTATCAAACGCACAGTATATTCGGACCAGAGTTTCACTGCCGATGTAGCGGATCAGAACTTCTCCGGACAAGTGACCCTTGCCTACCAGTTCAATGAGAAAATCAATACTTTCGGAACTATCTCCACCAGTTATAAGCCTGTAGGGATCAATCTGGGAGGTCTGCCGACCGCAGATGGCCAGCCGCTGACAGAGCTCGCCGAAGTAAAGCCTGAATATGTCCTCCACTATGAATTCGGAATCAAAACCACTCCGGTAAGAGGCTCTTCACTCAACCTGGTTTTTCACCATACCAACATAGAAAACTACCAGACTTTGGTACAGACTGCTGAAGTGGGTGTGAACAGGGGATACCTGGCCAACGCGGAAGAAGTAAGGGTAATAGGTGTAGAACTGGACGGCAACTACCGGTTCAGCAGATTCTTCTCAGCCAATGCTGCCCTGGCCTATACCGATGGGATCTACGTATCCTTTCCCAATGCCCCGGCACCCTTGGAAGAGACCGGCGGGGAATCTGCCTTCAAGGATATATCGGGCGGACGCCTGCCGGGAATCTCCAAGTGGGCAGGATCAGTGGGCGGAGAATATTCAAGACCGGCCAAATTCTTTGGAAAACAAGGCAGTTTTTTCTTCGCGACTGATATTTTCTTCCGTTCGGAATTCTCATCAAGCCCTTCCCCCTCCCAGTTCCTGAATGTGGAAGGGTATGCACTGGTGAATGCCCGCTCAGGCTTCCGTGTATCGCAGGGATTCTCTGCATTCATTTGGTCCAGAAACCTCCTGGACACGGATTATTTCGAGCAACTCTTGCCCGCAGCAGGCAATGCAGGCCACTATGCTGCTGTGCTGGGAGATCCAGCTACCTATGGGCTTACACTGCGTTATGCATTCTGATACATGAATATGGGTTTATTGTCAATCGAAAAGACCGGGCTGTTGAGTCCCGGTTTTTTTTTGACCTACCCAGTAATGCCACTCCCAATATGCACATTCCCCAACTCTTAGCGACCCCTTAGCATCAGGGGCTTAAATGAAACCATCAGATAGCTCCACACCGGGATCCTGCCGGCGGCTTCAATCTTCCCAGGCACTACCATGGACTGGGTGGGAAATAAAACACTAAACCCATAATGGATATCCAGTCTGCCTGATAACCTATAATTAAAGGAAAAGTCAAACTCGGAACCCAAAAATCTTTCACTCTGATTCATATCCGAATCCAAAAGGGGAAAATGACTGTAAAACAGGTGGGTATCAGCTCTCAGCCCAAGTTTGGAATCTACCCGGTATAGGAGAAACAAATAAGGGTTTATCAACCCACTGGAATTGACATCTGCGGGGAAACGCGTGAAGAAATTCATGTTTCCCATGAATTTCCAGGCTACACCATAAAGAGGTACAAATGACCGTGAATAAACGGATGTACCGGAGAGATCCTCCCCACTCAGCAGTTCCGCACCAAGCCTTACGGTCATATTACCGATCATTTTCCGGAACTCTGGCTGTAAGTAGAAAGCTCTTATGCTCCTCAGGGCGGAATCCCTTCCGTACTGATAGAAAGCACTAAGTGTAAGGTAGATCGAATTTCCGAAGTACGCTATTCTCCCACCGCTGGTGGCTCTTGCATATTCACTTTTCTGACTGTTCTCAAAGCTATCCACTACATTAACAGTAATCACCTCCACCTGATCTGAAAGCATTGCTTTCAGATGATGGACAGCCAAATACTTATAGAAATGGGAGCCCACAGGTGAATAGGCAGGATCAAAGCTGCCGGAGTAAGTCCTTGTAAAAGCCCAGGTTAAATCTGTGGTGAAGTTTTTTCGGCTATAGAAAAGTCTAACTCCTTCATGTGCCCTGCTCTGCTGGGCCCAAGGTGCATCGGAAAACATCCTGCCATTGTCCAGAAGAAGTGCCTGTCTTCCTATCCTTGCGGAGAAGTTTTTGAGTTTAGGCGCTATATAAAATTCAAACGCACTCACACTTCCTACCTCGGACACTACCCCTCCCCTCCCCCATACATGGATTTCCTGCAGAGAGGCCACCACGCTCAGATGTGTTGACATGAAGCCGGCCGTCAACCGGTTGCGCTGAGTGGCAAAAGCTTCTGCTGAAAAATTTCCAGAAGAATTCAAAGAATAGCCATCTTTGAATTCAAGTCGGGGTCTTACTTCAAAATCCAAAGAAAACCTAGCCACAGAGTCCGGAGCTTGCGAATAACCTTCAGTGAATGGGCAAAGCAGGATAGCGAGAGAAAACCTGACCTGAACAAGCTTCGAAAAACCAGGTGATCGGAAGAACCCATGCTGCATCCAAGGTCTACACTGCGAGATAGAATGTCCTCATACTCAAGAAGATAATAAGAATACCCACCATAATCATCAGAAGTTGAGGTTTGACCAGCTTACAGATATAGGCGGCAAATGGGGCAGCGACCACTCCGCCAAGAATCAGCCCCAATACCGGGGCAAGACTGAGCTCTTTCACAAAAAGCAAAAAGGTACTGGCACTGGCAAGTGACACGAAGAATTCCACGAAATTACCTGTGCCGATAGCATATCGGGGGATTTTCCCCTTGCTCAGTAAGGTACTGTTTACGATGGGTCCCCATCCCCCTCCACCGATTGCGTCTGCAAAACCTCCGCCAGTTGCCAGGAAAGGGAGGCTCTTGCTATCAGCGTTGAATTTTTGCTTCTTCTTTTTGAATACCTTCGTCAGAATCACCACCCCCATCACAAACAGGTAGGTGGCTATCACCGGTTTCACCAACTGCCCGTCCACATTGGAAAGCAGAAAGGCACCCGCTATAGAACCCAGCACTCCCGGGATAAGCAGTTTTTTCGCAAGCCGCCAATCTACATTTCCCATCTTCCAGTGTGAAATCCCAGAAGCCAGACTCGTAAATACCTGGGCAAAATGTACCCAGGCAGAGGCCATAGCAGGCGGGATACCTATTCCCAGCAAAATTGAATTACAACTCACCCCGTACGCCATACCCAGCGCCCCATCTATACTCTGGGCGATAAATCCCACCAGCAAAAACCAAAGAAACATCTCCACGTCAAGTTCCCAGCTGTTGATAGCCTGATTAAAGGTTTTGGTGACTATCAACACAAAAATCATCATGGAAAATCCAAAAAACATGGCCCAAAAAGGCTCATTTCGCAGTCTAATCAGTATTTTTTCCACTCGCAGGAAGGGTTTTGAATAAGTATAGCCACAAAACTAATCAGAAAAATATCATTTCCTATCATATTTGTAGGGTTAATAGGCTATTGATAAACCGATAGTAAAAAAAAGACCTGTCGGATATAATCCGGCAGGTCCATTATCCATGCAGTCACAGGTGTCTCAGTACCCCAGGACTTTCAGCATACTTTCCTCTGTCTGGTCTTCGGCAAAAAGCTTATGGGTGATCTTCCCATTCTCATCCCGGTCGATCAGCACATGCTTGGGGGCAGGAATCAGGCAATGCTGGATGCCACCATATCCTCCCAGGGATTCCTGATAGGCGCCGGTGTGGAAAAAACCCAGGTATTGCTTTCTGCCTTCCTCTACTTTGGGCAAATAAATATTGAACTGGTGGGCTTCTGAATTATAATAATCCATGCTATCGCAAGTAAGACCTCCAAGGGAGATATTATGATAGGTCTCATCCCAGTTGTTCACAGCCAGCATAATATACTTTTGGTTCAGCCCCCAGCTATCTGGAAGCTGGGTGATAAATGACCCGTCGATCATATACCAGAGTTCCTTGTCATTCTGCAGTTTCTCTTCCAGTACCGAATACAGCACAGCGCCGCTTTCCCCGACGGTATAGCTGCCAAACTCAGTAAAAATATTCGGCTCTGTAGTATTGTTTTTGGCACACATCCATTTGATGTTTTTCACGATTTGATCTGCCATATATTGGTAATCATAGTCGAAGAACACGTTGGTCTTGATCGGCCAGCCACCTCCTATATCCATAGTATCCAAGGAAGGGGCCACTTTTTTCAGATCCACATATTTCTGGATAAACCGGGTAAGCTCTGACCAATAGTAAGCCGTGTCCTTGATCCCTGAATTGATGAAGAAATGAAGCATCTTCAGGCTTACCTGTGGGTTGCCCTTGATTTTCTCTTCGTAGAGTCTGATAATGTCGTTGTACCTCACCCCAAGCCGCGAAGTGTAAAATCCGAATTTGGGCTCTTCATCGGCCGCGATCCGTATCCCGACTTGAAAGGGAACTTTCACATGCTCCAGGTAATAATCGATTTCACTGAGGTTATCCAGGATCGGCACACAGTTTACAAATCCATCATTGAGCAGTTCACTGATGTATTGCTTATAAAGTTCACGCTTGAAACCATTGCATACGATGTAAGTGTCCTTGGTGATTTTGCCTTGTGCAAACAGACTCCTCACCAATGGGATATCAAACGTGGATGAGGTCTCAATATGGATATCATTCTTCAGGGCTTCATTCAGTACAAAGCTGAAATGTGAAGATTTGGTGCAGTAGCAATAGGTATACTTGCCCTGGTAGTTATGTGTATCCATCGCATTCCTGAAGTAAGTTTTCGCATTTTGGATACTTTCGGAGATCTTCGGAAGGTAGGTTAGCTTCAAAGGTGTCCCATACGTATCGATGATTTCCATTAAGTTTACCCCATTGAAAAACAACTCATTGTTTTCCACATGGAATTCCCTGGTGGGAAAGTCAAAAGTCTGCTGGATCAGGTCTTTGTATGTATTCATCTGCCGCTGGTTTAGTTTGATTGAAAGCGTTGCAAAAATTGCTTTTTCTCAGGGGAATTCAAATGAAAAAGGGACAAATCCTGTCGGACTGTCCCCTATTTATTATCATATGCAACCCAAGTTTGCCTGATCTTATTCTCCCATCAAAGCCTTTTGAAGCAACGACTGCTCTGCTTTGAACCTGTTCTTATTGGCGATTACTTCAGCTAGGACTTTCTTAAACCGTACCTCCTTCATCAATAGCGCAATCAGCGTGGTAAAAAAACCGTCGATCTGCCCAAGTTCCGCTGGATCATGCTGATAGTAAACCGCTTTCTCTTCTGCGCAAAACACAAGATCCAGACTGGAAGGCCTGCCCAATAAGCTCAACCCCTTGAATAGCGGAAACATCGAAGCAAAGTCCTGTCCGAAACGGCAGGCCCCACGAACTACACCTCCTGAATTTTCGCTGAAAATATTGAGGATGTCTTGCTGATTTACAGCTGTGTGGATGCCTCCAGCGGAGATACCCTCCGCTGACTCAGAAAAACCAGCAGCAGCTTCTGTTTGTGGTAATGCACTCATAAACTTGAATTTTTGATGTAACAGTATCCAAATATACAGATGCACACTTTATATTCCTATATTCCCTATAAATTTTATAGGGAATTTTTAAAAACACTTCTTGAATTTCCTTTATTCAATAGAATAAGTTTCCCTTCTGAAGTTTCTCCAAGGCGCATTCAAGTTCACTGTCTTCTTTTGCAAAGCAAAACCTCAGCAGCTTGTGATCCGTCTTCGCGTGATAAAACACAGATACAGGAATACTGGCCACCCCGAGTTCCTTGGTCATTCTTTCGGCCAGTTCCCCATCCGATTCCCGGGATAGATGTCCATAGGAAACCAACTGAAAAAAACTCCCTTGGGATGGAGTGAAATGAAACGGTGTGTCTTTCAGGCCTTCACTGAACAAATCCCGCTTCTTCTGATAAAAGGCAGGCAATGACAGGTACCTCGATGGCTGTGTGAGATACTCAGCCAGGGCCATCTGCAAAGGCGTAGCTGTGCTGAAAGTGACAAATTGATGGATTTTCCGAAACTCGTCCATCAAACGGGCAGGGGCAAGACAATACCCTATTTTCCATCCTGTCACATGGAATGTCTTCCCAAATGATCCGCAAACAAACGTGCGCGCTTTCAGAATAGGATGCGTCATTAAAGACAGGTGCTCCCTTCCGTCAAATGTGATGTGCTCATACACCTCGTCACTGATGACAAGTATCCCTGTACCGTCCACCAGTCCGGCCAGCGTATCCAGGTCCTCAGCCGTCCATACATAGCCCGATGGATTGTGCGGCGTATTGACCATAATCAGTCTGGTCTTTGGGTTGATGGCAGATTTCACCCGCTCCCAGTTCACTGAAAAATCCGGGAGGTCCAGCGGCACAAAAACAGGGATGCCCCCACTGAGGAGGATAGCCGGAGCGTAGCTGTCGTAGGCAGGCTCCAGCAAAATCACCTCGTCTCCCGGACGTACCACTGCCGTCACAGCCGAAAATATTGCCTCCGTAGCCCCGGATACTACCGTCACCTCTTCGTCCGCATCATAGGTCACCTTATAGACTCGTTTGGTTTTCTCCATCAGCTGCTGTCTCAGAACAGGAAGACCACTCATGGGGGCGTATTGGTTGAAGCCTTCTTTCATATACCGGTCTACCAAATCCAGCAAATGGGGATCGGCAGGAAAACCGGGAAAACCCTGGGACAAATTAATGGCTCCTTGATCAGCAGCCAATTTGGACATTACGGTAAATATGGTCGTCCCCACATGGGGAAGTTTGGATGTCAGGTTCATTTGGATTGCAGTGGTTTGTTTTGAATCGGCCAATATCGAAAATCAGATTAAAACCGGCTGCAACTAGCCCAAAAGAATTGAAGCAATGCAGCAAAAATTACAATAGATATCAAGCCTGACTACAATTTGGACTGGAAAAACTCCTTAAGTCAGGAATGGATACCATACTATGATTGCAGCCAGCCCCCGATTTAAAGCTGGCCCTCCAGAAATCGGAGAACTGCTTCCCTGATTATTTCCTGCCAATTTTTACTAATTTTACCGACTGTAAAGAAACCCAGTATAACGTAGATTTTCCTGTTTGAGGATGAGAGATATTAAACTAGTAGAAGTAAGATCAGAGATCGCGGCGGGCACCCGTGGAGCGAGCATGGGGATAGATGCCCTGAAAATTGCCAGTCTGGACAAGAAGTCCAACTTCTTCACCCAATTTGACCCGATCAATGTGCCCGACGCCAACAATTACCTATGGAAGGGCAATACCCATCCCCATGCCAAATACATCGAGGGGGTGTACCAGGTCCTAAAGAATGTATACAGCACAATCGAGTCCCTCCGGCTCGAAAAGAAATTCCCCATCGTACTGGCAGGAGACCATTCCACGGCGGCAGGCACCATCATGGGCATCAAAGCTGCTGAACCGAAAAAAAGGCTAGGGGTGATCTGGATAGATGCCCACGCAGACCTACATACTCCATTCACTACCCCTTCAGGCAATATGCACGGCATGCCTCTGGCGATGGTATGCCAGCTGGACAACATGGACTGCAAGGTAAATGACCCATCGGGAGAGACACTCACCTATTGGGAACGGATCAAAACTATTGGTGGTGATTTTCCGAAAGTCCATCCTTCCGATATCGTATTTATCTCTGTCCGCGACACGGAAGCCCCGGAAGATTATCTGATGAAAAAACATGGAATCAAAAATTTCTCCACCCGGGAAGTCCGCGAGCAGGGCATCGGCAAAATAGCCTCAGACACACTGGGGATACTTAAGGACTGTGATCAAATCTACATTTCATTCGATGTGGACAGCCTGGACAGTTCCATTTCCGTGGGCACAGGCACTCCAGTACCCGATGGGCTCACGCTGGAAGAAGCCATCCAGTTGAATGCTGCACTGATCAAAGACAAAAGGGTCTGCTGCTGGGAAATAGTGGAAGTAAACCCGACCTTGGACACCGAAAATACCATGGCTGAAGCGGCCTTTGATGTACTGGAAATCACCACGAATTCATTGGTGGAGAATTTTTGATTTCCGCTGGCCGGACGGATAGTCTGGATACGGTCACGGGGCAGTTGACATGCTGTGATCGAGTAGCAGCCGGCAATTGTCTCGGATCAGAAAAATTATAAACCGCGCTTACCTATCAATTTTAACGTAACCGACTTAAATTCGGACTTTCAAGAGTACCAACTAATCAAAGGGAATAAAAAGAAATACCGATATCGTAACCCCGGCAGGACGGGGTACCCCATCCGGTATTGCCAGACTTATGACTATTCAAGAAAATATAATCCAAGGCATTCAGCTTGCATTTCAGAACATTTTTAACAGGGACCTGCCGATTGATCAGATCACGCTGGCCCCTACCCGCAAGGAATTTGAAGGTACTTATACCTTTGTCACCTTCCCTTTTCTGAAGATTTCCCAGACCACCCCCGAGGCCACGGGAAACCTTCTGGGAGAATACCTGAAAGCGAATGTAAAAGAGGTTGCTGACTACAACGTGGTCAAAGGGTTTCTGAACCTGGTCCTGAACAACCGGGTATGGGGGGAGTTATTCCAGCAGATTTTTACCAACCCTTCTTTTGGACAGCTCCCATCAAACGGACAAAAAGTGATGGTGGAATACTCTTCCCCCAACACGAACAAACCACTGCATCTCGGGCATCTCCGCAACAACTTCCTAGGCTATGCAGTGGCGGAAATCCTGAAAGCCAACGGTTATGAAGTAATCAAAGCCAACCTTGTCAACGACCGGGGCATCCATATCTGCAAGTCGATGGTCGCTTATCAGCATTTTTCCAACGGCGAAACCCCTGAATCCTCCGGGTTAAAAGGTGACCACCTGGCAGGGAAATATTATGTACTGTTTGACCAGGCGTACAAAAAGCAGGTCAATGAACTGAAGGAGCAGGGACAGACTGAGGAAGACGCAAAGAAGAATGCCCCCATACTGCTGGAAGCCCAGGAAATGCTGAGAAAATGGGAAGCCAATGACGAAGCAGTAGTCAGCCTCTGGAAGCAAATGAACCAGTGGGTATATGACGGTTTCTCAAAAACGTACGCTACGATGGGTGTGGATTTCGATAAATTCTACTACGAATCCGACACCTATTTACTGGGAAAGGACATCGTGGAAGAGGGCTTGGCAAAAGGGGTCTTTTTCATGAAAGAGAACGGCTCGGTATGGGTAGACCTCAGCAGTGAGGGACTGGATGAAAAGCTGGTGAGAAGAAGTGATGGCACATCGGTATATATCACACAAGACCTCGGCACAGCTGATCTGAAGTATGCAGATTATCAGATAGACAAATCCGTCTATGTAGTGGGCAATGAGCAGGATTATCATTTTGATGTACTGTTCAAAATCATGAGAAAACTGGGACGTTCCTACGGGGATGGCCTTTATCATTTATCCTATGGCATGGTGGATTTGCCTACCGGAAAGATGAAATCCCGCGAAGGAACAGTGGTGGACGCGGATGACCTGATGCAGGAAATGATCGATACAGCAGAGAGCCATACCAAAGAGCTCGGCAAGATCGAAGGCTTCAATCCGGAGCAGGCTGCCGCATTGTATGAAATGTTGGGACTGGGTGCATTGAAGTATTTCCTCCTCAAGGTCGATCCGAAGAAACGCATGTTGTTTAACCCTCAGGAATCCATCGAGTTCCAGGGGAATACAGGCCCATTTATCCAGTATTCCCATGCGAGGATAGCATCTATACTTCGCAAGGCAGAGCAACTGGGTGTGGAATATCAGCAGATGGATTTCTCCGACCTGTCAAAAACCGAAGAATCGGAATCCACCCTGATCTACCTGCTGAATGATTTTGAGAAGAAAATAATCCAGGCTGGAGAGGATTTGGCCCCATCGATTCTGGCCCAATACCTGTTTGACCTGGCAAAAGAATATAACCGATTTTACGCCGACGTCTCTATCTTTCTGGAAAATGACCCTACCCTATTGGCTTTCAGAGTGGCCCTATCCGCACAGACAGCCAAAACAATCAAAAAGGGGATGGGATTACTCGGTATCAAAGTACCAGACCGTATGTAATATGAAATGCCCATGAGAAAAGGTTCTCACACAGGGGAATGATTATCCGGAGGCATTCCATCCCGACAAGTCGGGACAGGTACTGACCACTGAAAAAACAAATTATAAACAGATGAAATCGAGCATGACTAAAAAGTCACACACTGGCATGATTATAATCGCTGCGAGATTCCATGTGACCGCTGAGAATCAAATTATAAACACATGAAAAATCTACTTGTACTAAGTTGTCTTCTTATGCTGTCCTGCCAGAAGCCGGTCGACCGACCGGTCAGAATGGAAGCAGGAATGCACACCAAACTTGGAAAAACCATGGAGAGCTCCTTCTATGACTTTAAAATGAAAGACCTGAACGGAAAAGAGGTCAGTTTCAGCAGCTTTAAAGGAAAAAAAATCATGGTGGTGAATGTAGCCTCCAAATGTGGCTATACCAAGCAGTATGCTGCACTGCAGGAACTGCACGAAAACTATGGCGACCAGCTGGTCATACTCGGATTTCCGGCCAATAATTTCGGGGGGCAGGAGCCGGGCTCCAATGAGGAGATCAAAAGTTTCTGCACCAGCGAATTTGGGGTAACCTTCCCCATGTTCGAGAAGATTTCAGTGAAAGGTTTTGACAAGCATCCCCTTTACAGATGGTTATCCGACCCGGAGCAAAACGGATGGAATGACGAAGAGCCTGGCTGGAACTTCTGCAAGTATATCCTGGATGAAAAGGGTGAACTGATCAAATTCCTTCCTTCCTCTGTGGCTCCGCTCGACGAAGAAGTCCTATCCCTGATCAAAGCGTAAACAGATTAACCGCGGCGTGAAGCAATCAATCGAATCAAAAAAAGAAGCCTGGCTGCATGCAGTCAGGCTTCGTACATTACCCTTATCCCTGGCGAGTATTTTTGCCGGATCCTTTTTAGCCAGCTTCCACGGGGTATTCAGGTGGGAGATATTGATGCTGGCCTCAGTCACCACTGTTTTTCTCCAGATCCTCTCCAACCTGAGCAATGACTACGGTGATACCGTACATGGTGCCGACCACGCCGATCGGCAAGGCCCCGTAAGGGCGGTACAGTCGGGCCTGATCTCCTTGGGGGAAATGAAAAAAGCGATGTATCTATCCGGCACACTAGCCTTGATCTCCGGGCTGACTCTGCTGTATCTGGCCATTCAGAACTGGGGAATGTTTGCTTTATTCCTAGGTCTTGGCCTAGCTTCAATCTGGGCTGCTGTAGCATACACTTCAGGTAGCAACCCCTATGGTTATGCCGGATTGGGAGATATCTCGGTATTCCTGTTTTTCGGCATTCTGGGAGTGTCCGGCACCTATTTTCTCCATAGCTTATCCTGGGATACCCCCGCGGTCTGTATTGGTATAGCGCTTGGCTTTTTCAGTGCTGCGGTCCTGAACATCAATAATATCAGGGATATAGAATCCGACCGGCTGGCAGGAAAGAAATCCATCCCCGTAAGGATTGGCAGGAAAGCCGCTGTAGGTTACAATTGGTTTCTGCTAATAGCAGGCAATTTCTCAGTGGTCATCTTCTCAGCGCTTGTCGGGACCTGGGGTGGACTTTTAGCCTGGATAGCGCTACCGGTCATGGTCCATGTGGGTATAGGGGTACAAAAAGGACAGGATTCCAAGGCCATTGACCCATATTTGAAGAAAATGGCTTTGGCCACCTTACTGTGGGTAATGATGTTTGGCGCTGGATTGCTTTTTTTTGATTAAAGCTGACAAAAGTCCTTTTCAACTGTGTTTTTTTGGCTAATTTGGCATAGAAACAAGCCCCCTATTAGCCATGACCAAAGTTCTCGTACCCTTTGATTTTTCTGAACAAGCGCAGTTCGCATTGGATTTCACCACTGGTCTCGCCAACAGCGTAGACAATATGCAGGTGGAAGTTCTCCACGTATTGGAAGTCCCCACCTCCACCAGCTTAGGTACTATGGGCGGTGGAGAAATGGTCCCCGAAATGGAAAACCAGATATTTTTCATAGAATTGATGGACCGGAGAAAATCCCAACTGAAAGAACTTGAAGATAAATTTGCGGGAAGCAAATTCCGGTTCAATGCCAAGATCAAACTGGGAAATGCTTTCCAGAGTATATCAGCCGCAATCAATGAGGAAAACCCAGATTTAGTCATCATGGGCTCCAAAGGAGCAAGTGGACTGGAAGAAGTACTCGTCGGCAGCAACACGGAAAAAGTGGTGAGAACGGCGAAATGTCCGGTAATCACTGTCAAATCCCCTGTAGATTCCAGCCAGCTGAAGAAGATTGTCTTTGCTTCTGACTTTCGGGAAGATGCGAGTGATATCGCATCCCATATGAAAGGGCTGCAGCATTTATTCGGGGCTGAGCTGTACTTTGTGGTGGTGAACACGCCGGGTAGTTTTGAGACTACCCGGGAATCGATCCAGAGGATCAAGACTTTTGCCAACAAGTATGGATTTGACAACGTGACGGCTGAGATTTATAATTCCACCTCGGAAGAGTCAGGAATCATAGAGTTTGCCCAGGATATCGATGCAGACCTCATCGCTATGGCTACGCATGGCCGTACAGGATTTATCCACCTCATCACGGGTAGCATTGCTGAGGATGTGGTCAACCATGCCAAGCGTCCGGTATGGACATTCAAAACGCGCTAAACCCTCAAACCAACCTAATGCCTGCTCCTCGGGGTGGGCTTTTTTATGCAAAAGTATGGCAAAGAAAAATAACGACTGGAAAAAAAGGGATGGAGTAGTCTACTCCACAAGCGATGATTTCGAATACGATGAAGGAAATGATGAGTCTATCGAAACGCTCACTCCTGCACAGCAGAGTCTGAAAGTGATGCTGGATAAAAAAGCCCGTGGGGGAAAGCAGGTTACCCTGATCGAAGGGTTTATCGGGACTGAAGAAGACCTTAAAGAGCTGGGAAAGACTCTGAAAAACAAATGTGGCGTCGGAGGATCTGTCAAAGATGGTGAGATCCTCATTCAGGGAGACCACCGTGACAAAGTAGTGCAGGTCTTGGCCCAGGCGGGATACAAAGCTAAAAAATCAGGCGGCTGATCTGCCGTCTTTCACCCCATAGGGCACATGGCTTCCAGCCCATCGGCGAAGCCACCTATTAACCCACTGGCACCTCTCTATCCCCAAGCCCAACGAGTTGGCAGCTTGGGGATGTGGGAAGTAGGCAGATGAGCCCATTATCTGCTGCCATCAGGCCCAAATACCGGAGGTTTCATCCCATTTGCCCTTCCTGCTTCCAGTATAGGCAGATTTGCTTCTGTGGGAATGTAAATCACAGTTTTATCCCCCAGATTGCGCTGTTGTCTCACCCAAAGGTACTGGATGTACTTATCGGATAAAGAACCATTCTCAATGGAAATAGCCTCTGCAGCACCTTTTGCCCGCTCTATTTCAGCCTGTGCATTCAGCTTCTCTGCCTCAAGATTTGCAGCTGCCTCTTCGATCAGGATCCGCCGGTTTTGTTCCGCTTTGGCAAATTCAGCCCGTCCACTCATTTCTTGTTGCCAGACATTGTAGGTCGGACATCCCCACATCCCAAAGCCTATAATCGCAAATAGAACCCAGGACACCACAGTGCCCAGAAAAATGCCACTTCCCTTACTTTGCATCGTGCGAAACGGGTTTTACAAAGCCGCCCAAGGCTTATCCAGGACATAAGATACTACGGAAATCCAAAAAGATGCTGCTCGAAAATATGAATAGAAAAAAAAACACAGACTACCAAAACAGGGAATTTGGCTTTTGGAACATTTTCCCAAAAGATTCAGATCAGGAGTACAGAGCCTGAGTGTATAGAGAGCTCTCCCTACCCCCCCCCCGGTTGAACCCTGGTCAAATCAACCCTTTGGTTTTTATTTCCAGGTATTTGTTGATAGTCTGCATACTTAAATCCTGTGGGGCGCAGAGGACTGTCTGGATCCCATTCCTGTTCAATTCCTTGGCTATAAGTCTTTTATCAAACACAAACTTGGATGCGACGGTTTGCTCTACTATTCGGGTAAGGCTATCTGCAGGTTGGGCTGAGAAGTCCTGAAGCAAGTGGTTTTCGAACAGCACCACCAGCACCGCATGATGCCTTGCCAACATTTTCAAAGAGGGTAATTGCCGTCTCATTGCTCCGGCATGCTCGAAATTGGTATAGAGTATCAGCAGGCTTTTCTGCCCCAGTTTTTTTCTAGACCAGCTGTACAGCCTACCAAAATCAGATTCCGGAAAACCAGTCTGAATGTTATAAAGCAACTCCATCAAAGTCTGGAGTTGGGTGGGACGGTGGTGGGCCTCACAGGTGGGACCTATCTTATCCGAAAAGGTAGCCAATCCCGCTTTATCCCCGTTTTTCAGGGCAATATTGGAAAAAACCAAGCTGCTGTTGATCGCATAATCAAGCAGACTCAGCCCCTCAAAGGGCATCTTCATCACCCTGCCTAAGTCTATGATGGAGTATATAGGTTGGGATTTTTCTTCCTGATAATGATTGGTCATTAATTTACCCGATTTGGCAACGGCTTTCCAGTTGAGATTGCGCAGGTCATCACCGGAAACATAAGGTTTAATCTGTTCGAACTCCCTGCTTTGGCCAAACCTACGAAGCTTCTTCAACCCGTGTTCCCGCTTGATCGCATTAAACGCCAGAAATTCGTATCTCCTCATTTGCAAAAAGGAAGGGTATACCTTGACCAATTGTCCCTCATCAAAGCTGTAACGCTTGACTACCAGACCCAGAGGTCCATAAGCAAACAGGTGAAGGCTTCCGAACCTGTATTCTCCCCGCTGCTTGGGAGTAAGCGTATAGGTACTTTGGTGGGTTTCTGCCTCGGCTAATTCCGTAAAATACCCAAAGTCTCTCTTCTGAAACTGCTCTGGGATTTCGTCCAGCACAAAAACCCGGATTTTGAAGCGGTAATGATTGGCAAAGGAAACATGTACTTCATTCTTATCGCTGTTTGAAAACTTTCCGGGCAACTTTCTGCTTCCCGAGATACCTTGCTTTATTCCGAAAACCATCAAAAAATCCACTGCAAAAAGCACCCCAAGCATGGCTATCATAAACAGGGCAATGGGGTACAACACCCAGAACCAATAGGATAGGAAAAAGACCAAAGCGATAATTGCCAGCGCGGTATAACTTCTTTTTCCCAAAAACAACTGTTTATAGCAGGCTATCAACTCTAGCGGGGGATTTCAATTGACTGGATGATTCCTTCCAAGATCAAGTCAGGTGAAACACCTTCCATTTCCTTTTCCGGATTGAGGATAATGCGGTGTCGCATCGCAGGAACAGCGGCTCTTTTGATATCCTCCGGTATCACAAAATCCCTCCCATCCATGACAGCCAAAGCCTGGGATGCCCGGAAAATCGCCAGGGAAGCCCGCGGGGATGCCCCGGCGAACACACTAGGATGGCTTCGGGTCTTCACTACCAGGTTAGCAATGTAGTGAAGTAGTTTTTCCTCCACCCGGACCGCTGAGACTCCCAGCTGAAACTCTCTGATCTCTTCCCCTGACAAGACCGCATCTACCGATGGCTCGCTGTCAGTGTCAGAACCCCGGATCTTGAGAATACTGATTTCTTCTTCAAGATTAGGTAATAACAGCTGGATTTTAAACAGAAACCTGTCCAGTTGTGCCTCGGGTAGGCGATAGGTTCCTTCCGAATCAATTGGGTTCTGTGTGGCCAAAACCATAAATGGCGCTGCCATAGGGTAGGTATATCCATCCATCGTCACCTGCCGCTCTTCCATTACCTCAAACATCGCCGCCTGTGTCTTGGCGGGAGCACGGTTTATCTCGTCAATCAGGATAATATTGGAAAAGATGGGGCCTTTTTTGAATTCAAATTCGCCCGACTTGAAAACAGAGGTACCCAAGATGTCTGCGGGCATAAGGTCCGGGGTAAACTGGATCCTGCTAAATCCCGTATGAAGTGATTTGGCAAAGAGTTTACCGGTCAAGGTTTTGGCAATACCGGGAACCCCTTCAAGCAGCATATGCCCTTTGCTCAGTAGCGCCACGATCATGAGTTCGATCATTTCATCCTGACCAACGATTGTTTTCTTGATTTCCCGTCGGACTTTCCCTATTCCATCCGCGATAAGTTCCACCGGTACACGGTTGCCAAAGGGCACACCGCTAGCCTGCGTATTGGGGATTTCTTCCATGCTGCTGTTGTATTTTAAAGGCTTCGATTAATTCGTATATGCTCTGGATGTCTTCCGCATCCAGCGGTGTCTTCCGCTCCAGGATAGCCAGTTGACTTACCAAAGCTTGGGTATCATCCACCCGGACGCCGCTTTTGCTGGCCAGGGTTATTGCGATGAGGTCCTTGTTTTCATCCGGCTGTAAATTGAATTTTGACCGGCAATAGTCCCAGAACAGTTTAAGCTGAAGACGCCCTAACTCCGTCATGTCCTTTTGGTCGAGGTATATGGTTGCTATTGTCTTGGCAAACTCCAGCGATTGGTTTTGGGGAGGTGTGATAACCCGGATGGCTTTTTGCCTGCGCTTCCCTTCGAACAGCACCCAAAGGACAAGTAAAACCCAGCAGGTAAGATAGGCAGCTTTCAGGTTGGGATCAGCCAGTATCAGGTACAAGGGAGAGGAATGGGTGGTCTTACCCAGCTTGAAATAATGATCCAACCATACGGGATGGTTCAAATCCCAAGTCCCCAAGAGCTGTTCGGTATACTGGCTGTCTGTCTTGTTCAAGAGAAAATAATTGGAAAACACTTCAGGAAAAGCATGTAACGTCACCTGCCCCCTTCCTCTCCTAAGCTGGATGAAATTTGGCTGTGCCTGCCCTGTATCAGGACTGTCTCCCACTTGGACTCTCCCCAGCGTCCGGATCTGGACCGAATCCTCCCATTGGAAATATTCTCCCATATGCCAACCATCATAAGTGATGGGATGGGATAAGGTCATGGGGCTTTCAAGACTTAAGGTATACGAACGTTTGTCTTCAAAGTCGTTGGGAAAAACATGCTGCGTCAGCCCAAGACTATCCAGAAACACAGCTGACAAGCCGGAGGCTGACACAAACAAATGTCCCCCCTGTTGTACCCAGTTTAGAAGGAGCCCAAGCTCATCCCGGTCAGGCGTAAAATACTGGTTGATAAACACGTAGGTAGCCGATTGCGGAATGTCTTCAATCAGCTCAAAAGGCGGTGAGTAGACATTTTTCCACTCCCCTGCTTCCTTCCTGACCAGGTCATAAAATACTTTGGACCCAAGGGGACGGGTGTCATTTTGTTCATAGCTCGGTGACCAATCCACGGCAGGCGGGCTGGAATAGATCAGCAGTAGAACTCCCAGAATAAGTGACGAGAGTATGATCAGCAGAATCTTTTGGCTAATGCTCATGGTAGTTGCTCCAGGTAATCAAAAGTACTGTCCAACGCCGCATAAGCCTGGGCATCCAAGGCAAAATGCCCATACCAGACGAAATTGTAGACTCGTGTGATTTCTGAGAAAGGCTCTGAATGAGGCGTCTTCTGCAGCTCTCTCTGGTAGTCTAAATTGGTTTTGAAAGACTTCCATATAATTAATCTGCGGTGTATGAGGTGCTGCAGCACCAAGAGGTAGCGGTAGCGTAAGGCAAGCCGGAAGTCCTGGTTTCCCATTGCTTCTTCCACGAGTGCCTGTAGCTTGTCGCTTTGGAGCAAGGCTTCCTCAGTATCGGGCAAAGGAAACCCTATTTTACGGTCATGGCCACTACCCGAACTGAATTTCATCGAAAGCCAAACCAGCAACCCCATCAGCATGAAAACCAGAATAAAAGGTGCCAACTGGAAAATGACGCTCCAAACCCCTGAAAGAACCGACCCACCCAGCACCCTCTCCACAATCCTGCTCCACAGTTCCTGAACCCATCGGTTCGCCCGTTGCAACCAATTATTTCCCTGCTGGATTTCTTCGTAAGAATAGGCTTTTTGTGACAGGTAGGTGTCCTGATAGCCGGTTTCGAACGCCCATGCTTTGTAATAAATAAACCCCGCTGAATCCAATCCGAAAGGACTATTACCATCGGGCCCACTACTAGCCTGAATAGCCAATAATGGCCATTGAACTATAAAAAAAAGCAGTGTCAGCAGTCCCGTCTTAGCCAAGGTCTTCCAGTTTAGCCTTCAGTCCTGTCCTGTTTTTTTCTTCATCCAAGTCGAAATAAATCAAACCCAGACAGACCGTCATAATAATCGAAATCAGGTTGCTGGCAGCAGAACCCAATGTAGCCAGAAGTAAATAGATAAAATCAC
The DNA here is from genome assembly GCA_048819475.1 of Algoriphagus sp. GTDB lineage: Bacteria > Bacteroidota > Bacteroidia > Cytophagales > Cyclobacteriaceae > Algoriphagus. The sequence continues at coordinate 35,283 of JBMDXP010000023.1, forward strand.
CTGAAAAATCATTACCCCCGCTGATGGCAAAAAAGGTTCTTCCCCCCAAATAAATCATCCCCGGGATCTGAAATACAAAAGAAATGATGCCGATGATAATGGAAATAACCAAAATAGTCCCAAAGGTCACCCACCAATAGCCTGATATCAATCTGAATGCAGCTTTGATACTGTCAATTTTTCCCAATCCCTGAAAGCAGAATACCGGAAAAACCAGGGCAATCGGAATCAAGAGGTAAACTCCGGGAATGAAGAACAGCAAAAACCCTATGAGCAGTACCGGATAACAAATCAAGATTATCAAGAAGAGCTGGCCCATATTCGCCCAGGAAGTCCGCATGATGGTTTCCTCCTGCACGCTTCCCCTGGTAGTGATATAGTTTTGCATAAAGGCAAAAACCGCAGCAGCAGAGGAAACAAAAAACAGCACAGCACCCAGCATCATCAGGAAAAACACCGCCACAAAAGAAAAGGGGGCAGTAGTGATCCAGTATGAGTAATTCGCATATTGATACAGTCCGGACAGCAGCGTGGAAAGCAGAAAGAAAACCCCTGTCGTCTTCAGTAGTACCTTGAAAAGCGGCACTCTATTGATCCTGATCAGTGTGAAAGCATCGGAAAGGATAGTTCCTAATTCCCTCCGTGTTCTCAATTCGAGGTAAGGCTGTTGCATACTTTTGACTTTTTATACAATTGGACTGGTAGATAAACATAATAACCTAAAATAAGGCCTAAAGAACCCGCGATGATGAGCACACTCAGGACATCAGGCATGTGGGTAAGCCGGGTGACGAATGATTCCAAAAAGCCTGCAATCACAAAGAAAGGGATCGTACTGACGAGAATTTTCAGTCCATCTCTCATCCCCCTGCGGAAGGAATGTAACCTGCTGAACGTTCCCGGAAAAAGAATCCCATTGCCCAGAACCAGTCCCGCACATCCGGCAATCACGATGACGGAGATTTCTATCGTACCATGGATCCAGATCGTGCGGGCGGATTCCCATAGGAGCCCCTGTGCATGGAAGAAGTATTGGAAAGAACCCAGCATCACCCCGTTATACATCAATACCAGCAGCGTACCGGCACCGAGGAATATACCTGCTACAAAGGCGGTAATGGCTACCCGGATATTGTTTACAGTAATCCCCAGAAACATATCCACCTGGTTCATTTCCTTGTACACGGCCATTGGGTCTCCGGACTTGATATTGGTCAAGGTTTGGTTGACATACGCGTCTCCAAGGATAGAGCGGACAAAGGATAAGTCCGTCTCTGTGGAATAGGCTCCCATCAGCACAAAAAGCGTGAATACCACGAATGCAATCCCAAGCTGGGGTAGGTAACCATAAAACATCAATGGGAAGTCCTTTACATAAAAATCAACCATACTTTTTACACCGCCTTTATTATCCCGGTACACTTCACGGTGATACCGGGAAGCCAGTTGGTTAAGGTAGTCCACGGTTTTTCCTTCCGGAAAAAACGTCCGTGCATAGTTGAGATCATCCGAAACTTCCAGGTACAGCTCTGCCAAATCAGAGGGCTGAAGCACTTTTTTTCTGGACAGATGCAGCTCAAAGCTGCTCCACTTGGGTTGGTTTATTTTGATAAAAAGTGACTCCCTCATTAGTTTAAATAGGCTCTCCTAAAACTATTGAATTATTTTATTTTATGGAATGTGGTGGGTAGTTTTCCTGAAAAATATATTTTAGGGGTTCTACTCCCCTGATACCCATGCAAGGAATTTATTTTGAAACCGCCCATAATATCCAGATCAGACAGCGTCCCGCAAGTTTGGGAAACAGGATACTGGCTCAAGTCATCGATAGTTTTATTTTGGTGGTCTATTTCATCATGGTTTCATTTACAGCCTATGGGATAGTCGAAATGGAGGGGAATTCGATTGCGCTGATTACCGTGCTGATCTTACCTTTCTTAGTTTACCATCTGCTTTTTGAACTATTCATGAACGGCCAGTCTATCGGAAAGTATCTAGTCAATATCCGGGTAGTCCAGCTCGACGGATCCAAGGCTTCAATCAGCAGTTATCTGATTCGATGGTTACTTCGCCCGGTGGATATTACGATCTGTTCAGGAGGCATTGCGATTTTGAGCATTCTCCTGGGAGGCAAAGGCCAGAGGCTGGGGGATATAGCTGCCGGAACGACGGTGGTTTCCCTGAATGAAAGTACCGTAAGAAGAGAGGATCTTTTGCTTGCCGTAGCGGAGAACCATGAGCCCAAATACCCCCAGGTGGTCAACCTGACAGACGCGCAGCTCATCCAAATCAAAAAGATAAGAATGGAAGCACTGAAATCCCATGACTTTATCCTGATCAGGATGTTGGCCGAAAAAACGGGTAAGCTGCTTCAGATCACGTATACTAACAAACCGCTGGAGTTTGTCGACCAAGTCATCCTTGACTATGAGTATTTCGCACAGAGAGGCCATGGAGAAGGAATCATTGCCTCTACAAAAAAAGTGTGAGCCTTACAAACGTGAGCCACTCCACGACCCCAGTTGTACCCGTTCCAAATGGATTGCTACACAGCGCAGTGGTATTTCGTATACCAGTTGACCCACCGCAGGAGCACAAGGAGGACTTTTGGGCAGCACTTAGCCGAATGGATTGCGTTAGAAACTGCTGATATGAAATCAAGCATGACCCAAAGCGACACACAGAGGCATGATTATAAACCATGCGAAGATTCTCCCGAATCGAGTTCGGGACAGGCTACCCCGATTTATCGGGACAGGTAGTGGTAGCTAAAAACAAATTATAAACAGATGAAACAATAAGTATCCAAAAAAACCCACAGATGGATTTGCAAGTTATCCAGGCCTCCCTATATTTGCTTTCGTAAATGGAAAACAGCAATAGAAATATTGGATTTTTAGCAACAGCCCAGCATACCTATATGCTGCACCATTTCCATCATTCCTCCTGAGGAATACTTTTATACACCCACCCGGTGATGCTGATGACAGGGATTCGGCCTTTCACCAAAATTTATTAAAAGCCTTTTACATCCTACTGTAACTTGACCTCATGCAACAGATAATCCGTATTGCCGTGCAAAAAAGCGGCAGACTATCCGATGACTCACTCAGCCTTATCAAAGAATGTGGCATCAAATTTTATAATGGTACGGGCAAACTTAAGTCCACGTCCACCAATTTCCCGATAGAATTCCTATTTCTAAGAGATGATGACATACCCGGCTACGTGGCTGACGGCGTGGCTGACCTGGGTATCGTGGGGGAAAACGAACTGGTGGAAAAAGACAAGAATGTCATTACCCTGAAGAAGCTGGGGTTTTCCAAATGCCGGCTTTCTCTTGCTGTTCCCAAAGGACAGGAATACACGGGGGTCTCTTATTTTCAGGGAAAAAATATCGCCACCTCCTATCCGAAAATCCTCGGGGATTATCTGAAATCCAAAAACATTGATGCTGCAATCCACGAAATCAGCGGTTCGGTGGAAATAGCACCGGGCATAGGACTGGCTGAGGGGATTTGCGATATCGTAAGTTCCGGGTCTACCTTACTGATGAACGGGCTGAAAGAGGTGGAGGAAATATTCAAATCCGAGGCTGTACTGATTGCACATAATGGACTGGCCGACTGGAAAAGGGAGATTGTGGAGAAGCTCCTCTTCCGAATCAATGCGGTACAAAAAGGCAAAAGTAGCAAATATGTGTTGCTGAATGCTCCAAATGAATCGCTGGACAGAATAATCAGCCTGATCCCTGGCATGCGGAGCCCTACCATACTTCCGCTTGCCCAGCAGGGGTGGTCTTCGGTACATTCGGTCCTGAATGAAGATCAGTTTTGGGAAAACATCGAAGAGCTGAGAGCTGCCGGTGCTGAAGGCATTCTGGTCGTTCCTATCGAAAAAATGATTATTTGACCTCTTAAGCTGTATATTTTACCTAGAACCTATTTCCTATGAAAATCCTGATCAATCCCGGGAAGGATACCTGGAAGAAAGAACTGGCCCGTCCGGTTTTCAAGACTAAAGAAATCAACAAAATCGTCAAACCTATCCTCCGTAAAGTCCGTCGGAACGGGGATAAAGCGCTTTTCAAACTTGCATTGGAATATGATCATGTACAGCTGGACTCCCTGCTGGTAACTGATAAAGAATTCAAGAATGCCGCCAACAAGGTTCCTCAGGATTTGAAAGATGCTATCGGTATCGCTAAGGCCAATATAGAACGGTTTCACCGGGCCCAAGCTACCCCTGATCTCAGTGAGGAAGTTATGCCCGGTGTGGTCTGCAGAAGGAAAAGTGTCCCTATCCAGCGGGTAGGTCTTTATATTCCCGGCGGCACGGCACCGCTGTTCAGTACCGTGCTCATGCTCGGAATACCTGCAAAGCTGGCTGGATGCCGTGAGGTAATCCTGTGTACTCCACCCAATAGGGAAGGCAAAGTACATCCAGCGATCCTCTATACTGCCCAGCTGATCGGCATCACCAGGGTAGTGAAAGCAGGTGGGGCCCAGGCAATAGGGGCCCTCACTTTCGGTACTTCCAGCGTACCGAAAGTCGACAAGATTTTTGGCCCGGGAAACCAGTACGTCACGGCTGCCAAACAGTTTTCTACCAAGTATGGTGTAGCCATAGATATGCCTGCGGGTCCCTCCGAAGTATTGGTGTATGCAGACGAAACAGCGGTCCCTGCTTTTGTAGCCTCAGATTTACTTTCACAGGCCGAGCATGGCGTAGACAGTCAGGTGGTGCTGGTGACCAATTCCGAGAAGTTCGCCTATAAAGTGCTCAAAGAGATCAAGGAGCAGGTCGAATTGCTCCCCAGAAAAGACATTGCCCTAAAGGCACTTGAAAACTCGCAGGCTGTAGTAATGGAGAACAGAAAGCAGGCACTGGCACTGATCAACGAGTATGCTCCCGAGCACCTGATCATCAGTGTGGAGAATGAGGAAGAGGTAGTGGATGCCATCTATAATGCCGGATCTGTATTCATCGGAAATTTCACACCCGAGTCTGCCGGGGACTATGCCTCTGGAACGAACCATACCCTACCGACCTATGGTTATGCACGCAGCTACAGTGGTGTATCACTGGATAGTTTTCTCAAGAAGATAACCTATCAGAAGATCTCCCCCGAAGGCCTCCAGAACTTGGGCCCGACCGTGGAGATAATGGCAGCAAATGAATTGCTGGAAGCACATAAAAATGCCGTATCCATCCGGTTGAATTATCTTAAAAACAGCAAAAAATGAGTTTTGACCTATATTCTTTACTAAGACCGCATATTGTCAACCTACAGCCCTATACCTCTGCCCGTGATGAATACACGGGTAAGGATGGCATATTTCTGGATGCAAACGAAAATCCCTACGGATCGGTAACGGACCGGGATTTCAACAGGTATCCAGACCCATACCAATTGAATCTCAAGAATAAAATCGCCAGTATCAAGCAGGTGAAGCCCTCACAGCTATTCTTGGGAAATGGATCAGATGAAGCCATCGATCTGTTATTCAGGGCATTTTGCAATCCAGGCAAAGATAATGTGATCCTCCTCCCCCCTACCTATGGCATGTACGAAGTAAGTGCATCCATCAATGATGTAGCGGTGCGGAAAGTATCCCTGACACCGGACTTCCAGCTCCAGACAGAAAAAATCCTGGATTCCGTAGATGCGGATACTAAGATCATCTTTATCTGCTCGCCCAATAATCCCAGTGGAAACAAAATGGTCAGGGAAGACATCATCCATGTTCTCCAAAACTTTCAGGGACTGGTCGTAGTAGATGAAGCTTACATAGATTTCAATGACGAACCCAGCTTCACCTCCCATCTTGATGAGTTTCCTAACCTGATGGTGATCCAGACTTTTTCCAAGGCATGGGGACTCGCCTCCCTAAGGTTGGGGATGGGCTTCGCCTCCAAGGACATCATCAAAATTCTCAACCGGATAAAACCTCCCTACAACATCTCAGGACTGACACAGGATACTGTGCTGGAAGCATTGCACAACCAGTCCAAAGTAGAGACAATGATCCGGGAAATCCTTGAGGAGCGGGAGTTCCTAAAAGCCCAATTGGAAAGTTTGGATGCCGTCCAGAAGATCCATGCCACCCAAGCCAATTTTCTGCTGGTGCAGGTGCCCAATGCCAACCATGTGTACGATGATCTGATCGAGGAAAAGATTATTGTGAGAAACAGGTCCAAGGTGACCTTATGCGAGGACTGTCTCCGGATCACTGTAGGCACACGGGAGGAAAACACAGCCCTGATCAACTCATTGAAGAAGATTTTGGATGGTTTCAAAACCGCCTATAGAGCGATGGAATAGTACAGCAGAAGCTACTCTACAGGACAGGTTATGACCTATAAGAAACCAATTATAAACAGATGAAATCGAGCATGAGGAAAATCCTCACACACTGGGATGACTATAATACATGCGAAGATTCTCCCGATCGAATTCGGGACAGGTGGTGACCGCTGAGAATCAAATTACAAACACATGAAATACCCATGACGGGCGGACGACACACAGGGGAATGATTATCCGGAGGCATTCCATCTGACCGCTGAAAAAACAAATTATAAACAGATGAAATCGAGCATGACGCAGAGCGACGCACAGTGGGATGATCATCCGGTATGCGAGATTCCCTGTCCGACGACAGGCGGGCATATGACAATTGAAAAATAATTATAAACAGATGAAAAAGAAAGTACTATTTATAGACCGAGACGGCACGATCATCAAAGAACCGCCCACGGACTTTCAGGTAGACAGCCTGGAAAAACTGGAGTTTCTCCCCAAAGCAATATCAAGTCTCCGCAAAATAGCCGAGGAGACTGATTACGAACTGGTGATGGTAACCAACCAAGATGGAATGGGCACACCTTCTTTTCCCGAGAAAGACTTCTGGCCTGCGCAATACAAGATGCTCAAGACACTGGAACAGGAAAATGTCTTTTTCAGGGCCATACACGTGGATACCACCTTTGAGCATGAAAATGCCCCAACCAGAAAACCAGGCACTGCACTTCTCGCGAAATATTTCTCCGAAGAGTATGACCTGCCCAATTCATTTGTCATTGGAGACCGGGTTACGGATATACAGCTTGCGGCGAATTTAGGGTCCCGCGCTATTTTTATAGGAGAGGGTCAGCCGGATGCGGCACTGAGTACCACGGACTGGGATGAAATAGTAAAGTTCCTGCAACTTCCTCCAAGAGAAGCTGAAGTAAACCGTAAAACATCTGAAACAGAGATTTACATCAAACTGAATCTTGATGGGACCGGGCGGTGTAACATCTCTACAGGACTTCATTTCTTTGACCATATGCTGGAGCAACTTGGAAAGCATGGCAGTACCGATCTTGAGATCAAGGTAAAAGGAGACCTACATATCGATGAGCATCACACCATAGAAGACACGGCATTGGCTCTGGGCGAGGCATATCTCAAAGCCCTTGGAGATAAAAAGGGAATTTACAGGTATGGTTTTTTACTTCCTATGGATGATGTATTGGCCCAGGTGGCCATAGATTTCGGAGGAAGACCTTGGATGGTCTGGGAAGCGGATTTCAAAAGGGAAAAAGTTGGTGATATGCCCACGGAAATGTTTCACCATTTCTTCAAGTCCTTTTCGGATACGGCTAAATGTAACCTGAATATAAAAGCAGAAGGGGATAACGAACATCATAAGATTGAATCCATTTATAAGGCCCTAGCCCGGGCTATCAAAATGGCCGTGATGCGGGATATCAGAACCATAAACCAGTTGCCAAGTACGAAAGGCATGCTGTAAAAAAGAAGTTCCGGGAGCAACTCCCGGAACCAGGTTGTGATAGGTAGTCAATCGTTCTCTTGTTTTCAGCCTTGTACTATAGCACTTCTCAGTCCTTGACTGGTCAAAATCGCCCCAAACTCAGCGATAATAGAATCGGGCACATTGTTTTCCTTGGCTCCTTCCACTACCGCCTGAATGAAAAGATCGTAGTCTGCATCCGAAATCAAGCCTGTCATACGGGGATTGGTAGCAGGATTATGGGCATCTCTCATATTCAACCCATCGTATGAGATGGTATGTGAACCGATATTGGCAGCAAGAAAATCAGAAAAGCTCGTCACCAAAGCTGTAAATCCGCTCGTATTGCCTGCTCCGACTTCGCCGAGCAGCACACTAAAGTAAGGAAGTAAATCATTGTATTTTCCTCCTTCATTGGTGGCGATGATCAGTACGGTACTGGTGACCACAGCACGTAAGGGTACATAACCCGCCTCGATCAGTTGGTCTTCATCCATAGGATCAGGGATTAGCCCTGAGCCCCCCAGCCGTGTATACAGATTAAGCATTTCGTTATTCTCACGCTGTACGATGGGAGCCCTTACCGATTCCAGCAAGTCCCCTACTGGACCTACAATGTCCGGGCTGGTAATACCCGCTTCCGCTGCACCTGCCACCACAGCCTGAATAAACAGGTCATAATCATCATCACTAACGAGTCCATTCATTCTTGGATTGGCAGAATTATGGGCATCAGCCATATTCAATCCGGTATATTCAAAATTTCTGGCACCTGTAGCCTCAGCCAGAAACGTGGTAAACTCATCCACCAGGGCAGTGAATCCCGAGGTCTCATTTCTGGCTACCTCATTCAGAAGGACTGAAAAGTACGGCTGGAGATCATCATAAGCTCCACCTTCATTGGTGGCGATTTCCAGTACCGTATTCGTTACTACTGTCCTGAGGTTTAGAAATCCCTGCTCGATCATCTGGCCGGAATTGTCCGGATCTGCGACCCTCGTTTCTCCCCCTAGTTTGGTGGCGTAAAAAGAATCGTCTACCGGATCTGGCATCGGATCATCATCTTTACACGAGCTCAAGAGTACTCCCAAACCCAGTATAAAGGATAGATAATAGCGCTTTGTGTTTTTCATGATTGTATGAAGTTTGATTAATTAGTGAAAAGTGTCTGAAAGAATGAGCCTACCTGATAGGTAAAAGAGTCTTTGGCGATGGCTGGACAACTTGAAGCAAGCTCCTCTGCAGAAGGCTGGTAAAGCGAAGCCTGAAAAGACCATTTCTCTTCTATGACATCTACGAGCTCCTGGCCAGAATACAGCTTCCGGTCATACAGACAGATAATATGTCCCATAGGAAGATTTGTCCTGACACTCCGTACCCCTTCCATGGCCATCAATTCGGTTTTCAATGCATCCCCTTGTTCTTTATCCAGATTTTGAGGAATTTCTATTTTACTCATTGTCCAATTAGGACCCGTATTGGCTTTAGCCCCCGTTACCATGTAGATATGGATTGCCAAAGTGGCTACCAACAGTAAGACTATGACCATTGCGCCTATAAAAATCTTTTTTACCATAACATTGATGATTTTCTACCAGTTACGATACTTATAGCCCCTCCGGATTTACCGGATGGCTTTTTTTTAGTTAGAGGGGAACCTTTTCACCCTGATAAACATTGTCAACATCCTAAAAAAACAAAGCACCATCACTTCCTTGGGGATTAGGGGGTGCTTCTGATCCGGGCGAGCTGTCCACCACGCTGAAGATCTGATCATCGGACACCCTCCCTTGGCTGACTGCCGTCAGGGGGCAGGTATCCCCATGGGAAATGAGAAAAATTCGCCTGGAGAATAAAGCTCGCTCTGACCGGATTTCCATGCTGGATAGGGTCGCTAAAGACCATGCAGCACTTTCTTTTTTGGGCCGGATATCCTGATCTGTTCCCTTCCGAGTCAGATTCTCTGGAATTTTTAAATTTTTCCACAGAAATGCTTTTCAGCTAGTTTAATTTTTTGTTTATTTAGTTATGAAACGATATGTACATAAAATAACTATATTATTATTAATATTAGTTGTAAGCATTTCATGCTCAGCCAATCTGGATCCGATCGAGCAACTCTTCAAGGAACAGAAGTTTGAAGAAGCCATCTCTGAACTAAACAAGCAACTGTTTTTCAATGTGACAGATATCAGATCCCTGCACCTACGTGCCAGGAGCTATGAAGAACTCGGTGATTTAAAATTGGCCATACGTGATTATGAGAGGATAATCAAACTGAATCCTGATTACGCACAAGCCTATGCAGGGCTAGGTAAAATTCTTTTCGAAAAGAAGGACTATGCAAATGCTGAGTCTTATCTACTGAAAGCTGCTATGCTGGATTCGGAAGATTTCGAGATTCTATTTCTACTGGGCAGAGCGCAGCTAATGGTCAAGAAGTATGAGTCAGCAGACAATTTCTTTAGCATCGCCAAAGAGTTAAATCCCAAGTTTCCCAAGGTCTACTTCTACCAAGGTATGGCCAGAGCATATAGCGGGGATCCGAATGGATGCGCGGCCTCTTTCAACCAATACCTAAAACTAGAGCCTGACAATCTGGTAGGCAGGTATAACCGGGGCTTTGCCTACATGAAAATCGGGTATTTACATTGGGCATTGGAGGATTTTGAAGCTGTCTTAAAAGCCAACCCCGAGCATCTGGATGCCCAGGCCTATAAAGGCTTTTGCATGGCTGCGATGGGTGACCCATCTGGCTGTGAACTTATCCAGTCTGCGGCAGCGAAAGGTAATGAATACGCCAAAAATCAAAGAGAGGTATGCATTTGACTTAACCTTTGGCTCAGGGCTTTTTTATAGCACTCCAATCCCTTGTCCGACAAAGCCAGAAATAAATAAGGTTCTATCAGTTCGAGTTCCATCAAGTGGAAAACCCCGTCTATTTTGACACCATCTACCCTTGCGTAAAGACTTTCCGGGGCAAACTCCGCTACAAGTTTCGCTGCAGAAAGAAGCATTTCACTGTCCGGATCAATTGTTTTGATAGTTCCTCCAAAATAATGTTGGACCCGAAAATCATCACTTGCCGGGCTTTTCAATACTGCATGGGAGAACTCTCCATTGAAGAATATCAGGGAGTACTCTCCTATTTCCGTGATTTCTTTCACATAAGGCTGGATCAAGAAATCTTCTTTATCTACCAGAGCCTGAATCTGCCCTGCAAAGGATTCCCATTCTGATGCGTTAATTTTAAAGGTGTTTTTGGCACCGCCGCTCACCAGGGGTTTTACTACGCAGGTGCCAGTACCCATATATTGCTCGATAAGAGAAGAATCAATCTGCTTTCCTACTTCCAGCACTGCTCCTTTGATCACCGGAAAGCCCTTTTCTTCAATTTCCCGAAGGTATCGCTTGGACGAATTCCATATGATGGTATCCAGGTCATTGAGTGTTGGGATTCCGAGAGCCTTTATTGTAGCTATCCATGCCAGAAAATCACTATAGTGATCAAAATAGTCCCAGGTGGACTTGATCAGCAGCAGGGAAAATTTCTCCCACTGCACGTTTGGATCAGACCAACTCACTATCTCATGGGAGATCTGCTGTTCGGATAAACTCGTTGATAGGATTTTATCCTCATCAACTGTATTGGAATCATAGGCACCCGTTGAGAAATAACTGACAATTGCGAGATGGTGAGGCATGTCCATTTTTTTTGCAAATCTAGTCTTTAACCAAAATTTACGCAGACCATTCTTCAAAAATCAGCTTGAAACCTTACTTTTGACCTTTGCCCAAACCTATGGATCATCGTAAGCTAGTTATTATCCCCACATTCAATGAGTTGGAAAACATCCAGGAGATGATCCATGCGATAATGAATCTGGCGGATAGCTTCGAACTCCTTATCATAGATGACGGGAGCCCGGATGGCACTGCCGACGTGGTCATAACCAACCAAAGTAGCTATCTGGGGAGATTACACCTGATCTGCAGATCGGGAAAACTGGGGTTGGGCACAGCTTATATCGCAGGATTCAAATGGGCTCTGGAGCGATCGTATGATTATATTTTTGAGATGGATGCAGACTTCTCCCATGACCCCAAAGATCTGGTCAGGCTGTATCAGTCCTGCGTGGACGGCCCATATGATCTCGCTATCGGATCACGGTATATCACTGGAGTAAATGTGGTCAACTGGCCTATAGGCAGGGTACTTATGTCTTATTTCGCCAGTGTATACGTGAAGTTTATCACCGGCTTACCGGTAAAGGATGCCACGGCTGGATTCAAATGCTACCACCGCTCTGTCCTGGAAGGAATCCGGTTGGATAAAATAAAATTCATCGGCTATGCCTTCCAGATCGAAATGAAATTCACCTCATGGAAACTGGGATTTAGGATAGTAGAAGTACCCATAATATTTACAGACCGTACCAAGGGATCTTCGAAAATGAGCAAAGGGATATTCAAAGAGGCGGTATTGGGGGTCCTGGCGATGAAGATCAAAAGTATATTTTCACCTCACCGGCTTAATCGAAGCGGATTGACTTTATCGGATCAACCCGGGAAATTACCATTACCGGAATCCAAAGTACAGCAGCAGTCAAAACAGTGACTCCCCCATTGATCAGTAAAAACACCGGCCAATTCCAATCAATCGGAACATACCCCATGTAATAACTTACCGGATCCAATGGCACAAGCTTAAATTGATCCTGCAGAAAACCTATACCCAGTCCGATGGAATTGCCTATGACCAATCCCCTCAGCAGGATATGGATACCGTTCCAAAAAAACACCCTCCTGATCTGCCTGTTACCTGCTCCCAAAGCTTTCAGGAGCCCGATCATCTGTGTCCGTTCCATGATCAGAATAAAAAGTATGGCTCCCATATTGAAAATAGCCACAAAACCTATGAGCCCTATAAATACATAGACATTTGTATCCAGCAGACTAAGCCAGTCAAAAATCTCAAGGAATTTATCTTTACTATCTATCAGTTTGAGGTCGTAATCAATAATCTCCTCTATATCACCGGCATAGGCTCTTGTATTCTTATAGTTGTCTACAAACACCTCGTACCCTCCGATTTTATCCTCTGACCAACCATTGAGATTGCGGATAGTCTGGAGCTCACCGATTACAATTTTTTCATCAAAATTTTCCAGGTAAGTCTGGAAGATGCCCACAATTTCCACTCTCCGGAACCGGGGTGGATCCTGTACAAAGTAAAGCGTAATCCTGTCCCCTACTTTCAATAGAAGTTTATCGGCTACCAATGCACTTACCAATACCTCATTGCTGGTGCCCTCGGCCGGAACCCGGATCATCCGACCATCGATGATATACTTTTGGAAAGCAGCCGTGTCAAAGTCCGCAGCTATTCCTTTCATCAATACTCCTTCTACTTCATTCTCTCCCTGGATCAGGGCTGCCTTATGGGCAAAAGACTGGATTTTGGTAATGAACGGAAGTTGGCTGTAATTTTGAGCAAAGTCTGCATTGACAGAGAATGGTGCCTCCTCGAATGCATTGCTCATGGTAAACTGCTGAACCTGATAATGTCCAGTGAAACCATAGACTTTCTCTGAAACAGTCTTCTGGAAACCTCCCAACACCATAAATGCAAGCAGTGAAACTGCCAATCCCAAAGCCAGGCTTCCCACTGCAATTTTATGGATTGTTGCCGAAAATCCCCCAGCTCTTTTAAAGCTGATTCTTTTGGCTATGAAATAGGAAAGGTTCAAGGGACTGCTTTAATTTGTTAGAATAGACCGCAAAATAGCATGAAGCAAACGAATCTTTCATTCTTTATTCACATTTTCAGCCTAAGTCTTTTTTTTATATTGGCCCCTTCCGATGGGAATGCCTTTCAATCCCCTGTTCTTCCCGGAGCAGAAAGACCCCATCTCTACCTCGATTTGCTAAAGGATAAGAAAGTGGGCATAGTGGCCAACCAAACAAGTATCCTCACGCAAAATCGAAACAAACATGTAGTAGATTATTTACTGGAAGAAGGCGTGGATCTGAAAAAAGTTTTTGTGCCTGAGCATGGATTTCGTGGTACGGCCGATGCAGGGGAAAAAGTGGACAATACGGTGGATTCGAAAACCGGACTCCCTATCATTTCACTTTACGGAAACAATAAAAAACCATCTGCTGGCCAGGTGACTGACCTGGATGTGATCATCTTTGATCTTCAGGATGTAGGTGTGCGGTTTTACACCTATATCAGCACCATGCACTATGTAATGGAAGCTGCTGCAGAAAACGGCAAGCAGGTTCTTATCTTCGACCGTCCCAATCCAAATGGGGATTATGTGGATGGTCCGGTCCTGAAACCCGGATTTGAAAGTTTTGTAGGAATGCATCCTATACCGGTAGTCCACGGATTGACGGTGGGCGAACTCGCACAGATGATCAATGGGGAAAAGTGGCTTAAAGGTGGATTGCAGGCAAACCTGACTGTAATCCCAATCGGCAACTGGAACCATAATACGTTCTACAAACTCCCCGTGAAGCCCTCCCCCAATTTGCCAAACGATCTTTCCGTACGTCTTTATCCCAGCACATGCTTCTTTGAAGGAACGGTCGTATCTCTGGGGAGAGGAACAATGGATCCATTTCAGATGTATGGTTATCCGGACCCCAGGTTTGGAAGCTTTACGTTCACACCGGTAAGCATAGATGGGATGTCTAAAAACCCACCGCACCAAGGTAAGCTATGCTACGGAAGAGACCTGAGAAATGAACCTATGACCCACCAATTTTCCCTAAGTTATCTCGTGGAAGCCTATACTAAATCAGGAAAAGGGCAGGCATTTTTCAATAACTTCTTCAATACACTAGCCGGGACAGATCAACTTAAAAAAATGATCATCGCCGGCAAAAATGAAGCAGAAATCAAAGCTTCGTGGGCGTCAGACCTCGAAAAATACAAACTTTTGCGAACCAAATACCTCATCTATTGATATAAAAGAAGCGAAGAAATGCGCTTTTGAGCAGGCCAAAGACTAAACCGAATGAATAAGAAGTTAAGTATAATCTATATGGGGACTCCGGAATTTGCGGTGGAGCCCCTCAAACGCTTGGTGGAAAACGGATGGAATATAACAGCGGTAATTACTGCCCCGGACAAGCCCAAAGGCAGAGGTCAAAAGACTGTCGCTTCCCCGGTGAAAGCAGCAGCAGAAACCTTTGGGTTGCGTGTCCTGCAACCCACTAACCTCAAATCACCGGAATTTCTAGAGGAGTTGAAGAGCATGGAGGCTGACCTCCAGATTGTAGTCGCCTTCAGAATGCTCCCAGAAGCAGTATGGAACATGCCTCCCTTAGGCACATTCAACCTTCATGCTTCACTATTGCCTGACTATCGGGGTGCTGCACCGATCAATTGGGCGATCATCAACGGTGAAAAGGAAACGGGAGTCACCACGTTTTTTCTCAAGCATGAGATAGATACCGGAAGCATACTCTTTCAGGAAAGGGTGCCTATCCATGAGGAGGATGACCTGGGATCATTGTATGAAAAACTCATGCAATTAGGTGCATCCCTTGTCCTGAAAACGGTGGAAGCCATCTCTGCTGAAAGCATCACACCAATTGTGCAGGATGAGAGCAAGGCCATCCACCATGCTCCCAAATTATATAAAGAAACCTGTAGCATTAATTGGGAAGAACCTGCCCGATCTATCCATAACCTGGTGAGAGGGCTCTCTCCCTATCCTGCGGCCTGGAGTATAATCGATGGGAAAATCTGTAAAATCTACCAAACGGAAGTGGAACCGGGACGACTGCAAGGCAAATCCCCTAGTGAATTTGAAACAGACGGTAAGACCTACCTGAAATTCCAGACCGGAGAGGGAGTGCTCCAGGTAAAGGAGTTGCAACTTGAAGGGAAGAAAAGGCTTAAAATCGCTGATTTACTAAGAGGGTATAAATTTCAGTCCTAGCAGAATCTAAAGGAATCGGTCAATTAATGAGCTTGTCAAGAATGGATTGAATTACGATGGACTGATCGTCAGATGAGCGTGCTTTTATGTTTACTTCATTCAACCCGAATTACCTGTAACAATCAGGGAAATCCGGCTAAACCTAAGGGTTAAGTTTGGTTGTAATCCAGAGTTAGGCTATGAGAACATTCCTTACCAATTTTTGGCTTCTCTCCTTGTCATTTCTGATGTCATTGGGGTGGTTGTATCATGTAAGACAAATACAGAAAGGTGTTTTTTGCTTCAAGTGATCAAAAAAAATACACGCCCTCAAATCCTCCTTGGAAATTCCCTTAAAAAAAATTTTTGATCTCCCTGATTTTATGGAATTTAGGGTATCATCTTACACATGCCTCCAATGAAGACTTTATTCCCAAAAATCACCCTTTTCCTGGTAGCCGGATTGATAGGTTTCTCTGCTGAAGCCCAGCTGCTCAACAAAATCAAAAAAGCCGCCGAACAAGGGGCCACAAATGCCGTGGAGAAGAAAACCGCTGAGCGAGTGGAAAAAGCGGTGGAAAGCAAGCTGGAGGGATTGGAAAGGCTGATGTTTGGACTAGGGGAACCCGCTCCCACGGAGCCGCAATATAGTTTTACCGGTTTTTTGACCATGGAAATGGTTTCCAAGGACAAAAAGGGAAAAGCACAGGAACCGATCTTTTTCAAATCTCTTCTCAGCGGGATCACAGCTTATACCGGCATGCAATTTCTGGACCCGAACAACCCCCAGGTTGCCACTGTAATGATCATGGATATTTCAAATGAAGCTTCTGTCATCCTTCTGGACGATGGGAAGCAGAAAAGCAGCATGGCGTTTAAGGTCGATTACTCTGACATCCAGAAAGAGGCGGATGACCACCACCTAACGCAGTTAGAGGACGGCGAGTATACGCTTAGGAAGACAGGAAATACGAAAACCATTCTAGGCTACACCTGTGAAGCGTATGAAGTAAAAAATGAGGATGGTGAAGGAATATACTGGATCACGGAAGAGCCCATCCAAGGCTACGCTACATTCATGGGCCATAGCAACCCACTAGTCTCCGCCAACACCATGGAGCGCTACAGCGATTTTTTCAAAAATGCCCCTAAGGGAAGTTTTATGGAAATGACCTACTCAAGCAAGGACGGAAGCAACATGCAAATCAACGTCATAGAAATAAATACCGACTCCCCACAGTTATTCACCATGACAGATTACCCGGGTATAACTGCGGGAACCAAATAAAAATGCCCGTTGAAATAGAATCAATCCTGGGGCATTTTGTTTTTTCTACCTATAAAGCCTGTTATCTTCAAGGCAAATAAGCTTAGAAGGAATGGAAATATCCCTGATTGCCGCCCTGGCAAAAAACCGTGTAATCGGTAAAGAGAATGACCTGGTCTGGAGACTTCCGGACGATTTCAAACGATTCAAGTCAATCACTTCCGGTCATTATATCCTTATGGGAAGGAAGACTTTTGAGTCTCTTGGAAAACCGCTACCCAACCGGACGCATTTGGTGGTCACCCGAACGGCCGATTATCCTGTTCCTCAAGGCCACTACGTATTCAAGAGTGTGGAAGAGGCACTTGATTTTTGTGCGAAACGGTCAGTTGACAGGCTTTTTATAATCGGTGGAGGCGAGCTATATAGTCAAACTTTACCCCTGGCAGATAAGCTCATACTTACGGAGGTTATGGCATCTCCGGAAGGTGACACCCTTTTCCCGGACTTTGACATGAATGAATGGAAGGAAACCTCACGGGAATTTCATCCTGCCGATGAGCGCCATGAATATGCATTCTCTTATGTGGATTATGAAAGGATCAAATCCACGGGCAATGGCTAAACCTGTAATTTGGATAACCGGTGCTTCGTCGGGAATCGGGGAGGCAACTGCTCTCGGATTTTCGGATAAGGGATATCGTGTAATCCTATCAGCGAGGAATGTAGCTGCTTTGACAGCAGTAAAATCAAAATGCCAAAATCAATCGGAATGCTATATTTTGCCACTTGATTTAATGGATCAGGGATCGTTCCCCCAAAAGACAGCGGAAGCAATCCAGGCATTTGGTCACATCGACATTATGGTCCACAATGGGGGAATCAGCCAGCGTTCCCTGATCCGGGAAACGCACCCCGATGTTGACAGGAAGTTAATGGAGGTTAACTATTTTGGAACAATTGCCTTGACAAAGGCCGTGCTGCCTCATTTCATCCAAAAAAAATCAGGGCATTTCGCGGTAGTATCCTCACTGGTCGGCAAGTTTGGATCCCCGTTCAGATCCAGCTATTCGGCTTCGAAGCATGCACTGCACGGTTTTTTTGACACACTCAGGGCTGAGCATTTTGGAGACGGCATCCACGTCACCATGATATGTCCTGGATTTATCCGAACCAATGTCTCTTTAAATGCATTAACTGCTGATGGAACTCCCCTGAATACTATGGATGAGGCCCAGGAAAAAGGGATGAGCCCTGAGGCCTGCGCAGAAAAAATAGTGAAAGCACTGGAAACCAAAAAAGAGGAAGTAGTGATAGGAGGCA
This sequence comes from Algoriphagus sp., assembly GCA_048819475.1. Lineage (GTDB taxonomy): Bacteria > Bacteroidota > Bacteroidia > Cytophagales > Cyclobacteriaceae > Algoriphagus. The sequence continues at coordinate 53,606 of JBMDXP010000023.1, forward strand.
AAGAAACCTATGCAGTACTGTTAAAAAGGTTTTTCCCTGGGCTATTTTCAAGGATTCTCCGAAAAGCCAAAGTCAGATGACCCTAAACCGAGGATGGAACTAATCAAAGCAGAAATCATAGCCATAGGAGATGAATTACTCTATGGGCAGATCGTAGACACCAACAGCCATTGGATCAGTCAGGAACTTGATCTGATGGGTGTGCTGGTCGTGAGAAAAACTACCGTAGGTGATAACCGTGCCGACATCCTGCGAGCATTTGAGGCAGCTGAGTCCAGGGCCGATCTCATTCTTATTACCGGTGGTCTTGGCCCTACTCAGGATGATCTCACCAAACCGCTATTGGCAGAATACTTTAACTGTCCGATCGTGGAATTTCCCGAAGCCGTTCAAGCCGTTACGGACTTCTTCAGAAAAAGAGGAAGGGAAATGACGCCACTCAACACCCTACAAGGGCATTTGCCGGCATGCTGTACCTACGTTCCCAACGAGGTGGGCACTGCTCCGGGAATGTGGTTTGAGCAGGACGGGACCTTCTGGATGTCCATGCCGGGAGTTCCCCATGAGATGAAAAAACTGATGAGGGATTTTGTGCTGCCAAAGCTACCCTCAATTTTTCCTTTGCCTGTAATTGTTCACCGTGTAATCAAAACAGTAGGAATAGGAGAAAGCTGGCTGGCAGATTTAATCCGGGACTGGGAAGAGGCCTTACCTGTAACTATCAAACTAGCCTATCTCCCATCCCTTGGCCACGTAAAGCTGCGGCTTACCGGGTTTGGGGAATCCCGGGAGGAACTGGAGGATGCAATCCAGAACCAGATAGAACTGATTCTTCCCCGTATTGAAAAATACGTCTATGGATATGATGAAGAAACGTTGGAAACGGCCATTGGCAAGCTTTTGAAGACTGGGGAGAAAACCCTAGCTTTGGCTGAGAGCTGTTCCGGCGGGTATGTATCCCACGTGATCACCTCAGTACCGGGAAGCAGTACTTATTTCCAGGGTGCTGTCGTTCCTTATCATAACAGGTTCAAGGAGAAAGTCCTTGGAGTAAAAAAAGAGACACTGGAATCAGTGGGAGCAGTGAGTGAGGAAACCGTCTGTGAAATGGCCCAGGGAGTCAGAAATCTTTTTCAGGCAGATTTTGGGCTAGCCAGCAGCGGTGTGGCGGGACCGGATGGAGGTACGGACGAAAAGCCAGTGGGAACTGTCTGGATCGCCTGTGCCGGGGAAGGGTTTATAGAAACCAAAAAATTACAGCTTACACAGGATAGGATGCTTAATATTCAACTTACGGGGGTGGCTCTCCTGAATCTGTTGAGAACTTGTATTTCAGAGAAAAACAAATAAAATTTTAACAAAAAGGTTTGGGTTAGTAGTTGATAAAATTTAATTTTAAAAGTTAAATATAAACCCAATTTAATTATTAATTCACAACCATGGCAAGTGTAGAAATGCTGATGCCCAAAATGGGCGAAAGTATCATAGAAGGCACCGTTCTTACCTGGCTCAAGAAAGAAGGGGATACTATAGACCAGGATGAGTCAGTGCTGGAGGTAGCTACAGACAAGGTAGATACTGAAGTACCAGCCATACATGCGGGGGTGCTGAAGAAGATATTGGCTAAAGAAGGAGACGTAGTCGCTGTCGGGTCCCCTATAGCGATTATCGAAACATCTGGAGAGAGTAAACATACTTCCTCTGATACAGCTGCTGGGGAGGATAGGAAAAAGGAAGAATTGATAGCTGCTGCACCGGAAAACACGGAGGTTTTATTCCATCAGCCCACTGCGGATACCCAGGCTGAAGACGGAAGATTCTACTCGCCACTGGTGCAGAGCATGGCTAAAGCGGAAGGAATCACCAAAAGCGAACTCGCTGCTGTACCCGGCACCGGCAAGGATGGCCGTGTGACAAAGCAGGACATGCTTAGCTATATCCAGTCTCGGTCCAAAGCACCGGAAACCAGCAGCAAAGAATCTGCTCCGCCCGCTGTTTCCACACCGAAAGTACAGGAGAGTATATCCGCCTCTGATGAAATCATAGAGATGGACCGCATGCGCAAGATGATCGCACAGCGGATGGTCGAATCGAAGCGGATCTCAGCTCATGTCACCTCTTTCGTAGAGGTGGATATGACCAATATCGTGCTCTGGAGGGAGCGTAATAAAGATGCATACAAAGCCAAATTCGGCGAAGGAATCACCTATACTCCATTTTTTATAGAAGCTGTGGCCAGGGCTATACGGGACTTCCCGATGATCAATATATCAGTGGATGGAGACCGTATTATCAAAAAGAAGGCGATCAATATAGGTATGGCCGTAGCCCTACCCAGCGGAAACCTAATTGTGCCTGTGATCCGGAATGCGGATCAGTTGAACCTCGTAGGGATTTCGAAAAAAGTAAATGAACTGGCCAATCGGGCCAGAAACAATAAGCTGGGAGCAGATGAGCTTTCTGGAGGCACTTATACCGTCTCCAACGTAGGATCATTTGGCAATATCATGGGCACACCCATTATTCCACAACCCCAAGTTGCGATAATGGCCGTGGGTGCTATCGTAAAAAAACCCGCAGTAGTAGAGACTCCTACCGGTGATGTCATTGCTATCCGCCATAAAATGTTTCTTTCCCACTCCTATGACCACCGCGTGGTGGATGGGTCTCTTGGAGGAATGTTTGTACGAAGAGTAGCGGACTACCTGGAAGCTTTTGATATCAAAACCCCGCTTTAATAGTAATGCTAAAAAAACAACGGCTTTATTCAGAACCGTTGTTTTTTTCTTCCATCCGCTGTGATTTTCGCAGGGAGAATTCTTTGAGTTTCTCAGCCAGGGCCGCCAGGCGTATGGGCTTGGTAAGGTAATCATCCATGCCGCTTTCCAGCGCTTTGCGCTGATCTTCGTCAAAGACGTTGGCAGAAAGTCCTATAATGAATATATCTTTCTTATTCTCATCCATCCTGATTTTCCGGCAGGATTCCAGGCCATTCAGCACCGGCATTTGCACATCCATCAATACCAGGTCGAAATCATTGGCGATTACCCGGTCAAAGGCTTCCAAGCCATTCTTTGCCACATCAAACTCGTAGCCTAGCTGTTTAAGGATCAACCCCATCAGCTGCATATTGAGAAAGTTATCCTCTACCAAAAGGATTTTCATGGGGAACTCTTCAGCCATTCCTATCCAGGAGGTTCTTTTGGGAGTGTTTCCTTTTGGTTTTGAAACGGCAACTTTTTTTGCCTTATTCACCAAGACTGAAAACCTGAATACAGAACCTTTTCCCAATACGCTGGAAATACTCATCTCCCCTCCCAAGAGCTCCACAATCTTTTTGGCGATGGCCAGCCCAAGACCCGTACCCTGATAAGTCCGGCTTATCGAGCTGTCCACCTGATAAAATGGGTCTGTAAGCATGGGTATCTGTTCCTTTGGGATTCCTATGCCGTTATCAGTCACTGAACACTTGAGAAAGAACAGCTGCTCTGAGATCTCCTCCAAATCAAGTTTTACTGCCACAATCCCTCCTATGGGCGTAAATTTCACGGCATTGCCCACCAAGTTCAGGATTACCTGGTTGATTTTTTCCATATCCCCCTCCATCAGGCTTTCTGTACCGGGGCCATTTTCCAGGGTCAATGTGATGTTTTTTTTCTGTGCCAGTGCGTAGAAAATCCTTACCTGCTTCTCCATCTCTTCTGCCGGAGAAAAGACCATAGGGTTAATATCAATCTTACCTGCCTCAATTTTGGAGTAATCGAGAATGTTCTTAATGATACTAAGAAGAGAGTTTCCGGAGTTCTTGATAATGTCCAGGTACTGAAGCTGGTTCCTGTCCAATGTGGTCTGTTCCAGCAAATCAATCACTCCCAATAACCCGTTCATTGGCGTACGGATCTCATGGCTCATGTTCGCAAGAAACTCAGATTTTGCCTTACTGGCTTGATCCGCAGCATTCATTGCTTCCACAAGTCCCTTTTCCCAGATCCTTTGCCTGGTTACATCCTTGGAAATGGACATGATCTGGTTTTCATCCAAGGGAAAATAACGCACTTCGTAAAATTGCCTGGAACGTGGGTCCCCTTCCTGCATTTCAATGGTCTGGATTTCTCCCGTATCCCTGGCTTTCTCAAATGCCTCAAGTACAAGCGTACGGTTGTTCTCTGACACCAAGTCCCTGATGTTTTTTGCGGGAATGCCCTTTTTGGGAACTGTCAACGGAAAGCCGTCTTTCGTATGTGAATGAATAATATTCCCTTCGTAATCATAAAGAAAAATAACATCAGGAATATTTCCGATCAGATTCCTGAGCCTGTTTTGACTCTGTATCAGCTCCTGCTGGCTATCATGCTGCTTGGTGATATCTGTGCAGATACCCAAGCCCGCATTGAACTTACCTTTTTCATCAAAAATCAGCTTCTCAAAAATGCGTAATCGTATTCTATTACCATCAGGGCGTGTAAAATCGTATTCTGTATCAATTATGGATTTCTTGGAATTGACAGCCTCATAGATCTGGTTTTTGAAATACTTTACATCTTTCTGTTCTGTATCAGATCGGAATGCCTCCAAAAAACGCTCCTTTGAGAGACCAAGTATATGCTCGACTTCATCACTGACATTAGTAAACCCGCCCTTGTAATCGTGGAAAAAGACAAATCCCTTCAGCTCCTTCAACAATAAATTCTGCTTATCGAAGAGATCGGAAATTTCCTTTGCATTCTCCTGAAGAAGCTTCTGTGACGCTATGTTGTTCCGGAGAGAATGTGTGAAAAACACAATTGTACAGATGAGCAACACCACAAATCCCATAAAAAGAGCCAGGTATGTACTATAAATGCCAGCAGTCACCACCTCAGAATTCATCATAAACAGCAAAGACGCGTCACGATAGATTTCGCCGTATTCAAAGGGATATTGGATGAGGATTCCACCACCGGAATCCTTGCGCCTTTTCCATTGGACCTCATACAAACCTATCACCCTTACCTCTGAATCCCGCCGGATCTGATCAATTGATGTTTCATCCAAAATCAGGGCTGCGGTCGAATCCCCGGGGTCGAGTCTATTGATCCCACCCCCGATCATCAAAAATTTTGCTCCTCCCCTATTCAGGTAGTAATTGGTCACAAAATCCTTGGTATACCTGATAAGGTCCAACGAAAAACTTATTTCATAACCATTCCTGCTCTTCAGGAAATACATAAACTCCCTATCATTTCCCTTGGGAACCGGGTTCCCGAAGTTGCTCCTGATGAAATCATTTCTGGCTGTCCTGGTATAAAAAACCACAGAATCCTGAAGGTTTACCCACACTGTATCCACAAGGCCAGGGTAATTGTTGAAAATTCTCCGGGTAGCTTTGGCAAAATCTTCATCGAAATCATCCTCGTCCACATCCCCGTCTTCCAGGTAGTCCAGAAGACTGGCGGCCATGTCTTCAAACCTGTTCATTTCCACTTCCAGAGCCATGGCAGCCAGCTCGGTCTGCTTAAGTAAAAACTCCTTTCTGGATTGGATCTGCGTATTTAGAATGACATTAAAAAAGCTGACTCCCAAAAGGACCACCAGGAATATCAAAGTACTCCCTATTACTACTGTGAGCCAAAAATTCTTAAAGCCTTCTTCTTTCATGTGTTTATAATTTGATTCTCATCGGTCACATGCCCGCCTGTCGTCGGACAGGTAATCTCGCAGCGATTATAATCATGCCAGTGTGTGACTTTTTAGTCATGCTCGAATTCATCTGGAGTCCGGAATCACTTCTATAAGATACCACTCCACCATAGAAAAGGGGGTAATATGCGCAACCCCCGAATTGAAACTCTCCCTAAAAGAAAAAGCGCGCGCTCCATCGACCAGAAAAGCTTGGGCCATTTTCCTCACTTCCCTGCTCTTACTGTTAAATAGGTTAAAATCAGAAATTCTAAAGTTGTCTTCAAGTATCGTCTCCCTATAGATGTGATTTTTAAGCGGAGGAAAACTCAATGCTTCTATCGCGCCTGCTTTTCCTGCTACAATATCCCCTTTTCCATTGACAATGAGGAAGTCCCCCTCCTCTTTTTCCAGATATCTGTTGAGAATTTCGTCTACAGTAATATCAATGCCTAAGACTGCATATAGCCGCCCCTCTTCATAAACGGGATGTACCACAGATAGTATCCAACCACGTCCGGCAGGATCCACATAGGCTTCCGGTATCCAAACAGGCCCTTTTGATGGATTATTTACTGCATCTGCTTCGTAATAGAAATTAAACTTTGTAACGTCCAGGTCAGGATCTACCAATACGCTTGCATCGTATACCGGGTAAACTCTGCTCACTTGGTTTGCAGAATTGGCATACACCTGCGCAATTATCCCATACTTGGAAAAAATCCGTGAGAAAGCAGAATCCAAACCGTTGCTTATACCTACATCATACAATGCCTGATCAATATCCAAAGAAGAATTCATGATGATCAATGAACTCAAACTGGAATCCTGGCCCGGCCTATTGGTTGAAAATGCGCCTTTAAATGCATATTTATCCCAATCCGCATACTGTTCCAGGCTATCCTTATTGGCAATCAGAAATTCAAAATGGTCTTTTAGCGCGATAATTTCAGCATCTAGCAAGGATAACTCGGATTCCATTTCTTCTACCAGCCCACCCCTTTTTACCTTGTTCGTATCATCCTCAAATGCACCCCGTTCAGTACAGGAAAAAACAATCCCAAAAAAAATCACCACTTGGAAAACCCTGATGTGCATGAAAGCTTTTTTCTTTGAAATTAAAAATTTTGCAATTGCTTAAGAAATGATTTGCCCATTTCATCGAACCTTACCTTTACTTCTTCAAAAAAATGCCCCGACCAAAAGCTATCCAAGTCCATCTCATCGGTCACGTCTGCCTCATTTAGCTTAAAGGTCTGCTCCATGGGGCCCAACTCAAATTTCAGGATATATTTATTGTTCCAGGAGAAGATACTTATCCGTATCTCCTCCCGGACAAATTCTTTGATCACTCTCATCAGACTTTTCTCACCTCCGAAGAATAAGTAAGATTGGATTTCAGCGAAGATGCCACGGAGCAATATTTATCCACTGACAGGGCTACGACCTTCGCAAATTCTTCTGGGGTGGCATCCGGGGAAACCAACACAAACTTCAGATGGATATCCGTATAGTAAGCGGGTACTCCATCGTTGCGTATGCCCTCTGCCTCCACAAAAAAGTCCCCGACTGTCTTTCTTTTTTTCTTCATCATCAGCACAGCGTCCACCGATGCACACCCTCCCAGCGCAGAAAGCAGCAAATCCATTGGGGATTGTGCCGACTTCTTTTCCGGATCATACATATCGATCTTCACCACATTCCCCTGTGGGTTTACCGATTCATATTCATAGTCCGCTTTCATCCGGACGGTTACATTTCTCTTTGACATATCTGTTTATTAGCTTAAAATTTATTCTTTACATCATCTCCATCACTTCCCGAATGTTTGGGCTCTTATTACCCTATCACATATTCCTCCTATACTGTCCTCCCACTTCGTATAGTGCATGGGTAATCTGTCCTAATGAGCAATACTTTACAGCTTCCATTAGTTCCTTGAAAATATTTTCATTCGTTACGGCTGCAACACGCAAGGCCTGTAGGTGCTTTTGCGCCAGATCAGGGTTGACAGCATGTAAGTTCTGAAGTGTTCTGATCTGGGCTTCCTTCTCTTCCTGGGTTGCCCTGATCACCTCTCCCGGGGTTACGGTAGGAGAACCTGTCGAAGAAAGAAAGGTATTCACTCCAATGATCGGAAACTCCCCCGTATGCTTAAGCATCTCATAATGAAGACTTTCTTCCTGTATTTTACCCCTCTGATACATGGTTTCCATCGCACCCAATACGCCTCCGCGCTCTGTGATCCTGTCAAACTCCACATAGACTGCCTCTTCCACCAAGTCTGTCAACTCTTCGATAATAAATGCTCCCTGGATAGGGTTCTCATTTTTAGCAAGCCCCAGCTCCTTGTTGATAATCAACTGGATAGCCATTGCCCTCCTCACAGAAGCTTCGGTCGGAGTGGTAATCGCCTCATCATAGGCATTGGTATGGAGGGAGTTGCAATTATCATAGATAGCGTACAAAGCCTGCAGCGTGGTTCTTATATCATTGAAATCTATCTCCTGTGCATGAAGTGACCTGCCTGAGGTCTGGATGTGGTATTTCAGCATCTGTGAGCGTTCGTTTGCACCATACTTCAGTTTCATGGCCTTTGCCCATATCCTTCTTGCCACTCTCCCGATTACTGCATACTCTGGGTCGATGCCGTTGGAAAAGAAGAAAGAAAGATTGGGGGCAAAGTGATCGATCTCCATCCCTCTGCTCGCGTAATACTCCACATAGGTGAAGCCATTGGAAAGGGTCAATGCCAACTGGGTGATGGGGTTTGCCCCGGCTTCTGCTATATGATAGCCTGATATGGATACGGAATAGAAATTACGGATACGCTGATCAATAAAATACTGCTGCACATCACCCATCAGACGAAGTGAAAACTCTGTGGAAAAGATGCAGGTGTTCTGCGCCTGGTCTTCCTTCAATATATCGGCCTGCACAGTACCTCTTACTTTGGCAACAGTGTCAGTCTTGATAGCATCATAGATCTCCGTAGGCAAAACCTGATCGCCGGTTACTCCAAGAAGCATGAGCCCCAATCCGTCATTCCCATCAGGTATGTCTCCCATATAGGATGGTCGGGTCAATCCCCGACTTTTATAAATGTCTTCAATTTTAGAATTGATTTCATCCTCGAGTCCATTTTCCCTGATGTATACTTCACACTGCTGGTCTATGGCTGCATTCATGAAAAAAGCGGTCATCGTAGCAGCAGGGCCATTGATAGTCATGGAAACGGAAGTCATCGGGTCTACCAGATTGAAGCCGGAATAGAGTCTTTTGGCATCATCCAGGCAGCAGACATTTACACCGGAATTGCCGATTTTGCCGTAAATATCAGGTCGGTAATCCGGGTCCTCCCCGTACAGTGTGACGGAGTCAAAAGCCGTAGAAAGCCGCTTCGCCGGCATTCCTTTGGAAACATAATGGAACCGCTTGTTCGTCCGCTCCGGCCCCCCTTCCCCGGCAAACATCCGGGTAGGATCCTCTCCTTCCCGCTTGAATGGAAACACTCCTGCAGTAAAAGGAAACTTACCGGGGACATTCTCCCTTAAGCCCCACTTGAGCAGGTCTCCCCATGCCTGATAGTTGGGTAGGGAGATTTTTGGGATTTTTGTTTCAGAAAGCGACCGCGTATAGGTCTTGATTTTAATTTCCTTATCCCTTACTTTAAACACATAATATTCATCCGAATACTTTGCAGACTCGGTAGCCCAATCTTCCAGCCATTTTTTGTTTTTGGGATCAAAATCCAGCTCCACCTGTGCGTATACCTCCTGCAACTCTTTGATAAGGCGGTCCTTCTCTTCAACAGCAAGGGCTTTAATCGCTTCCATGGATTTATTGATGGCATAGAGGCGCTGGGCTATTTCTCTTTGTTCGGCTACCCAGGCATCGTAGCTCCGGTTGATCTCGGTAATCTCGGACAGATACCTGGTCCGCGCAGGCGGAATAATATAGATCTTCTCTGAGTTGCCTGCTGTAAGCTCGAAGCTGCTTTCCCAATCGGAGTGCTTTTCCTGGATCTTATTGATCAAAGAACGGTACAACCGGTTCATTCCCGGGTCATTGAACTGGGAAGCTATCGTGCCGAAGACCGGAATGTCTTCGTCCTGAATATCCCAGAGGTTATGGTTTCGCTTATATTGCTTCTTCACATCCCGGAGTGCATCCAATCCCCCTCTCTTGTCAAATTTATTGAGCGCGATGACATCAGCAAAATCAAGCATGTCGATCTTTTCCAGCTGGGAAGCCGCCCCATACTCGGGAGTCATCACATAGAGCGCAAGGTCAGAGTGCTCTATAATTTCAGTATCCGATTGTCCGATTCCTGAGGTTTCCAGTATCACCAGGTCAAACCCTGCAGCTTTTACCGTATCCACCGCATCCTGCACATATCTGGAAAGAGCCAGGTTGGATTGACGGGTGGCCAGTGAGCGCATAAATACCCGGGGATGATGGATTGCATTCATCCTGATCCTGTCACCCAAGAGTGCCCCTCCTGTTTTTCTTTTGGAAGGATCCACCGATATGATGGCCAGCGTTTTATCTTTAAAATCAATTAAAAATCTCCTCACCAGTTCGTCTACCAGAGAAGATTTTCCCGCTCCTCCGGTTCCGGTAATTCCCAGCACGGGAATTAGTGACGATTCACTTTTGGACCTGACCTGTTTCAGCAAATCCTTTGCATTGTCGGGAAAATTCTCAAAAGCCGATATTGCTCTTGCCACATGTCCCTTCTCCCCTTTTGAGAGGTTGAATCCCTCCGGAAGCTCATCCCCAACCGCAAAATCACATCGCTTTACCAGATCATTGATCATACCCTGCAGCCCCATAGCCCTTCCATCATCCGGGGCATATATCCTGGTGATGCCATAGTCATGGAGTTCATTTACTTCCTCTGGAAGGATAGTTCCTCCTCCACCTCCAAACAGGCGGATATGACCCGCACCTTTCTCCTGTAGAAGATCATACATATACTTGAAAAACTCGACATGGCCACCTTGGTAAGAGGTGATGGCGATGGCCTGTACATCTTCCTGGATCGCACAGTCTACAATCTCCAGAACGGATCTGTTGTGCCCTAAATGAATCACTTCACAGCCCGTAGACTGGATGATGCGACGCATGATGTTGATAGCGGCATCGTGTCCGTCAAAAAGTGACGCTGCGGTGACTATCCTGATATGATTTTTGGGTTTGTATACTTCCTGCACAGTAGTCATGCTAGTGGGTTTATATCGCTGATTTATTAATTTGAAGGCTGTAGTAACCGACAACCTGCCCGTTGCCGACACGCCTGCGAATATAATAAAATTCAAGCCTAAAGGAGTTGGATCATTCCCTGAAAACAAAATAATCTTTGGCAAGAGATGATCTCTTACAGGCTGATTCATGATCTTTATCAGGTTATTTGGCGAACTTGGGATTTACTTTTGCTCATCCTTTAACTGCTGACTATGATCCATTATACCACCCCTGAAAACGCTGTGAGTCTGGTAAAAAGTAACCAGCGCCTGTTTATCCATGGCAGTGCCGCTACCCCGACACGGCTTTTGCATGCCCTTGCTGCAAGAAAAAATGAGTTGAGAAATGTGGAGCTTGTAGCAATCACCACTCTGGGTGAAATGCCGTTGGTCGCTCCTGATTGCAAAGGCAGTTTTTTCATGAATTCATTATTTGTCTCCGAGAATGTAAGGAAAGCAGTCAATTCAGAGATGGGGGGGTATGTCCCTATCTTTCTAAGTGAAATAGGACATCTTTTCCGAAACAGGATCCTGAAACTGGATGTTGCAATCATACAGGTCTCTGAGCCGGACCCGCATGGTTTCTGTTCCTTGGGAACATCGGTGGATATCGCCAAACCTGCTATTGAAACGGCTGAAATCATCATTGCACAGGTAAACCGTCGCATGCCCAGAACACATGGAGACGGCCATATCCACTTTTCCAGATTTTCTGCTGCGATTTTTATCGATGAACCTTTACCTGAAGTGGATTATGGGAATAAGCTGACGGAAAATGAAATAAAAATAGGCCAAAACATTTCCACATTGATAGAAGACAGGTCTACGCTACAGATGGGAATCGGAGCCATTCCTGATGCGGTACTGAATGCCCTTCACCATCACAGGGATCTGGGAATCCATACCGAGATGTTCTCCAACGGCCTATTGGGCCTGATGAAATCCGGAGCAGTGACGAATTCCTATAAAAAGAAGCACCCGGGAAAAGTGATATCTTCCTTTGCGATTGGTACTGAGCAACTCTACAGGGAAATCCATGACAACCCTGAGTTTTCATTTCACGAGGCTGCCTATGTCAACGATACTTCCGTAATCCGCAAAAATCCAAAGGTTATTTCAATCAACAGCTGTGTGGAGCTGGACCTTACCGGTCAGGTCTGTGCAGACTCGATCGGCAGCTACCACTATTCGGGAGTGGGAGGCCAGATGGATTTCATGAGGGGGGCTTCTCTTTCGGAAGGTGGTAAGCCTATCATGGCTCTTACGGCCTGTACAAAGAAAGGAACTTCCAAAATTGTCCCTTTCTTAAAGGAAGGTGCGGGAGTGGTAACCACAAGGGCACATGTGCAATACGTGGTCACAGAGTATGGCATCGCTAATCTTTACGGAAAAAACCTGCGTCAGCGTGCTTATGAGCTCTTGGGAATAGCGCATCCGGCACATCAGGAAATGCTGGAAAAAGCCATTGTTGAAAGATTTGGCAGTTTCACGTATCCTTTCAGATAATTCTCTGTGAAAACCTGCTTTATGTTTTGATTTATTTCCCTTCTGGTTAGTTTAGCAGACTTATATATAGCTTGCTGCCCATGAAGTCCAATAAATATGCCTTCTTTGTTTCCATCACAGCCGCTTTGGGCGGCTTTTTATTTGGTTTTGATACCGCGGTGATCTCCGGTGCTGAGCGTGCTATACAGGAGGTATGGAAGCTCAATGACCTAACTCATGGTCTTGCAATAGCCATGGCACTGTATGGGACGGTTTTGGGAGCTCTTTTTGGAGGAATCCCCGCTGATAAATTTGGTCGAAAAAACAGTCTGCTCTGGATCGGGGCGCTGTATTTCATCTCAGCAGTAGGGTCAGGGATGGCTCCTGAGGAATATTCATTTATGTTCTTCCGGTTTATAGGAGGTCTGGGTGTAGGAGCTTCCTCCGTGGTGGCCCCCATGTATATTTCTGAAATAGCACCTGCAAAAAACCGGGGGCTTCTGGTGGCTTTATACCAGTTCAATATTGTATTTGGCATTCTCATGGCTTACTTATCCAACTACCTAATCGGTACTTCCGGGATCCCCCAAGAATGGCGGTGGATGCTCGGCGTAGAGGCTATCCCTGCATTGCTGTACAGCGTGATGATTTTCAGGATTCCGGAAAGCCCACGGTGGCTTATTGCCAAATTCAATGATCAGGAGCAGGCAAGAAAAATCCTGACCCGGACAGACCCTGAAGGGGTCGATGAGGCTATCAGACTGGCGATAGAAGAGGAGAAACGAATGAGGTCAAAAGGCAGCTTCCAAGCACTTTTTAACAGAGTTTTTATATCTACCACGCTTCTAGCCATCCTGATCGCATTCTTCAACCAGGTATCGGGAATCAATGCGATTATCTATTTTGCACCCAGGGTATTTGAGATGGCTGGGATATCAACCGAAAACGCATTGATTTCCACCATCGGGATAGGTATAGTAAACCTTCTAGGCACTTTCTTGGGCCTCTACCTGATCGATAGACTGGGAAGAAAGAAATTGATGTATATGGGATCTGTGGGTTATATCATTTCGCTCTCCCTGATGGCATATAATTTTCTGGTCGGGGGGATAGACTCTTTCTGGCTACCCATTTTCGTATTTGGGTTTATTATTTCACATGCGATAGGACAAGGCTCTGTGATATGGGTTTTTATAGCCGAGGTTTTCCCCAATGAACTGAGAGCGTATGGCCAGTCCATCGGTTGTTTTACACACTGGATACTGGCTGCAGTCATCGCCAACATCTTCCCATATTTTGCCAATCAGTTTGGACCGGGATATATTTTCGCATTCTTTGCCCTTATGATGGTCTGGCAATTACTTTGGGTAAAATTCAAAATGCCCGAAACCAAGGGAAGGTCCCTGGAGGAGATACAACTGGATTTAAAGAAACCACATGTCATATAATGTAGTCATATTCGGAGAGATGCTATGGGATTGTCTTCCTTCAGGTCCCGTCCCGGGAGGAGCGCCCATGAATGTCGCCCTGAATCTTCATCAACTGGGCCTGGACTCCAGGCTAATCTCCGCAGTGGGAAAAGACAAAGACGGGGAACTGCTTCTTGAATTTCTGGATACCTTCAATTTTCCGCTCGATCTCATCCAGGTCGTGGAAGAACATGAAACTTCCCGCGTTTTAGTCGACGATACAGATCCGGAAGGGATTAACTATTCGATACTATCTCCCGTAGCATGGGACTATATCACCTGGACAGATTACATCGATGAAGCTGTGGCCAAGTCCGATGCCCTTGTTTTTGGAAGCCTCGCGGTACGGAATCCTGACAGCTTAAAAACTCTTTTGCAACTGCTGCATTATCCGGTACTTCGGGTCTTTGATGCCAATCTTCGTCCTCCGTTTTATGATTTTGAAGTCATCGAGACGCTTCTGGGATTTACCGATGTCCTCAAAATAAACGAAGACGAACTCGCACTGTTTGCAGGTTATTTCGAGACAGAACCCACTATGACTGCACTCTGTGAGTACTTGGAGAAGCATTTCCCGATTGGAATCATCTGTGTGACTTTTGGCTCAAAAGGTGCGGCAATTTACCAAAAAGGTGAAATCATCAGACATGCCGGATACAAAGTGGAAGTAAAAGACAGCATCGGAGCAGGAGATGCTTTTTTAAGCGGGTTTATAGCAAAGTACCTGGAAGGAAAAAACCCGGAAGAAATCCTGGATTTTGCCTGTAGGCTGGGTGCTTTTGTGGCTACGCAGAAAGGAGGCACACCCCGCTATGACAAGGACAGTTTGTTTTGATTCGTAGGAAAAAAATGTCAAAAGGCGCTGAATACCGCCCATTTTCACCATGCAGCGCAATAATGTAAAAACAGAACCTTCCCATATGTATAAGTAGGGCTTGCTGAAAAAGTCTCAGCTGTACCAGCTTCAAGGCGGCCGGGTGAAGATGTATGCTTATACTTCAAATGAGGCCAACACAGAAGATGGTATGGCTGAGACTAGCTTGAAAATTCCGATTTTTGTCTTTTTAAGCGCATGGGTATAGACCTATTGTAGTAAAAAAGCTTGCACTTGCTGAAAAACCTTTCGAATGAAAAATGGGCTAATCAGTCATAACAATAAGCTTTTAATCTGTTGCAGGCGTTTTTCAGCAAGCCCTAAGTAGCTATGCTCTCCTTGGATTTAACCTGAATAACACGGGTTGGGGATGGGTCGTAAACAGTTATACCCAAAATAGTTACACCGAAGATGGATTAATTGCTTTTACCTAAAATAGACGGCACTATAAAGGCAAAAAGAGCTTACCTGGGCAACTACGATTTATCTATCATGTGCCGGCTAGAGGCCAGACCGTATCATAGCCGCTGTCTCAGCAAGTTCATCCTGGGTAAATTTAAGCTTGGGACGGGTAAAATTAATGTCATCCATGGTACGGAGGGGAACCAGATGCACATGCACATGGGGGACTTCCAAGCCGATCACTGCCACACCGATCCTGGTACAGTTAATCGTTTTATCCATAGCCTTGGCCACCTGCTGCGCAAACAGATGAAGGCCTGAAAGTACTTCCGGATCCAAGTCAAAAATATAATCGACCTCTACCTTGGGCACGACCAGCACGTGACCCTTCACAAGAGGCATAATATCAAGAAAGGCAATGTAATTTTCATCCTCAGCCACAATGTGAGCGGGAATTTCTCTAGTGATTATTTTGGTGAAAATAGAAGCCATAATCCTGAACAAAAAATCCCGGAACATGCCGGGATAGAAGAAATTAATACGTAATATCTAGAATTTCAAACTGAAGTGTACCTGCAGGGGCATTGATATCAGCGATATCGCCCACGGTTTTTCCTACAAGTCCTTTTCCAAACGGTGAAGCAAGTGATATTTTACCTGCTTTCAGGTCTGCTTCTTCCTCAGAAACCAAGGTATAGCTTACAGTCATACCGTTTTTTACGTTTTTGATCTTTACGGTACTTAGAATCCCTACTTTGGATTGATCCATCTGGGAATTATCAAGTACACGGGCATTGCCTACCACAGCTTCCAGCTTGGCTATTTTGAGCTCCAAGAGCCCCTGTGCATCTTTGGCAGCATCATATTCTGCGTTCTCACTTAGGTCTCCTTTGTCCCTAGCTTCAGCTATCTGCTTAGCTATGTCCTGCCGGCCTTTACCTTTCAGCTCCTGAAGTTCTTCTTTCAACTTTCTAAGCCCTTCTTCTGTGTAATACTGTACTTTTCCCATTTTTTACGCTTTTAGACTGGTACCAAAAACAAAGTAACGGTCACATGACGGGACCGTTACCTTGCTTTGAGTCTTTATGATTTTGATATACAAAAATAGTAAATATGTCTTCAGAAAGCAAAGACCTTGATAAATTTCGGATTGGAGACTGCTATAATAATCGCCGAGAGCATACCGTCCATGAAGAATCACCCAACATGTAAAAAAAGGGATGCAATGCCAGAAGCTTACTTGTTCTGCTCTTCTAAATCCCAACTACTGTCCCACGGGGTCAGATGAATCCGGCCTCTTCTGAAGCACCCTTTTGGAGTTTCCATCAGGTTGCTTTTCACTTTTCCCCAAACGCCTTCCTGATCCGTTTGACAAGCACCTTGTTTATCTTCTTGTAAGACTCAAAAGTCCAGCCTGCTACATGTGGGCTAAACAACACATTTTCCCTGGCTGCAAGCTTTTCAAATTCCGCTTTTTGGGCCGTACTGAACTGCTGGAATCTTTCATTCTCCAGGACATCCAATACAGCCCCCTTAAGAATCCCCTGATCCAATGCCTCGTTTAATGTCTCAAAATCTATTACTTCTCCCCTGGCGGTATTGATCAGCCAAAAGGGTTTGCCAAAACCTGCCAGTTCATCCAATGTGAAAAAACGCCGTGTCTCAGGAGTAAGCGGCACGTGGATACTGAGAATATCCGCATCGGCTTTCAGCCTCTCCCAGATAACCTCCTGTACCAGCTCTGTACCGAAGTCTACTTTATATTTGTCATAAGCCAGGATTTCCACTTCAAACCCGGTAAGCCGCTTTGCAAATGCTTTTCCCATGTTTCCAAACCCCATGATTCCGACTGTCTTACCTGCCAATTCATGGCCGCGGTTACCTTCCCGGTCCCAAATCCCTTTCCTGACCTCCTGGTCCGCTTTCTTCACATTGTTAAAAAGAGCCAACAACATACCTACTGCATGCTCAGCTACCGCGTCCCGGTTACCTTTTGCCGCATGGAAAAGCTTTATACCACGGCTCACTATATAATCCAGATCTATCTGGTCCAGACCTGCCCCAGCTCTTCCTATAAACTTCAGGTTTATTGCTTTCTCCAGCAGCTCTTTATCCATAGGTGTTTTTGATCTGATAATCAACCCCTCATAAGCCGACACTTGCTGTAGAATTTCCCCGCGTGTAATTTCAGGGGAATAGACCACTTGATGACCGTCTTTTTCCAACATGGGGATAATGCCGGGATGCATTTCATCAATAATAAGAATTCTCATTTTGGAAATTTAAATATTCAATAAGGACATGGCGACCAGAAAGTAAACCGCCAAACCCAATAAATCATTTGCAGTAGTTATGAAAGGACCAGAAGCCAGTGCAGGGTTGACCCCGAATCTGTCCAACACAATCGGTGTGATGGTCCCCATGAAAGAAGCCAACAGAACCACCGAGAACAACGCGATGGAGACTACCATAGCAAATTTAAACTCACTGTGATAAAACAGCACCACCACCCCAAAAACAAATGTGGCGAGAATGAGACCGTTCAGCAACGCCACCAGCAGAACCTTCAGAAACCTTCTGGACAATGAGTCGTCAAAGGCAGACTTACTGGCCAGAGACTGGACTACTAGAGAAGAAGACTGGATGCCCACATTACCTCCGGTGGCAGTAATCAGCGGAATAAAAAAAGCCAATGCAGTCACCTTGTTTAGCCCTTCCTCGAAAAAGCCAATAAAGCCCGCTCCGACCAGCCCCCCTACAATACCGATCAAAAGCCACGGGAGGCGTGCTTTGGTAAGGCGTAGAACACTGTCGTACTCACCTACGGTATCCGAAATACCTGTCATTGCCTGCATATCTTCTTCGGCCTCCTCCCTGATCACATCCAAGATATCATCGACGGTGATCCTTCCTACCAGTTTCTTTTTGCTGTTGACCACGGGAACAGACTCAAGGTCATACTTCCTCATGATCTCGGCAACCTCCTCCTGGTCCATGTGTGTGGGAACAGATATCACCTCATCTTCATAGATATCCTCGATTTTTGTATCCTCCGATGCCAGTACAATCTTCTTCAAAGACACCCTTCCCAGAAGCTGCTGCCGGTTGTTTACCACATAGATGGAGAAGATTTTATCCACATTCTCTGCCTGTCTCCTGATCTCATTGATAGTCTGTACCACATTCCAGTTCTTATTAGCCCGGATATACTCCTTGGCCATGATCCCCCCGGCCGTGTCCTCCTCATAGCGGAGAAGCTCAAGGATCTGATCTGACTTTATTTTGTCCTGGAAGTGGCTGATCACATCTTCCCGCTCCCGCTCTGTGAGAAGATTCAGAATATCTGCTCCATCATCCGAATCCATTAACTCTATGAATTCCGCTATTTCGGGCACATCCATCTCTTTCAGCACTCTGAAAAGCGTAGCATCATCCAACTCTATCAGAATGTCCGCAGATAGCTGCTTCTCAAGTATCCTTAGGACAAAAATGGATTCTGCCATGGAAAGCTCATCGAGGATGGCAGCGATATCAGCCACATTCACCCCCTCCAGCGAATTCCTGATAAAATCAAGATCCTGAACCTCTATCCCCCGACGGAGACTCTCCAGGTAATCTTTAGAAAGTTCAAACTGCTTGATTATTTCCACGCGAGGCTTCAATTTGTTGGGTTAAAAATATAAAATCCGCGACGTCCAATTGCTCTGCCCGCTTATCCAATAGCGGGTGGGAGGTGAAAGAACCGGGAAGGTTGAACGGCTTCATACAGTTTCTCAATGTTTTCCGGCGGTTGCCAAATCCAGCTTTGACCACCTGGAAGAAGAGTTTCTCACTACAATCCAGCTGGTTGGTATTATTTCTTGTAAGCCGGATCACCCCGGAGTTTACTTTCGGGGGGGGATCAAATACGTGGGGTGGTACGCTGAACAAATATTCGATATCGTAAAAAGCCTGCAGCAAAACGGAAAGAATCCCATAATCTTTATTCCCCTTGGGGGAAGCTATGCGCTGGGCAACTTCTTTCTGCAGCATGCAGACCACTTCGGTTACCTTATCTTTTTCTTCAAGCACCCGGAAGAAAATCTGTGAGGAAATGTTATAAGGGAAATTTCCGATGATGGCATATTTCTCCATGAAGAGATTTGCCAGATCCATTTTCAGAAAATCTCCTTCAAAGGTCTTATCGGCTAATTGTGGATATCTCTTGTTCAGATAAGTGATAGACTCGCTGTCAATATCAATCAGATACAGGTCGAGCGGACCTTCCAACAGAAAATCGGTAAGCACACCCATCCCTGGGCCTATTTCCAGCACTTTGGATACCCCCCCATGACCTTGGACGGATTTTGCGATTTGCTCCGCTATATCCAGGTCGGTCAAAAAATGCTGTCCCAAGTGTTTTTTAGCCCTGACTTTTTCCATCGGTAAGCTCTGATAAATTTTCATAAATTGCAGGCCTAAAATTAAGAGAATATTCCCAAAGGCCTAAAGAAGGCAGAAAACCATTCCCGAAACCATACGGGTGAACTTAGCCAATTTTGCATGAATACAAGGAAGACAAAACCCATAATCGGAATCAGTATAGGCGATATAAACGGAATCGGCGCGGAGGTCACCATGAAAGTCCTGCTGGACAACAGGACCTATAAGTCGTTCACCCCCCTTATTTATGCCCACGGCAAAGCCCTTACCTTCTACAGAAAGCTATTGAATCTGGAAGAGTTCAATTTTGTACAGATCAAAAGCGTGGATGATATCCATCATAAGCGTATCAATGTAATCAACGTGCAGGAAGAGTGTGCAGAAGTGATACCGGGCGTAGAAACCCGTGAGGCAGGGAAAATGGCATTGGAGGCTTTGCGTCTAGCAGTGAATGACCTCAAAGAGGGCCGGATCCAAGGTTTGGTCACAGCACCTGTGAATAAGAACAACATCAATTCTTCTGAGGAGTCACACTTCATAGGCCATACGGAATATATTACAGAAGCCGTTGGTGCAAAGGAGAGTCTGATGCTGATGGTATCAGAAAGCCTTCGGGTGGGTCTGGTGACGGGTCATATGCCACTTTCCCAGGTAGCTGGAAGCATCACCAAAGAGCGGATTATCCAAAAAGCAACCCTTCTCCATAAGTCGTTGGAAACTGATTTCGGTATCAGTAGGCCCAAGATCGCCATTCTAGGTCTGAATCCGCATGCAGGGGAAGATGGCTTGTTGGGGGAAGAGGAAGAGTCTCTGATCAAACCTGCGATCCGGGAAATGAAAGACAAGGGCAAGTTGGTATTTGGCCCCTACCCTGCTGACGGTTTTTTTGGCATGGGTCATCAGCGGAATTTTGATGGTATCCTGGCGATGTATCATGACCAGGGCCTGGTACCCTTCAAAGCACTGGCATTCAGTACCGGGGTCAATTTCACAGCCGGTCTTCCAGTGGTAAGAACCTCTCCTGATCACGGCACAGCCTATGCGATTGCAGGCAAAAACCTGGCCGATGAAGGTTCTATGAGAGCGGCTGTTTTTCTTGCGGCCGATATCATCAGTTTGCATCAGCCGGAGGAAGAAGACCAGCTTTAAATTCGGATAAGTATAAAATCAACCACTTCCGCCAAAGAATATTTCAGAATCTCTTTTATCATTCTATAAATATTCCCTAAATTTGCGGTCTTAAATCGAGAGGAGGAATCGTGAAATTTTGGAGAACCTTTGATATTGAGGTCATTAAGTTCAAAGAAGGCCGACACGAAATTGACTTTGAAATCGGGGATTCATTTTTCCTGAATTTTGAGGATAATGAGCTTGTCCAAAAAGGTGACTTGACCGCACGGGTAGTCATGGACAAAGGAGCCAATGTAATAGAGATGACGTTCCATATCAGTGGAAAAGTCTCCCAGACCTGTGACAGGAGTCTGGAGGAGTATGACCAACCCCTGGACTTCCGGGAAAAGATCATCTATAAGTACGGTTCTGAGGAGCAGGAAATCAACGAGGAAGTGATCATGATTACGCGGGACACCCCTAAAGTGAACGTGGCTCAGTTGATCTATGAATTTATATTGCTGGCATTGCCGGTTAAAAAAATCCATCCTGATTTCAGAAATGAGTTGGACGAAGATGATTATCAGGGAGATGGGTTTTACGCCTATATCGATGAAGAGGACCATGAAGAATCAGGAGAAGACCCTGAATCAGAGGGAAGCAATGAACCAATAGATCCCAGATGGGAATCATTAAAAAAATTAAAAAACAAGGAATAATCATAAACCACGCATAAAATGGCACATCCTAAACGCAAAATTTCGAAAACCAGAAGAGATAAGAGAAGAACTCATTATAAGTTGGAGGCTCCAGGTCTGACCAAATGTCCTACTACAGGAGAAATGCACCTACCACACAGAGCCTTCTGGTTGGACGGTAAACTGTACTACAAAGGACAGGTGATCATCGAAAAAGAGGTTCTTGCTTAATCTGCCGACGAGAGTCATACCTAATCCATCCGTGCAACCGGATGGATTTTTTTATAGTCATCCAATCCAAAGTTCCTTGTATTCAACCCCTTATTTGGCCAAAGATGGATTTGTTTTGGTGGTAACTGACAATTGTAATATTTTTGGCCTTCCTTGCAGAAACCTATAAGGCCAAACACAACAGTCGGGATAAGTCGAGCCTTCTTTATCCCGGCTTAAACCAATCAAAATGGACAAACTCAGAGCCATGATTACCGGAATCCAAGGTTATGTTCCGGATTACATTCTGACCAACCAAGAACTTGAAAAACTGGTAGAGACCAATGACGAATGGATTGTCTCCAGGACAGGTATCAAAGAAAGAAGATTATTAAAAGGAGAAGATCAGGGCACATCAGTAATGGGTGCTGCAGCAGTCAAAGGCCTTCTTGAAAAAACGGGGACCGATCCCATGGATGTCGATTTGATCATCTGTGCCACGGTAACACCCGATATGCCTTTTCCGGCTACAGGAAACTTTATAGCGGACATGGTCGGGGCAAAAAACAGCTATAGTTTTGATATATCTGCGGCTTGCTCGGGTTTTCTGTATGCGCTTCAGATGGGAAGTCAATTCATCCAGACCGGAGCACATAAAAAAGTAGTCGTGGTAGGTGCCGACAAAATGTCTGCTATTGTCGATTATCAAGACCGGGCTACCTGCATTTTATTCGGTGATGGCGCAGGGGCAGTATTGTTGGAACCCACTACAGAGGATTTAGGCATCATGGATGCGATCCTGAAATCTGACGGTACCGGCGCCCCCTATCTTCATATGAAAGGCGGAGGTAGCAGGAAACCTGCAACCCACGAGACGGTGGATGCAAGACTTCACTATGCCTATCAGGAAGGCTCCACGGTATTCAAATTTGCTGTAACCAATATGGCGAATGTGAGCGCTGAAATAATGGAGAAAAATGACCTAAAAGGAGATGATATAGCTTGGCTGGTACCCCATCAGGCCAATAAGCGGATTATTGATGCGACAGCCAACAGGATGGGCATAGGGCCGGAAAAAGTCATGATGAATATTGAAAAATATGGTAACACCACAGCAGGGACTTTGCCACTGTGCCTATGGGATTATGAGCATCAACTTAAAAAAGGGGATAACCTCGTACTTGCGGCATTTGGCGGTGGCTTTACCTGGGGGGCCATTTACCTCAAATGGGCATACGACCCAAAATAACTTAACGCTCAAAATAAAATCATAAACACTATATGGCAAGTACTGCGGATTTTAAAAACGGATTGTGTCTGGTGATGAATAACGACATCTTTTCTATTGTGGAGTTTCAGCACGTAAAACCTGGAAAAGGAGCCGCTTTTGTAAGAACCAAACTTAAAGGGCTGACCAGCGGAAAGACCTTGGAAAAGACTTTCAATGCAGGTGAGAAAGTGGTCACCGCACGCGTTGAAAAAAGACCACACCAGTTTCTGTATGCAGATGATCTGGGTTATAATTTCATGGATACCAACACATTCGAGCAGATTTCACTGGAAGAGAGTCTGATCGAAAGGGCAAATCTCCTGAAAGACGGCCAATTGGTCGACATTCTTATCCATGATGAAACTGAAACACCTCTTTCAGTCGAGCTCCCTCCGTTTGTCGAACTGATGATTACCTACACCGAACCCGGATTAAAGGGTGATACTGCCACCAATGCGTTGAAACCTGCCACGGTAGAGACCGGAGCCACGATTATGGTCCCGCTATTTGTGGAACAGGATACCATGATAAAGGTTGATACCAGAGATGGATCCTATTCGGAAAGAGTAAAATAATATCAATAAGCTGTGTGATTTCGTTAAATTACACGGCTTTATTGTTTTTAAATCCCCAACCAAGCCGCCTTTAGGCATACCAAAATAATAAACTTATGAAAGCAAAAGAGATTCAGGAATTGATCGATTACATTTCCAATTCTGGTTTGGCAGAAGTCAAAATCAAAACTGAGGAGTTTGAACTTTCCATTAAGAAATACGCGGAATCCTCCGCCCCCAGATATGTGGAGGCACCCAGTGCGCCGTCTCCGGCCGCAGCACCTGCCCCTTCACCCGCGGCAGTAGGTGCCCCTGCTCCTCCGGCCGCTTCTCCTGCAGCAAACCCCAACCTAGTGGAGATTAAGTCTCCCATGATCGGAACATTTTATATATCTCCCAGCCCGGATTCTCCGGCATTTGTATCAGAAGGTGATGTAATCAAAGCTGGACATACGGTATGTATCATTGAAGCCATGAAGCTTTTTAATGAAATCGAATCTGAAATCTCTGGAAAAATCGTAAAAATCTTAGTGAATAATTCTACCCCGGTAGAATATGATCAGCCCTTGTTCCTAGTGGATCCGGCTGGTTGATTTTTTATCCAACAAACAATAAAGCTGTGTTCAATAAAATACTTATTGCAAATAGAGGAGAAATAGCCCTCAGGATTATCCGTACCTGTAAAGAGATGGGAATCGAAACAGTGGCTGTATACTCCACCGCAGACAAAGACAGTCTTCA
The DNA here is from genome assembly GCA_048819475.1 of Algoriphagus sp. Classification (GTDB taxonomy): domain Bacteria; phylum Bacteroidota; class Bacteroidia; order Cytophagales; family Cyclobacteriaceae; genus Algoriphagus. The sequence continues at coordinate 77,745 of JBMDXP010000023.1, forward strand.
CGTGAGGTTTGCTGATGAAGCAGTATGCATAGGACCTGCTCCCAGCCGTGAATCTTACCTCAATATTCCCAGAATCATTGCTGCAGCCGAAATCACCAATGCAGATGCAATTCATCCCGGATACGGATTTCTTTCCGAAAATGCCGAGTTCTCAAGAATATGCCAAGAGTACGGAATCAAATTTATCGGTGCCAGCCCTGAAATGATCGCCCAAATGGGAGATAAAGCCACTGCCAAAGCTACCATGAAAGCTGCTGGTGTACCGACGATCCCGGGATCAGAAGGGCTATTGGACTCCATAGAGCAGGGACTCAAGCTAGCCAATGAAATGGGCTATCCAGTCATCCTCAAGGCTACCGCCGGAGGTGGTGGCCGTGGTATGCGGATTGTGAAAGAAGATAAGGATTTTAAAAAGGCCTGGGATGATGCAAAGATGGAATCCGGTGCCGCTTTTGGAAACGATGGCCTCTATCTGGAAAAATATGTGGAAGAACCCCGTCATATAGAGATACAGGTCATCGGTGATAAGACAGGCAAGGCCTGCCATTTATCTGAACGGGATTGCTCCATCCAGAGAAGACACCAAAAACTCGTAGAAGAAACCCCCTCACCGTTTATTACCGACGAGCTCCGGGAAGCTATGGGAAAAGCAGCCATCAAAGGAGCTGAAGCCATCGGATATGAAGGAGCCGGAACCATCGAATTTTTGGTTGATAAAAACAGAAATTTCTACTTTATGGAGATGAACACCCGGATCCAGGTAGAGCATCCCATTACTGAAGAAGTTACTGATTTTGACCTGATCAAAGAACAGATCAAGGTAGCCGCCGGAGAAACAATAAGCGGGAGAAACTACTACCCTAAATTATTCGCAATGGAATGCCGTATCAATGCGGAGGACCCTGCACATGGATTCCGCCCTAGCCCAGGTAAAATCCTCAATCTCCATATTCCTGGAGGGCGGGGTGTTCGGGTCGACTCACATGTGTATGCTGGATATGTGATCCCTCCAAATTATGATTCCATGATTGCAAAGCTGATTGTAAGCGGTCAATCCAGGGAAGAAGTAATCGTACGGATGAAGCGGGCACTGGAGGAGTTTGTAATAGACGGAATCAAGACGACCATTCCATTCCATATTGCACTGCTCAATGATAAAAAGTTCAACGAAGGGGACTTTACCACTAAGTTTCTGGAGGATTTTGACTTTTCAAAAATCAAAGCTTAACCGCAAAACTACGCGCCGCTCCAGTTTAACTAGGGTGAATCCGTAAATAGCAGCAAAGTGCTCGTTAATAAGACAACTATAGCCAGAAGTAGATTAGTTAATGCGTATGTTGGGTTAAAGCAGTCCTAAGCTGAGAATAAAGGTATAAGAGAAGTCGGTCGTAGTTCTGCTACGGCCGACTTTCTGTTTTTACCAATCAGTCTGATATCATACAGATCAAGGACTCACCGATAAGCTAATCCACCTTGATAGTCCGCCTTAGAACGGAGTAATTATCATTTTCAAAAACCCATGTCTCCAGCAAAAGTTCTCCGGGGTAATCCAGGTATGGAATCTGAACACGCGCCCTTCCCCTGTTGAACTTCAATAAGGGATCAAAAAACTGGGGCTTCAGGAGATTGACCTCATATTTTTTAGTACGGTCTGCTTCATTCAGACTCTGATCAGGAAACTTCCTCGAAACTTTTAAATCCTTTAGAAAATACCTTTCCGATGGAATATTGTTCTTTAGGGAAAAATCATTGTTTTTGGTAAAGAAAGCCAATAGACCATTTCCGACCATCTCGCCAAGGTTTGTTTGGTCTATTGTGTTGCGGTTATAGTACACCTCCACCCTGTCCAATTGATTCAGTTCAATCTTCAGTAACTCATCCATGGAATTTATACGGTGAAAATCCACGAGAATCAACGGTTTACGATTAAAGTTTGGCTTCCCGTCTGTCACATCCAAAATACGGAATTCCCTTTCACGCGTAGTCTTGTTTTTTCTGATCCTAGTCTGAATCACTATTTCCTTCATAAATGACTCGATGTCTTCAAATGACACGTAATCCCTTATCCGATAGACAATATCCGGTGTAAAGGGAGAGCTTAGCCCGGACACGTCTTCTGCCTGACCAAAATACTGATGAAACAACTTCCTGTTCAACTCTGTCTCTGCATAATCCTGTGGTATCGGAAAACCACGGGAAGATTGGGGTAAAAGGAGCGGATTGGCATCACTGATACGGTAAGTCCATTCCTTATAAGGAGCCATGGGCAGAAACTCCCGCTCCAATGATCCGCCACCACTCGGCTTTGAAGAAAGTGCTGCAGGTAAATTAGTCGACAATTCAGGGTTGCCAGCTGGAAACCAATTCGGGTTGTGTAGTACTTCTGCAAAGTCCTTCAGGGACTCGGGGTCAGGGTTTTTTACCCAAAAGAACCCACTCTCTGTCTGATGGGGAAACGAACTGAGGTCTACAGAGACCCTCTTTCCCAATTCTACTTCAGAGGAAACCACCATCGTCCCGAGAGGCGCTTTGGGCACCTTGTACTCATACGTCCAGATTGCTTTTCCTTCCCGATCGAGTACTGTCATAGAGAACTTATCCAATGCGCCATATAGGCTCTTATCCAAAGCGATGCGGCTAGCTCCATCAGTATCTATCTCTTCCAATATTTTCCAGTCTGTATGCGATACTAATTTTGCCCAACCCTGGGAATCATCTGATTTTTCCAGACCGAAACCTACTGGATCCCATTGGTATGGGGAGGGATGGACGTTAAAAGTTTTATTTCTGAAAACCAGTTGAATCGGTGCATCAAGGTTGATCTGTGAAGGATAGATCTTCATTCCCGGCAAAGCTTCAATCAGGGTGACTGTGTTGCCCTCCATATCCAATACCTCCACAGGCTCCGACTTGTCTGAATTATGGAAAAGTCCAAGGTTAGCTGTCGGGAAAGGGGGGACTTCCAAAAACAAATCAGGCTCATAATCCTCAATGCCCATTCCGGGATTATACACGAAGAATTGCTTCTTGGCTATGGGAAACCCCTCAAATCCCATCATCCACTTAGAATAAACCAACATTGAATAGACACCGGTTTTGCGGTTTTCCGGAAGAATTATATCTCCATAAGCCTGCTTCCCCTGATCGAGAAGTATCTTTTCCTGATGGACGAGCTTATTCTCTGAATCATACACTTCCAGATGGGCAAGTTTACTGAAGAAATAACTGGAATGATTTTTCATCAAACGCAAGGAAAACCACAAGCGGTCACCGGCGAGATAAAAATCCTGGTTGGTACCGACAGCAAAATTTTCCAATTCAACCTTACTGATTTCACTGACTTGCTGTGCTCTCAGAAGTTGAGCTTGCAATACACTCCCTATAACTAGCAGAAAAGAGAAAATCCTCATGCTCATAAGTTAATTCAGACTATTTGTTTATTATTTTCATCGTACCACTGCTGTAAGAAGCTACAAAACAAAGGGTGGTGGTGGTACAGTGACATCATCGATGAAGACCTCCGTACACGTTGCCTCTACTTCCAAGATGGGATCCAGAAAATGGTTTAAGTTCGCATTATCCATTCTGATCTGGGATCTTGATAGCATCGCATCGAACTTGCTTTCCTGATATACAAAAAAATTCCCGAGAATTATCTCCCCTCCCTCCTCCCGGGAACTGATATTACCCCGGATCCGGGAGGGGGATGGGTCAAATATGCTGCCGGTGTTTTTTTGTTGATCATCAATCCGCTGCAGATATTCCAAATTGTTCCCACTAATGGTTTTAAGTGTTGTCTCCACATGGAACCGTCCAATAGAGGATAATGGAATTTCACCTATATTGGGAACAAACTCCCTTCCTTCAAATGCCTCGTTGGAAATAAGATTCATTCTGTTGAATAGGTTTGGGACCTCTGAATAGCAGACACATTGACAATTGTCGGAATCTGACCTGGTATACCGCTCTGAGATGCCTGAAGTTCTGAGAAAATATCCGAATTTACCCGCACCGGGATCCTTGATCACTGCATTTATGCCAGCAAAAGTCTTGGTTTGCGTCATCGTGGCAGTCCCGGAATTAATCAGGACCAATGCTTCGTAAGCTGAAGTCCTTAACTCTTCTACCTCCACAATTGGCGGAACTTTCTCCCATTCGCTGCTGAATATTCCTTTCTCCGACAGATCCAATACCAGACGATAGCTTTCACCTGCCACAGGGACTATGTGTGATTCTGGCTTGAAAAGGAGGGTCGGTCCATTCCTCACGAAATCTACCCGGTTGCCTTTGGTATCCTCTACATAAACCGAACCTACGGGAACTGGGTCAAACCGGGGCTTAAGAATTCCTGACAGGAATGGACTGGCCGTGTATATTCTCACAAACGAGTCCTCCTCCGTGTTCCCAAACCATGCATCTACGACTATTACTTCCTCCTGACGGGGAACCCCGATTGTAATTTCATCCACACAGGCTTGAAACATCAGCCCCATAAAGATCATGGCTATCAAACGGCATTTTCTCATTTGATCGAAAAATTATAGGTGATAGAAGGAATAATAGTCCCTATGACAGCCAGCCTGTAAGATCTTGGAATAGATCCGCTGCTATCAGGCTGAAAGAACCAGGAAAAGGGGTTTTTTCTCCCATAGACATTATAGAATGCTATGGTCCAGTTACTGGAATAATTGCTGTCTTTCTTCTGATTCCCGTCGATTGTAACTCCAAGATCAAGCCTGTGGTAGTCGGGAATCCTCGCCTGGTTACGCTCTTGATAATCGACGACAATATTTCCACCAATATCATACACGCCGTTTGGAAGGGTGATAGGTCTACCACTCCTAAAGTTAAATGTAGCAGTAAAAGATATTCTGCGGCGGAGCTTGTAATTCGCCAGAAGCGTAAAATCATGTGGCTGGTCCCAATTGGCAGGGAAATACTCACCCCCATTGATAAGCTCTTCCTCAAACTGGCTGTCCACCTTTCTCATAGACCTACTGTATGTATATGTGAACCAGCCGTTTAACTTACCTGATTTCTTTTTCAGAAGAAACTCCGATCCATAAGCATATCCGGATCCCATCACCAGTACAGATTCAAGCAGTGGGTTTAAAAAGAGCCGTGCTCCATCCCGGTATTCGACAATACTGCGCATATCCTTATAGTAAAACTCCAGGGAGGATTCAATCTTATCATAGTCGAAATTCCTATAAAAACCCAACGCATATTGCCAACTCTCCTGAGGCTTGGTATAGGTATCAGAAAGCTTCCAAAGATCGACAGGAGCTGAGGCGAAGTTGTTTGAGAGCAAATGGAGGTATTGCAAGCTCCGGTTAACCGAAGCTTTGACTGAAGAATTCTCACCAAGAGGATATTGCAAAGTAAACCTGGGCTCAAAGCCACCATATCGCTGGTAAACCTCTCCAGCGGAGTAACTGAGCGTATCCATGATATTCGCTGCATCCCTTACTGTCCCAGGGGTATATTGGTATACCTCCCGGGCGCCCAGTGCGAAATAGCCCGAATATCTGAGTCCTATTTGCCCTTCTAGCTTGTCCCCCAATTTCCAGGGAATCTGCGCAAAAAGCCCTGTTTCAATCCCCTGCTCATCAGGGACTTTCTGGGGAAGCGCCACTGAGCTTTCGGTAAGAGGTCTCAAGTCTCCCATTCCCATGAGGTAATGGTTTACCTGATACCCAAACTGAAGCCCCGCGAGTTTTTCCCCAATCCATTCAAACTCCTGCTGGATACTGAAATAATCAATTCGCGAATCGAGGGAATAATCCAAGGGTTCTATCTCACCAATCACCGAATAGGTATATCCTGAGTAAGCTATACCGGTCTCCGCTGCCAAGTTCTCGCCCCAGAGACTTCTCCACTTTAAGCTGGCCAGATTTGTCTGCCAAGAGTAGGCCGTATCTCTGCCGAAGCGGAAATAATCATTGCTTGCATACAAACTGAGGCTGATACTGTTTTTTTCGTTTATTTTCTGATCCACACGGATGTTTCCATCATAAAAATACGTGCTGCTTTCCTTCAGGCGGACATTGGGAACACGGTGCATGATCCAGTCGGGATAAGCCAAGCGCCCAGTCACCAGCAGCTGGGTATTATCTGAAATCGGACCGTTCGCCCCTATCCTGCTCGACAGAAATCCTATGCCACCCTCAGCTTTCCATCTTTGAGGATCACCAGGTCTGGTAGTAATATTCAGAACAGAACTCAATCTGCCTCCATATTTGGCAGGAATATCCCCTTTATACAGTGAAGCGTCCTTGATCGCATCCTGATTAAATATTGAAAAGAACCCGAACATATGTGAAGGATTGAAAACCGGAGCCCCATCCATCAGTATCAAATTCTGGTCAACACCACCACCTCTCACATTAAAACCCGACGCCCCTTCCCCTACAGTGGATACTCCAGGCAGCAGTAGTATACTTTTCACTATATCCACTTCACCCAGCAATGGGGGCTGAAGTTTAAGTTCCTCAATTCCCAGTCTGGTAGCGCCTAGCAAGGCTCCTCTTACATTGTAATCAATCGCCCTGTCAGTAACTGTTATCGTTTCAAGATCATTGATGGATTCGAATAAGGTGACTGTAAGATCCAGGTCGTCATATACTCTGACTATTTTTCGCTCTGTCTCTTTTCCCATGGCACTGAAGTAGGCAACATAGGTGCCTTCGGGCACAGAAGCGGAAAACCTCCCGTTCCCATCTGCTATGGTACCAAGCTCCAATTCAGGTATCGAAAACAGGGCGCCGGGAGATGGGCTCTTTGCCTCATTATCCAGGATCAATCCCGAGACTCCATACTGACTCCTGTCCCTTTCTTTCACAGCTTTCTGCTCCAATTGCAGATAAGGTGTGCGCAACTCAGTAGGATAAATCACAGCATACTTATCCTGTATAATAAAAAAAGAATAAGGAGTCCCTTGTGTAAGCGCGGCGAGGAGACCATCATCCATGGGCGCATCACCTGGAAAATTGAGACGACTAATATCCTTATCATGTATCAGAATCCTTATTCCGCTCTTCTGCTGATATCTGTCAAACAGCACGCGGAACTTTTCATTCTCGGAAGGAACCACTTGGGCAAACAAACCAAAGACAAGTGTTAAGGCTAGTATCAAAGAAATACAGTACTTCATCTAATAGATAATATCAGTTGTAAACGTAAGCTTTTCTGAGCTTACATTAGAATATTATATAGTTCAAACACGCAGAAAATGATTATCGGCTTTAAACCTATATGAGCACCAATCCCTGTAAAACTCTTTGCTGTGGAAGAGTACAGCATATTAAGACTAGCAGCACCTTTCATCGGTCAAAGTCATTCAATTCCCATAATAAATTCTTTGAAACCAAGGGTACTTTTTTAATTATTTTGACTAACTTATATTCTGCATAATCACTACCTGCCCAAATGACCTTTGTAAAACCGCTTACTCTCTGGGGAATTATTCTTCTGGCTGGCTTACTCTGGAACTGTACCTCCAAAAGGGAGCATGGTATAGTATTGAAAGAAGGTAATCAGGTAAGCTATAACTTCCACATCCGTCCCATCTTATCGGATAAATGCTTTGCGTGTCATGGTCCAGATGCAAACAAGCGCGAAGCTGACCTTCGTCTGGATACGGAAGAAGGGGCTTTTGCTTCTTTGAAGGACAATCCCAACCGCTATGCCATTGTCGGAGGAAGCCTTGAGGCTTCGGAAGTTTACCACAGGATAACCTCAGAAGACCCAGGAGAACTTATGCCTCCCCCTGAAGCCAACTTATCACTCTCCAGTACAGAAATAGAACTTATCAAAACATGGATCAGCCAGGGAGCCCAATACGAACCTCATTGGGCATTTGTAAAGGCGGAAAAGCCGGCTGTGCCTGCACGATCAGATTGGGAAACCAATGAAATAGATGTATTTACCTTTAAAAAAATGCAGGAAAAAGGACTTAGTCCCAATCCTGAGGCCAAACCTTTTGAACTTATCAAACGCGTAAGTCTGGACCTTACGGGTCTGCCCCCTACCCCCGAAATACTGGACAACTACAAGGATCTCTCCGGCGGATCCTATGAACTGCTTCTTGACGACTTGCTTGATGAGCCCTCTTTTGGAGAGAAAATGGCTGTGCTTTGGATGGATATCTCACGCTATGCGGATAGCTATGGCTATCAGGACGACAACATCCGGACCCAATGGCCTTATCGGGATTGGGTCATCCATGCCTTCAACAAAAACCTGCCCTATGATCAGTTTATCACCTGGCAACTCGCCGGTGACCTGCTTCCCGATGCCACGAAAGAGCAGATTCTCGCCACAGCCTTTAACCGTAACCACAAGTATACTGAAGAAGGCGGTGTCATAGATGAAGAGTATCGGATAGAATATGTCCTGGATAAAACCAACACGATAAGCAAAGGATTGCTGGGAATCACTATGGAATGCGCACAATGCCATGACCATAAATATGATCCCTTTTCACAGAAAGAGTATTTTCAGTTTTTCGCTTTCTTTAATAACAGCCCCGAGAAAGGATACGAAGGGGACGTCAGCGTATCCAAGCCCGCAAAGACCCCGGTGCTTTGGATGGACCAGGAAGATTTATCTGGGATCTTGAGTTTTGTAAACCACCGGGATACTTCCAAAATCAGCGTATCGGTGATGGATGAGCTGGAAGGTGAGGCAAAGAGGGAAACCTTCATTTTAGATAGAGGAGTATACGATGCCCCTACGGAAAAAGTGGAACCGGCTACGCCCGGTTCCCTCTTTTCCTTTCGGCCGGAGTTTGAAAAAAACAGGTTGGGGCTGGCTGAATGGATCACAAACCGTGACAACCCCCTCACTGCAAGGGTATTTGTCAACTTGATCTGGCAGGAAATATTCGGTCAAGGAATCGTGAAATCCGCTGGGGATTTTGGTATGCAGGGAGATCTTCCCACACACCCCGAACTTCTGGATTGGCTGGCTGTGGACTTTATGGAGAACGGATGGGATATTAAACGCCTGATCAAGCAATTAGTATCTTCCTCTACCTACAGGCAATCTGCGGTAATTACGAAAAAACATCTTGAAACCGATCCGGACAACAGCTATCTGGCAAGAGCTCCCCGGCTGCGATTACCGGCCGAACATATTCAGGACCTCGTCTTGGCCAGCAGCGGATTACTCCATAATGAAGTGGGAGGTCCCAGTGTAAAACCCTATCAGCCTGAAGGTATCTGGGAATCGGCCACCTCGGGACGTGGCGTCCTGGCTACCTATGTGCAGGACTCAGGGAATGAGCTATATCGAAGAGGTATCTATAACTTCATCAAGTTAACCGTCCCTCCTCCAAAAGCGATTATTTTCGACTCCAGCAACCGGGACCGGTGCGAAATAGGAAGAGGCCGGACCAATACACCTCTGCAGGCTCTGGTAATGATGAATGACCCACTGATCCTGGAGGCTTCACGGGTGCTGGCGACGCGCTTGCTGGAAAACACACCCGATGTCTCGGTAGCTGTGAAGTCTGCATTTAAACGAATCCTCTGCCGGGAAATGAATGGAAAGGAATTATCCCTACTGACAGACTATCTGGAAGACCAGATGCGACGGTTTAATGAACATCCAGACCAGATCAGGCCTACCTTGCAAGTCGGTGAATACCCGCTGAAGGAAAGTGATATCAACGCCCAAACTGCAGCTCTTATGCAAGTGATTGTCAGTCTGTACAATCTGGAAGAAACTATTACGAAGATTTGAGATGGAAAAGGAACTATTGGAACAAGGCCTGAATCTTAACAGAAGAAAATTTCTTTCGCGGTTAAGCCTAGGGGTGGGAAGCGCGGCACTGGGATCATTGCTTGTTCCGGACCTTTTTAAGGGAAGTTCATCTGAAGAAGCTATTATGGATGCTCTGCCGCATTTTGCCCCCAAAGCGAAGCGTGTCATCTATCTTTTTCAAAATGGAGCACCCAGCCAGCTGGAGTCATTTGATTACAAGCCGTTGCTCAACAAGAATTTTGGCCAGGATCTTCCTGAATCGATACGTATGGGCCAGCGTCTGACAGGGATGACTTCTGGCCAGGCTAATTTCCCCCTTGTGGGATCCTACTTTCCCTTTGAACAATATGGGGAGTCCAGAGCTTGGATCTCCTCACTGTTTCCACATACCGCAGGGATAGTGGATGACATATGCATAGTGAAGTCGATGCATACCGATGCCATAAACCATGATCCTGCCCTTACTTTTTTCCAGACAGGAGCCCAGGTAGGCAATAGACCAAGTATGGGGTCCTGGCTTAGTTATGGGCTGGGGAGTGAAAACAGCAATCTTCCGGCTTTCTGCGTGTTGCTGAGCAGAGGAAAAGGCAATGGCCAGGGAGTTTATTCCAAACTTTGGAGTAACGGTTTTCTGGATGCCACGCACCAAGGGGTGCAGTTTTCCAACTCGGAAGACCCTGTTCTCTACCTCAAGGATCCCAAAGCACTATCGAGAGAGGAGCGCAGAAAAATGTTGGACCATCTCTCCTCAATGAATGAGCTGGCCTTCCGGGAGTTTAACGACCCAGCCATTACTGCAAAAGTCCAGCAGTATGAAATGGCCTATCGGATGCAGACTGCTGTCCCGGAAATGACAGATGTATCCAGAGAGCCGGATAGCGTGATCAAGTTGTACGGGCCGGATTGCCTGGTTCCAGGTACATATGCTGCCAACTGCCTACTTGCAAGAAAACTCTCCGAAAGCGGGGTGAGATTTGTGCAGCTATACCATCAGGGTTGGGACCAGCACGACAACCTCCCTTCGCAAATGGCCATGCAGGCTAAAGATGTGGATCAAGCCTCTGCGGCACTGATCAAAGACCTAAAGCAACGTGGACTGTTGGATGAAACGTTGGTGATCTGGGGTGGAGAATTCGGCAGGACTAACTATTGCCAGGGAAAACTGCTCCAGGAAAACTACGGAAGGGACCATCATCCGCGCGCTTTTTCCATCTGGATGGCAGGAGGTGGTGTTAAATCAGGGATTGTTTACGGGGAAACAGATGAGTTTGGGTATAATATTACAGAAAATCCGGTCCATATCCACGATTTCCAGGCTACCATGCTGAATCTGATGGGGATAGACCACGAGCGCCTGGTATACAAGCATCTCGGCAGAAGATATCGTCTCACAGATGTTTCGGGGCATGTAGTGAAAGATATACTTGCCTGAAACCTCCATGCCAAAAGCTAAACCGATCAAATCCCTGCTCGAAAACACCCTGTTCATATGGATGGGATTAATCTTCATACTCACGGTTTCAGGGAATAGTCTGATACTACCCGAATGGATGCAGGTCATCGGCAGAACACACCCCTTACTTCTTCACTTTCCCATCGTATTGCTATTAATGGGGATCATGATCTTCTGGCTTCCGTCGCTTGACCAGAAACCCGATATCCGGGAAGCCGGGGAATTCAGCCTGCTTGCGGGAAGTAATTTTGCAGGGATCACAGTAATCGCCGGATTATTGCTAGCCCAGGAAGAGTATGATGGAGATTCCCTGAGTTGGCATCAATGGTCCGGTACAGCGGTATTTTACCTTTCCGCAGCCATTTACTTTTACCGTGCGAAAAGAACACAGTTGATCAGGCCCTTGACTCTGCTGTTGGTTACCGGAATAATTGCTACAGGACACTGGGGGGCCAACCTGACTCATGGAGATGATTTTTTGCTTGCCCCTATCCTGGGCAAAGAAGAAAAAACGGTCAGCCTAACGGAAGCAGAAGTCTTCACGGATCTTGTACAGCCGATCCTACAGACCAAGTGTGAGAGCTGTCATAAAGCAGGTAAGGTCAAAGGTGACCTACGCCTTGATTCTCCTGAAGCACTGATTAAAGGTGGGAAATCAGGAGCATTGATAGCCGAAGGTGATCTGGGAAGCTCACTGCTGCTCAAAAGGATAAACCTACCTTCCGATGACAAAAAACACATGCCTCCCAAGAATAAAACGCAACTTAGCGAAGAGGAAATGCTAATTCTTAAGGAATGGGTTGCTAACGGTGCTTCATTTGATCAGAGGGTAACCGAAACCGACCCTGAAGGTGAACTGCTGCGGTTGGCAAAAAACAGGTTTGAGGCGCACCCTTCTTACTCATTTGCTTCGGCAGATTACGAAGATATCCATCAGTTGAATAATTTCTTCCGGAGTGTGAAACCGTTATATCCAGGTTCTGCTGCTTTGGAGGTTTCTTATTTTGGTATTTCTGCCTTTGACCCTGCCTCTCTCTCCGAACTGACAACCGTCAAAAACCAGATAGTAAAACTTAATCTGAACAAGATGCCTTTGGCGGATGCTGATTTGGGTTTTCTCAGGGAATTGAAGAATCTGGAAGAATTGCAGCTAAACTTTACAGCCGTTACAGGCAACCACTTATCACTTATTTCAGAACTGACACAGCTAAATAACCTGGCTGTATCCGGAAATGCGATCGATAAGGAGTCCTTGGCCGAACTGGCCAAAATGAAGCACTTGGATAAATTATATCTTTGGCAGACGGGGTTGGACGAGCATGAAAAGACCAGCCTTACCTCCTCCCTCAGCAGTACTGCCATAGACTTTGGGTACGATGGCAAGGGTATCGTCTATGAGCTTAACCCTCCCAAAATAGCACATGGCGACTTACTTTTTAAAGACAGCATGGAAGTAACCCTCTCCCACCCCATTAAAACTGCGGAGATCCGCTACACCCTCAACGGCTCTGAACCTGACAGCATTTCCAGTGCAGTCTATTCCGGGCCCATATGGGTGAAAAACACGGGTAGAATCACTGCAAAAGTATTTGCAGCCGATTGGAAAGGCTCACCAAAAAATGAGAGTTTAGTCATTAAATCAGGCTGGAAGCCCAAAGCATATGTCTTGCTGACTTCTCCCAATGAGCGTTATAAAAGCAAGGGGGCTGAAACCCTGTTTGATCAGGTAAAAGGGAAAAATGAGCATAGTTCCGGGGAATGGTTAGGCTATCAGGATGATCCGCTTGAATTAGAACTGGAACCTGGAATGCCTGCTGTAGAATCGATCACAATCAGCTTGCTGCTCAATGAAAATGCCCATATTTTTCCTCCCTCCAGAATTGAACTGTCAGGATTGATCGATGGAAAATGGAATAAACTGAAAAGCCCGCAGATTAACCCGTCCGAAGAAAGCGAAGGGGCCAGATTTGAAGTAATCCAACAGAATCTGGGAAACCAGCCGATCCAGAAACTTAGGATAAAGATAGTCACCTTGCCCTCGCTGCCGAAATGGCACGCGTCTGCAGGTTCAAAAGGATGGGTCTTTGTGGATGAAATCATTTTAAACTAGCAAGCTATTCTGCTACGGATTTTTTTTACTAAGCCCTATTGTGAGCAGTAAATCAAGTTGTGGAGACTACTTTGAGTCCTATAATAGACCCTATTAATGTCACAATAAAGAATAACCTCCAAAATGTAATGGGATCCTTGAATACAACTACTCCCATCAGCACTGTCCCGACCGCGCCTATCCCAGTCCATACAGCATATGCTGTTCCTAAGGGCAAGGTCTGGGCAGCTCTTATCAGTAATGCCATACTCGCCAGTAAAGAAAGAAGGAAACCGGCATACCACCAGTAGACGTCATTCCCTGTAGCTAACTTCGCTTTTCCAAGACATGAAGCAAATGCGACTTCAAAGAGTCCCGCAATGATCAAAAGTATCCAGTTCATATGTTATCTTTTTTGCAAAGATCCTTCAACTGGGAGATTTAAAATTTTACAAATGATAAAAAAACCGATGGCTTACCTGATTTCAGACCTTATCCTACTGAGGCTAACTTGGGTTATCCCCAGATAGGAAGCAATATGCCCTAGCTGAACCCTCTGGATCAACTCCGGGCTTTTCTCCAGGAGCTCGCGGTACCTTTCGGATGCTGTCTTGAACTGACTGGAAACGATTCTTTCTTCTGTTTTAATAAGCTCCTGCTCTGCCAGCTTTCTTCCCCAGTTTGCAATATGAAGGTCTTCATTGAACAGTTTGTTCAATACGTCGGATTTTATCACAAATAATTCAGAATCCTCCACCAACGTCACATTTTCATAGCCTTTTTCATTCTGGACATAACTCCGCATAGAGAGTATCGGTTCTCCTTCTTTTCCAAACCAAAAGGTAGTCTCTTGACCATCCTGAAACGTATAAGCCCTTACCAAACCACGCTTGATCAAATAAACTTTTGATTCCAGCTTGCCAGACTGAAACAACATATGGTTCTTTGGAAACGAAACTTCTTCAAAAGCATCCAAAAAACGGGGTTTTGATGTCCGTGGAATGGGGTAAATAGTGTCGATAATTGCTGAAAGTTCCATTAGGCTGAATATGTTCTTGACAACGTCCCACGCGGTAACGTATGCTGATTCTTTTTCAAAAGTAGTGCTGTAGAAACCGGATGGGTTAATCAGGTACGGATTTATTATCCTCCCACTTTTCCAGGGCTTTGTGTACTTTTTGATTGATTTTCAGTGTTTATACTTATTTCTCCCGATCAAACCCTGCTTTCAGCATCTTGGCAGAAGCTGATTGGACAACTGGTATAAAACCAATGACCACCTTAATTTTATTCCAACAATGATTCATACCTAATTATCATATACCTACTCCTGCCTCAATAAATGGCTTCCCTGAATTTAGCTTTTTCCTGTGATTACTACTTGGTTTTAAAAGGTACAGAGTCTGTCCAGGGGCAAAGGAAATGGGTTCATCTATACCGCTTGGCATTCAGGATCTAAGCGCTGATTTTTATGAAAAACCACCTCAACTCCCTACTTCGGCCCCAGCATTTTCATTCCTCTACCGGGATCATTTGCTCCCCGCCCATCCCTATCAGGTCAAGAATCAAAGTATCAACAAGCCATGCTCTCTGAGAATATCCCAGACCTCCGATTCCAGCAATTCTTCAAAATCACCAAACTCAGCTTCATAGCTGCCCCGATACTCTTTCAGGTTTTTCAAGGGTTGCATGTAAGAAGCTTCAGCCAGAAAAGCGGCAGTCCATTTCCCCAGATCCAACGGTAATTCCATTGCGAAGTCTTCCTTTCTGCCGGAGAATACCACTTCAGACATATCATCTTCCTGATACGTGATAAGTTCAGGTTGATCCCCAATCCACACTACCCGCTGCTGGTCTTTATAGGGGATTGGACGTTCATTTTCAATTTGCTGTGCTATAAAATCCCTTGGTACAACCGTAGCGGGCATTTTGGTATCAAACCAGTCTTTCAATGGCACGTCAAAGCACACGCCATGCATGTAATTAAAAAGGGATTTTCGAAGCCCCTCTCCAAACAGATCATGAGCTGCACCGGTAGGATCCTGGTGCTGCAGTTCATTGTTTGCAAAGGCTCCGGTTTCTACGCCTACACGTTGAACTCCAAAAGCCTGCGGGTTCTTGCCTACAGGGCTATGTGCAGTCATCGCGAAGCGGTGCCAAAACCCGGACTGCAACACTCCCAGTTCGAACAGCTGCCGGACCATTTCCATCGAGTCGATCGTTTCCTGAATGGTCTGTGTAGGAAACCCATACATAAGATAGGCATGTACCATGATACCCGCCTCGGTAAAGTGATGGGTAACCTGCGCTACCTGGGATACAGTAACTCCCTTTTTAATCAATGCCAAAAGACGGTCTGAAGCTACTTCCAATCCACCGGAAACCGCTATACACCCGGAAGCCCGGAGGAGTCGGCAAAGGTCAGCGGTAAAACTACTTTCAAACCTGATATTAGTCCACCATACAACAACCAGTTTTCTCTTGAGAATTTCCACAGCCAAATCCCGCATCAACGCAGGAGGTGCTGCTTCATCTACAAAATGAAATCCATTCTGTCCGGTCTGCGAAATTATCTCTTCTATACGGTCACATAATATAGACGCATTGATCGGTTCATACCTTCCAATATAATCCAGTGTCACGTCGCAAAAAGTACATTTACCCCAATAGCAACCGTGTGCCAAGGTAATCTTATTCCAGCGTCCGTCGCTCCATAACCGGTGCATCGGATTGGCGATTTCGATTACAGAAAGGTATTCACGAAGGAGAAGATCGCTGTAGTCCGGAGTTCCCACCTCCCGCTGCGGCACATCTCTGTCTTTTCCGCTATTGAGGTAAACCACCTCCCCATCAATCCTCATATAGGTACGCTTAAGGGCATCAACTGGAAGATCTCCATTTAGATGGTTAAGAAGCAGACGTATCGGAGCTTCACCGTCATCCAAAAGTATATAATCCACATAATCAAATACCCTGGATTCCTTTAGGGACCGGAGTTCCGTATTGGGATACCCTCCTCCCATCCAGACTTTCATGTCTGGATATAAGCTCTTAATATATTGGCCACATTTCAAGGCTCCATATAAGTTACCGGGAAAAGGAACCGAGAAAGCCACTGAACTGGGTTGGTATTTTTGGATTTTTTCATCAAGGAGTTCCGTCATCATCCCATCAATAAAACCATCCGGTTGGTGTAGGGATTCCTGCATCTCATCAAAGCTGGTAGCTGACATCCCCAACCGCTCAGCATACCTACTGAACCCAAAGTGTGGGTCCAGGGATTCTTTTATCAAGTCTGCAATATCCTCAAGATACAACGTCGCCAAATATCTTGCCTTGTCACGTACACCGAGTGTACCAAATGCCCATTCCAAATCATCCAGCTGCTCAAATCTACCCGCTTCGGGAAGGAAGTCGCCTTGGGCAATGCTGTAAGCCAGTGTCGGATTTTTATCCTGAAGAAAAGCTATTACTGGGTCGATGGTCCGAAGGTAGCCGGCCTTCAACCGTACAATCCTCGCTGCATTTTCTGATAAGTCCCCGGGCTCCTCCTCAATGGTTTGGAATATCCTGGTAAGACCTGATCTGGAAAACAGTTTTAATATCAATTCAATACCTAAATCAACCTGATTAGACTCAACTCCAAGCGTATTCAAGTATCCTTTGAGGTATGCAGTCGCCGGATACGGCGTATTAAGCTGCGTAAAAGGCGGAGTGATAAAGAGAATTTTTGAGGCCAACGTGTTTGAATAAGGTAAGACACAAAGTTCGCAAACAATTGTGGAGTATCAAGCATGCGTTCAAACAACCCCTTATGAACTGAATAGATGGAAAGATATGTTCACCCTTAAAAAATAAGCGTCGGAATATTAATTCCCTAGGTCATATAGGCCAAGGAGCTCTAAGCCATAAAGCTTTGTGCGCGGAATTATTTCACCTTTCCGACAGAAGTATTTTATACCTTACCTCAAATTGGTATATCTGATCGATTATAAACCCAACCACCTACTTAATGCCCTGAAAAATTATGAAAGAAAATAAATTCAATATTGCTGTTTTGATCGATGGAGACAATGCACAGGCTAAATTAATCAAAGAAATTCTTGAAGAGGTTTCAAAATATGGCAAAGCTACCATCCGCAGGATTTACGGGGACTGGACGACTCCCCATATGAATAGCTGGAAGGATACCATAAACCAACATTCCTTTAACCCCATCCAGAAATTTTCTTACACTACAGGTAAAAACTCTACGGATAGCGCCATGATCATTGATGCAATGGATATTTTGCACAGCAACAGTGTCGATGGATTTTGTATTGTTTCCAGTGACAGTGATTATACCGGTCTGGCTAAAAGAATCCGTGAGGAAGGCCTCTTTGTAATGGGAATAGGAAGGCGTGTTACTCCAAAAGCATTTGTACAATCCTGCGAGATCTTCACATTTGCGGAGAACCTAAGCAACGGATTGCCTATGGAGCCAGAGGAAGAAACCGTACATAAAAAAGCAGAATCACCTGCTCCGGCTCCCACGCGGAAAGAAAAAGATGTGGTAAAGATTGAATATGAGAAAAAAGAATCTCCTTCCCTGGATCTTGATCTCATCAATAAAGCGTTTGAAATATCCTCCAATGAAGGAGAAGAGGAAATCCACATTGCAAAAATAGGAGCCTCAATCCGAAAAATTGATCCGAGCTTTGATCCAAGATCTTATGGCTATAAAAACCTCACCCAACTCTTTGAGCACCTCGATCATTATATTGTGGTGAAGAATGAAGTCAACGGATTAAACTATCCTTTGGTAAAAGCAAAATAAGCCGGAATTTTCTTCGGAGACCGTGCAATCTAAGTAGAAGTATAAACTACATTAAACATAAATAAACCTCCCTCTTCATGCTCAAGGTAATTATCACAGGAAGTACCGGTATGGTTGGAGAGGGAGTACTCCATAGATGTATAAACCATCCTCTTGTCGAGGAGGTGTTATTATTGAACCGGAAACCCTATGGCCTTTCCCATCCAAAAATCAGGGAACTGATCACCGCAGACTTTATGGATCTGAAATCTGTGGAAAGCAACCTGAAAGGATATGATGCCTGCTTCTTCTGTGCCGGTATATCTTCAGTTGGAATCGGCAAGGAAGACTATGAGAAGGTCACTTATCAGCTTACACTTACTGTAGCCAAAACCTTGGTTTCTTTGAATCCCGGGATGACGTTTACGTATGTATCAGGACAAGGAACTGACAGTTCAGAAAGCGGAAGAAGCCACTGGGCAAGAGTGAAAGGCAAAACTGAAAATGAGCTACGGAAGCTGGGGTTCCGTCAGGTTTTCGCCTATAGACCGGGATTTATATTACCCATGAAAGGGATGAAGCATACCATGAAGGCCTATAGCTACATGAACTGGCTCTTTCCCATAGGCAGACTGGTATATCCGGACGGCTTCTCAAAGCTTCAGGAAGTGGGGGATTCTATGCTAGCTGTCACGTTAATGGGATACGATGGCTTCATATTAAATGGAAGGGAGATAAGAGATACTTCGGATACACTGCAATGGACGGGTGATAGTCGATAACCCAGTGGAAATCAAGGAATCGTGTAATTATTAAAAGTAATTGTATAACAGGATAGCCCGTGAAATAGAATAAATTAGCTTATCCAGTCGGATAATTTCAGCATTGACCCAAAACTAACGATCCCATGAAATCCAACACTTCTGACCATCGGGATACCAGCCTGTCCTCTGAAGCTACCAAGGCCGCAACGCGGGCACGCAATAAAGTGCATTCCTTGCCTATAAACCCTGATGATGAACAAAAGGACCATTTGGAAAAATTTCCTGAGGTAGGTACTCAAGGCATGGCAAAATCCAAATCTCCCAACCCAGCAAAAAAGTAATCCTTTCTATTGGAAATTCACCGAATGTAAAAAAATAAGGATTTTATACAATAAACCTTTCTTAAATAAGGTTAACAATTCGGAATTCAGAATAAATTTAGCGACATTACTAAAATAACGTAAGAAGCAATTGCTTCTTTAAAAAATCACCTACTATGACCACAATACATCTTTATATAAAAGCATCTTTTGATGCGATCAAAACCCAATGGTGGTTATTCAAAGCTTTCTTCACTACGGACAACGATGATCCCACGGATCATCCTTATAACAAAATGACGCCCATCCGTGTACGGGTAAAATAGCTGAAAGTCAGACCGAAGTTTTCCTCAAGAAATCATGGTTTTATAAAACTATACATGAAAGGTGCTTTATGGGATCCACCGGAAAAGCGCTTTTCATGTCTTTTCACTATTCCCAATCCCAGAATTTTTCGCTGGAAATTCGCCCGGTTCAGCCCCTCCCCAAGTATTGCCTCATATACCTGCTGCAGTTCTTTCATAGTAAACATCTCAGGAAGGAGTTTAGCACTCAGCAGTTTCTGATCCAGATTTGTACGTAAGTGTGCCAATGCCTTCTTAACAATAAAATCATGGTCAAACAACAGCTCTGGAAGTTCATCGATATCATACCATCCAATCGAATCTGACAACAAATCCGGTTTAGGATCAACCTCTTCGTAATTGATCAACGCATAGTATGCGATGGAAATAAACCGATCAAGCAACCACTGGGAATCTTGAACGGAACCGTGGATTTCAAGAATTTTTTTCATGACTTCAGGTTTGAACCGGTCGAGCGAACCAAATGTGTAAAACTGATCAAGATAAATCTCATCCAACCCAGTCCGTTCCTTAAGCCCCCTTTTTACTGCTTCATCCAGAGGTTCATTCTTCTTTACAAATCCACCTGGCAAAGCAAACCATCCCGTCTTATGGTATTCCATCAGTAGAATCTTCAGCTTTTCGCCGGAAAATCCAAAGACTACAGAGTCATAGGCAATGTGGGGTAAGTATTCTTGGGTTTTAGGTAAAGGCATAAGTTGAATTTTCTTCAAATAAATAGGAAATATAGGAATAAGCAACTACTATTGTTTCATATTGATACAATAAACCTGTCCTTATGAAATCGAGCATGACTCAAAAGTCACACAATGGGATGATTATAATCGCTGCGATATTCTCCCTATCGAATTCGGGACAGGTAATGCCGCTGAGAATCAAATTATAAACACATGAAGCAAAATTTCACCATTTTAATGCTGGCTATGTTAATGCAGGCATTTGCCTGGAATGTTAAAGCCCAAGGCAACAATTCATTTGCTGTTCAGACTACTGTCAGAAACGGGATAATTGAAGGAAATTACGACACAAAAACGGGAATCCAGAAATTTTTCGGGATTCCTTTTGCCAAGCCGCCAATTGGTGAACTGCGATGGAAAGCTCCACAACCGCCCGAAAATTGGTCGGGAGTAAAGCAAACCAAGCAGTTTGGCCCAAGACCTATGCAAGCTGCCGTATTTGGGGACATGAACTCCTGGTCAGACGGAGTGAGTGAGGACTGTCTCTACCTGAATGTCTGGACCCCTGCAGATAGAAACACAAAAGACCTGCCCGTACTGGTTTATTTCTATGGCGGCGGTTTTGTGGCTGGGGATGGATCCGAGCCCCGCTACAACGGAGAGAATATGGCAAAAAAGGGAATTGTCGTAGTCACCGTAAATTATAGACTTGGCGTGTTTGGTTTTCTTGCACATCCCGAGTTGAGTGCAGAAGCACCCTACCAAGCTTCAGGCAACTATGGATTGCTGGATCAAGCCGCATCATTGGAGTGGGTAAGAGACAATATTGCAGCATTCGGTGGAGACCCAAAGAAGGTCACCATAGCAGGTGAATCAGCCGGATCTATCTCTGTAAGCTATCAGATGGCTTCACCACTTGCGAAAGGCCTGATTGCCGGAGCGATTGGCGAGAGCGGCGCAGGTATCCATCCCACGCTTGCTCCGGTAACCCTGGAGGAAGCCGAAAAAACCGGAAAGGAGTTTCTTGATCAGGCGGGCGTTACATCCATCACCGGAATGCGTGCACTTTCCTCCAAGGATATTTACGAAATATATGGTGAATCCGGGAGGTTTGGATTTCCTGTAGTAATCGACAATTATTTCTTGCCCAGTACCCTGCCCGACATTTTCAAAGCGCGAAAGCAAGCACAGGTACCCTTATTGGCAGGATGGAACTCCGCAGAAATTCCTGGGGCGGCTTTCATGCAGGGACAGCCTTTCACACCGGAAGCGTTCACTCAGAAAGTGAAAGAAACTTATCCTGAGGATTATGAAGAAGTCCTGAAGCTCCACCCCCATGCTTCTGAAAAAGAGGTGGAGTGGGCAGCTACCAACCTGGCCTCTGACCGCTTTATTTCGTACAGTACCTGGAAATGGCTCGACCTACATTCGGAAAACTCTGACCAGCCGGTGTACCGTTACCTTTACAGCAAACTCAGACCTCCTTTAAAAGATCAAACCTTAACTCCCGGACTGGCCGGAGGCACTGTCCAAGGCAATGGCACAAAGGCTCCGGAACCCATAGGTGCTCTACATGCCTGTGAAATTGAATATGCAATGGGAAATCTGGACCTGATCCATGACTACAGCTGGACAGCCGAAGATTATAAAGTTTCCGGCACGATGATGAACTACTTCGCAAACTTCATCAAAACAGGCAATCCGAATGGCGATGGACAGCCAGAATGGAAGCCATTGAAAGCAGGGGAGCCAAGTCCTGCAGTGATGATTTTGGATACCGAATCCAAGCCGACAAACTCTCGTGATGAAGCACGGTATCATTTCCACGATAAGGCATTTGGAAACAACTAGCAACATCACTAGCTATAAAAAAAAAGGAAGTCGGCCGACTTCCTTTTTTTTTATAGCTACAAGGACTCCGTATCGCCCTGTCATTTCTTCAAAGCGGTAGAAATCCAAGACTCCACCTCTTCTTTAGTAGGGTTTGGAACCTCCAGCTTCAACTTTTTCCTTCTTCCACATATATCATTGAACAGCTTATTCACGTCCAGCTCTTTCAATTGCTCCAGCGAATGGATATTTAAGTCCCGCAAGGCAGGGACCAAGCCCGCAGGAATGCCCAAGCTGACAAAATCCTCATCAGAAGCCACTTTCACCTTCTTTTCCGGCCTCATCTGAGGAAAAAACAGCACTTCCTGAATAGTTGTCTTATTGGTCAACAACATGGTAAGCCGGTCTATTCCTATTCCAAGGCCTGATGTAGGGGGCATACCGTACTCCAAGGCTCTAAGAAAATCCTCATCCATGGCCATGGCTTCGTCATCTCCTCTTGCAGCCAATTTCAGCTGATCTTCGAAACGCTCCCGCTGATCTACCGGATCATTCAATTCCGTGTAAGCGTTGGCTATTTCTTTCCCATTCACAAACAATTCGAAACGCTCCACCAATCCCGGTTCCGATCTATGCTTCTTTGCCAATGGAGTCATCTCGATCGGGTAATCGGTAATATAGGTAGGCTGGATAAGATTCGATTCTACCTTTGCACCAAAAATCTCATCGATGAGCTTCCCTCTGCCCATTGTCTCATCCACTTGGATAGCCAGTTTTTTACATTCTTCACGCAAACCTGCCTCGTCCATCCTACTTACATCTACCCCGGCATATTCCTTGATCGAATCATACATCGTCAATCTTCTGTAGGGTCCTGCAAAATCAATCAGCTTATCCCCCACGTTCACCGAAGACTGACCGTGGATTTCCAAGGTCACTTTCTCCAGAAGCTCCTCCACCATCTCCATCATCCAGATGTAGTCTTTATAGGCCACATAAATCTCCATCGAGGTAAACTCAGGATTATGGGTACGGTCCATCCCTTCATTTCTGAACATTTTTCCAAATTCATAGACCCCTTCAAAACCTCCGACAATCAGTCTTTTCAAGTAAAGTTCATTGGCTATCCTCAGAAAGAGAGGCATATCCAAGGTGTTATGGTGCGTCTGGAATGGACGGGCCGCAGCACCACCATGAACGGCCTGCAGAATCGGGGTCTCCACCTCTAACCAATTGTGGTCATCGAAATATCTCCTCATCTGCGAAATAATTTTTGACCGCGTAATAAAAGTAGATTTCACTTCAGGGTTCACCGTGAGATCTACATATCGCTGACGATAACGAAGCTCCGGATCCGTAAACCCATCGTAGATGTTCCCCTCTTCATCCCTTTTGACTATGGGAAGAGGCTTCAGAGACTTGGAAAGCAACACCAACTCAGTCACATGAAGTGAGATCTCACCCGTCTGTGTCGTAAATATATATCCGGTGACACCTATGAAATCCCCGATCCCAAGTAGTTTCTTGAATACTGTATTGTAAAAAGTCTTGTCTTCACCTTTGCAGATATCATCCCTGCGCACATAAATCTGAAGTCTTCCGGTAGAATCCTGTATTTCAGAAAATGATGCTGAGCCCATTATTCTTCTGCTCATCAGCCTCCCGGCTATGGAAATATTCTTGTAATCATTTTTGCGGTTTTCGTAATTCCGATGTATATCATCTGCAGTCACATTGATCGGAAAAGCTTCAGCTGGATAAGGGTTTATACCTAACCTCATCAGCTCCTCCCTGTCTTTTCTGCGTTCTAATTCCTGTTCGCTCAAAAGTTGCATTGTTGTAAATTTGATAGTTATTATTTGAAATCAGCAGATCGTCATCTGTATACCGTCAACAAGATACCAAAACTGGTCAAATCTGGTTTCTCTGGATTGGGTTTCACTCTGAACCTCAGATGCAATCCTACTTCATTTTCTCTTTTCTCCTGCTCATTTCGCGCTTGATCAATTCAAACTCTCTACTACTTTGTCCTGAAATGGAGGTGTTTTCAGCGGCCCTCCTGGTCAGATAAGGCATTACTTTTTCTACGGGGCCATAAGGAACATACTTCACCACACGATAACCGGCTTTGGCAAGGTTGAAAGAAATGGCATCTCCCATGCCATAAAGCTGGGAGAAAAACACCTGTCCTGATTTCGGATCTATCTTATGCATATCCATCAATTCAACCAGGAGTTTATTGCTGTATTCGTTATGTGATCCCGCCACTACCCAAACCTTGTTTTCCACACAGTATTTTAAAGCAGCATTATAATCCTCATCCGTAGCCTTCTTGGTGGGCTGGATCGGATCTCGATAACCCAAGTCCTCTGCCCTTTCACGCTCTTTCTCCATATAGGCCCCACGGACTGGTTTGGCCCCAAAATGGTACCCTTTTGACAAAGCTTCTTCGTTTGCTTTTTTCAATCTTCCCAAAGAATCATGTCTGTACAGCTGAAAGGTGTTGTATACCACGCACCTCTCCCTGTTATACTTTCCCATAGCTTCATAAGCAAGGTCATCGATCACATCCTGAAACCAGGATTCTTCAGCATCTATCAAAACCCGAAGACCAAGTTCATAGGCCGCTTTGCAAAGTCTATCCACCCTCTCTCTTATCCGCTGGAATGCTTCCTGTTCCTGCCGGGTGAGCTGCTCACCAGCCTGTATTTTGATCATGATATGATAGTCTCCAAGGCCAGTGATTTTGAAAACCCCGAAAGGCATGTAATCGGTCTTGGAAGATTCCACTATCGTCTGGTATATCTCCTCCGTGGTCCGGTCAAAACTCTCCTCATCACCTTTCCCCTCCACTGAGTAATCCAGTAATGATTCCACCCCGAAAGCCGCTAATCTTTCGCACGCAATGATACTCTCCGCAATCGTCTCTCCTCCGCAAAAATGACCAAACATAGTCCTTTTCATCACTCCTTTCACAGGCAATTTGAGCTTAAAGGCAAGATTAGCCAACCCTACGCCTAATCCTGAAACCAGGTTGTTGTTAAGCGTGGCAAAGATCAGATACATTTTCCTAAGCTCCGCTTTGGTTTTGGAAGCGAATGCAACTTCCAGGTTCTCGAAAGAAATAGTGGGTTTTACGGGCATACTGCTCAAATAAAGCTGCAAAGATATTAAAAAAAACACGCTTGAATGTGTTTTGTCGGGATAATTGAACCTTGTAAACCGACCCTGATCCACTGCGTATCACCAATCAGAACCATATCGAAAGGAGCAGCTGTTCACTCCACCTCCGGTACCCATGTAAAACCCTTTTTCTGGATTTACCCTGCTTTCTCACCAGTACCCAATCCGATTAATACCCATGCAGCATAGAGCTACCTGACCAAATGTACGCTACTCTAAAAAACCTGGATGGAATGGTACGGGGAAGCCATGCGTAATTATAAAAACCAAGACCCCAACCGGGCAATTCCGAAGGCCTAAGCACTAAAGTCCTGTTATAGATCCGAGAGGCGAAAAGTGAATTCAACATAACTATTTCCACAATCACTCACACGACACACGCATACACTTTATAATGGCTAATATAAAGTGTATGCATGTGTTGCTTCGTGAAGCCTGAAACACTTATTTCAGTAGGAATGCAAAAATATCTTCCATGAAAACCCGGCTGTCCTTCCCCCAATAATTCGAATCCGAAGGACCTGTGCCACTGAACCTCACGCCGTCCTCTTCTCCCATCAGCAACCCAGCCATACCATCACTCATCACCACTACTATGCCCCCAGCCTTTGTCCTCACAAAGGCACTATGGACAAAATCGCCATCTGAATTTACCTTACTTATCACTGTACCGCCATTGATGGACCGTCCTCCGCT
Source organism: Algoriphagus sp. (assembly GCA_048819475.1). Classification (GTDB taxonomy): domain Bacteria; phylum Bacteroidota; class Bacteroidia; order Cytophagales; family Cyclobacteriaceae; genus Algoriphagus. The sequence goes on from JBMDXP010000023.1 coordinate 103,682, forward strand.
GTAAGGTAATTCCCGTGTGCTTCGACAGACTTCGCTGGGATACGCTATTGCCCCACAGTTATGGGGTACAGGTGCATCATCCGTAAGCTGTAACCCATAAGGGATAATCAGCTCATTAATCCCCACCGCTTCCAGGGAAGTTCTTCTTTCTTCATCAAAGATGAGTAGCATTGACCTTCCGGAATCCAGGAAAGTTATTATCCTGTCACGGTCGTTCGCCTCGATTTTTTCGGTGGGTGAAAACAGGATCAAAACATCTGCAGTGGACAGATCGATTTCTTTAATAGGAGCTCGGGAGATGGAATGTAAGGGTATCCCGGCAGACCGGATAAGGTCTTCAAACACCGCTGCATTGGTGGGATTTTCGCCATGTCCTGTATCATAGAGCAGTTTTTTTCCTGCCTGGGCAGTGGCTGGGCTACTCGCCCATAAGCATATACCCCATATACAAGTAAGCAAAATTAACCCAATAGCTTGAGAGATTTTCATAAGTATTGATCTTCTTAAGAACCGTGAATATGTGAACTGTATTTTCACCCAAAAAAAGCCCAATTTGCATTACTTGGTTGTTCAAAGGCTGTTCAAGATTGATCAAGCCTGTTCAAGGATCTTATCCTACTGGTTCCTTTTCACAAGCCAGCTGGTACTCTTTCATATAATGACTTCGTTGGAGGTGTATCCGGTCCCCTTCAACATATTTCTATTGTAGCAGATCATGGATGAAATTTGAAACAGGAGTCATCAACAGTTAAAACCGGGATGTACTGGAATCAGAAAGCATAATTCCACCGTCTTAAAAAGAGGAAACCAAAATTTTTGGCCTATTTTTTTTTTAAAAAGAACAATATACTATAAAAAGTAATTTACTCAATATTAAATATTGAATCAACATCACTCATTCTGGTTTTTTAGAATATTCATAATAAATAGACAGAAAGATTAAGCAATATTCAATTATCAGGAACGAAAATAATTTTGTAAATAAAAAAACTGCTGCTAAATTTACAGCATGTTAATCCAAGCAGCGATTTATTTTAGCTTTTTTTACTTTTACTTTCGAAGCCAAAATCGAATCGGAACTGTGTATTGTCTAGTCAAAAACTAAAAGAAAATATAAACACAAAAGCCCGATTCGAAAGAGTCGGGCTTTTTTTATTTTAAACGCTCAGAAATATGAAACCGCACAAACAGATTAAAGACTGGGGATTAGGATTGAAGTCCCCGCTGATCATTGCAGGCCCCTGTTCTGCCGAAACACCCGGACAGATCGAGCAGATCTGTAAGGAAATGAAAGAAGAGAATATGATTCCTGCCTTATTCAGGGTGGGCATATGGAAACCTAGGACAAGACCTGGTAGCTTCGAGGGTATAGGTGAAGAAGGCCTGAAATGGATGGAAATTGTGCGTCATCACTTAAACATCCCCATCACCACTGAAGTAGGAAACGCAGCCCATGTAGAGATCGCGCTAAAACACAAGGTGGATGTGCTCTGGATCGGTGCAAGGACTACGGTGAACCCATTTGCAGTGCAGGAAATAGCAGAGGCATTGCGCGGAGTAGACATCCCGGTCATGGTAAAAAATCCCATGAATCCGGATTTGGAACTTTGGATCGGAGCACTTGAAAGAATGTATGCGGTAGGTATAGACAAAATCGCAGCCATCCATAGAGGATTCTCCGATGCTTACGACAAGCGGTTCCGAAACAAACCAAACTGGTCTATGCCAATCCACTTAAAGAGGGAGTGGACAGGAATGGAAGTTATCAATGATCCTTCCCATATTGTAGGAAGACGTGACGGGTTGCTTGAAACTGCACAACGTGCAATGAACTTCGGGCTGGATGGTCTGATGATCGAAACTCATCATGATCCGGACAAAGCCTGGTCTGATGCAAAACAACAGGTTACCCCTAAAGCTTTGAAAGAGCTGATCAATTCCATTGACTTCAAGGAGCCTCTGGAACTGATGGGACCGGATGAAAGGCTTCAGGATCTTCGCCGGGCGGTCGATCACCTAGATGACCAGCTGTTGGATATCCTTCAGGAGCGGTTCGCGGTCATAGACCAGATTGGTGCCCATAAAAGAGAACATCACTTGACAGTGTTTCAGTCTGACCGATGGAAGAATGTAATGGAAAGCCGTACCCAAAAGGGAATGGCCAAGCATCTCAGCGAAAAATTCATGAAAGAACTTCTTTATTGCATTCATGAAGAATCTGTGAAGCGTCAGGAGAAACAACTCCGTGAGGCAGAGCCAATCAAAAAGTAACTCTAAAGGACTGAGCATTTTAAAAGGTCAAGGGGAATTTACCCCTTTCCCTTGACCCTCTTGCCTTATCTTTAGCACCAGTAAAAAAACTTCCTGTGAATCCAATTCTATTTTCCGGACACGTCCAAGAAGACCTTAAAGCAGTCTTATCGGAAATCAGCTTCTCCCGACTTTTCATTCTGGCAGATACAAATACAGCACAACACTGTTTGCCATTGATCCAGGAGTCACTCCCGGAGAATTCGGAGATATTCACCATACTTCCGGGAGAAAAGCATAAAACCATCTCTACCTGTACCCAGGTATGGAATGCTATGACCAAAGACCAACTGGATAGAAAAGCACTCTTTCTTAATCTGGGTGGGGGTGTCATCGGAGATATGGGTGGGTTTTGTGCCAGTCTTTATAAGCGCGGAATACGTTTCATCAATCTACCCACTACCCTACTTTCCCAAGTGGATGCCAGTGTAGGCGGAAAATTGGGAGTAGATTTTGAAGGGTTGAAAAACCACCTTGGGGTCTTCAATGAGCCTGAGGCTGTGATCATTGCCCCTGAGTTTCTCACCACATTACCCGAAAGCGAATTGCGATCAGGGTTTGCGGAGATTATCAAGCATGGACTTATCCAAGATAAATCTTACTTTGAAGGCCTTCACTATGACACGTGGCAATCCTCTCCCTGGTCTACCCTTATACAGCACTCCGTAGCCATCAAAAAGCAAGTAGTGACTGCAGATCCCAAGGAAGCAGGTCTTCGGAAAATCCTCAATTTTGGCCATACCGTAGGGCATGCCATGGAGACCCACTACCTGGACGGCCCCCATCATCTCCTCCACGGCGAAGCAATCGCGATAGGAATGATCTGTGAAGCATTTTTATCCTATAAAAAACTGGGGCTTCCCCTTCCGGAACTTGAAATCATACAGCAAGCATTGCTGAAGGTTTACGGCAAAAGAAGCATACAAACCGAAGATATGGAGCCTATACTTTACCATTGCATCCAAGACAAGAAAAATGAAGGGAATACCTTGATGTTTTCGCTTCTTAACCGAATAGGTGACTGCACTTATAACATACCCGTAACCCGTGATGAAATCCGGGAATCGATAACCTATTATCAAAACCTCCAACCCTTTTAAACGCGATCAATTTGCAAACCGAATCCATGGCTATTCTGCAACTGACCCAAAAAACAGATTTTGCCACAGTCCAAATCCCCCTACCCTCTTCAAAGAGCGAGTCAAACCGTGTTTTGATCATAGATGCGTTGACCCAAGGCAAAAACAGTATCAGCAATCTGGCTGAAGCACGTGACACCCAAACCATGATCCGGCTATTGGAAAAAAAGCCCCCGGTATTTGACGTATTGGATGCAGGTACAACCATGAGGTTCTTGACTGCCTACGTGGCAGTTACCAATCAAAACAAGGTCATGACAGGCACTCCCCGTATGTGTCAGCGGCCTATCGGGATTCTAGTGGATGCACTGAGAAGTATAGGCGCTGAAATCCACTATTTAAATGCCGAGGGCTACCCTCCACTTGCCATCCATGGTCTGCGCGAGCAACTATCCCCATCCGTAAAAATCAGGGGAGATGTGTCATCCCAATATATATCCGCTATGCTGATGATCGCACCTCTTCTCCCCAAGGGCCTGGAACTTGAACTGGAAGGTAAGATCGGCTCCCGAACATACATTGAGATGACGCTGGATCTTATGCGACAGTTTGGAATCAATTATACCTGGCAAGAAAACAAAATCAGCATCCCTAATCAACCTTATCTTCCCACCTCTTTTTCTGTGGAAAGTGATTGGTCAGGAGCCGGTTATTGGTTTAGTCTACTTGCATGTGCTGATTCAGGAACCCTATTTTTGGAAGGACTGAAAGAAAACAGTCTGCAGGGAGACTCTAAAGTAGTGGAAATCATGGATCACTTAGGGGTAAAAAGCTCCTTTACAGCCGGTGGTATTCTCTTGCAGAAACAAGCTGTGAAAGGGCTAAAAAGCTGGGATTTCACCCATTGTCCTGACTTGGCCCAAACAGTAGCCGTGACTTGCGCGATTCTTGGCCAAGCCACTGTATTCAGCGGATTGGAAAGCTTAAGAATCAAAGAAACGGATCGTATCCATGCATTGCAGCAGGAACTGGCAAAATTCAATGCAGAACTTAAAGAAATCAGTCCTTCCGAATTTCAGGTGATCCCGTCCGTTACCATGCCCCATGAAGTGAAAATCCACACCTATGATGACCATAGAATGGCCATGGCTTTCATGCCCTTGGTGACCAAAACGAAGCTGTTGATAGAGGATCCTGAAGTGGTCAACAAATCTTACCCAAGCTTTTGGAAACATTGTAGCTTATTGGACATCTCAATGGAAACTCTCCCATGAGTGTATTAAAAATAGCGATCCAAGGAGTTCCCGGATCATTCCATCATCAGGTGGCGTTAAGAAACTTTGGTGAGGAATCAGAAATACTCCCCTTCATGACCTTTGAGCAAGTTGCCAAAAAAGTTGCCCAAAGGGAAGTGGATTTTGGCGTGATGGCAATTGAAAATTCCATAGCAGGTGCCATTCTGCCAAATTATGAGCTTATAGACCGTTACGACTTGACCATCCGGGACGAGTATTACCTTCCTATCGCACACCAATTGATGGCGCTGCCAGGTCAAAACCTCAACGACATCAAAGAGGTACGCTCACACCCCATGGCTTTACTTCAGTGCAAGCGTTTCTTTGAAAACCACTCCCATATACTACAAAATGATGATGTGGATACGGCAGCAGTGGCAAAACGCATAGCCGAAGACAAAACGAAAGGTCTGGCAGCCATTGCCAGTGAAATTGCCGCCGAAATTTATGGACTCGAAATTTTAGCCAAAAATATCCAGACTATAAGGGATAACTTCACCAGATTTATCATCCTGCAAAAAGGCAAGGCATTGCAGCAGCAAATCCCGAACAAAGCCTCTTTTAAAGTCACCATCAAAAATCAACAGGGAGGACTGGCCAAGTTACTAGCTATGATTTCAGATAAAGGACTAAACCTCAGCAAAATCCAATCCATCCCTGTGATAGAAAAACCCTGGGAATATGCTTTTTTCATAGATGCTGAGTTTGGGGATTACAGCCAGTTTAAAGAAGCCATGGGTTTGATAGAGAAGGATTTTGGGCAAGTGAAAATTTTTGGGGAATATTTAAGGAGAAAGGTATGAAGGGTTTTGCGGATCGGATTTCCTCAGTAGAGGAATATTATTTTTCAGCGAAGCTGAGAGAAGTCTCCGAAATGATAGCTGAGGGCAAACCAGTGATCAACCTGGGTATTGGAAGCCCGGATCTTGCTCCGGACCGTTCTGTGCTGGATGCTATCAAAGTCACAGCCGAAAACCCCAAAGCACACGGCTATCAAAGCTATCAGGGGATCCCTGAACTTAGGATTGCCATGGCTGGTTTTTATGCCCGTGAATATGGAGTAAAGCTCAATGCATTTAAGGAGATTCTCCCACTAATGGGATCCAAAGAAGGAATTATGCACCTTAGCATGGCCTTTCTAAATCCCGGAGATCAGGTTTTGATCCCTGATCCAGGTTACCCCACGTACGCTTCTGTCACGAAATTACTGGGAGCAGACCCTATTCCGTATACATTGGATCTCACATGGGGCGGAAGGCCTGATTTGGAGAAATTGGAAAAGCAGGACTTGAGTCTTGTGAAACTTATGTGGATCAACTTTCCCCATATGCCCACTGGAGCTACCGGCAGCAGGGATATTTTGAAAGAGCTGGTCGATTTTGCCAGGAGACATGGAATAATATTACTGAGCGATAATCCCTACTCCCATATTTTGAATCCAGAACCTCTGAGTATCCTCAGTATTCCGGGAGCTGAAGAAGTAGCTATGGAACTCAATTCACTGAGTAAAACCTTTAATATGCCCGGATGGAGAGTAGGTATTCTTGCCGGCAGAGAGGACTGGATCCAGGCTACGTTAAAAATAAAAAGCAACATGGATTCAGGAATGTTCCTTGGTATACAGAAAGGAGCAATTGCCGCACTTAACCTTGGAAAAGGATGGTTTACAGATCTCGATGAACTTTACCAGAGCCGAAGAAAACTTGTCTGGAAACTCGCGGATAAGCTTAACCTCACCTATCAAACGAACGCTTCAGGGCTTTTTGTCTGGTGCAAACTGCCCGAAGGGAAAACTGCAGATGAAATGGTGGACGAATTACTTTATGGTAAAAACATTTTCATGACTCCCGGCAGAATATTTGGGCAGGAAGGTGAGCGCTATGTAAGAATATCACTCTGCATGCCTGAATTCAAGATACTCGAAGCTATAAACCGGATCAAACTATAACCTGATTATGAAAAAAATACATATCGTAGGCTTAGGGCTATTGGGTGGCTCTTTCGCCCTAGGAGCAAGACAAAAGTTCCCTGAATTAATCATTACAGGAACTGACATAGATCCCCAAAACCAGAAAGATGCCCTGACTTTAGGAATAATCACTGAAGTACAGGAGTTACCGCAACCAGATACCGATCTGGTGATATTAGCCACTCCTGCCAATACCTTGGGGGAATTGATTCTGCAAACATTGGATCAGGTAGGTGAAGATACCCTGGTCTTTGATGTAGGATCTACGAAAGCCAAACTTTGCAAACTGCTGGAGAACCATCCCAAAAGAAAGCAGTATCTGGCCGCACACCCTATAGCCGGTACAGAATATTCGGGACCAAAAGCAGCTTTTTCAGAACTTTTGGACAGAAAAGTTCTGATCATCTGCGAACTTGAAAAAACAGATCTGCACTTAAAGGAAAAGGGATATACCCTCTTTGATGCCCTCAATTTAAAGCTACGCTTTATGGATCCGGAAGAGCATGACAGACACTTGGCTTTTGTATCCCATTTATCCCACATATCCTCCTTTATGTTGGGAGAAACTGTTCTTCAGAAAATGGAGGACGAAAAAAACATATTTGATATGGCTGGATCAGGTTTTGCATCTACCGTACGTCTAGCCAAATCAAGTCCTGCTATGTGGGCACCGATTCTCACTGAAAATAAAGAAAATATCCTCAGCGCCCTGGACAGTTACATTGCCAATCTTACCGGATTCCGTGATAAGATAGCTTCTCAGGATAGAGATGGCTTATACGAAGAAATGGCTGAAATCAATAAAATAAGAGATATACTGGATCTCGGAAAATAATCAGGCAACCAACCCTACAAATTTCTGATCTGTTGTTTATCCCCACTGAAAAGGAACCTTCCTGTGTTCTTTCCCACCAATTTTTTCAGTGGGAATGTCATTGGAGGGAGTAATAAAAAGAGATGTATGTCCTTTTGATTTATTAAATTCGGAAGTGTAAAATCCTAACGTTATGAACCGCTATTTCCTGCCTTTCTTAGTATTGTTTTCAATTTCAGCATCGGCACAGGAAACCTGGAAGATTCTGGAACCAAAAACAGATGCCATAACGAGACATGAAAACTCCTTTGTAGAATGCAATGGAAAGCTTTATGCACTGGGTGGTCGCGGAGAGCGTCCTGTAGAAGAATTTGATCCATCATCAAATGAATGGAAAGTGCTGGCGGATGCACCTATGGAAATCCACCATTTCCAGGCCGTTTCCTACATGGATGAAATCTGGATTCTAGGCGCATTGACAGGTAATTATCCTCATGAGACCCCTATCCCAAACATCCTGATTTTCAATCCAAGTACCAAAACATGGCGAGATGGACCCGAACTCCCCAGGAACCGACACAGGGGTTCGGCGGGGGTGTTTGTGAGAAATGACAAAATCTACCTGGTATGTGGAATCCAGGATGGCCACTATGACGGTTTTGTGAGTTGGTTTGATGAGCTTGACCCTAAGACGGGTACATGGACAAGTCTACCTGATGCTCCCCGTGCACGTGATCACGTGAGCGCCGCTGTGGTAGGTGACAGGCTCTACTTGGCTGGGGGCAGGACATCGCATGCCAAAATCGGTAAAGTACTGGAAACAACCATTAAAGAAGTGGACTATTATGATTTCGGTACCCAAACATGGAATACAACGGCGAAAGGTATTCCCACTGAGCGGGCTGGAAATTCCAATCTTGGAATAGGGCCGTATTTGGTTGTTTTAAATGGAGAAAGCCAAGCACAAGAGGCTGCGCATTCGGAAGTAGAAGTACTGGACACGCGAACTCATACCTGGAGCAAGCTCCCCAGTCTCAATCAGGGAAGACATGGCACCGGAGCCGCCTTTTTGGACGGTAAACTGTATGTTGCTGCAGGTTCTGCCAATCGCGGGGGCGGGCCGGAGATCAGCTCCATCGAAGTGCTGGAATGGAAGAAGTAATCATAAATCTTAAAATTCCCCAAATAGGATTTCAAAATTGAAACTGGATCAGGTTTTGCCCCGTGTATACTGGACTAATCAGAATTCACTATGAAAAAAGTACTAACGCTTGCTTTGGCTCTACTGGTAGCTTCTCCAATGTTTGCACAACAAGTACAGCAAGTTCCATTAATTGAGGTAGAAGGTTATGCCGAGCGCAAAATCGCTCCGGATGAGGCTGTCTTCAATATCAGGCTGGAGGAAAAGACCATGAAGGTAAATGATGCAGTAAACACGCTAAACCAAAAAACCAAAAAACTTTCAGAAGCGCTCAAAAAGGCGAAAATAAAGGATTATAAATTAGTTGCAGACAATTATTCGGTAGATGTAAACAGAATCTACCGCTCAGGGTCACAAAAAGACAGTGGGTATGTAGCTTCGCAAAACCTGAAAATCGTCACTTCCAGTACAAGTGAAGATTTGCAGAAAATCGTGGATGCCATACAAGCTGCAGGGGACATGTCTTACAACCTGCATTTCGGGATTTCGGAAGCTACAAGACGTTCTCTTGAAAACACCTTGCTAACTGAAGCATTAAAAGATGCAGAAGCCAGGGCTCAATTGATTGGCCAAACACTCGGCGTGAGATCCTTGAAGGTTTTTAATGTGACGTTGGAGCCAGAGGCGACCAATTTCAAATACATGATGAATGCAAGGGCTGAAGCTGCCAGCTCGGCGGACATGCTCATCCAGACAGAAGACCAAAGTATAAAGAAGAAGGTGTTCGTTAAATACACCTACTAAAATATCCATACTGAAAAACAATATTGGCCGCTTAGTCGGCCTTTTTTAATATCCTGCTTCACAAAGCACTCGCATTCCAAGGGGTGTTCCAAAATGAAATAACCCTGTTTGGTTATCTGTCAGACATCCAAATAATCAAATGTTCGCCTTTTACTTATAATTGAGCAATAATTTACCCAAGTTGTAGGATGACTTGGCTGATAAAGGTTAACAGGGGCATCAGAAACACTGTCACCGTGGCAAACTATATCCGAATAAGTTTAAAATCCCAAATTGTATCTGGTTCGGAATTGACATACTTAGATGGAAAGCATGTCCCTGAGATTATCTCAAATGCACTCACTCCACATGCTTATAGTATATAAAAAGGCGTTAATGAGTTATAAACCACCAATTATACAAGGATAAAAGCTGTACACTTTCTTTGGGCGTAATACATCAATACGTTGTAATTGGTATAAAGAGTTTTCGTTATAATTTCTTCTAGGATCATTTTTTTTTGAAAGGGTGTCCTTTCACCAATAATGGTATAGTTTTTCTGTTCATTTTATATAATCACTTAAACTATTAACTAAAACTATCCAACATGAAAAAAATTTTGATTGCCTTTTCTGTTGTTTTCAGTTTGGCGTTTACTGTCCAAGCTCAGTCAGATTATACCACTTCCTTGGGATTAGGCATAGACTTCGGTGAAGGTGCTACCTTGGTAGGACCCTCGATCAAACACTTCTTTGCCAGTGAACATGCAGGATTGGGAGAGGTAACTTTTGGGAGCGGCCTCACCGGGGTGACAGCCCTTTACCAATATCATGGGAATATTGCCAATGCAAATGGATTGAAATGGTTTGCGGGTATTGGGCCCACCATTGCCTTTACATCCAGTAATTCTGAATTTCTATTGAGACCAAATGCGGGTCTGGATTTCAAGATCCCCGATGTACCGCTGTCTTTCACATTTGACTGGAGACCCATTATTTCATTCGATCAAGGAGATACCATAACTCCGGGAAGATTTGGATTGGGTATCCGCTTTGTCCTTAACTAATAGCTTAAAAAAATTCAGTAATAGCCTGGCTACTTGTTCTGCAAGGTCCAGGCTATTTTTTTTAACCCGGGCTGATCTTAGGAGGGAAAAAGTTGACTAGGGGCATTCCATAACCTTTACCGATTGATCACGGTGTCCGTATAAAATCAACTCTAACCATTTGAGATCCATTAAGTCAGCTATTCCTTTTTGGGTCATCCCTAAAAATCTCAGACACCTTTATAATATACCCACCATCAAATCAGCTCAGACCACCATAGACTTCCATTTCCCCTTTCTGAAGAAGAAAAGTGCAACCAATGCGTGAAATGAATGACAAATAGAGATCGCAATAAAAACTCCCAGATGTGCCAGCTCAAAATGAAATGCCAATAGATACGCCAAGGGGACTTCCATAAACCAGAGCACTCCGATATTGATGAAAGCGGGTGTCCTTGTATCACCTGCTCCATTGAAAGCTTGTGTGAGAACCATCCCGATAGCAAAGAATACATATCCAAGCACGATTACCCATAACCCTTGTGCTGCCACCACACGAACCTCTTCCACTTCAGTAAAAAAACCTGCGAATTGCTGGGAGAATACAAGATAAATCCCCGTTACTGAAGCCATGAACAATACGGTATACTTTGTAGTCATCCATACGGCCTTTTCTGCTCTTTCTGCTTGATTAGCACCCAGGTTCTGACCTACCAGTGTGGCAGCGGCTCCGGATAATCCCCATGCAGGCATCAGGGTAAACATCAGTATCCTAAACGCAATCGTATAGCCAGCTAGTGAGGCTGATCCAAACTCTGCCACCATCCGTGTAAGGGCGATCCAGGATATCGAATCTATCATAAACTGCCCCATACCACCCACTGCTATATCCATAATTCTCTTTATGGTACCCCATTTCACGATAAGGTTATCCCTAATAATGCGTAGCCTATTTCTTCCATTGAACAAAAGATAAAGCTGATAGGTCACCCCAATGCTTCTTCCCAGCGTAGTGGCAATAGCCGCTCCCTCCAGTCCAAAGCCTTCCCAGGAACCAACTCCAAAAATCAGAAGCGGGTCCAGGACAATATTAAATGCATTGGCTATCCACAGGGTACGCATGGCGTGGTGCGCCTGTCCTGCTCCCCTCAAAGCACCGTTTATAAGAAACAGCAGCATAATTGCTGTATTACCGGCAAAAATTATCCGGGTGTACGCTACTCCTGTGCGCACCACTTCCTCCTCAGCACCCATAAGAATAAGGATATCCTCTGCAAATGCCCAACCTAAGGCTCCCATTACAATTGAGACCAACCCACCCACAAAAAGCAGTTGGAACGTAACTGTCCCTGCCTCTTTATACTCTTTTTCGCCAAACCGGCGGGAGATCATAGCTGTAGCTGCCATACTTATCCCGAACCCAACGGCATATACCAGTACGACCACAGACTCTGTAAGACCTACCGTGGCAATGGCATTCTCTCCAAGTCTGGCAACAAAAAAAATATCCACTACGGCAAAAAGTGACTCCATCATCATCTCCAGAATCATGGGAATTGCCAGGATAAATATAGCGGTCTTCAAAGGAAGGCTGGTAAAATCCTGCTCCTTCCCCAAAATGGCATCTTTGATTAATTGCCAGGTCATAAAAGTTGGGTGTTACGAATTAAGTCGGTGAATTTAAGGTTAAAATATCACCAAAGGTTATCATTCCAAACAAAAAAAGTCAATCCCTGTCATGAATTGAATTGTCAATAATCAGGTCGACATTAGCATGCAGCCAAAGCATGGAAGCTGGTAGTTGGGTGGTTATTTCGCGTTTCAAAAGTTTTTCAAGAGCTTGTTTTTTGCCACTACCAGAAATGAAAAGTATTACTTTTCGTGATTTCAATATATTTCCGATCCCCATAGTCATTCCATACTTCAATTTCACATCAACTGACTTGATCATTCCGCTATTTAAAGTAGAGGAGCTTAATTCCGCCACATGACAGTCCAATACCAATTCAGAAGAAGGCTCATTCAGGGCTATATGGCCATTCATACCTATTCCAAGTATACATAAGTCGATATTCCCCATTTCCTCCAGCTTACGTTGGATTCTCACACATTCGTAATGGGGCACCCTGGTCTCCTCATCAAATGAAAGGTATCTGGCTGAATCAATTTCCAACGGACTTAGTAGTTTCTGCTGGATATCATATTCGGATGTAAAAGATGAGTCTTTCGGAAGTCCTACCCATTCATCGAGCTTGACTACTTTCAACCGGTCAAAGAAAGCCTGGGATTGCTGATACTTACTGACCATTTCTTGATAAAGTCCAGCTGGGGATCCCCCACTTGCTGCACAAAAAAGTAAATCAGGTTTTTTGCTTATTTCATCAAATACCAGTTCAGCCCCTTTCTTGCTCATAGCTGTATAATCCTCGCAATAATGTATGGTCATGGAGTGTGTGCGTTATTCCGAAAAATACGAATCTGGTCCAAGAAACAAGTTAGAAGCTTGAAATAAAGGATGATCAATTCACAGTTATTCTCTCTAACAGACAGCCCAATTGGCTAGGACCCACTACAGGTATTTGCTGGGATTTATCAAATCAGCCGTGATTTACACCAGTTAATCTGACCGGTTCTATTTTTTTTGAGTACACGTTACCAAACCGGTCTTTTGCTTCCACTACCAGGTTATCCATAGCTTGAGGTTGGAAAAAAAACATGTGATCATTGAGTTGCGGTTCTACCCACTCCCTTCTGGCAGGCAACTCTGGCCCCAAATGCAGCGCTACGCTCCAAGGATCAACTGCCATAATCCGCTCAGGCTCTCCTTTCCTGATACCATTCTCAAACCAGCTGATTTCCCAGGCAGGATCATAATTCCAGCAATTCAAAGACATGAAATCTGGAAAATCCTTGTGATACCCCTTTTCATAAACCCTAAACTGCTCATCGATAGGTAATCCGGTCCCTTTATACTTCCACTTCAGTTCACTTCCCTTGGCTTCATAAACAGCATACCCATTGGGAGTGCCATCATAACAAATCGGTCCTGACCACCAGGCTCCGCATACAGTGCCGTGGCAGTGTTCATAGACATTACCCATTATCATATTGTCGTTGAAATGTGTGTGTCCGGAGAGAAGGTGCGCATTATAGCCTTCCAGCAATTTATAGAGGTGCTCTCTGTTACTCACAGTACCTCCCAGCGTGTCCCTATCCGGATAGCGCCGTACAGCCCCGGTAGTAGTAGGAATATGAAGAGCTACTACTATTGTACGCCCTTTTTCCACAAACTTCAGATCCTGCTCCAACCAAGCTAACTGCTCTTCTGAAATATACCCGATGTACTTATTCGAAGTCCCCAGATAAAATACATCGTCCAAAACCACATAATGGATTTCACCCCTATTCCATGAATAGTAAGTGGGACCGAAATGCCCCTTAAAAGTCTTTGAAGTCCCTTCATCTGATCTCACTCCATAATCCATATCGTGATTTCCAATTACCTGAAAAAATGGGATTCCTGTGTTGACAATAGCCTGATTGGAATCCTTAAAAAGCTCCAGATGGTCAAATACCAGGTCCCCGCATCCTATTCCGAACAGATTTGGATCATTTATTTGCCTGATAGTTTGCTTTACATCTGGAATGGAAACAGTGAGCAACTGGTCCGCCTCATACCGATTTTGGATTTGAGTATCCGAAAGCAACAAGAAATGATGGTCCTCATCATTCTGGGCCGTTAACTTAAGTTCAAATACAAACAGCTGCTCAGTCCTGGTGCTATCAATTCGCTGAAAAAATGATGCAGACCCATTGGCTTGTTTCTCAATCCCATAACCTGATGGAAGGGAAATAAAAACAAATTCCCGGTCATTGCCCGATATAAGCTCATATTCCCCTGCTGAGTCTGTCAGTACTAGGGACCTGCCATCAGAGACAACTACCCCACCGACACCTTTGCCAGAGGAATGTACCTTGCCACGGATCCTGATGGGGGTAAACGAGGGAGACGTTAATTCTGCTAGATAGGGTCGGCTTGAAGCCAAAACACTATCGGTGATTCCCATCCAACTTACCGATGTAAGTCCCAATGCTTTGATAAACGCTCTTCTTTTAAACATGCTTCTTATAGTTAGTTATCCCTGAAAAATCAAGTATGGATCATCAATCGACTGTCAACTATTAAAAATGCGAAGAGGAAAGGACAACTTTGGACCCATTAATCAAAATTCTCTATTACTTAACGCAAATTTCATATTACAAACAGAGACCTAATCTCTTAATCATTTGATATTGAGAGGATTATTATCCATATTGGCATACTTTGCCAAATACTACTTGTCAGGTAAAGAAATTTTTTGACAAGCGTGTCTGACCAAGTATTTTTTACATCTTTTATCCAACCCAAGCTATGGTAACACATCATATTATCACCAACAGGGAGGTGACTTCCCGGCGTAGTTCCAATTACATCGCTGTAAACGAAAAAGAGTACATGCGTAAAGACGGCGATGAGGAAGCAAGACATAATTTACGGTACGGCACAGTAAGTTTTAATCCGGCCAAAGCCAAAAAACTCAGGGATTTCAAAATCCATATCCTTCCCGAAGTAGATGAAGACACCCTTGAAAAATATGCAAATGACAAATCCATAGACAAAACACGGTTTCCCTCCACCCAGGTTTTTGACGATCTTTACCAAGCCGGTCTGGAAGCTGAAGTACGTGAAGACATTCTTGTATTCGTCCATGGGTTTAAGTCAGATCTTGAAACTGCCCTCCAGACATTATGTGAACTTCACAACAAATATGTTGAGGCTGAGAATTCACCTATCAGGCATATCGTGTTGTTCACCTGGCCTGCCAAGAAGAAGTTGTTGAAATATAGGTCAGACGCCTATGATGCGACCCAATCCGGATTTGCCCTGGCCAGATCTATGGCTTCTCTCCGGGAGTACTTCCAGAAGAAATTTGTGGATGAACGCAAACCTATGTGCGACCAGAAGATTCATTTGCTCTGTCACAGCATGGGTAACCGGGTACTGGAATGCATGGTCGAAGGAATGCTATCCATAGGTTTTGAACTAAGCTCAATCTTTGGTGAAATACTTCTGGTAGGCGCTGATATTGATTACTATGCGCTGGAAAAACCAAAGCCTCTTTACCGCCTCATCGATTTGGGCGAAAGGGTTCATATCTACTTCCACAACCATGACAAAGCATTGGGGATTTCAGAACTTACTAAAAATGCTTTTAACCGGTTAGGGAGATGGGGTGCCAAAAACACATTCAACTTACCTGATGATATCTATCAATGTGATGTTACTCCTATCCAGGATGACAACGGCATTCTGCATGATACCATCCACCATTGGTATTATACAAATTCCCCTTCCGTGGTAGGGGACATTATCAAAGTATTGGGAGGGGATTCTTCAGATTTCAACTTTTAACAGATATGCCCAGAAAATTCTCGGATTTGCATTGCCATAATCATATGCGACCGCATTTTCATATGCAGGAGGAGGAGCAAAAGTTCAGAAAGAAAGGAGAGTTTAGCCCATGGACAGTGATCGCCTCAAATAGAAAAGGGTATGTGAAAGGTAAAATGGGAGCTTCCTATAGTCAGTCTGACCTTGTAAAAGCATGGAATGGAAATGTCCGGCTCACTTTTAATTCGCTTTACCCTTTAGAACGCCAGTTTGTAAGAGGATTGGATAAGGTCACTACCCAGGATTTACTCCATATTATCATAGGTATGAGTACCTCCCACCACTTGCCTTTACGTGATTTGATCCAGACATTTTATATGCGTATTCCTAAAGTGGCGGTGGATTACTTTCAATCCGACCAATACGACTACTGGGAATCCCTACAGCGGGAATTAAAATTTGTGATGATGGATTCAGGGAAGACAATAACGCAAAACAAGATTTATACCTCCGGGATTATCCGTAGAATTCTGGAGGTAGAAAGTAAACGGGTATCCAAATTCAAAAATGAATTGAAAGTAGAGAATGCCAGGTATTTCATCCCTGTGAATAAGGAAGAACTAATCCGATCGCTGGCAGATGATTCTGAAATAACCATGGTTTTGACGGTGGAAGGTGCCCATGCCCTGGGAAGTGACCGTGCTGATGAAATAGAGCTCTCCAGACGGATTCAGACTATCAAAACAACATGGGAGGCCCCTATCTTCTTTATGACCTTTGCGCATCATTTCGACAACAGGCTTTGTGGCCACGCCCACTCTATTCCAGATAAAGGTAAGGCGTTGCTGGACCAGACTGAGCATCTCAATAGCGGATTCAGTGTCAAAGGTCTTCGTGTGGTACGCCAACTCCTGAGCCTGGATGATAACCTCGAGGTAACCCCAAAGCTTGGTTACCGGATCCTCATCGATGTAAAACATATGAGCGCACAATCCAGACAGGAGTTTTATACCACTATCATTTACCCATGCCTTAATCGGGGTGACCGCATTCCTGTCATCGCATCGCACTGCGGATACTCGGGCATAAGTTCACTTTCCCAGCACATCATTGACTATGGAAAGGAAGTGGATGATTACACAGACACCACCAAAAAATTCAATGCCTGGAACATCAACATCTGTGATGAGGATATCGAAGTAATTCTTAAAACCAAGGGGATTTTCGGATTATCCTTCGATCAACGTATCCTAGGGATCACAGCACATGAAAAAGGAACGAAGAGAAATGGGATTGCACTCATGTGGGACAACATTGAGGGTATAGCTAAGGCTGCTTACTCCAATCCCAATCTATCCGAATCGGAAAAATCTTCACTATGGAAGTGTATCACCATAGGGACAGATTTTGAAGGGCTTATTGATCCTGCAAATCCTTATCCTTCCGTACTGGAATTTGAGCTGTTTGCCAATAACCTGGTTTTTCAAATCGAGCAGGCGCGTAAAAACCCTTCTTCCATGCATCTTAGCCACTTAAAAAGCAGGGAGGACACTGAGAGACTAGTCGATGATATTTGTTATTGCAATGCCGAAAACTTTGTACGTGAAAATTTCACCAGCCGAATCTGATGGCAGGTATCACTGATACCCCTAAAGAATATCAGTTAAGCCTGTCGAGGACTTCAAATCTTGAAGAATTTGAGATGTATTCTGGTACAATTCCCTTTAGATGTCCCACTAGTTGATTTTCTGAATTCTTCTGGATCAGATCAATAAAAAGCTCAATCTGACCATCTATTTTATGATAAGCAGAGGGCAGCACCTGTGCAATCTTGATTTTGGGGTGATGGGTTATCTTGACAGTTTCAAAGTCATTCAAGAGTTCTTCAAAAAGCTTCTCCCCTTCCCTTAAACCAGTAAATGATATTTTGATCTCCTCATCTACTTTTTTACCTGATAGCTGTATCATTTTCTTGGCCAGGTCAAGAATCTTTACAGGCTCTCCCATATCAAACACGAAAATCTCACCACCCTCTCCCATTATTCCAGCCTCCAATACCAACTGGCATGCCTCAGGGATCGTCATAAAGTACCGGGTTATTTCTGGATGGGTAACCGTTATGGGACCACCATGGAGAATCTGCTTTTTGAATAGAGGAATCACGGACCCGTTCGATCCCAATACATTTCCAAACCGGGTAGTGATGAATTTGGTATGGTATTTCTTGTGGTTTCTCTCAAGGTACTCATTCAAAGCCTGGACGTACATCTCCGCCGCCCTTTTACTTGCCCCCATTACATTGGTGGGATTCACAGCCTTGTCCGTAGATACAAATACGAATTTATCCACTTGGGCTAACACGGATATATCAGCCAAAATCTTAGTACCTATCACATTGGCATGGATTGCCTCTTCAGGATAATTTTCCATCATCGGTACATGCTTGTATGCTGCTGCATGAAAAACAACCTGAGGCTTAAAGGATTTAAACACTTCCTTAATCTTCTTTTTGTTTCTCACATCTCCAAGAACAATCTTGATGGCACAATTCGGTCTGTTCTCCTTGAATTCCTGCTCCACATCATACAGCGCCGATTCAGCAATGTCCAGCAGAATCAACAACTTGGGGTCATAGTATGATATCTGCCGGCAAAGCTCACTACCGATAGATCCGGCAGCTCCGGTTACCAAAATAACCTTATCCATAAGGTCCTCATGTATCCTAGGATTATCAAGTAGAATCTGCTCCCTACTCAACAAGTCTTCTATCTTTACTTCACGGATGGCATTTGCAGTCAGTCCCCCGTTAATCCACTGATCGACAGGTGGGACTATAGAGACGGTCACATTCAGCCGGAGGCATTCATCTATGATTTGGTTTTTCCGCTGTACGGAAAGATCTCTGACAGCTATAATGAGGTCGGTAACGGCATATTGATTTACCAGCTTATCCAGATCTCCGATTCCCTTATATATCCGCTTTCCATCAATGTTCTTCCCTTCTTTTTTGGGGTCGTCATCCAGAAAAGCAATTGTATTGAAACTACTTTTACTGTCCCTATTGATAGCTTCCTGGGCTATTAAGCCTGCTTCCCCTGCACCAAAAATAACTCCTTTTTTAAGCTCACGGGCCTCAAAGCCATTTTTGAGATAAACGAAAAGTTCCTTCACCAATAGTCTATAAAAGATCAGCATGAAAAGTGAAGACAAACTAGCAATAATCAAAACTGAAGTCGGCAGTAAAAAACTGTCATTCAGGAAGTTTCCATGGAAAAAATTGAGAAAGAGAAACAGGATAAAGTTGATCAGGACTGTCTTAAAAATATTGGAGCCATCCCTGAATCCCGTGTGTCTTACGATTCCTTCATAACTTCTCGTATTTTGCATCACCAAAAGGCCACCCACCATAAACGTGAAACTTCCAGCTATTGCATCATATTGTTCAATAAGGGCCAATTCAAAATTAAACCTTACCAAATAACCGAAAAGGGCGCATTGAAAAAGTATAATTGAGTCTAAAAAGGCTATAATCCATCTCGGAAGGATTTTTAACCGGGCCAAAAAGTTCATAGTAAAGGTTGTCTCAAATGGTTGATTTTAATGGATTAACTACGCACTCTCCCTAACTTCCGCAAAGGAACAATTTATAAAATGCATCCCCAACGAAATCCTCTGATTTTTTTATAAGCGATGAATAGCTGTTAGGCTTATTAATGGGAAATTTTTCAATTGAGATTATATACGTAGTACGTTCTAATTTAGATTTGTTTTTTTCCAATCCCAGAAATGGCGGTTTAACCGACGGAAACAGTTCTATTATATCTGAAATCCCAAAACCGGGATTTTCACGCTGGCCTCAGCCAGCCCATTAACCTGGTATACTTTAGACCTTTACAGCAAGTCCTAATTAAGATATCGAAATTTCCCAACTAAACCATATAAAATGGACA
The DNA here is from genome assembly GCA_048819475.1 of Algoriphagus sp. Classification (GTDB taxonomy): domain Bacteria; phylum Bacteroidota; class Bacteroidia; order Cytophagales; family Cyclobacteriaceae; genus Algoriphagus. The sequence goes on from JBMDXP010000023.1 coordinate 123,499, forward strand.
AAAAACAAGATTACCTTTTACTGCCAAGACCAATATGGAGTGCAAACCTTTCTTAAACCGAAACAGGCGGGACTATATAACCTATTCTACTAAGGAACCTGCTCTGGTTAGCGGGGTGGCCTTTAAGAAATCAGAAACATAGAATGTTTCCCATTTGGAAATACCTTCTAGCATCCTTCTATTTCTTTGACCAATTCTTCATACCATGCAGCACCGTATTTTCTTATCAGGGCATCTTTCAGGAATCTGTATAAAGGGATCTGCAGGCTTTTTCCCAAATTACAGGCAGGGTCACAGATTTCCCAGCGATCGTAATTCAGCGCATCAAACTCTTCATATTTGGTAATCCTAATAGGATACAAATGGCAGGATATGGGTTTCTTGAAGGTAATTTTGCCATCCAGGTAAGCTTGCTCGATACCACACTTTAGCACTCCTTTATTATCGTAAAGTGCATAGGCACATTCCCGGTTCTCTCCGATCGTTGGTGTTCCCTTGTCGCCATCCCTGTCATATACCCATACTCCCTGTGCGGCAATGGCCTCGCGCCCCTCTTCTGTGATATAATCCTTAACGATGGGATATATCTCTTCAAGAATCTCTGTCTCACTATCTTCCAATGGTGCCCCTGCATCACCCTCCACACAACAAGCCCCTTTACAGGCCTCTAAATCGCAGACGAAAAAATTTTCTTTGACGTCATCGGATAACACTGCATTTCCTACTAAAATCATAAATTCAAGTTTCCCAAAGGTAGCGATTCCTCTGCTATTTATCTTGCTGGATTCAGTCTTGTGTACGCCAAGCCATCCGGTTAGCAACCTATTATACAACCTACCCTATTCTTCTCTGCTTGTCAGGTAAACCTGGTGGTTAAAGCCGATGTTATCAGTTTCTGAATAGAGGTGGAGAATATAGTCCAGCAACTGGCCACTATTGCTCAAGCTAATCATCCCGGTAGTGGGGCTGCTGGTTTTAATGAAAAGATTGTTGATTTCCAGATTGACCACCTTTATTTTGGTACTTTGATTCTCTTTGTAGACAGTTTGTAAAAGAGACTGTCTTGCAGCATTAATCACCCGCTTCAAGCCGTTTTCCTTAGCTAACTGTACTTCTTCTGTGAAATTCAGGTTGAAAAGAAAGCCTGATTCTTTATCAAAAAGAGGAAATACGGATTTAAGCAGATTGAAGTAAGAAACGATGCCATATTCCACGTTGGAGTTAAACTCCTCTGTAGAAAAATTCATCAGCTCATCCTCTGGAAAATCATCGTTGAAGTTTGTGATAACCATATCTATGGGATAGTAAGACTCGAACAGAAATTTCTGGAATGCCTGGGCTGAATTAAGCTCGAAAAAATTGCATTGCACAGGTTTCACAAATTCAGGGAACAAAAACCCAAAATTGTCAAAATTGCCAAACCACGGAAGGATAACATTAAAATTAAAGGAGGAAAGTTTCTGGATTAGCTCAAGTTCAAAAGACCCAATAGTCTTGAAAGCCAACACCAGAGTTTTATTTCTTGATCTCATAAAGGATAAATCAACTGACGTAATCAAAATAAAAAAAATGGAAGTCCACCTAACTAAGTTTACACATTAAACGGAGAGTAAAAAAACAATAATTATTTATGAAAATAGACCCAAAAAATGAATTGTAGAATTGTTTCCCCCAAAAATATCCATAACGGTTAATTTCGTGTACAAAACACTGAATAAGCTAAATAAAAAATTTACACTAAAACTTGCCAGCTGCATTTTCAGGCAGCTTTGTAAATGATCCCATAGCGGAAATGGAGCTGAAAGTGGGGCTGCACTACCTAACTTCATTGTGTAAAAAAGAAGGCATGTATCCTGAAATACATGCCTTACAAAAAGCGTATTGTAAGTTCAAATCAGGGCATCCACCAGATTTTGGCTGTGCTGATATCATCATTTCCCTGTGCTTCGACATTTTCCAGATTAGTGCCCCTTTCGGTTTCAGGATACATCAATCTCAATGGTCTTCCCGCAACACCTCCTGCGATAGACCCGGGAAACTGCGGAAGTCCCAGCCTTCTGTAATCATTCCACGCCTCAATACTGCTTACGGAGTTAAGCGCGATCCATTTTTGTTCTATAATCCGCTCAATCTGATTGGAAGAGCCCAAACGAACGTCAGCGTGCTCTAAATATCCTTCCAAATCAGTCTGATCAGCTTTAAAATACTCAAATGAAGCTTTGATGGCTTTCATATAAAGCTGGTTCACATCAGCACTGATCCATGACCTCGCTGCCGCTTCAGCCTGAAGAAACAAGCTTTCTGAGGATCCCATTAAAATACTTGACTGTGAGAAGCTGTGGAAAATACCAGTTGGTTGATTTGAATTCTCCGTTGGTCCTTTGAATGCTGAAGTGTTTTCCGCATTGTATGCTTCATTCCCTGCATCCGGATTTCCAAATAGCACTCCTCTTATCTCTCCATCCACAGATTGGAACAATGCAGTGGCCCGTGGGTCATTCTTTGAAACCAACTGATCAATCAGGTATTGAGTTGGTCTGATGAACAGGTGATTAGCCGTGGTATTTCCCTGTACATCCCTATAATAGCTTTCCCAAATGGGGTTCAGCTTACCGTTACTGTTGAGGTAGCCTGGGTTGATCGTAGCTGACTGCCCCTCTCCCATGAATCCGCTCCCCTCCTGCTGTATAATAGTGAGCTGCTCAGTAATGTATGAGCTGTTACTCTTTTCGCTTTGCCTCAGCAAAGCCCTTAATTTAACCGTATTGGCAAATCGTAACCAGCTACTTAGATCTCCTGCAAACATGACATCTCCTGAGCCTCCTGACGGAGCTCCTGCTGAGTTTTTCAAGTCTGCCATCCCATCTGTGATCAAGGCCAGTGATTTCCGGTATACCTGCTCACCGGGTTCATAAGTAGGATTGATGAAGTCATTTCCTTGGGCAGCTTCATCGAAAGGGATGTTGTTGTAGAAATCCACCAAACGCAAAAACAGCCAGCCTTGCATGATCTTGGCTACACCTGAATAGAATAAGGCGCCTTCCTGCTGAGCCTCTTCCTGGATCAGCCTGAAATAGAGAATGTTGTTAAATCCGTTTTCCCATACCGGAATCCCTTCCCTCTGGGATCTCAACGAGGGGCCATTGTATGTCTTAAGATCAAAAAACTGATTGATCCCCTCATTGTTGGTTCCCCAATATCCTCCCCAGAATGCCCCTATTTGATTGATTTGTTGGGTTTCCTGATTCACCGTCGCCACCAATGCCGCAGGCAGTTTGGCGCTGAGGGGCAAGTTATCAGCTATAGGGCTGTTAGGATTTGAATTCACATCCAGAAATGAGTCACACGAAGTAAACCAGATCAAAACCGATATGAATAACAAAGTGGAAATTTTATATTTTTTCATCGTCGTCTAGATTGAAGTTAGTAGGGTTAGAATCTCATATTTACATTGAAACCCATGGTTCTCATTGGAGGAACTTGCCTGAAGCTGTAATAGCCATCCGTATTATTGTACAGATATTCAGGATCACCGATTGTATTACTTTTATCCCTTATCACGAAGAGGTTAGTCCCTACTACCCCAACAGAGGCGGCTTTGATGACTTTTTGACCCGCCAATAACTGATCAGGAAGTGTATAGGAAAGAGAAAGCTCCCGAAGTTTGAGGAAGTCTGATTTCGCAGCTGTATTGCTCTGGACAGCTCCCTGTCTGCTCCAGAATTCCTTGCCTCCGCCTGAGGTGAGTAAATCTGTATTTGGGATAAATACACCCGGCTCCACTTCAATCACCGAATTAGGATAAACAAAAGGGTCACGTCCGTACGCGGCGGTGATCGGATGTGTTCCAAATTCATACATTGGAGGAATTGTTTCTGAATAGAACCAGCCCCCTGTCCGGGCATCAAACTGGGCTGTAAGCAGAAATCCTTTATATTCTGCTGCCAGGTTCAAACCAAACATATGCGGAGGAACCATAGGACCGAGTTTCACATTATCCGTGGCGATAACTGGATCGCCTGATTCGCTGTCTACTACCACTCTGCCCTGTTCATCACGCTGGTAGTCACTCACCCACAGCGTAGGAAACTGTTCCCCCACAAAAGCATAGGACTGCCGGAAATTTTGACGGTATTCCGCACCTCCATATAACTCCTTCACAATATTGCTTGTGTAAGTATAGTTTCCGGTAGCTCTCAAAGAAAATTCACTGGAACGGATCAGATCGGCTGTCAATGTTACTTCTATTATATTATTGGTCATCCGTCCGGAATTTACCAAGGTGGCGTTATATCCTGTTGCTCTGGATACGCTCGCATTCGATATCTGACCATCGGAATCAGAATAAACATAGGCTGTTTCCAGATAAATCCTGTGGTTAAACAAGCCTACCTGAAAGCCGACTTCGTAGGAAGTCACAAATTCAGGCTGAATATTACTGTTTGGGTTAGTCAGGCTGGGTAGAAACCCGATCGAATTACCAAAGGGGAACCCATTGGACTGGGCGTAGGCGTTATTCAGTTGATAAGGGGCTAACGTCACATTTCCTGTTTTGTTAAAAGAAGAATACAACTTGGCATAGGATACTTTCTTCATCTGTCGTATAGCGGGTATTGCTTCTGACAAAACAAATGATGCGCTGACTCCCGGATAAAAATAAGACCTATTGGCTTTGCTCAATACCGATGTCCAATCGTTTCTTCCTGTCAAGGTGAGGTATAAATAATTATCATAACCCGCCATAAACTCACCATATACAGCCATAGATCTCTGCTCCGTTATACTTGAGCCGCCTCCCAGCTCACCGGATCTGCTGCTTTCATTGATGATGTCCCGGTAAAGCAAATTACTGGCTGAGACATTTTGGTCTTTTCTATAATCTGTTCTTACGTTCTGGCCCAGCAAAAGGCGGGTATCCCATTTCCCGATCTGCTTGTTGAAATTCAGGATCAGATCAGAATTCAACCTTCTGTAAAATACGGCTCCGTCATTTACAGAACCTTGGGTATTTCTCGTCCCAGGAGCTTCAAACTTGTTTGTAAAATCCCTGATTTCATCTGCCAGACTGTACAGTCCCGCCCGATAGATTACATTCATCCAAGGGGCTACATCATAATTAAATTCAATCTTCCCATTAATGATTTGCTGGGTGCTTTGATTTCTGATATTGTCAATAAGGAAATAGGGATTGCGAAGCCAGCTTCCATTTGGAATAAAATAATTGTTTGGGTTACCCGGAGAGTTTGGATCCTCCCAATCCCGGACTAGGCTGTAGTCAAAGTTTGCCGGATATCTATACGAACTAATCCAAGGGCCATCCGGGGTAATATCCTTGCTGTTATTGACATAGTTGAAATTATAGGCAGTTTTGAGCTTTCCAAAACTTCGGGTCCCATTGAATCTTAAATTCACCCGCTTATTCTCATCATTGGGAATAATTCCCTTCTGATCCACATATTGTGCTGAAAGAAAATACGTGCTGATTTCATCTCCTCCTGAAAAAGAAACATCATTCTGGATATTTATTCCTGTTTGAAAAAGGTCCAGCCGATTATCCCTTGCCGGTGCAGCATACCGTAATTCCGGCTGCACGCCGTTGGGTAACGGCAAACCAAAAGGCTTCATCGTACCGTCAAAAGCTGGGCCCCAGGATTCATAATTTGTTGGATTATAAACGCCATTGGCTCCCTGACCAAATGTAGTTTGGGCTTCCGGCAATAAAAAAACATTGGAAAAAGTCGTGGTATTGCTGATGCTCACTTCCCCTTTTCCCCGCGCACCCGATTTTGTGGTTACCATTATGGCCCCATTTACCCCTTCTGAACCGTAAAGAGCGGCAGCATTAGCCCCCTTCAAAACGGTAATGCTTTCGATATCATTGGGGTTTAACCGGTTGATGTTGGGCACAGGAACTCCATCAAGCACATAAATGGGCTCATTGGGGTTTCGGCCGTCAATTCCCGTTGTACGCTGCAAGCTTCTGTTACCACGAAGTACAATCTGACTTTGTGGATCTACTTTGCTGTCATACATATTTACTCTTAGACCCGCTACTTTTCCTGATAAGCCAAAAATAGGGTTGATTGTCTTACCCTCATTCAATTTGTCTGCACTCACTACCGTGGCTGAAGAACCTAATTCCCTTGCCACTCTGGGGATTCCAAGAGCTCCTGTCACTTCAATCTCTGACAAGTGACTTACATCTTCCTTTAAGAATATTTCAACCATGGATTCATCCGATGGAGCTATAAACTCAGAGGATATAAATCCAAGGTATCTTACAACGAGTGTGTCACCCAAATTGGCATACATCCGAAACTCTCCCTGCGCATCCGAAACCGCCGTAGATGCAGTACCTTTCACCCGAATAGTAGCGCCCGGAAGAAGATCTCCAGTATATTCTTCAAAGATTTTTCCGTTGACGTGAACCCGCTGTGCTTCAGCTACTACAGCCAAAAAGCAGAGGGTCAAAACCAGTATAATTTTTTGCATTATCGATTAGTTTTTACCTATTGTTATTTAGACTTATTCTAAAAATATTAAATTCGAGTCGCAAAGGTAAAGTCCAAATCCAGAAAAAAAAGGGCTCCCAAAACAAAAAAAAGACGTAAAGCGGAATTTAATGAGTACAGAAGTAAATCTTCCAGGCGGTGTAAGTAACGAACTTAAGGACAAAATCAAGGAAGCAAGGAAAGAAATAGTCGGAAACCTAAAAAATCCTCCGTCCATTCAGGAGCTATCAAGAAAAGTGGGAACGAATGAGTGTGACTTAAAGAAACATTTTAAAGAGATGTTTAATCAAACCATTTATGGATATGTTAGAGAGCAAAAAATCAAGATGGCCAGGGAGCTTTTGAAAAGTAGCGACAAATCCATTTCGGAAATAGCTGGTGAACTGGGATATAAACACGCTACTCACTTTACTGCCGCTTTCAAAAAACAGACAGGATTGCTCCCTAAACAATTACGGAAAGGAGCAGATTATCCAAAAAATAACCCCTTATTTGTTTAAACTGGTAAACCTCATTTCACGGAGGCTAACCAGCGGGAAATTTACCTTTTAACCAGTGTAATTTAAAACATGGAAATCAGAAAGGGAACTGAAGCAGATATCCCGGAAATTGTCAACTTGTTAAGAATTTCCCTAGGCGAATCAATGATCCCAAAATCGGAAATGCTGTGGAAATGGAAACATATTGATAACCCTTTCGGTAAATCACCTGTTTTGGTTGCGGAAGAAGGTGGAAAGATATGTGGGGTAAGGGCTTTTTTAAGATGGGATTTCATTCACCACGACTCTATAATCAAAGCATGTAGGGCAGTGGATACTGCTGTTCATCCTGATTTTCAGCGAAGGGGAATATTCAAGGATTTAAGTCTTTCCTTGATCAATCAGATACATGAGGATGGAATTGATCTCATTTATAACACCCCTAACGCCTACAGCGCACCGGGATATATTAAAATGGGATGGAAAAAATGGGGATTGCTTCCTTTGAAAGTAAGTCTACATTTTACCTTGGGCAAAAAAAATACGGATCATAAGAAAGCCAGCTGGGATTTGGTTTCCCATTTGATCCAAAGACTTGAAAGTAGTTTTTCCGGAGGTTCTACGGGAAGTACTTTTTTGAAACCAGGCTATCTCGCTTGGAGGTACATCGCTTGCCCGTTGTTTCCTTACGATTATATCTCCGATGGAAAAAGCTATCTGCTCATATACCGTTTAAAGGACAGCAAGTGGGGCCGCGAGTTAAGAGTAACAGATTTCTTTGCTTTTTCGCAGCTATCCGGTCAGCAAAAGAAGGAGGTATCCTATCAACTCACTGCTATCAGAAAAAAAGCGGGAGTGAGATTTACCACGATCTCAGGCTTAATTTCCATTAAACAAAATCACCTCTCCATCGGATATCTGCCCATAGTTACGAATGGGCCTTTGATTACTCTGAGGCAGGTCAATCCAAATCTAAACCCTATGAAAATAGGATGGCACTGGAGTTTGGGTGACCTTGAAGTCTTTTGATTTCTTCCGAAGCAATTTTTAATTGCCTGAGCACAGTTAATTTTAGGATGGATGCTCCAGAGAAGTAATCGTGATCAAACCCATTTAATCACTTAAATTAATCCAATTAGATATTATAAAAATACCAAAATGTGGAAAACTAGACGATTTTAGCAAAAAAAAATACCCTATACAGGGTATCTTTTTTTTGTTTCCATGATTTACCTTTATGGAAGGGTGATTAAGCAACTTTTCTCATAATTTTTACTAGAAAATATTTAAGGGATTTTTTTCAGCATTTTTTTCCCCCTTTCCTTTTAGTAGTATCTGATTTCGCAATCAGGGTTTGACCGTTGGAAAAGATCAACAGCCCTACTCGAAAGCCTGGTATTGAAGCAGCTGAGTTTTCTCAAGCTTTCCAGCCTTTGTATCGGCTTTAGTGATCTCAGGTTAGTACTTGCCACATCCAATTCCTCAAGTGAATTAAGGTTCTCCAACCCCTTCAATACTTTAAGGTTCGTACCGGAGAGATTAAGGGATTTCAACTGGTTGAGATTACTTAAGTAAGAAAGATTCTCCACTCCGGTGTTGCTTAAGTCCAACTCTTTCAAGTTTGTCAATCCACTTATGGGAGAAAGATCCGCGACAGGAACCTGGGATACTCTTAACTTTTCCAAGTGCTTAAGCTCTCTGACGGGAGCGATATCCATCAATGGCGCATCAAATATGGTAAGTGACCTAAGATTCACAAAAGCTTTCAACGGCTCTATTCCTGTTATCGAAACTCTTTCAAATTCCAGAGAGGATCTTCCAGTCAGCTCGTGTAATTCCTCCGAACTAGGATCATCCGACAAAGAACCTATAGTCTTAAACATATCCTTCCACTGCCCACTAAGATCACTCCACCAATTGTTCAATTCTTCCTCACGGTATATGATAATCAGATTTGGCTTTCGGATCAACACCTGCGGCACTTCTTCCTGTGAAATAGCTGAGCCATCGACATTGATATAAACCAGCGCAGGCAGATCGATGATATCGAGTATACTGTTTACAGGGCTTCCGCTCAAATCAAGTTTCTTAAGCTTGTCATTGGACTTCAGCGGGGATAGATCTTCGACCATGGTATTTACGCCGTATATTTCTTCCAGCGTTTTCGCCTCACTCAGCGGAATAAGGTCATTGATCTGATTTTCAGAAAATACCAATTTTCTTAATTTGACAAATCTAGCTACGGGATTAAGCGTTTCTATACCAGACCCTTCCAGATCAAGTTCCTCCAATCCCACTGTAGTCGTCAAGGTTTCCACATTCGGATGATCATCCGTAATTCTCGGATTTGCCTTTTTCAGCGTTTCTTTCCATGGCTCTGACAGTCCTGCCCACCAGCTCTCCAGATCCTTTACATGATGGATAAGCAATACTTTTTGATTGTTTCTAATAAAATTATCTGCAGCTACCACAGTCAATTTCGTCTCATCAGCAAGTATTTTGGAAAGCTTTGGCTTGGAATTGAGTGGAGAGATATCCGACACCTCAGTTCCTGTCAAATCGACCACCTCCAGATTATCCAGTTTCCCAAGCGCAGCTATATCCTGGACATTTGTCCTGGAAAGGTTTAGGGATTTAAGTGAGTGAAGTTCCTCAAGAGAGGAGAAGTTGATCAGGTAATTACCACTGATATTCAAATTTTCCAGCTTCTTGAGTTCCTTGATATTCTCCGGATTATTGAAACCACTCTGGGCAATATTCAATGATCGGAGGCTATCAAACTCATTGAGTACAGCAAAACTCATGATGGGTGTCTTGACTGCTTCAAGGGTTTGGATAGATTTAAGATTGGCCAATTCGTCAATATCCTGAATCTGTGTATTGGAAATATTGAGATGCTTTAATCTATCAGAGTACTTTACAAACTGTATGTCTGAGGTGGGCGTATTGGAAACGTCGAGATATTCCAAAAACGTAACATTTGATATTGGGCCCAACTCTGTGATCCTGGTATTGCTAAGGTTCACATACTTCAGGTCCCTCATTGCTTCCATTGGACTGAGATCAAGAAGAGAGTCAGTCCCAGAGATATCCAATGAATCCACTGAGACAAATCTATAAAGCTGATCCACTTCTATGGAATCGTAGTTTTCGACCCGAAACCTATTTAGGAAATATGATTTCCATTGTGGGCTTAAAATTCCCCACCATTCTTTCAGCTCTTCATCCCGGCTGAGTTTGGTGGTATAGATGCTGGCTATTTTGAGTTCCTGCGACTTGGGATCAAGATTAACTTCCATGAACCGGGGCTTAGTATTGGTGATCTTCTCCCCTTTTAACCCGGTAGCATTGATAGTCCTATCCATAGAAACCACAAAAAACAAGTCTCCATTGTCTTTTTGGTTGGATTTAACCTCTCTTACCTTGAAGTTAAATCCAATATTTCTGTAAAAGAACTCTATGTCTTTTAAATATGAAGTGACGTTCTTATTGGTAATCACCTTCCTGTCCAGCAGGAGATCATCTTCTACCTGCACTTGTCCATCCCTGAAAATCTTCAGATAGCTTTCCCTTATCACGACATCCTTATCCCTGGCCGGTGTATCGGATGCCCCGATGGTGTTGAGCAGATATTCCAGAAAGCGGACTTGATCTTCCACTTTTGCTGAAAACTCATCTATTTCAGCTTTTGTATACCCCTTTTGCGCTTGGGAAGAAAAAGGTATACTTGCCAAAAAAAGAAGGAAACCCAGATATTTAATTTTACTCCTGGTCATAAATGTACTTTAGGATAGTATCCTTGTCACCTATATTCAATTTGACAAGGTTTGAAATTAACCACCCAGTATTGAAGCCGGGTCTGTTAAACTGATTTACTTCAAAATACCAGCCATCTATTTGAAAAAAGTGAAATTTAACATCATTAACTGTATTGAATTTGACGTTGTTTTGTTTTAACTCATACAGAAACAAGGTTAGATAATCAGGTTTGAAGCTATTTTCAGTAAAGGCTTCTGGTACTTTTGAATCCTGAAAAGCCTTTCTAAGGTTCATAAATCCAAGCTCGTGACTCAAAGGGTGAAGAAAATCCTTGCTATTTCCTTCAGGTTTATTAAAGAGGTTTTTGAAAGGGGGAAAATTCACGGCATCAATTACCCACTCATGCCCCAGACCTTCTTTTTGAAGTTTCAGAATAAGCGTTGTGGTTTCCTTTTTCCCTTTGAACGTGAATTGTGCCTGTACTTCTGCAAACCACCCCTCTCTGTGGAAATTGATATACTGCGGATAGGATTTAGAGAGTACGGTATTGGTAAATTCATCCCGAAGGGCTTGGGAAATCCCTGAGGTTTGATTGTCAAATAAAATCTGCAGAAATCCCTTTCTTAAAGATTCACTATGGTATTCAGCATCACCCTGATAGTAACGCACGTTTCCGTCAGGTGACTCCTCAGCATTAAATCTTCGGAAAAATTGGTTTAGTTGTTTGGTAGAGGCAGATAGCCTGCCATCATCTTTAACTGTCCCAGGGCCGCCTAGGCCCTGCCCTGAGACAGTAGAGATGCTTGCGATCAAGACCGCAAAAATAATTATTGCTATTCTCATGCGGAAGTTTCAGTCACTCTCACGTCACCGAGCATGACGTCCCAGAATTCGATAGTTCTACCAGCAATCTGAGTTTGTTTCTTCTCAACGTAGATCGTGATATCTTTTTTGGTGGTGTCTTTATAATTCATACCTGTTTCGATAGAAGTACCTTCGAACCTCTGATAAACCGTAATTACACCCACGTATCTTCCATCTGGCTGTCTTTCCAGATCGGAGATGTATTGGATATCATACCATGTAATGTTCACCCGGTCATAATTCAATGCCATCAATCTCTCAAAGTATCTTCTCACTTTATAATAAGCAATCTCATTGGTATTGATACTTGAAACTCCCATTTCTGCTCCTGGAGCAAAAAGCTCTTCGGCACGGTCCATTACCCTATTGGCTTCAGAAAACTGGGTTTCTTTACTTCCTATTATACTGATGTATTTACTTAAATCTTTAACTTTCTCCAAGGCCAGGGAATCAATCGCCTGCTTTCTGGATGGGCTGATGTCGTCTGCTTGAGCAAATACGCTCACAGAAGTAGCGAGAAATAAGCCCAGGAAAAGGAATAGTTTATTTTTCATTTTAAAATTATGTTTCAGATGGGCAATTATTTTCTTCTAAGTTCCAATTCAGAAACTTTACCGTTTGCATCCAATCGTATATCTGAGATATAGTTCAGGTTTTTCTTCGTGTCCTTCAGATATTCCAGATATTTTTTGATCGTGGTGGGCTCATCGTAATCTTTGATTCCATTTTCTTCATGGATGACAATCAGCACTGGGGTTTCCTGGTTCGAAAACATAGCTAAAGTCTCCTGGATTGATTGATTCGCCATGGAAGTGCTTCCAGCAGTAGCCACACTATTAAAGTAATTTTCAAGTCTCTCAGCAGCCAACTCCTCTGCTGAAGCCTCTGCCGGTGCAGGAGGGGGAGTTTCCTGTACCCTTTCTACGGGCGCGGGAGGGGGGGCTTGTTGAGCTGCTTTCTTCTTACTCTTGCACGCACCCATGGCAAGCATGGCAACTACCGCTATCAAGAGCGTACGGTTGATCGAAAAAGAGAATAATTTTTCTTTCATTTTTGGGATTTGGATTAGGATGTAATTAATGTTTTTCAAATACTTTTTTCGTAAGGGGAAAGCCCTTTTCAAATTTGTGACAAAGTAAATAAAAACAGATGATTAACATGCAAAGCCTATTCCAAATGAGAATGGGATTTGTTAATAATTTCGAATCTCATCACTGTATACTTGACTTTCCATTCTTTCATAGCCAATTCTTGCAGCTTTCCCATACCTATACCTGCAGTCAATTTACCCCATAAATGAACTTTAAGGATAATTAAATGGATTAAAACGTGCTAAAAACCTCAAATATACCCTATATAGGGTATATTTTTTTCGGATTTCAGGTTGCATATTTGAGAAGTGTTAAGTTTTAATCGGGCGAAAGCCTAAAAAAAGACCCGTGGTTTCTGCGGGTCTTTTTACTTTTCGTCACATACACCTGATTAGAAAACCTGTAACTAATTACAAATCAGAAATTTATAATTAATCTCTACTCCCAAAAAGACAAACCGGAAACTTAACTACGATGTGTTTATTTATTCCTCACTATGGGAACGGGATGGAGCTTTCCTTAGAATTTCAATCCTAATCTTTTGGACAACATCATTTTTATTGCAAGATAACTGATTCCAGTGAAGACAAGCGTGAGAATTGCCGTTGATGAGGAAGGAATATTTTGGGGAAATACGAAAAAATAAAAGTTAACTGCCAGTTGAAGTAGTGCGTAGACGAGCGCTACGTTTACATGCTGATGACCGGCTTGGTTTACAAACAGCTGATAAAGATGTGAACGATGGGGTTGGGAAATATTTTCCCTGTTTTTTAACCTGTTAAGGATGGTGGCCACCACATCTACGCCGTAGATCAGGAGAAAAAGCACAATCACCCATGAATGCTCCGCAAGATACCATTGGGTCAGCATGTAGATCATCAGATAGGCAATCGAGATACTCCCTATATCTCCGGCAAACATCAATGCTTTACTCCGGAGGTTGAAGAGCAGAAAAACAAGGATAGCCATTATTACGTACTGGACCAACTCCTCATTGAAAACGGGTAAGTACTCATTAACTGCCCAGATACTGCCCAGGAAGACCAAAGCGTATAGCCCGGTGATTCCATTGATCCCATCCATGAAATTGATCGCATTGATAATACCCAACCCGATGAAATACAATAAAGGCAAGGTGGTCCAATCCGTCTTATCGAACACCCCCAAATCATAAAAAGCCATGCTCAATGCCAGGAACTGAACTCCGAACCTGAGTTTGGAAGAAAGAGTATATATATCGTCGAGCATGCTGATTGCGGAGACCCAGAGCAAGCCCAAAACCATCCAGGTATTTTCAAAATCAGAAGTAAGCCACCAAAGAATGACTGCCGAAGGAATAAGAATCCCTCCTCCCCTTACTGTGGTCTGTACATGTGAACTACGGTGGTTCGGCATGTCTACAATATCAAATTGGAGGGCCAGTCTGTGATAGACTAGACCTAGGAGTAGCAAGATTAGAAAAACGATGAAATAACTTAGGAACATTGTACGTTGAAAATCTGATTTATCTAATTAGGAGAAATGTACCGGCTCTTTCCACCACCTCATCCGATACAGTTGTAAAGACTCCTTTATAAACATAATTTCCATTCATCGCAGAAATCCCATTCACCCTCCCATCCCAGCCAGGATCTTCTAGTGTTTCTGCTTTATAGATGAGTTCTCCCCATGTATTGAAGATATAAAACTCCATTTTCTTAATTCCTCTGTACTGGGGTTTAAAATAAAGGTTTTTGGTACCATCAGGGGTAAAGGCATTAGGTATTATAATAAGGTAATCATCAAACACATTGACTTGAAGTTGGAACTCGGACACACACCCCATATCATCAATAGTGATAAGCTTGATCGTGAAAGTTCCTTTTGTGGAGAATTGGTGAACAGGATTTTGAGAAGAAGAAGTGGCTCCATCACCAAAATCCCAGTTCCAAATCACAGCATTTCCTTTAGTCAAATCATAAAAGTGTACATCTTGGAGGATTTGAATATCTCCGTTCGACACCATCGTTCCATCTCCCAAATCTGCTTCATACCCAAATTCTGCCTCAAGAAGCTGGTTTGAAATGACTACTTTGATTCTCTGAGGTTGATTCCAGCATGTTGAACCCTTTACAGCACTACTCACCCTATAATCGCCCGAAACATTCACATTTTCAAGTTCGCCTATCTGCATTGCATTTCCTGAAGGGCTTAGTACATTATAGTCATAAACTGAAGGGTTAAAGCCTTCTATATAATCGGTGAGATCAACAGTTTCAATAGGGTCACAAATAATGGAAGGATTGGAAACCCGTAATGTTGGGATATCAAACACTTCTATTTTGACTTCTTTTGAGATAACGTTACAGATTCCAGGACCCGATGCGGTCACATAATAAATATAAGGGCTTCCTGAAAAATCCAGCCCTTCTACATCCAAAGCTCCATCTGGCTGAAGTGTATAAGTAACATTTCCCTGAGCAGTGCCACTGAAAATAGGTGAATTCCCATCAGCGTCAAAAGACCATGCAAACTGCGGATTTTGAATATTAGAGGGAATAGAAGGCTTTAAAGTGGCTTTTTCTCCCATGCATATTCTCTGATCTTGTGCCGCAACTACAGTTGGCTCATCTACAAAATTAATAGGAACTGGCATGCTGATTTTACAGCCTTCATTGTCTGCGATAAAGAATTCATATTGACCGGCTTGCAAGCCGGAAATCACAGCCAAATCACCTGCGGCAAAAGGTTGGCTAACTTCCACCCCTCCATTAAAAGAATAGGAAACTGTATAATCTGGATAGCCTCCGGTGATATTAAAACTAATTTGACCATTTTGTAGATCGCAAGAAGGGTTTTCCTGCTGAATATTGGTAACTTCTAAAACTGCTGATGGACCAGTGACTATGATATCATCCAACTCAAACCTACAGCCTTCACTCGTCTGGGTTACTACTGTGTGTTTACCTGTTGAAACATTTGTGAAAATCGGGTCATTTATAAAAGGCCCACCATCGAGGCTAAATGAATAATTCCCAGAGCCCCCAGCGGCAGATATCCTGATCGTCCCCCCATCTCCGAAACATATTTCGGGATCCACTGAGGCTGTGGCAGTAGGAGACATGAACACACTTACTTGTACATCCGCCACAAAACCAGGGCAAACATCCGTCCCCGAAGCTGTAACGTACAATTGAACCGGAGAAGAAGAATAATTCATTCCCGTAAAGGTCAACTTTCCTGTAGAAGCATCAATTTCATATATATTTCCATCAACAGCAGGGTTCGAACTACTGATGATACGATTATTTTGAGCTCTGTCAAAGGACCATACATAGCTTGCACCCTCTACATGCGGGTCTATAGATGGAGTCAGTAGCACTGATTCCCCTTCACATATACCCCTATCATCAACTAATACCTGAGTAGGGCCGTCCTCTAAAACAACCTCATTGCTAATAACCATACACCCCTGATTATCGGTCACTTTAACCAAATAAGTTCCTGGTCTTTGTCCATCTATTCTGATCCTTGAATCTGAAGAAGTCTGTATTAAATGAGACACCCCTTCTTTCAACACCTCTATTCTGTAAGGAGAGTAACCACCGGTAACTGTAAAGTCCAGTTTGCCATTAGGCGCACCACAGCCTGGGTCAATACCTGCCAACGGCGAGACAGCCAGTGGAGCATCCGGACCTTCGATCTCCAAAGTTATAATTTGTGGACATCCCGCAGGAGAGGATATCACTAATTCATAGCTGCCGGCAGTAAAAGATCTGCTTTCCAAAGTTGATAGGGCTATTACCTCTCCATCTATAGCATAGGTATAGGTTTCTAATGCTCCTGACTTAATTTTCACCGATCCATTTGTATCTCCAAAACAGTTGACAGGAGTGGTTTCCAACTCAATTATAGGTACTTCATAGACAGTGATCTCCACTGGAATTTCCTGTCCAGTACAGGCTGCATAAAAGAAAAAATTATGGACTCCTGAAGAAAGCCCTTCCACTGTGAGCGAGGGATTCAGCCAATCTGTATCGTCAATCCTATAACTAATGGTGGGATCAGAGCTATCCTGCCCATCGGATATCAACCCCGTTTCACCTGCTCCCTTGTACCAAAAAACATCGGTATAGGCTACGGGAGGTTCACTGGGGTCAGGAGCTATGTGAACAGGCCTTATCGTTACCGCATTCCCCACACAAATATCCATAGGTGGTACCAACTGATATTCCGGATCGGAGGATTCCTCTATTTCAAAGTCAAAAACTTCAGTACACCCTTCACTGTCTGCTACTAAAAGATGGTAAATTCCTGGCCCCAGGTTCAAGACTCCGGTATCTGAACCTGGAATGACCGTTCCTGATGGCGAGTCTTTTCTCCACTCCACTGTATAATTACCCCAACCACCTGAGATTAGAAGATTCTCAATACTTCCGTTATCTAGGCTACACGAACTTCTTAAGAGGTCAGGAGTATTTATGGAGATGGGGCTTGTAGATCCTTCTACTACAGCTGAAATAGACTCTTCACAACCAATTTCATCCCTTACAGTAATGGAATAGACACCTGGGGCCAAATCGGTAAATGTATTATTTGAGTCGAAAGTCCCATTGGGATTCAGTCGATATTCATAAGAACCATTTCCACCGGAAGCACCGATTGTAATCGTTCCATCAGAAGCATCAAAGCAAGTCACATTGCTGATAACCTGAGTTACTGTAATAGGCAGGTTCACAATGACTTTAGCTTCCTCCACTTTCGTGCAGATTCCAGGACCTGAAATTTCCAAGAAATAAGAATAAGTACCGGATGCCAACCCTTCGATCTCCAATTCCCCAATCGCAGGATTTATCTGATAGGTCAAATCCCCTTCCGCACCTGAAGAAATAAGCTCAGTAAGCTGAGCATCCTTATACCATTTCATGACCGGTACACTAGTAGAAATCGATTGGAATACAGGAACAAGTCTGGCTACCTGTCCCTCACAATATTCCTCCTCTATCGGATCTATACTTACGTCTATGCCTGCATCATCCGCCAATGAGAATAGATCTTGGAGAGTCAATAGACACAAATTATCATCCTCAACTAGAATAGAATATGTATCGGGTGCCAAATTCTTTACAGTATATACTTCTCCTTGCAGTGAAAACGAATAAGTGCTAATTGGCTGACCGTTGAGAGAAACTGTATACCCAGGTGTACCTCCTTTTATTTCAAAGGCTATTTCACCGTTATCACGACCACAGGTCGGATTGATAGAGGAAGCATTAAGGACTTCCAGCTCATCTGGTTCCGTGACTTCGAGATCAGCTAGGCTCGTAATACACCCGTCTGTATTCCGGATGCTCAGGGTATAGATACCACCGCTTAAGTTCTCAAACAGCCCATTATTCGGACTAAAGGGTATATCTACTCCATTATCCCCAACTAAGCTGAATTCGTAATCTGCAAGATTTCCATATGGGATCACAGCCTGAATTGACCCTTGGTCTCCACCAAAGCAAGCAACCATTCCAATATCAGGATCACCCATTTCCGGCCCACTACTCACACGGATTTCGGCAGGAAGGTAATCCGTATTGCACACTTTGTCTCCACTCACCTGAAGGAAATACACATAAGGATCATTCTGCGTAGTCAGTCCGGTAATAGTTAGTTTGTCTCTGGCTAGATCAATTGAAAATGTGATACCATCTATTACTTGTCCGTCGCTTATTGGAGTATAACCTCCAGCTCCGTCGGAAGCAAACCAGTTGAAGCTTGGTATGGAAGAAGACTGGTTTACAACAACAGCCTGAACAGTAGCCTCTTGCCCCTCACAAATCTCATCATCGGTCACCTCAAATTCCGATGGCTCTTCATAAGGCACCTGAATGGTAATGACGGCAGAACAAGCCTTATCGTCCACTACCTCGATCAGATAATTACCTCCTTCTAGCCCATTCAGTGCATATTTATCACCGTTTATATCAGGTGAAAAAGTACTTATAGCAGCGCCGTTGATAGTAATGGAATTATAAGGAAGATTTCCTCCCGTCAAGGAAAATATGATACTCCCATTTGAAAGATCGCAGTATTCCTCTTCTGGTTCATTCACCGATACAAGTTCTAACCTATTGTCAGGACCTTTGACCGATATAGCGATTGGGGTAACGCAAGGTGGATTGTTACTTGTGATTTCAACCACATATTCATCTGGGGACAAATCAATAAATACTCCAGTAGAATTACTATTCCCCACAGTGTTGCCATCTGAGCCCAAGAGTGTAAATGTCTTTCCTCCATTTCCTCCTTCGGCAGTCACGGTAATCCTTCCAGAGTCTTCAAGACACCAATCATCCACCACAACTACATCCGCACTGATCGCAGGATAAACAGTAATCTCAGCTTTGGTCAAAACATCATTTGGATAAGGACAGAAATTCCCAGCTTGATCTCCGTTGTCCCTGGATACTGTTTCAACAAAGAAATCGTAGGTTTTGGAAGAATTTCCCCCAGCGGTCAACCCGGAGATAGTAAGTATTCCCTCTGCACCTATTGCCACTATCACAGACTCACCATCTATGCTGGTAGTCGTTACATTGATGGTTTGACTTCTTTCCTTATCAGTATACCAGATAAACGTAGGAGGTGGCCCTGAGATGTATTTTGGATCAATCGAAGGAGTTAAAACAGCTGGATTTCCTTCACAGATATCCACTTCATCAGGATCTACAAGAACAGGAGTCCCCCTTACCTGATCAAATTCATATAACAACTCATCATTCACAATACAACGCTCGGAAGAAACATCATCGTTGATATCGCAAACCGGCCCCAAACTATTGGAATTAGGATTTTCGACAGTCACATAAATTCTCCCAAGGTTCAGTCCTTCAAGGTCAAAGGTCGCCGTCGAATATCCGTCTGAGCCAACTATATTGGACACCAATGTATAGGGTAGTTCATCTCCCTGTTCATTGGTAAATGAGACAATAAAATCGTCGGCAAGATTATTGATTTCCACACCTGCTAACGAACCATCGCTCTGTCCATCACAAGTAGGATTGATACTTTCACCTTTAACTGTAATTTGGGGACGAGGATTGATCGTGACAGTAATTGGGATGGCATCAGATTCCAACCCGAAATTGTCCACCACTTTATAATATTTCGTAAAGGTACCATAGAAGTTTAAATCAGTCCTCTCAAATGTAATATTGGCTTGATTGAACCCCCCTACTTCTACTGTCTCACTAAGTATCGCTCTAAAAACCCCAACTTCTACTCCGTCAATAATGACGGGAAGTACTTTCTTGCCTTCTATACAGCGTTGGTCACAAAATCCAGGCTGCTCACACTGAAAAAAGTCATCGTTAAAGTCATTATCAGCACTTTCATATTCATCCATGAGCTGAACACATTGTATGAAAGTATTTTCATCAGCCAAAGTAACGCAAAAGGGGAATTCAACGGCATCCTCGTCTTCAATACAAATTTCCCTAAACAGTTCATCCGGGTTAGGTTTCTTTAACTCATCCACACTCGAAACCAGTGCTGCAACATTTCTAATATCTATTGCACTATATAAGGGGTTCCCGGTAGAGGCTGCAAATCCCAATTTCAGAAACTGTACCCCTGCAGGAATGGGATAGGGATAATCAACATTTACCAATATAGGTGTCACATCAACATCATTGTCCTTTAGTATTGAAACTGAAATTTTATAGGGAACTGCGAGATTATTGGTGGGTTCCAAGTCGATAAATACCTTTCTGTATCCCATTGGCCTTGCTACACAAATAATATTCTGGCTGGAAGGATCCAGTCCTGTACTCAATTCGAACATGGAACTATTCGGAAGGAAGAACTGGTTCCTGGTGGACGGAGTGGTGTACAGGTCTCCAGATCCAATGGCTATCCTAGACCCAACATAAGGAGGGAATGGAGGAGGATAAGATTCAGTAGGGTCAAAATGTGTAATCTTTCCATCCACGAACTGATAGCTATCGTAAGGAGGGTTCAATGTGTTTGAAGTAGGAGGCCCGTTGTCCCTACCTGCATCTCCTAACCTTACAGGCCCGCGGATAGTAACGGCATCTGGGTACCATCTTCTATCTCCCTCAAAAGGTGTGGAATAGTTGAATTGATTTGGATTATGAAATCCGCCGTACTTCTTCTCCTGAAAGTTCCCGAAGTTCCCCACGGCATCAAATCCAATCCCCATATACCCTCCTTTCAGCCCTCCTGAAGTATTCACGGGATTAGGGTTTGCACCACTTCCATTACTACCATGAGGCGCATACCCAAGAGATCCCCCGACTCCCCCTATCTCAAATGTAGAAGCATCGACCGTGCCATCAAACAAGAAAAAACTAAATCCATCGCCGGATGCTCCATCTGGGTTTGGGGTATGGATAAAATATTCAAATGAGGTTTTAATTCCATAGGTAGGAGAAAAAGGAAGATCTATAAAAAGATAGCCTCGCAAATCTTCTTCAGATTCTACCAATCTAATTCCATTCCCTGTAAACCTGATCGCTCGGGGTTCAAAGGTAATAGGATTGCCATAGATCACCTTATCCCCTTTTGCCACAGTGAACTGGATATCATTTGGATTTTCGGAAGGGAGGTTCAAAAAACCCTGGCAATAGGGAAAGCCTGCTCTGGGAATAGCCTGACCATAAGAAAATCGATAATCAGCAAATTGCAAAACTACCAACCCTAAAAACAGGAACAACCACTTGAAATTAAGTATTTGTGTTTCTATTTTAAACATTTAATTAATGATGAGCAAGACTGCTGTAAACTACCCACAATTTTTTTATCTGAAAACACTTATAAACCATTGATATTCTTTTGTCCATTTTTAGAACGACCAACTTTATTCCTCGTACTTAAAGTGATGCTTTTGATAAATCAAGGTTACAACCTTTACAAAATTATCCAGCTGCCCTGCTAATTCTTAATTTAGTGCAAATTACTAATTTCATTGCCTCAAATCTGAAAAAAAGAAGTTTAATTACACAGAAAGCATCTAATGAATCCTAATAGAAAATCAATAGATATTAAAAGAAAAGCCCTCGGAATTCCAAAGGCTTAAAGTAAATTTTGAAGTATAATATTGAATTTCAAGGGGTTAAATCCACAAACTGCTTTTGTTTGTTTATAGTCCAGAATTTGGGGCTTTTCAGGGACTCTAAAAATTTAAGATCAGAGGTTCCGTCTCCAAATAAATCTTCTTTTTTAAAAGCACTTACTTTCGCTTTCGCTATAGCAAGAGCGATTTCAGCTTTTTCGTATCCGCAATTTATAATATCCTGATGCATAGCTCTATTAAGCTGTCTGGTACCAATATTTACCACAGGTATACCATAATAGGGAGCTTCTCTGATCCCTGCGCTGGAGTTTCCCAAAAGAAAGTCTGCATGCTTCAATAAGGTAAGAAAGTACTCGAAGCGGATTGATGGAAACACCTTAAACCTATTTTCATTCTCCAAGGCGGACAATGCTGCCAGAATATGCGAAGAGCCTAAGTCATTATTTGGAAAAATAACCACATAATTTTGCTCATCCTCAAGCATCGCTTCAACATAGGTGTCAGCATAGGTTTTCATGTTCTCTATCTCTGTGGTGACAGGATGGAACATAGCTACAGCATAGGAATCAAAGGGGATTTCGTAGTAGTTTTTCACTTTTTCAATACTTGGCAAGCGATCAGAGACCATTACATCTACATCAGGCGAACCAATCACGTAAATCGCTTCAGGCAGCTCCCCCATCTGGATCAATCTCGCCTTTGCCTTCTCGTTGGAAACAAAATGGATATGACTCATTTTGGATACGGAGTGACGGATCAGCTCATCTATAGTTCCAGACACCTCGCCTCCTTCAATATGAGCCACCATGGTATTGTTCAAAGCCCCCACGATAGCTCCCGCCATCGCTTCGATCCGGTCTCCATGAACTACAATAAGATCCGGCTGTAACTGATTGATGTAAGCCGAAAAACCATCTATGGTCTTTGCAAGACTCAGATCCATGGTCTTCTCATGCGTGTGGTTTGCAAAAGGAAAAATATTTAGGAAGCCAGCTTTCTCTACTTCCTTCAGGGTATATCCATACTCCTGGAGCATATGCATGCCTGTGACGAAAATATGCACATCAAACTCTCCGTCCTTCTCCGTTATTTCTATCAGTGATTTCAGCTTTCCAAAATCTGCCCGTGTTCCAGTCAGAAAAGCTATTTTTTTATTTTTCAACATCAGTCCAGATTACTTGAACATCGACTTCCAGATCCTTTGAAGACACTTTCCCTATCAGTTCTTCATAATATTCGGCCAGAATCCCTCCTTTACCCGGCCTTTTCACCCATATATTATCCTTAGAAAAAGTTTCTCCTTTTTTGATGGGCTTGATGGTACATATTGTGGCGAAGGCAAAGTCAATAGTTACTTGCTCTTCTTCCGCTGGCCCCTTGCTTCCTCCCCGCTGCAATTGCAGTAAATTGGCTCCCTCAATCAATTCCCTGCAGGCCTGCTCATCCATGGAGCAAACAATATCTGGACCTGGCCTGTCCATACTATCAGTAAAATGCCTCTCCAATATAGAGGCGCCCAATGCTACCGCCCCGAAGCATGCGTGATTGGTCAGGGTATGATCACTGAGTCCCACTACTGCTTTGGGGAAATTTCTCTGTACTTCCACCATCGCTCCCAATCGTACCAATCTGTCTGGCGTAGGATATAAGTTGGTCGTATGGAGTAAGGCGTAAGGCACTCCATGTTTCTCCAGAATAGCTACAGCCTTAGAGATGCTTTCTATTGTATTCATACCGGTACTCATGATAATAGGCTTTCCAAAAGCTGCAATATGATCCAATAACGGATAATTGTTACACTCGCCAGAGCCTATTTTATAAGCAGGCACATCCCAACCATGCAATCTATCAGCAGCGGCTCTACTAAAAGGAGTACTAATAAAGATCATTCCTTTACTTTCAACATATTGCATCAATTCATATTCGGCTGCTTCACTGAGAGCACACCTTTCCATAATCTCATAGATACTAACTTTTGCATTCCCTGGAATTGTTTTTTTTGCTGTTCCGGACATCTCATCAGCAACAATATGAGTCTGGTGCTTGACTACTTCTGCCCCTGCCCGATGGGCTGCATCCACCATTTCCTTGGCTACAGCCAAGGACCCTTCGTGATTAATGCCTACCTCAGCAATGACCAAAGGAGGATAATCATATCCAACCTTCCGTTCTTTTATTGTAAAACAAGGTTGATTCATAACATTGATCCAATTCATGATTTTTATTTGATATTAGCTGACATGCGAATAATACGTTAGTTTAATCCAATTCATCAGTGGAACTTAAGACAGATCCCCAGCATTCTTTTGTTTTTCTCCATTTATCTGTTTGGTACACCGAAACTATTCCCGCGAATGCATAATGACAAAACTTAGGAATTTTAGGCTTTTTATCATTTTGTTGCTTCGAGCATGGCTAGTATGCGTTTGGCCTGGACCTCAGGCAGACAATTTTCTTCAAAGAACTGTTTGCCACCTCTGGAAACTTTCTCCCGATAGTCATCATTCTTCATAGCAAAAGAAATCACTTCGGCAAAGCCCTCTCCTTCCTGAAGATAGTGGATGTGCTTACCATGCTCGGGGGTGGTAGGAAGGTCAATTTTAAAAGGAAACGATATCACAAAACAGCCATAGTTCCAATATTCGGCCAATCTCCAACTCACTGCATCCAATACAGCGGGATTGTTGAAACCGATTATGGATCGGGAGGATTTTTCGGCAAATTCTTTGGCTGGATATTTCTTGTTGATAACATCTAACGGGATGCCACAAGGGTCTCCGTCCATGCGAGGTACCATTCCTCCCTCAAACCGAACCTGAGGGTCTTCCATACAAGCTCTGATGTAATCCACCCGCATTTGGTTAGCCTCTGGTTCCTTTTTCCAGATGCTTCCGGAGAAAAACACATAGTTTCCATTAAGTGGCCGATAGGGCTTGCTAGTAAAATCCGGCCTGCGATACAGAATGTACCACTGTCTGAGAAATTCTTTCGGCCCTAACGACAAAATCCCCCTTAAACCAAAAAGAGTTAGATATTCTTCCGCATTGTCAATTGAATAATGCGGATAAATCGGCTTTACTTTTGGGTCGTTGTAATCCTCTCTAGACAGGAGTTTATTGGTGGCAAAATATAGATCTGCATGCCCAAATGACTTCTTATCCACTCCGGTTGGATCATCGTTTTCAATTACAGCCACTTTGCCCCGGTACTCAATCACCAGGAAGGGTTTATTATTTAAATGGGCAAATTCTATTTTAGGGTTAAACTTTAGCTTGGTTATTTTGCTTAAGCCCAGAAGATAGTATGAGCAATAATAATTGGGAATGTTTAGTATGTAAATAGTAGGCATGAATCAATCGGTAAATCGGTTGTTGGAAAAATGAGCTGGAAAGGGGCTATTCTGAAAACAATTCATAGCCTTATCCTTAAACTACCACGCAGTCCAACCTCCGTCAATTATCAAATTGTGTCCTATCACATGGCTACTCGCATCTGAAGCCAGATAAACGATACCACCTCTGAGCTCTGTCTTATCAGACATTCTACCTATGGGATTTAGCTGCTCAAAACGCTCCAAGAATAATCCTTGATGTCCATTGAAGATCCCTCCGGGCGTTAATGCATTCACTTTGACACCTTTCTCTGCCCATAATGTAGCTAGGTATTTGGTCAATGAAACCACACCATGCTTTGAAACAGAATATGCGACAGGCTGGGATATTCCGGTACCCGGATAGATCTTGTGATTAGGACTTACCACACCGTAGAGTGAAGCGATATTGATGATCGCTCCTTTTCCTTGATCCAAAAAATGTGACCCAACTACCTGACAACCCAAGAAGGTGCCTGTAAGATTAACGTCCAGAATGTTGCTCCAATCTTCCAGAGGAAAGTCTTCAAACCCTGCTCCGAAATTTTTGGACTTGCTCTGATTAGTAAAACCTGCATTATTTATCAGGATATCTAATCTTCCATAATGGGTAAGTGCAAAGGAAAGCAACTCTTGCCAGCTTTCTTTTTTGGTCACATCGCATACAAATGAGACCACTTTATAGCCATTTTTTCCAAGTTCATCAGCGGCAAGGGCACAGGCTTTTTTATTTTTGTCAGCCAAAATCACACTGGCCCCATGATCTCCTAAGGCTATAGCATGCTCAGCAGCCAACAACCCAGCTCCTCCGGTCACTATCGCAACCCTATCGGTCAAATCAAACATAGAGGGTATTTTAGTCATAAATCTTATATTAATCAATTTAAATGGCGGAATTAGGCGGATATTAACTCGTTTTTCAGAATTCCTTCTATACAAGCTAATTTTAACTCCGTACGCTCAAAATACTCCTTCCACAAGAATCCCATTATTCTTACGATTCTAAAATAAAGAAAGCAGTGAACGGCGTTTTGCAGCCTTTACTAAGTATTTGAGTATCAATAGGCACGAAACCAACTGATTCTTATGCTCATATTTGGTATATATTTTATACATATCAGGCAGGCACCCCAGTCCCTGTCTGCTTAAAGAGCCTTTCACAACCGAGTAGTTTACCAGAGGTGTATTAATACCAATTGCAGTATAGCCTTGCTTTACCAAAGACAGGTAAAGGTAATAATCCTCAGCTTTTTTAAGGCCTTGTTCAAAACGTGGGAAATCTGCTATTTTATATTTTGCTATGGTTAGGGTACTAATGCAAATACAGGGATCTCCCAGCAAGCTCCTATACGTCAATTTGAACTTTTCTATAGATACCTTACCGAGTACTTTTTCATTTTCATCCACTCTTTGATAGGCAGAATAGCACAAGCTGTAGTCAGTAGATTCCAGTAATTCCACCTGGCGTTCCAATCTATTAGGATACATATAATCGTCTGCATCCAAAAACGCAATGAACTCTCCCGATGCATTATCCAAACCTATGTTTCTTGCCTGAGAAGGGCCTAGGTTTTTAGATGTCTTCAGCACGCGTATCCACGCGTACTCTTTACTCCATTTATTGGCAATTTCCCAAGAACTATCTCTAGAGCAGTCATCTATCAGTATCAATTCCATATTGGAATGGGTTTGGTTGACGACCGAGCGTATAGCACGATCTAAAAATCTCTCCATGTTGAAACATGGCATTATTACAGAAACCAATTTCGTACTATCTGAACTGATATTCATTCTATGATCTTATTGAAATACTTTGCCAATGCAAATTCCATGGAATTCTTATCAAACTCCTTCAACAAATTTTTACTTATTTCAGCATAACTTTTCTGATCATTCAGCAATTCAACAATACTGGATCCAACTGACTCTGCATCGACATCCTTGCTAAACCAAGCATTCACTCCATGTTTCAGCTCGGCATACATCCCCCCCACAGGTGTAGCTACTAGAGGCAATCCAAACGCTCTTGCTTCATGGATTGTCTTAGGAAATCCTTCCGTGCGCGAAGGAATAACCAATAAGTCCGCTGCCTGAAAATAGGCGAACAAGGATTCACCATGCCTTACATGTCCTCTAAATGAAACGAATTTCTCTAGATCCAATTTATCAGAAAGCTCTTTTAAGGCTTGCCCTTGGCTGCCTGTTCCTATTATGTTCAAATGAAAGTTGAGGCCAACCTTTTTCAAGATGGCACAAGCATATAATAACATATCCCCGCCTTTTTCCTTTTCTAATCTCCCCACATAAAGCAATTTGGCGAAAGATTTGGGAAATGACCTGGGGTATCCTTTACATGACTGAGGAATCAAAGAATCTGAAATCAGTTCCGAATCAAAACCCCTGCTCAAGAAATGTCTGTTCATCTCCTCTCCAACGGTTATGATCCGAATACTCTTTTTCATATGCTCGAGTTTATTATCCAAATACTGTAAACCTATCATTGCGAACTTCCTTTTTACACCCTGATACTTGGCCTTGGTTATTTCGGTTTGATTCTGGCGAACCAATAGAAATATGTTCTTTCTAGACTCGAAATTTTTGGCTATCAAATAGCTGATAGGATGTGGCCAGCATAGCAATAGATTATCGTACCCAGCAGCTTTAGAATATAGAGTCTCCATGTTTCTTCTGATACTCAGTACCCGTTTGGTGAAGAGGTGAAAAGTGTTTTTATGGGATAATCTTAAAAAGTCGAGCTCCTCAGGCCATTCATATTCTGCTGACGCCGACTCAGAAACATCTCCTGCTACCCTGGAGGCCAAGCAACTTTCAGAAAACTCTTCATGCAATTTACTGATAAAAAGAACATAGGGATCTGGAGAATAAATTTCACCTTCTTTATCCAAAAAGTTAAAATCAACAAAAGTAAAGAGAGATGTCCTGTAAGGATTTTCCATGTAGGTTTCCAAAGTTTGAGGGAAGCAAGTCCTCCACTCAATAAGTGGGCGATAAACTCTAGAGGGTTTATTTCTTCTGAATGAAGCTAACAACCGATTGAATAGCATGTACAACTGGTGACATTTCAGCATTGCAGAAACCGATCAAGTTTCCTTTATGTGGAATTTCTATTCATCAAAAACTCAACTAACTGGAAATCCAATTCGGTATCAATGTCAATAGCTCTGTCTCTTGGCATAGGACTGATCAGACACTTCGCCTTGCTCCAGTGCTCAAAATCATACAGTGCACTTTTTTTGACAACGTATGCAGCAGGGCTCAGGCTGTATACCACAGGGGCATCCTGCCTTCTTACTATTGGTCTGAGAGAGGATTTTACAATTTGGGCAAAGCCCGAAGAATCAATCTCCATCATATTGAAATATGGATTTCTCTCAGGCTCATAACCTGTAATGACCACATCGGCGGCTGGATTGTCCAATGCCAGTTGGATAGCTTTGTCAATGTCAGACGCTGTCTTCAGTGGTACAGTCACATCCAAATCCACCAAATAATCTACGGACTGACCAGTTAATTTCTCGTAAAACTCCAAAGCATGAATAAATACAGGCCATTTACTGGCAGAATTTGTGGCAAGATCAGCTGGTCGCAAAAAAGGGGCTTTGGCTCCCCATCCCTCCGCCACCTCCGCTATTTGCTTGCTATCAGTCGATATTATGAGATCCTGGATCAATGAACTTGCTTTGGATTGAATGACAGTATGTCCAATCAGGGGGATTCCATTCAGGGGTCTAATATTTTTGCCAGGAACCCCCTGAGATCCTCCCCTGCAACATATAGTAGCCAATATCATAGTTGAATTATTGTAGAAGTCTCACTTGCTTTCTTAGCTGCCAATACAAGTGCAAGACTTTGGCACCCTTTCTCAAAATTGGTCAATCTATCATCTCCGTCGTTCTTCATAAACGCACCCATGATAGCTATGTATCGATCATTTCGGTCAAACTGATTAAAATCAAATTCCTTCCGCTCACCAGTTTTGTACTGTATTTCAACTTTCTTAGCAGAAAGATCCCACAGAATACTCCCCTTCTCACCAGTAATAATGGTATTGCGTATCAATGACTTCTGATGATAGTCGAGATGAATAGTACCAGTGATTCCGTTTTCAAAACTGATCAGGACATCTGCAACATCCTCTGTTTCGATTTCCAGTTCTGGGTTTCTCTGATAAATCGCCGCTACCTTTCTGGGAGTACCCAGTAACCAGCATAAATAGTCAAATTCATGAACCAAGTCCAGCATAACCCCTCCTCCTTTTTCAATAGAGGCACTCATCCCTTGGCGGTGATCTTCGTAAGGGCGCCAATCAGGAAGATACTGTCCAACAAACGCATTGGCAGAATAAATGCGGCCTATGGTTTTCTGGATCAGCAAATCCTTGACTTTGTTCATCCCCGGATCAAAATGCAGATCAAACCCAACTTTCACATCACTTTTGCGAGAGGCCAAATTAAGCAGGTCTTCGAGTCCCTCAGAAGTATGGCTTACTGGTTTTTCCAAATAGATGTGAGCTATTTCATGGTTCAGCATCGCATTCAAATCTTCCAGATGATATGCGGTGGGGCTGCAAATGATCCCATGGGAAAAAGCATGTTGGGCGCAAGCATCTTTAACACTAGAATACACCGGAAACTTAGGCCATGAGGACGGTAATTTAGATTGACTACTTACCAATACCATGTCAGTAAATCCTAGAACCATTAAGTTTTCACAGTGGCGCCTCCCTATTGAACCTAGGCCCTTTATTAAAATCTTGTTCATCGTTTAGTCAAAAGTCATCTTTCGTTTTCGCTGATTTGAATAAACTCCTTGGCCAGTTCCCTGAAAACTCCTGATAATGTCAGTGAACTTAACCAAACTTCCCTGCATGATTTTTGAATGGCTATCAAATCTTCGGGAGATTTGTCTGTCAAAAAAGAATCGATATAATGATCGATATTGTGCCGGTCTGAAAACGGAACCCTTACTATCAGCGCCCCATACTCAATTGCCTTCTCAAAAGGGAGAATATTGTCCGTATCAATAAGAATGGGAATTCTTCCCATCGCCATGGTTTGATAGAATCGAACCGAATAGTTTCCAAAACCTCTCATGCATACCGTAAAGAGGTTTTGGTAGATATTTTCGAAAAATTCCTTTTCTACCTGCACTTTGTCTGCGGAGGTTTCCGCTCCTGCTTTGTATTTCTTCCTTAAGAGAAAGTCTGTCTTATATCGACTCTCCTTCTGTATAAAGCCCAATAATTTTGCACGCTCATATGCAGCTAAAAAAAAAGGAGCATATAGATAAGGGGCTTGTTTCTTTCGTATCTGCCGCTTTAGTATTCGCAAGTTCAAAGTGTCTTTGACTGTTTTCAGCAAATGCTGGGTGGCTTGGCCGCAAAAACCCATGCTATATGATGAAAAATCAGAAATAGCAGTCCATTCACCTCCATAAAACTGAACAATGGGATCTTGGGGCAGAATAGCTGGAATTGCCAATTGTTTTTCCATGCTTGCATACGGTCCAGGCGTAAGGATGAAAATATCCTTCACCCCGGGATCATAGATTAAGTCCGAATCGGAAACAATAGCCAATGGTTTTTGAAACTTTCTTGCACAAGCGGCATGTTCCTTGACAATCATTTTACCTGGTTCGTCAATCAAGGAGGAGAGCAAGTAAGGAATAAATACCCAATCCGCATCCTCCGCAGAGGGGCATAGTTGAAAATATTCCCCTGCGAGCTGATTCAGTAGTTCTCTTCCAGCTCCATCAACTGAAAACAACTCATATATCAGTCTACTTTTATCCAAAGGCTGAATGAAAAACAACTTTACCATCTGGTTAATCAACGTCTAGGATTTTTCACTCATCAGGCGAATAATTTCTCTCATTTTGGCAGCAGGATGCAAATATTCTTGATAATAACGGGCATTTGATTGTTGCATTTCCCATCTCTTTCTGGAATTTGACATCAATTCATTAACTGCCTTCAAGCATGAATCCGTGTCATTAAATGAGAGGTAATTCTTTCCTTCTTCGAAATCCCCATGCAATACAAACTGGGAAATTGGAGTAGTTAATACTGCCATGCCATGGGCCAGATACTCTGGAAGTTTCCAACCAATACTACCTTCCAATCCTTGATTGGCTATACCAATAACTGAGCTTTTCAAAATGTTTAGATATGCTCTTTTAGAAGACATATTTTTTGGAATAACCAAGTCAGGGCATCGTTCTTTCGAGTAACTATCTTCCTCTATTCCCCCAATAAATTCTTTGGGGAAGGTTGATTTCAACATTCTCATGATCTCTATTCGGTCATCGTTAAGTATTTTCCTTTCCTCTTTCTTCCACAGTGTAGGATTATTTGAGGGGTTCCATAATCTAGCTCTAAAAACAATTTTCCCATTTTTGTTCGGTATATTGAAAAATTTGGCTACGTCAACATTCGTCAATGAGTCTGTGATTCCGAGCATTTTTGAAATAAACCTATGATACCTGATCGAAAACTTCAACAAACGAATGTCCCTCAAAAACAGATACTTTATAAATTTGTTTTCTGTCATAACGGAGTAATTCAATCCGTAAGGGATAAGACGGGGATGGCGTTGTAGGTCTGATTTTAATAACATTCTTTTTATATAAAAGTCAGACTGTTCATAATATTCATTTTCGATCATGCTATGATCAGCAAAATCGAAAATGCATTGTTTGCCGTCTATAGAAACATGTACCATATGGGAGGGAATCCTTTTTTTTTTGAGTCGATACGTAAGATTTATCTCCCCATTTTTCCTAAGTAATTCCAATCCAGTAAGCAACTGGCTATTGTGGGGAAAAGTAGAGTCAAAGGTTATATCAACCTTACTGGCCATATGTTTGATATTTTCGCTTAAGGGAAAGATTACTTGCAAGCGAGGAAGTTTCCTCCACGCTGTCCTACAGACCATTGGATTTTTAAACAGCCCTGATCATCTCCAAAATCCCATAATGGAGTTCTGTTTTACAATCACAAAAAAACAGTTCGTGGTAATTTGGACAACCATTTACTAATTTATATGAGAGATAAAATCCCTCAGTTTTCCTGCCTGTTGTCTAAAATCATACTTCTCGATCACTTCGACTTTCACATCCAGATAGTATTGTAGAGCTTCTGTATTGATCAAGCCCAAGAGTTCTTCAGTTACAGGCTCCTTTACCCATACTTGAAGCTTGCCTTTTTCGAACTGATGCGCCTGAAAGTCAATTTTCCTTCCTTTGTTGAAATAGATGTTCTTGAAAATATAGTAGAGAGTCAAACTTGGATAGGACTTTGTCACACCTTCTATCTTCTTTCCGATTCTTCCTGTAACTTCCAAAATTACCGGGTGCTGTCTGCCGCATGGGCAGAAAAAATCAGGTCCTGCCAGCCGAATAGCATCACCTAATTTATACCTTATAATAGGAAATGATTTGGCTATAAGATTAGTGACAATAATCCCTTCGTCACTTGGATCTTGCTCTATAAATACGCCTTCCATATTGAGATGCATACTGCCATATGGGCATTCAAATGCTATAATTCCCGCTTCAGCAGACCCGTATTCGTTGGTTATGGTTCTGCCGAATACATTTTTTGCGACCTTCTGATAATGTGGATATACCTTCTCA
Source organism: Algoriphagus sp. (assembly GCA_048819475.1). GTDB lineage: Bacteria > Bacteroidota > Bacteroidia > Cytophagales > Cyclobacteriaceae > Algoriphagus. The sequence continues at coordinate 156,291 of JBMDXP010000023.1, forward strand.
GAAGTTCCTTTTACCAATTTTAATTTGGAAAAATCTATTGCTTCATTAGCAAATGAATTCGCTAATTCATAAATCATAGAGCTGTAACCTTCTATAATCCGAATATTCTTCATTTTTCTTCGAGTCTTCTTGAGCTTCACCGCATCGTAATCAAATATCCTAGATCTATTGACTAAAAAATCCATAAACCTAAGCTTGATCCGTTTAAAGAAAGCGGTGTTATAACCCCAAAAATATAATCGTTTGTCCCAAGGATTTGCCCCAAACCAAGAATAACCTCTCCATATACTTGCCCTATTAAAGGAATCCCAGTTTTCATCTCTGTAGAAAGTCAAAATTTGTCCTGTGGTACCGGATGTTTCACAAAAAAACCTTTTTTTAAATAAGGTTTCATCTGTATGGATAGCGTGGTTGCTGGCTATTAGGTCTTGTTTTGTTGTAATGGGGATTTTTAGAAATTCTTCTAAAGAAAATTCGTCCCCAGGGTCAAAACCACTCCGTTCAAATAAATCCTTATAATATCTACTGTGCTTATCAACAAATAGCAATAGTTCATGGAGTCTGCTGAAATTCAACTCCTCAAGAGCTTCTCTGCTTTTTTTCTCCGACTCTTTTAACGAGCTGAAATGTCTAAAGAGAGAAGGGTTCCTTTTCTTTGCTCCTAGCCGAAACAAATACTCGTGTAACTTACCCATGAAAGGTAAAACTTATTGCTAATCTAAATTTTAAATAAGCTGGCATCAACTATTCAATTCACTTTTAGCGGGATTGCAATTTAGCTCCGAAAGTGATTCATCAAGGTACAGGAGTACAGGGTTGGGTAACCATCCGATTTCCTCGAAAGCCAATTGGTCGTCAAATGTCAAACTTGCAGTAAGCTTGTGTACTCTATAACTGTTAACCGGAAAAAATGGGAAAACATCTCCGATTTTTGCCAGCCATTCGACCAATTTGACCGGAAGCTGTACTATTTTTTTTCCAAAAGCTTTTGCTATCCTACTATCCAAATCCACCAAAGTGGGATGAACTCTATCTGTAAGATTGTAAATGCCCTTTTTCCCAACCAATTTTGGAATCAACGCTGCAACATCAGTTGCCAAAACCATCGATTTTCTGCAATTTCCATCACCAATCCTAGCATATCTTCCATTTCTAATCCCCCTTAACATCGCTCCAAGATTTCCTGGTGGATCAGGAAACCCCACAACTAGCGGCAACCGTAGAACCACAACATTGACCCCTTTTTCTTTTCCCCAATTTATTAAAAGCTCCTCTGCTTCAATTTTACTTTTTGCATAGGGAGTTTTACCTTCAAGTTGGATTTTTTCATTGATCAAGACCCCCATCTCCTTGCCATATACAGCTACCGAACTTATAAATACAAAAGATTTGGGCAAATCCCTGCAAGTATCCAAAGCTGTAAGTAGGTTTTTGGTCCCCTGCACATTCACCTTATAAAAAGCCTCTTCCTCAGCCCTAGTCCTTGGTACGATATGGGCTTTCCCGGCATTATGCACTACCATATCCACTTCGGGAAGACAGGGGATTTCTTTAGACAAATCATAAACCAGTTGGTTCTGACAACTTCTTCCAAGGCTATAAACTTCTCCTGTCAGGGCCTTTGCTATGTATTTCCCTAGAAATCCACTTCCTCCTGTAACTAATGTTTTCATGGGTTTAAGTTGCAGATCTCATCCAGATATAAGTTTGCTAGCATATCTCTGTCAAATAGTTTCTCAGCAACCAGCCTTGCATTTTCTCCATATTTCCTCATTTTTTCAGGATTAGACACAGCAAATTCGATAGCTCTTCCAAAAGAGCTGGCATCATCCGGATCAACATTTATTCCGCATTCATATTCATCCACTAATTTTTTTATCCAACCTTTGGTGGATTGGATGATAGGTACTCTTGCAGCAAAAGAGTCAAACATCTTGTTCGGAGAACAGGTCTGTAGAACCGGAATGTTTTTAAAAGTAACAAAACTCGCACATGCAACTCCAAACCATTCCACAACCTCTGTTTTGGGTAATAACCCAAAAAACCTAACTTTTTCTGTCAGGTTATATTTTTGCACCAGCTCAACTAATTCATCTTTCTGGGCGCCATCACCAATAATAGCTACATTAAACTTTAAAGAAGATGCCGTTTTGATTCCTTCTATAAACTGTCTACAGTCATCCATCAACCCTAAAGAACCAGCATAAATAAACAAAGGGGCCTCACGCCATGATATAGGGTAGTGATCGGGTAGCCTATGAAACTTTTCGAAAAGTAATAAATCTGATGAATTGGGGATAACAATTGATTTCGTTCTAGGAGCTACAGCTTGTACACCCTCCTTCATACCTATTGAACATGCCACTACCAAATCAGCTGACTTATAACAATACTTTTCAAACCACAGCCCAAATTTGATTAAGTTAGCATTGCTGATAACTCCCAATTCGATCCCTCCTTTCGGCCATAAGTCTCTAACTTCAAAAACAAACTTTTTCTTTCTTAGCAATTTGGATAATATTCCCGGGATCGCAGTAGTGATAGGCCCAGAGCTGGAAACAACAACATCATGTGCTTTAGCAAGTGCAAAATATCCTGAAAGCAATGAAAAGGTCGATGCAAAGAAAACTCTTTTCAGAAGCGAGTCTTTATTATTGTCAGGTGTATTGATTACAACTACTTCTATACCATCTATAGTAAATTTGGAAAAGAACTTAGTAGCTTTAATATCAGACTTGTAATAAGGGGTTGTAACTACAGTAACTTTATGCCCCTTGTCCACCCACCTCTTGGTAAACTCATATATCCTAGTGCTCCATCCTCCTTTAGGTGTTCCAAAATATTGATAAAAAACTAAAATTCTCATTTGATTAATTAGCCTCTTTTGACTTTCTGGGATTTTCTAACATAATTATTTTATCACTTATCAATGTAGGGGTCATCGATCATACATGACTCAGGATGGGAATTAGATCGATTTTTCTAGTACCCGTTCCGTTAAAAGATCCCGGATTAGATCCTGGCCATTCTGTGGTCAAGTTTTTTTACTTCCAACGGCCTTTTTTGATTTGTCTTACTGTTTGACTTTTTGACAAATTTTGGATCTTGAACAGCCAGCACGCTAATGCCAATCATCAATGGAGAAATAAACGTTCTCATAGCTGCATGAAAACTTGTGTAAATACCCACCATATACAAAGCAAATAACACTCCTTTTAATACGGGATTCTTGTTGTTTTTAAGGACCTGTAATCCATAATAAATTAATATTCCAAAATAAATGAGACCTAATAGCCCATGCTCAGCAAGCAATCGGCTAAGTTCAACATGAGCTACAACATTTTGCATAGTTTCTCGTATATATCTAGAAGCCCCCACTCCCACGCCTAGAATCGGGTGATCCAAAAACAGATTCATATCACCTTCGAAAATGGCGAACCTTCCAGTTGTCAAGGTATTGAGGGATTTTATTTTTGTTCCGGCAAGCGTACTTTTGGTTTCCCCGGAATATCTGAGAATAAGCATACCATTTGTTAAAATATTGATCGTATAAAAAACGCCCACAATCGCTACTAAAGCAGGAATCATTAACTTTCCTACCTTTGCTACTCTATATTTGAATATTTCCGAATTAGTCGCTGATCTGAGAAAAAACAATATAACTAGAATCCCAATAGCCGTTCCGATCATCCCTCCCCTGGAAAAAGTCAATAATCCCTGTCCTGCCAGCAGCAAAATAAGAAATAGATCCACACCTCTAAAAGGAGTTAGCCTATATCGATTGATCCAAAATGCAAAAACCAAAAAAGCTGCCAGACCAAGCCCTGTAGATACCTGATTGGATCCAAAACCACTGCTTGCGATAGAGTTAGCTCCAAGTTCAAACTCTACACTATCCAGATCAGGGGTATTGAAGAAAGACTGGGCAAAAACCCCAATCATTGGATATATGGCAAGTCTTATAATATTCCAGAACCTACTGAAAGAGACTTTCTTACCATAACAAAAAAGAATGGCTAGACCAACATTAATTGGTCCCAAGAAGTTGAAAACCAAATCCAAAAACCTCACTCTTCCCGATGAATCGATAAATAAAGACGGAATTAGAAATAAAACCATAAAAAACGCACCGATCGCCTTGGTTTTAAACTTCAATACACCCAATAACAGTAATACAAAAAGTAAATATTTACCCATTTCATATGGTATGAAGGGAGAGGCGTTTGACATTCTGGCAAGCAATTCAAACGAAATGAAATACGTGATGATTGCTACCAGCAATGAGCTGCTTGATTTAGCCTGGAGCCCATAATAGAGAGATCCTAACAAGCTGGAATAGAACCAAATGATTAATGGCCAAGGAGTGAAAATACTCACCATACCCAGAACAATGTGAAAAATGATCCAGAATATGGGTCTATTTAATGTAAGTAGGTATTTAATCAATTTTCACCTGTTTGAATATTTTTTTAGTATAGCACCAGGCAGTTATACATTCTCGAAACTGCCTTTTCGGCATTCGTTGTCAAACCTTAATGTTTGATCCTTTCAATACTTGGAAAGGAGATTTGACCATTTCAACCTGACTTTCTCCCAATCCCAGTTCAAGGCTTTCTCTCTGGCAGCTTCAGTGATCTTCCTGTAGAGGCCTATATCTTTCTTAAGAGAGAGAATAGCTTCAACCATAGCCTTAACATCACCGTCCTTGACCAGCAAACCATCCTCTCCATCCTCAATAATAAAAGGAATACCTCCGACATCAGTACTTATTACTGGCAATCCAATTGCCATTGCCTCCATTACACTGACTGGTGTATTATCAACAGTGGTAGTATTTATAAAACAATCGGATTCCTGAGCTATGTCAAGCCATTCTTGCTTTGAAAGACTACCCGTTAGATGAAGGAAATTACTCAATCCCATGGATTTAGCATATTCAGTCAAACGTTCTTTCATATCCTCCTTATCCCCACCTACCATTGTTAGACGTGCCTCTCTAAAACCCATAGTATGCAATTGTCCCAAGACATCCAATGCCATCCATGGATTGTAAATTTCCGCCAAAGCTCTTACCCAAAGCAATTTAATTCCTCTAAAAACTCTATTTGATCTGTATGGATATATAGATAAATCCAAGAAATTAGGAATCACCTGGGATTTACCTTCACAAAGACTTGCAATCTTCTCTTTCAAGAAACCAGATGGCGTTATAATCCTTTCCGCGTGCTTTAGAAAATTACTCACAAGTTTTGGTGATTTCTCAATACGCTTTGGGAAATCTCCTCCATGTATAAACGGGATATAGGGGATTTTAAACAGACGCGCCAAATAAGCACTGCTCCACGCATAGTGGAATGCCATCGTAGAATAGGTGTCAATTATGATGACATCGGCATAAGTACGTTTTACAATTATTGTCCACCAGATATCTGCTATCCTGAGAAAGATATTTAGCTTATCTGAAACTTTAATAACTTCAAAATCCTTAGTTAATTTGGCCCCCAATAAATCAATTGTAGTGGGGTTTACCCCACTGGCTGCAAGACTATTCCCTATATACAAAATCCTTGGTTTCTTCATTACCTCTTTATATACCACTTTTAATATCCGTAGCCAATCCCTATTTTCTTAACGTATGATCTCACCTTTTCTGGCCAACGTTTGTTCATAAATGGCTTCTCAAAAAAAACAAAAAACAGAGATGATATCAGTAGCATCGCCGCTATTCCTATAGACCCATGGATAAGCATGTTCAGCAAGTAATCCTCACCTATTAAAAACCGAACGGAAATCTTACTCCATAAGTAAAAGAATGGATAATGAATCAAATAAATGGTATAGCACATCCCACCAATAATATATACCCAAGGAATCGTCAAAATCCTGTTAAACAACACTGACTTAAAGGCAGAAAGAAAAATAAAGAAGAGGGCTGCATTAAAAACTATATTGTTAACAATTTCAGCTTGGGGTTTGTAAAACAAAAATAAAACTATAACTGCGGCTATTGCAACCAAATCCCATAAGTAGGATCCTTTTTTAAAAAAACCAGGGAATTCGCAATAAAGTGCTGCGAGCAGGCCTCCAACCATGAAGTTTGACAAAAACACAAGTACAATATAGCTCAATCCAAACGGGTTTTCAGACAAAGTATAATTTCTGAAAAATGCAGAAGCGACGATTAGAGCCAGTATAATGAGACATGAACCCCATTTTCTCCTGTTCTTCCAGATAAGTAGGGACAAAAATGGAATAATTACATAGAATTGAACCTCAGTTTCAAGGCTCCAAGTCACAGGATTGATAATAGATGGTGTGTCAAATACTATACAATGCATATAAAAAAGGCTAGCAAGCAAATTTGGAAACAACTCCCTTGCGCTGACATCCAGTACAAATACGTGAACCATATAAAACAGAATTAAAGAAATTATAAACGGCGGTTCAAGCCTTGTCAATCTTCTAATAAAGTAGGTCTTCAAATCTACTTTCCCCTTGCCTAAAGCATAGAAATTATAAAATGGAACGCACAGAATAAAACCACTAATGACAAAAAAGAGCTTAACTCCCAGATCAAATCTATCAACCCACCACATCAAGTCAATAATCGAATCATGAGGCATATTGGTGATAAGTACCCCCTCTACTTCTCGACTAAAAGCCGTTCTGAAATGAAAAATCACCACCGGGATTATAGCCAGAAATCTCAATCCATCTATCTCAGGAATGAAACTCCTTCCAGAAGTCTCTCTTTTCAGTGAATTATATATAAACATTCTTCTAATTCATGTGATTTACAAACGAGGAATAGGCATCATAGAATTTGAGTGCTCCATAGTTTTTTTGGACAAATAAGTTTAAAGACTTTGCTTTCTTGACAGCAGACTGATAATCGTCAATCACATCCTCCATTGCAGCAGCTAATTCCTGTGGATTATTTGGCTTAACAATCCAGCCATACTCTCCCTTGTTAACTACTTTACTACAGTCACCAACATCAGTGGTAATTACAGGTAATGCCATCAATGCATACTCTAGTAGAGAAACTGGTAAGCCTTCAGAATCAGAACTTAATACACCTGCATGAGCTTGGCTTAAAAGATCAGAAACATCCTCCACAGGACCTAAAATTTGCACATAATCACTTAGCAGTAGTTTATCTATGTTGTACTCTATTTTTGCATGCCACGATTTATCAATAAGTTGTCCTGCTAGAAGCACTTTAAAAATCTTTCCCTTTGCAATAAGTAATTGTACAGCTTTTATTAAATTCAACTGGTTCTTTTGAGGTCTAAAGTTTGCAAGACAAACAAAGGTAAATACAGAATTTTTAACCTGTTGCGAAGGAGACAACAGCGGGAAATTTGGTAAAAAAACAACGCTATGTGCCTCCTTAGACTTAAAGGATTTCCAAAAATCCTCCAAGACTTGATTAACTACTATGATCCCGTCCACCCATTTTGACAATAGTTTATAAGAGGTGCGTGGATGTTTATCAAGCTGATCGCTCAGGCCAAAATGGTCATGCCAGATCAGTTTGAATTTGGGATAGATCAACTTCAAAGCAACGCCCCAATATAAAGAGGTGGCATGACAATGGATGATATCAGGTTGATGCAATTTCACATAAGCATATAGCTTTCTGAATGCTTCAACATCCTTAAAACTCCTTTTTTGAAGGTGCTTAACCTGGACATCAGCATGAAGATTCCTTTCTAAAACACCTGTGTACCGGGAAACAATCACATGTGACTCAATCCCTTGATCTGCAAGCAAATTGGCAATATTGACTGTCATCCTTTCAGCCCCCCCCATATCTAGGGTGTCTATCATCTGAAATACCATCCCCATTTTCAAAGTCTTAAAAGATTTTCAATCTCTTTTTCAAACTTCTCCAGGGTGAACTGACGAGACCAGATCATTGCAGCTCTTGCTTTTTTTTGATAAGCTGTTTCATTTTGTATGTATTTCTTTATCAGCTGTGCTATCTGGGGGATATTTTCTTCGATTAAATCACCACGATCTCCGTTTCCAATCATCTCAGGGACACATGATATTGCAGTGGTTAATGGTAAGCAAGCCCAAAACATTGCTTCTGCCACTACCTTTGGCCAACCTTCACTTTTTGAAGCAAAAACCAAGAAATGACTGTTTTGAAAAGCTACTTTAACCACCTCAGCCGGCTGGTTACCATGAAGAATGACTTCATCGGTAAGACCATTTTCCTCGATGTAATTAGAGAGTATAGTTTTTTCGAATCCTTCACCAAACATTTCAAGTCTGACAGTAATCCCCTCTTTTTTTAATCTCTCAGCAACCTGGATGCTTAAGAGCGGATTTTTACCGCCGTTCATAGTCCCTACGAAAATCAGCTTGATTATTTGTCCTTTCCCCAAACTACGTACATGAACTGGAACTATCTCCTTCTCACTGTAGGTCGCGGTAAAAAAAGGCAAAATATTCTGATTACCTCGCTCCCAATCACCATAGGAAAGTGCTTTCATGTTCTTCGTCAGATGGATGTTGCTCAAGATTTTTTGTTGTAGTCTGTACGAGAATGGTTGTCGACTATTCCAATCCCAATTACCTGCATATTTGGCTGACTTTGGCTTATTTGGAAAGAAGGGCTGAATAAGACAGCCCAATAACCCCATGTTTCCTGGGCAACGTAAGTGGATGTGATCCGCTTTGGACATAGCGTCAAAAATTTTCAGTGCGATCCCAGGTATGGCTATCAAAGATTTAATTTTATTTGTTAAACCAATAGTGAGCAAGACTTTGGTCTCTATAAATTCAATGTTAGGATGCAAATATGCCAAATCCAATAAATCTGATGTGGGAGCATTTCCCATGAGCGGAGCGATTATGATTACCTTGTCAACAAATTTCAACCATAAATTCATTTCCCGCACATAAGGCCCATATGCCCAATAGCTATTCCCGATTTTCTTATGGGTTACATGTGTGACAATAAGGAAATCCACTATCTTTTTAATTAATTAGAGAAGAATAATAATTAATATTTTTCTCCAGAATTACTGATTGGTCGAATTGTTCCATCACCCGCTTTCTTCCCCTATCTCCCATTTTTCGACTTAGATTTTTATCTCTCAATGTGATCAACAGCTTCTCCGCAATAGAGTTAGGATTATGCGGATCTACCAGCCACCCATTTATCCCATCCTGTATAATTTCTGGTCCAGGTCCTAATTTCGTAAAAATGACAGGAGCTCTCATGGCCATAGCTTCGGGAGCCACAAGACCTAGCGTTTCCGAATGGGAAGGGAATGCGCAAACAGCAGCATGGGAATAAATTCTTTTTAATTCCTGGTGGGCAACCGCCCCATGAAAATGTATATTGAACTGCGGTGTTTTTAACTGGGTCTTGAGCCACTCTGTATATGACCCTCCTGAGGAAAAATTCCAATCCCTGCCATAAACATGTAACTGGGCGTCGGGAAATTCTGAGCGCACAATTTCAAACGCAAGACAAAGTTGCCTTATTCCTTTTTTTTCGCATATAGTCCCTACAAAAACAATATCCATTTCACTTCTCGGAATTCCAGATTTTCCGTTAAACAGATTCAAATCTATAGTATTGTAAATAACCTCTGGGATATGACCGTGAAATGACAATAGCTTTCCTGTATGGGATTTTACATAATTCGATACTGCGATGAAACCATCTGCATTTTTGAAAGATTGTATTTCTTGAAACCCTTTCCACCAATCAATCCCTCTATTTTCCCCCTCGGCAAAAAAGTGATGTCCACCATGTAAACGAATTATGTATTTTATACCTGGTACTTTTTTTATAAATGCCAATGATAATTCAGGACCTTCGACTATATCTATAGGAAACAATAAATGTATATCCGCAATTAGCCTGTTAATATTCCTAGAATTAAACCACCAAGCCATGCCTTTGACCTTGGAAGCTGGGAAAAGATAAAGCTTCACTCCGTTGATTTGCAGGTTCTGTCTCTTATCACTTTCAGTATGTCCAACAATACTGACCAGATGGCCTGACTGTACCAATTGCTCCGATAAGGTCTTTAAAAATGTCCCAATCCCTCCATTTGAGATTCCAGGCTGGGGATATTCATTAGTGAGGAAGCAAATATGCATACTAGATATCAAAGTCGATGGAGAGCTTCTGTAATCCTTTGTGAGGAAGATTGATATGCATTTGGCTGAACGATTTTCTGATGCCATGCCTTTCTGTCAGGAGCGACTGCATCCGGATCTGCTATTGCCTGCTTTATCTTCGGTAGGATATCAAGTTCACCCATAATCCATCCAATTGCATTAAGATTTCCCATCGATCTAAAATGCTGATAGTTATAAGTAGTCTCTACAGACCAATTAGATTTATGAGAATGGGGTTGATCATAGTTGAGATATAAACCAACATTTCCAAAAGCAGCAAAGTCCAAAGCCATAGTAGAGCCTATATTAACAACCACTTTACAATGAAAAACTAAATTGACCAGCAACTGAATGTCCGAATAGAGCGGAAAATAATTTCCCCAATGATCTCCTGATACCCATTCTGGAGATACCTTAATAACATGTGGATGATTGTTCAACACTTTTTGAAAACGCGTAGATGATTCTACCGGTACCGGCCTAAAGATCAATTGCATGTCTCCCTGATTTTTCAACGCCTCCGCTACCTGATTTAGATATTCAGGGTCAAAGGGCGAAGTCAATGAATCATTTCCGGAAAAGCAAATCCAGTTTTTATCTGGATCCAACTTATATTTTGCTGCAAATTCCCTTTTATTTAGGATCAATTCCTGTTTAGTGTAAAAATCAAATTGCGGAGTGCCAGTAACTGTAATTTTATGTTGAGCTATATCAGGATAATAAATAGCCATCTCGGATTTCATATATTCCGACCATACAAAATAATGATCCACACGAAATGGTAGTCTCCCCTTAGGTAAATTATCCCACGAAAAAATTGCTGTGGCTGTTTTGATTCCCAAGTCCTGGGCTGCTAGCATACTGGCCGTAACTGTAAATACGCGTTGATGAGTACAAAACAACACATCAGGCTTCATTTGTACCAATTGGATTATGGCATTTTTATAGTTAGCCGAACGCTTGAGGAGCTTGAAGCCCCAGGCTTCGGCTTTCGCTATCTTCTCATACGTATTCAGCATTTTACCGGATACTTCCGATAGTTTGGTCAGCGCTTTACTTTTCAATGTTCCCTTGGACGACCAATTATCCATTATGGTAGGATTATCCACCCTAGCAGCATTCAATTTGAGCCTTGCATACCTTGCTGCCTCTCTCACCACCTGGACCCCCACCGAATCAGGCCTGTGTTCAAAAGGTTTACTTTCTAAAGCAAACCCCAGGAAATCCTCAACATGAGTTATAACTTTTGGAGCAAGACTATGCCATATAATAATTTCATGTCCATTTTTGTGAAGAATTTTAAGAACATCTGAGTACAGATAATTCCTTATACCCACTCCGTCAGGAATCAACAAACAAATTTTCATAAAAGGGATTAATAACTCCGACTACCAGTCCTGATTATAGTCGGCCAAATCAAGGTCGATATTAAGATGAAATACTCTCAGCCAAACTTCCAAAACCAATACACTGAATAATATTCTAGCAGTCCGTTGGTTAGGTTTATGCTGATGTGAGTCCAAGATTTCAATTATTCCAGATGTATTGAAGTTAAAATATTCAACTGACTTTTTCTCAAGAAGGAACTGCCTGAGAATATCCCCCCATCTAGTTGCCATATAGTCGCTGTAGGAAAATGAAAAACCTCTTTTAGGCTTATCGTATCCTGACCCTGTAAAATCCTCCAGAATGGATCTTGTCAATTCTTTATCTACTCCACTGGGAAGCATGGATTTAGTCTCAACATTAAACATAAAATCTACCAACGTATGATCTAAAAAAGGGGCTCTAACTTCCACGCTATTCAGCATTGCGGAAGCATCCAGCTTATATAGAAAATCGGAAGGGAGTCTAGTCATTAAATCTACTCCAAACGAAATACGCTCGGGGTTGGAGGTGTATTGATTTCTTAGCTGATTAAATACAGAATTGGCATAGTTCAATTCTGTATAGGATTTAAGTACTTTTCGGCCAAGACCATGATTTAAATTATGGCTTTGGTAATAACCACCCCATCCTCCCAAGTTCATCCTGTTTTTGTCATTTAAATATTTTTCACTGAATGATTTGAAGAGACCTGTTTCGGAATTCATAAGCATCTTTGTAGCGGTAACCCCAAAAGGTATATTAGGCATTAAAATTTGATCAAATTTAATAGGGCGTTCATATGAGCCAAACACTTCATCACCTCCATCGCCAGATAGCATTACAATTCCAAATTGTCTTGCCTGCTTAGTAACCAAATAAGAAGGAACTAAAGAAGCGTCTGCTAAAGGCTGCATGTTCTTCAATAGCTCTACAAGAACCTGAAGGGAGTCAGGATTGATATCTACAATTTCATGAGATAAGCCCAGTTGTTTTGCAAAATCAGCAGCCGATTCAGATTCATCAGAAACCTTATCCTTATTGGACATTGTGATTGCCGTTATATCTGACTTCAAATCCTTGGCTATTGCAGAAATCAAAGAGGAATCCACTCCTGAACTAAGAAAAGTCGCAACGGGAACATCTGCCTGTAATTCATCTGCCACTACCTGATATAACTTTTCTTTGACCAGTTTTTTCAATTCTGTGAAAGGTATTTTCACTTTGGCATTTTTAGGAAAAGTATAATAAGTGTTCCATTCTTCTTTATCCTTACTCAGCAGCAAGCTGGTTCCCGGTTGAAAAACACATACCTCACTATAAATAGTGTGATGTATATTGATATACATGTTTTCCATTAAATCAACTACAGCAGCTTGATTAATTGAAAGGGATCCGCTATATAATTCTCTAAGGGATCCTAGTTCAGAAGCTACATACATATTGGGTCCATTCCTTGCATAAAAAATTGGCTTTTCTCCAAAACGGTCTCTTGCAATAAATACCTGCTGCTCATTCTCATCATAAATGATAAAAGCAAACATCCCCACCAAGTATTTAACTACCTCTCTCCCATAATGGCTGTACGCTACCAATATCACTTCCGTATCGGAACTGGTATAAAATTCATACCCTTTCCTTAGCAGTTCTATTTTAAGAGCCTTATAATTATATATCTCACCATTAAATGCTATTCTAAGGGCTAAGTCTTCCCTGTAATAGGGTTGATTGGCAGCGACCGAGAGATCAATAATGGATAGGCGATTATGCCCCAAAATTACGTGATCATTTTGCCAAATCCCTGTTGCATCTGGGCCGCGGTAATTCTGCCTGTTCAATGCGACAGCCATGTTTGTGCGATCCTGAGAAACAATTGTTCCAGTGAGTCTAAAAATACCAGCTATTCCACACATATTAGTTATTCAATGCTGCTAGGTAATTTTCCTCCCAGTTCTGGTAGGAATGGAAGCTCTCCAAGTACTCTATATGCTCCAGTGGAATATAATCAACCCTTGCTGCTCGTGCCTTTTCGAAGGCGGAAACCCATTCATCTACCATATTAGGGCAACTTACTAAATGTGACTGCAAAAATGTCTCATTAACTTCTGCAATCCCTCCTATATCGGACGCGATAATTGAACAGCCACATTTAGCTGCTTCCACCATAGACAATCCAAACCCTTCTTTCCAAAGGGTTGTAAAAAAATAATAGTCTGCTGCCTGAAGATAGGTGGACAATTTATTATTAGGGATTTGTCCCAACCCTTTTATTCTATCTGATTGATGTGGAAGTGGTCTGTTGTTTCCCAATATCAAAAACTGGATATTAGGGTAAACGGACATTAGTTTTTCCGCAATCCTTAAAAATAAGTGAAGTCCTTTTTTAGGTCGTTCGTTTGCCATCCAAATAACAATTTCATCCTGGGAAGAAATACCCAAATTCCCTTTCAATACATTTTTTCTAGCCTCCGATACAGGAAAGAATTGTGATGAATTTACACCATTGCCCACTACAACCACTTCAGGGGTAAAAATCTCATTCCACTTCAAGCTTTCCTCGTATCCTTTTTTTGTCAGAAACAAAACTTTATCGACATGTACACCGAAAGAAGGCGAAAGGTGGAGCAAGTGCCCATGAAAAGAGAAAATAACAGAGACTTTAGCTTTTGAAGATCTTTTAAAATGTACCATAAGCTCCAACAATAAAAGATCATCCATTACGACCACATCGATTACTTTGGTTTTTTTTTCCAATAGGCGCAGTTTAACCAGGTAGTCTCTACCTAACCAGTTTACAAGATGCCAGTTAGGAAACAATTTCCTTAGGATCGGAATTGGTTTTCTCTTCTTACAAAACCTAAAAATATCCGTAGGGGAATTCGTAGGTGAAAGCACCAAATCAAAACAATTGCTATTTTGCAACAGGCAAGTAATCCTGTTACTCCAACTTCCAATCTTCACCGAAGGCAGAGCAACATTAGAAACCAAAACCACGGATCTTGTTTTTAACATTAAAACTCCTGAAGTTCGATCATTCGTTTAAACTGACTGTTATTTTTTATTAGTTCTTCAAAAGAGCCCGTCATAGTTATTCTTCCTTTACTCATCAATGAAATCTGATCTGCTTTCCGTATGGTGCTTAACCTATGAGCTATAATAATAATAGTGAATTTACCCATAAGGGTATCGATATTGTTTTGAATACTTTTCTCTGTTTCACTATCCAAAGCAGAAGTGGCCTCATCAAAGATCAATACGTCCACTTCCTTAAACAGCTCTCTCGCAATGGAAATACGTTGTTTCTGTCCTCCACTCACCAACATACCGTTATCTCCAAGCTCTGTCTCGTTACCATCTTTGAGTTCAGATACAAATTCTACGAGATTTGCAAGCTGAATGGCACGTTCAAATCTTTCTAAATTAACAGGCGTTCGCTCTGCCCATAAAGTAATATTATTATACAATGAATCCGTAAAAATAACCGGTTCTTGGGTAATATACCCAAATCTCTTCCGATAACCAGATAAACCAAATTTAGTGCGGTCCACTCCATTAACTAAGATTCTACCTTCATCCGGTTGCAAAAGGCCTATCAATAAATTTACGAGCGACGTTTTGCCACTACCACTTTCACCAACAAAGGCATGCGAGGTCAATGGAGTAATGATAAGACTTATTTCATCAAGAACCTTCCGGCCGTTCGGATAAGTAAATGAAATCCTGTCAAGATTAATTTCATCAATAGTTTCTAGATCAAATCCGGAATTGTTCACCTCCTTACCTTCAATCAGTTCCAAAATCATCTCCACTGAAGCAAGTAGCCCCCCATAATTGCTAATAAACCCTTGCCAGCTTCCCTGCAGAGTTATGATATAATTCAATGCTCTGTAGAAAAACATCAAACTTAAAAGAACAGAGGACAGAGTTCCTCCTAAAATATTAATTTGAAAAAAAACAATAGTTACCACTACCCCCAGAATAATCGGTTCGCGCACACTCGACATAACCGCAGAGTAAACCCCAATCTTTCGCTGATTGACCTCAATATCATCTATGATATATTTTAGTCTATTCCTATATTGCTGAAAGTACCCCGTAGCCTTTAGATACTTGAAATTATGAACTGCCTGAACAAGGTAAGAGTGAAAATTATGGCCCAGTTTAGAAAGTCCAACAGAAGCTTTTTCAGTACTTTTAAATAAGTATCTAAAGATAAAATTAGATAAATAACCTCCTATACTAACCAAAATAGCAAATTGAAAATTAGACAGCAATGCAAGCCCAAGATATACTATTAACAACACTACGTGTTGTACGGAATTAAAATACGCCAAGAATCCATAAGTAATCTTAATAGTCTCTCCTGAAAGTGTATTTTGAATTTTACCGGAATCTATGCTTAGGAAATTTTTATAATCCAGTTCACTTAATCCATCTACCATTTGATACCGGATTTTCCTAAGAAATATATTCTGAATTTTTACTTTATAGAAACCATCGAAAAATTTAAATCCTGCTTTCAATAAGAACAAGACAATCATAAAAACAACAATAGTAGTTAATGTTAAATCAACTCCTATTTCCTGAATCCATGAGAGAAGAAATTGAAGTTCTCCCATCGATTCAACGTTAGAAAGACTATCACCATCAGCGGCCATTGAAAAAATAGGAAGAAACAAAGCTAGTCCAAAACCATCAAGTAAACCCACCGCAAAGCTTAAAGATACAAGAATTACTACCCTATAGCCGAGGTACTTATAAAAAAAAGAGAAATGTTTAAAATACTTATTTATAATGCCTTGCATCCTACTTTATCAAAAAGGCTATTCATCATATAAACTTAGCTAGTTTAAGAACGATGTCTAAATGAAAAATTCTTAAATTTAAAATACAAATTATACTTTATCCTCTTCCAAAATCCAAATGATATAACATGATCATGAGAACCATCGTGTGCATCGTAAAAAGGATAACATGGCCAGAACCCCATATCTCCACCTTCATACATATACAAATGCACACTTCGAGCAAAAACACGTTCGATATTAATATCATTAGGTTCATCCAAAAACTTTTCAGCAGTAGGTTTAAAATAGGAATTATAAAATTGTTTCTTCATTATAAACAATCTAGTATCTCCCCATATTAACCGACGCGTAAAATTAATATAGACCTGATGATCGAAATCATTCAATTCTTTAATGAATTTAGATATATTTCTAATAATATATCTTCCTGAAATCTTAAAAATCAAATCCGTCTGCTTAAGCAACTCAGAATTATTTAATGCATAATCAAAAATTTCCATCTCACCATGGCCTTTACCAAGGTGACTATACTTAGATTGAAAAGTGAGGTATTCAAACTTATTATAATTAGCCATCAAGGAAAGTATTTTTTCACTCCTGTACATACTATTATCTACGAATAAAATTGGAAAACCAACTTCCTTATAGAAACTTAATGCTTTTATGTAGTCATTTTCCCGAGTATCAAAATTTGGTCTCCCTACAAAATGATAAGACTCAGCCTTAATCGTAGCAGTTAAAAATATTACAGGATACTCTCTCATTACCGTCTTACTTCGACAATATATTTATGCAAATCGTTCATTGTTGACAACAACATTAGAAGCTTCCTGATTTTCTCCCTTATATATAAAAATCATATTATGATAAAAATGCATACTTACAATATTGAGATCAAAATAATTTTTCTTGTATCCAGGATTCAGGTATTCCTTATGATTAATGCCATCAAGCTTATTCTTAAAATAGCCCATGATCGTTCCTTCGGAATTCAAATTAACTGAACTTCCTCCATATTCTGGCCAATAAGATGTCTGCACATCCTCAATGACATAAATACCACCACTGTTCAATTTCGGAAAAAGATGTTCAAATGTATAAATAACATGCTCATTGATATGACTTCCATCATCTACAATCAAGTCAAGTTCACCGATTTGATCTAAAATCAAATCCAAAAACTCACCATCAACTTGACTTCCCTGAAAAATAGTAATTCTATCTTCCTGAGATGGAGACTTATCATAAATATCAATTGCAAAAATATTAGCCTTTGAAAAAAAACGCTTCCACATTCGCAAAGAACCTCCTCCTTGAAAAGGATCATCATATCCTCCAACACCTATTTCAAGTAAATTGATTGCCTTATGTTTGAAAGGTTTAAAATGAGAATAATAATGTGGAGTATAAAAATGTTTACCCCATTTGTCAGTTTTATATAACTTTGCCAAATAATTAATATCGTCAGTTTTTCCTATCGACTTAAAATACCTAAATCTATTTGACCATTTTCTCTTGTTGGCCAAAGATTGAGACTCATAATATTTTTTAAGAAGTTTCGGTATCATAAGACGTGTATAACAACTCTTATTAAACAAATAAATTTAAATTTTGTTTTAATTTCTTGAAAACAATTTCTTCTTCTCATCATCTTCATAGTAGCCATAACCATACCCATAGGTATAACCATATCCATATGTCACATTACTTCCATCTACACCATTAAATAGCGCATATATATTTTTGATATTCTTACTTTCTTTTAATCCATTCAATGCCTTAACAAAGCTGCGTTGACTATAATTCTGTCTGAACACAAACAAAGTAAGGTCAACATATGGTAATAGATCCAAAGTTTCGCTAACAAGTCCAACAGGTGGCGTATCTAATATAACCACGTCATAATTCCCTTTTAGATAAGTCATCAAATCAGAAAAATTTTCAGTAAAAAGAAGTTCAGCAGGATTTGGAGGGGTTGGGCCAGATACTAGAATGTCTAAGTTAGTATATTTTGTTTTATTAATAGCCAAACTGACATCAGGCTGCTGCCCACTCAAAATGGTTGAAAGGCCTATTTCATTGGTGATATTAAAATCCCCGTATATTCTGGGTTTGCGCATATCACAACCAACCAAAATTGTTTTCTTACCTGTCAAAGAATATACTGAAGCCAGATTGATCGCGCAGAAAGTCTTTCCTTCTCCAGAAATTGTCGAAGTGACCATTAATGTTAATTGATCTTCTTTGGGTGTAATATATCTAATATTGGACCTTAGCGATCTGAACCCCTCTGCAATCCCTGATTTTCCTTGGTTGAAAATAACCAAATTCGAATTACCGGTACTATGAAGTATGGTCGCTAATAGAGGTACTTTCAATTTCTTTTCCAGATATGATACATCTTCAATCTTGGTTCTTAATAATTCTCTCAAAAAAACTGCCAATATAGGAAATATCAATC
Organism: Algoriphagus sp.; assembly: GCA_048819475.1. GTDB lineage: Bacteria > Bacteroidota > Bacteroidia > Cytophagales > Cyclobacteriaceae > Algoriphagus. Next base: position 175,074 of record JBMDXP010000023.1, read on the forward strand.
CTAATGAAACTGCCAACAAATAATTTCTACTGGCAATTGGACTTACTATAAAGCCACCATCAGCGGGTTCAATGATCTTATTGGATGCGGTATTTGAAGCTTTAGATATAGCAGCCTCAGCCCGCTTTTGCATCAAATAGGTATATATCCCCTCTCGCAAAGTAAACTGACGCTCTATCCTGATCAGATTCTGCTCCGTTTGAGGTAAATTTCTGAACGAATTTTCTATTTTTTCTATCCTCGATTCCAAATCTTCTATTTTTAGAACAGAGTTACTATCCACATTCTTTAGGATTTCACGAATAGAAATATTCAGGTCACCTATTCGCTTGTTTACTTCCTTTACTTGGGGAGATTCTTCTTTCAGCGTGGCCAACAAAGTAGATTTATCTACTTGCAATGCCATTAAATTAGTAATAAGGCTATTTAAAATAGGGTCCTCGATTCCTATCCCCGAAGGGACTACCAGCTCTCTATAGTCCTCTCTTACGAGGTAATCACTCAATTTTTTATAATACACTCTTTTAAATTTTTCCTGACTCAATTCCATCTCATAAGCAGTCAACTGCTCATATACTGACGAGCTCTCTGAAGTCAGATTGTAGATTTTATTTGAAGACCTGAAATCTTCAAGTTCACCTTCGAAATAGCTTAATGAATCAGCCACTCCTGCTACCTGACTATCAATGAAAGTAACGGTATTTGCTGCTATCTCGTTTTTTTCATCAAGCTCAAGTTGAAGATATGTCTTCATCAGCGAATTGAGATACACTTCTCCTTTTCTAATATTCGGAGTCAAAATAGACAACGTTAAAATAGAAGCGTCAATTTCTGTCTCTACTACATCCAACTTTCTGGAATATTCGGTTATCAAAGATTTAAAATCCCTGAGTTTAAATAAGGTATTACCATCCTTATCAGCCACTGTTTTAGTAACTCGAATTCTAAAATTGTTATTTTCAATCCATTCACCGAAAGTAAAAGTCTCAGGTTCGGGAATAATTTTCAAAGGGACCGTGGATCCATCTGGCAAAAATTTAGAATATTTATCATCTTCAAAAGATACAATATAAGTAGTATCATTTTCCCAGCTGACTTTTAGTAAGCCGTTAACTATCTGTGAAGACTTCCAATCAACCTCAATTACAATTGGAGAAGATTGATAAATCTCCCTATTGATAAATGTTCCTTCTTCATAATATTCAACATCGAAATCCAGGTTTCGCAATGTCGCTTGTGCTATAGGTTTAGACTTCAATATGATTATTTCGTTAAGCAGCCCTACATTACCAGATTCCGTGATACTTGGTCCCTCAAAGATAGCCATCTTGCTCTCTGCATCTTTTATGTAAAAAAGACTAGACACATAAAACTTAGGAATAGTATATCTAGTATATAAATATGAAACAGCAAAAAATAAAAAGACTGACAATAATATATACGGCCAAATTCTTATCACTTTAGGGATTAAAGATTTTATATCGAACGAACTTTCTTCCACTTGAAAGTCATCATCTTCGCTATCGAAACTCATTTAATTTGCATTTTGAATAAGTGTAATTATTAAAGCAATAGTTGTAATTGTACTTGTCACCAAAGTCAATGTTTGAATAAAATTTGTACCTGCACCTATTTCTCTTACTTTCAATGGCTCAGCATATATAACATCATTTGGTCTAATGAAGAAAAACTCAGAGCTAAGCAAATTTTGATCGTTAAGATTGATTTTATGAATTCTCGAACCACTTGGATACTGACGAAGTAAAGTCACTTCGTCTCTCTTAGCAAGCACTGTCATATCACCTGCAGTCGCTATAGCCTCAAAGATACTAACCCTATTTTGTAGTACAGTTTGTTTACCTGGAACGTTAAATTCACCTAAAGCACTAAATCTAATTCCCCCAAGTCTAACTCTAACGAAATATTCCCCATCATTAACAAACCTTGAGACTTTACTTTCAATCAATGCCTTAGCGCTCTTCGTTGTAAGTCCCTTCAACTCCAGCTCCCCAATCAAAGGTAACTCTACTTTCCCTTCATCGTCCAATGTATAACCATTCATAAAGAATACGTCACCTCCATTTTGCCCTGTCATCATATTCATATTTCCTTCACCAGATATTACATTGAAAACAGCATTCAACTCTATGTTCGTTGTTTTTATACTAATATCAACAATATCATAGTTTTGTAGTTGGTATTCTTCATTCTGATATAAAAACTCTCCTGATGAACTCACTAAGGGACTACTATCAGCTCCTTTACTCTGCATATAAATTATTTTATTATTAGGAATACAAGAAGCAAACAAACCAATAATCAATAAAAAAAAGGCTCCTGATTTATATAATTTCATCATATTTTAATTAATAATTTTCACAACTTGTTAGCTATCAACATCTTAAATTATCCACCCATTTCACACTTTCAATTCAATATTTACCAAGCAAAAACATCTACTCTCCAAGGAGGACTGCAAATAAAATATCCATTAAAAGATATCTCATAATATACTTCATACTCCCTATAATCTAGCATCTATCAAAGATTTATCCAAAAACCCCTTTACATCAAATACGACCTGGCCGTCGGATTTGGATATAGGAAGAGACCTGAATTCCTTGTGGGCGACTGCCAGTATAATCGCTGAATAACCTGCCAAATCAGGAGCATGTTCTCCTGAGATGATAGCAATGCCGTATTCATGCTTTACTTCCGCTGGATTTGCCCATGGATCGTATATGTCCACTTCCATGTCAAAGGAACGTAATTCTCTGTAAATATCAATGACTCTTGTATTTCTCACATCAGGGCAGTCTTCTTTAAAAGTGAATCCTAAAATCAAGACCCGCGAATCTATCACTTTTAAATCCTTTCTCATCATTAGTTTGATTACCTCAGTCGCCACATGCTTGCCCATGCTATCATTCAGTCTCCGTCCTGCCAAAATAATCTCTGGATGGTAGCCGACTTCCTGTGCCTTTTGGGCGAGATAGAAAGGATCTACCCCTATACAGTGCCCCCCTACCAGGCCTGGTTTGAAATTGAGAAAATTCCACTTGGTACCCGCAGCCTCAAGTACTTCATGTGTATCAATCCCCAAAAGGTTAAAAATCTTTGACAATTCATTGACAAATGCAATATTGATATCACGCTGGGAGTTTTCGATCACCTTTGCTGCCTCAGCCACTTTAATGGAAGAGGCCTTATGGGTACCCGCAGTGATTACTGACTTGTATAATTGGTCTACATACTCGGCTACCTCAACTGTACTTCCAGAAGTCACCTTAAGGATTTTCGCTACGGTATGCTCTTTATCGCCAGGATTTATCCGCTCCGGTGAATATCCTGCAAAAAAGTCGACATTGAATTTCAGTCCGGATACTTTCTCCAGTACAGGCACACACTCATCTTCCGTGACACCTGGATAGACCGTGGACTCGTAAATCACCACATCCCCCTTTTTCAGATAGCGGGCTATATTCTCCGAAGCTTTGAGCATGGGAGTCAATACTGGTCTATTATGCTTATCCGTAGGAGTAGGCACGGTGACGATGTAAATCTGGCAATCCGCCAAATCATCAGATACTTGTGTCGGAAATAATCCATTTTCTGAAAATGGGGCACTTGTAATCAAGACGGACGTCAATAATTCATCGGCTACCTCGAGGGTATTGTCCTTTCCTTTGCGAAGCTCATCAATTCTTTTGGAATCAATATCAAAACCAATAGTAGGGAATTTCTTGGCAAATTCCACTGCAAGCGGCAAGCCAACATAACCCAGCCCTATTACGGCTATTTTCACTTCTTTTAAAGGTGTAAGCATGAAATATCTTTCAATTAAATTCTAAAGTTAGGTATAGCCAAGAATTTTCCAATTCTTGGTTCGGAACATTCAAGAGCTTCGCCCTTTCAGTCACAAGGACTTAGCCTGCTTATAACAGATCAAAAAGCTAATAATCAATAGTTTATGAATTAAAAAATTATAATACCGGGTTTAATAAAGTCTTATAATAAACGAGTACCAAAGGTACTCATTACATCCAAACTTCAAAACTAAACTAAAGCACGCTTCCCCTTACTGAATCTTATAGATCAAATTCAGGCTTCCATAAAAAGCCCAGGATGTATGGTGTCTTGGAAAATCAGGATGGGTATCCTGGCCGGATTGCCACTGGTAATTGTAACTTCTGATAAACTGGGTCTTTCCACTGAGAATAAGCTTATTCCACTGCTGATCCCAAAGTAGACCAAGACTGAGATCAATCCAAGGCTTCACCTGTTCATCTTGACCAAATGCGCGATAGTAAAAATCCTGGTTGTTCTCCAGTCGTTCCAAAAGAATCCCCCGTTTATTTAAGCCCTTCAAATGAGCTATTTCGATCGTCTGTACGTTAGACCCTACTCCTGAGCCCACTCCAAGCGCTTGTCCGTAATTAACGAATCCTCTTGCCCTCCCATGGGTGTGCCATGTTTGATTTCCAGTTAAACCCATATATCTTATATACCTATTAACTGATTCCTGTTGATGAGTCATTTCCCCTCGTATCAGGATATAAGTTTGAGGTTTTCCAGTCGAAAAAAGTTTTTGAAACCCAGCTATATAAGCTCTCGCATGCTCTGGATTAAGAGTGAATTCACGCCAGTTATAAGAGTGATCTCTTCTACCATATTCTCCATAAACTTCAAAGTGAGCTTTTGATGCGATATATCTAAAAGAAATTGCTACTTGCTGGTCCTGACCTCTGCTATCGTATTCAACAGAGTTGCCATTCTCCAGAAATGTTTTCTTTTGAAAAACTTCAAAAACAGGAAAATAATCGTTGAAGGTTTTACCTCGCAATTTATTATACTGTTGAAACGTCCTGCTAAATCCAACGAACATATTTTTTAAGAAGGAAGGGTTATAAGTAATGGTCAATCCGTTCAAATATCTCCAATCTCCATCCAGTGGTTCAAAATATCTATTGTTTAAAAATTCATTCTGAGTAGGATTTAGCCCACTGTTCTCAAGCCTCCCTACTATAATCTGTGTTTCAAAATTCCCTATAATTGTTTTTAGAGGTCTTCTGGTACTTAAATGTAAATGTGGGAATCCCTCAGCATTATTGCTAAAAATCAAAGCATTAAACTGTCCAGGTCCCCACCAGATATTTTGCGTAGAAACTCCCAGGTTTACAGGACCCAAAATAACGTTCACATTTGATTGCCCCCACCAAAATCTAGAATACTCATCCGTTCCGAATCTTTCAGGATTATCCCCATTGTTCCAATAGAAAAAACGGGACCTTATTACATTGGTAGAAAACTTATCTGAAAACCCCTGGAAAGGTTTGTTTTGAGCATACACATATTCAGGCTGGAATTGTATTTCAAGAAAATGGAATCTGGCGTAAAAGCCTGTACTTAGATAGGTTTGAAGTCCTACGTTAGGAACCATTCCATTGTTACCCCAGCCGTATGGCATCTTGCTATTGAAGGTCGAATTAGAAAAGAGAGGTAAGAATGTAAAAGCCAAATTTTCTTTATTGTAACCATTTTGTTTTACTAGGTATTGGCTTATCGTCTTCAGAGCAGAAGAACTATCTTTCTTTTGCAAATAAATTGGGCGAATTTGAAATGAATAATTTGATGAAAAATCACCTTTTAATTGCTCCCTACGAATAAAATCTTCACTTACCCTCGATCCAGAGTTTATAGTTTGAGCAAATAAACCTGACATTATAAATTGGCATGCAAGGATTAAAACTGCTGATATCAGTATGCTCCTTGTCATTTCAAAAAAATTTAGCATTATAGGTAAATTAATTGTATAGGCCTGCAATTTCTGTTCATTAAATTTTAATTTATTAAATTAGGTGGATCAACATTGAATATCAATTATGAAACTGGCTTGGATTTCCTTGATTTTATTTTTGCTTTGTCCTCTAAAATCCTTTTCGCTGCAAGAAAAGCCTCTTGCATTTCCAACTGCTGAAGGCTTTGGCAGGCACACTTCTGGAGGGAGAGGGGGAAATGTTTTGATTGTAACTAATTTAAATGACAGCGGCCCTGGCAGCTTACGGGAAGCAGTTAATTCTACAGGCAAACGGACTATTGTCTTTCAAGTTTCCGGTAATATTGAGCTTGAGAGTAACTTGACCATCAAGAACGGTGATCTTACTATCGCAGGACATTCTGCTCCAGGTGATGGGATCACCATTCAAAATTATCCTTTAGTATTGGATGCTGATAATTTAATAATCCGATACATAAGAGTGAGAGTTGGCGATAAAGCTAAAAGGGAACTTGACGCAATCACCGGAGTTAAAAGAAGAAATTTGATTATAGACCATTGCTCATTTAGTTGGGGAAATGATGAGGTGGCATCCTTCTATGACAATGAGAACTTCACTTTGCAATGGTCAATAATATCCGAAGGTCTGCATCATTCCTATCATGCTACAGGAAGGGCACATGGCTATGGAGGTCTTTGGGGGGGGAAGAAAGCTTCATTTCATCACAATTTAATGGCCCACCTTTATGCCAGACTACCTAGGTTCAATGGTTCCAGATATCACAAAAAGCCAGAGGAAGAACTTGTGGACTTTCGTAATAATGTCCTATATAATTGGGTAAATTATTCTTCGTACGGAGGTGAAGGGGGCAATCATAATTTGATTAACAATTATTATAAATACGGTCCTGCAACCCAGGAAGATCAAAAGTATAGAATGCTTAGAATTATGGAACCGCAAGGGAAATTTTATATTACAGGCAATTATATATACGGGGATCCTACTGGCTCACAGGACAACTGGAACGGCGGAAACTGGAAAGGCCCCGTGAGAGGAAATGAAGTATCTAAAGCAAGGGTGCAAAAACCATTTCCCCTTTCTGAAATATCCCAAGACAGCCCTCAGCAAGCCTTTGATAAAGTGCTGAAAAATGCAGGAGCCAGTTATAGAAGAGATCTGATTGATAAAAGGATTGTTAAAGAAATAGAAAACGGTACGGCGACATATGGCGTCAATGGAATGATAGATAGTCAAGAAGATGTCGGAGGATGGCCATTATTAGAAAGTAAAACGAATCCTAAGGACTCTGATTTGGACGGTATTCCCGACAGTTGGGAGCTTAATAATGGACTTGATCCTTCCGATTCTTCTGATTCAAAAAGCATTGCACCAAATACTCACTATTCATATCTTGAACTATATCTTGAAGAATTACTTAATCCTAAAAATGAACCCTCATCCTTGCTGGACAGAATACTTAGAATCTTTAAAGGAACTCGCTGATTATCGTAAAAAGGTTTCGTAGAAATTCTTTCGCAATGAATTAGGTATAAGCCTAATACTACCCCTTATTATGTAATTCCTAATGAATTCAAGTTTATTGATGAAGCCAATTTCCAAAAACGTTTTTTGGACTTGGGTTTCTATCTGGAAATACTGAATTCCTCCTCTACGGTTGAATAAATGCTCATTTACTCTCATATATACAAGAGATTTCGGGATGTTAGCGATCCTAAATCCAGAATTTAACAACCTACCCCAAAGGTGGTAATCCTGTTGGAATCTAAAATTGAAATAACTGCCTACCTTATTAATGTCTGACTTTCTATACATAACTGTAGGATGATTTAAAGGACATCTTTTCTTTGCGAATGAAAACAGCTCATCTGAATCTGAAGGTAGTTTTCTATAGTTTGAAATTTTTTCTACAGTCTCAGAAAATTCTGCGATCCAGGTTCCGACGACAGATATTTCAGGATGAGCTTTAAGGAAATTATACTGATGTTCAAACCGCTCTGGATGGCAGATATCATCTGAATCCATTCTGGCTACAAATTCATGAGAACATAATTCTAAGCCTTTTTTCAGACTCATTCCTAAGCCGATATTTTCAGAATTAACAACTAACCGAATAGGCAGTCGCCCACTCCACTTCCTAACAATATTTTCCAAATCAGAACCCACCTTTCCATCTTGGATCAATATAATCTCTTCTGCTGGCAAAGTTTGCCATTCAAGGCTTTCAAATGCCTGTTCCAAGTTATCCGAATTGTCTTTTTTATAGAAAGACATAAGGCATGAAAATTTATCCATAAAGGTTGATCCAGTGTAATTTTCTTTTTCCAGTGTGAACAGAATCGAAATAAACTTTCCTACCGTCACTGGAAAACCGTGGATGCAGATCGCAGCGTGTCTCTCCAGAGAATTCTAAACTTTCAAAAAACTCACCTAAATGAATTAGCTTATCATTTTCCAACTCATATAAAAACAATTCTTTCATTCTACTCTTATTGGGGTAGGTATCCGTGATCATCATTTGCCCAAAAACGCTTGGGTGTCCATCACCGTAACCTTGAATAGTGTTAGTTAAGGAAAGTACTTCTCCACTATCTACCTGTATCGTATAATAACAGTCTCCCTTGCCCATCACCCTCATATATACTATTAACTGTTCATTATCTATCCAACTGTAATGGCTTACCATCTGATCATCGGCTATCAATCTTAACTTGTCTCCACGCTCGCTTGCTACATACAGCCTATCAAATCGCCTACCATTAATATAAAGTCTATGTAGGAAGACGAATTTGGTACCATCAGGAGAAATCATGATATGGTTGATCTTTTGTAAGTCTAATGGAATTTCATCTATCTCAAAGGAGGAGCTTTTAAACTCATCTTTACTCAGATCAGACAGATTTAATATCATTTCTTCTTTTCCGTTTTCTAAGTCCACCCGAAAAATCCCCTCATCTTCCAATTTGAGTCTGTCTTTACTCTCAGTATGATTTCTATAGCCGTAATCAGGCCTTAATTGATGGAGCTTAACATAATTAAGACTTAATGCATAATTACCCCTAAAGCAATCGTAAACAGGCAGGTTCAATGTAGTTTCGAGAAATTCCCCAGATGAAAAATCTATAAGCACGGCATGATATGCTCTTACTTTCGTGTAATCATTGAAAATGAATTTAGAACTACTGAGCCACTGAAGTCTTGCCCCCTGCTGCCAGTTGTAACTACTAACTTTTCTTTTAAATACACATAAATCCTTCGAAATATCCCATACCCTGACTTCAATTTGATGTGAGGATGACGGATGTTTCTTAGTAGAATATTCAGAATAGTGGTAAAGAATAAATTTTCCGTCATTGGATTCGGGGGATTTATCATAATAGCCAAAGAAGGTTTCCCCCGTCTCTTCCTGTATTTCTTCTATCCGATAATCTGACCTATACTGATATTCCTTTTTATAGATGCTATAATTAATCTTTTGATAAATCTTTTTTAAAGTCTTCTTAGCATGTGGAAAAGCACTGAGTGATCTGGCCAGCAACCTTTCCCATGGACTAAACTGAGTGCTCATAAATTTGACGGTAAAATTTCTGATAATTCTGCGACATTTTTTCTGCACTGAATTTCTCCCTGATTAATAAAGGCCCTTCCTTGGAGCCTGATAATCGGTGGTCCAAACTCGTATATTGGGCAATCAAATCACTTAATTGCTGCTGGGTGTAAAATATACCTGCTTCAAATGAAGATCCATCCACAATCTCTTTGTGTGGGTCTATCGCTGAAAGTAGTACCGAAAGCCCACAGGCTAAGCCCTCAAGGACAGCATTGGGCAATCCCTCAGCCAAGGATGCGGAAATCATCACATCTGCACATTGTAAATAGTCTAGCACGTTAGGTATATCCCCCATGAATGTAATATTTTTATCCTTGGCGGAATTTTTCAAACTACCCATTTCAGGACCATCCCCTATTATGAGCAGCATAGCCTCGGTATTATCCCTAAAAGCATCAATTATCAGCTTTACATTCTTTCTTGCGATGAGACTCCCCACTACTATAAAAATCCGGCTTGAGGACGGCAGGCCCATCTCAGCTCTTTTGATTGCTTTGGATGAAACTGGCTTGAATAAATCCAAATCAATTCCATTCTGGATTACACGAGATTCTATTCCTACTGAAGTAAGTTGATTTGAAATTGCATTCGAGCAAGAAACTACCGAGAGTTTCTGGAAGTAGCTAAGATGCTGTCTTGCCATTAATCCTCCTTTGATTTTCCCGTATTTTTTTGGATAATCAACAACCGGAAAATTTCTTGATGTGGTAATGCACTTTGCTTTATGTGTATACTTTGTAAGGTATCCATCTGAGCGAAGCCCCATGGCCTGTATTACGTCAGGAGCAAAACTTTCTACAACCTTGTCAATTGCCCGTTTGTTATATAACATTCCCTTCAATCTTCCGTAACTCAACGATAAAACCGATATTCCATTTGAAATAAACTGCTGGACCATTGAATTTTCAGGTTCTTTAGAAAGAGTCAAAACTTTAACTTCAAACTGATTCGTATCTAAGTAGTTGATCAGATAGTAGAGTTGGTTCGTAGGCCCTTTCCGTTCCAGGGTTGACACGATATATAGAATTTTAATTTTTGGCATTTCGGATTGCATAGGATTCAGATAACCAAAGTCCGAATAAGAGAAAAAATATGGCAAAAGGTGAGCGTATAGGGTTTAAAACAACCATAGTTAAGCCTAGATATACTACAGTTCCCATCACTAAAAAGAGACCCCAGTTATTTTTATTTAAAAATAGATTTATTGATTTGACGAAACTACCGATAAGCATCAGTGCGAGTACCAAAATGAAAGGCCATTTCCCTTGTGCATAATAGGTTAAATAGCCGGAATCTACCAAACCAACTTTACTTACTGCATTCACGAGTGTGCCATACTCATAAGGCTCAAGTTTTTGGAATACTTTAGGCCAAATTCGCTCTGATCTTGCTGAAAATGATTTATCAGAAGCTCCGCCTTCAAGTAATCGAAAAAAGCGTCCGAACAAAACATCCATGCCTATGTATTGATCTATAAGTACGAGGGCAAATACCGCAAAACTCAGAAAAGCCAAGGCAGAAAGGATTTTTTGACTTCTCCCAAAAAATATCCATCCTAAAAATAATGTAAGACAAGCAGTTAATACAGCAGCACGGGAAGTAGTGATAACTATAGTAACGAAACTGACCAAGACAAATAAAGCATCCCAACTTTTCTGTTTACCAATAAATCTTGCCAAAAAATATGTCATCGTTAGGATAGCAAATACAGACAAACCTGTGGTGTTTACAAAAAACCCTGAAGCTCTTATTCCATCAGTCACACGAAAGTGATCATCCACAGCAAATGGCGTCATATAATTAGTAACCAGAAAAGAAGCAGGAATCATTCCTAATCTGCTTGCTATTTGCATTAATCCATAAGTCAAATTAATGACCATGCTGAATTTCAGGAGTTTATTGACCAACGCATCTAAACTTTCTACCTTTTCCACATCAGACACATGTATGTAAAGTAAAAATGGCAACCAAATCAAAGCCATCCGTAGGGTGTTTGATATAGCCCCAAGTCCCTCATATCCTGATAACAACCCTAAAACAGGATAGGCTAACTCAAAGATTATAAATGCAAGTACAAAAGAGTTTAAAACAGGATAATCCTTAATGCTCTTCCTTTCAGCCAAAACTACCAAGCACAAAAAAATCAGTGGCAAAGCCATAAGATCGGAAACTCTCAGGTTATTTTTACCTATAAGGGGTAATCCATACGGATAAAAGAAAATCAGTGTAACCAAATACCCCACCAAAAGAAAATCAATTACTGTCCTTATTTTTATCCTTAACAGCACTTTTAATGATCTTCTCTTGTCAATAAATCGATGTATTTCTGAACAGCAATTTCCTTGGAAAATCTCGCCAGACTATTTCTAATTCCCTCCCTATCCCATTTGGTATGTAACACATTCAACACTTCACAAGAAAATTCACGTGCATTATAACCATTGACTAATTTCCCATTTTTCCCCTCTAAAATTATATCTTCCGGACCGCTGGGGCAATTGACACTGACGACAGGAATACCATACTCCATGGCTTCCAAAAGCACATTAGGAAAACCTTCATACCATGACCCCAACAGCATTACAGAAGCTTTAGCGTAAAACTGAGAGACATTCTTTTGTATTCCTGCAAAGGTAACTTCTGCCTCCAAACCATATACTCTTCTCAATTCAACTAATGATTCCATCTCAGGGCCATCTCCGACTATAGTAAAATGGAAATACTGCCCCAATTTTTTTAATTCATGTGCTACTTCCAATAAAAACCCAACATTCTTCTGTGGTTTAAGCTTGCCTACAAAAAGCAAATTGAATTTTCTTTCCTGAGCAACTCCTTTTCCATCCACAAATAACTCATTTAAAGGTCTTAGCTGGTGAAAATTAAAAATGGTCGTAATTTTGACTTGGCTAGACCGACGCAGATTTTCCAATTCTCTCTGCATACCTGAAGATTGAGCTATAATAGTATCTACATCAAAATAAAACCGACGGATTAAAAACTGGCCTATATACTTATGCCAAAGCGATGATTCGTGTTTGAACTTCTCCGCCAAGTTGTTGATAGATCTTGCAGTAATTCGGAATTTATATCCGTAGAATATACGGATAAGGGCAAGTATTACGCCCAGCTGAAACGTAAATACCAAAATCTCATCGTAGTCTGTTTGAACTATTTTTTTTTTAATCGCAAAAAAGGATTTACGAGCATGGGCTATTTCCAGATTGATTAATCGAACTTTTGCATCTAGTCTTTCTTGCAATATTGCATCACGTAGTTCCAGCACCATAAGATCTACAGCAATCCCCCTTTCAACAAATGCATTGGCCAATTCAACACATATTTTCTCTGCCCCTCCCAAGCGGAGTGAGTTGATTAAAAACAAAATAGGCTTACCCATAATTACTCCAGCGCTATAGGCTTAAATAGCAAAATGTAACAAATTGACAGCACTGCTGCTAAAAATCCAAAAACCACAAGATTTAGTATCAATTTAGGACTTGATTCCTTAAGGGGAACATATGGTGGCTCCAGTACATTAAAAACGGGGGAAGCTCGTTGAACTCTTATTTTTGCCTGTTCTACTTCTTGAGCTAAACCATTATAGACATTAAACTGAATAGATACTTCATTTTGCAATTGCTCTCCGCGCACTTGGGAACTAGAACTTGAAAGGTTGAAGTTTCCGTCTCTAAAATTAGCCAAATTCAATTGAGCTTTTTCATAATTTGATTTGGCCTCGTTAAGCCTCTCTTGGATAAATGCTAAGTTGCGTTTATCAGCACTTGCCTTATAATCCATAATATATTTAGAAAGGTAGTTATAGGTAAGTTCAGTCAATTTTGCGGAGACCTCAGGATCCTGCATCTTTACTTGCACGGTAACCAATCCCATCGCCAAATCTACTTCTGCACTAACCCTACTTCTGATCTGCGAAAGAGCTGAGCTTTCGATAGGAGCCAACTTTTTGAGATTTTGATCTACTTCGATAGTATTTAAAGGTACTGTAATAGGAGTATCCTTACTTCTGAACAAACCAAGGAGTGTTTTTGGCGATCTCCTGATCTTCTCGAATAGCGTATATTTCTGATGGTTTACAAAATATTCCTCCAAAAGAATAGTTTGATCAATCTCTTTGAAATAAAACTCTTGCTTGATCAAGTAAAGGCCAAATGGAGTACTGCTAACCACGTCAGGGTAAAGATTAGGAGGAATAGTGCTTCCTGTATTCTCATTCAGTTGAATTCCTGCCAATCCTGCTAAACTACCCAAGCCACCGGGGAGCTTATTGGATTGTTCTATTACAGGCAATAGAGTTGTCGTGGATATGTATTCGTTGGGAGAGCCCAAAAACTGTATAAAACCCAAGAACAATCCAACTAAAACGCTTATCAATATCAGATTTCGATTTATTTTAAGTGATTTTATGATATCTGAAAAACGTATTTCTTTTTCTTTCATTAGTTTGTTTGAGATTTACTCTCCAATAAGTTTAGAAATTCCTTTTCATAGATTTGAATATTCTTATCAGGATTATAGTTGTTTCTGATATATTCAATCGAGCGGGATGAAACATCTTCCAAATGTTTCCTATTCTCTATAATTTGAGTCAATTTCTTATTCCAACCCGCTACGGTATTAAGAGACAAATATCCATTATCCCCATCAATAATATATTGATTCAAGGGGACTACATCAGATGCCAAAACCGGCAAACCTACTGACATGGATTCTATAATAATCTTGCTCAACCCTTCATAATCTGTAGCAAGACATAATAAATCAGAATCAAGCATCACTTTTTTAAGTTTTTTCTGGGTCATAAACGGGAAGATTTTAATTCGACTCTGCAAATTCAAATCTGAAATCAGATGCTCAATTTCTTCTTTTTTCTCCCCTTCTCCTACAAGTGTTAATTCCCAATTAATGCTAGCATCGAGTTGAGACAATCCTTTGATTAGCAGATCATGACGCTTAGCAAGCTTTGCCATTCTGGTTGCCATCAGTAGTTTAAAAGTAGATCTTTCGGCCAACTTCCATTTTTCACCTTCCGAAATAGATGGTTCCACACCAATATCCTTAATGAAATACTTAGAACCACTGGTTATGCCTAATTCTTTGGTTGATTCCAAAAACATATCATACAGTCCGTTTGATATAAAATTAAGGCGATCAGTCTGATTGAAGATTTGCTGATACTGTCCTTTAAGTGAAGGCTTTAATTTTATTGACTTCTCCCAATGCATGCCCGCCATTCTTACGACTAGCTTAAAATTTAACTCTCTCTGTCCCCTAAATTTCAGAAACCACAAACATGGTCGTAAAATGTAATACGTATGAACAATATCTATTTTATTCTTTCGTAATAAGCTGGGCATTAAAATAAAGGTGAAATATTCATTCAGTCTCTCTTTTATTTTTTTTCCAATTCCCGATTTTGCAAAAGGAAATCTAAATTCTTTTATATGAACAACAGTTACACCATTAACTTGACTCACTTTTTTTAATGGAATTTGTTGATCTCTGGCAACATAAATTACTTTATGATTTAACTCTGCGAATTTAGAAGCTATCAATCGTAAAGATGTTTCTGCTCCACCTTGGCTTATGATTTTGTATGGAGATCTATTGGTATAAAAAAGAATATTCATAACGAATGGCATTCAAAAAAACTAAAACTTCAAAATAAATTGAGAAATTCCCGAAATAAGTTTTGCAATTATTCCTCTCTTTACAAGAATAAATCGATGATTATTATCAATTAAACTGACGCTTCCCGATAATTTACGCAGATATAATTTTGCAGCATCTTGATTTCCTATTCTACTAAAGTAGCGATACATCCAATAATGCGTATTGATTTTATTGGCAATCTTTTTCTCTTCGCTAATATCTGACCAAACTCCTCCTCTATGTTGACGATAAACTGCAGGTTGGATTTCCTTAAAATATTTCCCTTTTCCAAACAAACCCAATTGTGCAGTGATAAAATTATCACCATTCATAAAAAAACTGGTTTCTTCTGCTTGTTCTTTAATTATCTCCAGGTTCCTGAATACCATAGACAACGTGAGAATATTCGTTTTACCCCCAATAAGATCCTTTTGGGAATAATCCCTTTTATTATTATCAGGCATCTTAGACTTTTTTATTACCTTCTCTTCATCATCTATTACCATTGCATCATGATAGGTAATGACATAATCTGGGTTTTCTTCCAAAAAGCCCACCTGCTTCTGAAGTTTTGTAGGGTCCGTCCAATAATCATCGCCTTCACACATGGCTATGTATTTCCCTGCTGCCCTGGGAAAATTGTAAGTTGCAGAGACTGCGCGAAGACCTTTAGACCATTGATTTTCCTTCTGGATTATCGGCTTGATGATTCCAGGGTAACGTGCATGGTAAGTCTCTATGATTGCAGTAGTCCCATCTGTGGATGCATCATCATGGATAAGTATTTCAAATGAAAAATCTGTCTTTTGAGCCAAAAAACCTTCTATTGTCTGCTCAATAAAATTTACGTGATTATAGGTTAGACAACATATACTGACCATTAGTTCTGGCGCCCTGCTTTGATTCACTCTCATTTGTTGGATATCAGGCTTTATTCATTTTGAGTAACTTTTTATAAATCTTTTTGAATGGCCTGATCAACTTTTTTTTCGTCTGCTTAAAGTCAAATTTCTGTAAATCAATCCCTTTGTATCTTCCACTGCGATGTGTGAGAGCCTGATAATAGGTATGCTTTATTCCATGGGTTTTCATGTAAAAACCATATTCAAGACATCTTTCGTTGGGTTTGGGGGGTAAATCTTTAGTATCCAGCATATCAAACAACTCCTGCTTTGTGGTAGGTTGATAAATCACACCTAATCTTGAATATAAAGAATGACTTAGGGAGATGGTAGGTGTACCGCTGTAAGACGCCTCCACCCCTACAGTGGAGAGGTAACATATTACTAAATCAGCCTGCTCTATGAGTGTATACGTATCAATAGGAGAATTAGGCTTGATGACATCTATCTGATCCGATGCCAGATTATACCATAATTCTTTCTCTCGTTTACTTTGATTAATCAGGTTGGGATGAAGTCGAAGATATAATTTAGAATTGGGTCTATTGGAAAGATGCTTTGCTATTTCAATCAGGGATTGCTCTTGCGAATCAAAAAGTACATGGGGATTCACCTCATCGCCCACGGCAGCATATTCTGATATGCTGGAATTGAAATAAACGACATTAAAGTTCCTCTTATTCCAAGAATTAGGCAAAAGCCCTACTTTTTGGTCTTTGGCAAATACCGTAAAAGAATCATTTTTCCTTACTTTTCTTTCTTCAAAAAACTCACGACCGATTTTTTGCTTAGTGCCAAGCGGTAAAGCTGACTTTTCCCAGGTTTCCTCCAATTCATCTTTCCTCATTTCCCAATCATGCCTATAATTAGCTCCCAAAGAATAATGGAATTTGTCGCATGCCCGATCATGAATCAAGAATTGTTGCTTCTCTCGTTGACAAATTCGTAGGATTGGACGATAAGTGGCTACTCTCCCATTTCGGAAAAGTACCAGATCCGGCTGAACCTTCCCCAACCATTTTTGAAAGGATATAGCTACAATCTTCGAGGAATGTATAATTCGATTGATCACTTCTTTATCCACTAAAGTATCTGGTTCAAGATCATTTGTCACTGATATATGCGAAGAGGCTGCTGCTAACCCAATATCAATACCATTCCAAACATACATTTTTAGCTCCTCCAGATTGTTGAATGTCAATCCCTCATTTAATGATTCTATTTCATTACGAGAAAGCATAGAATCAGTCGCTATTTGGATTCGAGGATTTATCAATTTGAGGGCTAAATTAATTTTGTGCTGCACACTTTTACGGTATAAACTTTTGGAAATCCCTCTGTTAATACCATTGTACCATTCTATATAAGGGAGTATCCCCCCGATATGCACGTAATATACTTCATGCCCTTTTTCGATATATTCTTCTGCCAACTCAAGACTTGTTTCGAATTGGGGAGCTTCATGCCAACTTTCAAAAATTAAGACTTTCATTTTCGCTGATTTGAATCAAAAAATAAAACCAGAGACCTAACTGTAGACTCAAGGTCATACTCAGAACATATGTTCAATTTCTGCTCAATCCGTGATGAGTCCATTCCAAATTTCAAATCAGTCTCAGAGGGTTTCAACTCCAATTCAACATCTGTCTGATTAAATGTATTTTCCACAACACGTTTAACCATTTTAGCGATGTCCACGATATTGTAAATGCCATGCGCACCCAAATTGTAAATTCCTTCTGACGAAGGATTTATTTGCTCAGTGAAGCGAACTATATATCTTACCGCATCCCTCACATCCATTATTTCTAGTTCCTGCTTTCCTCCAACTATTAGTAACTTTTCACCTTTCATCGCCTTTAATACCAGCTTTGAGAGAAGATCAACTGGAACCAGTCCATCCTTCCCTCCTGAAATGGCTGCTAGTCTTAGAGAGGTAGTGGTAATATGCGGGTATAGCCTAGACATCGATTTCAGCATTAATTCAGAAGCATATTTAGCCTGAGAATAAGGCATAGTTGGAGCAACTGGGTCTGACTCTTTCCATAATGGCGTAAGGGCCTGACCGTATACGCTCTGGGATGACAAATTGATAATGTAAGGAATCTGATGGCTTGCCAAGCATGCAAATAAGTTAGACGTGAAATCCAAGCTTTCTGCTATTTCCATTTCAGTACAATGTGGTCTCGCAAATGCTGAATGAATTACTATATCAATATTTCCAATTGCGAATTTTCCGTCAAAAAGAGCTGAATATTCGTAGAACTCAATTCCAGAACTGCCAAAAAGGCTCTTTAACTTTTCAGCATTTCTTCCCATAGCAATTACTCTAACCTGTTGGTTTGCATGTAATTCTTTTACCAAACTCCTTCCCAAATATCCGGACGCGCCGGTAACTAAAATAACCCTAGTCAAAGGTAACATGCTTGGGCTGGCTTGTTGAGCAAGCGATTGAACTAGCTTGTTTCTGTCAAATGAAAGTACCTTATCTGCCGTCTGCCTTATTCCAAATCTATTGGTATTGATTGTAAGTTTTAAATTTGATCCTATTCCCAACCAGCTTTTTATACATGCCTCCACTTCGTTAAATCCCATTAATGCACGTAAACCTGTGATCCCCGTAAACCGGGGATTCATCTCAAAAATTTTAAGCCCTTTTTTGGTCAATCTTCCTTGGATATTCAAAGGTCCCACTAAGCCCTTCTCCTTAAAAACAGGAAGTAGTTTATCTAATGCCTTCCATATTTGATCATTTTCGTAAGGCAGGACCTCAATAGGCACACCATTGTTGAGCTTATTATAGGAAGCCATTTTCCCCAAAAGCTCTCCTCCCTGCGATAAAACTACCTGTATTGAAATCTCGGAGACTTGGGGATTCTGATTCTTGGCTATACCATTCATGTACAACTGATAATTTGGATCATCAGGCAGTGGTACGGCTAGTTCCTGGACAATATGATCATCAGTAATTTTCACCAGATCTGCTTCGCTTTTGATAATCTCCACTCCCATAGATGCAAATCCACTTCGTGGTTTTGCCAAAAGCGGATATTCGGCTTCTCCCGTCATAATGAGTTGTTGCAGACTGCCTTTATCATAGCACTTCACAAAAACATCTTCAATTGGATTTAACTCCAAACTCATCCTCTCCTTGTCTCGGCAGACAGCTATTAATTCTTCATCTGCAACAAGTATCCCGATATTTTCTTGGGCAAATCTTTTTCTATTCTTTGCATATATCAGCGCTTCATCATCCCTGCCAGGGATAAGTAGATCGATTTGATGTTCTTTGCATTTTTCAATTAGCTTATCTACAAAATCTGATGCATAAATAGTAGGTGTATAATCAAATGTATCACAAGCATACGCCCCATACGCAAAAGGATTTGTGCCCAGCCCCACGGTTTTTAAAGGCAAACCTGATAGGCGACAGGAATTTATAACCGATTCCCCTACTCCACTTCCAATACAGGAAATTCCTATTGTATAAAATTTCATTAACTCGATTTTAGTTGTTTTTTGCATTGAGCATGATCCTACATATAAGATCTACTTCTTCCACTGCAAGATCATAATATAGAGGAAGACAGAGAATCCTAACAGCCATGGCTTCTGTAACAGGCATACTGACTGGTTTCAGATAAGGCAAAATTGCGGATAGTGACGGATAAAAATATCTTCTGGTATAAATCTCTCTCAACTTTAACTGTTCCATACATTTGAGTAAAGTCTCTTCATTCTCAAAGAGTACTGGCATGTATGCAAAATTATTTGTTGCAGACTTATGCCAAACGGGAGATACTAAATTCGCCTTATCCAAACGCAGCCAATATCGCTCAGTTAGTATCTTGCGTTGTAAAAGGATAGAATCCAAGTAATCCAAATTGGCCAAGCCCATAGCAGCATGGAATTCTGAATTCTTTCCATTGATTCCTAATTCAGCAAATCTTTCAGGACCCGCAAAACCGAAGTTTCGCATATACTCCATTTTCTTTAGGAGCGTTCTATCATGAGTCACTAATAGGCCGCCTTCGATTGAATGATAAAGCTTGGTAGCATGTAAACTACAAATGGATACATCACCGTAATCAAATATAGACTTGCCTTTTAATTTCACTCCAAAAGCATGTGCAGCATCATATATAACTTTTATATTATGCTTTTTGGCTATTTCAGCAATTTTTTCAACATCGCAAGGATTCCCATACACATGAGTAGCCAAAATCGCACTGGTTCTTTCAGTAATTGCAGCTTCAATTTTGCTGGCATCAATATTCAGGGATGCTTCTTCAATATCTACGAAAACAGGCTTACAACCTTCCCAAACGATACTGCTAGTAGTGGCTATAAAGGAAAAAGGAGTTGTAATAACTTCCCCTTTCAATTCCAATGCCTTTATGGCTATTTGTAAAGCAATAGTCCCACTTGACACAAATAGCAGGTGGTTCAAACTTTCTCTTTCCTTTAAACGGATCTCCAGCTCGCTGGAAAGCGGCCCCATATTAGTCAGCCACTGACGCTTCCAGATGCCTTCCAAATAAGCATTGTAAACTTCTTTTGGAGGAAGGAAGGGCTTAGTTACAGGAATCATTTAGTTATATTGAGCTTATTACAATAAAAAGAACTGGTTAGTCAAGCGTAAATCTATCACCTTTTTCATAATTTCTGGTTGCTTTCGTCCCTAGGAGCTGGTCATAATGCTTAGGGTGGAGCCCAAAACCGGGTCTGATTGACCGTAGGTTCTTTTGCGTTATTACCTCTCCCAATTTAATATCCTCTACCGCGTAAAGGGATCTACTGAAATTCTTACCTGCAAGCTGTTTTTCAGTAAGTGTATAATCAACCTTTCCAATTGCTTTCTCAGCGGTTCTAACAGCCTTAACCATTTCAGAAAATTCCTGCTCATCCAAAGAAAAAGAAGAATCTGGACCTCCGATTGATTTATCGAGTATAAAATGCTTCTCAATAATTTTCGCACCAAAGCAAGTAGCTACTATTGGTACAGTAATTCCAAGCGTATGATCAGAAAGTCCAGTAATCACACCATAGCGATCGGCCATATCTTTAATCATGATCATATTGGCTTCCTCGATAGGTGCTGGGTAGCTGGAAGTACATTTTAATAATGCAATGGAACTATTTCCTACTTTATGGCAAGTTTCCAATGCCAGTTGTATATCCTCTTCGGTCGCAATACCTGTAGAAATTATAACTGGTTTTCCCTTCGATGCTACATACTCTATCAAAGGAATATCCGTGATCTCAAAAGAAGCTATCTTGTAAGCAGGTGTATCCAATGTTTCCAAAAAATCTACTGACGTGGGATCAAATGGAGAAGAAAAGCATACCAAGCCTTCTTCTTTTGCAGTATTGAAAAGAATTTCATGCCATTCCCAAGGAGTATATGCTTCCTGGTAGAGATCATAATATGACTTCCCATCCCAAATAGAACCCGAATTGATAATAAATTCAGCTTTCTTGCTTTGTATAGTTAGCGTATCTGCTGTATAGGTTTGGAGTTTAATGGCATCTGCCCCAGCTCTCTTTGCTGCTTTTATGGTGTCAATCGCAACTTTTAGGCTACCGTTGTGATTTGCCGAAAGCTCAGCTATGATAAAAGTATTCGATGTATGATCTATAATGAATTGGTCTATCTTCATAATTCTGATTGTAGTATATCGCCTATTTCAATCTCAGTAATAGGCTCTATCTCTTTAAGCAATACTATTCCGTTGGGACTTTTTACCAATATTGGATTAATTCCCACCACTGTTCCGTTTTCTATGTCATAGGAATAGCCTGAATCGCTGATTTCAAGGGCGTTTATTGTAATTTTAGAACCACGCCAATAAGTGAACGCCCCTGGATAGGGGTAAGCCAGCGCCCTAACCCAGTTATAAATTCTTTCTTTTTGCCAATTCCAATTTATCACCCCGTCGGCGGGCGTTCTTTTACCAAAATAGGTTGCCTTTGAATTATCTTGCTTGATTGTTTTAATCTCCCCCTTTTCTATCCTATCTATTATTCCTTTAATCAGAGGAAAATAGGCTACACTGTATTTCTGAAGAATTCCTGCTCCAGTATCCAGGGGAGTGATAGGAATTTCGATCTGCTCGATAATATCCCCAGTATCACACCCCTCATCTATCACGTGTGCTGTAATTCCTGTAACCCGTTCATTATTAATTATTGCCCAAATGTGCGGAGCCCTGCCTCTATATTTTGGCAGAAGAGAACCATGTACATTAAATGCTATCTTTCTTGGCAACTGAATAAGGTTTTTTTCTATCAAAAAAAGATAGTTGACTGATACAAGTACATCTACTTCCTTTCCTACTAAAAAACGTTCTGTTTTTTCATGTCTAGGATTTCCAACATACATCTCTATCGAATTTTCTATACATAAGGAATGCACCTGGAGGGAAGCTTTGTCCGTCATTACGAATTTCAACGGATAATATTCCAGTAATTGAGCCATTACCGTAAATCCCAAATTCCCACTCACTAACAAACCTAAATTCATCTTGTACTGTATAATTTTGAGTAAATTATTACGTCAATGAATTTGTTTTCAAAATAACAATGCTCCTTCAGTTCAGCGTCCCTAAAAAAGCCATTTTTAAATAAAACATCATATAGTTGAGGTCTCAAATCAAAAGCATAGACAAACAGTTTATGTAGTGAAAGTTCATCAAATCCAACTTCCTCAATTAGCTTAAGGAAATTTGTCCAATGGAAAGAAAAGTAATCCTTTTCCAAACTTGTGTCCATAATAAAGGATATCTCACCATTACTATCAACCCAATTGATATGTACTACCCCCCCATATCCTATGCAAGTATCTCCCTGTAAATAAGAGAAAAGAATTTGGTTTGGCTGATTTTGGTCAAACAAATTAGAAATGACCTCTTCAAAATAACTGTCCTGATCTGCTTCAGTCAATGGTTTTGACTGCCTCAGATGATACAATTGCTCATTCCGCCATTTCATGATAGGCCGTCTATCTTGCATCCGAATTGGAACAATCCTATACTCTCCAAGCTCAAAAACCTGGTTACTTAGTGCTTTGTAGCAATTCATACTTTAATTCTGCCAGCTTCCAATCTGTTATGTTATCAATATCCTGAACTTGTAATCTATCTATAGTTATCCCGCTTGAGTTCTTCCCCATAAGTTGCTTATTTTTTTGCAGCTCTTCAGTTAAAAACCAGTACCATTGCCCTGCATCATGGTAAATTTCTTCTAAATCCTGCGATCTTTTATTGAGGTTATCCGGCCATACCATTACCAATTTATTAGATTCCCATTTAACCCCTCTCCAAATTGGATAACCAAAGGAAACAACTGGAAATACTACATTTAAACCCTCGGTGAGAAGTTTTTCCAGTCCTTCCTTCAGAGGCTGTTGCTGAATAAGAGGTGCTGTCGGATAAACACAACAGGCAGTATGAAAGAAGAACCCTATTTTTTCATATTCTACCAACACCTCAAGAAGGACATCAACGGTAGTCGCATAATCATTTGAATTCTCCTCAGATCTGAAAAACGGCACTGAGGCTCCATACTTTTTGGCAACTTCAGCAATCTCCTCATCATCAGTCGACACCATCACCTCATCGAAAAGTCCTGAATCGAGTGCTGCCTCAATAGAGTATGCAATAATTGGTTTTCCCAAAAAGTCCTTAATATTCTTTCTGGGGATCCTCTTGCTTCCTCCTCTTGCAGGTATGATGCACAATTTCTTATCCGAAACCGGTAGGTTCACTTGATTTTGATTATTTTCTTTATCCGACAACTATATTAAATCTCAACCCGGCAGATAATAACTTTTGATTGTATCTATCACATATGCTTGCTCTTGAGCAGTCAATGTAGGATACATAGGCAAGCTAATACAATTCCTATAATACGCCTCTGCATTAGGCATATCCCCTTCCTGCCATCCCAATTCTCTATAATAAGGCATCAAATGAGTAGGAATATAATGAATCTGCGCATATATTGACTTAGTTATCAAATAGTTATAAAGACCCAATCTATCCTTCACTTCCAACACATACAAGTGATAAGCATGCCCTTGCACCACTCCCGACTGAGACAAAACATAAGGTGCCTCCGAAAAAGCTCTTTCGTATTCTTCAGCTATTTCTCTCCTTCTTTTCAAACCTCTTTCAGCCCTAGCCAATTGGCTGAGTCCGAGAGCTGCTTGTATATCAGTAAGACGGTAGTTGTATCCCAGATCCTGCATTTCCATATACCACGCGGGGTAATTCCCGTTAGGTTCAGCACGTTGTTCAGTGATTCCGGTCGCAAAGTCAAAACCATTTTTAAATCTGGAATCGTCCTTTATAATTCCATGAGTTCTCAGCATCAGTAACTTCTCATACAAATCCCTTGAATTTGTAGTGATCATACCTCCTTCACCCGCAGCTATGTGTTTTACGGGATGAAAAGAAAATATTGCCAATTCAGCAAATTTACCATTCCCGCAGAGTTGAGTATTTTTAGCACTATCCGTAAAAAATCCACCCGGTGCATGACAAGCATCTTCGATGATCCATAATCCATATTCATCGGCAAGCTTGCGGAAAGCTTCCAAATCCACTGCCCTTCCAGCGAAATCCACCGGTATAATCCCACTATAGGTTCCCCGTGGACTTCTCTCCAAAAGTCCTCTTACTTTATGAATATCCAGTAAGTATGTTTCAGGATCAATATCTGCAAATACCACTTCCCCTCCACAATACCGGATACAATTAGCAGAGGCAGCAAATGTGATAGGCGTAGTGATTACTTTTACCCCAGGTTTCACCCCTAATGCAATACAGTTCAGGTGAAGGGCTGCTGTTCCATTGCTTACAGCGACAGCATACTTTGCTCCGACATATGAGGCAAATGCTTCTTCGAATTCGTTAATTTTTGGACCCTGGGTAAGGTAGTCAGAACGAAGTGTCTGAACCAAAGCTTCTATATCTTCTTCGGTAATCGATTGGCGTCCGTAGGGAATAGGTTTCATCTTATAGTTGGAATGAAGTGTCTACGTGTTCTTTAATAAGCTTACGCATACTGTCGACAGTTTCCCATTCTGAGTTTTCACCCGAATTATATTGAAAGCCTTCCTTCACCTTTTTTGCACTAAATTCATTAACGAAATCTTCCAATTTCCATTTATGTGCCGCCGGAAGGATAACATAGTACTTTCCGAGATCATACGTGAAATGTGAATCTGAGGAAGTAATCATTTCCTCATGGATTTTTTCACCTGGTCTTATCCCAACTACTGGCTTCTCACAATCAGGACCGATAGCTTCAGCAACATCCATAATTCTATAAGAAGGGATTTTAGGTACAAACAATTCTCCACCCCAAGCATATTTCAATGCGTGGATAACCATCTCAACGCCTCCAGTAAGCGATATGTTGAATCTTGTCATCTGGGAATCTGTAATCGGCAGAATCCCTTCCTGCTTTTTCTTCAGAAAGAAAGGGATAACTGAACCGTTCGATCCCATTACGTTACCGTACCTAACTACGGAGAACCGAATTGGATTTTCACCTCTGATATTGTTTGCGGCTATGAACAACTTGTCGGAAGTCAATTTGGTAGCGCCGTAAAGATTAATAGGAGCGCATGCCTTATCGGTGGATAAAGCCACTACCCGTTCCACTCCCGTCATAAAGCATGCATCTATAACATTCTGGGCACCATATACATTTGTTTTGATGCACTCATCTGGGTTGTACTCCGCAATTGGCACATGTTTCATTGCAGCTGCATGGATTACATAATCTATTCCCTTCATTGCCCGTATGAGTCTCTCCTTATCCCTGACATCCCCTATAAAAAACCTGATCTGGGGATACCTATCTGCAGGATAGTCCTGCGCCATTTGATATTGCTTCTGCTCATCTCTTGAAAAAATCACCAGACGTTTAATAGTAGGATATTTTTCAAAAATATATTGGGTTAATGCTTTTCCCAATGAACCTGTACCACCTGTAATTAAAAGCGTTTTATTTGAAAACATGCGTTTTATATTTCCTGAAATTCAACCATTTTTTGGAAAGGCTTGGAATCAATGATTAATTCCTGATAGGTTCCCTTTCCTTCTATCTTCCCCTTATTTAAAAGAATAACTTCATCAGCACTTTTTATTGTAGAAAGTCTATGTGCAACAATCAAAATTGTGTATTTGCCTTTTAATTTATCTATATTCTTTTGGATCAAATTCTCGGTCTCAGAATCGAGCGCCGATGTTGCTTCATCCATTATTAATATATCAACTTCCTTATATAATTCCCGTGCAATAGAAATCCGTTGTTTCTGTCCTCCACTCACCATAACCCCATTACTACCCAAAAGAGACTCCTCTTTGTCGGGTAAATTCTCAACGAAATCTGACAAGGCTGATTTTTCTAATGCTTTCCAAAACCTCCTCTTATTCTCTTCCGTCTGTGGAGCCCACTGAGTCACATTATTGAATATACTGTCAGCAAAAATAACAGGCTCTTGGGTGATATAACCTATCCGTTTTGAAAAGCTACTTCTATTAAGCTCCTCATAAGGAATACTGTCTATCGCAATAGACCCACAATCAATAGGAAACAACCCGGCAATTAGATTTACCAGCGTTGTTTTACCGCTTCCACTTTCACCGACAAACGCGTAAACTTTGTTTCTTTCAATGGTGAGCGATATGCTTTCTAAGATAGCACCTTGATTATATCCAAAGCTTACATTTTCAAGTACGATTTCGTTCTTGAAATTTGAAATATTCACTTTACCTTCAATTTCCTTACTCTCACTTAGCTCTTTCATGAATTCGGTCATGTTTTCAAGCGAGCCAGAATTATTTAAAAATTTATTCCAATAATTCTGGGTTTGTACCAATGCATTGAGTGACCTGTAAAAGAATAAGAGACTGAGCACGATGATCCCGATGTTCTCGGAAAAAAAATTCACTTGGACAAAAATTACCACCATCACAATAATGATGACCATAGGCTCTCTAGTTGCGACTAGAACGGAATTGTAAAAACCTATCTTCTTGTTGCTATCTTCAATATAGTTAATAGCCTTTTTTAATTTCTTCCCATACTCTGTCATAAACCCAGTCGCCTTCAAATACTTGAAAAAAGCAACTTTTTGGATTAACAACCCTTGAAAAGCATGCCCTCCTTTAGTTATTTTACCTGAGGTAGATTTTGTTTTTTTATAGATTCGGTTATAAAGAAAATTGGACAGGCCTCCTCCGACAGCTACTAAAACTGCAAATTGGGGATTGGTAAGAAAAGCTAAAATCACATAGACAAAAACCAATACACCCGACTGCACTGCCGAAAAATAACTCATGTATGCATTGGAAACCCGACCTACTTCTCCACTAAGGGTGTTTTGGATTCGTCCAGAATCAGCCATAACAAATGCCTTATAACTATATTCCCCTAATCTGTTCACATTATCATATCGTAATTTTTTGATAAAGTATTGTTGGACGAGTACGTTATAGTAAGACTCACAGAACTTAATAATTCCTTTTAAGAGAAAAAAAACAGAAATCACCAAAAGGATAGTAGTGAGATTAAGCTCTATTCCCCATGAATCCAACCCTTCCACCAAAAAGCTCAATCCGCCCATATCCTCCGCAGTTGCTGATGATTGTCCATCAACCATTTGCAGCAAAGGAAGGAACATAGCCAATCCAAAACCATCCAAAACACCAACTCCCAAACTTAACCCCAGCGCAATAAATACTCTATACCTCAAATGGGAATAGAAATAACTGAAGTGTACCAGATACTTTTTTACTAAAAATTTGAGCTTAGCCATTAATTTAACTGCTTATCTCGCTACTCTATCGATCAGAATTGCCAATGTAGCCAGGCTGGAGGCTAAACCTACCCATGCTTGGACAGACATCGGTGGTCTGTTTGGTTTTTGAGGCACAATAATCTCCGCACCAGGCTCCACGTTCGGGTAAAATTTAAAGAACAGAAAAGATTGTGTTCTTTTCACATCCCCATTGGCATACACCACATATGTCTTACTCCTCCTAGCCTGGTCCGTAAATCCACCGGCCTTGGATACGAATGAACGGGCTCCTTTATTTGGAATATACCTTGCTGTAGTGGGAAACAGCACCTGCCCCCTCATTCTTACTGTCTGCAGCTCCTTAGGTACACTTATCACATCCCCTTCCATCAGGA
Source organism: Algoriphagus sp. (assembly GCA_048819475.1). GTDB lineage: Bacteria > Bacteroidota > Bacteroidia > Cytophagales > Cyclobacteriaceae > Algoriphagus. The sequence goes on from JBMDXP010000023.1 coordinate 203,258, forward strand.
TAAGGTCCTGGGCAGACCCGGGGTTCTTCAAAATAGCTTCCAAGTCTATCCCTACCAGCTCCTGCTCATTCTGCTCCACATTTTGTAATGTGGTATCCTTTGGAGACAAATGACTCAACCTATCCGCACGGATGGAACTTACCAAACGCTGCTTCTCCAGTTCTTCCTCCAGCTTTTGCTCTGCCTCCAGCTTTTCTTGCTCTGCCTTTAACAGCCTCTTTTCCAATCGCTTGTAAACAATCTCCTCAGCTTGATTGGTAGTTCTATTTTCTTCCGGATCCAGGTTTCTGAAGAGTTCCTCTATGTTTTCCTGCTTTACCTCTTTCTCTGTTTTCGACTTGAAATACTCAGTCCGTCTTATCAAGGTTGCCCCTTTGGGATAGGCAAACTGGGTTAATCCTCCGGACCTTTTAATCAGATCGGAAATTCTTTCATTTGCACCCGCTAATGCGAAATCACCGCCGGAAAGGACTTCCCCCTCTACCGTTACAATTTTCTCTCTCTGAAAACCGGGGGAACTTCTTATAAATACATGGTCGAAAGGCATCAAAGGAATATTTCTTTCTTCTTCTGTTATCCTGAGATTCTCATCTACCTGCACTAGCAGTATCTCTGCTATTTTGCCTGATCTATCGTTTTTCACCCTTCGGGCAATTTCAATAGAGGCATTTGATGCTGATTCCAGTAACCCTCTGGATCTTAAAATCAAATCCCCTACAGTCATATTTGTTGCAAAGGGATAGGTTCCTGGCCTACCTATTTCGCCAGAGATCTTCACATAGAACTCTTCCCTGATATCAAATCTGCTTGGGATATGCAAGAGATCTTCATTCTTCAAAGGTATATCTGCAGCAGAACCTTCCAATATACCTTTGAGATCTACACTGGTAGCCTCCAGGGTCAAGTCTGCTCCTGTTCTATAAAGTGTCGCCCGGGTAGGAAATGCATCTTCCTTTAATCCCACAGCCCTTTCCAACAATTCCTTTATTCCCATTGAGGTAGATGTCAGGGTATATTCCCCTGGTCTGATGACTGCACCAGTCACCTGAACCCTATTGGCGAACCTATCCAAAATCTCCCCTATTTGAATTTCATCTCCATCTCTTGCAGAATATGAGCCATAATCGGCCTGGCTTATATCCAATACTTTTCTTTCATTCCCTTCTATTCTCCGGACAGTAACCCTATCTGTGAATGCCTTACTTTGAAACCCTCCTGTATACATCAAGAGATCATCCATGTTCTCATCAGGCTTCATTTCGAATAGTCCTTCCCTCCTTACAGGTCCTGTAACTTCCACCCTTGCTTTAAGCGGTTGGACTATCACTACATCATTGTCCCTTAAACCGATATTTGCGGAGCTTTCTCCTTTGGTTAAGAACTCGTAAATATCCACTTCTGACACCATTCTATTCTCCCGATACACTTGAATATGTCTAAAAGACCCGTTTTCATTGGGACCACCGGCAGCATAGAGTGCGTTAAACACGGAAGCAAATGACGGAAGCGTATAAGTTCCCGGCTTGTTTAGTTCTCCTACCATGGATACTTTAATGGAACGGATATTCCCTAGTCTGATCTGAATAAATGTATTCGGATTACTTCCCGACATGCCTGAATAAATCCTGCTCATAGCAGTTTTTATCCGGGCCTCTGCCGCTTCTATAGTAGATCCCCCTACCTGGATTGGTCCTACGTTGGGAATTAATACTCTTCCTTCAGGATTTACATTTAAGTCATAAGATTGCTCAGAAGCACCGTACACATCAATCAAGAGCTGGTCATCAGTACCTATCACATAATTCCTGGGAGTTGGGATGTTCAAACTTGGTGAAAAATTTAACTCTCTATTGTGAAACAGCTTATAACCGAATATTTTTTTCTGAGTTGGAGTCAAGTCATAATACGGGTCGGATTTATTGAGCGAATCAAAAACATTTTGCTCGATACCAAATTGAGGCATCGTCCGTCCTGTAACATGTGCTCCTGCCTTACCTGCTTGTTGGGATTTTGATCCGCCTTGCAGGGACATTATCCGTTGGCGGAGTTTGTTGATTTCACCAGCCGGCATACCTCTCTCTCTTGCAAAAGCTTCCAATTGTGCCTGAGTCATACCTGATGATTCTGCCCTCTGAATTAGCTGCTGTATTTGGGAATCAGATAGGTTATCAACCTTTATATTCTGAATATCGGAAAGTGACTGGGCATATAGAGTGGTGGCCACCAGAAAAAACAAGAGGAGAAGCCCTGCGCTTCTCAAAATTTCTAATCGCTTTTTACGCATCAATCTGACTGTTATGGAATTCAATCTTCCTTCAAAATTAACCAATGTTACCCTTATTTTTCTGAATATTATCTGCTGTTCTGCCGGTCTTTGCTGGAATACCTTTTAGCAAAACACCGTCTCCAAAATCCCGCGTGACCACTGCCCCTGCACCGACCACTGCACCATCACCCAAACTGACGCCCGGCAGAATCACTGCCCCGGCCCCAATCCTACACATCGAACCAATACTTGATCCTCCCAAAAGCATGGCTCCCGGTCCTATTTCACTGAAATCTCCCACACGGCAATTATGATGGACATGGGCTCTCACATTAACCAACACCCCTGTACCTAGCTCTACATCAGGACCTACATAGGAAAATGGCATTAAATCACAGCTTGGATTAAAAGCTGCCGGCAGACTGGCAGAGGGATCAGTGAGGTAAGTAATCTTCCCCCCACAACTGACCATCGTGTCAAAAAGTCTCTTCCGGTAAAAGGGATTGCCAACCCCTAAAACGAATCTCGTGTCAACTTGGAAATATGCTTTCAATTCATCGAGTCCATAGATGATTCTAACTCCCGGGACTGACTTTGAGTCATCCCCATCGTAGAAGCAAAGTTCCGATAGGTCTATCCCCGACCTTATCAATGCCTCTTTGGATTCCAGTCCATGCCCTCCGGCTCCCACAATTATCATTTAATGCTTCCTAAGCGTGTCCTCTCATTCATCGGGCCTCACTGTACTATTAAGCCTTATCTCTTGGAAACCTTTCGGTTTTGCACAGCTTCGCCCTTTCAGTCACAATTCTGCACCTAGCTGACAACAACGTCCTAAAAAAGGAATCCGGGCTAAACGCCTACTTCTTTTTCAAATAAAACCAACCCGCTCCCAACCAATTGCTCGCTTTGTAGACTCAAGGCTACCTTGCGCTCTATTAAATTCTCTATCCGGTTTGAAAGACTGATGATAAAATCCTTGTTTAGATTTACTCCTGTAACCACTACGTCGATTTTACCCGAATCGATACCCCGGGCTATATCCCCTACCAATACGACCTGACTAACTTCGCCCATTCTTTCCAATATCTGTTCCAGAAGCTTATCCAAGCCTAAATACTTGCGGATTATATCCTGGATATTCGAAAAAAAAGGGTGCTTCTCATTCGCCATGTAGGCTATTTTATTTTTATCCGTTTCCCTTACCAAAATACCTGCCTGTGTCAGGTTGTTCAGCTCCTTGCGTATAGCATTCGTCGATTCCCCAAACTCATCCGCCAATCCTCGCAAATGGCTTTGTGTTTTGGAATTGACAAAAAACTTAACAAGTAGCCTCAACCTGGTTTTTGAGGTGATCAGGGAATCAAGCATAAAAATCCACTCATCCTAGTGAGTAACAAAGGTACTCATTACCTCCAACTGTAAAAATTAAAAACCTGTTTTTAACCAAAAAGACATGGTTTTAACTAGAATTAATTGACATTCATCCCTTATAAATATGCTGTGGTGTATTTCTCAGGACACTTCTGAACAAGCTCCCTGTCAAGGCACTGAACCCTCCCAATAAAAAGCCCAATACTGCTGTAATGCCAATCAAACTTGTACCGGAGCCTACCCCCATCAATTCCCCCATTCTATCTGGTAAATGACTGCTGGTCCATGTACTGATATAAATACTTTGGCCAAACCAAGCCACTCCCATCCCTATCGCTCCAGCCACGAAAGCCGGACCTGCTTTCACCCCCAGCAGAGCAGCTGCTGCTGCGATAAGAACCATCATAGCCCAATAGGGAAACAAAGGGTTTAGGAATACCACGATCAGTAACGATAATACAGTCAAAGCAAGGAATCTCATAAATGTCAATGTAAAATAGTCTGGAAAAGTAACCCTTCAGCTTGTTCTTCTTTTCTCAGTTTAAAGTTAAGGTACTCACCTTTTGCCCATATAGGAATGAAGTTGTCATAAAACCTACTCCCTGGATTCCCTGACTGGCCGCCAGGATATATCCCGAAAGCATTGGGTTCATCTCCCATTTCCACTACCATCCTCCAACTTGCTCCATGCCTCCCACCTGTAGCGTTCAGCATTCCTGCTCCTCCTCCTGTGTATATATTGGGTGCCGAAAAGGATTTAAACTGTGGAACCAGGTGCTGTATAGTAGTCTTCTTGTAATTCGCCCAAGAATAATCCAAGTCCTCTTTCAACCACTTTTCCATTTCTGCCAGTAATTCTCTGAATCCCTTTTTCACATGGTAGGCCGCAGCTTCCACCTCAGACGTTTCTGTAAGATCAAATATAGGGCTCATGGGTTCAGTTACCATAAGCTGGACAGTCCTGTAATTGTTCGGTCTTACCACCGGTACGTTGTGTTCGCCCAGTTGGGCCCAAATATTATCATAGATCTTTCCCCACCAGATGTAAAAAAGCGTCGCGGCATTCTGGTTTGGGTCAGCAAAAAAATCCCAGGATCTCAATTCATCCAAATATCTCTTTGCCTCCTCATCCCCCTCAAATTCCCCCTGGATCATAGTGAGCATCACAGGAAGGGCTTCCGATGCATGAAGATAAAAGTCATCAAACTGAAGTTCCTTCATGTCTTCTACTGTAATGCTCTCCATTCTTCCGAGTTCCCTGTTAAGCCTCCTGTTGCGGTAATGCTCATAGCTGTTGTCAAAAACATAATAAGGATAGGTAGAGTCCACCGGATGCTGATTGGCTGAAGACACAAATCCCCTTGCAGGATTCAATGTACTGGCATTATGCTCATTGGGGATATACCCTTGCCATTCCATCCCGGGATCTGATCCATCCATAAAGAACTTTCCCTGTTCTTTCCATTTCAATGGAAATTTCCCCTGGATACGCATGGCTACATCTCCAGATTTGGATGCAAACACAAAGTTCTGTGCTGGTGCTGTGTAATGGTCCAACGCCGCATTGTAGTCTGCATGGTTCTCAGCTTTATTCAGCATGATGAATGTCCTCTGCTCGTTAGACCCCATATGCACCGACCATTTCAGGGCAAAATCCGCATCCTGTCTTTCCGCACGGAAATTCCTGTCATAAACCACCGGCCCATGATGGGTATAGACCACGGTGTCCCGAAAGACTCCTTCCCCTTTTACTTTTATCTCTTCTATTCTAAAATTGGTCTCCCGCCATTCATTTCCATATTTATACGATTTTCTAAGCCCGTCCCGGTAAGTAATCCTGTACCAGTCTCTGGTATCTTTGGTAGCGTTGGTCACTCCCCAGGCAACATGCTGATTGAAGCCGGATATCACCCCCAATGCACCCGGCAAAGTCGCTCCTTTTACCGAATGACCCGGGGTGGTAAGCTGCATGGAATACCAAAGGGAAGGGAGATTTAAGCCCAAATGTGGATCGTTGGCCAAAATGGGGTTGCCATTTTTGGTTTTTTTACCAGATACCGCCCAGTTATTGGAGCCCGTACCCTCTTCAGGCTGGGGTAAGGGTTCCACCACCAGAAGATCATCTGGATAATTCAAACTGTCCGGTTTTTTGATCTCCAGCGGGGTAAAGCTCCAGATATGCCCCGCTTCAATTACGGGATCATTTTCCTCAGGAAAATCAGGATAAAGCTTATCGAGCATTTCCCGTCCGAGTATTTTCCTCAGATTGGAGTATTCAAGATCCCTATCCCCTACCAACATATCCGACATATACTTCAGGAGAAGCAACGACTTGTACGCAGACCACGCTTCAGGTTTATAATTCAGAATCTTGTATTCAACGGGAAGCCTTGCCTGGTTCAGCTGGTTAATATACTGATTCACCCCATCCGCATAGGCTTCGAGAAATGACAGCATTTCAGGATCATTTTCCTTAAGGAAATCAAGTCCAAGTTCAGCCCCATAGCCAAGCCCCTTCCTTCGGGTCATTCTATCCAGATCCAAAGCAATATTTCCCACTATCTCAGCTATTCTTCCTGCTGCGGCCATTGTCTGAAACTCCATCTGCCATAGCCGGTGCTGGGCTGTAACAAACCCTTGAGCTCTGTACAGATCCGTCTCATTTGAAGCAAACACATGGGGTATCAAGTGTTCATCATAGCTAACTTTCACGGGAGCTGAAAGCCCTTCCAACTTCAACTCCTCCGAGGCAAGCAGATCTTCACTGATTGCGTTCTGCCAGAAACCATGGTTGGGATCCAAAAGTGGGGCAATTGGAGGAATAGAGCCAAACGGAAGTGAAACAAGAACTCCCAAAAGTACCGTAAGGATGAGTGCCAAAAGAAATCCTGGATATTTCATTGAAAATCCTGCAAATAGATAGGTGTAGTAAAAGATCCGCTGAGAAATCAGCATGTTAGAACTGGTAACAAAAAACCAAAAAGCCCTCAATTCAATCGTTGAGGGCTTAAGACATCACCTGATTCTCAGCTAATGCCTATAGGAAGGCTTAATTTCTCCCATTTGATCACAATTCCTGGACTTTCTATATCAATGACCAGTCTCTCCTGCATCTTGTCCCCCCATACTGGTGTGGCTTCCACTCTCAGGACATCATTCTTTTCATCATATTGAAAATGTCCGTGCTCCAAATCCCACTCAGAATTGAATATTACCGTCCACTTTCCTGACTCTTTTGGAATAGTAAAGAGTGAATACTTCCCAGCTTTCAAAGGCTTCCCTTCAACAGTCATATCCTCTGACAATTCCACATAAGTGGCCTCGTTTGCGCCGGTTCTCCAGACTACATTGTAAGGCACGAGGTCGCCCCAGAGTTCGCGGCCTTTTACCGCCGGAGAGCCATACTGCACCTTAAAGGCTTTCCCGGAGATTTTTCCATCCTTCACCTCTTTGGGACTAGGTCTGTCCTCAGATTGCTCCGTGGAACTCTTGATTTCCTCTGCAGTGGAAGCCTCGGCTGACTCTTTGGGCTTCGGCTCACACGATCCGATGGCCATTAGGGCAATCGCCCACATCCAGACTAATTGGTGTTTTTTCATGTGTTTATCATTTGATTCTCAGCGGTCACATGGAATCTCGCAGCGATTATAATCATGCCAGTGTGTGACTTTTTAGTCATGCTCGATTTCACAGTGATCAAATTTCTTCCCGAAGTAACTAATATCTTACAAATCAACAAATTTTCAGCCTTTCTTTGACACCTCACCCAGCTACATTTTTCACTGTGATGAATACGGTTGATCCAGGCACGCTATTTACAGAAAATTATCAGGTGATAAACATAAATAAACTTGGATTGAAAATTGTTAAAGTTATTGAAATGAACCCTAAATTTATTTCTGAGTTACGTAGTCAGAGGTACTAATTAATTCACCATATTCAGCCCGCTTTTACTTTACTGCATGAAAATCATTACCGGATTCGTTTTCATTTGTTCACTTGTCTTGTTCTTTAGCGTTTACGTCTCTCCGGAGTATTTTCCTTATGTGGGGTTGTTGCCTTTTTTCATACCCATAGCCTGGTTGACCAACCTGTTCTTGCTAGCTATCCTCATTCTCTCCTGGCGAAGATTGGCTTTCCTTCCTTTGATTGCTCTTGTGATCGGCTATCGCTTTGCCGTCATCACAGTGCAATTACATCCTAAAAATGAGGATGCTGTAGGCTTGAAAACATTAAGTTATAATGCGCATTTGTTTGATTATAAGCGAAGTGCTGAAGGTGAGTTTGACTCCAATGTTTACAATTGGCTCAATGAACATCCTGCAGACGTCAAAGTATTCCAGGAGTTTTACCAGGATTATACCTCTGCTTCCCGAAACTCTGTAAAGATTCTAGGGAAGGATGCCGGATTTGAGTCATTTTACCAGATCATCGAAGGCAATCCTGAAAAAAGATCCTATGGTTTGGCCATTTTCTCACGATACCCGATTATCCACGAAGGGAAAGTCTTTGACAATAGCAGGACTAACGGGGCCATTTTCGCCGACATCATGGTGGGTAGCGATACCATAAGAATTTACAATGCCCACCTGGAATCCATGCAAATCAACTCAGATGGATTGGAAAACATTAGCGGGGTACGGGAAAATTATCGTCAGACAATTGGCAAACTCCACCGGGGAAGCTTGGCGAGAAGCCAACAATTAAAGGTTCTGGTAGAACATATTTCAAACAGCCCCCACCCGGTTATTTTAATGGGCGATCTGAATGAACTTCCTTACTCCTACACCTATTTTAAACTGAGTGAAACCCTGGTAAACGCTTTTGAAAAGGCTGGAAGGGGATTTGGCTTTTCCTATAACAAGATCCTGTTCTTTCTGAGAATTGACCATATTTTCTCCAGCCCTGGGCTCAAACCTATCCAATTCCAGACACATAGAGAAGTAGACTACTCAGACCACTATCCTGTTTCTGCCACATTTACCTGGCCAGGTCTTGGGAAGTAGGACCTGCTTGAACAGACTTTCCACATGTTTTCTTCATCGGCAGGAGCAAAACCGGTAAAAGTACCAGATCAGTAAGGAGTGCAAAAACCAGCGATGCGGAAATCAGAAGCCCCGTGAAATGGGTCACCCCAAATCCACTGAATGCCAATAAGCCAAAACCTGCCACCAATATTACCGACGTGAGAACAATCGCTTTTCCTGTCTCCAAAAAGGTCCTTTTCAATGCATAAAGAAGGTCTTTCCCTTTAGACAGTTCTTGCCTTAACCTTGTCATAAAATGTATACTGTCATCTACAGCTATCCCAAAGGCGACTGTAAATAAAATTGCAGTAGTCAATTTGAACTCAATCCCCAACAGGAACATAAGCCCGAGCATACTGACCAAGGGGATTAGATTTGTCAGCAGCAGCACAAATGAAACCCTCCACGACTTAAACAACAATCCTGCTACTGCTCCTACCAATACAAAAGCAACCAAAAGTCCTTTTGCCGTTTGGACAGTCACAGATCGATGGGCTTTATCTATCAGATATCCAGTACCTGTCCATCTTACCTGAAGAAGATTGCCATCTACTTCTTTTTCTACAAATTCCAACAGCTCCGCCCGTAGAACATCCATCTTCAGCGTGCCCAAATCCGCAGTCCTACCACTGATCCTCCCCCATCTCATATCCTCACTGATCACAGGGACTTCTTGCAGAAGCAATGCTCTTTTAAGCCAGGCTTGCATTCTTCTATACTGGCCCTGCGAAGGAAGTTTATAAGCAGATTCATTCCCTTGATTTTGTGCCTGGTTAAGTGTCTTTACCACACTGAGGGGAGACAAAAGAAGTTTACCCCCAAAAAGCTCCATGATGCGGGTCTCCAGCTTATCCAATTCCACCAATACCGGATAATCCAAAAGAGTAGAGGCATTGGCTCCGGGTGAAACTGAAATTTCAAGAGGGTTTGATCCTCCATACTGCGCATCGAAAAACCCAAAGTCCTGCTGGATCGGGTGATCATTTGGGAGGTTATCCAATAAAAACCCATTCACCTGAACCCGTGTTCCGAGTAGCACAGCCCCAATAGACATCAGGGTGAAGACTATGAGTATTGCCTTCTTATGATGAAGTATCCATACAAATATCGTAGCATAGAAACGGGGATGGGAAGCCTTTGCGTCGGAGTGCGATCTTGGTATAGCGAATAGATAAAGCAGCCCTGGCGTAATCAAATTTACAGCAAAGAACATCACCAAAACCCCTAAACCAGTAGTAAGCCCAAATTGCTGCAAAGCCGGAATAGAAGTAAAGTAAAGCGACATAAATCCCAAGGAAGTGGTCAGGATAGTCAGCCAAACCGGTATCAGCAATTGTGCAAATACCTCCTGGATCGCCACTTCGTTTCCCACTCCCTCCTTGGCTTTTCCGGACAGATGTGAAAAATAATGGACTAATGCACTGAGGCCAACGATAAGAAAAATGGTAGGCTGCATTACTGACATCACATCAAATGCTTTTCCCATATGTACAATCATTCCCAATGCCCAGAGTACCCCAACCGTGAGCACGATAGCAGGTATGAGCACTCCCCACCAAGACTTGAAGATTACCACCAAGAGCAGTAAAATAAGGAGAAGGGATAACATGAAAAACAAAGTAAATTCCTCTTGCATTAAGGTCACAAAATCTCCTTGGGTTTGAATTTTCCCAGCAATTGCAAGTGGAAGAAGGGATGACTCTTCAAAAATTTGTTTGATGGAAGTATAAAGCTGATCTCCATCCTCCTTGGAAATGCCCTGCTCATTTTTAACCCACAGCAGCATAGATTTGCCATCTTCAGATATTAGCCCGGATCGGTAGCTCTCCAGCTTCTCCATGCCTCCTGCTATCGATTCCTGCTCCCAGTCCAAAACCTTTTCCTTTCCCAACCCAAATACCCCGATGACCGGTTTTTCCAGAGTGAGTATGGATATCACTGTATCCACCTGATCCAAGGCCATCACATTCTGCTGGAGTCCATATGCTCTCTGTAGGAAAGACGGATCGAGCAGTTCACCCTCTTTATTGTCCAAAGCGATCAGTAAGTAATCATTGTCACTCTCAAATTCAGCCCTAAAGGAGCTGTAAAATGCCAGCTCATCATCTTCCTGTGGAAAAAATGTCTCGAAATCGTAATTGAACTCTGGTTGTGGTTTGAAAATCACCAATAAAGCGGATAAGGCGATTGATAACCCAAGAAAAACATAGGAATTGGTTTTTTTGAACATTCCTGAAAAACTGGATTTTAGATTAAAATTGTATACGAAAATATACTAAGATCGGAGCGAGATTGTTTGACAGGGTTCTTTTTATTCTTCGATCTGTTTAACTTGCCCACTTCAGACTACACCGAACGACAATGAAGCAATACCACGAGCTGATGCAAAAAATCCTTGATGAAGGAGTTCAGAAATCCGACAGAACAGGCACGGGAACATTAAGTATTTTTGGGCATCAAATGAGATTCGACCTGCGTGAAGGATTTCCGGTGGTAACCACCAAGAAGCTTCATCTGAGGTCAATTATTATAGAATTGCTCTGGTTTCTCAGAGGCGACTCGAACATCCACTATCTCAAAGAAAACAACGTTTCTATCTGGGATGAATGGGCAGACGAAAACGGGGATCTCGGACCGGTGTATGGCCATCAATGGAGACACTGGCCTGACGGAAAGGGAGGAGAAATAGACCAGATAAAAAACCTGATCCACCAGATCAAGACTAAGCCGGACAGTAGAAGACATCTGGTGAGCGCCTGGAATGTGGCTGATGTAGACCAAATGGCACTGCCTCCCTGCCATACGATGTTCCAATTCTATGTCGCTGACGGAAAGCTTTCCTGCCAACTGTACCAGCGGAGTGCGGACGTATTCCTGGGGGTTCCGTTCAACATTGCTTCTTATGCACTGTTCACCATGATGATCGCGCAGGTTTGCGGACTGCAGGCGGGCGATTTTGTCCATACATTTGGAGATGCCCACCTTTATTCCAATCACCTGGAGCAAGCTCACCTGCAGTTATCCAGGGAATGCCGGCCACTGCCCCAAATGAAGCTAAACCCTGAGATAAAGGACATTTTTGGTTTTCGCTATGAAGACTTTGAGCTGGTAAACTATGACCCACATCCTCATATCAAGGCCGCCGTTGCCATATGAGAACGCGCTCCTTATAGCCGTCTTTTACAGTTGGATTTTTACGGTGCGTAAAACAGGCCAAGGAAACTTCTAAAAAAAGCCTCGGTATCAATAGATTGGAATGGATCCGGAAAAACAAAAAAAGGCTGACCGGAAAATTATCAGTCAGCCTCTTTTTATCAGTCTTCAATCAATTCGTATTTCAGTGTCCTTCCCTTCTCTACGGCGGGAAGTCCTTCAGTCATCCAGAGCGGAGCAGGTGCACCCTTGAGGTAATGGTCAAAGAACTGGCTCAAACGGACCGAAAGATCCTTTCTGTTTTTCCGTTGGACCAGATTATGATCTTCTCCGTTATACTGTAACAACCAAGCCGGCTGGTTTAATCTTTTCAGGGCCATAAACATCTCTATTCCCTGATACCAAGGCACTGCCCCATCAGCATCATTATGCATGATCAGTACAGGAGTCTTCACCCTGTCCATAAAAAACAGCGGAGAGTTCTCCAGGTAATATATCGGTTTATCCCAAAGGGTCCCTCCTATTCTGGACTGCGTCTGCTCGTATTGGAACATCCTGCTCATACCTGTACCCCATCTTATCCCTCCATATGCCGAAGTCATATTCACAACCGGTGCTCCTGCCCCGGCAGCTTTGAACATATTGGTCTGGGTAATCAGGTAAGCAACCTGGTATCCGCCCCAGCTCTGGCCTTGGATTGCCATGTTTTCAGCATCCACAAACCCTTTTGCCACGATGGATTGGACTCCTGGTATGATGCAGTTGTAAGCACTGGGCCCCGGAAGACCGAGATCGTACTTGATATCCGGAACAAATACCAGGTAATCATTGCTTACAAAATACGGAATATTGATGGTCGACGCACTAGGTGCCGGCGCCCGGTAATTATGCAGCCCATCACTGTTTCGTTCGTAGAAATATACCATCATCGGATACTTCTTAGTAGCATCAAAGTTCTCAGGCTTGAAAAGCAGCCCTTGTAAAGGCACTCCATCATTTGCGGTATAATCCACTAACTCTACAGACCCCCAGTTTACATTTGCCTGCTGCGGATTGAGATTGGACACTCTGTTTAGATTCTTGAAAGTAAGATCGCCAAGGTATAAATCTGGATTATCCTTATACGTACTCCTTCGGATCAACACCCCTTGACCATCCTTCGCTTTGGTAAGCCCATAATATCGATGCGGGGTCATTATGATTTCCCTGGGTGCCGACTTTCCGTCAAAAGCTCCTTGATAGAATCCGGAGTTTTTGCTCAGCTCATCAAATGCTGTCAGCAGTAATTCTGTTTTGGGGTCGATACTTCTTTCCTCTCTATCCAGTTCCTGCCGGCGCAATACAACCTTTCCTTTCTTTCCCACACCCTGCGTGATGTTGACGGACTTATCGGTATTTTTGGGGTCTATCCTCCAGATATCAAAGCGGTCATACACCAAAATAGCCTCATCGTCTTTTAGCCACCCTGCATTTCCATAGCTTCCGGGAAGAGATGGGGAATCATGTATCTCATCATAAAATTTAGAGGGAATATTTTTGGTGAGGTTGATTTTCTGCTTTCCTGCCACATCGTAGGCCACCCAGCTACTGTCTCTTCCATCATACCAATACACGTACCTTCCTTCAGGAGAAAGCGATGGAAACCCTGATGCGTTTCGCTCTACCAGTGTTCTGGATCCATCTCTAAAATCCACCAGATAGAGATCCCTTCCGATCTGAATATCCCAGCTATAGTTTTTCCTATACGGGGAATCCGTCCAGGCCAGTCCAAAATCCTTTTCTATTTTAGATTCAAGCATGACATTCTTCACTTCCACGTCTGCCAATTGGATGATTTTATCTGAGGCTATATCCATCACTGCCAGATAAGAACGCTTCTGTTCATTGGACTTTTGCTTCAGCTGCATCGGCTGTATCTCACTGTCCTGCCATCCCCAGATATCGAGACTTACCCGCTCCTCATCCAAAATGGTCGTGTCTGACTCGTATCCATAATCCCTGTAATCTTCGGCAACTCCAAAAAACAGCCTTTTCTCATTCTCAGAAAACCGCAGATTACCATCGGGGCTTACCCTTCCATTCGCCATCAATCCTTCTCCGATCCTTGAGGCCAGCTCTTTGGGGTCACCTCCTGAAGTCTTGGCAAGAAACAAGGTATGGTATGGTTTCTTTGACTTGGTCGAATCATCTGTGGCCAAATAGGCCAAATATGTGGACTGGGGAGAAAAAGACGCCTTGATATAGTCTGTCATTCCTTCATCAAGCAAGGTTGATTTCCCACTGCTTAGCTCCAGCAGGTAAAGTGCGGCATTGTCCAACGTGTCCTCTTCCGCGAGGACATAGTGTAAATAATCGCCATTGGGTGAGAAACCATAGGATTTCACTCTGTCGAATACAAATGTCTCAGTTCCCCCTACTTTTCTTACTTCCAGCTTCGTTCCATCCGTTTTCTTTGGCTTTTCAGCCTTTGCCGAGGAATCAGCAGGATTTGGCTTGCCCGGCTTCTCTTTCTCAAAATGGATGGCCAGCCAGTTCCCTTTCTTTTCAGGCACAGCAAAAGATTTTACCTTGGGCAGTTTCACCAGTTTATTTTCACCCATTTCATAGATGAACAAACTGTCCTGCGGCATATCCTCCTTTTTGGTTTTTTTCAGTTTCAGTACTTTCACAGAGTCCTTCTGGGCTGTTATTTTGCCAACAGCAAAAAAGCTCTCCGGCGAAAACACGAAGTTTGCTCCCCTTGGGATCACTATCCGCTTTGAGGGGTTTTCAAACGACAGGATTTCCAACGTGCCATCCCCATCCTGAGGGGAAATCTGATATCCTACCCACTTCCCGTTTTTGGTGATTTTCTCCGAGGACAGACTTTCCCATGCATCATAATCGCTGTGCGTCAGGGCTCTTTTTTGCTGAGCCACACCCTGCTGTACAGTAAATACAACCAGTAGAAGCACTGCTCCCGTCAATCTTTTAAGTTTCATCATCTTGTTTTGGTTATTGAACTATGGAGAATTCTTTCTCAAAATACCCGCCGCGTGTTGACAGAAGTTTGATTTTTCCCTTTATCTCTTCTTTGCCGGATACCGCTACCCGGAATGTTGCGGATTTTGATTCTCCTACCCCAGTGTAGCCGGCATAGATCGTTTTATTAGTTAAATCAGGACTGGTTATTTTCACTTTTGCATGCTCATCACCCTTGGTAAGTTCTTTGCCAAACTCCAGCATTACCCGGTCTTCCTGGACTATTTTCACCAGTTTCGCCTGTTCTAAGGCTACTGGCAATCCGCCTACGTTTTTCCATTGGAGGGTGATATCAAACTCGCCTTCAGCAGATTTTTTCACCTCGAGCCCGGTAATCTCCAGTTCGGGCAAAAGTTTTGACATGGCCAGGTTAAACTCCGCCTGCTTCTTCGCCCAGTTTTCAAGCTGCCATGGTGGACCGTTTTGACTGAAGAATTTAGGATGAAAGCCACCCAGCTCGACCTCTCCCAGTTCAGGATGTATAAAAGGTGTCCACGGTTTGAAGCCTTTCCCGCCATTCTCTTCTTCATCCCACATCAATGCATCATAGTCATCATAGATACCATCTCCATTGTAATCTTTCATGGCGCCATTATTCCAGAGTTCATCCCCATACCAGATACTTCCGTAATAGAAATAGCCGAAATCAGGGCCATGGCCAAAAAGAGGAGTAGGCTTCAGTGGGTCACCTGTCATCGAATTGACTTTGTAGCGTGTAGCGTACGTTTCATATACGTCACCAGCCCAGGGATAGGCAGTAAAAGACAGCCCCAACTCATCCATTTGCTTATAGATAGCCAAATCCTCAGGATACATTCTTTCCTCAGCCTTGGAAGTGGAAGGAGCTCTGAGGTGCATCGGCACTCTGGTATCCATTGAGTTCACTACTGAAATATTGGGGTGACTGAGCATCCAAAGCACCGTGGATTTGGATTCAACCTCACTCATAGGGTATTCCCCTGCACCACTTTGTGTGTATCCTCTGCCGGTCAGATCACCGCCCGAGTCAGGTCTCCAGTTTTCCGGGTAGTTTCGATGTAGATCAAGGCCCCCTACCCCATCTTCATTGTAAGAGCCGTCCCCGTCATTGTCTATACCTTCAGTATACATGAGGTAATCTCCTTTACCCGGAAACACACGCTTCATCAACTTTCCGGAAGGATGGGATGGGTCTACAATATAATTTGCCTTTTCTTTTTCTTCGTCTGTCACTGCTTTCTTCCTCATCTGGTAGATAACACCATCACCATCCAGATCTTCTTCAGGATCCTCGTCTATCAGGCCATCACGGTCATTGTCATGCGGTTTTACCGTGCTTCTGTTCCGCTGAGCCGTATAAAGATATAAGTTTGATCCATCCGGATTATTCTGGGGACGAAGGTAGATGGCTTTCTTATCGATCAAGTCGGTGATTTCAGGATCTTTTCCATAATTCTCCAACAGATGCTGCGTCAGCCACAAAATCGATTCACTCGCAGTGATTTCTCCCGAGTGTCTTCCCCCTTCAAAATATGCAGCAGGCTTATCCGTGTCCTTTCCAGTTTTTTTATTGGTAATAGTCATCTGGAGAATAGGTCTTCCCTCAAGAGACTTCGCTACTTCGTAAAGCTCCACTATATCAGGAAACTCTTCTGCCCACTTTATGTACCAGTGATACATCACATCGACCGTATGGTATTTATCAAAATTCAGCTTGTCGCCCGGAGTATATTCCACTTCCGGAAACTCAAATTTTTTGAAGAAAGAAGGGCCATGCCTTTCACCTGAAACAGTGTGGTACTTCGCCTTTGGATTACTCTCTGTAAACTGCTTTTCTGGAGTAAAAGGCTTTACCTGTGACAATACGGTTCCTGAAATTACCATCAGCAGAGCCAGAGGTATAGATTTAATTAAAGTCGGGGTATTTTCCATGGTCTAAAAATATAACCCGAGAGTTTACACCTACCAACCGTTTAAAAAAATGATCCTCTTTTCCCTGATTAATTGCTTGCCTAAGGATCTACTCCAACTCCTTCTATCCTTCCCGTCCTGAAACTCAAACACTAAGTTCAACGATCAATTTACTGATAGTCAAAATTCCTTCTGCCCCAGATCGGGCCATTGAAAACAAAAAAGTCTTGCCACCGGCAAGACTTTTTTCAGAATATAAACCCAAATATAACTTTAGAGATTAAAAGTTTCGATTCAATTTAGCGCAAAGTTTGGTTTCACGTATGTTTTCAAACTTTAATTTGACTTTTAAACTAACAAGCCAAATATTCCTCTGAACATTCAATTCAGACCCAAAGTAAATAGATTTTAAATTTAATTACAAATTGAAAAAATAATTTTGCAATATTTTGAACAATCTCTAATTTACAACCACATTCATTAAAAATCATCTAAATCCAATCTAGGAAAATGGATAAAATTTTAGATATCGATAACATAGACCTAAAAATCATCTCTCTCTTAAATGAAGATGCAAAGACCCCGTATACTGAAATTGCCAAGAAGGTTTTCGTATCTTCAGGTACAGTTCACGTACGGATGAAGAAGCTGGAGGACATGGGGATTGTAAAGAGTGCAACCCTCAATATTGACTTTTCCAAACTGGGTTATGACATCTCCGCCTTTCTGGGGATCTACCTTGAAAAAAGCTCACTTTATGATAATGTCATAGAAAAGTTGAAGACTATCTCGGAAGTGGTAAGTGCTTATTATACCACTGGGAACTATTCCATTTTTGCGAAGATTATCTGTAGGGACACAAACCATCTCAGGTATGTATTGGACAACATCCAAAAAGTGGATGGCATCGACAGAACAGAAACCTTGATAGTATTGGAAGAGTCAATAAACAGGCCCATCCAGTTTTTTGACAAAGAGAAGTAGTACTATTAGGATTAAATCTAAATAAATAACCTGAGTATTAATTAGCAAAAAAAGAGTGTTGCCAAGTCAACACTCTTTTTTTGGGGAACGGCTTTAAACAAAAGTAAAAACGGCCATTCCATTCGATCATTTATATATCCCATAGAATTTTCAAATCGTGATGAACATAAAAATTTCATTATATGTTGTAACTTTGCGATCAAATTGTAATTAGTCTAAATAACTCAGCACATGAGCAAAGACAACCAAATATTAGAAGAACTTACCTCAAAGGAATACGAGCACGGCTGGTCTGTGAATTTCGAGGCTGATGAGGCTCCTATAGGGTTGAACGAAGATATTATCCGCTGGATATCTACTAAAAAGGAAGAACCTAGCTGGTTACTTGAGTGGAGATTGAAAGCTTTTAAAACCTGGGAATCGATGACAGAGCCTCAATGGGCCAATGTTCATTATCCTAAAATTGACCTACAGGGTTTGCGTTACTATTCAGCTCCCAAACAAAAAAAACAAACCAAAAACATCAACGAGGTAGACCCTGAGTTGCTCCAGATATACGAGAGACTTGGGATTTCACTCAACGAGCAAAAAAGGCTGCAAGGAATAGCTGTGGATGCTGTATTGGACTCAGTGTCAGTAGCAACTACCTTTAAGGGAACCCTCTCAAAGCTTGGCATTATCTTCTGTTCCTTCAGCGAAGCCGTGAAGGAACACCCCGAGTTGGTCAAAAAATATCTTGGATCAGTGGTCCCTATGACTGACAACTATTATGCAGCATTAAACTCAGCTGTGTTCTCGGATGGGTCGTTCTGTTTTATTCCTAAAGGTGTAAGGTGTCCCATGGAACTGTCTACCTATTTCAGGATAAATGCTGCCAATACAGGTCAATTTGAAAGAACGCTGATCGTAGCAGAAGATGAGTCTTATGTGAGCTATCTTGAGGGCTGTACTGCACCTCAGCGTGATGAAAACCAACTCCATGCAGCTGTGGTGGAGATTTATGCGGGTGCCCATGCGGAAGTGAAATACTCCACCGTGCAAAACTGGTTTCCTGGGGATAAAAACGGGAAAGGCGGGATTTACAATTTTGTGACCAAAAGAGGGATTTGTGCCGGGGATTATTCAAAAATCTCCTGGACACAGGTGGAAACTGGTTCCGCTGTCACTTGGAAGTACCCTTCCTGCATTCTAAAAGGTGACTATTCCATAGGAGAGTTTTATTCTGTGGCGGTGACTAATAACTACCAGCAAGCAGATACAGGGACCAAAATGGTCCATATTGGCAAAAACACCAAATCAAGGATTGTGTCAAAAGGGATTTCAGCGGGAAAATCACAGAATTCTTACCGTGGACAGGTGCAGGTGATGAAGCGTGCCGACAATGCCCGTAACTTCTCACAATGTGATTCTTTGCTTATGGGAGACAGGTGCGGGGCACACACGTTCCCTTATATCGATATCAATAATGCATCAGCGAAGGTTGAGCATGAAGCTACCACCTCCAAAATCGGCGAAGATCAGATTTTCTACTGTAACCAGCGTGGCATTGCGACTGAAGATGCGGTGGCTCTGATCGTCAATGGATATGCTAAAGAAGTATTGAACCAATTGCCGATGGAATTTGCTGTTGAAGCCCAGAAGCTACTCGCGTTGACCCTGGAAGGCTCGGTAGGATAAGTAACACGGGAGGTTGAAAGATTAGAATTTGAAAGATTTAGAAGAATTATGCTGACAATAAAAAACTTACACGCATCTATAGAAGGAACACCTATTCTTCGGGGGATCAATCTGGAAGTAAAGGCAGGTGAAGTACATGCGATCATGGGACCGAATGGCTCTGGCAAATCTACGTTGGCTTCTGTCTTGGCTGGTAGGGAAGAATATGAAGTGACAGACGGCGAGGTTTATTTTAGAGGAAAGGATCTCCTGGATTTATCTCCTGAAGACCGTGCTAGAGAAGGTGTTTTCCTTGCTTTTCAGTACCCTGTGGAAATTCCCGGCGTAAGCTCTACCAATTTTCTCCGGACTGCAGTCAACCAAGTGCGTGAATACAGAGGCTTGGAAGCCCTGGATGCGGTGAAATTCCTTACCCTCATGAAGGAAAAGATGAAACTGGTGGAAATTGACCAGAAGCTGCTGAGCAGATCCCTGAATGAGGGTTTTTCAGGAGGAGAAAAAAAGAGAAATGAAATTTTCCAGATGGCTATGCTGGATCCGACTTTATCCATCCTTGATGAGACAGATTCGGGACTGGATATCGACGCCTTGCGAATTGTATCAAATGGTGTAAATCAGTTGAAATCTGATAAAAACGCAACGATTGTCGTGACACATTACCAGCGTTTGCTGGACTACATAGTGCCGGATTACGTCCATGTATTATACAAGGGTATAATTGTGAAATCGGGCACCAAGGAACTGGCAATGGAGCTTGAGGAAAAAGGCTACGATTGGATCAAAGAAGAAATTGACTCCAAGGCAACTGTCTGATTCACAACCTAACCAACCAATCATGAGTACGCTGACAAAGCAAGATAGAATCGAGGAGTTGATCAACTCCTCTGTAAGTGGGTTTGAATCCCAAAGAGCTGTGGCCAGAGAATCTTTTGCAGTTCAGGGATTACCCACGATTAAATCCGAAGAATATAAGTTCACCGCAGTCACAAAAAAGATCTCGCAAAGCATTTCAGCTTTCTCTGCTGCCACCTCATTTGAAATTTCAAAAGAAGAGGTTGACAGGCATACCTTCGGCGGTTTCGAAGGATATATCCTGGTGTTCTCTAACGGTGCATTTCTACCTGCCATTTCAGATACCATCCCCGGTATCGAAGTAAATATGCTCTCCGGAAGACCGGATGCGGCGATAGGGACCATCGCAAAGCCTGAAAAGGATCCATTCTGTGCTTTGAACCAAGCAAGTTTCAGTGACGGGATATCTATATCAGTTCCGAAGAAACAAATCCTTGACAAACCCATCCTACTTCTAAGTTTCAACAAGGCGAATGGCGGGCAGGTGGTGCAGCCCAGAGTATGGATTGAGGTTGGTGATTTCGCTGAAGCCACGTTTATTGACCAAAGTGTGAATTTGGGTAACACCCCATATTTTGTAAACAAAGTCGTAGAAATCAAAGGAGCCATAAACTCCCAGATCAGCTACTATAGGTTACAGCATGAGGGAGGTCAGTCCATTGAGGTCAGCAATATAGAGACAGCCATCCAGAAAGACGGTAGATTCACCTCTGTGAATATTTCGCTTTCAGGTGATATGGTCAGGAATAACCTAAGCTTAAACCTTCTGGGCAGCAACTCTGAAGGAAACATGTATGGGTTGTATTTGCTTGGTGGGTCTACCCATGTAGATAACCACACCAATGTAGACCATACCATTCCTTATGCTGAATCAAATGAACTGTATAAGGGCATCCTGGCAGACCGGTCACGAGGGGTTTTTAACGGGAAAATTTTTGTGAGGCAAGATGCCCAGAAAACCAATGCATTTCAGCAAAACAACAATATTCTCCTTTCCGGAGATGCGGTTGTAAATACAAAGCCCCAACTTGAAATTTGGGCTGATGATGTGAAATGTTCTCATGGCTGTACTACAGGTCAGCTGGATGAAGAGGCCTTGTTTTATCTGCAGGCACGCGGGATAGCCAAAACCCAAGCCAAAGGTCTTTTGCTTTACGCCTTTGCAGGTGAAGTCCTTGACCACATCAAGGAGGAAAGCTTCCGCGAATTCTGCACAGATCTGGTGCAAGAGCGCCTTGGAAGTAAATTCTGATAATAAATGAGTTTAGATATTGAAAAAATCAGGAGTTTGTTCCCTGTACTTCACCAGGAAGTGCATGGCAAGCCCTTAATCTATTTTGACAATGCGGCTACCACACAGAAGCCACAGGTGATACTGGACGCGTTGGCTGATTATTACAAAAAAGATAATTCAAATATCCACCGGGGTGCCCATGCTTTGGCAGACCGTGCTACGGGGTATTTCGAGGATACGAGGGAATCCGTGCGTGAATTCATCAATGCGCGGGAATCTGCGGAACTGATTTTCACCAAAGGTACAACCGAAAGCATCAATCTGGTCGCGGCTACTTTTGGAAGAAAATTCATTGGAGAAGGGGATGAAATTATCCTTTCCACATTGGAGCATCACTCCAATATTGTGCCTTGGCAGCTGCTTTGCGAGGAGAAGGGTGCGATCCTGAAAATCATTCCGATTACTGATTCCGGTGAAATAATCTTTGAAGAGTTCGAAAAGCTGCTTTCAGAGAAAACCAAGCTAGTAAGTGTAGTCCATGCTTCCAATGCATTGGGCACAATAAATCCGGTAAAAAGAATTATTGATGCCGCCCATCAGGCAGGTGCGAAAGTGCTGCTCGATGGCGCCCAAAGTACCAGTCATTTAGCTATTGATGTGCAAGAGCTTGATTGCGATTTCTTTGCTTTTTCGGCCCATAAGCTCTATGGACCTACCGGTTTAGGCGTACTTTACGGAAAGAGGGAAGTCTTGGAAGCAATGCCTCCTTTCCAAGGAGGTGGTGAAATGATCAAAGAAGTGACCTTCGAAAAAACCACTTTCAATGAAATTCCATTCAAATTTGAAGCGGGCACACCCAATATTGCTGACGTCATAGCTTTCAAGTCTGCGCTGGACTTCGTCACTTCCATCGGGAAAGAGCAGATCAAGTCACATGAAGATGGGCTACTTTCCCATGCAAGCGAACAGCTATTAAAGATCAAGGGCGTGATACCTGTAGGCACAGCTGCAGAAAAAGTGAGCGTTTTGTCCTTTACTATTAACGGAATGCATCCGTATGATGTAGGGATGATGCTGGACGCTAATGGCATAGCAGTGAGGACAGGGCATCATTGCACACAACCCCTGATGAAAAGATTGGGACTTGAAGGAACTGTGAGGGCTTCTTTTGCTGTTTACAACAGCAAATCAGAGATCGATCACTTAGCGGAAGGGGTTGAGAGAATTGCCAGAATAAAAAATAAATGAACAGCATTCAGGACATTCAAGATGAAATAGTATCCGAGTTCGAAATACTTGGGGATGATAAGGAATCCACCATTTATTACATTATGGAACTGGGTGAAAGTCTGGAAGGATTTCCTGACTCCGAGAGACGTGAAGAGAATATCATCAAGGGATGTCAATCCAAAGTCTGGCTTATAGGTGGTGAAAAAGACGGCAAGGTTCATTTTCAGGCGGATTCAAACACGGCTATTACAAAAGGGCTGATCTCTCTTTTGCTTCGGGTCCTGAATGACAGAAAGCCCAAGGAAATTATTGATGCCGATCTCAATTTCGTAAACCGGATTGGAATGGGATCTATTATTGGAAGTCAGCGTTCAAACGGTTTTGCTTCGATGATCAAGCAGATCAAACTTTACGCCCTGGCACTTCAAACCAAGCAAAATGTCTCATAAAATGGAAACTGAAAGTAATATAAATACCGCAGCAGGTCAGATTCCAAATCTTAAGGAGAAGGTAGTACAGGCAATAAAACTGGTATATGATCCAGAGATTCCGATTGATGTCTATGAATTGGGTCTGATCTATGAGATTACCGTTTATCCTGTCAACAATGTATATGTGCTGATGACCTTGACATCACCCAATTGTCCGTCTGCCGAATATATCCCTACGGAGATCAAAGACAAAATTCAGCAGATACAGGACATCAACAATGTGGAAGTAGAGATCACCTTTGATCCCCCCTACTCACAGGACATGATGTCTGAGGCTGCAAAACTTGAATTGGGATTTCTTTAACTGAACCAATAAAATAAACCGAATATGTATCCAGAAGAACTGATTGCCCCGATGAGGGCAGAACTCTCAAATGTTGGGTTTGAGGAATTCAGAACTGCTGAGCAAGTGGCTGAGCATTTAGGACCCGACCATAAAGGGACTACTTTTGTAGTAGTAAATTCAGTGTGTGGTTGTGCTGCAGGTGCAGCCCGTCCGGGGGTGAAATTTGCACTGGAAAATTCAAAAGTGAAACCTACCACCCTCGCAACCGTATTTGCAGGTAACGACCGTGATGCAGTAGAGAAAGTCAGGGAGCTGGTTTTACCTTACCCACCTTCTTCTCCTGCAATGGCCCTCTTTAAAGATGGCGAGTTGGTGCATTTTATTGAAAGGCACCATATAGAAGGAAGAAATGCCAAGATGATTGGAGAACATCTGGTAGAAGTTTTCGAGCACTTCTGCGCATAAAAAAATGCCCTTTGGGGCTTTTTTTTATTCTCATCCCGATTAATAACCGAGTAGTTAAACATCAACTTGACGGAACACTTGGCTTATATTCACCTTTTTCTGGATTTCGTCACCAGAAAAATTAAGTGTTTCGTATGATTATTATTCCTTCGGGCATATTTATCACCCAAAAAACTACCTGATTTTATTAACTTAACCCCGTATTTCGAGGTTTTTTAACAGCAATCCAAATAAAAAATATATGTCTGAATCAGCCAAACTGTCTTTCAAAGGACAAGATTTTGAATTCCCGGTAATCACCGGAACTGAACAGGAATCCGCAATTGATATTGCCAAACTAAGAGGAGAAACCGGATTAATCACCCTGGATCCGGGCTATAAAAATACCGGTGCCACCACAAGTGCCATTACATTTTTGGATGGGGAAGAAGGAATACTCCGGTATAGGGGCTATAGGATAGAAGATCTGGCAGAGAAATCAACCTTTCTGGAGGTTTCTTACTTATTGATTTATGGCGAGCTTCCTACCCAGGCACAGTATGAAGATTTTTCAAAAGAAATCACCCACCACACACTTGTCCACGAAGACATCAAGAAAATTCTTGAAGGGTTCCCTTCCAATGCCCATCCTATGGGAGTACTTTCCTCGTTGATTTGTGCACTCACCGCCTTTTATCCTGACTCACTGAATCCAAACAGAAACAAAGAAGAAGTAAACCTCAGCATAATCAGGCTTATAGCAAAAATGCCGACCTTCGCAGCCTGGGCATACAAGAATGAAATGGGACATCCTGTAAACTATCCTGACAACTCGCTGGATTACTGTTCCAATTTCCTTAAAATGATGTTTGCCCTGCCTGCAGAGAAATATGATGTAGATCCTGTGGTTGCTTCAGCTTTGGACAAATTACTCATCCTGCATGCAGATCATGAGCAAAATTGTTCTACCTCCACTGTAAGGATTGTAGGATCATCGCAAGCCAGCATCTATGCTTCTATTTCTGCAGGGATCAATGCCCTTTGGGGACCGTTGCATGGGGGGGCAAACCAGTCTGTGATCGAGATGCTGGAAGCGATTAAAGCTGACGGTGGCGATGCAAAAAAATACCTGGACAAAGCCAAGGATAAAAATGACCCTTTCAGATTAATGGGCTTTGGCCATAGGGTATATAAGAATTTTGACCCAAGGGCTAAAATCATCAAGAAAGCTGCAGATGATGTACTGGAAAAGCTTGGGGTAAATGATCCGGTACTGGACATTGCAAAAGAACTGGAGCATGCCGCATTAAACGATCAGTATTTTATTGACAGAAAACTATATCCAAACGTGGATTTCTACTCCGGTATCATCTATCGGGCTTTGGGAATTCCTACTGATATGTTTACGGTAATGTTTGCCCTGGGACGTCTCCCTGGATGGATTGCCCAATGGAAAGAAATGAGGGAAAACGGAGAACCAATTGGGCGTCCACGCCAAGTATATGTAGGTGCCAATGAACGTGACTACGTATCACTCAATAAAAGATAGAAATTCCGATTAATCATAAAAAAAACCGGTCTTGAAGGCCGGTTTTTTTTATTTGAATGGCATAATAAATTCTACATTTTCAATGATCTTTGGAAACTGAAAACAAGAAACCCAGTTTACCATGGCACTTACCACATTAGAAGAGGCTGCCCAACTCACCAAGACGTTTACCTCTCGTCCTTCCAATGAAGAACTTTTGAAACTGTATGGACTTTATAAGCAAGCTACAGCGGGTGATAACGAGTCTGAACGACCCGGTGGGTTTGACTTCAAAGCCGCAGCCAAATACAATAGCTGGATGAATTATAAGGGCAAAACCAAGGAAGAAGCAGCAGTTCTTTATATACAGTTGGTAGAAGAGCTTTCCAAGAAGTACTTATAGGTGTATGTTAGCGCACCCACCTCACAAGAATTCCAGCGGCCAATAGGAAAAGAACAGTACTGGAATCATCCCAGCCAAGAATTCCGCTCCCAAGAGTCCACGTAAAATCCATTGACCCCTAGAGCTTACCTAAAAAGGTCAATAATAGATGGAAAGGTATCATGTTGATGGATTAGCCCATTTTTCATTCGAGTGCTGTTTCATCACTAGAAAATCCAGTGACGATGACAGTTAATTAGGGCTTGCTGAAAAAGTCTCAGCTGTACCAGCTTCAAGGCGTCCGAATGATGATGTATGCTTATACTTCGAATGAGGGCAACGAAGAAGATGGTGGGGCTGAGGCTAGCTCAAAAAAATACTGTTTTTGGATTTTCCGG
>JBMDXP010000024.1:0-78696 GCA_048819475.1 Algoriphagus sp.
AGATTACTTTGTTTGGTGAATGAGTACCTTTCCACGGCACCATGCGGAGATTGAAATTTGCGTTCTGTGAGACACAGACCGCGGCGTCTGTTCCTTCAATCGCACCACACTGGAAATCAAGCGAGGGGTGAGGGTAGGGCTGGAGCGGCTTGATTCGCGAGGGGTAGTGCGGCATGGCTGCGGGTATGAGCAATTGAAACTGATTAGATTGCTTTGTTTGGTGAATGAGTACCTTTCCACGGCACCATGCGGAGATTGAAATTTGCGTTCTGTAGGAGAAACAGACCGCGGCGTCGAAACGAACAGCCAACTTTTATTTCCTTTCCGGGCTTAAATCCGGAAACCATTTAATTCTGAATCTGATAGTGAAATGATAGCAGAACCGATCGCCATTTCTTCAAGTGCCTGTCCCGATAGCGCAGCGTATCGGGAAGGATGGGAGGAGGTAGGAATGGCAATCGCAAAGGGGCAAGAAGAGTAGGATAGGACAAGACGTAAAGAAATCTTCCAGAGGAGGGCCTAGCGTGAAGAATCTTTCCATTGAAAAGATTTAGCTTGGAGCCAGCATGCAGGGAGGGGAGCCTTGGGCCAGCTTGTAGAAGGACTAATCCAGTGAAGGACCATCTTGTAGCGCAGGCTAACTTAAACCCATCGCCAATTAACGATCTGACTAGACCCAGACGGAGACCAACAGGGGAAGTGTTTTTGACCTTTCAAATTGGCACAAATCAAACCGAAACAGGTGGCGCAGTTTGACCGAAATAGATGGCGCAAATCAAAACCTTATATCCATATTACAGCTTTCGGAATTTCACCTATCGCAAAATTGGACTTCAAATCTGCTTAGAGCTAATTGATTTTTTGGTTTGTTACCCAAACTATTTATCAGCTTTCATCCTTGGTGGTTTTGAGTAAGCCTATTCCGGATATAAAAAATAATAGACCCAATGATCCGTATACAATCATTTGTTTTGTGCTAGCGGACTCATTTGCAAAATTGACAGCTGCATAAATAAGTCCCACTATACCCATTATGGTTAGTATGGTTCCGAAAATTCTCTTCAAATTCATAAGAAAGATATTTTATGGATCCGTGCCCTCTACAATCATGCCATTAGGAATAAATTGAACAGGCAGGAATTCAACAGTAGTTTATGCGTGAGCATTAATAATGTGTTTGAATGTCTATTCCAGCCACTCCGTTTTGTTATTTTAGCGAAGAGCCCGTCCCGTAATGAAATGTATAGGGAGGCCAGCCTGCAGGGTTGCTTTTTAAATCGAAATTACTTTTCTTGCAATAACCTTTTAGTAGAGAGCTACTTCGCCAACTTTTAGCACATCTTCTGGGCTTAAATCAGGAACCCTCATAATTTTGAATCTGATAGAAAATGACAGCAGAGCCGATCGCTCCTGATGTTTTAATCATAAGAGCAACGCGATACTGGGAAGGGGGTGAGGTAGAGAAGCCAATTGGAAATTGGTAAGGAGAGTAGGGTTAAATTACAAATTCAATCCAGTACCACCGAAAATGTGACTATACCCAGACAGGGTAAATAACTCTTTATGAAAACATCATTACTCATCCTGATTATTTCTATGCTTGGAATAGGCGGTTCATCCTTCGCGCAAGGCGACAATATGTATCCATCAGGTTCACCTGTCAGTATTCCTGATATTTTGCAACTTCCTGATTTTCCTTATCACAACGGAGAAGTCGCCTACCAGAGCGTGCATGAGTTTGATGCCGATCAGAAGACATTGTATGGAATAGCGTTAAGGTATGTAAGTGATTATTATAAAAGTGCCAAGTCAGTCATTGATGTAGCTGACCCGGATAACGGATTGGTGATAGTCAAGGGCATATTCACCATTACATCCGACGTGTACTATAGATTTTTTGGAACTCAAAAATCTGCTAACAGTTATTTGACTTACCATACCCTGAAAATTGAATGCAAGGACAATAAAATCCGTGCGACCATCTCCAATCTTCGGGCAGAACTCCAAGCCAATCCCAGCCTCGGAATAGTTACAACCGAAATTCCGATCAAGCAACTCATCAGCCTGTATAATCAATATGGGGAAATCAAAAAGCCCAAGAAACGGGAGACTATGGCACAGGTAAACCGCAGCTTTTTGCTTGATGAACTTGATCTTAATGCTTACAATTTCTTAAGCGGTCTTGAGCCCTATTTCGCTAAGCAGCTAACTGATGATTGGTAAAAATTAACCTACAACGGAGCCAAGCCTCCGTTTTTTTTCTCAGGGGTGATGGATTGGCAATGGAATTATTGCTAACTCCTTAGACAATGAATTTTTTGTCAAAACAAGATGAGTTCTCGGTTCAGGTTCCGGCGCATAGCCTATACCGAGTATCGGGATGTCCCTTTGATCGATAGTTATGGTTTTTTAGCAGACATGTTCGATAGCCGCTAGCAATGATTCCTCGGCTGAAAAACCTGATCCGGTAATTCAGATAAAGCACACGAGACCCCTTCACAGATAGAGAAGGAAAATCAAAACCAATCTCCCGTATTTCAGATACGGGGCAGTATTCTATAAATTCGCGTTTCATTTAGTCTGTAAAATGTCAACGTGGAGACGGATAGTTCCGTGGTTAGACCGGAAACCACATTACTTTCGTAGCCTTTTCTCTCATTTTCTCGAAATATTGGTAAGTATACTATATAATATTCTGATTTTTTACTTAATTGTAATAACCTTTTAGTAGAGAACGAACAGCCAACTTTTATTACCAATAAGCCGGGCAATAATCCGGATACTATTTCCACCTAATGGCAGCACTGGTTTGAAAGCAATTTTACAATCGCCTTCTTTTAAAGAAGATGGATGTATGGGGTAGGTAAGCTATACCAGCTTTTATAGGTATTATCCTGTATATGCTTACAGAACCCAACACTATATGAACCAGAAGAAATTCAATGCTCCTTTCGAGTCGGATCGTTTGGATTTTTAGAACTATATGTAAAATAATTCTTAGGTAGGATTTGAAAGCATTTACTCAGAGTTACAAATACCTGCCCGAAATGCTGACAGAAGAGAAGAAGCGGAGTCAATCAGGCTGCAAGCTATTTATAAGCTGGTAAAGAATATCTGGAGTGAAATTCGATAGTGGAATAAATCAAATTAAGAAGATTGTATGGAAGCAACTCTGAGATAAACATTGAGATAAAGTGAGGCAAGAAAACTTTTATATTGGAGATTTGTCCCTAGGGCCGATAACTTTTTCTACGGAGATTGGGTATGGCGGAATATTGGTTATCAATAAAATTAAGCCCCTATATTATGGATGTTTTGCATTTTTGAAAGGAGACCCCATCGGGGAGAATGTAGCCAGGCGGGCTTTCATTCTTATATTCTTTCTTTTGTTTTGCTCCGGAATTAGTCTTTCACAATCTCTGGATAGTAATACCAGGACAAAGATCGATAAAACCTCGATCCTGGATAGTATTCCAAGAATCAAACCCACCAAGATTGCCGTTCTGGATAGTCCTACTATTCTTGATTCATTGAATCAGATTAAATCTACTACCAGGGACTCCCTGGAAAAAATATCCCGAAAGTCAGATAATATCCAACGTGACCTAATTCAGAATATAGATCCTGAAATTATCGGTGGGGAGAAGTTGAATATAAGCATTCCCAAAGTTCCCTCAGTGGAAGTTCCAGAGTTGAAAATTCCCCAATTGGATCAACCTAAGGTTTTAGAAAGGCCACAGAGTAAGCTTGGGGGGAAGACCAAGATAATTGAGGGAAAAAACGGTGGGGTGTCCAAAGACACTGGAAAGGTCGGAAACCATGTCTCAGTTATAGGTTCTGGGCTTGATTCGCTGAATAACATCGGGAATATTGACAGTACCTTGATGAATCTAGGAGAGTCGGGAGCCAGCAGAATTGAACAGCGTCTTCTGGATCGGGAGGAGCTTTCAGGGCTTTCTGAGAATCCTGATATCAAATCGGTTTTTTCGGGTAAACTGGGTGAAGAAGGACTTGGTGAAGGCGCTTCTGATCTACAGAAGCTGAATCCAAAGCAGATCCAGCAGGATTATTTTCCGGATTTAAGCAGGATAAAGGAAGCCCAACAATCTCTGGATAAATTTAAAGCCAAATATAACAAACTGAGTGATTCAAGAATGGTGGATGAGGGTGTCAAACGCCATAGTCTGAAGGGATCCACTTTTTCAGAACGCAGTGAAATAAGCCTGCTCGGAAATTTTTCCTCCTTCAAACCATTTGTTTTCCAGACTTCCGCTGGCTATAGGATTGACCGACATTGGACCGCAGGAGCCGGGACTATCTGGACTGCCGGAACCAAGGTGCGCTTACCGGAATGGACTGGCATGAGAGTCTTCGGACAGTATTGGATCAAAGAGTCTGTCTTCGTCCAGGCAGAATACCAGAATTTATCTGGCAGTATAGCTTTAACAGAGGTGCAACAAAAGTCTCGGTCTGCTTTTTTGGGCGGATTGGGAACAGAAGTACAGTTATACAAAAGTATCAGGCTGCGCTCTGCATTATTATATAGAGTAAACAAATGGGATATACTGCTTGAGGGCTTCGAGTCCCAGTGGCAGGCTACAGTCGGACTAGTATTAATGAAAAAGTAATAGGATAGTAATCATGAAAAAATTGTTTTTAGTCTTGCTTGGATTTTTATCGATTGGTGTTGTTAGGTCACAAGATGTCCACCCTCCATCTGCGGATGCTATGTCTGTTATACGTCAGGCAACTATTGGAATAAACCATTATACAGGTGCCTCTGGAATATCAATACCACTCGGAGGGGTAGCAGGACGGGAACTTGGGGTTAGTGTTGCACTGAATTATAATAGTTTTGGACATAGGGTTCAGGATATTGCTTCGTCTGAAGGATTGGGATGGTCGCTTTCAGCGGGTGGATCGATAACGCGCATTGTCAGAGGGTTGCCGGATGACCAGGAAGATGGATTTTGTACTCCGGACAAAGAGGATGAGGAGCCTGATTTATTCTTTTTTTCATTTATGGGAAGGTCAGGTAAGTTTGTACTGGATGCGCAGGGTCAACCGGTTTTATTTCCATTTCAACCTATAAGCATAAAGCCAGGAATATGCAGGACTGAGAACTCTAATTCCTGGGAAATTATTGATGAGAATGGCATAATCTACCAGTTTGGTCTTACCTCTTCCGCTAGAGAGGTTGTAAGTTCGATAATTATCGACAACAGCAAACCTGCAGTAAGCTATGTGTCAACTTGGCTTTTATCCAAAGTAATTTCACCAAATAGGACTGATGAGCTATCCTTCAGTTATAATACAGGTAATTATAGTTTTTTAAACTATCTCTTTTCAAAGGATGATGGCCCGTGTGCGGAAGATACAGCGATAAAAGACCAGAGTTCTAATATTTATGTAGGCTCTAGATACCTAGAGACAATTGTTTCTTCGGGAGGGACTGTTCATTTCTCGTGGAATAATTATAGAGAGGATTTGAGTGGAGGCAAATCTCTTTCTGAAGTTCGGATACTTAATATAGAGCAGGAAGTAGTAAGCAAATTGAAGTTCTCATATAGCTATTTTGGGAATTGTCAGGAACAAATCTGCAAAAGGCTTAGACTTGATGCGATCCATGATATTCAATCCATCCCTCTTTATACTTTTGATTATAACACTGCATTCTCCCTTCCTGCCAGAGATTCGAAAAGTATAGATTATTTGGGTTTGTATAACTCATATACAGGAGATGAGTGGATCCCTAATCTATCGGCTGTTTATCCTGGAGCCACTAGAAATCCAGACGGTTCAACGATGCAGGCTGATCTTTTGACTACTATCAATAACCGCGGGGGCGGTTACTCCACATTTTATTATGAACCAAACAGCGGATACAGGGATGGGGTTTTCGAGCCAACGATTAGTGGCAACCGAATTTACCTTCAGGTGAATGCAGATGGGATGGGGAATACACAAAGGACTTTTTACAAGTATCTAGTTGAAGGATCCACAACCCAATCCAGTGGAATTCTTTTCAGAAAACCCATTTTTGGTTATATCAGGCAGGTCAACGGGGTGACGTCATTTCTAACGAGATTATCCCATTCCCAAAATGAAATATTTGACTTGAATGGGGCCCATGTAGGTTATTCACGTGTAGAGGAGGTGATAGAAGGGAAAGGCAAAAGCATCTATGAATTTACCAATTATGATGAGCACCCGGATATCGATCCTTTCGGTGATGCCACCGGCAGCGAGCCTCCATTTGTTTCTGTCACCAGTAAATTCTGGGAAAGGGGAAATATGTCAAAGGTCACTGTTGAAGATATTGATGGCAGGATCTTATCCCGTGAGATTTATGAATATGACTTTAATCACCCGGAAAAGGCTAGTGCCTCTGGAAGAAAGCGTTTGCCTTTAAAAATAAAGCAAGAGCCAGGTTGCTATCAGAACGGACTTCAGGGGACATATCAGATTATATCCAAACCATTTACCTTAAAAAAGAAAATTTCAATGGTGTATGATCAGATGGATCCTGCCAATGAGAAAAAGAACTCCGCAACAGAGGAATATTTTTATGATTCAAATAATTATCAACTGCTTAGAAGTGTTACATATAACTCCGCGGATACTACTGAGCAATATCATTCTGCTCTCAAATATGCTTCCAGTACAGCCTACACCTCAACTGGCTTAAATGCATGCTTGAATGCCTATAATAACTGCTATCAAAATTGTGCGGTGGGTGATGATTCCTGTGTAGAAACATGCTACTCTACATTTATGTCCTGTGTGTCCAGCAACTCTAGTGATGCCAGAACCAAAGTGATTTCCGCAATTAAGGCAAAGAAGGCTATAAATACAGTTATAGAACGGCGCAATTATCTGACAAGAACATCACAACCCCTGGTAGAACTCGGTACAAGTGTGTCGCTTTATAGGTTTGACGGCCCTGAGTCTAAATGGATAGTTCCGGATACTCGGTGGCAAAGTGGAAAAGGATCATCTGGCCTCACGGTGGTTAATGCAACAGGATTTTTTATAATGCCTTCCAACTTTCAATTAATTCATTCTTATGATGCATATGAAAGTACAAATGGTAGATTAATTCAGGAAACCGCAAGGGATGGGACTGTAAAAGCCTATGATTATGTACATAACAACACACTTGTGGGATCCACCACAATTAATCCTGGCCCCAATGCCATGACATCTAGTTCGGAATTTATACCAATGGTTGGTGTAACAAAAGATGTGGATGTAAATAACAGGTCATCGAGTGTTGAATATGATCTCTTAGGTAGGGAAAGACTTGTTCGAGATCATGAGAATAACATTATACAACGGATAAGATTCCATACCAAGGATGAAATTCCAAACTTGGTCATTAAATCAAGTCTCTCGGATGGTTTGGTTGGTCAGAATATCACCTTTTTTCTTGAAGATATTTTTATCCCAACTGGAGGAGAGGCTGGGTTTATATGGGACATGGGCAATGGTACTGTTTACGAAGACGATCGTGAAAGTGTGACCATGTCATTTAATGCCCCAGGTATGTATTCTGTAAAAGTGGTTATGTCCACTAACGAATATGATCCGGTTATCAAAACTCTTCCTTTTATGGTATCGGAATCTCTTGATATATCGGTCTGCGCAGATGGCCCCCAGTCAATAGATCTATGTGGTATTACGCCTGTCAGCTATGGGAGCTGCACAGCTACCAACACCTCCCCATATAACAATACCGATTTCTATGCGAATTTCACGCTGCCTTCTACAGCAGGATGTGTTGGGCTTTATACCTATCAGTGGCAATACAAGGAATTTACCGAATCCGAATGGACTACCCTGACTTACACCGATTCTTATATGACTTTCCCTGCATTTATCAATACAGAAGGGAATTATCAGGTCAGGTGTACCGTCACTGACGGTTGTGGTAATACTGACATAGCCTACAGTCATATGACCTATTATAAGAGCGATACCTCCTGTTCGGTTGAATAGGAATATCACTAATCCATGTAACTCAGGAAGCACAAGTAGATAGAAAAATGACAAATCGGTTAGTTACTAATAGTTAGACATAAAGCAAAAGATCATGAAAAGAGCTTTACTGATTATCTTGATCCAGCAATTGTTTTTTTGCGGATACGCCCAGCAGGCGGAATTGGTTGAGAATTTGGAGGTGAGCCAATACGCCAATACTTCCTATCTCGTGTTGGGAAGCTTAACACTCAAACCCGGCTTTACATTTGGGGCTACCCAAAACATTAGCTTTTTTGCCCGGGCCATCGAATCCCAGCAGTCAGGAGGCTCGGTGTCCGAAGGGTATAATTTCGTGAGAACAGAATCCGTTTTGATACCGGGGGCATTGACGGATGAGGATGTGCTCAATCTCGGTTCAGACGAGAAAACCACTACTTTTTCTTATTTGGACGGCTGGGGCAGAATTATTCAGTCAGTTGCTGTTCAGGCCAGTACCGATAAGAAGGATATAATTCAGCCAAGTTATTTTGATTCAAAAAACAGGGCTACCAGAGGCTATTTACCCTATAAGGCGGTAAGTTCAGATGGAAAGTTTAGATCATCGGCTTTAACAGAGCAGGAAGTATTTTATACAGCACCTCCAGCCGGAATAGCATTTGATCCACAAGCTTATTCTTCTGTGACTTATGAAGAGTCGCCGTTGGGGCGTGTGCTTGCAGCGACCCAGATAGGCGAGGCTTATCAGGACAAGTTCAAGATCTCACGGATGAGGGTAAACGAGTCCGGCGAAGTGAGGAAATGGAACTTGGTTTCAGGTCTCCCACACTCTTCTTCTACCTATGCACAGGGACTTTTAACAGTAAATGAAAGTACGGACGAAGAAGGGGCGAAAAGCAGGGTTTATACGGATTTTACGGGAAAAACTATTTTGAACGAAGTGCAAGCCAGTGAGACTGAATGGCTTCAGACATACTATGTGTATAATGATTTTGGTGAACTGTTGTTTACCATACCTCCTGCGGCTGCGGATATTCTAAGCCCTTCCCAGGCAGATGCTGATCTATGGTACTACCAAAGTCTGTATGATGATTTGGGAAGGCAAATAGCTTCAAAAAAACCGGGAGCTGGATGGTCGTATACCATCTATGACCAATGGGACCGTCCCGTGTTGACCCAGGATCCGGGAAACAGAATCCGAAATCCAAAGGAATGGAATTTTGTTAAATACGATATTCATAACCGGCCAGTGGTTTCCGGGATGTATGTGACCACATTGGAAATGCCTGCACTTAGGACTGCTGTTGGATCAGCATCGACGCGGGACGAGATACGAAATACAAGTGCTAACGGATATAGCCTACATAGAGCTTACCCCACCACGATAGTTTCAGGGGATGTTTATTCCATTACCTACTATGACGACTATTCATTTCATTCCAATTCAGGTTGGGATCCTGAGGACAGAGATTACAGTTTTGTAATTCCGGCTGGATTCGCAGATACTAAAACCACAGGAACAGTCAAAGGATTGGTTACGGGAACCAAATCTAGGACTACGGAAGATACGTTTGAAGAATGGATATTCGAAACAGTTTATTATGACAAGGAATATAGGAAGATACAAAAAGTAGAAGGACATATCCTGGATGGTATTGCCAGATATACTTCAGAATATGCTTTTTCGGGCGAAACGTTAAGGATGTTCAATGAGTACACGGGATCATTTGGTTCTCACACGGTCAGTCATAGATATACTTACGATGATCAAAGGAGACCGCTTGCCTATTATCATCAGGTGGATAATAATGACGAAGTGTTATTGGCTGAATATGAGTATAATGATATGGGACAACTTGTCCTGGAAAAAACACATAGCCGGGATAATGGGGCTAACTTTTTCATGAAAAAGTATATAGAGCATAACATTCGGGGAGTGCAAACCTTAATAAGATACTCTTCCATGGATGACGTGATGTTTTTTGAAGAAAGAATTGCCCTGGAAAATGATTTGGAAGGGCTAACAACCCCTCGGTTTGATGGTCAGCTATCTGCAAAATTGCTGGAATTTCCTTATAGTATGCAAAAAATATTATTTCAATTTACCTATGATAAATCTAGTAGGTTATTGGTGTCCAAGACTAAATTAAATGATCCTAATTTCCATGAATGGGTAGATGGAGTGATGGATGAAGATTTTTCATATGATAAAAATGGAAATATAAATTCACTTGATAGAATCGGTACAGACGGTGTGAATCTTCTGTTATTCGACCGATTATCTTATGTATATGAGGGAAATAAGTTGAAATCTGTAACTGATAATCCTAGTTTTGATTTTGTTTTTGAAGATTTGAATAAAACAGGGGATGATTATTTTTATAATAATAATGGTGATTTAATTGAAGATAAGAATAGAAATATAGAATCAATAGCATACAATTCTATTGATTTAGTTGATTCTTTTCAACTTTCGGAAAACGCCATTGTTTCCTATAAATATGACATATGGGGGGGGCGGCTAAGTGAACAGGAACAGGAGGTTCATCAGAATACACTCAACTCTAAAGATTTTATAGGCGAGTTGGAGTTTTTTAATGGGGTCTTAGGGACTGTTTCGTTTGATGGAGGACAATTTGACTTTAGTTCTCAAAAGTACAGGTTTACTATAAAGGATTATCAGGGAACTGTTTGGTATGTTCACCAAGAAGACCCTTCATCAGCAAGAAGTATCGCTACGTTTGAAAATTCAAAAAAAGAAAGTGAAGAGCAGCAGTTTCTTAACTTTGAAGATGCAATAGTGGTTTCAGAACCACTATTTAATCATACTTCTGGTGAAAGCAGTAATTCTTCAATGAGAGTATTAGGTGGATTTGGGGAGAATATTGGGATCGCAAAGGCTATTACTGTTCTCCCCGGAGATACTGTAAGAATGGAAGTATTTGCGAAGTACTTGGATTTGAATAAAAAGCGAAGCACCCCCTTACTTTTTTCTGTGGTTAATGCTTTGGCTGCCAAAGGTGTTTCTACGGGTTTTGATGGTGGACGATTAAACTCTATTCAGTCACTCTCGAAGGGGTCTAACCCCTTCCCAGGGTTAGTCTTAAAAGGTTCTTCTAATTCTGATACCCCTCCTGCATACCTGAATTACCTGTTTTTTGATGATAATAAGAATTTTAAATATGGTGGTTTTGTCCAATTAAGTGCGGCAGCAAGGGAAGATGGTACAAATGTCGCCCATGAACGCCTATTTCAGGAAATCATTGCCAGGGATCCTGGATACTTTTACATTTATGTGAGCAATGATAGCGAGGAAATTTCCGAAACTTATTTTGACGATTTTTCAGTTGAAGTATCCCCTTCTACATTGATACAAGCAAATTTATATTTTGCATCAGGTGCATTGTTAGGAGAAGCTGTTATAGTAAATGAACCAAGAACACATCAATATTTCCAAGGAAAGGATTATAATAGACAGACCCGATTATATAATTTCCATTCTCGTCATTACGACGCGGAAATCAGTAGATGGCATGCAATGGATCCCCAAAACCAGTTTGCCTCTCCTTATGTAGGGATGGGCAATAACCCGGTGATGATGGTGGATCCGGATGGGGAGTGGGTACATTTGGCAATTGGTGCAATTCTAGGAGGCACTATGAACTGGATCTCAAATGGAGCCCAATTCAACAAACAGGGGCTTGGGGCATTCGGGGTTGGAGCCCTTGCCGGAGCTTTGGGAGCGGGCATAGGTTCTGGAGTGAATGTGGCTATGGCTGGGGGTAGCTTTGGGACTGGTTTTGCCGGTACTGCTACTGGTGTTGCATCAACGGGATTTTTATCTGGAGCTGCCACGGGTGCCTCGGCTGGTTTTACGAATGGGTTAGTATCCGGTACTGGAAATAGTTTGATAGCTGGTAATTCTCTAAATTCTTCGGTAGAGAGTGGTTTGAAGACGGGCGGTATTCAGGGGCTATCAGCAGGGCTTAGTGGTGGACTATTTGGAGGGCTAAATGCACAGTCTAAAGATCTGAATTTTTGGAATGGAACGGCTAAGATCAATATAACCTCGGCAGGTGCGGATGGTGATATTTTTACGAAAATGATAAAGGGAAGATATGTTGGCGAGTATGAAAAAGTTAATGTATTTGAATCTTCGGCGCTTGGGGAGGGGTATGGGAGTGCAGGAATTACCCTTCCCGATCGTGGAATTTTTGTTGGGAAAGACGTTTTTACGAAGAATTTAGATCCATGGTTGATGAAGCATGAGTTTGGCCATATATTACAGGCAAGACTAGTCGGAATAGGGCCATTTTATTCGGAAGTTGGAGTTCCTAGTCTTGCTAGTGCAACATTTGGAAATACGCATAGTACTTTTTGGACAGAAACTTGGGCAAATCACCTATCGTATGAATATTTTGGACGGTCTGCAGCGTGGCCCCAATGGCGTTTTCCCATTCAAAACATTTCCTCATCAAAGTTGATGCAGTTGATTAATGCCAGGTTTAACAATATAAGACTTAAAACAGGTGGACTATGAAAAGTGCAGCAATTTCCTTTTTGGTGATAATCTTGTTTTCGTGTGATCCGACATCAAATTTTATTGAAATCAGAAACAGTTCAAATATTCCCGTATATGTTCAATTAGGTTGTTCTGATACACTGAATCTGTTTCCCAGATTAGAGTCAATGGAGATGATTGTTAATGGGAAGGATACTTCATTTGTCAGGCCTGATTATTTTATTAAACCTTTCGCTTCCACAAAGCTGGCATTACATGGCGATTGGCTCCAGTTTGCGGATAGGTGTGAGGGCGGATCAATAAAGTTGTTTTTTATCCAAGAAGATCAAATAAAAGGACATGATTGGGAATACTTAGTTAAACACCAACTTTTCTGGCAAAAAGTGGAAGTCACATCACAATATTTAAAGGAAAATAACTTTAAAGTTGAATTCATCTCTGAGGATTGAATTTTGGCGAAGGATTCAAGAGTGTACAGACAGGTTAAAAAATCATATTGAGAAAGAAGTTAGCTGTCAGGCTGCCTCATAAGTAAGTAGGAGAAGCCTCGAGCTTTGTGCAAATGAGTGAGGCGGCATGGGAAGCTGGTACCAACCGTGCCCACGAAAGGCTGTATAAGGAGGTGAAAGCAGAACAACCCGGATATTTCTATATTTACCTCTCCAATGACAGTCCCCAGGGGATGAAGTCAGGGGCGTTCTTTGATGATTTCACTATCCTGACTTCAGAAAGCTATATTGTCCAAACAATAGATTATTACCCTTATGGATTAATA
The DNA here is from genome assembly GCA_048819475.1 of Algoriphagus sp. Classification (GTDB taxonomy): domain Bacteria; phylum Bacteroidota; class Bacteroidia; order Cytophagales; family Cyclobacteriaceae; genus Algoriphagus. The sequence goes on from JBMDXP010000024.1 coordinate 13,275, forward strand.
GTGGTAAACAATATTAGAACAGGGGATAAGCCGACGGATGAGCTCTTTCAAGAGAAACGAACGTGAAGAAACAGTCCATTGGACTGTTTTAGCGAGGGCCGGCTTGTAGGGTAGGTATGATGATCTAACCAAATAGTATGATTTCCACGCCCGGCAATATGATCCTGCCTTGGGAAGGTGGTTTGGTGTAGATCCCCAGAACCAGTTTGCCTCTCCTTACGTAGGGATGGGCAATAATCCGGTGATGATGTTGGATCCGGACGGGGAGTTTGCCTGGGCTCCAATTTTAGTAGTTGCTGCTAAGGCTGCAGCATTTAGCGCAGGGGTTAGTGCTGCCACATACGCTGCATCAACAGCTATATCTGGTCAAAGCTGGAATTGGGGGCAGTTTGCTGCCCAAGTAGGAAAAGGTGCAGCTATCGGAGGGTTGACCGCAGGGGCTGGATCTGGATTTGCAGCAGGCCTAAAGGCAGTGGGAGTTGGGGTTGAGGCTTCTAACTTTATAGGAGGGGCACTGGGGTCCTTCTCCGGGACTTTAGCTGGAGGTGGAATGCCTAGCAGTCCTATGGAGTGGGCCTCAGTTCTTGGAAGTGCAGCTTTGTCAGGAAATGCTTTAAAAAATACTAACCCCCTGAATTTAAAGAGAGCTGGCAATAGTTTTGATGTAGGAGGTTTTGAGAATTTAGGTATTCTTCTGCCAACTGTTGATTATACAGATATGAGCTTAGGCAACTTCCCATCATGGTGGAGAAAAACTAATCTGATAAGAAACGATGTGGCAAGGGCGGTTGCACTCCAAGGATCTTACAGCGGAGCTATTGATGCAATTTCAGGGTTTTTCAATGGTGATCGAGTAGAAGCAAATTGGTACAGTAATGGTGATGGAAGTTTTTCTGAGGTATGGCATTCGCAATTTGTAGGAGGGGAGGGGCCAGCAATTGGGGCAGGAAAACTTGCATCTGCAAGGAACTCCTACCAAAAAGTGAAATATTTAAAAGAATTAGCAAAGTCTGGGAAATCCCCGAAATGGATGAACCAATGGTTAAAAAATGGAAAAGTTCCACCGGGATATCAGGTTCATCATAGAATTCCTTTGTTTAGAGGTGGGGCCGATTTACCAACCAATATGAAATTAATTGATATTAAAATGCACAGAGCTTATCATCGTTTATTTGGATATCGACCCCGTTAAAAAGTATGGAATCATTTAGTAAAGTTCTTGTGGGCAAATTTTATCCGAACTCAAAATGCAATGTTGAAGATGGGCATCTTCTCACCATTGTCCCGAAGAAAATATTAAAAACTCAGGAAAATATCGATCATGTCTTTTCAGATATATATGATATAAAAATTAAATCAGTGTATGGCTGGGTTAAAGAATGTGAACCGTTTACCCTAGATGATTTCTGTTCAAAATTTTCTAATCGAAAAATTGAAGGACTTGAAAAAGTGCATATCGAAATCATGTTAAAATCTATTTCTAAACTTAATCAAGACACGACAGTAAAAGTAAGATACACAGAAAGAGGTATCCTGGAGAAGAGAATGGATTTAGTAGTGCATAAAGTATTATTTTATGATGCCTGCTAACCCGTACTCAAAATATTCTTTACCTTACACTGTTGATAGAAGCCATTCCTTGGGGTTTTTAAGTGATCCAGTCTTTTTCGACATCATTATGATCTGATCCGGGGGATAATTATCGAGCCCCTTAGGAATGAGCCAGGTTGTAGGGTTGCTTTTTAAATCTAAATCCCTTTTCTTGCAATAACCTTTTAGTAGAAGACGAACAGCCAACTTTTAGCACTTTTTCCGGGCTTAAATCCGGAAGTCCACTTAATTCTGAATGAGATAGTAAAATGATAGCAGAGCCTGACTCGATATTTTAATTCCGAGATTTCAATCCCTAGAGCAAAGCGATTCGGGAGCGAAGTGATTCGGGAAGCAACGCGATATCGGGAGATAGGTGAGGTAGGGAAAGTCAATTCCAAATTGGTAAGGATATTAGGGTAGGACAGGGCGTCAATAAATCATTCTGAGAATGATTTTAGCCTTGGGCCAGCTTGTAGGGTTGGCAATCCCAACCAGTCCAAACGAAAATTTGACTACTCCCAATGGGGAGAAGACAATACAGCTAATTATAAGGAACAAGTGAATTTTACGCCGTCAGGCTAAATCGAGAGAGAAAACCAGTACACCTAAAAGTATAAAAAAAGTGAATCAAATCTGCGCTCTATGTGAACAACCTAAAGCCCTTAAGAAAAGTCACCTCATTCCAAAATTTGTGTTTAGATGGCTTAAAGCAACCGGAGGTGAACATTTCAGAAAAGCTGATAATCCGAACAAGAGAGTTAGCGATGGTCTTAAACCAGAGTTATTGTGTCATGATTGTGAACAAAAATTTGGTAAACTTGAGGATAAATTTGCTCGTGAGATTTTTTATCCATATTTGGAAAAAGGACAACAAAAATTTGAATATGATGACTACTTATTTCGATTTGTAGTTTCGGTGCTTTGGAGGATATCTCTTTATACATTACCCAGTGCTTCTGTTAATCATAAAACCCTTATAGAATCAACATTAATGGATTGGCGGGAATTTCTTAACGGTGAAAAGCAGCTGCCTAATACTAATAAAGTTCACTTGTTCTTTACAAAAGATAGACTAAAGCATAACATACAACCCGTAGAACGTTTTCTAAATTATTGGGCTCGTAGTGTGGACGGATCAATTGCATACGGTACAAATAGTTGTATTGTATATGCGAAACTAGCAAGAGCGATATTAATAGGTGAAATATCTTCATTTGATTCTACTGGAATGGTCAATACTATGATTAATCAGACTGGGGTAATTGACATTTCTTCAATGAATATAAATTGGGCAATTAGGGATTTTATAGTTGATAGAGTTAGAAGTATTAATTCGCTCTTTGATAATATCTCAGATAGACAATTGAAGGTAGCCTTAGATAATACAGATGAACAGCTAAAAAATATGGTGGGATCAGATATCTGGAATATTTCTCAACAAGAGAAAAATATGAGGGTAGATCCTGACAATTTCGATTTTGTGTAACAGTTAGTGCGCTTCATTCGACTGACATTCCGGCGAATGTTGGCCCTCCAAAGCGGGATTTCCTTTTGAATTTCTGGGCTGGGTTTTGTTGTGGCGCCTGTTGAGGCAGAGAGCAGCTCTGATCGAGCCAGGATTTCCTAGTCTACCACTGCTTGATCGCCCTCTCCTCAAGGAGAGGGAGGGCTTATGTAATCTAAAAATACTCGGTATTAGGTATTTTATTAGTCCTAATCTTTTCTTTTCTTAGCCTTAGCAACTTCACTACCACCAATTTGCAACCCGTTTATCCGCCCGATGATCCCTGCATTCCGGTTTCTTCTGATTTCCATTCTTCTCTTAGCTTCCGTCTCCGCTTCGGAGCAGTCGGAGAGTAAGGTATTTGTCACCGAGACCGGCTCAAAATACCACCGTTCTATCTGCCGGTATGCGCAGACAGGATGGGAAGCAACGCTAACTGAAGAAAAGGGAGGGGTGAGGTTGAAAAGCCCATTATAAATTGGGTTTGATATGAGGGGGTAATTACAAATCCCACCCAGTCCAAACGAAAATTTGACTACTCCCAGAAGGGAATTTAGATCTATACAAGAATAAAATGAAGTTGAGACCAATATTTTCAGACGATTTATTATCTAAATTTATTAGTGATTTTAGATTATCGAGTGTTACGAATATTCGTGAAATCACCTTATTAGTTAGTGGCTTGCTAGAAGAGTTTGAGTCAGGTAAAATCGAAAGTTTGAAAGAGGAAGAAATCAAATCCAGATTTATTAATACTTTTTTTGGAGATATTTTAGGCTTTAATTATGGTAACTCTAATAATTGGCGGTTAAGAGACGAAAAGAAATCAATTATAGATGGTACAAAACCTGATGCCGCATTGGGCTTTTTTTTCGTAAATAGAGCTTTAGATGAAGTAAGAGCAATAATAGAAATAAAAGATGCCAAAACATCCTTAGATGATAAACAAGCAAGGCCGAAGAAACAGACACCTGTAGAACAAGCCTTTGATTATGCATCAAAGGCGGGCGGAAGTTGTAAATGGGTTATTCTATCCAACATAAAAGAGACTCGCTTTTACCCTTCACTTGATCGGTCGAGATGCCAAGTGTTTTTCCTGAAAGATTTAGTACAAGAGAAAAAGCTTAAAGAATTCTTGTTTCTCTTTCATATTGACCGCTTTATTAATAGAGAAAGTAGATCTTCAACAGACAAAATTTTTGAGTTATCGAAATCAATTAAAATCCACAATGAAAAGGCACTCCACATCTTAGACATAGTATATAGTAATTTAAAAAGGTTTGAAGGGTTTGGATTTGTAGATCCAGATTTTCTTTCTTCAATCTTTCCTTTCAATATTTTGGAGGAGCATGTATGGCAATATCAAGATGGAAATTTATTTTCAATCAATGGAGATCTTTATAAGTTGATAAATGGTATTAATATTGAAGAAGGAGGAGTGATTTTTACTGAAGAATTTGAAAAGGATCTTTTAGAATCAGGCGTTTTTGACGCAAAATATAAAGTTGAATGGATTTTCTCATTTTTGAATCATTCATTGATCGATAAAATTACAGTTATAAGAGATTACAACGAGGTAATAAAGCGAAACAAAGGATCGCTTGGATTTAGTCATAGACATATATTTCCTTTTAACGATGACGAAGGTTTAACAAAAAGTATAAGAATAAGAACCGGAGAAATTTGTGATTGTGTAAGTTGTAACTATAGAAATCTCGACTTCAACAAGCTTATAAATAAATTAAAAGTTTTAGAAGGTGATGGGAATAACAATACTTTTGAACATGCTTTCGGTCATTATCTTGCGGCTACGAATAATTTTAAGGCTTCTTATAATGTTTACAAGGCAATTGAGAGAGATTCAAAAGGTAAGCAAGGAAAGTGGATTGATTATTTTTTAGCAAAAAAGAATATCAAACTACTTCACAACCTAATATTGGATTATCATTTAGATGATAGATCGTTAATTTTGAGTGATATAAAATCAGTGGATTTAGATAAAGTTATATACGATGAAATTGAATTTGATGTAGATAATGATGTTAAGAAATATTTAATAAAAGTAAAAGAAGATTCATTGATTTATAAAATTCAAGATGAGGTAGATGAAATTGTCTTTAAGATTGAAAAATTAAGAAAGCTTTACGAAAATGGAGGAAAACAACATGCAGGCCCAAATCTTCCTAATAATTTAGCTCATCAATATTTTATGATATATTCATATGTTAATCTTAATTTTATTGCTTATGATGCATTTATTCGTTACAAAACTCTAACAGAAAAGGTTTTTAAAGCTTTTGTAAGCTCATACCATATTCCAAAGTGGGGAATACAGTCATTCAGTCAGTTTTTTTTAACTGAAGCAATTCTACATATTCCACCAGCCTCTCTTCAAGAAATCCTGAGTAAGGAAGATTGCATTGAAGTAAGTGATTATGGTGTAGAAAAGCTGCTTGAAAAGCTAAATAATTATACTAAATCAATTTTTAAGGATAGCTTTTTTAATGATCATCATGAGAATTACTTGGTTTCACAACAATTAAATAATCATAAGTTTAGAGATAGGTTTACAAATATATTTTCAAATCTATTTACTGTATTGTCAAGGTTGAATATTTCTAATAATCAGTTTAATAAATGTATATCTCCATTATTAAAATTCTTAGAAACTGAAAAAGAATTAGCTTGGTACCAAGTGAAAGAGTTTTCAAATTTCCTTTTAAGAAAAGGTAACTTATTAGATGAGGACAGTCTTGTTAAGGTTTTGAAAATTGCTATTTATGGAGATAAATATGGTAACAATAAGTATCGAAGTTTGATTGAATCTGTTCCAAAATCATTGCTTAAATTCTACCCTAATTGTAAAATTACTAATAAAAAGTTAATTCAAACTGCTATTTTAAATTGTACTTCTGATTCAGGAGATGATGCTAATCTTACATCTTTGATTTATTTAACGAATGTCTGTTCAGAGGAATGCAAAGGAATACTATACTCAGCTTTTGAAATACAACTCGATTTTAAATTTAGGGAAGAGTTTTATGAGGCTTTAATTCGGGATTCTGAGTATGATTATAACAGAAAAGGTTATTTTTTGATTTATTCTGAATTGACAAATCGCCACAAAGGTATCGGGACATATAAATTTGGTAAGCTTAAATTGACAGATTTGGTATTTATTAATTACATTTTAACTCTTTACAAGAGAGAAATTGATTTTAATAGAGAGGAATTGCAAGTTTTTTCAAATCTTAATGAATTTGAAATTTGGTTATTGAATCCCTTTGAATTTGATTATAATAATTTTAAAGCTATTTGGCTCACAGAAATAGTTGATACGATTTTAATAGATAAAATTAGAAATATAAAGCTTATTAAAAATTTAATTGACATCGAATTAAAAAGACAATTTAATCCGATTTTGGCTGAAATTAAGTATGTTTATTTTACAGATTGACTAATTTAAACTCTGTATAGAGTGATTTATTTTTCCATTATACTTTATCAAGACAAGGTTGATTATTTATCCGGGCTACTATTAAAATTTAGGTTAATCATTGACAACTATGAAGAACGCTTATTTGGGGTATTCCTATCAAAATCATGTTGCAACCTTGTTGGTATCCAAAATGGATGCAGAGAGGGATATTACTCAGGTACAAATAGAAGCTAAGGTAGATAATGACTTTGATGATGTGACTCTCATTTCTGAATCGGATCAATACTATTGTCAAATAAAGGACTTTGATGAAATGAGTGTTGATAAGCTTTCTTTCAGAGAAAATGAAATATTGATAAATGGAAAACCGCATGTATTGTCCAACGCTACCAACATCATTTTCTTTAAAGGAATTGATCTGATACCAAATTCTGAAATTCTAGGTTTTTCTGCGTTAAATTATAATGGAGTCTATTTGGTATCCCTATCCAGAACAGAAATCGATGAGGTGGTGTGGGAACTATATTCTAAAAGTCCGCAGCGGGTTTCTGTAATTCATAAATTTTTTCATAATCGATTGGATAATAGAAAATTAACTATTTTTAGAGAAGATTTGCCTCTTATAAATGTATACAAGACGGATCTTTTGGAGACAACAATAGATGTTGGCAAAAAACACCTTAGAATCCATAACCTATTGTTGATTGAAGGGAAACCTGGGGTAGGGAAAAGTCATTTGGTGAATATTTTAAAAAATGAATACCCTAATTATTTGGTTTATAGGTTTTGGGTCTCCAATCAAGATAAGGATTACAAGGATCGTCTAAAATATTCCAACTTTATCTCTGATTTTTCTAAAAAATTGTTTCATGATTTCGTGGCTAGAGATGAAAGCGAAATAATTGATAAACTTGTAGAAATGCAACAAGTAGTCATTATTGATGGTCTTGATCATGTTGAAAATTATAACAATGAAGATTTAGGGGGATTTTTGAGATTTATTGAAAGGCTTAAAGACTCTGTAAAAACAATAGTGCTTTCCCGTCCACTAAGAACGGTGTTGCGTTGGGAGAAATATTCTTTAGGGAATTGGAATAGGGATCAGACCCAAAAGGTGCTGGATGAATTATTTCAAATAAGAGATTTTGGGGTTGCCGATAGAATTTTCACTTTGACAGATGGATACCCAATTCTGGTTAAATACGTCGCAGAATACTTCCGGAATAATGATGACCTCCCTTTGTTAGAGAAGCTTACTTCTGTAGATGATTATTATGGACAGCTGATCTCAAAACAGACTAGCAAGCAGGCATTATCTGTTTTCCTGTGTGTTAACTCATTTTTGATGGAATCTGAATTGGAAATGTTCTTGGACCGCTTTTCTAAATCATTTATCGACGAATTTCTGAAGGAGCATCCTTATCTCTTTGAAATCAAATTAAATAGGATTTCACTTTATCACGATAGTTTTAATACTTTTTTGAGGAAGCAGGCTGTCGACAATTCTATTTTAATTGATCAGGTAAATGAGGTGGTTTTTGATTCACTTATGCAGTCTGATAAACGTTTCCAGTCAAGAATATCATCCTTTTACTTAAGCAAAATTCAAAAAATTAGCATAATCAAAAAATACGCTTCCATTTCATTTTTTGAAGAACTAATGGAAAATACAATTGACTTTGAGGCAATGCGTAGTTTTTATCATCAGTTGAGAGAGCTTATTGGGGATGTTTCTCCTAGTGATCTTACTATCGCTGAGTATTATGATCTTGCACTGATCACAAACTTAGTTAATCGGGACCATATTGGATCTCAAAAAGACTTTTTATATACCTATGTTAACTCCCTTATATTCAATGGCTATACTCTAGAGGATCTTACGAGTTCCGGTTATTTATTTGGGATGTGGCTATATCTGGAGTCTGGAGATGCAACTTTTCTTTTAGATCTTACAAGCAATAGCTTTTACAGTATCGAGCACTTTTTCGAAGAATTGGATTATGACAGAAAATTGGAAGAGGAATATTTCCAAAAGCACAAAATTCCTTTGACCAAAGAGAAGATTGATCAAATGCTCATTTATACAACTGAAGTAGATACAAAGAATAGAATATCCTATGTTCTGGAAAATTTGTTTATTCATCCATCCTGCAGGGAATATTTTCCAGATTTGTTCAAATGTGTGAAGGGGTGGATGGAGTCAAAAGACTCGAATTGTCTTCAATTCCTGGAAAGCTTTGTGAAAAAAATGGGGATTCGTAAGTTTTATGCTCATCACATATTAATTGCAGTAAGTGCCAATCTACTCTCTCTTGGAGTAATACCTAATAAGAATGAGTATATAATATTGAATTTTAAGGATTTTATACTGAGAAATTTGGACGACAAAAGTTTTAGTCTCACAGAAAAAATTCACAACTACCTCAGACTAGCACTCTTTCAACGACGAAAAATAAATATTGAGGACATTCATTTGTTTTGGACGACATATTATTCAAGAAAGGACTATTCATTAACAAATTTAGATGTAGCATTGTGGGTCTTTACCGAATTGGGGTATATAGGATTGGATAAGTCTATTAAGCTCATCTCCAGGATTCAGGAGCAATCCGAGAAGGGCTATAGAGCCTTATTAAGTGAATTCATTGAAAGATATCCTCCAAAAAATATTATCCCACATTTAACAGAGAATTATGATTTCAAGGATTTAAGAATATCATGGTTTTTGTCACCTCCTCCATTTATTGATGTTTTTCCTCCTAATATATTCCATTTTGAGCTCACTAGACTTCTAAGGGATAACAGTTACAGGCAAGAGATAAAGTTTGAAGACATATCAAATGTAGCCGAGTCTGTTTGGAAAGCCCAGTTAATAAAGGAAGTCAATATGTTTGGCTTCAGTGTGAGTATTTCAGAAAGAGATCCCAAGTTAGAATTTGCCAAAACCATTGGCTTCTCAGATTTAGTGATAAAATCGGAGGATAAATTTGGGTCTTCTACGGCTGATGATTCTAATTTTGATAGAGGAATACTTACAAGTGATGACAGAGAGCTAATTGTTTCAAATTGCTTAAAGTCTTATGAGGTCGCTAGTTACTCTGATAGCTATTATGTAGCACTGGCGGATATCAATGCCTATGAGCATTTCGATAATGAGGAAATTCAATCCAATATTTTACCAATCCTTTACAATGCGATTTTAGGAAAAACTCAAAGTATTGAGTCCTTTTATTATTTGTACAATTTCCCTGGAAATGTTCCGGCTCTGCTTTTAAGACATGAGGTGCCTGCTGATTTCGTAAAGTTGTTTCACAGCTTTTCTCTATTCCTTAAAATGTCAAAATTTGAATTTGAGGAGTGAGTAGAAAATCTATGAAAGGCAAAGTTGTGATTTCCCTTTTTGGTTGTCAATAACTTTTATACCTTAATATGAATCTGAGGAAAGTCTTTCCAGATTAATCAGACAGATAATGACATCGATTCCCAGAAATAGCCCATGTCCATGTGGAAGTGGAAAAAAGTTTAAGCGTTGTTGTATAGATAAAGTACAACTAGATAAAACACCTTATTCATTTTTTGAAACTGCTGCTCAAAAGCAGATAAGCGAAGCTAAAACGGCTTATAAAGCTTTTCATAAGTATAATTCTACAAAAGTTCTTAAGATCCTTGCTCTCTTACAATTTCAGCCAAAAAACCATGGGAAGAATGTTCGGCTGGATGCATTAGTTGTTGATACACTCCAAAATATAAATGCAGATGCGCCGGAGTTAAACTTGGGACAACTTTTAAAGGATATCCAGCAACAGTGTAAGCCTAGTTATTTGGAAGATCCTCCAGAAGAATTCTTCACCGAAAACATTGTTCTAAAAAGTGGTAATTATATAGTATTTCCTGGAATCTCTACTAATGGAACAGAAATACTCCAAGCTTTGATTAATTGCTTTTCTCATGAAGAGAATTTCCCAATGGAGTTTATAAAAAAAACAGAGGAAGGGATTTTGCTCATTCTACATCTTCATGACAATATTGCAAAACGACTTGCCTATACGCATCGGATGTTTGAAGAAACACTTGAAGAAAGCCTTATTATTCCCAGCGAAGAGTACGTCGTTAATATGATGGGGCTATTTTCCTTTACCCCAGAAACCATTGGAGAGATGTCTGATCAATTAGGCATAGCCTCGGACACATTTGACCAATTTGTATATGACTGGAAAAACAAAGGGCTAAGTTTTTCTCATCACGATTCTAACCCACTGCTTCAGCAACCATTTGTGAAGGTTGGAGAGGAATTTATTCTCGTCATGCCGACTTCTGAATTGATCTGCTTAAATGACTTTATTGTTAGGCTTGCCTCAAAACATAAATGTCTTGATATCCTACTTCGCAGTTATTCAGAGATTGGAATGCAGGAGTTATCTCCCTATTTCACAAGGATGCACTGGGAATCCAAAGAATTTTCATTCTCAGAATCAAGTATGCCGAATTTGTTTGTCCTTCTAGAGTCTCTCTGGCAAATTGATACGGACAAACTAGTATACATAACTTTAATCACAGAGATTCCCAATAAGGCAAATGAACACATTCAAATCGAGGATTTATCTGCGGAATACACAAAAAGGATAGAGCAACAGTCAGTTCTCATTAAACAGGCTTATGGACATCCTAAGCTATTGGTGATAGGGATAATTCATAAAATACGTGTACTTGGGTTTATAGGATTTGGGTTGAATAAATTTAAAAACAGTGAATACTTTATCTTCTTTTCCCTTCTGGAACTTCAAGTCCTGACACTAGTATGGATGTTTAGGAAATTGTCTATTTGGAAATATACTAAATATTTGGACTTGGCTGAGGATGAAATTGACTTCGCCCCTAATAATACTCATTATTCAAAATATGATTGGTATGTCAGGAACGAAGAGTCATTTTCAGATCCTGATAAGGAAAAAATTAATGGAATTGGATTCGGTTTTGAGATTGAAGGCGTCAACAGAAGAAAAGGATTGTCAATAATGGATAAAATTGGGATTCCTTTCCTTTCATCAGGAAATCCACTATACATCCAGTGTTATCGAAAGGAACAATACTACCCAGTTTATATTTCCCAAACGGTTAATCATGGCTATTTACACAGTTGCTTGTTAAAATATGTTTGTCCTATTTGGTTTATTCCAGGAGAACAGTCAGTAGCGAGAGAGGAAGTATTTATCAATGGGATCTTATATTGGCTAAATGAGCTATATGGACATGTGAAGGGTTTTGTTAATCAATTGGGGCCACTTCCAGTTTTTTTTGTGGTGAACATTGGAGAAGGTTATGAAGAGAAGAAATCTGTCGAAGCATATGCTGACAAACAAGTGAATATCCTGTATTCTATTAACAAAAACCAACGAAGAATTGACATTGTGATTCCTGTTGAAATTGTTAGATATACAGCTTCACCCGATAACGAGGGTGAGCAGTATCTCATGAAGTTTATACTTGATATGCTGGGGGAACTGATGCATGAGCTTGGAATCGGCCAAAAATTAGCGCAGGATCAACTCGATGAGGCCATTGAGTCCGCTATTCCTTTCGGAAGCCAAAAAATGATCATAACTGCACTAGGAGATAGGGATCTAAAAATTGCAGAGATAGATATTGATGAGCCCCACACTATTTCTAAAGCGGATACCTCATACTTACTCGAAAACCAAGTAAAATGGCTCGGTCCTAAATTTTCTATCCCTTTGCAGATTACCGATAATAAAGACAAACATAAGCTATTTAACGGTTTGGTATTACTCCACTTTCACAAGGTAGAATCTCAATTGAAAAAGTATAATGGCCTTTCTCTATTGTACTTTCTCATGAGGAGAAATGAAACATTGATCCAGGAGCGATCCTTTCGTAAAATAAATTATCCTGCGAAGCTCTCCTGTTATGGTAAGTATTATGATGTTTACAAAGAGTTTACGGAATCTGAAAGTGAAATTAATTACAGTAGTTTGGCTGTACGTGTATTGATAGAGTTTGTTGCATGTCTTATGCCCTGTGGTGATCTGGAAATTAATGATGATGATGTGGATATGCTTCTTGCCCATGTTGGTCAACTTGTCAGCTATGGTTCCATGTCAGATGAAATCCAGTATGGAGTCCGCGAAATGGACGTAGGCCTTCTTCCATCTGGCCGAATAGGCATTAACCGGAGCTCTAATAAACTGGGCTTTGAAAACTTTACCAATCATGTCTACGGTGAAGAATTTGATGGTTATACAGAAAATTTTGCAAATTCCTTCTATCGCAAAAATCGTAGCAATAATGTCAAAGAATATGACGCTTACTTCCATGAAGTCAACAATGCGTTTAAAATGGAATGGGGGGTTGGGTTATATGATCTCGCGGAGATCTCACAGTTTATAGCCTATTACTTGTTCGATAACGGAAAATCAATTGACTCGATAAAAGAAGAGGAACTATTTAAGATAACTAAGGAAAGTACTGGTTTCAGCGAGGAAGAGCTAATCTCGTATGTGAATCAACTTACTTTTTTGCAGCGTCCTAATATTTTAGAAGCCCCTGAAGGATTTGCTAAATCCGAAATATATCCCTGGCGATATAACAGAAGGCTTTCATATTTAGTGAGGCCAATTATACGGATACAAAAAGGAGGAGAGTGCATTCTTATTATTAGTGCCCGTCATTTATGGCTAGCTACAGAGAATCTGATCGGTTCGTTTGAGAATGGAACTTTAAAGGTTGATGCAACACACAGCCTTATCAATCAGATAATAGCCAAACAAAATTCTATTAAAGGAAAAGAGTTCAGGGAAGAAGTATATGAATGGCTAGTTGAAAACACGACTGCCAGGGTGATTCCACATGAAATTCATATTTCTCCTCGTGGTTTTTTTAAGGAGACGACTAATCTAGGCGATATTGATATTTTGGCTATCGACAAAGAAAAGAAGATAGTTTACTCAATTGAATGTAAAAATACGTATCAATCCAAGGTGGCGTACGAGTTCCATTTAGAAATGAAAAACTACTTGGGAAACCATCCTAATCAAAAGGGATTGATTGCCAAGCACGTAAACCGAGACAAGTGGCTTCAAGAAAATAAAAGTGAAGTAGAGGCTAAACTAGGTCTTACTAGTGAATACCTGATTTATTCAATTGTAATTTCCAAGCATATTCTGCCTACTAAATTTATATCAAAACTTGATATTTCTCTACTATCCTTTTATGAATTAAAGAGAAACGGGCTTCCAGGACTTAGTAATCAGATTTAGGGTCTCATGTATACTCCGGATCACGCCGACCCCTCTGATCGACGGTTTTGATTTTGAGCTGACATTTTCGATAACCGCTAACTATAATCCAATGGCTGGAAAACCTACGTGTCTGATATATCCAACAGATACTACTTCACAGATAGAAAAAAGGAGCCAAATCTACTCCTCCCATTCCAGATCCAGAACAGGACCACAAACACCACTGCATTTCCTGCAGCCAGCCTGTGTCCCCGCCATCCCCCTAAAATGTGGATAACTTTCCATTTTTCCCCAAAAAATATACCCTGTACAGGAGGACCGAGTATCAAGAAACAGTCCGGGGGACTGTTTTAGCGAGGGGCCAGTTTGCAGGGTTGCTTTTTAAATCCAAATTACTTTTCTTGCAATAACCTTTTAGTAGAAAACGAACAGCCAACTTTTAGCACGTGTCCGGGCATATATCGGGAGAATTTCTCAAGCCCGTGGAAGCACTATCTTGAAAAATACAATCTCAATATCATCTTTTCTCAAAGGAGGAGGATGGGATGAGGTAGGAGGAAAGCAACTATAAATTGATAAGAATATCATGATGGAATTACAGATCCCACCCAGACCTGACTACCGATTTGACTACGCCGAGTGGAGGCAGCGTAGAAGAGGATAGGGCAGAGACTGGCTCAAAAAAAACTGTCCTGGGATTTTCCTGTGTATGGCTATCGTGATCAAAAAGCTTGCACTTGCTGAACGACAGCTTGCCTAAAAAATGGTCTGATAATTCAAAATCATGGCTTTTAATCTTTTACCAGTGTTTTTCAGCAGGCCCTAAAGTATAATCAGGGTTGTAAGAGCTATTACCCACCCACTTTTCTGACAGGGCTATTTGCCGAAATAGTTGTGTTTGATTCGCGGCCGGAAATTACCTGTTCCATTTACTGGTCAGCAGATTGCCCACTACCACTAGTGCTACCGCTCCCCCTAAGATCACACACATGGCAATAGTTGACGATAATTCCGGCTGGTCTAGCTCTATAGAAGCAAAATGACCCACGATAACGGACAGGCCCATCAATATGAAAATTATGGATGTAACAGTAGGTAACCGGTTGATATGGGCATTTTCCCTTTCCCTATGCGATAAGGTACCGTAACCAGCCAAAATGCCAGGGAAAGCTTTCACTACGATCCCAATTGTTAAAAATAGGATTCCAATGATCAAAAATTTCATAATGCTGCGGGTCAAAATTGTAAGTATTTTAAATATAAGGATGTAGTTTGTTTTTTTCAAATCTTTCAAACTATATTCTTCAATGAAAAGGATTCCTTTCAAAAAGGCTTTCTTCGGCCGATGTCAGTTTACCTACTGACATTTTCGCATCCTCAACTATGCCCATGCCAGTGTCTTCACTGGCATTTTTTTATTATCCTCCTCTTGGTTTCCATCATAATAGATCCGCTTGCTTTCCCGGGGTAGTTTATATGTCAGTTTGATGGGCAGTGGAGACACTGCCCATGGCGCAGCTATTAGGCGATAGCAGAGGACCAGTGGAGACACTGGTCCGGGCGCTGCCCAGGACGTAGGAATAAGTCAATTATAGGGTGAGTGTAGAGAATGACCATGGCGGACGATATCTGCCATTTTTCCTTACCCTCCGTGATTGGCCGTCCCCACCAACCACTATCATCTTAAAAAAAACAGACTATAATACCGATAACTGTTTATGATCGTAATATCCCTCATCTCATGGACTTGTTTTATTGAGCATCCATATACCTCGGGTTTGGTGGGTAAGTAGGCTTCAGATCAACGGCCGGGCTCCGGTTCGAGGTAGTAGTTCACCAGCCTATCGCCCTCCGTCCCATCCAGCCGCAGCATGGGTTGCTTCCGGATCAGCAGCAGGCCTTTGTGGGCAGCATATACCAGGGATTTGGTAAGGTCACTGCTGGAAAAGGAATGGCCGGACTGTTCACATTCCAGGGAGACGTCCCTGACCGTTTTTGCATTTTGGAAAAACCCCTTTTCAATTAGTTGAGCGATAACTGTAGACCTTTTTAGAGCTGTTCTGGAGTAATCGTCGAGGTTATGTATGTTTTCTTCCAAAAATTTCCGGACCACTTCGCTGACCTTTACCGGGTCAAATTCCTGATCGGGAATTGAAAAGGTGTCCGGAAGAAACCCAAAGGCCTTATCGACTTTGTCTTCGAATTTGGGACTGAACGGTTTGTTACCGTTTAAGATGGCATAAATGTACTTTTCGGATACGCCAACCAGCGTGCCGAATCCCAAAAATGTCAATTGTGACATTTCAATCAGATGCTTGAGTCTTTCGGCTTTTGCCTGATGAGTAGCGTTTGTGACTTTTCCCATCCCCGAAGGGATAGAAAAGTTTAAACTAAAAAGTAAACTTTTTCTTGTTTTATAAATTTTAGTTTAGCAAATTTAGAGCATCATGATTCTAGGAGTCAATTTCTTAGAGTCGTATGGGAGTAATTACTAAAGAGTCTCGATCGCAAATTCCGACCTTTGTTATCATGAACGAGACGGTAGGTAACTGCTCATAGTCTTGTTATGCTATATTTGCATAGCTATGACTGTGGGCACCTATCGATATTCCGTTTCATGAGGTGTCGGAACCCTGCGATGCGGTTGATAGGAGCCCCGTCATAGCTTCCTTTTGACCTCAAGACTCGTTTTACCATTTTTCATTAAGAAAACGAGCGTATTGGAAAAGTTGCTTTATATCACCCCAAGGGTGCTGAGGACCGGATTTCGGTCCTTGGATTTCCCTGCATTCTTCATCCTCCCGCTCTGGTATCTCGGGTCAGCTAGTTCTCTACCTATTACCTATACTAACCTTTCTGAGGTACACGGCATCACCGCGATAGATCGCCTGTACCCCCTAAAGCCCAAGAATCCTATTTAAAGATGGGGACACTTTTTCTCCCTGATTGCACCCGTATGTATGGGGCTATCCTTATTAATTAGGGAGTTCTTGATCCCGCTTATCCGGGGGATGACACTTACGATGGAAGATAGTCCGATTCGCGATATGGACATCCGGTAGCCCCATCACCTTACTTATTTCTTACCTCATTTAAAAAGCCCCTGAAGGGTTGCTGGGATTGGATTGTCCTATACCTAGGCTTTCAGGGCATTTCAAGCAGATGAAAAAACTACTACTTCTATGCTTCCTGGCAGCGCTATGCCTTCCCGGAAGCAGTCTAAAAGCTCAGAGCGGAGTTGCTGAGTCACCCACCGGGGCGGATTTTCTTCATAGGTCTAGCCCCACCGTCCCGCATGGATTGCGGGACACCCATCGAGGCGGGGAGACCCGTCCCGATATGCTGCAGGAGGGCGAATGCTCTTCTGCTTCTTCCGATACGTTGTCCATCGGAGATCAGATTCCCGAAGGAATGGTTTTCCGCCATGTGCTGAACAATGACGGGGAGCCCTTGGATTTCGACAGGCTCACCAAAGGAAAATATACGGTATTGGCCTTATGGTCTACCGGATGCTTTGCCAGCTCAGCTTCGATAGCCAAGATCGATTCACTCAGTCAGCAGTTCCGGGAGGAAATCGCGTTTGTGCCGGTCACTTTTGATGCTGAGGATAGGGTAAGCAGCCTGGTTCGGGATGTTAAATTCCTACAGGATGTCAATCTCCCAATGGTAATGCAGGATGACCGTCTTTACCGCTACTTCCCCCATAGGATTGTGCCGCATTTTGTAGTACTGGACAGGGCGGGGAAAATCATGGCGGTGACAGGCAAAGAGGATATCACCGCAAAAATGCTTGGGGAACTGCTGGATACGGGACACGCAGGATTCAGAGTAAAGGAGGATAAAAAGGTGGACTTTGATTTTAAAGAGTACCTGATCAGCGGCAACATCCAGCTGGAAGAGAAGAATATACTCTACCAGTCTGCATTGACCCATTATATCCCAGGGATGCGTGGGAGTTCGGTCAGTAAAGACGGTACAGAGGGCTATATCAGGCTCACGGCTGCATCCGTTTCCACACTGTTCCAGTATGCCTATTCAGGCAATGATTTTTCCAATCTCTTTAGAAGGAACAGGGTGGAGTATGAGGGATTTGCCCCGGATGAGATAGCTACTTCCAAAAAGGGACTCGACTATCAGGAGTGGGCGAGGGCAGCCGGCCATGTGTATAACTACGAGCTGATCGTGCCGCCCGGCCAGGATAAATACGGCCATATGAAGGAAGATCTCAAAAGATATTTTCCCCAGGTAGATGCCCGGGTAGAAAACCGGAAAAGAACGGTGCTCGCATTGGTTAAGACCGGGGATGTGGATTTCCGGCCTTCACAGGCGGATAAATATGCCATTGAACTTACAGAGGGGATGGAGATCACCAAAGGGACTTTTGGCCTGTTGGCTTATTACCTCAATTTCTATTTTCAGCAAAAAAGCCCCTATCCGATTGTAGATAGAACCGGGATTGATTTTGAAACTGATTTTAAGATCAGGGGAAGACTGGGAAATAGGGAAAGTCTGATAGCCGGACTGCGTGAGATTGGCCTGGATCTGGTTGAGCGGGAAGAGGAGATTCCTGTACTGGTTCTGAGTAAAATTGATGACCCTAGATTAACAGCAAGATGAACCGCTATTTCTTTGTTATACTGCTGTTTTTGATTCAGCTTCACAGTGTTTCATTCGGTCAGCAATCCTCAGTTAATGGCAGGGTATGGGATAAGTCAGAGAATATACCGCTGGAAGGGGTTCTGGTAGCCGTGGCATCCGCGGATAAATCGGCAATTACGGACTCTCTTGGAAGATTCTCGTTCCGGTTACCCAGCGGGGAATATGAGCTGACAGTAAGGTATATAGGGTATAGTCCCCATAGTGTCCTGATCCAGGTTCCGCTTACCGGTGATCTGGTTGTGGAACTGGAACAGGTTGAAATCGGCCTGGGTGAAGTTGAGGTAGTCTCTACGGGGTACCAGGAGATTCCCAGAAGCCGGACATCTGGGTCCTTTGTCCATCTGGATGAGCAGCTGATCCAGCGGAGGGTGAGCACCAACCTGGTAGACCGATTGGAAGATGTGACCTCTGGCCTGATTCTGAACAGGACAGGGGATGCGGCAAGAGATCCTATTACGATCAGGGGCAGGAGTACACTGGGCAACCAGTCCAGCCCGCTGGTCGTGGTGGATAATTTCCCCTATGACGGAAATCTCGAAGACATCAACCCCAATGATGTAGCTTCCATCACGGTACTGCGGGATGCAGCGGCAGCTTCCATTTGGGGCGCACGTGCAGGAAACGGGGTGATCGTAGTGACGACCAAGTCAGGAAAGATGAATCAGCCACTCCGTGTGTCAATTACGGCAAATGCCAACTGGATTGAGTCATACGACCCCTTCCGTGAACAGACACTTTCCGTGGATGAGTTTATTTCGATGGAAGAAGAGTTGTTTGCAGGTGGCTTTTACAACTCCCAGGAGAGGAGTCTCAGTAACCCTGTCCTTACCCCTGTGGTGGAGACCCTGATCCAGCAACGGGATGGGGTGATTTCAGAGCAGGAATCAGCGCGGAGGATTGCCGAATTCAGGTCCTACGACCTGAGGCGTGATTTGGCAAAGTACATCCTGAGGCCAGAGCTTAACCGGCAATACAGCTTGGGGCTTTCCGGGGGGAGTGCAGCCCATTCTTACCGGGTAGGCTTGGGACTAGACCGGATGCGGGAAGGTGAGGAGGGGAATTCAGGGCAGCGGATCACACTGAATGTACGCAATGAATTCCGTTTACTCAGTGATAGACTTCATGTTAATCTGGGTGTGTTTACCGCCAATTCATCGGGTACGGATCAGCAAACGGGTATTGCAGACCTGTACTTCAGTTCTTCGTCTGAATTATACCCATATGCACAGTTGGCTGACGGGGAAGGCAACTACTTGTCGGTTCCCAGGAGATTCAGTGAATCCTTTAAGAATCAGGCTACGGATTCCGGTTTGCTGGACTGGACGTATGTGCCACTCGGGGAGCGTGGCAAAATGCCGGAGACAAGCAAAAGGGATGAGTGGCGTATCAATTATGGGATGGACTATACGCTTTCTCCCGGCTGGAAAATCAGTGCGCTTTATCAGCTCTGGAGACAGCAGGGATTTCGGGAAACGGTGTATGCAGAAGACAGTTATACCGCCCGCGAGTTGATCAATAATTTTACGCAGGTAGATGAAGCAAGCGGTGAACTGAGCTATCCTATCCCATTCGGAGGTATTTTGGACCAACGGCTCACCAGGGGTTTTTCCCATAATGTAAGATTGCAGATGGATTATGACCGGTCATGGGGGGATTGGTCGGTAGACGTATTGGGAGGAGCAGAACTCAGGGCCTTGGAGACAAGATCAGCATCATCCCGGTTCTATGGGTACAATCCATCCAACACAACGATTGGGCAAGTGGATTATACCGGGCTTTTCCCTCAATATTATAATGGGCGGGTTAGCCAGAGGATACCGAACAGCGATGGACAGCAGCTTATGAGGGACAGGTTCCGATCGCTTTATTCAAATGCCTCCATAGGTTATGCTAATCGGTATATGCTTACGCTCAGTGCCAGAAAAGATGCCTCCAATCTATTTGGTGTAAAAGCCAACCAGCGGGCGGTCCCGCTGTGGTCTTCAGGTCTTGCCTGGCATATCAGCAACGAGGATTTCTATGGATGGGAAGCATTGCCATATCTAAAATTCAGGCTGAGTTACGGCTACAGTGGTAATGTGGACAGAAGGTTGACTGCATTTACCACAGCCCGGATTTCAAGCAACAGTACACTGACCCAGCTTCCTTATGGACAGATTATTAACCCTCCCAATGAGAACCTCCGGTGGGAACGGGTTAAGATATGGAATGCAGGAGTTGATTTTGAATCCAGGTCAGGAAGGCTTTCCGGGACTGTGGAGTTTTACAGCAAAGAAGGTACTGACCTGATCGGCAACATCCCTTATGCCCCGTCTACTGGAGTTACCACCTTCACCGGAAATACAGCCTCCACTGTCAGTAAAGGGACAGACGTTACGCTATTTTCAAGGGTGGTGGACAAGAAAGTAAAATGGGATATCAACATGCTCTTCAGTGCCATCAGGGAAAAGGTTACAGAGTATGGCGTAGAGTCACTTCCTACCAATGTCCTGCTGTACGGGAACGGGATGCTCGGAATTTATTATCCTGTTATGGGAAGACCGTTGTTTGGGATATATTCACTTTCCTCCGCAGGACTGAATGGGGAAACCGGAGCGCCCGTGGGCTATCTGGATGGGGAAACGAGCGAGGATTACAGAGCGATTATAACCGGGGCGACCGTGGATAACATAATGTATCACGGGCCGGCCAGACCCACCGTGTTCGGAGCTTTCAGAAACAGTTTTGAACTATATGGGTTTAGCATCTCCGCCAATGTTTCCTATAGGTTTGGCTATTATTTTAGAAGGAATTCTGTGATTTACGACACTATTCTCCAAGGCCGGGGAGGGCACAGCGACTTTAGTCAGCGCTGGATGGAGCCGGGTGACGAAGCGAATACCAGCATACCTTCCATGCCAGAATCCAGGAATGCACTCCGGGACCAATTCTACATGCTTAGCAGTGACCTGATAGAACCGGGGGATCATATCCGCCTTCAGGATATCAGATTGGGGTACCGGCCCCAATCTGAAAAAGCAGGCCTGTTCAATAACGCTGAATTGTATCTCTACCTGAATAATGTAGGGATGATTTGGAAAGCAACCAATACTTCTCTTGATCCGGATTTTGGAACACAAAAACCGCTGAGAAGTATTGCAGTTGGTTTTACGGCAAATTTCTAAAAAATAAGAAAGATGGAGAAGGGTAGAATTATCGTGGCCCTACATACATGGGCCGGATAGCTACTCTTCTCCTTAAAGATAACAATTATGAAACTAAAAAGATGGATTGCGATAGGGACCATAATCTGTGGCTTGGTGGGCTGTGATGATTTTCTGGATGTGAAGCCGGATCAAAGTGTGGTCGTACCTGAGACTATACAGGATGTAAGGGCACTGTTGGATAACACCACCGTATTCAATGAACAGCCGGCCATTCCTGCGATGGCAGATGATGATTTCAGGATAAGTGATGCCGGCTATTCTTCTTTATCCAACAACATAGAGCAAGGTGCTTATATATGGACGGATGACCCATATCTGGGAGGAAGTGTGGGAGACTGGAATAAGATGTATTCCCAGGTATTTTATGCGAATATTGCATTGGAGACATTGGATGGTTTTGGAGCTCCCGAGGATGAAGAGGTCAACGTACTCCGTGGTACTGCGTTGTTTTTCAGGGCATATGCCTACCTGCAGTTACTGCAGGTGTTTGCACCGCCATATAGGCAAGAGGGCGTAAATAGTGAGCGTTTGGGGATCATTTTGAGAGAACGGGCAGATGTAAATGACGTTCCTGAGCGGACTGATCTGGAAACCTGTTATCAAAAGGTTTTATCCGATTTGGAACTTGCAGTTAGCTTATTGCCGGATCAGACAGTAGTCTCCACACGTCCCACAAAACCGGCGGCTTATGGTGCTTTGGCAAGAGCACATTTGGTCATGTTTAATTTTGAACTGTCTGCAGATGCGGCTGAAAAAGCATTGGATAGTCATGGGGAAGGCCTTGACTTTAATGAGCTTGATGCCAGTTCAGTTCAGCCTTTCGAGCGCTTCAATAGGGAAACTGTATTTTATTCAAATTTAATGAGCTATGCGTTTTTTCGGTCTCCTGAGTTATATATAAATCCTGATCTGGCTTCACAATATGATGACAATGATTTACGGAAACTGCTATATTTTGAAGTAGGGGAGGATAGCCTGCTGAGATTGACGAAGCCATTGGGAGCTACCACCCAGATGTTTGGAGGGATAGCAGTCGGGGAATTGGAACTTATGGCTGCAGAAGGTTATGCCAGATCCGGGAAGGAGCAAAGTGCTCTTCACTATCTGAATCGTTTTGCTTCCAATCGATATAGAACAGGTACCTGGATTCCGCATACAGATTTGGAACAGGCGGATCTGCTGGATATAATTTTATTGGAGCGGAGGAAAGAGCTGGTAGGACGGGGATTGCGCTGGATGGATCTTAGAAGACTTAACCAAGAGTCAGGCAAGGAGAAGACTATCCTGAAACCCGTGAATGGAAGTGAATATAGGTTGTTTCCCAATTCTCCAAGATATACTTTTCCGATTCCTGACAATGAGGTTAATTTGAACCATACTGTCCAAAACGACAGGTAACTAAAAACTCCCCAGCCTCATAGAGGGTGGGGAGTATGTAATTAAGCTTTCGATGATTTAATTTCCACTATAGTTACCATTCTCCTCTACAACAGGAGTTTGAGTTGGATCATCATCGGGAAACTGGACAATACAAATTGCTTCATCATCTGAATCACAGTCAGTTTGGCCATCGAGGTATTGTTCGGTAACATCTCTGTATCCGTTAGGAGACAATGGATCTGGCGTCCAGTACATTGTAGCGTTATGAGTCGGCATATTAAAGGCGAATGCCGCAAACGCCGCCAGCACAAAGGCCAGCACGGGTAATCTTTTGGTTATTGCTTCCATGATTACAGTGGTTTGTGAGGGTAGTCCCTCGGTTAAACATAAGTTGTACTCAGTTCCACTGATCCGGAGTCCCTTCCGAGGACTTTATCCTTCGTGAGGAATCCGCCCAAGGACTCCGGTCCAGCGGGTGAACCGTCCGGGTTGCCCCGGTCCGGGAGCCGGTTCCACTCCCCGCACCGCCCAGTGTAAGCTGGCCTTCCTACTGCCAGCCCTAGGAAGAGGCGGTGCTATTGCTGTAAGGTTTGCCAGGAAATTTTCCTGCCTTCCGTTTATTTACATTTTGTTGAATTTTAGTTGATTTAAAATTATATTTGACTATTGATAGAGAAGTTGCATTACCCGCTTATCACTTAACACCAGTGTGGACAGGGACCAGAGACGGTCCCTGTTCTTTTTCGCGGAGCTGGTATTTTTGGTGCCCGTGGCTAGTGTCCCAGATCCCGTGACTGGTGTCCTCACCGGCCACTTTCTTACATGATGTGGTGACCTCTCCAGAATAAGATTTCCCGCTGCGATATACATGACTCCTTAACATTTAACATTTAACCCCTAACATTTAACCCCCCCAACCTCTCCCTGCTTCTCTGCCCATAGTCCCCATACCGCCACCCCGATCAATCCCAGGTTCATCCAGAAGTGCGCCGCCCAGCCCATGCTGTCGATGATCCCCGCACAGTTACAAGGCACCCGGGGGAAAGCCCCCACCCAGATCAGCCCCACATAGGTCGTGAAGACGGACAGGAGTAGGATGCTCGAGAGGTATCCCCACCATCTGCTGGCTGAAAAGAGAAGGAGCCCGGTGATCAGCAACTCTACTGAAGGTACCGCATAGGCCAGCACCTCGGCCAGCTCCGCGGGAAAGGTCTGGTTGTGAAAGGCCTTCCGGCTGGCATCCCAGCGGAGCAGCTTATCCACGCCGGTGTAGGTCCAGAGGAGGATCAGCACATAAGCAGCCCCGGTTCCAGATCCTGATAGCTGACTTCGTTGGTTTTTCACTGTTCCTTCGTTTGCGTTACTATACCTTATCCTGTTCCATCCTGCCCGGCCACAGAGAGTATTCCTTTTCCCTGAGCTGGTATCCCTGTCCCTTCATCTTTTAGGAGTGCCGGCCCATTTCAGCTAAACTACCCGACACTTCCGGGGCCTTACATGGCTGGTTCCTTCCTTCTCCGTGGCACCTCTGTGATGTCCGGATTTCATCTTTGCCAAAGAGGGGTATCTGACGGTCTTATAAAGTTACTTCAAGAAAATCTACCCGGCCTCCGACAAATGTCGGAAATGTGAAATCAAGGCGAAATCTCCGACAAATGGCGGATTTTTGACCGGATAACGTGATTCTTGGGTGGGTTTTCTTGGATCGTATCAGGCTAACAATTAGATTAATAGGTAAGATATACGAAGGGGGAAGCCTGCATGCTATGTTTGGACTTTTTATCCTGCCCAAATTGATTGTTTGATTTTAGCGACTTTTGACATGGTGGATAAGTATCAGAAATTACTTAAAGATGACATTGCACGGTTATTTCCCTTGCCGGAGAAAAGCTACGTGAAGGTGTTTGCCAAACTGAAACTGAAGCACTATAAAAGAGGAAAGATACTGAAACATCCGGGGGAGACCGACCGGGTAAGCAGGTATTTATGCAAGGGATTTATCGGGTCTTACAAATTCAATGGAACCAATCACGCGCTGTTTATGATATTCCAGCAGCGGGATATTGTCTTTGATGAAGGGTCATACCGGAGAGATATCCCCAGTGACACCCTGCTCAAATGCATCACAGATGTTGTGTTTTATGAGTTTACGCGTGATTCGGAGCGGGAATTGCTGAGCCGAAACCCTGATTTCGTCACAGTGGCCCACAAGATCAGCCTTCGGATAAATGAGCGTAATACCAACGTGTTTGAACTAAGCAAAAAGAAACTGGATCCTGGATATAGGGAATTTGTGCAGATGTTTCCCGGACTCGAACCGGAAATCACCAACGAGGATTTGGGGGCATTCTTCGGGGTAAGCCGCCGTACAGTGGAGCGTTTCAAACATGACCTAAAGAATTTTGAGCTATGAGACCGACCGGTGTGCCCGGGGGCGAGACATGCAAATCCGTTCCATAGTTGAATCCTTGGGTGCCAGGGTCTCAGCCCGTACGCACCCTCCCAAACTTAAAATCCAGTCCTATCGGAAAACTTTACCAACCTCCTGTTATATTTAGGCAGTTTTTCACTAAGACAATGGTTCACACAAAGTTTTTTTTGTTTCTGCTGGCAATGGGATGGTGCTCCGTGGCAATGGCGCAGCAGCTGCCCGGCGGACTGCCAAAATCTCCTGCTGCCACTTCCCTGACCAAGCCAAGTCTTCCCACTACTCCTGAAATCCCCTATAAGGAAGAGCTTCAGCAGATCCGGCAGTTGAAAAAATCCTACGATTCGCTGCGCCAGGAACTCCGCCAGGTATCCGGGGACAGTACACGCAGCGACAGTCTCCTGGCAGCAGCCCGGCAGAGAAGCAGGGTGCTGCTGGATGAAGAAACCCGGATGCTGGAGAGCTTAGCGGGCAACAGCGCCACAGGGGAGGAACTAAAAAACGCAGTAACCTATACCCAGGAGGTGGCCCAACGGTCCAAAAGTAGTCTGGACCAGGTAAAGGATGTGGCAGGGCTCGAAACTATCCTGGACCAGAATGAGGAAAACCTGAAAGCCCTAACCAATGAATGGCTGATGCCACACCTGGAAGAAAGGCTTACCGGAAACCTGCCGCTGCCCCAGGCCGGTGCGTCGGGAGCTAGAGATGCAGGGGCTAGCCGCATTCCGGACTTTTACGGGAAAGATGCACTGGGGCAGCTTGCAGAGGACGGCGCCAGTCCGGAAGCAGTGTTTGGGCAGGCAAAATCCATGGCAATGGGGAAAGCCCGCCATATCCCGGATGACTATATCAAACAGGCCGGCAGCGGGTATTCCAAGCTGAAACTGGACGCGGAAGGGAATATCGAAGTGATCCGTGAGGATGCGGTAACGAGGCGTTTCCAGCTGGTAGAACCCAATACGCTGAAAGGCGCCCGGTGGCTGGACCGCATGGGACTCTACCTGTGGTATGATCCATTGACTGCATTTGGGGAAGGGGTCTATGGAGACCTGGGAGTCACCCTGGCGGTTACCCACCAGCTGACGGTGTTTGGAGGAGCTGTGATAAAGCGGCAATTCCGCTCCGGCAATGACCTCAGCCGTGAAGGGACAGGAGGCCGGCTTGGTGTGCGGATGTCGAAGTCCAACTGGTTTGTGCAGGCGGAAGCGGGCAAAAGCCAGGTCACCGTACACTTTCCTGCCGGGTATGAAAGCAGAAACTTTGAGGGAGAAGTATGGACAGGGGGACTTTCTGCCGGCCGGACCATCCCGATGGGCAAGACGGTGCGCTCGGTGGTGATGGGGTCCTGGGATCCGCTGTATAAGGAAGGCCAGAGCCTGTCCACGTCCAGGTTTCAGCTGAAGATAGGCTTTGAGCTCTTCCGGCTAAGAAGACCGCTGGATAATTTGGGGAAGAAGCAAAAGCCAGCCGACTTCAAAGAGCAGCTCCCTGGCCCGCAACTGCCTGTATATTTTGAGAAGTAGGTTTTTTGGGAGGTGGGTACACTCTGTTGCATACTGTGACTATACAGTAATAATACTATGCCGATGCCAGTGTCCCCACTGACATTTTCACATCCTCAACTATGCCCATGCCAGTGTCTCCACTGGCATTTTTTATTATCCTCCTATTGGTTTCATCATAGTAGATCTGCCTGGTTTCCGGGAGTAGGGTATAAGTCATTTTATGGACGGTGGAGAGACACTGCCCATGGCGGAGGGAATGAACCAACGTGTCCTTTGATTCCTAACGATGCGATTGAATCGTGTGACAAAACTAGGCTTTCACCCTTTAGCTTCTTCCTGCGACTGGGATTCCCTGGTCCTACCAAGCTACTGCCCCGGATATTCCTTGAATACTGAGTCAACATGCCTATATTGTGCGTAAGCTATCTGCAAACGATGTGTTGATTGACACAGATTGAAGGTAATCCGGCTTTTGCTTAAGATCCCTACCCGTCCTATACGCTTGCACTGGGCTGAAGTGATTGGATTTAATTATCACCACACTGTGGTTTTACATTGTTTAATCCATCACTTGAATCTGGTTGAAAATTAAATTGCTTAAATAAAGGTAGTATGTTTAATATTTTTAATTATTCCATTTATCCTGCCAACTGTATTTTCTATTTCCTGTTTTTTTCCTGTATCACTTCCTGCGGATTGAGAGGTAATGATGTGGATATACAGAGTAAGGGTGGCTACTTCCTGGAAAAAGTAGATTCTATAAAAATTGTCTATGAAAATGAAATAAAAATTTTGGATTTTGATCAAGACAGCAGGAAACTGCTCGCCGTGGATAAGATTTCGAAAGACTTTTTATTGCTGAATGAAGCGGGTGAACTGTTGGAATCAGTGAATAGATATGGTGAAGGTCCTGATGAGTATAATTCAAGTATAATGGCAGCCTCTTTCCTGCCTGACAATGAAGGGTTTTTGTTGCTTAGTTCGAGGGATTTAATTTGGTATGATGCCGGTTGGAAAGTAAAAAGCAGGCAGGATTTTTTTGCTGATATCCAAATAATATCATATGTCGGACCTGGATATAAAGTGCCTTATTATTTGGCGGAAAATGGCAAGGATTTGTCTGTGTTTGTAAACTTTTTTTCCGGGTTCAATGCTTATGGAAACGATGCTTATGGTAATGAAGACTTTTTGCTCCAGCAGTTTAGCCCTCTTACCTCTGAGTTGGATTGGGTATTCACATTTAACCAGGATTTGCTTCCAACTTATAGGTTGGAAGATAAAAAAACGGCTGCAAAGCCTGTTCAGGTGTATGCCATAGACAGGGATAAACATGTGGTTTACCTGACTTTTCAATCTTCGGATGAAATTGGTGTGTATGATTTATGGAATGACTTTGAGCTGATTGAAAAAATAGCATTTAGCCATAAGGATTTTCAGGTGGCAAATGGTGCAAAAAATAAGGCATTATTAGATTTTCAGTCAGAAGTATTTGGTATTCTTTATTATAAAGGTTTATCCGAATCAGCTATTCTGATGAAGAAAAACAGTGACCCCGAATATATACCTGTTACCGATCCCTCTCTCTATAGTTTTATTGTAGTAGATAAAGAGAATCATTTTGATGAAATTCCATTTCCGGATTTTTGCGAGCCCCTATCTGAACTCGTACAGCTGTCTGGCAATAGGATTTTAATGCGGGACAAGTATTTAGGTGATGATGAACCTGAATATTATACGTATTCTATTTTTGAATTGAAATCCAAGTGATTTTTACTCGTATATGTTGGTAGCAAAATCCATTATCCTATCTATTCTCATAGAATAGAAAAGAAAAAGCGCTGGCTTGATAAATTCCATTTTAACAGAAGACTGTGTTTACCTTGCTGCAGGTAATCACATGTAATATAACTGGTTTACTTTATCAAATTAATCCTTAACGTTTCTGCCCTGGTTTGTGTCACAGACCGGGTGACTTTTTGGGTTGGTCTTTTTTTACCGGGTTAAAAACCGGGTGGCTAATAATCTGCCAACTCTACGTGGTTGGTTTTTAACCTTTAACACTTAAAATATCAACAATTAACCCTTAACTTTTTAACCCAACGGTAGAGAGATTTCTTCCTGCGGGTGAAATGACTTCCGGTTCCGGCTGCCTATGCTGACGTGGTCATTGGGCTTAGTCCATTTTCAACACCAGTTTTTTCAGTCCGGCCACTTCTTCTTTCAGTCCCGATAATTCATCGATTAACCTCTGCTGATGGAGAATGTAAAGGGTGAGTTCCTCTATCTTCTCCATCATTTTCACATTGATTTCCCCTACATTGAGACCATGCGCTTTGATCTCGCTTTCTGAAGGGATGCCGGGTAGATGTCTGTTTTCTTCCAGAAATCTTTGTAGGTCTTTTAAATCCATCAGCTCATACCCCTCGCTGAACACATAATCCGGCCACCCATGGACGGTGACGTTGAGTTCTTTGGCCGTGACGGTTCCGTTCACATTGATTCCCCCCTGATTGAACATTGCCTGTACACCACCACTGGCAAAGCCCCTGATCAGCCAGCTCAGTGTGGTTCCGTCGTTGGCGTATTGCCGCATAAACTGGCCATTCGTGTTGGAGTTGATTTCCGTAAAACTGGAAGAGTTGCCTTGCCATTTGCCAGATCCATTCACATGCAGCGTATGGGTAGCTGTGGTAAAGCCTACAGCAAGCCGTCCCCCACCTAAGCCCATATGAAGAGAACCGTCTGCCATAAGCCTGGCTACATTTTCGTTCACGCTGATTCTATCGGAACTCCATGCCTGTATCACATGCCCGTTCGCAACAGAGGACCGATAGAGCTTTAAAGGCACCCGGTGGTTGGAAGCGGAATGGCTTTCGATGGTTACAGTATGGGCTGCATCCCCACTTCCTCCTATGGCTAGCTTGGATAAGGGATTGTCGACACCTATTCCTACATTGCCCGTAGCGGGAAAGGTATTACTTTGACTGTAGGCCGAAAAGCAGAGAAAAATCAGGGGGAGTGAATAAAGTAATGGTTTCATTTTGAGGATTTAAGACTATCTATTTCGTTTTTAAGATCCAGTATGTACAGTGTCAACTCTTCTATCTTTTCAAGGAGTTTTATGTTTATTTCACCCAAGTTCACCCCTTTCTCCATCACTTCGGATGCATCAGGGATACCCGGCAAGTGCTTGTTCTCTTCAATGTAATGCCGAAGGGAATCCAGCGAAATGCGACTGTATGTGTCGCTGAACACATAATCCGGCCACCCGTTGACGGTGACGTTAAGTTCTTTGGCTGTGACGGTTCCGTTCACATTGATTCCTCCCTGATTGAACATTGCCTGTACACCGCCACTGGCAAAGCCCCTGATCAGCCAGCTCAGTGTGGTTCCGTCGTTGGCGTATTGCTGGAGAAATGGGCCAGTGCCATTGGAGTTGATTTCGGTGTAACTGGAACTCCTACCGTTCCATTTTGCGGAGCCATTGACCTGTAATTTATGTGTAGGAGACGTCACACCGATTCCCACATTTCCATTGTTTTCCACGGTCAGCTTCACGTTTTGATTGGCTGTCTCTGTACCACTGGACAGTCTTAAAATAGAATGGTTTGGTAAAGTGCTTACCTGGTTGATATAAACGGCCGCACCCACACCACTTCTGGTAAAGTGATGATAATCAGTTCCTGAGGGATTGCTTCGCCATACGCCGGTCTGAATCTGCGCAAAGAGGGTGGATTGGGCTGCTGAAGCCAAAATAACTGTGAGGAGGAGTAACTTGTTTTTCTTCATCTATCTGTAGGTTGTTTTCAACGTATGTGCTGCCAGTGTCAAGCCCCGTTTTTGGGGAAAAATAGCATATACACCCCTGTGGGATATAGGAGCCGGACTGGCATATAAAAAGACGTGCTCCATGGGCTATAAAAATCCAATTTATTCCAAGTATTTTAGGTAAGACAGGAATCTGGTTTTAAAAATAAGGAATTAGGGGTGATGTCAGCCAGTTTCCACGAAAAATTTAGAGCAGGAATTAAAGCAGGTTAGTAGCAGCCTGCTGTCTTTCCTTCCACTCCTACCTTGATATCACATTGGCCCGCAGGAAGAGAAATTTCTCCCTGCGGGCGGAATGACCCCAATGCATTCCTGAAGAAAACGGCATTTGACCGGAAGTATCCCGGTTTTGCATACGTAATGCAGCAACTTCATCCATATTCTGCGGCAGTCTTTGACTTGAATTTTTGGCAACTGGCGACAGGCATGCCTTTTCCGAAGACAAGCCATTACCTGATGGCCATGAATCTAAAGAGTGAATTGGTGGTTTCGGAGAATGGAAGCCTAGCCGAAACTGAAGAAATCATGCTCTATAGATTGAAATTAGTTCCAAACCAGCCTTTCATTAACTGGTGATGATGAATTCACAGATTTTTTCAAAATACATTTTATTGCTAACGGTTATATTTCTGCTTTATATCGCCTCAAGGATGCTGAGGATCGGATTCCGGTCATTAGGTTTCCTACTTATTGATTTCCGATATCAAGGGTAATAAACCATTTATAATAATTATAATCCTTTCTTGTAAGAGGATGAAACTAAGGGAATATCTAAACTAATAAAAAAAATTATTTAATAAATTTAGTTGTGAGTAATCGTTATTGTCTAACAATAAAACTTATATTTAAGTTTTACTGGTTGTGGCTGGTTGTGTCTATCTGTGAGCATAAAACCATGTGACCATATTGGAATGGATCATTATGGTGGCGACACCTGGTATTGTTAAGGCAGTGGTTGCGTTTTTAGAGCCTGTGGAACAGCTGGTGAACAAGATTGTCCCGAATAATATATAGTATAAAAGATATAAAATGAAATCGGTTTGCTTTTATGCGGTTTGTTTAAGTTTGCTGTGGGCTTGTGAGAAGAAATCCACTGTGGATCAATTGCCGCAGGCATACAAACTTGAAGTCGTTGATTCTATAGAGATTGTAGAAAGAAATGGATACCTCTCTAAGCCCTCCAACGTAAAATTAATCAATGATACCCTACTAGGAATTGAAAGCTTTCATAGCAAGGGAGTCTGGGTGTTTAATTCTAAAACAGGGGAGGAGGTATCTTCTATATTAGACGGACGAGAGAAGGGGCTCAACTTTAGATCCGCAAGGGTTTTCTGGGATGAGTTCCCAATAGTGTATGTTTTGGATGGTATGACAAAAAGAATCCATCAATTTGATCTTTCTTCAAGTGCTAAAGAAGATGAGAAACACATGACATCCATTTCTTTAATACTTCCAGATGGAATTTCGATAAAACCGCTAATGGTTAATTTTTTTTATAAAAAGGATGATAGATTTTTAATCGAACAGTACACCAATAAAGTAAGGTTGTCTTCTAATCAATTCTACAAATTGACCGATAAATTGGTCGGTTCTTATGATTTACAGGGGAATTATATGGCCAGTTTTTATGATTTCCCAACGGAACTTAAAAAACTGGAAAAGTTTGTTTCTCCAGGGACTTTATATAGCTCGGGAATGAATGCTGATGGAACTTTCTTCTTATCATTTCCTTTTACCGGAAAACTGGAATCGGTCTCTATTGATGATATTTCTGATGAAGCTAATTTCATTCCGCTTCCTGCTAGTAGGCATTTCATTTTTGAATTACCTTTATTGGAGCAGGAGGTTAGCAATGGTATAGGTATAAGGAGAGATGACCCCATCCCTCATTATTTTGGGGATATTTTCAAAGAAAATGATAATATTATTTTCCAGACCTTTATGAGATCTCATGAGTTCCCTGCGGACTCTCCTATTCTCACCCATTTATTGGGTTATGATTATAAACGTATGACCTGGAAAGAAACTACGCCAGAACTACTCGCCGATTTTGGATTATTGGCCGGGAGTCTCAATGATACGTTGTACATCGTAGAGGCAGGTTTGATAAATACAGATCATAAATATATCAAACGGGCCATTTTACTCCCTGCTACAGAATAAATGAGTTTTGTTGATGTAACTTTTGAACTTATACGTTGATCTATTCAAAAGCGGAATGGATGGCAATTTTTTCGCATCCTGAATTATTCTTCTCTTGGTTTCTATTATAGTGGATTTGCGTGCTTTCCTGGGGTAGGCATAAGTCAGTTTCATGGTCAGTGGAGACACTGCCCATGGCGTAGCTATAGACGATAGCACAGGTCCAGTGATGACACTGGCTCAGGCGGAAGACACTCACGCCGGAGGTATAAGTCAATTTCATGGTATGCCTTATGCCTATGTCAGTGTCTCTGACATTTTTTCTTCCTCAATTATTCTTCTCTTGGTTTCAATCATAGAAGGCCTGTCTGCCTTCCGGGAGTGGGGTATAAGTCAATTTGATGGGCAGTGGAGACACTGCCCATGGCGTAGTGTAGCTATTTGACGATAGCAAAGGACCAGTGAAGACACTGGCCCAGGCGGAAGAGACTGACCATGGTATAGGTTTAAACAATGTCCAAATATGGTACTGTTTTTGAGCATTACGCCTAATTTCAACTATAGTTTTCTAAGAATTTGCATGGTGCATTTTGCTGAATAACTGCTTATCCAAGCCATCTTCCAACCGAATGAAGAATTAACTCAGGTATGTTTCGATATTTTCACTTTTATCTTCTTTTATTAATTGTCCTGTTGGACAATGATTTAAATGCACAGGATATAAATCTTTCTACAATAGGGTGGTTTACCGTGGAAAATGAACATGCTTTAAGTGATTCATGGTCCATAAAGACTGATGTGCATGTCAGGTCGACTGACAATTTTGGTAAGTTGGGAAATATTCTGGTGCGCAACTGGCTCGATTATTCCTTTTCGGATCGGCTCTCTTTCGGGTTGGGATATGCCTACCTGGGCACTTGGCACAATGATATTTCATTTCCAGCTACTTATTTTCCGGAAAACCGCCCGTTCCAACAGTTTCAGCATAGTATTAAACAGTCCAGTCTTTCAAAGATAAGTCACAGGGCCCGGTTGGAACAGCGTTTTTTTTCAACGGAGATACTCCCTCTATTTTCCCTTCGATCCCGTTATTCTATAGGTTGGAAAAATCATTTGCCTTCCAAACCTTTAGGGGTCAGCTACACTTACCTTGAAAATGAAGTGTTTTTTAATTTGATTGGCCAGCGACTATCCGGCGGTAAACTGTTTGAACAGAACCGTGTGTATGGTGGAGTGGGAATCGATTTGCCTCAGGACAATTCCATAGAACTGGGTTCTTATTATGAAATCCAAAATGATGTGTTTAGGCGCACGAACCACAGTTTGATAGTTCAAATACGGCTAATCATGCAGATTTAGCTTGTGAATAGGATCGTTCACCGTGGTGGGCGTCCCTCCAACCACTTTGGGGAGATCCTCAGCGCGGGCATAGACCCGGAACACGTTTAACCTTTAATCCCAAGATGGAGAAATTTCTCCCTGAAGTGGAAATGCCACGGTTGCTTATGCAGGATGTGATCATTCGTCATGAGACATTTTTCCCACCAGTTTTTTCAATTCGGCCACTTCTTCTTTCAGTCCCGACAATTCATCGATTAACCTCTGCTGATGGAGAATATATAGGGTGAGGGCTATAAAAATCCAATTTATTCCAAGTATTTTAGGTAAGACAGGAATCTGGTTTTAAAAATAAGGAATTAGGGGTGATGTCAGCCAGTTTCCACGAAAAATTTAGAGCAGGAATTAAAGCAGGTTAGTAGCAGCCTGGTAGCGATGCCCGGGCCTGCTGTCTTTCCTTCCACGGTAATAGTATATCCGGTTAACCCTTAACAATTAACAGTTAATTTTTAACCCCCATCTCCGTTTCCATCCTCCTACGACAGCTTGTCGGCTCCGAAACACGACCCTGCGTAGGAGGCAATGGCCTGTTCTCTTGTTTCAGCGGGTTAAAAACCGCTGTCAGGATATCTGCCAACTCTACGTGGTTGGTTTTTAACCTTTAACCCTCAACGTTTAACCCAACGGTGGAGAGATTTCTCCCTTCGGTCGAAATGACACCGCTGCTCACAGTCGGACACACAAAGTGCATCCGACTGTGAGCGCTGTGACTGCTAATTGCAACTGCAATTTCTCCCTAAGCTGAAAGAATCCATGGAAGCAAACCACAAAGAACTATCTTTCCGGACTGATAACAGCAAGGTAAGCGGACGGTTATCCCGGGTAAGAAGTATTTATTTTCACAAAAAAAACATAAGATAGTTATGACACAGACTCCACAACAAGCAAACATCTTAGCCCAAATCGATGCCAAAACGAAGTTAGGGGACTTGCGGAAGATTGCCAAGGGTATCAAAAAGGATCATGGGCTGGCTATGGAACTATGGTCAACCGGAGAACTTCTCCCCCGGCTATTAGCCATCCTGATTATGGACGGTAAGATGCTATCCCAGGATTTGGTGGATAAGCTTGATCAGGATATGAAGAGCCATCCAGAGGATGGGCGGAATCAGCTGATGGACTGGCTGATGGCCAATCAGCTCACCAAGGACAAGAAAACAATTGCATTGATTCAATCTTGGGAAAAGAGTCCTTCTTCCCTTCAAAGACGGACCTATTGGTACTATCAGGCAAGATTGAGATGGACTGGGCAGACACCTCCGGAAAACACGGCCGAATTACTTTTGGCAATAGAGAGTGGCATTGCCACGGAAGAACCTGAAGTACAATGGGCCATGAATTTTGCAGCTGCCTGGATCGGGGTTTATGAGAAGCAGTATAGAAACCGGTGTATCACGCTAGGCGAGAAAACAGGTCTTTATAAAGGGGAAATGGTGGCAAAGGGGTGTACTCCCAGTTATTTGCCTGACTTCATAGCGATGGAGAGCCAAAAGCGAAATTTATAATGGATTGAAAGTGATAGCTTTTTTGAACTGCAGTTTGTGACAGATGATAAAAGCGCAGGGGAGAAGTAGCTTGAGAGCGGCAACGGTTGATTTGCAGCTCCCAAGATGTGCGCTTTTTATTAACTTTGGTGCAAAACGGAGAGCTTGTTTGTCCGATCCTGCCGGAATATGGAACCGGAAATACGTAGTCAGAATTTGTTTGGATAATGAAGAAATTTTACGTCACCCTATTGCTTTTGATATTCATGCAAGCATCGTATGCGCAGAAGAGGGCATATTTTCAAGACAGCATAGCCACTTATTTCGATGAGATCAAAGAGGAAGCAGGCAAATACCGGGAAATGTGGGAGACAGATTTATACGGCCCCCTACTTTTAGTCGACCCAACTACAAGGCAGCTTTTTGCAAACTTTGCTGATACAGCCGGTATCCTCCAGCAGACTGGGGAAATTTATTCGGGAATTTTACCCAACGAAATCAACATCGCAAACACGGCTGTCAACTGGAATGGCAGCAGGTGGGCGATGATCATGCTTCCATTACCAACCAACAAACAGGACAGGTTAAATTTGCTTGCCCATGAGCTGTTTCATGTAAGCCAGCCGTCCCTGGGTTTCAGACTTTACAATACCGAAAGTAACCATCTGGACCAAAAGGAGGGAAGGGTTTATCTGCGTTTGGAATTGGAAGCTTTAAAAAAAGCCATACAGACAACCGATGAAACTGAACGGAAAGTCCATCTGTCCCATGCGCTGACTTTCAGAAAATACAGGTATCTGCTTTATCCTGGAGCAGACACCACCGAAAACCTGTTGGAGCTGAATGAAGGAATCGCCGAATACACGGGTTCACGGATTAGTGGCAGAACCAAAAAGCAAGCTTCCGAACACTTTGTGCAGCACATAAATTCTTTTTTGGGTAACCCGACATTCGTCCGCTCAT
The DNA here is from genome assembly GCA_048819475.1 of Algoriphagus sp. Classification (GTDB taxonomy): domain Bacteria; phylum Bacteroidota; class Bacteroidia; order Cytophagales; family Cyclobacteriaceae; genus Algoriphagus. The sequence continues at coordinate 50,060 of JBMDXP010000024.1, forward strand.
TTGCTTATCAAACGATACCTGTCTACGGTTACCTGCTCGATCATACAAATAGGGGGTGGAACAGGGAGATCACAGGTGAAACAAACCTGACTGACTATTTTATAAAAGCATTTGATATGCAATTGCCGGATGACTTAAGGAAAACCACTGACTTGATTTTAAAGCAATACGGCGGTAGCACGATTATTTCAGAAGAAATAGGAAGGGAAGAAAAAACACTAAAGCTGATAGCTGAATACAAAGATAAATTTATCACCCAACCCCATTTTGAACTGGTATTTGAGAGAATGAATGTGTCATTTGACCCAGGAAATATTATGCCTATCGAGGACAAGGGTACAGTATATCCTACGATAAGAGTTACCGATAACTGGGGAATACTTACAGTGGAAAATGGGGCACTGATGGGGTCTAATTGGGACAGAATTTCAGTAACCGTTCCTTTAAAGAGCATGGAGGAAAGTATCAGTGGGGACGGTTGGAGATTGGAGCTCAAGGAGGGGTATTCAGTGAGCAGAGATGAAAGCACAGGCAATTACGGATTGGTGAAAAAATCCCTTCACCCTTAACTCTGGTGCTTGGGAGCAGTTGAGTAGCTGGAATATCCAGTTAACCCTTAACCTTCACGCGCCGAAATGCCCCTAACAGCGGTATGCCTTTCAGCTTCGACCTTCGGGCTTTCGCCTCCTCACGGCAGAGATTTCTCCCTGCAGTCATAATGACCCCCGGTCAACTTTTAACCTTTCTCTTCTCAACGCTCCGTGCTACTCTGTGTCCCCATCCCCGCTTCCATCCTCCTACGACAGCTTGCCGGCTCCGAAAGACGATCCTGCGTAGGAGGCAATGGCCTGTTCTCTTTTTTTTACGGGTTAAAACCCGCTGTCAGGATATCTGCAACCCCTTTGGGGTTGGCCTATTTCCGTAACAGCGGTCGGTGTCCCCACCAACCACTTCGGATCACGGCAAAAAAATGGGATTGCTTCAGTCTTTGCCATGACGTATTTTTGGATAACTTGAAACCTGCATTCCCTGAAGATATGAAGTGACCTGGGGAAATGGTTTCACAGGAGTTGTCCAGATCTGGTTTTGGGAGTGGGAGGATTATTCCTGGCATTACCCCAATTAAAACCGGGACAGGTAGTGGCCTTAAAAAATCAATCATAAGCCTATGAAATCGAGCATGGCGCAAGCGATACACACTGGGATGATTATCAGCTATGCGAGATTCTCCCGAACCGAGTTCGGGACAGGCTATCCCGACTTATCGGGACAGGTAATGACCGCTAAAAAACAAATTATAAACAGATGAAACAACCGTTACTTTTGGCACTGAGCATACTTTTCTGCTTTTGTACCACAGGACTTCCGGCCCGCCAAAACGAAGAATCCAGCCAGGAAATAAAAACAGGTGCTGAGCAAACGGACTTGTACCTGCCATTGTTGGAGGGGAAACGGGTGGCCGTGCTGGCCAATCAGACATCGGTCATAGGCAAAACCCATCTGGTGGACAGTTTACAAAGATTGGGGGTGACTATTGTCAAGGTATTTGGTCCGGAGCATGGATTCCGTGGTAATGCGAGTGCGGGTGCAAAAGTAGTTGATGATAAAGATGTGAGTACGGGAATCCCTATCATCTCGCTGTATGGCAAAAAGAACAAGCCAAGCAGAGAGGACTTGGCTGATGTGGATATTTTGATCTATGATCTTCAGGATGTGGGTGTGCGCTTTTATACAAACATCAATGCCTTGGCCCGCTTGATGGAAGCCTGCGAGGAACATGGCAAGACTTTACTGATTTTGGACAGACCAAACCCAAACGGGTATTTGATAGACGGCCCGGTGCTGGACATGAAATATAAATCAGGTATCGGGATGTTTCCACTTCCGATGTCCCATGGGCTTACCGTGGGTGAGTTTGCCATGATGGCGAATGGGGAAGGCTGGCTGAAAGGTAAAGTCAAGGCAACTATCAAAGTTATTCCAGTGGCAAACTATGCGCATGACATGCCCTATGTGTTGCCTGTGGCTCCATCCCCAAACCTGAACACCGCCCAATCGGTGTTACTGTACCCCAGTCTCTGTATGTTTGAGGGAACCTACATCAACCATGGCCGGGGTACTTATTTTCCTTTCACGGTGTTGGGCAGTCCTGCTTACAAGGATATTTATGAATTCAGCTTTACACCAACCGGCATCAAAGGCATGGCCGAAACCCCGATTTTCATGGACGAAGTATGCTATGGAATCGATTTGAGGGAGTACGATACAGAGCTTTTAAGAAGAAGTGGACAAATCAATTTTGAATGGATAAGGGAACTCTACAAAGCCAGTCCGGAAAAGGAGAGATTTTTTGAGTCTAAGTTTAGCAATCAGATGAACAGTATCGAAATACAGATCGGCCGTGGGGATTTCAGACAGCAAATCATAGACGATGTCCCGATTGAAGTCATCCGGGCTGGGTGGGAACCCGAGCTTTCGGCCTATAAGGAAATGAGGCTAAAATATTTACTTTATCCCTAAAGAGGATTCGACCGGATGCAGACAAAAAGCCATGATGGTTTTGCCTGGTTTTTTTATATTATCCAATGTACTCAGGATGTGGTTTTCCCGCATGGCGTGAGGCACTGTGAGCCCCACCTTCTTGACGGGTTGCAGGGGGATCTAATCTTGGAGTCCCTAAATATTTGTTAATCCACAGTTGTTTGTCGCAAATTGGTAAGCATTCATCTATCACCACCTCGGAGGTCTGATTTTGAAATTCTCTTTTCCGTTCATTTACACAGTAATCCTAATAAATACTGAAAATTATGGAAAAAAGAACGTTCTTGAAAAGGCTGGGAATGGGGACATTTGTCTTTCCTGCTTTGCTGGGTTGCACTACAGATGAGACGCCGTCCAGCGGAAGTGAAACGGATGGTACAGGTTCTGCAGAGACTGCTGCCAATTGTATTTCCACTAATCAGGAAACTGCCGGTCCATACCCTACCAAAAACCCGGGCGCCTTGTTGCGGGAGGATATCAGGGCAGATAGGACGGGTGTATTGCTGGATATCGAAATCACAGTGCTCAACAAATCCGAAGGTTGTCTTCCCTTGGAGGGAGCAAATGTAGATATCTGGCACTGTGATAAGGATGGGAATTACTCAGAGTATGGAGGGTATACCACTGTGTCCTTTCTACGTGGGCGTCAGCTCACCGACCCCAATGGAAAAGTGGCCTTTACCTCCATTTTTCCGGGTTGGTATAATGGACGGGCTACACATATCCATGTACATATTTTCGACAGTTCCGGTAAATCCTTGCTGGTGACCCAGATCGCATTCCCTGAAGGGGGAACCAGTGCAAAAGTCCTGGTCAATACCACGGCTTCCGGCTATACAAAAGGTATGGGCGGGTATACTTATAATGCCCAGGACGGAATATTCAGAGATGGATTCTCTAATGAGCTGGCAAATATTTCAGGTTCTGTGTCAGCTGGGTATGCGCTCACCCATTCCATTGTAGTTACGCCATGATACAGACCAATACCTACCGCCTGTTGCAAGGCAGTAGGTCTTCAGTAAGTTCCAGTCACCTTGCTGTCCAAAGAGAGAGGGAGCTTTACTGTGGGGAAAATGATATCCGAATAGCTATCAGGGAAATATGTATCCTCCCCGGAAAGGAAATGGAGATGGTAAGCTCCCGAAACAGTATCCACCTGTTTTTACCTGTGGTAGGCAAAGTTCTATGCGGTGGAAGAGACCCTGTGGAAGTAGGGGAGATCATGGTTAAGTTTGCTCCTTCCGGTTTGATGATTCCGGTGGCAAACTGCTATTCTGATAGCATTGTCCATCTACTTCATATCCAGTGGGAGGCTTCGCATTTTGTGGAGAGTATGCTCCTGCCATTCGATTGTGAATACACCGGCCTGGACCTTCAGAAAATCCTTCATGCCACATTTCCCGCTAATATAATCCACCAAGGAAGGGTGTTTTTCGGTAAATTCAAAGGCAGGGAAGACGGGAGGCTGCTTACCTCAGGGCCATCGCTGGGGATGGTTTTGTCGGGGGCGTTTGAGTATCAGAACAGGTTGTTGGATGCTGGGGATGTTTTATGGTCCTCTGATGAGGATGAGTTGGAAATGGAATGCCTAACCACAGAAGGAATTCTCCTTGTGGTAGTATTGGATGTCCAGTCAAAAGCTTGAATGATAGTAAATGACCAGGAAAGTAAATGAATAGAACTACCTTAATCCTGCTGCATTGTATAGTGGGGGTCAGTTTTGTTGTCCTCCCTGTCCTGTTTGCTCCCCAGCCTGCAGGCTATCCTAGATTTCATATTGATATCCCTACGATAAGGGATGTGTTGTCAAACACCCTGATGCTGGCATTTTTCTATTTGAACTATTACCTTTTGATACCGAAAATTTTCCTTCAAAGGAGATATGGTACTTATGCCCTTCTGATTACTCTAGCCTTATTGCTTATTGTAGTGCTCCCCGGCCTCTCTCTCCGGCATCCCCACTTATCAGCTGAGGGCTTTGAAAATATGATCCCAAGAGGGCCACATCGGTTTTCGGAGTTTCCAGCGTCTGAGTTCATGGATTTTGTAGGTTCTATCCACCACCTGATTTTACTTTTTACCATTGTGATCCTCTTTTCGGTCTTACTCCGGATACGGGAGCAGTGGCAACTGGTGGAGCAGGCAAAATCAATGGCAACCATTTCAAGCCTTAAAAACCAGATCAACCCGCATCTGTTGTTCAATACCCTGAATGCGATCTATGGCCTGGCTATTAGGGAAGGTGCTTCAAAGACCGGGGAAAGTATCCTTAGAATCTCAGGAATGATGCGGTATGTGGTCACAGAAGCAAGTAAAGACTTGGTGAAACTGAGCACCGAACTGAACTATGTAGATCATTATATCCGGCTTCAATCCCTGCGCATCAGCGATTCTACCCAGGTCTCCTATGCAGTACATGGAGCTTCCCGTGACCTTCAGATAGCTCCATTGCTTCTTCTCCCGTTTATAGAGAATGCGTATAAGTATGGCGTAAATCCCGATAAGATCTCCAAAATAGACATACTCATTACTGTAGAATCCAATAGACTTAGTATGCATATCACGAATGATATTGTAAATTCACCGTTACAGCAATTTGAAGTGAGTGGTGTGGGCATGCGTAATACGTTGACAAGACTTCAGCTGATTTATCCAGGTCAGTTTGAATTGAAAGCAGGTATAGGGAAGGGCGGGCACTACCAAACAAATCTGATGCTTAATCTATGATACCGGACATGACGCATCCACCTCATGGAGGAATAAATGGCAATTCTATGGATGCCATGATGTGTCCCTATAAACCGAAACATGTCATGGCCATCGAAAAACAAGTTCTAAGCCAATGAAACTAAGGGCTATTGCTTTGGATGATGAACCAATCTCTCTAGAGATCCTAAAACATTACGCCGAAAAGGTCCCCCATCTTGTGGAGATTAAAGCGGTTTTCACGGGGATCTTGCAAGCCAAAAAGTACTTGGAAGAAGAGAAAGTGGATCTCGTTTTTTTGGATATCCATATGCCGTTGATTTCCGGAATCGAGTTTTACAGGTTATGGGGAAAGGACAGGTTGTTGATATTCACCACCGCCCATAGGGAGTTTGCGTTGGAAGGGTTCGATATGCATGCTGTGGATTACCTGCTCAAACCGTTCGGCTTTGAGCGGTTTAGCCACGCGGTGGTCAAGGCACGGCGTCTTTATTTGGGCAACATGGAGGAGCCCCGTGCTTCTGATTCTATTTTAACCTTGAAATCCGGCCTCTCAACGGAAAGAATCAATCTTTCTGATGTGTTATACATTAGGGGTATGGGGGATTACCTGAAAGTTTTTTTGGAGGACAGAAAACCGGTAATTATACGTATGACCATGCACTCTATGGTGGAAGCCATAGACGAAGGGTTTGTGCGTATCCACAGATCTTATATCGTACGTCTGGATAAACTCACTTCCATTGGGCCTAAATGTGTCAAGATCAAAGAGACGGTTTTACCTGTGGGTCAAAAATACAAGTCTGCTATCCTCAAATAGCCATTATGCGGTAGAAGTAAAGACCGCACCCTCAGAGGAAACAGTGGCCGTATCCTACATAAAACAGAACAGGAGCTTTGGTTCACGCATTGCTTAACCGTCATCCAGGGATAGTGATCAGCCAGGCGGAACAGGTTCTGACCGTTGAAATGGTGTGTGTGTCCGGACTGTCATGTGCAAGTAGAGCAGTATTTAGACCTTGATGGATAATGGTTTAGTTTTGATAGAACGGTATTAATGTGTTGGGATTTTACTTTTAAATCCCGTTTCTTGTACTGGGGCTTACGTATAGTCAGAGCTGTCACGCTATGCAGGCAACGTCCTATTCCTGAAGTACCGCACCATTTTTAAACCCATAGAACAACAGACCTATGCCAAAAGAATTGTCGAGTAATGATTTAAGACTGCACGAGGCATTCGCCACTATTCTGTCTGGTGAAGGCTTAAGCAGCTACATTGTGGAGATTGCGAAACTTGTCTCCACCAAAGAACTGGATAGGAAGAATATTCAGCGTGTTCTCGATGGATATCAAATCAAAAGGGTGGAGGATATCAAAGAGGAACTCCTTGACTTACTCATTGCCTATATCAATCTTGTCTTGGATGACCACGTCATATCCGAGAGGGAGAAATTCAATGTGGGTTTATTAAAGAAGTATTTCAAAATAAAAGAGGGTGATTTTTACTCTCTTCGTTATAAAGAAGTTCAGAATATCCTGCATCGTCAATTCGAGCGGATTTATCTGGACAATGGAGTATCTAAGGAGGAGGCTTTAGAAAAAGTGGAGCTTCAAGGCCTATTCAACCTAAGTTATGACCAATTTGAGGAATTCAAAGCGGGGGAAATTAGACGGGCCTTGGATGAAGGAGCTGATATTGCAACGCTGGATACCTCAAGATTCCCCCAACAACTCCCTTAATCTGTTTTCAACTGATTCACTAACGGCTTCCTTGCTGTGAAATGCAAATTATAGGGACAGGCTATGGATTCAAATTCCAGAGGGATTGGGTGTAATTCCCATAAAGTCATACAACCTTTTAGTCCAATTGAGGGTGGTCCCCGGGAACGGATCCACCAAAATTATCTGGATACAAATACCTACCAATGATAGCCGATTGCTTTAATTTTCCGTAGACAGTTGAAAAGTCATTAAGAAGTCATTGTTTAAAACGCCGTATATACTGGAAACCGGGCCTAGTCAGCAGGTTTTTCTTGGTGTATTAGTCTGTATTCCTTCTATACCCTTGTAAGTTGTAAAAATGAGATATTATACCCTTCCGCTTTTAGTGTTTTTGAGCTGCTTATTTTCCTGCGCAGAAGAGCCGGATAGCCCTGGAATATTTCCTTCTTCCAATTTTATAGAGATGGAAGGGGAAGGTGGACGTGAATTAATCAGGTTCAGCAGCGGAGTCTGGCATATAGCAAGGGTCGAGAACCTTTCGGGACATGCAAGAATTGTTGGGGACATCTATTCCCTTGATAATGAAAGGATCAACGAAAATGTGGCGTTGCAATTGGAAGGAGTGGGAAGGATGGAGGCGATCTGGAGGGATAAGGGGCTTACCATCACCCGGAATGAAGAGAACTTACTGGAAGTAAGCCTGAATGAGAACAGCACCGGGGAGCAGTTTGGCTTTAAGATAATCCTGGAATCAGCATCAGGGGAGGAGGAAATCACGGTGTCACAGAAGCCTTCCCAAGGGTATGAATTTGCGGAGATTCAGTTTGCTATAAAGGAAGGTGATGGGGATTCACTCTACTGGAGAAAAGGGACCACCTATCAGTTCTCTGTCCAGTCCGGCAATGAGGTAGTTATCTCACCTCTATCAGGAATAGACGTTGGGAATAGCTATTATTTCACCAGTGAGGCATCCGATGCTTTTGTATGGTTAAAAGATGATGCCCGATACGTCAAGCTTCCTGCCCAGATCCAGGGGGAGAATATCTATTTCTCTGATAGGGAGGGATTATATACGGAGTATATTCAGTCCTATGAATCGGAATTTGCCTCATTGACCACCACGGTGTCTGTTCCTTCAGGAAGTTCACAGTTCTATACGGAGTATGAAGTCGTCAAAAGGGTGGTGAGTTATACCCTCCTTCTGACCAATAACAGGACCCATGAAGTTAAGCACATTGAGGGAAGACTGATACAGCATAAAGCTACCGGAAACTATACGGTAAAGTGGGAGTAACCTGGATTTTTTCCAGTTGGGCGAGTCTTTTTTGTTATTTATCATTCCCGGATAGCAGGAGTAAGTCATTCGGGCTGGGCCATGACATCCTTGGGAAACGGCATAAGACAGCAGTGCATGGCAGCTGACCGTGGGCTTGCTGTTCTGCAGGTGGAGTTTTTTTAGTCAGGGCCTGCTGAAAAACGCCAGTAAAGAGATTGGAAGCCATAGTTTGGAATTATCAGACCATTTTTAAGGCAAGCTGTTTTTCAGCAAGTGCAAGCTTTTTGACCACAATTGCTCCTTATCCATGCACAGGAAAATCCAAAAACAGTATTTTTTTGAGCTAGCCTCAGTCCCACCATCTTCTACGTTTCCCTCATTCGAAGAATAAGCATACATCATCATTCGGACGCCTTGAAGCTGGTACAGCTGAGACTTTTTCAGCAAGCCCTAGTTAGGCTTAAATTTAGCTCATTATCTTTTCGAAATGTGACAAATTCAAATTACAATTGTCAGCTATTGACTACTTTAGGAGTAGATATGGGATGGGGCTCTCCGTAGAGGGTTTTGACCTTACTTTTGCCAACTATAAAAGGATCTCTGCAATTGGGTAACATTGAATTGATTTTTCTGCTTTGCGCCGTACTGATTTTCTATTCGTATCTCGGATACGGCGTGCTGATTTTTCTTTTGGTGAAATTTAGCCGGCGGGACACCGTCACCTATCACCTGGCTTCCTATCCCCGGGTTTCCCTGATCATCCCTTTCTATAATGAAAAGGCAGGGCTGAGGGCTAAACTGGAAAATACCCTGGAACTCGTGTATCCTGTCGGGCAACTGGAGATCATATGCGTAAGTGATGGGTCTGACGACGGATCGGAGCGCATCCCATTGGATTTTGAGGGAATAAGGACAATCACTGTTGGGCAGCGGGGAGGAAAGTTTGCGGCGATGAAAAAGGCGGCTTCTGTAGCAACCGGGGATATTCTTGCTTTCTGTGATGCCAATACGATCTTGGGCAGGGATGCGCTTTTGGAGCTTATGGCTCCCTATGGGGATACCATGGTGGGAGCTGTGACTGGTGAGAAGCGGATTATCACGCCGGAGTTTAGCGGGGCCAACAGCAAAGGGGAGGGGGCTTACTGGAAATATGAGTCATTCCTGAAAAAGTATGACAGCTACTTCTATTCCCTGGTAGGAGGTGATGGAGGATTGATGAGTTTTAGAAAAGAGCTCTTCGAAGAGCTGCCTGATGACACGATTTTGGATGACTTTATGCTCACCATGCGGGTGGCGGAAAAACGCTACCGGGTGAAGTATGTCCCGAAGGCCCAGGCATCGGAATACAGCAGCTCCTCGGTCAAGGAAGAGATGAAGCGAAAGATCAGAATAGCGGCAGGGGGCTGGCAGAGTGTGTCCCGCCTTAAGCTGGCCATTAATCCTTTTCATGATTTCGTACTCACTTTCCAATATGTGAGCCATCGGGTGTTGCGCTGGACGGTGGTGCCTTTTCTGCTGCTGGTGCTTTTCCTGCTAAACCATATCCTGGTTTTCACTGACGATGATCTGGTCTGGAAGCTTTGCCTCGCGATGCAATATGGCTTCTACGGGCAGGCCTTGATAGGACACTGGATGAGGGAGAAGCCTGTCCCCATCCCGTTTTTTTTCGTGCCCTATTATTTCTATATCATGAACTATTGTGCCCTGCTCGGATTTGTGCGATGGAAGAAGGGGAAACAGCCGGTGACCTGGCAAAAATCCGAACGGGCAAATGAGAAAGAGTCGACCTAAGTTAACTGTGGCTATTGCCTGTTTACCGTTACCTTTTCACCCTGGTCCATGCCAATTTGATTACTTTGGGATAGTTGCTCAGTGCCTGCATGAGGATTTTGGGATAGCTGATGGTGAGAAACCTTCCCAATAGGAATACTTTGATCACTGCGGTGATGCCCAGTGCCAGGATCATCCCGTAGGCTGCTCCCACCAAGCCATACCTGCCAATAAAAAACCAGGAAAGCAGTACTCCGGACACCATGGTTCCGAAAACCAGAACCATATTGTAAGAAGGTTTTCCTATGGCGTCCAGAAACACCCCCGATTGTCTATCCAGCGGACGGAGCAGAGCGATCAGTGAGATTACCTGTAGGTAAGGGACTGCCGCAAGATAAGCTGGGCCCGCCACCAATAGGATGATGGCTTCACCAAAAAGCAGAACAACTGCCAAGTAGGCAAAACTAAAGCTGAGCATGGCAGCTAGGGTCATCTCATAGATCTGTGCCACTTCACCGGATTGACTGCGCTCGTGGGCATCCGAGGCTTTGGGGAAGGAGATGGAGGAAATCGAATTGATGGGGATATCCAGAAGGTTGGTCACTCTGCCGGCACTGTTGGCCATCGCTACTTCTACAGGTGAGAGCAGTGCACCAAGCAGGAACTTGTCCATACTGGAGGAGAGTATGGACAGCAGGTTGGTGCCGAAAACATAGACCCCAAAGTGAAACAGCTTGGAGGACCACTTCTTATGCCATCCCCAGATCAACGCGAAGTACTTTCGGACTTGGATCTGGGAGGAAATCAGTGCAATCACAAAACAAAAATTGTAAATCCACCCCAATTGTACCAGGCTCAATTCCACACCGGAGCCATAGAGAAAGGAAATGCATAGGAAAAATGGGACTGTCTTGCTGATCCCGGCATAGAAGTAGGCTTTGAAGTTAAACTTAGCCTGCATCAGGATCAGATTATGCGTATGAAAGATCAAGACCGGAAGAAAAAGGCAATGTATCCGCAGCAACATGGCAAGTCCAGGTGCAGCAAATACCACTTCGGCATAGGGGGCGGATAGGTATAGGCCAAGCATCAACCCCAGTGTCAGCACCAAGTTCTGCTGGAGCGAACTCATCTGTATTTTCCCAGGCTCCCCTTCGTCGGCCATCAGGAACTTGATCAGTCCATTCTGCAGAAAACCTGTTCTGGACATTTCCAGGATTGTCACCATCGTAATAAACAAGACCCATACCCCGAACGATTCCGGGGAATACATCCTTACCAGGATCATAAAGCCCAAAAATCCGACAAAAAAATCCACTGCCCGGTGCATCATGGTGAAGAACCCACTTGTCAGCCAATAGTTTTTGGGTGTCATGGTCGTTTCCTTTTTATAGACTGATAGGTATCAAGGACTGATTTGGCACCTTTCAGAAAACTGAAGTGGGTGGACCGTTCTGTTCCTTTTTCGATCAACTCTTCCCTCAGGTTTTTTTCCATGATCACCCGGAAAATTGCCTCACTGATGGCCACGGGCTTCTTAGGGTTTACCAGCAGGGCTGCACCTCCGGCCACTCCCGGCATAGAAGAGGTGTTGGAGGTGATTACCGGGCAGCCACATGCCATTGCCTCCAGGATGGGCAACCCAAAGCTCTCCCGTAAGGAAGGGTAAACAAATACCTGTGCACCACAGTAGAAGTAGGGTAGCTCCCCGTTGGGAACATATCCAGGGAGATGGATTTTGTCCCGCAGTGACAAGGCGTCCATGTCCCTCAGTATACCCATTAAGTGCTCTTCCTCCAGATCAGGTATCACGACCCCGAAGGATAGTTTCTGGGATTGGTCCAGGATCAGCAACGCCTGAAGCATTCCCCCCATGTTCTTTTTGGGATCCGAATTGCCGAGAAACAAGATATACCTCTCAGGAAGGCGGTACTTGCTTTTGATTGCGTTGACAGCTGAGATGGGATAAGGTTTGAAATGGGATGCCACTCCATTGTGGATTACCTTGACTTTTCCCGCAGAAAAGCCAAAATGCTTGTCTATCAGCTCTTTCTCATAGGGGGAGACCGTATAGATGGTATGGCAGTGATTTACTATTCTCGGGACTACCCACCTCCTGTAAAGATTGCCAAATCTCTGGTACCAGGTGCCTAGCTTCAGTTGGACCTGTTCCAGATAGATGATATCATGCAAGGTCAGGACCAGCGGGACCTTAAGCCGTAGCGGTGCGGTGTTGCTGGTACAGTGAAGCACGTCGAGTTTATATTCCCGGGCGGCTTTTGGGAGGTAGTATTGTTCCCAGAGCGGATAAGGGCTCTTACGGAGGGGAATGACCTTGAAGTTCTTGGTTTCGGTTACTGCCCCTGTGTCTTCATCCGGGTTTACAAAAATGAAATACTGGTTCTTATGGTCGATGCGTTGAAGGTTTTTGATCAGTTGTACAGCGACTATGTCCATCCCGTGCTTGTTTTTCCTGAAGATCCGCTGTGCTTCTATCCCTATTCTCATCGTTTCCTGTTAAATGCTGGTAATTTTCCGGTATGCTGATCTTTATTTTAACTCCTTGATCACTTTGGCAGGAACACCCCCTACGAGCGTGTAGGGAGGCACGTCTTTGGTGACTACCGCACCCGCTGCCACCACAGCTCCTTTTCCTATGCGCACGCCCTTCATAATCATGCAGTTCATCGTGATCCATACGTGGTCTTCTATGACAATAGGCTTGCGCAGCACGTCCTCCTGTGAGCCTACAGGATGGAAATCGTCATCGATGATCACGGTGTAAGGGCCGATGTCAACGTGCTCACCGATGCTCACCGATTCGCTCACGGATAGGTGTACCCCGTTGATAAATGTATGGCTCCCTATCTGCAGGGAAGCGTTTCGTTTGACAAAAATCTTGGAACGCTGGATCACGGACCAGATCTTTACCTGATCTCCCAGCACAATAGCCCCGTGGTTTTGCAGGAGAGGCCGGCCTTTGACCATCACCAGTTTTCCCCGCGTGGCATTTCTGCTGAAATACAATCGGCCCAGGACCAGCTGAGTTACCCCGGAGAGGGAGTGTAGTATCATATGTCCGATCCCAGCAGGTTCCCCTTTACTTTCCAACTGGGTTCGTTTGGCGAGGTATTTTCCATAGATTGTTCGTAGCATCGTGAGGTCCTGTTAAAATTCCCTGATTGTGGGCTTACTGGCCCCTTGTATTACATTATTACCCCGGTTGTCTTTTCCCAGAGCAGGGTGGCCGGCGACAGAGCGGTGACGCAGGTTCCAGGCACAGGCAGCCAAAAATGCGTTGGCCAGTTTCCACTCCCCACGTAGTATATACTGGAGCAGATTTTTGGGAAAGGCAAAGAAAGCAAAAAAGAGGAGGCTGGCCAGGCGGTTGATCCCGTGCCTGTTTCTCCGGGTGAAGATCAACCTTCCCCTATACATATAATATACTTTCATCGGGCTAAAGGCACCCACCGACATGGATTCCTTGTGGTATACCGTGGAGGTACCCACATAGTATATACTATATCCGGCACGTTTGATCATCTCTATCCAATCATGCTCTTCGTAGTAGAGAAAGTAAATATCCGGCATCAGCCCGGCAGTCTGTACCACTTCAATCGGAACCATCATCGCTGCACCATGGACAAGCTGGGTTTGTATCACATCATCACACTGTCCGGTGTCTTCTTCTTCACCACCCCGCACCGAACCTCTTACGGTCAGCTGACTCACCCCGTCCGAACCTCCCCACTGGATGGTGTTTTGATCGGGACTGTGGTAATATTTTATCTTTGGGGACGCCGCACCGATTCCCGGGGATTGTTCGAATAGCGTGACCAAAGGCCCCAGGAAATCCTCCGTCACTTCGGTATCGTTGTTGAGCAGCATCAGATACTTTCCTTTTGCTGCTTTGATCCCCAGGTTGTTTCCTCCGGCAAAACCCAGATTCTCCTCGCTTCTGATCATTAGGATGTGGGGAAACTGTGCTGCAAGGTCCTCAAAGTCCCTTGTAGCAGAACCATTATCCACCACAATTACCTCCGTATTGGGATAGCTTATTTTCTCCAGCGAAAGCAAAAGTTCTCCCGTGAGCTTTGTTTGGTTGAAATTAACAGTTATAATGGAAACTAATGGAAAAGTAGGTTTTAAAGACACGGGACAGAGAGATGATTCCAGTCGGAAATTATTAAAAAAACACATCTTCTGGTGTATTCCAGAAGGCTTTATAGGTAAATTTGTTTACAAGGGTTTTTTCTTTTGCCTGATGAAGGCTAAAGTTCACCCCTATTTCAGCATCACGGGGGAAATCAGATGTTTCACCCAGGGTAATTTTAGCGGTTTGTCCATGAACAGTATTACCATAATCTTCAAATCATGATCCTGATCGATTACGTATTTTTTATTGTTGCCGTGCTGCTCTTGTTCTATGTTTCCTTTGTTACTATTTCTGTGCTGGTCAGCCGTTTGCTTGTCCGCACCGGACCGAAGGATAATCGGACGGACGGAAGCCAAGTGGATATTGCCTGCATGATTACCGCATACAAGGATCTGGAAATTGCCCTTCCCTTGGTAGAATCCCTGCTTGCCCAAAACCATCACCTCTTTCATATTTATCTGGTCGCTGACCGCTGCCCACCCAGACCGGATATCGCACATGATCCCAGACTTACAGTAGTATACCCTGAGAGACCGTTGAACTCTAAACTGGCCTCCCTTAAGGCAGGAATGGACAGACGGGTAAGATTCCATGATGCAGTTCTGGTATTGGATCCGGACAATCTGCTGCATCCTGATTGCCTGGGATATCTTTCAGGGTCATTTAGCGCGGGCAAACTAGCCGTGCAGGGAAGACGAACTGCCAAAAATCTGGATACCACGCTGGCTTGTCTGGATGCACTGGGGGAAATCTACTATAATTTCATCCATAAGGAACTGCCGGACCGGCTGGGGTCCTCTGCTACGATAGCCGGATCAGGTATGCTCATCGAAGCACGGCTGTTTGAAGAGTACCTGGCAGGCTTTGAGTTGCAGAGTGGAAAGGTGGTATTGGCAGAGGACAAGATGCTTCAAAACCAGCTGGTAAGCAAGGGGCATCGGATCGCTTATCAGAAGTCCGCATTGATTTTTGACGAGAAATCCAGCTCCGGAGAGCAAGTGCAAAAGCAAAGGACGCGGTGGCTCAAATCCTATTTCGACCATCTTAAAGACATCCGGATCCTGCTGTTGGAAAAGATTACGAAACTGGAATGGAATGGGATATACTTTGCGGTCATGACTTCCACTCCTCCGTTGATTTTCCTGGCAGGAGGAACCCTGCTTACCCTGAGCTATGGTCTGCTCTTCCATCCGCTGATCCTGGGTGTTTCACTTGCTGTCATATTCCTGATGTTACTCAATTGGTTCCTCGCTTTAGTGTATTCGGATACGCCCGCGAAAATCTGGAAAGCGGTGCCTTTTATCCCGGTGTTTGCAGGCTTACAGGTACTTTCACTGTTCGGTTTCAAAGCTGCCAAGTCGGATTTTCTGGTGACAGCGCACGACAAGTACCTGAGTTTTGACCAAGTGTGGAGCGAGCGTAAGAATGATTTTCCCGATCTCAAAGAAAATTCCCCATGAATGCCCCTATGCCACAATCGTCACACAGCGGGAAGGGGAGCATTCCAAAGGTCCACTTTCCATCCTCACGGGATGGTGTCTGCCCATTAACAATCAATTACTGAACCCATGAAGAAGCTACTTGGACCTGAAGCATTCAGGAAACTTCCTATAGTGATCATTTCGATGTCGAGATGGGACTCGCCGATATCTTCTGCATCCTGGTCCCTGGCAAAGGAGTTCGGCAAGCATACTGTGGTTTATTATGTTGACTATCCCTACACCCTTGCGGAATGGGCGAGAGGTCGCCGCTTACCGGCAATAAAAAGCCGGGAAAAGGCACTGCTGACCGGAAAATCCCAGTCGAATAAGGTGATGGAGGCACAGGATGGTTCGGTGAAAATAATCACGCCCAGGCTGGTTTTTCCTGTAAACTGGCTGAAGAAAGGGAAACTATATGGGCTGTTGTCCTCGGCGAATAACCGGATCATGGCCAGATCCGTGCGCAAGACGCTGGCAGAAGACGGAGTGGGCTCATTTATTTTTCTCAATTCCTTTAACCCGACTTACCTGGCTGATTTTAAGCGGTATCTGGATCCTGTATTGGCCATCTATCAATCCAGGGATGCCATTGGCGCAATCAATGCCTATACTCGTAAACACGGGTCGTACCGGGAAGTGGAAGCTATCCGTAACTATGATCTGTCCATAGCCACCTCGCAGAACCTCTGTAAAGATCTAAGCCAAACCTCCGGCAAAACCGTCCGTCTATTTCCCAATGGTGGGGATACGGAACTCTTCAGGTCCACCTGGCAAACCAAAGGGGAAGTTCCCGTGGAGCTGGCATCTATCGAAACGCCAATTATAGGGTATACCGGGAATATCTGCCAGCGGATAGACTATGAGCTACTAAAGAAAATTGCAGAAGCCCACCCGGATAAAACCTTGGTGCTAATTGGCCCCCGGGAAGATAAGATCCATACAGACATCAAGCTGGATGATATTCCCAACCTCGTGTTTACCGGTCCTAAAAAACTGGCAGAATTGCCTGCCTACCTTCGGTGCTTTGACTGTGCAATCATCCCATTTCTCCGCAATGACTTCACCAGGAGTATCTATCCCCTGAAAATCAACGAATACCTTGCTGCAGGGATGGCTGTGGTGACAACGAATTTTTCGCCGGATATCGCTGATTTCCGCGAACATATTTATCTTGCAGATGACCATGACCAGTTTCTGCGGCTGATAGATGAAGCGATTCTTTCCAATGATGAATCAAAACACGAAGAGAGATACAACGCCAGCAAGGACAATTCATGGGAGCATAGAGTGGCTGATTTCTGGGAAATATCCTATACCGGTTATGCAGAACTGAACCGCTAGAAGTTAACTAATGGAAATCCTGTTTATAGTTTTATTGGCTCTTTGCTTTTATGCATACATCGGATATGGGGCTGTGATATACCTTCTGGTCAAGCTTACGGGCAGAGCAAAAATCACCTATGGAGGGGGATATTGTCCCACGGTTTCCCTGATCATTCCATGTTTCAACGAAGGTGAAGCTTTGCGAGATAAACTCCGGAACACACTGGATCTGTCCTATCCCCGGGAAAAACTGGAAATCATCTGCATTTGTGACGGAAGTAGTGACGGTTCCGAGAAGATTCCGCTGGAATTTAAGGAAGTCAAGACCATGTATTCCCCAGAGCGCCGAGGGAAGCTGGCCGCCATGAAAAGGGCGGTAGCAGAAGCCTCAGGCGAAATTCTGGTGTTTTGTGATGCAAATACTGTTCTCAACCCCGAGGCTATTGCCATGCTTGTACTTCCCTATCAGGATGGCACTGTAGGGGCGGTGTCTGGAGAGAAATCCATCATTTCCACGGCTGGAGCTGAAGCAAGTAGTGGAGGGGAGGGGATGTACTGGC
Organism: Algoriphagus sp.; assembly: GCA_048819475.1. Classification (GTDB taxonomy): domain Bacteria; phylum Bacteroidota; class Bacteroidia; order Cytophagales; family Cyclobacteriaceae; genus Algoriphagus. The sequence goes on from JBMDXP010000024.1 coordinate 67,595, forward strand.
AGTACGAGTCGTTTCTGAAAAAATATGATAGCTTCCTGTATTCACTGGTGGGGGCTGCCGGCGAACTCATGAGTTGTAGAAAAAGTCTGTTTCAATACCTGCCTGACAATACTGTCCTGGATGATTTTATGCTTTCCATGAAGATTGCCGAGGCCGGCTATAAGGTAAAGTATGTGCCTGAGGCCAGAGCTTCTGAATACGCCAGTGCCAATGTAGCGGAAGAAACCAAACGCAAAATCAGAATTGCAGCCGGAGGGTGGCAGAGTATTTTCCGTTTGCCCAAAGCAATCAATCCTTTCCACAATCCCATGCTGACCTTTCAGTATATAAGTCACCGGGTGCTCCGATGGGCGGTTATTCCTTTTGTGTTGGTTGTTTTACTTGTTTTGAACCATTTACTGGTGATCTACAGGGAAGGGGCTTTCTGGGTAATCCTACTAGGGCTGCAATACTGCTTCTATGGACTCGCCCTGCTGGGGCATGCATGGAGGGAAAAGCCTGCTCCGTTCAGGGCTTTTTTTATCCCCTATTATTTTTGCATCATGAACTATTGCGCCTTGCTGGGATTTGAAAGATGGCTTAGGGATGCACAGCCTGCTACTTGGGAAAGAGCAAAACGGGCTGATGGTATTTCGGCCTGATCTGAGCTGGTCAGGGAGAAGTTTTATGTGTGGTTTCGGGAGGTCTGGGCTTGTCCCAACTGCTTACCAAGTATATTGCCGCCCAGGTAAAATAGAGGATAATATTCAACGGAAACTGTCCGAGAATCGGATTACCATAGGCTGCCAGTACTATTCCGGCAAACCCGGAATTCAGTGCCATCATGTATTGCTTTAATACGGGATCCTGTAAGGTGAAAATCACCGCAAATCCCTTATAGAGAATAAACAGTACAATGAGCACATGGAGGGATAATCCGATTACCCCTGTTTCTGCCCATATTCTCACATACCAGCTGTCATTGGGAGTGTCCGCCAGAAAGGTATTGGGAGAGAACCGCTTGCCCCAAGAGCCAGATGTACCGATACCCCCTCCCAGCGGCCTTGTGGAAAGGTATTGTCGGAATTTCCGTTGGTTTTCCAGCCTTACCTGAAAAGAGGCATCTTCAGGATCCAGGGCAGTCCGCATCCTGCGCAGCTGGTAGTTTTCATTGCCGATGGTGGTGTACTTCAGGAAGAAAAACAAGCCGAACAGGAAAACTCCGCCAATCAAAATACTTTTCACATTTTTGGTTGAGATCAGATAGGCCAACGCGGCCCCCACCAGTACAAAGAATGCACCCCGGGTACCACTGAGTGCCATCGCATAAAGACAGATCAGGCCTGTCCCAACAAGGAGTGCCTTTTTCCTCCAGGCAAAGGGGCCCAATGCCAGTAGGAATGCCACCATAGCTCCATATCCCATAGTAGCCCCAAACTGTCCCGAATCCGAAAGAAATGAAAATGCCCTTAGTACGCCAAACAGCACGTGTGTACGGACCGGACCTGAGGCCAGCCAATTAATCTCCCATTCATCCAGGCCCAGAAAAATCTGCTTAAACCCCCAAATGGATGCAAGAATACAGCAGACCAGGGTCAAATATGTAAAATGATAGACCTGTTTTCTTTCCTTAAGATAGAGCAGGAGGAAGAATACCATGAGGATTTGGTAGAAAGAGACAGCTCTGACCGCATAAAACCAGGCCTCCTTACTCCTTGCTTCAGGGTTGAAGATTTCCAGTATGGTAAATACCAGCCAGATGGCACTGACCCAAAACAGGCTCGAGTTGAGCTGGGGCGTGTTAGGCTTCTCCTTACTGAAAAAGGCGATCAGGATGGAGACCAAGAGCAAGAAATCCACACCCAATCCCAGGGGAAGATCGATATACCTTGTGATGCCATTTGTAAAAAATGAAAAGACCAATGTGAGATAGATTCCCAGCATGGGATTCAGGTAAATAGTTCTGCCGAGGAAAAACAACACCACCAATCCCAACAAAAACAACACGATAAGAATCTCAAACTTAAAGATTCCATATCCCAGAAGAACCGCCAAAACGGATGCAACGGAGATATATTTCAGGCTTTGGGAGGATCTAAGGACTTCCACGGCTCCAGCTTAAGGGGTATGGTCAACCAGCGTATTAAACGCCGGTATATTCTTTGATAAAATTGGGGTCGACATTGCTTAACAAAAGGTCGGGTTTGGATCCGGTGGAGGAGGTGATCATTTCTACGAATTTGACACAGCTGGGCTTCCAGACTGCGTCTGAGTCAAGTACAATCAGGTTCCAGTCGGCCTGCTTAAGCAGCTCAAAGGAAATATGCTGCTGCTTCCAATAAGGATGGAGCACAAACACAATATCCAACTGCCCGGGATTTGGCACCAAGGAGGAAACCAACTCCGGTCCACTGTGGGGATCCTGATATATCTCCGTGCTATAGGTCAGTCCTCCTGTCATTATGCCTGGATGTATCACCTCTGACCGGTACTTTTTTCGGGCCAAAAAGCCCAGAATACCCTGTACTAGTTGCAAGTTTGCCTGTTTTTCCTCCTTCAGCAACAACCCAATCAGAAATGGCCCCTCCTTATTTACGGTACTCATCCTTAAGTTAAGCTCATTCAGCCAGTATTCAAAGACGGTAGCTTCCAGGCCGGGATTGTCGGTTCTCTTGCCGGCAGCGGGAAATGCACCGGCCATATTCAGTCCTGTGATTTCCATGGCCCGCTTTGGCTCTCTGAGAGAATAGTCTGTGATCAACTTGACAGTCAGAAACGCCAGGACCAGAATGTTCCCGAAAAAGAAGCTTGCGGCAACGAGGATTTTTCTTTTTGAAGTCCGTGGATTGGTCGGGAAAAACGGGGGGTCCACCACCACCTGGGATTGGGAGAGCTTGATGTTCTCCTTCTGGATCCGGGCTTGGTTCAGCCCGTGGATGATGGCCAGGTATTCATTTTCATGGATATGGACTTCCCGCTCGAGCCTGTTAAGCTCAGCTCCCAAGGGGGCAAAACCATCTATGCGCTGATCAATGTTTTTGAGTGCCTTTAGGCTGATTTCCGAGGCAGTCATCTGTTTTTCTTTTTCAATATACAGGTTTAGCCACTCCAGGAGTAGGTTGTTCATGGGGACACCATCCACACTGAAATCCTGCCTGTACAATCTGTTTATTTTTTCATTCACCTTCTCATTGATCCGGTGTATCTCTTCTTTTAAGAGGGCAGACTGCCCGGGGTCGCTTTCCACGAGTGTGTTAAGTCTTACCCTCAGTTGTGACACATTGTTCCTATAGAGGGAGATGCTGTCAAGAACATCCGATCTGCCCAGGTTCTGGGCCAGGCGTTCTTCCAACTTGATGAGACTGGCCTCTGCGCCCATGGCAATCTGGACGGCATTGCTCTGCTCAGCTTCCACTTCCTTCCTGTAAAGATCAAGGCTTTTGCCCTGCTCATAATAATTCATGATCCTGTTTTTGGAAATGAATTCCTTTAACTTCTCCTCTGAATCGTTCAGGCTGGCCATGACCACATCCAGCTGCGACTGAAAGTAATCCACACTGCTGGATGTTTCATTGTAGCGGAGTTCTCCGTAGCGTTTCAGATATACCTCTCCCAGTAAATCCACTGTGTGGAAGACGATTCCGGGATCATCGAGGTAATAGGATATTTCTATCATATCACTGTTCTTTTTCCGGTCTACCCTTACGCGTTCGAGAATTTCATCAATTCCATAATGGGGATGGTTTTCCAGTAAGTAGTGGAATGGGGAAGCGTGATTTTCATCCATATAACGGATGATATTGGCCAGGGTGCGGTCGGGGTTTCCTGCCACACGCAACTGACTTTTCAACGCTTCAGAGATGTGGTTTTTCAGTTCCTCCAGACTTTGCTCAGAAATCACGGATGGATCCGTCTCCTTGAGGGAAAGATGCTGCGCCAGCAACCGTAAACTCACCTCTTCAATGGATTTCCGGGAGCTTATCAATGAGATGATGTTGTCCATCAAATTGTTTGAGGTGAAGAAATCCACCTTCAGTGACTCGGTGAGGTCCGCATTTTTACGGGTGGATATGCCCGTATAGATCACCATGTGCGAATCGTAGATCTTGGAAGAGTTGACAGTGAGGAGCATCACTACCCCAGCCAGTAGGACTGGAAATACCAGAAATAGGTAATAATATTTCCGCAGGTACCAAATCAGGTGTTTTAGCTGGATCATTTTTTCAGATCATAAAGTTTAACTCCCAGCAGCGTTTCAAGATTATAGAAGGCTACCATGAACTCCCCATAGGATTTATAGTATTTCTCACTGGCTATGGCTTTGATTTCTGCTATTCTGGTGTATTCGGTGAAGGTTACCTGGTTATCTCTTAATCTGAGACTTGCTATCTGCTCGCTGTTTTTTGCCTGCTCAAAGTATACATGCTGATCCAGCATGACCTTTTGAGCCACCAGCAGATCGAAGTAGTTTCTGGTAACCTGCTGCTCCACCGTCATTTTGATTTCTTCAGCTTTACTTTCGAAGGTTTTGATCTCTGACTTGCCCAGTTTTATCCGTGTATTCCGGGAGACGAACTCGTATACGGGCAGGTTCAGGCTGATTCCATACCTGTAGCCATTGGAAAGGGTATTGACAGTGGACTCGTTAACACCCGTGATTAATATCCCTTGATTTCCCGCCGCGGCATTGGCGTACAACTGGATATGATTGGTCCAGAACTTCTTCTGCAGCGTAAGTCTTTCCGTTTCGGATTCACTTTGATACACGGCTGTCTTCACACTCGGACTGAAGGCGATAGCCACTTTAACAAGGCTGTCCAGTGAAGGCAACTGACCGGATATGTCCTCGAACACGTTAAAGCCTTCAATACCACCGGCAAATGGCCCGGAGGGGGACTCCTGGGCACTCAGTGTACCAACTGATACAAGCCACACCAGCAGAGGGATAAAAACCAAAGAGCTTCTCATTATACGCTTTCTTTTTGAAACAAGGCCGGTATGGTCATAAACAGAATCTTTAGATCCAGCCAAAAACTGAAATGGTCGGCATAGTGGTTGTCCAGCCCGATCCGCTCCTCTTCGGACATCGCCCCGGCTTTACCCCTCTTGGTCACCTGCCAAAGCCCTGTGATTCCGGCAGGGGCCAGGAAACGTCGTGAAAACTGGTCCGTAGTGAGCTTTTCAGCTTCATAAATGGGGATTGGCCTGTTTCCCACGATGGACATGTCTCCATTGAGTACATTGAACAGTTGAGGGAGCTCATCCAGGCTGCTGTTTCTTAAAAACTTCCCTAATTTGGTGATTCTGGGATCATCTGCAAGCTTGAAGAAGGTGGAGCCGGTGTTCTTCTTGGAGCTGAGATAAATTGTCTCACAGAGCTGTTCTCCCGTCTCATTGAACAAAGGACTCTCACAGGGTTGTGAATATTTCTGGCACATGTCACACTTCTCCAATAGATAATTAGGCACGTCTGCTTTGGGCGTTTCTTTCTTTCCATATTGGTTTAGGTGGCCCAGATCCTTGAGTTTTTTGTCGGCATCCGGCACCATTGTTCTGAACTTATAAAACGAGATGATATCCCAGCCCCGGCCCACCCTGCTGGATTTGTAAAATATAGGCCCTTTGGATTCCAGGCGGATCAATAGGGCTATCGTCAAAAGTAACGGGGAGAGTAGAAGCAAGGCAGACCCGGAAACCAAGATGTCAAACAGTCTTTTGCCGAATGGAGTCCGGTAATCGTGTTCGATCACAAGCCCGGAATCCATATTCAAAAAAGAGCGTCGCATAGGAGGATTGGCAATAAGCTTTTGTATCTGGCCGATCAATTCAGGATGATGCAGCTCATCAGCGGTTAACAGACTGCCGATGCCGTTTTGAACGGCTATTTTTTTGTCCTCAAAATCAAATTGCTCAGCTACCGTACAGATCTGGAAGCCGTCCCGGAATGAGTAGGGCTGTATTTTCTTCAGAGTGTTGATAAAATCATCCTGCTTCAGGTGGCCATAGACAAACAATACGGAAACTGCCGAGCTGGTCCTGATATCCTGGATAAACGGAAGCACATTTTCATACGATTTCACCTCGAACTCCTCGCTGAGCTTCTCCATAAGTCCCTTAGGGAGATAGTAGGTCGGATTGATAAAGACCAGCTGCTTCTTCATTGTTTATCAAATTTGTATCTCAAAAAAAACCGGTCCATGCGGATCGAGAGTTCTTCTACATTGAAAGGCTTGATCAGGAAATCATCTGCTCCTGCACCAAAGGCTTCAATTCTACTGTTGGTCGATGCCTCACCGGAGAGCACGATCAATACGATGTGGTCGAAATAGTTAAACTTCCGGATCTCCTTTATAAATTCTATCCCGCCCATTTCCGGCATATTCAGATCCAGGATGATTATATCAGGAAGGTTGCCCTCCAGCATATGGTTTAGCCCTTCCACTCCGTTCAACTTCACAGTTACATCATATGTTAACTTGAGCTTGTTTTTCAGCAGGATGCCGATCAGTGGTTCATCATCTACTAGTAAGAGTTTTCTCTTGGTAACCTGAACTTCCATAGTCGTTTGTGGCAATTAAAACCAGGGTTATGTAAGGATATAGCTAGCCTATCAAAGGGCTAGTATAGGCAGAAAAAAACATATATATCCTATTTTCTCCAATGAAAAGATAAGATGATATATAAAGTGTTTATTTTGTATAATAAAGTGCATTTTTATGCATAATATTTATTTACCGGAAATTTCTTGTTAGATGCTTTCTGGTCTATTTACTGATGCTGTGCTTGATTCAATAAATTTACTTTCAATAAGTTATGTCCGGATACTTTTAGCTGATGTAGAAAATAATAGTTATAGGTGACGCTTTATTCTTATTCTTTCTCCGTTGGCCCCCGCTTTTAATTTCTGATGGAACAGTATGTCCCAGAGGTGTGAATCCTAGGATGCCCAGTTGCTGCTTTCCAAGGGTTTAATTATATATTAATACTTAAATATAAATAGTGTAAATTTTTGAAAATCAAAATATTATATTGTTTGTGTCTAGGTAAAATACTGTTTTAGAGAAAATGAATCAAAGCAAGAGTGGGATGATCGGGTGTGGTGTTATTTAATAGAGAGAAGGTGAATTGTGCTAAATTATATTTGAAATATAAATTAAGAATTATAGATACACTAAATTGTTTTTCACTTATATAACTTTGTTATATTATGACTCTGACTATACAGCCTTATAGAGGTAATATCCGGATTTAGTCCTATGCTTTAAAGGGGAAGAATTGTCTAAAGCAGTGTCGGTTATCATTCCCATCAAACCGGAATGAGGGTGATGGGCAAAAGCGGTAAGAGCACAGGGGACCGGGTCAATTACCAGATAGGATCCAGGGGGATACTCATCTGAAATCGGGCATAAGCAAAAACTCCCATATTGGACTGTTGGTTATGGGGAACCCGTTACCTATTATAGCCGGTTTATTGTGATGCAGGGTATCGGTGCGGTATCTTGAAATAGAACCCAGAGGAAGGGGTTATCCCGGAAATATCTTCGAACTTTGCATCGGAAAAACGATAAATAATCAGAAAAACATACAACATGTCAATCACAAAAGAATCGGAATTAACAGGAATGGAGAAAGCAAGTGAGGCTGTGGCCTACACGTTAAAGGAAATGATAAAATATGCCCAGCCGGGTATGACTACCAAGCATCTGGACAGCTTTGGGGCAAAAATACTTTCCGGTTTTGGGGCAAAATCAGCACCCTACCTGACCTATGGCTTTCCCGGATGGACATGTATAAGTGTAAACAAGGAGTTCTGCCATGGCATTCCGTCGGATAAAAAAGTACTCAAGGAGGGGGATTTGATCAATATCGATGTTTCTGCAGAACTTGATGGTTTTTGGTCAGACAATGGTGGTTCATTTGTGGTAGGATCTGATATGAATCAGCACCAAAAACTGGTCGATGCCTCCAAGCAAATTCTGCACAAGGCGATCTTCAGTATAAAAGGAGGCATACGTATTTCTGACATAGGATTTCTGATAGAGACTGAAGCCAAGAAAAGAGGCTATAAAGTCATCAAGAACCTGACTGGGCACGGGATAGGAAGAAGTCTTCATGAAGAACCTGGGGAAATAGCCAATTTCAGGGATAGCTATAACCAGACCAGATTTAAGAAGAATTCTGTAGTGGCTGTTGAGACATTTATCTCGACCGCTTCCACTTACGCCGAAACCTTACAGGACGGCTGGACAATGGTGGGCAATAGGGGAGGGTTCATGGCGCAGCATGAGCATACCATTGTAGTGACTGATGGGAAGCCAATCGTCCTGACAGCGATGAATGATATCTGGAACTGACCGGAAGTCAGGATCTGCTCCCTCCTAAGTAGTTCAGTTGTTTTTAGAAGCAGGTATGCTTGATTTATACTTGCCAATAAACTACAGCGCAAGAAATTCCTTACTCTGATATAGGGTGTAGGGAAATTTTCCCCTATCTTTTTATTTTGTAACTTAAAATCAATTTATCCACTGTATTTCTGAGTAATTTTTACTTATCTTGTAAGTGGCAGACTGATATTTGCAATAAACCTAAACCTATAAAAAATGATAAAGCACTCCCTTCGTGTGCTGCTCGTATGCATTCTGAGCAGTACGTGGTGTTTGGCACAGACAGAAATCAAAGAGGATTTCAGGCCATCATCGAAAAACCAACCTGGACAGGAATATCCACAGGTCAATTCACAAGGCTATGCAAGGTTCCGCGTGGAAGCACCTCAGGCCGGAAGTGTAAAGGTAAGCCTGGGTCTGGGTGGTCAGGGAGGTACTGAACTTACCAAGAATGCAGAAGGTGTATGGATGGGCACGACAGCTGGACCTATGGACGAAGGCTTTCATTATTACCATTTATTCATTGATGGCGGCAAATTCAACGATCCCGGAGCAATGAACTATTACGGTTCTACCCGGTGGGAAAGTGGGATAGAAATCCCTGCCCATGACCAGGGATTTTATGAGCTGCGGAGCGTACCTCATGGGAATGTCCAGCAGGTGCTGTTTCCTTCACCCAGTACCGATACCTCACGAAGAGCATTTGTGTATACTCCCCCAGGCTATTCACGGGAATCCTCGAAGCGTTATCCCGTTTTGTACTTACAGCACGGGTGGGGAGAGGATGAGACTGCCTGGAGTAATCAGGGGCACGCCAATCTTATCATGGATAATTTGATTGCCGAGGGCAAGATTGATCCTTTTCTCATTGTAATGACGTACGGGATGACCAATGAAGTGAAATTCGGTGGGTTGAGGGATTTTAAGATCGAACCTTTCCAGACTGTCCTTGTGGAGGAATTGATTCCGTTTGTAGATGCCAACTTCCACACGATAGCTGACCGTGATCACCGGGCAATGGCTGGGCTTTCCATGGGAGGAATGGAAACCCATACGATTACGCTGAACAAACCGGAGGTCTTTTCCTATTACGCATTGCTTAGCGGTGGTATCTATACACCGGAAGAACTGAAGGAGACTACACTGCCTACGCTGATCTTTCTAAGTGCGGGGAGCAAAGAAAATCCTGACCGTGTGAGGAACGCCGTGAATGCGCTCAATGAAGCAGGGATTAAGGCAGTTTCCTATGTGTCAGAGGGTACGGCACATGAATTCCAGACCTGGCGCCGCAGTCTGCATGAGCTTGCCCCACTGCTGTTCAAGAAGTAAAATACGGAGATGATGAGAGTTTCCGAGGCTGGCGCACAGTATCACGATGGAAGGACTTTTCTGTATAAGGGAAATTCTTTTCTGTCATAGGCCAAGGTCATACTTTAATCATCTCAGGACTGACCCTGTGGCAAAACCGACTACAGTCAAAGAAAGCACGCTTTCTTAAAGTTGCTGTTCCAAGTCTATGAATAAGAGTTTTAACCGGTAATTTTCCATCATCCAGTTTTAAATGGAGCCGATCCAAATTGTTTTTTTTGTGCTTGGTAGTTTTTTCGGTATAGCGGATAGTGCAATCCAAGCTGAGAAAACAGACGTCTACATCGATACAGACCGGCAGATCATTACTGCTTCCCTGCATAATCTGGTAGCTGGGTTACATGATGAGCTGGACAGCATGGTTGCTTTAGATGAACTGCGCAGTATAGGAAATCCATCAGAGAAGGACAAACACCAACTGTGGAGTAGGGAGTTTGATAGGTACACCTGGAAGATGTATGATATTATCAGCGACCAGGATGCTAAGCAGCTGCACGCTAAAATCGAGTTAAAGTACAACACTGAGGACGATCTTAGGGGTTTTGCGATTGATTATGTGGAGGAAGAGGGGAGTTACGCTATGATCAATATACCTTCCTGGAATATCGAAACCAGAACGGGAGAATTGAGAGGCAATTATTGGTACTTCAAGGAGAAGATAACGTTCAGTCTGTCCCCTGACATACCGGATCAGTATAAAAAAAGCCTCTATCCCATATGGGAAGAAATCAACCCCTGAACTTGTTCTTGGTTTAACCTAGAAGATACGGGGCAAATGGCGGGCTACTTTCCTATACGTATTGAGCTTGTTTTTAAGTTGAAGCAAATGCATGGTATGTTTGGGGCACTGAAGAAATCAATAGATATTGGGTGTCCAATTCTTTTTTAAAAAACGGCACTTTGAATAGGGTTCAAAAAGGAATTCAATATCAATTTGTATCTGACATTATATTAATATATAAAGCCAGGGTGGGAGATGAGAACCATGTTGGGATCTGACGGTGTGGAGAGGTAATCCTTTCGTATATCGTGCTTACTCACTAGTCCACAAAATTATTAACTTACCTTTATTTATGAAGATTCATCTACAAATCATCGAACTATTGCTTGTCAAGAGTTTTTTTATATTAAAAAATAGATACTTTGGATTTATTTTAATTTTATTTTCCTGTGGCGAGGGTGTTAAAAACGGTATGGGAAAAACAGAGGAATTAAAGACCATAACAATTCAAAGTCAGGATATTAAGGCAGGGTATCATCTAGATTCTAAAAATTTTAGGTTTATACCCTTAGAATTTAGTGATGAATCGTTAGTAGGAAATATAGATAAATTGCTAATCCATGAAGATAAATTTTATATCCTTGATAAGG
>JBMDXP010000025.1:0-61728 GCA_048819475.1 Algoriphagus sp.
TTTGTGCACCAAACTATATGAACTGTAAGACGAGAAACAGTATGTCCATTACTCCTTTGTTCTGACATTCCTCAAAGTAAACGTTTTTAGAAGCTAAAGCGAAATGCACTAAAGTGCATAGTTTAAACTATTTTTGAGACCAATGAAGCGACCGTACTGGATATGGTCGCTTTTATGTCTCCTGTGGAGGCGAAAGGCTGGAGTGTAAATAGGGCCTGCTGAAAAACGCCCGTAAAAAGATTGGGAGCCATAGTTTTGAATTATCAGACCATTTTTAAGGCAAGCTGTTTTTCAGCAAGTGCAAGCTTTTTTACTACAATAGGTCTATACCCATGCACTAAAAAGACAAAAATCGGAATTTTCAAGCCAGCCTCAGCCCCACCATCTTCTACGTTGCCCTCATTCGAAGTATAAGCATACATCATCATTCGGACGCCTTGAAGCTGGTACAGCTGAGACTTTTTCAGCAAGCCCTAAATAAAGAAACCTACTACAAATCAAACAGGCCTCCCAATCCTTGCGCTGGTTTAATATTCAGGTGTTTATACGCTAGCTCTGTAGCCATTCTTCCCCGTGCAGTCCGCTTCATATAGCCCTCTTGGATAAGGAAGGGTTCGTAAACTTCCTCTATTGTCTCTGCTTCTTCCCCGCATGCAGTAGCGATGGTACTCAAACCCACCGGTCCACCTTTAAACTTATCAATGATAGTGAGCAGGATACGGTTATCCATTTCATCCAATCCGTTTTCATCCACATCCAAGGCATTCAGTGCTATCTTAGCTATTTCCAATGTGATTGTTCCGTCTCCTTTTACTTCAGCAAAATCTCTGGTCCGCCGAAGAAGCATATTGGCAATCCGGGGTGTTCCTCTGCTTCTTCTGGCAATTTCATAGGACGCCACCTCGTCTATCGGAGTATGCAGAATTCCTGCTGACCTGGTCACAATATCTGTCAGAAGTTTTGCATCATAATACTCTAATCTTGAATTAATACCGAACCTGGCCCTAAGTGGAGAAGTGAGCAAACCAGAGCGCGTAGTAGCCCCGATTAATGTAAAAGGGCTTAAGGTAAGTTGAACAGACCGTGCATTGGGACCTGAGTCCAGCATGATGTCTATTCTAAAGTCTTCCATCGCAGAATAAAGGTACTCTTCCACAATCGGGTTCAGTCGATGTATCTCATCAATAAAGAGTACGTCACCCGCTTCAAGATTGGTAAGCAGACCTGCGAGATCTGACGGCTTATCCAGCACCGGACCTGATGTAATCTTGATTCCGGCCTGAAGTTCATTGGCTATAATATAACTGAGCGTAGTCTTTCCCAGTCCAGGAGGACCGTGTAATAGAACGTGATCTAAGGGTTCATTTCTACGCTTTGCTGCCAAGACAAAAACACGAAGATTTTCTACAATTTTGAATTGGCCGGTAAAATCCTCAAAGCTGAGAGGTCTCAGAGCTTTCTCAAATTCTTTGTCGTTAGAGCTAAGATTTTCTTCATCGCCTCTTAGGTAGTCTTCTCTCATAATTCATTTGTACACTTACAAATATAGGAAAATACCATCCTTAAGAGCAGGAATTTTGGATATGCGTATGCTGGGTGAAACTGAAAAATAAGGCTTAAATTTGCCCCCAAATCCCAAATTATGCGCCCAAATACACGGAAAAATATAATCTATTCGATCGTTTTGTTGATTTCGATGTTATTGGTGTATTCATGGCGGAACAGGGATAAAGCTGAGATTAAGGTAACCGAGCAGGCGAAGGTTTCGGGTAAAATCACTTTTTCTGGCAGTACGATGGGCACAACGTATAACCTAACTTACCTTGATTCGGAAGGTAGAGATTTTAATGAATCTGTCGATTCATTGCTTAAAATTTTCAACCAGAGCCTTTCCACTTACCTGCCTGACTCCGAGGTGAGCAGATTCAATCAGGGGGATTCTCTTGATTTTTCATTGCCTTATTTCCCCAAAATTCTTATTGCAAGTCAGGAAATTTTCAAAAAAACAAATGGAGCGTTTGACCCCACTGTTGGTCCACTGGTGAATATGTGGGGATTTGGACCCACAGGTCCACACTTGAAAGACAGTGTGGATGTACAAGAATTACTCAAGTCAGTGGGGTTTGAGAAAGTAGAATTTGACCGGAAACAGGTCAGAAAGAAAACACCTGGGATTTATCTGGATTTTTCTTCCATAGCGAAGGGATACGGTGTGGATGTAGTTGCTGATTTTTTAAGAGGGAAAAATATATCGGATTTTCTGGTGGAAATAGGGGGGGAACTCGTAGCAAGTGGTGTAAATGAAAAAGGAGAGCTTTGGAAAGTGGGCGTGAACCGACCGGATGAGGCATCTAATTCCTCAGATCTCTACAGCATTCTGGCGTTACAGGACAGAGCGATGGCTACTTCAGGAAACTATCGGAATTATTATGAGAAGGATTCTCTCAAAATCTCCCATACCATTGACCCTAAAACGGGCTACCCTGCCAGTCATAGCCTACTGAGTGCTACAGTATTGGCCCGTGATTGTATGACGGCAGATGCCTATGCCACCGCTTTGATGGTCCTGGGCTTGGATAGTGCTATAGCGCTTGACTCAGCATTGGAAGAGATTGAAGTGTTTCTCATATATGATGACGGTAACGGAGGATACAAGACGTTTGCAAGCGAGGGTCTGAAGCCATTTCTGTCGTTTGTCCAAGAATAAACTATAGAATGCAACATTATTGAATTTTATTACCTTTGCGTCGGTTATACATCCATGTTTTTTCCCAAAACAAGGGAAGAACAAATCAGCCAAATGGGACTAAATTTTATACTTCTTTTTATCACAGCCATGGGCGCGGGATCTCTGGTGTTTTTTGCCCATGAGTTCAGGGATAAGTATTTCAAGTTAGTGCTTGTTTTTGCAGGATCTTATCTTTTTTCCATCACAATCCTTCACATTCTTCCCGAGCTGTTCGACAGCGGTTATAACAGTGGCAAGATGGGACTCTATATCCTGTGTGGTTTCCTGCTTCAGCAATTATTGGAATACTGGTCCAGTGGAGTAGAGCACGGACATATCCATAAGCACCATTCCCATACCGGTAAAGGGGTCTGGACTATTATGCTTGGGCTTTTCATTCATGCATTTCTGGAAGGGACATTATTATCCCATGGAAATTTTGTCGGGGAAGACTCTTTGCAACTTGGTCATGAACATAGTAACAATACCATTTTATTGGGAATTCTGATGCATAAAGGTCCGGCTGCATTTGCTTTGGCAGCAGTGCTTTCGTCTACTCTCAGCAAAAAAACCACCTTGATACTGTTGTTTATTTTTGCGCTTGCGTCTCCTGTTGGAATGCTTTCCAGTGCTTCCCTTTTCGAAAATGGGATACTACAAAAAGAAGGCATAGGAATTCTATATGGATTAGTTGCCGGTGGCTTCTTACACATCTCCACCACCATCTTTTTTGAAAGCAGCCCACACCATAAGTTTCAGCTCAACAAACTCCTGGTCAGTTTTATGGCAGCAGGATTAGCTTTCGTGTCGGAGTATTTGATTTAAGTCAAAAACCATACTTGGTGACTTTTCTTGATCACACAAATTAATCCATTGATTTCTTCATATCTGCAAAAGATTATCCGGCACTGTTTAAACAGCTCCTGTAAAAGTTTCTCTTTTACTAAGAAACAGTTTACGTTTTTTCTGATGCTTTCATTAGCTTGAGGCTTATATAAACTTTAGCTGTATTGGTATGGCCAGAACTCCTGATAAAATGAAGGCTTATTGGAGGAAAAACCTTCAGACCTTATTCATTCTGCTCCTTGTATGGTTTTTGGTTTCATTCGGATTCGGGATAATTTGGGTGCATGAATTAAATGCTATACAGCTTGGGGGCTTTAAATTGGGTTTTTGGTTTGCCCAGCAAGGTTCCATATTCACTTTTGTTGTTTTGATATTTATTTATGTGATCCGAATGAATCATCTGGATAAAAAATTTGACGTAAACGAAGATTAAATTTTCAAGCCTGATGGATATTCTTACTTGGACCTACCTACTTGTCGGCCTTTCATTTGCAATTTACATAGGTATAGCGATTTGGTCCCGTGCTGGCTCCACCCAGGAATTTTATGTGGCAGGAGGGGGTGTATCCCCTCTGGCAAATGGAATGGCCACTGCGGCAGACTGGATGTCAGCAGCCTCTTTTATTTCCATGGCAGGCATTATATCATTCTCCGGTTATGACGGATCCGTTTACCTGATGGGCTGGACCGGAGGTTATGTATTGTTGGCTTTATTATTGGCTCCCTACCTGAGAAAGTTTGGAAAATTTACTGTTCCTGATTTTGTAGGAGACCGCTATTATTCAAATACTGCCCGTGTAGTGGCCGTAATCTGCGCCTTGTTTATTTCATTCACCTATGTGGCTGGCCAGATGAGAGGGGTGGGCATTGTTTTCTCCAGATATCTTGAAGTCCCTATCGAATGGGGAGTAGTGATTGGTATGTGCATTGTTTTTTTCTATGCCGTGCTGGGAGGGATGAAGGGGATTACCTATACTCAAGTGGCTCAATACTGCGTTTTGATTTTTGCATACATGGTACCTGCGATTTTTGTGTCCATGCAAATTACCGGCAATCCTATCCCACAACTCGGACTGGGAGGCGATGTGGCAGATGGCACCCCTCTGCTTGCAAAACTTGATGGCATCCTATCAGAATTAGGCTTTGCAGCGTATACTTCCGGCACAAAGGGGCTGGTGGATATGTTCATGATTACGCTGGCACTCATGGTGGGCACAGCGGGACTTCCCCATGTAATCGTCCGCTTCTTTACTGTCCCGAGGGTAAAAGATGCCAGGCTATCTGCGGGATATGCCTTGATTTTTATAGCAATCCTTTACACTACGGCTCCTGCAGTGGCCGCATTTGGCATCTACAATACGATAGAAAGTACTTCAGAAAAAGAGATTTCATCACTTCCATCCTGGATAGATACCTGGCAAAAAACCGGACTCATCAGCATAGAGGATAAAAATGGAGATGGCAAAATCCAATACCTGGCCGATCAGAATAACAATGAGCTGGCAATCGATAAAGATATAATGGTATTGGCGAGCCCTGAAATAGCCGAGCTTCCCAATTGGGTCGTTGGGCTGGTCGCAGCAGGTGCCATGGCGGCGGCTCTATCCACAGCAGCAGGACTACTCTTGGTGATTTCCACCTCTGTCTCAAGAGATCTGGTAAAAACATTTAACCCTGCCATCACCGAAAAAAAAGAGCTTCAAATCGCCAGACTGGCGGCAGCAGGGGCAGTAGTACTTGCCGGCTATTTCGGGGTAAATCCTCCTGGCTTTGTAGCTGAGGTTGTGGCATTTGCTTTTGGCCTGGCAGCAGCTTCTTTTTTCCCGGTTATTATCTTGGGTATATTCTCCAGCAGGATAAACAAAGAAGGAGCAATAGCCGGTATGATCACTGGATTGATCTTCACAATGGTTTATATTATTTATTTCAAGCTCTACAAGCCCGAATTCAATTCGTCCGATCATTGGTGGCTTGGAATTTCGCCCGAAGGAGTGGGCTCTTTGGGAATGATATTGAACTTTATTGTCTGCTTCTTCGTGTCAAAAATTACTCCTCCTCCCCCTCAGGATGTCCAGGATATGATACAGGAAATCAGGATTCCGAAAGGTGCCGGAGCAGCCAGCGATCATTGACTTCACATTAAGGCATCATTCCTTAAAGTGGGTCTATTTATTATTTCTAAATCAATAAACCTTTTAATACAATGAGTGACAGATTACACACACTAAGCGGATACCTCTACGAGTACCAGAAAAGTGTAGTCCAACCCGAAGAATTCTGGGCAAGGATTGCAGATTCATTTCATTGGAGAAAACGCTGGTCCAGTGTCTTAGAATGGAATTTTGAGGAACCAAACGTCCAATGGTTCGTAGGCGGAAAATTAAATATCACTGAAAATATTTTTGAAAGGCATCTGTATACTATTGCAAACCGTCCAGCCATCATCTGGGAACCAAATGATCCGAATGAGGAAACCCGTACGATAACGTATCGTGAGCTTTATGAGGAGGTATGTCAGTTTGCAAACGCACTTAAAAGCAAGGGAATCGGTAAAGGGGACCGCGTGATCATTTACATGCCTATGGTCCCTGAAGCAGCGGTGGCCATGCTTGCTTGTGCAAGGATCGGCGCAGTACACTCCGTTGTTTTTGCAGGATTTTCCAGCTCTTCACTGGCTGACCGCATCAATGACTGCAAAGCAAAGGCTATTTTAACCTCAGATGGAAACTTCCGCGGTGGAAAAAAGATAGGTGTCAAATCAGTTGTGGATGAGGCCCTGGAAAAATCAAGTGTGGAGACGGTAATAGTATATCAGCGCACAATGCAGGAAGTAACCATGAAAGAAGGCAGAGACTTCTGGTGGCATGATGTGGTAGAGAATGAATCCACCTCCAATGAAGCGGAGGAGATGGACAGTGAGGACATGCTCTTTATTCTTTACACGTCAGGATCCACCGGTAAGCCCAAAGGGGTGGTACATACCATCGGTGGTTATATGGTCTACACCAAATATTCATTTGAAAACGTATTTCAATACATCCCAGGGGATATCTACTGGTGCACAGCTGATGTTGGTTGGATAACAGGCCATTCCTATATTGTGTATGGTCCACTATTGGCAGGAGCGACCACCCTCATGTTTGAAGGGGTGCCTACTTACCCGGATGCCAGCCGGTTCTGGAAGGTAATCGAGAAGCATAAAGTAAACGTGTTTTACACAGCACCCACAGCAATCAGAGCATTACAGGCTTATGGCACGCAACCCATAGAAGGCCATGATCTTAGCTCTCTGAAAGTCTTGGGATCAGTGGGAGAGCCCATCAATGAGGAGGCCTGGCACTGGTATCATACACATATCGGAAAATCAAAATGCCCTATTGTAGACACTTGGTGGCAAACTGAAACCGGTGGCATATTGATTTCTCCTGTGGCTGGTATCACACCGACCAAACCTGCATATGCCACGCTTCCTCTTCCCGGCATTCAGCTTTGCATCGTGGATGCTGAGGGCAATGAACTGAAAGGTAATTCCGTAGAAGGAAACCTCTGCATCAAATTCCCTTGGCCTTCTATGATACGTACTACGTATGGTGATCACGAACGGTGTAAGCAAACCTATTTTTCCACTTATAAAAATATGTACTTCACTGGTGATGGAGTGAAGAGAGATCATGACGGCTATTACAGAATATTAGGTAGAGTAGACGATGTTATCAATGTGTCCGGTCATAGAATGGGCACGGCAGAAGTCGAAAATGCCATCAATGAACATCCAAAGGTCATTGAATCTGCTGTGGTAGGATATCCGCACGAAGTAAAAGGACAGGGGATATATGCCTATGTGATTTGTGATATGGCCAACCGTACAGAGGATAACCTGATCAACGAAATCAAAGAAATGGTATCAAAGATCATTGGCCCTATTGCAAAACCTGATAAAATACAGATTGTGCCGGGACTTCCAAAAACACGGTCTGGCAAAATCATGCGGAGGATACTTCGAAAAGTGGCTGAAGGGAATTTGGAGAACATGGGAGATACCAGCACACTTCTTGATCCTGAGGTAGTTGAGAAAATCATAGAAGGAAAAAAATAAAGCCTAGCTAACTCTTATCAAAATCGAACATGGCCAATCATTCCAGATTTCTTGCCTATCGGACATTGGCCATGTCTCTGTTGTGCTGCATTCATCCATCTGAACGGAAATAAATGTCTAATGTAATCGTAAACCGCGTAGCGGAATTTCTAAAACGATTTCCCCCATTTTCATTTCTTTCGCCAGAAGAGTTGCTGAGTGTGGCTACCGCCGTAGAAATCCGGTATCTTGAAAAAGGGGAAGTACTCTTTCGCCAGGGACAGTCCGCCCAGGCTTTTTTCTTTATAATCAAAGAAGGTTCCGTTCATCTCACCGAGAGTAACCCTTCAAATGAGTCAATTTATGAGTATTGTGATGAAGGTGATGTATTTGGGGTGCTGGCATTATTGGGAAAGAGGCCTTACTTACTGAATGCCAGAAGTGCCGAGAATAGTTTGATATATGCTGTTCCAGTGAGTGTATTTGAGCAGATTCTAGAACAAAACAGTCGTGTGGCTCTCTACTTTGCGGCCGGTTTTGCATCAGGGCAGGTAGTAGTACGACAGGACTTGACACAAGGGCAAAGAGCAAGACAATTGTTCAAAAAAGAGAATAAAGACCACTCACTCCTCATTTTTTCGGATCAATCGGAGGTCAAAATTTCGTACCGGGTTTTAATCTGCAAACCCACTGACACCATTCAACAGGCGGCCTATCTAATGGATAAGGATCAGGTAAGCAGTATAGTGGTGTGCAACCAAAAAAAGGTACCGCTTGGAATCATCACTGATAAAGATCTGCGGTCTAAAGTAGTAGCCAAAAATCTCTCGTTGGACAAGGAGGTAAAAGAAGTTATGAGTAGTCCTGTAATCACCGGAAAGCAGGGAGCCAGATTTTCCGATGTTTATCTAATCATGATAAAAAACCGCCTTCATCACCTGATTCTCACCGAAGATGGGACTGATCAGAGTCCTGTATCAGGGATTATCTCTGATCATGATGTCTTACTTTCAATGGGCAACAGTCCGGCAGTACTGATCCATGGACTTTTAAACACTTCAGATCTCTCTGAAATGCGCGTTATTCGGGATCAGGCTGAGCAAATGCTCCGTTATTACCTTGAAAACGAAGTGGCAATGGATTTTGTAGCTTCTGTAATGACGGAAATCAATGACGTAATCATCCAGAAAGCTGTTCAAATAGCCCAAGCCAACTATCAGGATCAATACCCACAGTTAAGCAAGTTAAAATTCGCATTTCTCACCTTAGGAAGTGAAGGACGCGAGGAACAATTGCTCCGGACAGATCAAGACAATGCTCTAGTATATGAGGATGTGCCTCAGGAGCAGGAGGAAGTAGCACGTGAATACTTCCAAAAACTGGGAGAATCAATTGTGGAGGTAATCCTTGCGTGTGGTTTTGCTTCATGTCCCGGAAGAGTCATGTCCAACAATCCCAAATGGGTCCAGTCCGTCAGCACCTGGAAGGCTTATTTCTCGGAGTGGATCAATATTCCCAAAGAAGAGTCTCTAATACAAGTAGCTGTTTTTTTCGATTTCAGGGCTATTACAGGAAACAAGGGTAGCTCCCTGGCTGACGAGTTAAGTCTTCATATCTATCAGGAGATAAAAAGAAAGCCGATATTTCTAAGTTTCCTGGCTAAGAGAGCCTTAATGAACCCCACTCCGTTGGGATTTTTCAGAAACTTTATTGTAGAAAAATCAGGAGAACATCAGGATCAATTTGATATCAAGGCAAGGGCAATGATTCCGCTTACTGATCTTGCCAGACTGTTGGTGTTAAGTCATGGGGTTACAGGTATCAATAATACCTTCAAAAGGTTCGAACACCTTTCCCAGCTGGAGCCTGCTTACGAAGCGTTGTTTATCCAAGCTGGAAAAGCATATGAGATCCTGATGAGGATGAGAGCATTGGAGGGCCTTCAGAATCACAGCAATGGAAGATTCATAGATCCGAATAACCTAGGTAAGCTTCAGAGACAATTGCTCAAAAATACATTTGCTCCTATTTCTGAGCTGCAGGAAATCGTAAGAATAAGATTTCAACTTGACCTTTTCCTGAAATGAGTGGGTGGAGATTTTGGAAACCGACCCGTATCAGACAGGAATTTGTTGCTTCCTTTTTTTCACAGGCAGCGGTACCAATTCCTTCTTCAAGAGGAATAGATCAATTGAGTTTTGTCGTTCTGGATACAGAAACTACAGGGCTGGATACAAAGAATGATTTTATCCTTTCATTTGGTGCATTACGGATCGAAAAACTCAGTATAAAAATAAACTCAGCAGTAGAGTGGTATCCAAGCTCTCCCAAAACCGGTAAAACCACTGCAGCAATACATGGGATAATAGGCACAGAGCCTACAGAAGACATTCCGGATTTTGTAAGGAAGTTACTTTGCTACATTGGGGACTCTATAATAGTGGGTCACCATATCGGTTTTGATCTGGAAATGCTCATCAAAGCATGTAAGCCTTTCGGATTGGATTATTTTCCAAATCCAACATTGGACACAATGAGCCTCGCTATCCGTCTTGATCATGGTATTCAAGTAGATAGATCGCGAATAAACCCGGAGCATTATAGTCTGGATAGTCTTTGCTCGCGGTATGCAATATTCCCGGCTGATAGACACACAGCAGCAGGTGATGCCTTTTTGACAGCGCAATTACTTCTTAGACTTCTGTCTGAAGCGAGATCAAAAGGAATCCAGACTTATGGTGGGTTATTCAGATGAACAATAATGGTCTTTCCATAATCTATTTTTTGGAATTAGTATTTTTTGCAAAATGTAATCGTCTATCCGTCAATCAATTGAGAATTGTGTTTTTACATTTGACAATTACTTTTTCCATCAAAAAACTTTTAATTCAATGTCAAAACTCAGGGTTGAACCAAAATTAATTTTGGAGAAAGATCTCCATTGGAAAGCAATCGAAGATCTTAAACTAATTCCCAGGCATCCGATAACGTTAAAGTATTGGGCCTTGGGAGGTGCTAGTGGGTGGCTGGGTGTACACACTACAACGATCCAGACATGTCCGGACGGGGTAGGTCAATTCCAGCATTATGTAAATGGGTCCATTTATTACCATCCTTCTGTAGGGGCACACGAAGTACATGGACTAATCCGCGCCCGATGGCAGTCATTGGATTGGGAAAGAGGCTTTTTAGGTTATCCTACTACGGATGAAACCGCTACTCCCGACGGTGCAGGGCGCTACAATCATTTTCAGGGTGGGAGCATCTACTGGAGCCCAGTATCTGGAGCCTGGGAGATCCATGGTGCTATCCGCAATAAATATGCAAGCCTAGGCTGGGAGCGGGGTTTTCTCAGATATCCTCTCACCAACGAAACTACTTGCCCGGACGGAGTAGGAAAATATAACCACTTTCAGGGAGGGAGTATCTATTGGTCCCCCTCAACTGGAGCTTGGGAAGTACATGGACTGATCAGGAGCCATTGGGCTTCAATTGGGTGGGAAAAAAGTATGTTAGGCTATCCCATATCAGATGAACAGGTTGTCTTCAGGGGTGAAGGCAGAATTTCCCATTTTCAACGGGGAAGCATTTATTGGTCTCCTACCGCAGGAATAAGGGTATTAAGAGAGCGTGTCCGGATTCACGTCAAAATTCTTAACCCTCCGACCAGCTTTACATTAGATCAGCAATTCGCTGCTATGCAGGAGGTATTTGCGATCGCCGGAATCCGTGTGGATTGGGCCACTACCGAAAACCTTACCATTCCATCCTTAAATGACGTTGATGTGGGAGGCTGCTTCATGGGTCAATCCACCGCAGAACAAGCACAGCTTTTTGCCCAGCGAAATTTTGTAGGTGCAAATGACCTTGTGGTTTATTTTGTACGGAGTACCGTACCCGGTTACAATGGCTGTGCGGCACATCCCGCAGGGAGGCCTGGATGTATAGTGGTGCGCACTGCAAGTCGATGGACTCTGGCCCATGAATTCGGACACGTATTGGGTCTTGCCCATGTCAATAGCAGCGATAGACTGATGACAGGTGCCGGTACCTATGGGATCACCAATCCTCCGCCGGATTTGACTTCTGCGGAATCCACCACAATGAGAAACTCCAATTTAAGTACTCCCCTTTAAACAGATATATCATGGCACAAGTAAAAAAAACAGAAAATGTAGATTTCACTATACAGGATATACTGGATTTTCTCAGGCAGGATGAACTGGATTATCCGGCTGCAGCGGCAAGATTCGGTAAAGAGGCCCTCCCATTTTTAAGCGATCTCGTCAAAGGAAGTGATGAAAACCTGGCCATAAAAGCGGCATATCTTGTCGGCTATATTGACGGAGAAGCATCAGACGAAATTCTAAAAAATGCTGCAACCACCGGAATTGCGCCGGTAAGAATCGCGGCAGCCTTTGGTGCCCAAAAAAGAGCTCCAAAAGCTGCTGAGGCAATCTTGCAACACTCTTTGGATGACAGCGACCCCTCCGTCGTCAAATTTGCCCTTAGATCTGCATCAGCAATGAAATTGGGGGATAAGCTGAAGATTCAAATTGATAAAATATCAAAATCCTTTCTTGATGAAGGCATTCAGCTTGCTGCAAAAGATGTACTGAAGAAATTGAAGTAGATTTTTTTTAAACCGCCCGATTTTTGGGCGGTTTTTTTCATTTCCAATGAACGTCTACTTTACCCAATGCCTTCATGTGAATCACCAACCCGTTTGCGGTGGGATAAAATCCATCTGGGCCAATGGTTAGATCTGCTATCCGCAAGTTTGCTATTGGGGTTTCGAGGTTTAGCCGTTCCCGAATATTGATCAGACTCTCTTCCAATACATCACCTATAGGAAATACCGCCCTTCGCTCCATTTGCCGTATGATTTTGCGCTTCTTTAATCCCACACTGGTCTGCGCCCCAAAGTTGCCACTTTCCAGTTTAAAATTTACATCTGAGAAATTCAAGCTTTGGGATTCCTCATCATAACCGGGTTTTCCTACTATAAAAAGCGACCCGTTAAGACTTTTTCCGTTGGTTTGCTCAGCAAAGAAATCCATGGTTATGCCTATCAGCTTTCCAAAGGCTCTTGTTTTCAAGTTGGATGGAATCAAGGTTGTTTTTTTATCTATCCTAACTACCTTCCCTTCCAGGTTGTCCTTGAGCAGTTCATCCAGCTGTGCATAACTAACAGAAAGTGGCATAACTATACTCAGTTGGTTTTCCCTATTTTCATTGGGGCTTATTTTCGGCAATGGAAACGCCCTTGAGGGCATGGCTTCTGCCGGGTGTGAGTTTACTCGGCCATCAAGGCCCAGTAAAAGCACAAGGTTCTGGTCAGTGTCAAAAAATTCTTTTAATCTTACCGATTCAGGTTGGATAGAAAACGCTCTTTTCCCTTCTATCCAGTCGATAATGAACGGTTTTCCTGCCTGATTCCATGCTCCGTCTACCAGAGGTTTAAAACTGGCAACACTCTCTTTCGCTGTGAGATTTGCATTACCCCATTTTTGTATCTCTTTTCCCAGCAGCCCACTCAGATCCACATTCATTCCCAAGATATCCAGACCCAATTTTCCCCCAAGATCTGAAAGCTCAAATTGCCGGATAGCCAAACTCCAATCAGGATTGATTACCGGATCGATAATGAATACAGGATTAAATACCTCATCCAAGGGGACCTTTGCCTGGAACAAGCTTCCTAGACCTTTATTCTTCAGTCCAACTTCCCCTTGAATCCGGATCGGTAATGTTATTTCGATCCGCTGGCTGTCCAAGCTAGACCAGGTTACAATTCCATTCTTGGTCAGTTTGATATCTCCCAAAATCCCATTGCCCATATCCATACCCTTCCCGTCAAGCAATACGTGGGGAATTCTTTGATTTATCAGATCAGACAATGTCTGCTTGGGAATTTTAAGAGGTACATTTACTTCTGAAGTAGTGGTCGGCGGGACAGGTGATGGTCCGGGAGCAGCTCCAGGATTTATACTTCGACACGAAGACATAAGAAAGATGGGAATAAGTATCCCAGCGATTGATGTAAATGTATTTTGAACAAATCTGCTTTTCATAAATAAAGATATCCGTTTGAAAGGAACTATTTTTTCCCTGCAACTATTGCCCCAAAAGTAAATAATTGGAAAATGAATTGGAATAAACTAACAAATGTCAACCAAATCGCTGAAATTAAAGCTTTAAGCGGGGAGCTTCCTGTTTTAATTTTCAAGCATAGTACGCGGTGCTCAGTCAGTAGCATGTCACTTGACCGTTTACTTCGAAACTGGAAAAAAGGGGATGAAACAAAATTACTGCCTTATTATCTTGATCTCATCACATATCGGGATGTTTCTGATGCTATCGCTAAAGAGTTTGGCATACCCCATGAATCCCCACAGGTGCTATTGATCAAGGATGGGAATGCTTTTTATGATAGCAGTCACTTTGATATTAATTACAGGGATATAATGGGAAGGGTTGGGTTGTGAATTAACTTTTTAAACGGGAATACCGCCACTTATCCGCTCCCCGATCCATTCTTATTTTTCTCCTATAGTGAAGTAAACCTTTCTCATTGTCGATCAGTCAAAGAGTAAGACATTTGTAATGACATGAAGAAATACTATCACTTTATTATGCTGTTTTTTAGTCTGTTACTGGCTTTTTCAGCAAGTGCCCAGCGCACACAAAACCAATCGGAACGCAAATTCACGGGAAAGATCATTGATGGCGCCACAAATACTCCAATGATCGGAGCAAATGTCTTGGTAAAAACAGTAACAGATTCTCTGCTCACCGGAACAGTGACCGGAGCACAGGGAACATTTGAACTCAATCGTCCGGATATTCCCAGTGTAAAGGTTGAGATTACTTTTATTGGGTACACTACTATCACCAAAATCCATGAAGCTCGTGAGTCCGTGAATTTAGGTGATTTGGTTTTACAGGAAGACACCCAAGTCCTGGGAGAGGTCGTCATAGAGGGACAAGTTCCGGTAGGGGAAATGAAAGGAGATACCACTTCATTCAATGCGAATGCATTCAAGACACAGGAAAACGCCCAAGCTGAAGACTTGGTGCGTAAACTTCCGGGAATCACTTTTCAGGGAGGTCAAATTCAGGCTCAGGGAGAGCAGGTTCAGCGTATATTGGTAGACGGAAGGGAGTTTTTTGGCTCAGACCCCAGCATCGCACTGAGAAATCTCCCTGCTGACGCAATAGACAGGGTAGAGGTATTGGATCAGCGGTCTGACCAAAGCCGCCTCACTGGGTTTGACGATGGTACGTATACCAAAACAATAAACATTATCCTCCGGGAGGATCGAAAAAACGGACAGTTTGGAAGGGCATATGCCGGATATGGAAATGATAACCGCTATTCAGCAGGGGGAAGTCTCAATATGTTCAATGGCGATAGACGTATTTCTGTTTTAGGCTTGTTCAACAATATTAACCAGCAAAATTTCTCAAGCCAGGATCTTGCCGGCGTATCGGCTAATTCAGGTGGGGGACGTGGTCCTGGTGGCGGTGGCGGTGGCCGATGGGGAGGGGGAAATAATAATTTCTTTGTCGGCAATGACAATGGCATAGTCTCCACGAATGCAATTGGACTGAACTACAGTGATAAATGGGGCAAAAATGTCAACTTTACCGGAAGTTATTTCTTCAATAATACCTCCAATAACCTCCGTCAAGTCACCAACCGCGAAACGGTGGTAAACGAAAACGTAAGACAGTTCTATCAGGAAAATCTGATCAACTCCGTGGACAATTTTAATCACCGGTTCAACGGAAGGCTGGAAGCTGATCTGAATGAGAAGAATTCGATTATCGTAACCCCCAATATCTCCTTTCAGACAAATAGAACCTTTAGTGACCGGGATGCTCTTACGCTGGCGAGTTCGGGAGATTCGCTCAGCGCACTGCGATCTACATCCAATGAGGAAACCCAAGCATTTAACATATCAAATAACATCACGTACCGATATAAGTTTAACAAGGTAGGAAGGACGCTGTCCACAGATATAAGTACAAGCTGGAATAAAAGAGACCAATTTTCGGATCTGCTGGCAGCAAGCAATGATTATCAGCGTAACATGCTGGACACAACCCTCCAGGAAACAGATGGGCTCTCCGATGGGTTTAATTACCGGGTCAATGTAACACTTACTGAACCCCTGGGGGAAAAATCAATCGGAACTTTAGGCTATCAGATAAGCAACAACAAAACAAGGTCTGATCAGAAAACTTTCGTACTTGGCCGCGAATCAGGAATATATGCTTTGGATACTGCGCTAAGTAATGAATTTGACAACAAGTTCGTGACTCAGCGTGTGCGAACAGGATATGCCTATAACAATGAAGGATTCAACCTCAACTTAAATCTGGATTACCAGAATGCACGCCTGGATAATGAAGCATTCTTCCCTGTGCCGGGAGTATTCAAGAGGGATTTCAACAATGTACTTCCCAGCGCGAACATCAGTTATAGAAGCAGGGAATCCGGCCTTTCCTATCGCTTACGTTATAGATCTGACACTGATGAGCCAAGTGTACGTGAACTGCAGAATGTAGTCAATAATCAAAACCCGCTAAACCTAACAGTAGGAAATCCCAATCTGGGCCAAAGCTTTAACCATAACATTTTTGCAAATATCAGCAAAGTCAATATGGAGAAATCACGGACGTTCTTCATGTTTGTAAACTACTCCAATACAAGTAATTATATTGGCAGCAACACCTTTATCACGGCGCAGGACACCCTCATCAACGGTGAAATCCTACTACGTCCAGGAGGGCAGATTTCCCAGCCTGTCAACCTGGATGGTAACTTCAGGACCAGTGTTTTTCTTACCTACGGTGCACCGATTACCAAAATCAAAACAAACGTTAATATCAACTCACGTGTCAATTTCAACAGGATTCCAGGAATCATCAATGGTGAAAGAAACCTGAACGATAACCTGGGATTGAGCCAGGGGCTGACCTTGAGCAGTAATGTGAGCAAGAACTTTGATTTTACGTTGAGTACCACGGGTACCTATACTATTGTAAATTCCAGTTTGCAGCAAAATCTGGATAATAACTACTACGTCCAGGAATCCAATATCAGACTTTATTTCTCTCCTAATAATGGAAAGCTATTTCTGGGAAATAATGTCAACCACAGTTTATATACTGGTCTCACGGAGGGCTTTAACCAATCCTTCTGGCTATGGAACATAGAAGGAGGGTACCGTTTTGCCAAGAACAACAAGGCAGAGCTGAAAGTAGTGATCTTTGATTTGCTCAACCAGAATAACAGTATCACCAGAACCATCTCCGATGTGGCAGTTACAGACGTGTTTACGAATGTGCTCACCCGCTATGGAATGCTGACCTTCACTTATATTATAGGGAATTTTAAGCAGCCGGAGCCCAGTGAAAGCCAGCCTTGGCAACGGGGTGGAAGACCAGGAGGCGTAAGAACATGGTAGCTTAGGTAGAAAAGGCTGCAAATAAGCCGGAGGAAGATTTTCCCCCGGCTTATTTTTTTGAATGATAACCTGAGCTCGATTCTAAAACACAGCCAATTCCCTGGAGTAGTACTGGGTCAATAAAAAAGCCGACCGTTTAACAGGTCAGCTTTTTCTCTATTCAGGTGATAGCAACTCTTACATTTTTGGAAGTACGACAGTATCTACTGAATGGATTACACCATTGGACTGCCATACATCTGCGATGGTCACTTTGGACTGTCCTCCATTTTCATCCGTGATATAGAGGTCTTTGCCTTTCATCCAGGCAATCAGTTTTCCTCCTTGCACAGTAGTCAGTGTAGCTTTGCCGTTTCCTTTCTTTATCGCATCCGCGATGTCTTTTGATCCCATTTTACCAGCAACCACATGGTAAGTAAGTACTGAGGTCAACTGATCTTTATTCTCCTCTTTCAGCAGTGTCTCCACGGTACCTGCCGGAAGCTTTGCAAATGCAGCATTATCAGGAGCAAAAACTGTAAACGGACCTGCACCTTGAAGTGTCTCCACCAATCCAGCCGCTTTCACAGCTGCCACTAAAGTGGTGTGATCAGCTGAATTCACAGCATTCTCCACAATGTTTTTAGAAGGATACATCGGGGCTCCCCCCACTTCTACAGTTTTTTCTTTCTGCGCAAACGCACTATTCGCTGCAACAAACAAGAAGGCCAGAAGAGCCATTTTAATTGAATTGATAGTTTTCATTTTATGGTAGTTTAGTTATGCCGGAGATACGAAGGATTATCTCTACCTGGATTTAAACTATTGTACAATCGTTAAATCCTGCGGTAACCCTATCAGAGTAATGTCAGAAATAGATGGAGGATGAGTGCTCCATTCAACTACTGTCTTTCAAAAACTCGATAAATACGGTATCCCTAGCGGATTTCTTTGAGTGCCTTTTCCCCACAAAAGCCCAAAACCCTTAGCTTTGTGACTTGAATAATTTGTATCCCATGTACCAGGAGAAAATAGAAGCGATCAAAACATCCATCGCAGCAGCTGACGCCAATAGCCCCGATGAATTAGAAGTTTACAGGATGAAGTTCATCTCTAAAAAGAGTGTGGTTGGAGAATTATTTGCTGCCATGGGTCAAATTCCAAATGAGGAAAAGAAAGCCTATGGTCAATTGGTAAATGGAGTAAAACAGTTAGCCGAATCCAAGTTTCAGGAACTGATTGAAAAAGTAAGCCAATCCTCCAAGAAATCGAAAAACTCCTCCGTAGACCTGACTTTACCTCCTTCGAACAGGGAAATGGGAGGCATACATCCCTTGACTGCTACCCGGCAGCGGATTATTGAAATATTTGAACGCATTGGGTTTAACCTGTCGGAAGGGCCTGAAATCGAAGACGACTGGCATAATTTTACAGCGCTTAATTTCCCGGAAAACCATCCGGCAAGAGAAATGCAGGACACGTTTTTCATTGAAAAAAATCCGGATATCGCCCTTAGGACACATACTTCTTCTGTCCAAGTGCGGGTCATGGAAAACCAGAAACCTCCCATCCGTACGCTTTCTCCGGGAAGAGTCTATCGGAATGAGGCTATTTCTGCCAGGGCACATTGCATTTTTCATCAGGTAGAAGGCCTCTATGTAGATGAAAATGTAGGATTTGCCGATTTGAAAAACACGCTCTATCACTTTGCCAAGGAGATGTTTGGCAAGGAAACGAAAATACGTTTTCGCCCCTCATTCTTCCCATTTACAGAGCCCAGTGCAGAAATTGATATTTCCTGTCTGATCTGCGGAGGTAAGGGCTGTAATGTATGCAAAGGAAGCGGCTGGGTAGAAATCGGTGGAAGTGGGATGGTAGATCCGAATGTGTTGGAAAACTGTGGCATCGATTCCAAAAAGTATACAGGCTTTGCGTTTGGAATGGGCATAGAAAGGATAGCAATGCTAAAATACCAAATTAAAGATCTAAGGTTGTTTACTGAAAATGACGTTAGGTTTCTACGGCAATTCAGGCCTTTGCTTTGAGGGTGTTAGCAATGCGGCCCCTTGGCATCTTCATTCAAGGCGTTTGCCTGCACAAACGGGCCAAATTAAGTTAAACGGAGGTATATGGGAATAGAGCCGATTTCTGATCTATGATGAGATCAGAAATCGATCGTCAAGAATGGTAGCTAAACCGCTTTGGCTGTTTCCATCTTGTTGATTATATCCTCATAATCGAGTTTATCCCAGTTTTCGGTAATCAATGGATGCGACATAACGCGATTCATGATGACTTCTTGGAGTTTACCCTGAGCATATGCTTCCGCATACCCCATATCGCTGAACGTAACCATAGAGTACAAAGGAATCCAGTCATTTGGATAAAGTTCGTGAAGTTTTGCTTCAATTTTTTTCCTTAGCTGGAACTTTGGATCAGCCACAGAGTCACGCATTTCCACGAAATTTTCCATGGCAAGTTGGCAAATGGCATCTGTGTCAGGTTTACGTTTTTTCTGGAATTTTTCGAAAACCAAATCCCAGGAATTCGTCCCCAGCTTATCTATAAGTTCATTGAGAATATAACAATCTTCAAATCCACAGTTCATCCCCTGGCCATAAAAAGGAACCATAGCATGTGATGCGTCACCGAGTAACAAGCTTTTTCCCTGTACCCAAGGATAACACTCAATATTGATCAGTGCTGAGGTGGGGTTTCTGAAAAATTCATGCTTCAAATCGGGCATCAACTTGTAGGCATCATCGAAATAATTGGAGAAAACAGACTCCAAATCCCGGACATCATTGATTTTTTCAAAACAGACCTTACTTCCTTCGAAAGGCAAGAAAAGTGTGCATGTAAAAGACTTATCCGGATTTGGCAGAGCAATCAGCATAAATTTGCCTCTTGGCCAAATGTGGAGCGCATTGGGATCCATGGCAAACTCCCCCTCTTCTGTAGCAGGGATGGTCAACTCTTTGTAACCATGGGAAATATACTCTTGCTTGTAGTTGAAACGGACTTGTTTCTGCATAGCAAGTCTCAAAGAAGAATACGCCCCATCTGCACCTATAATAACAGGAGCCTCCAATTTGGTTATCCCTGACACCGTTTCAAAAGAAATCTCCTGATTTCGGAAATCAACATCAATGCATTTATGCTCAAAATTGATCTCCGCTCCCAGTCGCTCAGCTTCTTCTGTAAGCAACTGGTTAAATTTTCCCCTTGAAATGGAATAAATCGCCTGATTTGCTTTTCCATAAGGTATAAAGGAAGTACCTCCATGCTCATCATGCACTTTTCTGCCATACATCGGAATTGCTAAAGGAGTAACTTTATCCAACAATCCGACCTGTTCCAGACTTTTCCATCCTCTATGGCTTAAAGCCATATTGATAGATCGTCCCTCTTCATTGTATACAGTTTTACGCTTATCAGGTCTTTTATCATAAACTGATACATCCAAACCCTGTCGCTTCAGATAGATGGCCATTAAGGACCCGATCAATCCAGCTCCTAGGATGGTAATTTCATTTTTCTTCATGTGGATTGATTTATCCATGCTTCCTTTAAGCGAATTTTTTCAGGGAACGTTCCAAAATAACCGCAAATCTATAGATGTCCAGGAAGCTGTTATACAGCGGTGTAGGTGCAAGACGAATTACATTTGGATTCCTCCAATCCCCTACCACACCTTGGTCATAAAACTCATCAAAGACGTCCTTACCGCCCCGATGAATCAGCAAAGATAACTGACAACCCCTTTCATCAGGGTTTTTGGGGGTAATTATTTCCAAAACCTCTGACCGACCGTTAATATGTTCTATTAAAAATTCCAAATAGGATGTAAGGGTCTCACTTTTTGCCCGAAGATTCTCCATACCTGCCTCCAGAAAAATATCCAAGGAAGCTTGATGTGCTGCCAATGCCAACACATTGGAGTTAGCCAACTGCCAACCGTCTGCACCATGCATCGGAATAAAACCTTTCTCCATTTTGAAACGCTGCTGCTCATCGTGTCCCCACCAGCCGGCAAACCTTGGAAGGTCCGGCCTATCGGCATATTTTTCATGAATGAATATTCCCGATATATTTCCGGGACCTGAATTCATATATTTATAACTACACCATGTAGCAAAATCCACTTCCCATTCATGAAGGCTTAACCTAACGTTACCAGCAGCATGAGCAAGATCAAATCCAGCCAGCGCCCCCACTTTATGAGCCTCAGCCGTAATAGCTCCGATGTCGAAAAACTGACCGGTATAATATTGCAATCCAGCCATATTTACCAAGGCCAATGAATCACCGTGCCTCTGGATTTCCCCAAGAATATCCTCTGTCCTCAATGTATGCTCTCCCTTCCTTGGTTTCAATTCAATAATGGCTTCTTGCGGGTCCAATCCATGAAATTTGACTTGGGATTCCAGCATATATTGATCTGAAGGAAATGCCCCCGCCTCAATCATTACCTTATACCGCGCTGCAGTAGGTCTATAAAACGACACCATCAAAAGGTGAAGGTTGACAGAAAGGTTGTTCATAGCAACCACTTCATGCTCATGTGCCCCCACAATGTGGGCTAGCCCGGCCTTCGACTTTTGACGTACATGAAACCACGCATCTTCCCCTACAAAGTGTCCATCTACTGCCAGCTCAGCCCAATTCGAAAGCTCTTTCCCAATGTATCTTTTTACTGACTTAGGCTGCAGACCCAGGGAGTTTCCGCATAAATAAATTGCCTCTTTCCCATTTACACTAGGAAATAGAAAGCTATCCCGAAAGCTGGAAAGCACATCATCTGCATCCATCTTTCTGGCAAATGATTCACTGAACTGGAAAGTTATTGGGGTCATTTTATGTAATCAATAGTTGGATCCAAGAAAGTAATACACTTGGTACACTTTCAAACAAGCAGGAACAGCTTGAAATTTTCCTTAATAGGGAAGTACAGAGACAGTAAACCGGTCACTGTTTAGCTTTTCGGTAATATGAAGCTCACTTCTCCATTACGTGCCCACAGCTTTTGCAGGTTGTGTTCTCCTTATTCTCCCAAAATCTTTCCATGATTGGTGGAAGTTGACTCACGATGTCTGTAAGCTCCACATATTCCTCATAAAGCTTATTTCCACAATTCTCACAGTGCCAGATAAAGCCATCCTTCTCACCCGGTCTTCTGTATCGTTCAATGACCAGACCTATTGTATTGGCAGGGCGTCTGGGCGAATGCGGTACTTTTGCCGGTAACAGAAATATCTCGCCCTCACGGATAGGGATATCTTTTGGTTTACCATCTTCTATGATTTTAAGGACAATATCCCCTTCCA
This sequence comes from Algoriphagus sp., assembly GCA_048819475.1. GTDB lineage: Bacteria > Bacteroidota > Bacteroidia > Cytophagales > Cyclobacteriaceae > Algoriphagus. The sequence goes on from JBMDXP010000025.1 coordinate 22,432, forward strand.
ATTGGTAAAAAAACTCCTCCCCTTCATCATAGTGATAATCCTTACGTGAATTCGGCCCTCCTACTACCATTACTATGAAGTCATCATTGGCTTTATACACTTGCTGGTTCCCTACTGGGGGCTTGAGCAAATGCCTGTTGTCATCTATCCACTGTTTGAAGTTGAAGGGCTGCGAAATTGCCATAATGCTGAAATTTCAGTTAAAATCGAAAATAATCGATTCAAATCAGATAACTCGAATCCACCCTAAAAGTATTAAAAATCGTACGGTTTTTTAGTTTACTTTGCCCTAATCTGCAAATACGATGAAATCATGCATGACTAAAAAGCACCACAGGAGATGGTGATAATGTATGCGGGATTCTCCCGATGAAATCCGGGACAGGCTATCCCAATGTATTGGGAATTGTAATGACCTTTCGAAGAAAAATATAAACAGATGAAATTACCCATTGTTGATCTGCACTGCGATATGCTATCTTACTTAGCCAAAATTCCCGGTGCCAGTCCTTTTTCCAAAGATGAAATAGTATGTGCAGTCCCTTTTTTGAAATCAGGCGGGGTCAGAATGCAGGTGATGGCTATTTATACCAATGTGCACGATGAAAGCATGATGCTCGCCCAACACCAAGCCGATATTTTCAAGAGGCTGCACCAAGAACACACCGATGAAATGGCATTGGTCGATATGGATTTCCTAAAAAACTGGGAGAAGCAAAAATCTATCGGGATTATTGCAGCCATAGAGAATGCAGCCGGCATAGGAAACGAAAAATCGTCATGGGAAGAGATTTATAAACAATTTGATTCAATCCTTGAAAAAGTTGGCAGACTCGCCTACATCAGTCTGACCCACCATACAGAAAACAGATATGGAGGAGGAAATTATACGGATGGAATTGGTCTCAAAGCGGATGGAAAGCGGATGTTGGATTATATGGCGGGGAAACAGATTCCAATTGACCTATCCCATACTTCCGACTTGCTGGCCGAAGGTATTTTGAACCATATTGACGGACAAAAACTCGATATTCCCATAATCGCCAGCCATTCAAACTTCCGCACCATCTGGAACCACCGCCGAAATCTGACTGATGAATTTGCAAAGGAAATAATTCATCGTGGAGGCATAATTGGCGTTAATTTCCTGCGGGCATTTCTGGACACTGAATTGCCAGAACGGTTATTTGAACATATTCTTCACGGGTTTGATTTGGGTGGTGGCAAAAGCATCTGCTTTGGTGCGGACTTTTTCTATACCAAGGATTTTGGGGATCCCAGCCGTATTCCCTTCTATTTTCCATTGGCAGAGAATTCAAGTAAATACCCCTCCCTGCTCGATTATTTAGAGACTGATCTGGACGAAAGGCAACTGAAGGGGCTTGCTTTTCAGCATGCAGTTGATTTCTACCTCAAAATCTGGAACGGATGTCTTCCCACCACTTTGTAAAAGAACAACAGGAACCGGCAGTATTTATTTTTCACGCCGAGAATACCAGTTTCCTGAAGGTCGCTGATCTTTTGGAATGGGTGCCTACTGTATTGGTGAGTGAGGCTGCATTGGATCAAGTGCTCTCTTGGGGGATAAAAATAGATGTAATACTAGCTTCACCTGAATTTCAGAGAAACAATCAACACTTACTTGAATCTCAATACCCCGTGAAGTTCCTAGGTGTACTGTCTGGCAATTATTTGGAAGAAGGACTCCAGTATTTGCTTGCTACCAAGCATGAATCCGTTAATCTGGTGGGAATGTCCCATAGAAATACTCCCGATTTGGAGAAAAATCTTGAATTCATGGATATCTGCTTGTTCGATGGAGACTGGAAATATTATCCGATAAAGACCGGGAAGTTAAAGAAATGGTTTACCCCGGGTGTTATCCACTTGCATGGAGAGGAAGAGCTTGCCGTGGAAATCCGAAATTCCAGCGGACATATGATTCTTCCTATCACTTATACAACTATGGTCGAGGTCCCGGAGGGCACTACTGAGATAAGCTCCAAAGGGTTGTTTTGGATAGGGGAGAATATCGGTTAACGGTTCTGCTTTACAGCGGTAACAATCCGGTCTTTCCCATTCAGGTCTTTGACAATCTTTATAGCTGAATAGCCGATACTTCTTAACAAATCACTGACTTCCGTCGCCAGTTTTTCGTAGACTTCAAAATATATTTTCCCGTTCTCCTTTAACAAATGCAAGCCTTTCCCAGCGATTACCCGGTAGAAAAGTAGGGGGTCTGTATTCGGGACAAAAAGAGCAAGTCCAGGCTCAAACTCCACCACATTCCGGTGCATCTGGCTTTTATCCATTTCAGGAATATAAGGGGGATTGCTCACGATAATATCCAACTCAGTAGGCTCCGGCAACTGATGGATTATATCGCAAGATCTAAAATCTACAGTCGCACCAAGCAAGGCGGCATTTTTACTTGCAACTTCAAGGGCCTGTTCGGAAATATCCAATGCAAAGACTATTGGACTATGCATTTCCAACGACAACGTAATTGGTATACAGCCTGTTCCGGTTCCTATATCCAGTAGTCTTAGTCCCGCCCCGGGATTTTCTTTAATAATCAGGTGTACCAATTCTTCTGTTTCGTTTCTGGGAATTAGCGTATGCTCATTTACAATGAAATCCCTTCCATAAAAAGGAGCCTTCCCGATTATGTATTGAATGGGCTTTCCTGTTTTTAACAGATCCACAGCACGATATAGTGCTTCTGGGATGTCCCCGGGATCCACAGGTCTATAACTATCACTTCTTGACTTGCCCATATATTCTTCCACCAGCCAGTAAGCGATACTTTCCGCTTCCAACCTGTCATACAGTGGCACCAATCCACCAGAAAGATCCTCCAGAAATTCCCTAAGATTTCTCATAAATCACAATTTTCTGTCTGACCTTCCAGCTCAGGTTTGTTCATGAACAAATAAAACACATAGGAGCCAATCGCATAGCAGACTACATCCAATGGATCGGCCACATATTTCTCTGCATATAAAGGAAGAATACCTTCGAAGACGAGGGAAAAGTATCCCAAACCGATTAATAACTGTCTTTTCGTAAATACCAGTTGGTTCTTCAGTGGATGTAACCAACGCATGACCTGCAGGCAGATCCCAAAAGCTACAGGCATGGCCATTAGATCATCTCCATAGGCATGGTAGATGGGTATGAATATACCCATCACCTTTTCCAGATACTGGTTTATCCAGAATAATACTGCTGATACAATAAAGACCGGATGTTTGACTACAGTAATCATCCTGGCAAAGCTGCAATTAACCACATTATAAAAGTCATAATTGCCATAAAAACCGTATAGAACAGATTGCCGGTTTTCTTGAAAAACCGTACGATTCCATTGTCCTCAGGGTGGATGTAAAACATCCAGTCCTTTTCATTTTTCTCCCGTTCCCGGGCCCGCTTTTCTTCCCTTTCTATTTCTGTTTTGGCCAATGGCTGACCACAGTGGTCACATGCGTCTTGAAGACTGTTATTCCATTTGGACCATTTACCACAATGGGGACATTTTTTCTCGCTCATAATCTAAAATTAGTCAATCTGAAATAAATGATTTCAATCGCCTAAACTTATTACGCTATATGAGAAGATTTAATTGTTCTCACTCCCTTCCAATCGGATTTTTGGATAGAACTTGAGAACTTGATGGAGTATAGTGGCAGAGAACTTCAGGGTTAAAATCATTGAGTCAAGACCTTTGTCTGTGACGGGAAGGTTTCAATCCCATACCAAGGGATAGTTCTGGAAAATCCTACTAGGTAGGGCCTGCTGAAAAACGCCAGTAAAAAGAGTGGAAGCCATAGTTTTGAATTATCAGACCATTTTTAAGGCAAGCTGTTTTTCAGCAAGTGCAAGCTTTTTGACCACAATAGCCCCTTATCCATGCACCGGAAAATCCAAAAACAGTATTTTTTGAGCTAGCCTCAGCCCCACCATCTTCTACGTTGCCCTCATTCGAAGTATAAGCATACATCGTCATTCGGACGCCTTGAAGCTGGTACAGCTGAGACTTTTTCAGCAAGCCCTATCTAGAGAGCAAACTTATTTGGATAGGTTTAATCGCCTAAGAAGGCATCTACAGTGTCCTAAAAAACCTCACTAAATCAGTTCGTTTCGAACTACCAAAGCCAATCTCACCTCTCCAATAGGTAACTGGTCAGCTACTGGTTACAAAAACTCCCAAATACTTCGATAGGCTCCCATCTCCTCAAAATAACCAAGTAGTCCATCGAAAAAAGGATTCCGGGACAAGGTAGCACTGTCCCCTATAAGTATTAATTTCCGTTTGGCCCGAGTCAGTGCTACATTCATTCTTCGCGTATCGGATAAAAAGCCTATTTCTCCTGTGGGATTGGATCTGGTGAGAGAGATGAGCATGAGATCTCTCTCCTGCCCCTGAAATCCATCGACAGTATCTATTGTAATCAAATCTGAAAATACCTTGAGGTTAGGAAACCCATACGAATTCAATATCAGTTCTTTCAGCAGCCTGACCTGCGCTCCATAGGGTGCTATCAGCCCTACCGTCCATCCCTTCTCTTTAAACTCTGCAATCCCTATCTGGGTAATCACAGTGTTCAAATAGTCACAGGCAAATCTAGCCTCCTCCGGATTACAGGGGCTTAGACTATCTTGCTCCAATTGTTCAGCGTACCCTGATCCTGCAGTGTCTATCCATTCCAAAGCAAGGTCTTCTCCAGGAAGCGTATGGGATTCCGTAGATGGGTCTGCCTGTAGCTTACCTTCATAGAACCACTGATTGGAAAAGCCCATGATAGACCTGGTCATTCTATACTGCACTTGCAGCAGTTGGGCCACCTGTGGTTTCCGGGTAATGACTTTCTCAAACAACGTCTCTGCCAATCCTCCCTTTGCCGCAACCTGTGATTTGATTGTAGGTGGAAGCTGGAAATGGTCGCCTGCCAGCACTACCTTTTTTGCTTTTAGAATCGGGATCCACGTCGCAGCCTCCAAACCCTGAGCAGCTTCATCGATAAAGACCACATCAAAAGTCATTCCCTTCAAGTGATGGGACGACGCCCCTACGAGTGTACATGCAAAGACTTTGGTCCGCTTAAACACATCAAATTGGATATATTCTTCCAATTGTCTGGAAGCTTCCCTTAGTCTCGAAACCTCCTCAAACATCAGTTTACGCTGAGCCCGCTCTTCCGGACCAAAATTACGCTTGTATTGTTTGGCAAGCTTAAGGTAGTGATTCGCCTCCTTCCTCAATTTCTTTAAATCCCCAAAACTATCGTGAAAAGCCGTTTTCGCATCCAATGTTTGGTTTAAAATCTTCTCCTCCACTCTGGCTGGGTGACCTAGACGGAGGGTTTCCACTCCTTGATCAACGAGCCTGTCAACCACTAAATCAACCGCCGCATTACTGGGAGCACAGACCAAAACTGATTCACCCTGACTTACAGCCTGTATGATCGCTGCCAGAAAAGTAGTCGTTTTCCCTGTTCCTGGAGGACCATGGACAACGGCGACATCTTTCGCATCCGCGATCTTTTGACAGGCCTTGTTTTGGGAAAAGTTCAAAGAAGCCACGGGGGCAAGATCGCTATGGCCAAACGCCGGACTTCGCTCTCCCAGCAATACCTCCCTCAGTTCAACGACCCTTTGATTCTCAGCAGAAATAACCCTACGTAGCGCAGACTCCATCTCCCTATAACTTCCCTCATCAAAAAGAAGGTCTACTCCCAATCTCCCGCCTTCCATCCAATCCGGCAGCTCATCCCCCTGCAAAGTAATGACCATGGTATTTTGCTTTACTTGGTTAACCACTCCATTGACCCTGTTTTCACTTTTTTGGTACCCCTCCAGTGTACTGAAAAAAGTAACGGATTTGCCTGATGCAAAGGAAGAGGGATGAGTTTGGTCAAAGCGCTCCACTTCCACCATGACACGCTCCCCCATTCCAACATTGCTTTTTTTGAGAAGGATAGGATACCAGGTTATCCCTTCTTTTTTTCTGTCGGAAAGGGTCGTATTTAGAAACTTCCTTTTGTATTGGGCCAGATCTTCTTCCCACTCCAGCTTTAAAAGTTTAAGCCCATGCTTCAATTCTTCTGTAATATTCCCCATCTATAATTACTTTAGGGCGAAACTAATCAAAAGCTGTTGTCTTTTCCCACAATAGTCCCTACGGATGAATTATCTAGCACATGCCTACTTATCTTTTGACAATGATGAAATCCTGGTGGGAAATTTCATTGGTGACTTTGTCAAAGGCAAAGCACTCCTTACTTATAGGCCGGGTATCAGGAACGGGATACTCCTCCATAGGGAAATCGATAGATTCACTGATTCCCATCCTCTCGTAAAGGCCGGACAATCGTATCTAAGGCCGAAATTCAGGCATTATGCTACAGTGATCACAGATATTTACTTTGATTATTTCCTCGCCAAATTCTGGGACAATTACAAGGATGAACCTTTGGAGGATTTTGCCCAACGAACCTACCTTACGCTATCAAGGTATGGGGAAGACCTTCCTGTCAAATTTACCGAGCTGCTCTTCTGGATGAAAAGAGACAACTGGCTTCTCAACTATCGCGAAATGGAAGGAATCCATAAAACTTTGACAGGCATGTCACGAAGAACCCGTTTTGACTCTAAAATGGAGCAGGCCCAAGAATACCTTGCCGAAAAAGAAGATGAATTTCAGGTGATTTTTTTAGCTTTTTTCGCAGATTTAGAGACTTTTGCAAAGGAAAAGCTCCAAGAATTACAAAACTCCAATGCTCGTAATTAAACCTAAAAAATCCACCTACTTTTCTCTCAGTATTGTTGTAGTGATCCTGATTGCAGGTCTATTCTATATTCTCCGTGACTTCGCTTATACCGGAACCTTTGGATTATGGTTTTATCTGGCTGCCTCTTCGCTCATCACGGTGGTACTGGTGATGCTGCTCGTGAAAATGATGGCGGGATACAGGTTTATTACGGCAGGAAAAGATCAGATCACTGTAAAACTGCCACTGAGAAGGTATCAAAAGGCCTACCCCCTTTCACAAATCCTGGCATGGGAAGAAGAATGCATTGTAGCCAATAAGCGCGAGTTTCGCCAGACGACTATTGTATTCAGTGACAGGCAATCTATTTCTGTTTCAAACCATGAGCATGAGGCTTATTCCCAACTGCTGGCATATCTAGCCAAAAAAGCAGGCAAACAACAGATCAAAAGTAAAAAAGCCTGAAATTCAGGCTTTTTTACTTAACGTTTGGTCCGGAAATTCTTGTCGTACATGTCTACGCTCTCCCGTATTATCCGCATTGCGTCTTCTTTTCCCAAGAAATCTTCCACCTTAACTTCCTTATTTTCCAGCTTTTTATAATCTTCAAAAAACCTATGGACTTCCTTCATCAAGTGAGGAGGTAGCTCATCGATATCATTGATGTAATTGACAGATTGATCCCCGGCCGCAACGGCAATAATCTTATCATCTGCTTCACCTCCATCTACCATCCGCATCACACCTATTACTTTGGCATTGACCAGCGTCATGGAAGGAATATCTATTTGCGAAATAATAAGGATATCAAGGGGATCATGATCCTCACAGAAAGTCTGCGGAATGAAGCCGTAATTTGCAGGATAATGAACAGCAGAAAATAAAACCCTGTCCAAAATCAGCATCCCTGTCTTCTTATCCAGCTCATATTTACCCTTACTTCCTTTAGGTATTTCAATCACGCCCATTACGTATTCAGGCGCGTTTTTCCCAATATTGACATCATGCCAGGGATTAATCATATTTTTTGTGATTAGTTGATAAAAAACTCGGCCGTAAAGATACGCTTTAGCATTAAATTCCCCAGTGCATCCCGGTTATTTCATGCTCGGGAGCCTCACTTTGATGGTGGTTCCTTCATTGATTACAGATTCCAATTCGATCTTTCCTCCCATTTGTTCCACTGCTTCTTTTACCATATACAGCCCCAATCCTGTCCCTACATTTTTTTGGGTTGCCCTCGTAAAAAGATTGAATACTTCCTGACGGTGCTTCTCTTCGATCCCTATACCATTATCCCTTACAGTTATAGTGGCTTCTGGGCCAACCACATCAATAGTGATATAGATCTGCTTTCTAGGCTCATCCTGTCTCTGAAACTGGACCGAATTACTGAACAGGTTATTGAGTATCACCCTGATTTTGGAATCATCGGAGTAAAATTCTGTCTCTTGATTGACCTGTACATCTATCTCAAAATCCGATAAATCAAATTTGGACTGATACCCTTCCATCTGCTGATCAATGGTCTCTTTAAATTTGATCCCTGTGACCTTATGGTCTATTTTGGTTGACCTATAAAAATCGAGCATCTTGTAAATGAAGTCATCCAGCTTGACCGTTGCTGAATCTATCATCTCAAAATACTCTAATGTTTGCGGATCTACCAGTTCCATTTTTGCCAGCTTTGAAACCCCGGATATACTCATCAAGGGCCCTCTTAACTCGTGTGACAGACTATATACAAACTGGTTCATTTCCGAATGCAATTTCTTGAGCTTTATATTCTTGTCTTTTAGCTCTTTGCGCATGAAATAAATATCCGCAGCATTTTTTATTGAGTTTTTGATCTGCTCAATGTTCCATGGTTTATCTATAAAACGATAGACTTCACCCTTGTTTATAGCATCTATTACACTGGCGATGTCTGAGTAACCAGTGAGTAGAATCCGGATAGGGTCAGGGTTTATCTTGACGAGTTGCTCAAAAAACTCAGTACCACTCATACCAGGCATCCGCTGGTCTGCTATCACCACATGGATCTCCTCATTCTGGGCTATTTTTAGCCCCTCTTCCCCATCTATTGCAGTAAAAATCTTAAAGTCTTTTCTTAAAGTAGCTCTAAACGATTTCAGATTATTATCCTCATCATCTATGTAGAGCACGTGAATTTTCTCATTCATAACGTTGGGCACTTTGGTAGATGGGCAAGTTGATGATAAAAGTGGTCCCTCCCCCCTCTTCTGTTACTACCTCCAAGGTTCCTTTATGATTCTCAATTATAGAATAAACTATTGAAAGCCCCAAACCTGTACCTTTTCCCACTGCCTTTGTAGTGAAAAACGGTTCAAATATTTTTTGCTTGACATGCGCAGGCATTCCTGGGCCATTGTCCTCTATCTCAATCATCACATGATCCCTGAAGGCCTTTGTCTTAATAATAATCTTCGGGTCCTTTATGGTTTCCAAATTATCCGCAAGTGCATGGACAGCGTTGTTTATAATATTCATAAACACCTGGTTGACTTTGCCCGCAAGGCATTCTACCATAGGCAATTCCCCGAATTCCCTTATAATGCGGATCTTTCCCGGAATAGAACTATTGAGAAGTATCAAAGTACTGTTTATCCCATCATGCAAATCTACCTTTTTAAGATCTTGCTCGTCTACTCTGGAAAACAGCCTCAGCCCTTTCACGATCTCTACCGTCCTTCTGGCACCATCATCCATACCTCTTAGCAGGTGGTCTACCTCATCCAATACATAATCCAATTCCAAATCTTCCTCAAGTTGCTTTGCCTCTTTTCTGGATTCAGGGGTGAACTCCTTCTCCGCAGTCGTGCGGTAGAATTCTATCACTTCCATTATATCTTTGATATCCCGCTTTAACGGAGTGATATTTGAGCTCACGAAATTAATCGGGTTGTTAATTTCATGTGCTATCCCTGCCGTAAGCTGCCCCAGGGAGGCCATTTTTTCCTGATTGACCAACTGGGTCTGGGTATTCTGCAGATTTTTCAGCGTTTTTTCCAACTCTTCAGTTCTGAGTTTCACTTTCTCTTCAAGAAACGTATTCTGCTCCCGTATAAGTCTCTCATTCTCTTTGAGAACCTCAAGCTTCTGGTGCTGCTCGTCCTCTTTCTCTTTTTTCAGGATATTAATCCTGTCTGCCAGTGCCAGGGACAGGAGTACAGCTTCGAACGCAGTCCCCAATAGCATCGGCAGATTGGCAAATGATCCAAGATTGATTATCCCTTGGTTCTGGAAAACAAAGAGAAGCAAGCCTATTAAAAAAAAGCCCCAGGCGGCCATAAAATAAAAAGCAGGCCTATACCCTTTTTTTGCAATAAGTGTACCGGTAGTGAGGAAAAAAACAACAACTAGCAACCCGGAAACATCAGTAAATGAATAGCTTACAGAAACAAAACCGAGGAGTCTGAAAATAGAGCCAAAAGCATATACGATAGCTATCCCCGTTAAGAATCTGTTGATCCGTGGAAGATATATTTTAGTTCTCAGGAAATTCTTTAAAAATAAGACTCCCAATATTCCGGACAACGATGAGAATACGATTATACTTTGCTCATACAAATACGAATTCTCCTGGAAAATAAAGAAATAGCTATATCCGAGTAGTGAAAGCTGTGCAGCTGATATAAAAAAGATGTAAAGACAGTAAAATAAATATACAGTATCCCTGATCAAAAAATAAAGAATAAGATTGTATAAAAACAAGGCCAGCATTATCCCTATATATACACTTACCAGTAAAATTGTCTTAGTGTATTTCTGATAAAAAGTATACTTTGGAGATACGGAAACAGAAAAATTCACCGGCTCGGAAGAAACTATTTTCAGATAGTAATTTGAGGTTTCATCGGGAATAACCTCAAAGATAGGGTTGGGATAAGTCAGGGGATTAAATTTACCGATATGCTCTTTTAACACCAGCTTACCCGATTCGATCCCTCCTCCGTTTTCAGCTTTGTACAACTCGACTACACGGAAGGTTGGGTTTCTGACCTCCAGGATTGATTCTTCATTATTTTGGTAACCAGCCAAGCTGAACCCTGCCCAAACAGTATCGGAAACAAACCCCAGATTGTAATTTGAACTTCCATCATGGTCAAACTCTATCGGTTCAAACACGTTGCTCTCCTCCCGGAGGAAACTTATAGTGTTAACCTCAAAATCAATTTCTGAATAGTCAGCACGAAGATAGGTTACTAAAAATGCAATAAATAAAAGTAATACTGCGCCCCCCCAATATAAGCTCTTTATGTTTGTACTTCCTTTCATTTCAATTCAAGGTCATTGATGTTTAGATCGAAGTAAATCTCCAAAGGCCCTTTCGAACTCTCATCAAAAGAAACCTGGGTGGGATTGTTTCTTAAATCAATAATATAATTCTTCTCGACAGGCAAAGAATAAGGTAAGTTTACTACATCCCTGATCTCCATGATAGTAGCTATCAACCCCTCTTTTGGGTATAAAAATGAACCGTTGTCACCGAGGGAATGAATAATCTCAAAGCCTACGGACTGGGAATTCTTCACTGTAAATGGTGAACAGAATGCCATTAGACTTTTCAAGTTCAAAAATGAAGCTATTGCCACACCGATCCTAATAAGATAGATACTGCCGATACCATAGCCAGATACTTCCTTGGAGTTCCACAAACCACAATATTCCGCCACCTCCAAGTTATTATATCTTTTCATATAATCGATTATTTTATCATCTTTCTCGAGAATTGCCCCCTCCAGTGGAAGCGGAAAGTTATCGTTTTTCAACTGTATTCTTCCCCCTCCAAGGACACGTTGCTCGCTGTCCATTGATTCTACGAGAAGCAGGTATACGTTTGGATTTTTTACCCATGAGCGGTCAGCAGATGTTACTTTTGTGACACCATAGGACTCCAGTACTTTGAAATGCCCATCGATATATTTCTCCGTTTCTTCAGGTGAAGAGATTGCTCTTACCACCCTAATCTTTACTTTCATGGCCCATAATAAAGAATTCATCCAAATCTATATAAGCTCTGCCAGAGCCTTTGATCTGCCCGCAGAGGATACGTTTTGCAAAATGAGCACACATCGCTCCCCCCATAAGCACGGAAGATGCCAGTTGAGGCCATGTGGTGATGCTTTTACCGATCTCTTGGATGCTGGACTTTGCCCTTTCTGAAAGTCTCTCAAAGTCCAAAATGGTCATTAAAATATTATTTTTGTTTTCATCCAAACCGTCAATCAACTGATTCTCATCGCCAAACTTTGTGAGCATTCCATGAAATATCGGTCTCTCAGGCTCCAGATCAAAACGCTCTATATCCATCATTCCCCGATCACTGGTGTCCATTAATACCGGTATCCCCAAGGATTTTGCTTTCAGTCTGCAGAGAATCTTCATAGACAAGTTATCACATTCTTCGATTAGAAGATCCAAATCACCTCCTTCTTTAAGGAATGAATCCATGTTTTCTTCAGTAAGTCCCATGGGATAGACTTTCACATTCAGATACGGGTCGATTTCCGCCACTTCTCTTACCACTAATTGGGTTTTTTCCACACCCAGATTAAGGACACTGGTCCTGAGCCGATTCATGTTACCCAGCTCAAGTGTATCGAAATCAGCTATCCGAAGCTCTCCAAATGACCTTTCCATTGCAAGACATATGGCCACACTTTGACCTACCGAAAGCCCCACGACACCAATTTTTTTAGTTGCCAGAAGTGCTTGCTCAGAAGCTGTGATTTTATATTTGTTCCTGGCTGTCCTTACTGCCACAAAATCTATCTCGGGCAATACGTGAACTAAGGAGTTCTTCCATGGATAGTAAACCCAACTCCCATATTCATCCTTATTTTTCCCTTTGAAAAAATCTTTTGCCATCCTCTCAAGATCCTCGGCACTAAGTCTTTCGCTTGGATTTTGGAGTTTAATCAATTCTGCAACCTGAATCCCGATTTCATCTATTATTTGTAAAGAAGGTTTTTTCTTAAGTGCGGATATTTTTGCAGCTTCCTTCGTTTCTTTTGGATTTAAAACCAGATGGCTAATTTGATCTATAAAATCAAATTCCGAATTACTATACATACGGGGATTACAGGAGAGATTAATACCAGTAAAGTTATATTTTTGAACCCAATTTTGTATTAATTATCTAAAATATATTCAAGTTGACGAATTTTATTTAGATATTTGTCTTATACAAAGTGCTTTTCCAATTATTATTGATATGATAAGTTGAAAGGTAGTGTGTTTGCCCATACTATTAAACTGATGAAACTGTGGCCTTTATTAAATCGTTGAAAGCCAATGTCTGATCCTAAAGTAGAAAAAATAAAAATTCTTTACGTAGATGATGAAGAGAACAATCTTCAGGCATTCAAAGCTACATTTAGACGTGAACATCAGATTTTTTTAGCCATCTCAGCCAAGGAAGGACGGGAAATCCTCAAAAACGAAGAAGTCGATATTATCATCACGGACCAGCGTATGCCCGATGAAACGGGCGTTGAGTTTTTAGAGAGTATTATCCCGGTTTACCCGCAGCCCATCCGGCTACTTCTTACCGGATATACTGATATCCAGGCTGTTATCGATGCCATTAACAAAGGGCAGGTTTACCATTACCTCACTAAGCCTTGGGAAGAGGATTATCTGAGGACAGTGATCAAAAATGCTTACGAAATCCTCGTATTGAGAAGGGAAAATGACCGCCTGACCCAGGCTTTGATCAAGGCCAATGACCAACTGGAGTTTCTGCTCCGCCAAAATCTGCTTTCCTGATCAATACCGGGCTGCCAGCAGCAACTGTAGCTCTTTATGGCTTAACCCGAACTTCCGCCCTAAATATGCGTTAGTCAGACTGCCACGGTAGGTGTATACCCCTCTTAAAAACCACTTGTAGTTAAAAATCATTTCTTCAGCACCGCCCAAATCTGCCATCTGAAGAATGATAGGTGTGAAAATATTGCTGAGGGAATAGGAAGCCGTTCTGGCTACACGTGAAGCAATGTTGGGCACACAGTAGTGAATGACATCATGCATCTGGTATACAGGCTCTTCATGGGATGTCATTCTGGCCGTTTCGATGCACCCTCCCTGATCAATCGAAACATCTATTATTATACTACCGTGCATCATATTGGCGACCATCTCCTCGCTTACCACAATCTTATTCCGTCCCTTTTCTTCTCTCAATGCACCGATGACCACGTCGGCCTCTGATAAAGCCTGGCTTAAACTGAAATTATCAATTGTAGAAGTATAAACCTGCTGACCCAATAACTGCTTGAGTCTTCTGAGTTTGTAGATATGGTTATCAAACACTTTGATGTTGGCACCAAGACCCAGCGCTGTCCTTGCAGCGTATTCAGCCACTGTTCCGGCTCCAATGATCACCACCTGTGTGGGAGGAACCCCGGTAACACCTCCCATAATTAGCCCCTTGCCTTCATTGACACTTGAAAGATACTCTGATGCAATAAGCATCACCGTACTTCCGGCTATTTCCGACATTGCCCTTACTACCGGCATGCCTCCCACCTTGTCTTCAAGATACTCAAACGCCACCGCCGTGATCTTCTTTTCGTTCAATGTCTGGATAAATTCTTGATTTTGCCGCCCCAACTGCAATGCGGAAATCAAACAACTGCCCATGCTCATATCCGCAAGTTCCTGCTGGGTGGGTGGGTCCACTTTGAGTATGATCTCGGCTTCCATGACCTCTTTCTTGGATGAAGTCACTTTTGCCCCGGCATCAGAATAATCCTGATCACTGAATTTGGCACTGAGCCCTGCCCCTGCTTCCACTATAACCTGGATTCCGTTGTTGGTAAGGAGACCTACGGATTCGGGGGTGATTACCACCCGCTTTTCCTGGCCGGAAATCTCTTTGGGCAATCCCACCAGCAATGAACGTTGATTCTTCCGCACCTTTGAGGGCGATTCCTTGGGGATCAATCCTACGGCTGCTATTTCACTTATTTCAGCTGGCATTTTGGACATGTTGTACGGTTAGGGTTCTTGTGTCACCGGAAAGTGCTTTGATCCGGATCAGGTAGAACTGGTCTGGCAAAAATGATATGATATTTTCAGCCCATTCAAGCAAACAGATTTTACTGCTATAAAAATACTCTTCTATTCCGATTTCCAAAGCTTCCATCTCATCTTCCATCCTATAAAAGTCAAAATGATAAACCACCTCCCTAGTGGCATCTTCATACTGATTCACGATGCCAAATGTAGGACTGCTTACCTGATCCACCACCCCCATCAGTCGACAGATTTCCTTGATCAACGTCGTCTTGCCAGCTCCCATTTCCCCTTGAAAAACCCAGATCTTACTATCTCCGGCCATTTGGATAACCTGACGCGCAACCATCTCTAGATCCTGAAGTTGATAGGAAATTTCAGTCAATTTATGCTGTTATTTAGGTGTCAGATGTACAATCGGAACGATCATTTCTTCCAGGGACACGCCTCCGTGCTGAAACGTATCCTTGTAGAAGTTCACGTAATAATTGTAATTGTTCGGATATGCAAAGAAATAATCTTCCACAGCAAAAACATAACTGGACGACACATTTAACCTGGGAAGCTTGGCATCTTCAGGTTTTCTGATCTCAAAAACTTTACCTGCTTCAAAATTCAGGTTTTTTCCCTGTTTATACCTGAGGTTAGTAGTTACATTTTTATCCCCTATTATCCTATAAGGCCGATTTACACGTTTTGTCCCGTGATCGGTTGTGATAATCACCTCTGCACCTGCGGCTTGTATTTTCTTCAGGAGTTCAAATAGAGAAGAATGCTCAAACCAACTGGTGGTCAAAGAGCGGTATGCGGACTCGTCGGGAGCCAGTTCTTTGATCATTTTCATATCAGTTCTGGCATGTGATACCATATCCACGAAATTATAGACCAGAACATTCAGGTCATTCTGGAGGAAGGTGTGGAACTGTTCCAAGACAGATTTACCCTGCTGTGTCTGAATGATCTTATTGTAGGAAAACTTACCGGGGATGCGGTTTTTATCCAAATTGATCCGGATCCATTCCTCCTCAAAATTGTTCTTGCCTTCATCGGAATCCTCATCCTCCCAAAGCTTGGGGTAGAACCTCGCCATATCCATAGGCATCATTCCACTGAAGAGCGCATTCCTGGCAAATGCGGTTGTGGTAGGCAGTATGCTGTAGTAGGTATCCTTATCTTTCACATTGAAATAGGGCGTAAGCAAGGATTCGATATCTTCCCACTGATCCAGTCGCAGATTATCGATCACAATAAAAAAGAGAGGCTTATTTCCCTTCAGCTGAGGAAACACTTTTTTCTTCATAACCTGATTGGACAGCAGGGGTTTCCCGGGATTTTTCTCCTCCATCCAATTCAGGTAATTTTCCTTTACAAATCTTGCAAAAGAGACATTGGCTTCAATTTTCTGGGTTTCGAGGACTTCAAGCATGCTCTTGTTCTCTGTATCATCAATCTCCATTTCCCAATACGTCAGCTTTCTGTAAATATTAGCCCAATCCTGATGATCATCAGCATCCCCGAACGCCATACTGATATTCATGAAGTCCTGTTGGTAACTGAGGTTTGTCTTCTCATCAATCAGCTGCTTATTCTGAAGTAGTTTCTTGACGGAGAGCAAAATCTGATTCGGATTGATCGGCTTAATGAGATAGTCTGCAATCTTGCCGCCAATGGCATCATCCATAATGTGTTCCTCCTCACTTTTGGTGATCATAACCACTGGAATCTGCGCTTTGATCTGTTTTATCTGCTGGAGTGTCTCCAGGCCTGTCATGCCTGGCATCATCTCGTCGAGGAAAATCACATCAAAATTTGCGTTTTCCACTTCCTCAATGGCATCAACCCCAGAGTTGACAGTGGTTATTTCATATCCCTTTTTTTCAAGGAACAGAATATGGGGTTTGAGCAGGTCTATTTCATCATCTGCCCAGAGTATCTTATATTTTTGAGTCATTACAGGTTCCGTTTCTTTTAAAATAATAATTACTTTTGAGTCAATCAAAAGAGGCCTCCTTGAAAAGCCAGAAAATACTAAATGACCCGGTTTATGGATTTATAACAATCCCGAGCCAGCTGATTTTCACTATCATTGACCACCCCTATTTCCAGCGCTTACGCAGAATAAAACAACTCGGTCTGACAGATTTTGTCTATCCGGGTGCGCTGCATACCCGCTTTCACCACGCAATCGGTGCCATGCACCTGATGAGCATAACACTCGACAATCTACGAATAAAAGGCACTGAAATCACGGATGAAGAATATGAGGCGGCTTTAATAGCTATTCTTTTGCACGACATCGGACATGGGCCATTCTCCCATGCCTTGGAATATAGTCTACTGGCAGGCATTCCCCACGAGCAGCTTTCCTTACTTACAATTGAACTCCTTAATCAGGAATTAAGTGGCAAACTCGGGCTTACTTTAAGAATATTTAAGAACCAATACGAAAGAAAATTTTTCCATCAACTGGTTTCCAGCCAGTTGGATATTGACAGATTGGATTATCTTCAGCGGGACTGCTTTTTCACCGGTGTATCGGAAGGGACTATAGGAGCTGACCGGATCATTAAAATGATGGATGTGAAAAACGACCGTGTGGTGATCGAGGAAAAAGGCATCTATTCCATCGAAAATTTTCTAAGTGCGAGAAGGCTGATGTACTGGCAGGTATATCTGCATAAGACTACAGTTAGTGCGGAAAAAATGCTTATAAATCTGATCCGAAGGGCAAAATTCCTCAGGCAATCAGGAGAAAAACTTGTCGTGACAGAAGAGTTTGACTTCTTTCTGGCCAATGACTTTTCCCTGGAGGATTTCAGGATACAGCCTGCCCTTCTTACCAGGTTCTTAGAAATGGATGATTTTGATATCTGGGGAGCCATCAAGCTATGGAAAAAACATCCTGACTATGTGCTTAGAAATATTTCACAGATGTTTCTGAGCAGGAGTCTTTTTAAGATAAACCTGACAAATGAAGGGTTTTCAAATTTGGAGATTTCTGAGATGCGGGAAAAGACGCTCCAAAAACTCCAAATCCCGGAAGAAGACCTGATTTACTTTTTTTCACATGGGACCGTTAGTAATTATGGGTATCTTGCCAAAGACAGAATCAACATCCTGACCAAGAAGGGGGAAGTGATAGATGTCGCTCAGGCAGCGGATCTTCCCAATATCAAAGTGATGAGTAAAATCGTCGAAAAACACTATGTATGTAAGGCTAAAAGCCTAAATTTATCCGTTTAAAAAAATCCATCCTATCTGTATATGGAATTTACAATTGGCCAGATAGCCACAATACTTCAGGGACAAGTCGAGGGAGATAAAAATGAAAAAGTATATAGACTAGACAAGATACAGGAAGGCAAACGGGGGGGAATAAGTTTTTTGGCCAATGAAAAATACACCTCCTTTATTTACGAAACGGACTCCACCGCCGTGATCGTGTCGGAGAGCTTTAAACCTACGCGTCCGATAAAAGCCAACCTCATACGGGTAAAAGATGCATATTCAGGCTTTACCACACTGCTGGAAGCCTATTCCCATATTATGAAAACGAGCCTGGAAGGTGTGGAAGAACCCTCCTTTCTGGGTGATCAAAGTGAAATGGGAGAAAATGGCTACAGGGGGGCTTTTTCCTATGTCGGGAAACACTGCAAAATCGGAAAAGGAGTCAAAATCCACCCCCACGTCTTTATAGGAGATCGGGTTACCATAGGGGATTTTACCATAATCCATCCAGGGGCAAAAATCTGCTCCGATTCCCAGATCGGCAGTTATTGTGAAATTCACCCCGGGACAGTGATCGGGTCAGATGGGTTTGGCTTCGCTCCGCAAGAGGACGGAACCTACAAGCCGATTCCCCAAATCGGAAACGTCATACTTGAGGATTTTGTAAGTGTGGGAGCAAATAGCACAATAGATTGTGCCACAATGGGATCCACAGTTATCAAAAAAGGTGCAAAAATAGATAACCAGGTCCAGATAGCCCATAATGTAGTAATAGGGGAAAACACGGTAATAGCCGCACAAGCTGGCATATCGGGCTCCACAGAAATCGGCAAAAACTGTATAATCGGAGGGAAGGCCGGAATCGTGGGTCACCTCAGAATAGCAGACAACACAAAAATCGGTGCCAATACCGGCATAAGTAAATCCATAAAAAAACCAGGTGAGACCATTTTAGGATATATGGGTATCGATGTGAAAAACTTCCTTAAATCGTACTCCATATTCAAAAACCTCGAAGCCTTGGAAGGCCGTCTAAGAGAACTGGAAAAAAAGCAGTAAATTTGCTCCCTTTATCATCCTGAACGGTTGAAAAATCAGATGAAAGTAAAACAACATACTATTAAAAGGCAGGTAGAGCTGTCTGGAGTGGGACTTCATACAGGAGTTATTTCCAACATGACATTTGTGCCTGCCCCCCCTAACCACGGAATAAAATTTCAACGCGTTGATTTGGAAGGCCGACCCACGGTAGATGCTGACTGTGACCTGGTTGTAGATGTTTCGAGAGGCACTACATTAGAGCAAAACGGAGCCAGAGTCTACACGGTAGAACATGTTTTGGCCGCCTTGGTGGGAATGGAAATCGACAATATCTTAATACAGCTTGACGGCCCTGAGCCTCCGATTATGGATGGTTCCTCCATACAGTTTATCGAAGTATTGGAAGATGCAGGACTCGAAGAGCAAAATGCATTGAGGAGGTTTTTTGAAGTCCAGGAGAGTATCCAGTATAAAGACTCTGCCCGTGAAGTGGAAATGGTAGCCTTGCCTACTGATAATTACCGGGTCACGGTCATGGTGGATTATAACTCTCCCGTATTAGGGAGTCAGCATGCTTCCATTACGGATATCAGCCAGTTCCGATCAGAAATCGCATCCTGCCGTACCTTTTGCTTTCTCCATGAACTGGAAATGCTTTACAACTCCAACCTTATCAAAGGCGGCGATCTGAATAACGCCATAGTCGTTGTAGACCGTATCGTAGAGGAGAAAGAATTGGTCAATCTGGCCAAAATGTTCAACAAGCCAAAAGTAGAGGTAAAGAAAGAGGGGATTTTAAACAATGTGGATCTGAGGTACCGAAACGAACCTGCCCGGCATAAATTACTCGATGTTGTCGGAGATCTAGCTTTGGTGGGAAGACCCTTGAAAGCCCAGATTTTAGCAGCCCGTCCAGGTCATGCTGCCAATGTGGCCTTCGCCAAAAAACTCAAAAGGGCAATGGAAAAATCCGCTACTTCCCATATTCCTTACTATGATCCAAAACTACCGCCGGTTATGGACATAAACCAGATCAGTAATATTCTGCCACACAGATATCCTTTTCAGCTCCTGGATAAGATCATCTATCTGGACGATTCGGTGGTGGCCGGGGTGAAGAATGTGACCATAAATGAACCTTTCTTCATGGGACATTTCCCTGGTAATCCGGTAATGCCAGGTGTCTTGCAGGTTGAAGCTATGGCTCAGACAGGTGGTATTTTGGTGTTGAGCACAGTAGAAGATCCGGAAAATTACTGGACTTATTTTTTGGGAATTGAAAACTGTAAGTTTAGGAAAATGGTTTTACCGGGTGATACGTTGGTTTTCAAATGTGAATTACTGGCTCCTATACGAAGAGGTATAGCTAAAATGCGCGGGGAAGCCTACGTTGGCAATACCCTGGTCTGTGAAGCTGTAATGACCGCAAGCATAACCCGAAAAGAATCATGATCAGTCCGCTTTCTTCCATAGACCCAAAAGCAGATCTGGGAAAAAATGTCCATGTAGATCCCTTTACCATGATCCACGAAAACGTGGTCATTGGAGACAACTCTTGGATAGGGCCCAACGTCACTATTTTTCCAGGAGCAAGAATTGGTAAAAACTGCAAAATTTTCCCTGGGGCTGTCATTGCCGGAATCCCTCAGGATCTGAAATTCCAGGGTGAAGACTCCACCGTAATGATCGGAGACAATACCACCATCCGTGAGTGCGTGACGATAAGCAGGGGTACAGTGGACAAGCAGACCACAGTAATAGGCAGCAATTGCCTGCTGATGGCCTATGTCCATGTAGCACACGACTGCGTCATCGGAAGCCACGTCATTATTGCAAATTCCGTACAGATCGCCGGCCACGTTTCTATCGATGACTGGGCCATAGTAGGCGGGTCAAGCGCTGTTCACCAGTTTGTGAAAATAGGGATGCACTCCATGGTATCCGGAGGCTCGCTGGTCCGTAAGGATGTCCCGCCATTTACCAAAGCTGCCAGGGAACCACTTTCCTATGCAGGGGTAAATTCGCTCGGATTACGAAGGAGAGGCTTTACAAGTGAATCCATTTCACACATCCAGGAAGTATATAGGTACCTTTTCCTCAACAGCATGAACAACAGCCGTGCTCTGGAAGAAATAGAGGTCAACCTCCCAGCCACAAAAGAAAGGGATGAGATCCTGAACTTTATCCGGTCATCCGAGCGAGGGGTAATGAAAGGCTATATCAACTAGGCATGTTAAAGGTCCTGCTAGAAGGCATTTCTAAACGGTTCCAATATGAATGGGTCTTTAGAAAAATCGACTTCACCTTGGAAAGCGGGAATACCCTGGCAATCACCGGCGGTAACGGGTCGGGAAAGTCTACCTTACTTAAATGTATCAGCGGGGCAGTGCCCATCAGTGCGGGTAAGATCACCTACTCACTTTTTGACAGACCTGTTTCAGAGTCAGATTGGTTTTCTTTCTTAAGTATTGCTACCCCATACATGGAGGTTCCGGAAGAATTTACACTTTCGGAACTTCTGGATTTTCATTTTAAATTCAAAAAACCACTGAAAGGAATAACCGTCAAGGAGATAATTGATATACTCTATCTCTCTGCACATGAATTCAAACCTGTCGGGCAGTTTTCCTCAGGGATGAAGCAGCGAGTCAAATTAGGATTATGTTTTTTTTCAGACGTTCCATTGCTCCTACTCGACGAACCTACATCCAATCTTGATAAAAACGGTGTGGATTGGTACCTCAAAATGGTAGCTGATTATAGAATGGACAGGACTATGATCGTCTGCTCAAACGAGCCTAGAGAGTACGGATTCTGCGAGCAAAAACTCAACATGGAGGATTTTAAGTAATCAGCGTCTTGTTCTTAATCCGATTTATTTAATTTTATCCAAGCGGGCAGATGGACCATCCGCATACGAAAGCGTGGCCTCTGATTAGTTCGCAATCTATTTTTAGTTAACTTTTAATTGAAATTCCAAATAGAAACTAAGTATACTCCTATGAAACTTGCTTTATTGAGATTGGCGGCAATTACGTGGATGCTATTGATCCTGGGCTGCGGCAAGGATGAGCCTACTCCAGGTCCTGCCCCAGTAGAAAAGACCCCAGAACAACTGGCACTGGAACAGCTATCCGGTACGGGCTCCCGAACATGGATTTTAAGTGGAGGAGGTATGGTCCAAAGGGGAAACACGGATGTTACTGCACTCTATACTGGCTTCGAATTGACTGTTAATTCAGGTTCATCCAAAACCTATGCTATCCGAAATGGCAATGAGCTGTTTGACACTTCCGGTAATTGGTCCTTTGCAGGTTCAAATTTTGACAAAATCACTTTTACCGGGTCCAAACCAGCTGCTGGACGGGAAATCTCCTTTACACAAACAGGCGATAACCTGAGACTGGAATTCACTGTAACAGATCCAAATGGACGCACTTTTGGGGCTCAGGCATTGGCAGGAAACTACATCTTTAATCTTATTAAAAAATAAGCACTTACGTACTATTTACCATTTTCCTATTTCAGGGTAACGAGCGTCACCCCAGCTCCTCCACGGTCCGCATGTTCGTCTTCGACTTTTCCGACCTGATTCATTCCATGGAGCAGGTTTCTGGTAATCTCCCGCAGGATACCATTTCCTTTTCCATGAACGATTCTGAGGTCTTTCACTCCGAGCATATAGCCTTCATCTATAAAAGTCTGGATGATCGATAGGATCTCCTCCCCCCTTTTCCCTCTCAAATCAAGATTTGGGGAAAAATCCATCATCTTCTCATTTGTGCTATATCCTGTGCGGACAGCTAGAGTCTTTCCTTCTTTTTTTACTTGAGTCTGTGAGATTCTCTCCAGACGGGAAAGCTTTACATTGGATTTGAGATCCCCTATAGAAAGTTCCACTTCTTTGCTTTTCAGCTGGGTTACTCTTCCGATCGCCCCGTTGTCTTTTAGCCTTACCCAGTCCCCTGGTCCGATCTTACCCCCTACTACGACCACTTCAGGATCCTTCACCTTTACCTTCTCTGGCTTTACCTGCTCTTTGAACTCTTCAAGCTCCTTCCGGATTACTTTAGTGGCATCCTTAGCCGCTTTCTCCTCCCGGATCAGTTTGATAGTAGACTCAATCTTCTTATTTGCTTGGTCCAGCAATAATTTGGCCTCCTGCTTAGCTTCCTGTATATACCGTTTTTTGGTAAGTTCAAGCCCCTCCTTTAATTGGTTATACTCATTCATTCGGGTCTTTAGCAGCTTTTCCTTGACTTTCACTTCAGAGAGCAAGCCCGAATAGTGATTTTTTTCATTCTCCAATTGGGTGAGGAGTCGGTCATAGCGTACTCTTTCCTCACCTATATGATCTTTCGCATAGTTGAGGATTTCCTTTGATATACCTATCTTGGAAGCAATCTCAAGTGCAAAAGAAGAGCCCGGTTTCCCTATTTCCAACTGATACATGGGCTCCAGCTTCTCCACATCATAGCGCATGGCCCCATTGATCATGCCTTGGTTTTTGTTTGCCAGCTGCTTGAGATTTCCATAGTGTGTAGTCACCACACCATACGCCCCTTGCTTGTTAAGAGCCAGTAAAATCGATTCCGCTATTGCCCCGCCAAACTGGGGCTCCGTGCCGGTACCAAATTCATCTATGAAAAGTATCGTTTTCTTAGTCGCAAACTGCGTAAAATGCTTCATACTCATCAAATGTGAGCTATAAGTACTTAAGTCATTTTCCAGATTCTGCTCGTCACCTATATCGATAAAGAAATTATCAAAAAGTGTGCTTTTCGAATCCGGATGGACAGGGATCAATAAACCACATTGAAACATGTACTGTAATAAAGCTACCGTCTTTAAAGTAACAGATTTCCCTCCCGCATTTGGCCCGGAAATCACCAATAGGCGATCATGCCCCTGTAGTTTCACATCCAAAGGAACTATCTGCTTCCCTTGCGACCCCAAGGCTATCTGAAGCAGCGGATGTCTCGCTTTGGTCATTAGTACACCTCGTTCCTGGATTATTTCAGGCTT
The DNA here is from genome assembly GCA_048819475.1 of Algoriphagus sp. Classification (GTDB taxonomy): domain Bacteria; phylum Bacteroidota; class Bacteroidia; order Cytophagales; family Cyclobacteriaceae; genus Algoriphagus. The sequence goes on from JBMDXP010000025.1 coordinate 46,536, forward strand.
GCAGCTATCAGTCTTTTGAGCAAACTTTGCCTTGGCACGGATAAAGTCTATCAATCCAAGAAAATTGGTAGCCTTTCTCAAGCCGGGTATTGCAGGGCGTAACTTATCGGTAAGTTGGGTAAGAATCCTGATGATCTCCCTACGCTCCATGTATTCCAGATCACGGATTTCATTGTTGATATCCAAGGCCTCTTCCGGCTCCATAAACACCGTCTGCCCAGTAGCGGATTCGTCATGGATGAAGCCTCTGAGCTTGCGCTTGTTTTCAGCCAGAACAGGTATTACCATTCTTCCACCTCGTATCGTAATGGCCGAATCCTCCGGCGTAAGCCCTCTCCCTCTGGCTTCCTTGAATACCCGCTCCATTACTTTCCGCAACCGGCCCTCTTCAAAAATAACCTGGTTACGGATCAGCTGTAGCTCACGGCTGGCAGTGCTCTTCATTTTACCTTTTTCATCGATCACCAGATCGATATCCTTCAGCAGGCCTAAGTCCAGGTCCATAAGCAACCCCAAGAGCTGACTTAGCACAGGGTATTGTTCCCCGTACTTCTTAAAAAATGAGATACATCCCCTCAGTGTGTGAAGCGAGAGCTTTACTTCGTAAAACTCCTCCTCATCCAAGAAAGCATTTTCCAGTTTCGCCTTTTCAAGAAATGGATTGAGGTTGGTGAAATTGGAGGAAGGGAATATTTCTCCCGAAACAAGGATTTGCCGAAACTCCTCAGTCTGATCCAACAGCTTGGATACGAGCCTATAGTCAGACGAAAAAGTTATTCTGTCGACATACTCCATCCCCAGTGCAGAAGTACATTCTGACTTTATCAGCTCCTTTATTTTTACAAAATTTATTTTATGCTCGAGGTTCGAAGGGTATAGCATTATAATTGGTCTTCAAGACGGCCTGAGGATTCTTTCATACTGAGGGAGTCAACGATACGGCTATAGATTCTGTCCATTTTAACCGGATCCTGCAGGTAATACAGCATGCTTTGGGTGAAAACTGAATCTTCTACCTGATACTTCATAAAAACATCCTTCTCCATAAGACTGTACAGCACCTGGGACGAATCGTACGAAACCGGTAAAGCACTGGCAATCCCCTCTGTTAAATGTATATCTATCAGAATTTCAACCATTTTATCTTCTGGGAGAAGCTCCTCAGGTTTTTTGCTGGAACCGCAGCCAATCAGCACCGAGAGAAAGAAACATAAGGCAAGTATTCTTTTCACAACTCAAAATTAGGTTTTTTTAACGGATATTTACCCTCCTCTTTCTGTATCTCAAATTTTATAATTCACCTTAGTAGTATAACTTAGGCGGTTCAAATCACCCCGAATGAACGAGTTATTCAGTAAGCTTAGAAAATACGAAATCATGATCCGAAAGGTGGCCAATAACCATCTTCAGGGGGAGTATCAATCGCTTTTCAAAGGTTCGGGTCTTGAGTTTGATGATCTTCGCCCTTATCAGTACGGAGATGATGTACGGACGATCGAATGGAAAGTTTCTGCCAAGGGTCATGGTACTTTTGTAAAGACTTTCAGGGAAGACAAAGAACAGTCCGTGTTCTTTCTTTTGGACATCAGTGGTAGCCAGGACATCGGCCAGCCTGGCCATAAAAAAATTGACCAGGGAAAAATCATTGCGGGGGTGTTGACACTCGCTGCGGTTTTTGAAGGCAGCCAGGTAGGCTTGATCAGTTTCTCAGATGAAAAGGAAAAACTGATTCTACCTTCCAAGGGAAATAAGCAGGGGGTAAAAATGATCAGGGGAATATTCGATCACACCAACAAATCGTTGAAAACCGACCTGAATGCATTGTTTTCTTTTGCACTGAACCTTATCAAAAAGCGGGCTGTCATTATAGTCATATCGGATTTCATCGATGAAGGGTATGAGAGATCCTTCAGAGCCCTTGCCGAAAGACATGATTTAGTGGCCATCCAACTTACCGATCCCAGGGAGTCGGCACTTCCTTCCTTGGGCATTATCCCTGTCTTTGATAAGGAAAAGGGTAAGACCACGTGGGTGAATACCGCATTCGGCGGCTTCTCCAAAAAAATAGCGGATACATTTACCACTGAAAGGGATCATTTACATGATATCTGTAAGAAAAACCAGATCAATTACCTTTCTATTGATACCACCCAAGACATCGTGGGGCCACTACTCGAACTATTCAAGTACAGAAACAAAAGCATGAAACGTGGGTAAAACGATCAGATTCTTTGCGTTTTTACTTTTCCCTCTACTATCCTTTGGCCAGCAAGTCAAGGTGGATGGCTACTTTCTGCAGGATTCGGCAAGATTGGGTGAGCGGGTAGGCTATGTACTGAAAGTAACACACCCTGAGGCGACGCAGATGATTTTCCCTGATTCTGCCTACGATTTTTCCCCCTTGATCTTACTTGAAAAAAAGACGTTCATATCCAATACCAAGGAAGGCATCACCCAGGACAGTTCCATCTATTATCTTTCTAATTTCTCTCTTGAATCCAGTTCCTTCCTTTCCCTTCCGGTATACGAACTGGCCAGATACGACAGCATCACCCATTTTCCGCTGGAAGCTGAGCTGAAACTTAAACTGATGCTGGATAGCATTCCAGAGCAGCCGGTATTCAGGGAAAACAACGTCTACCAACCCCTGGAGAAATCCATTAATTGGATAATGGCAGCCATTCTTGCTGGAGGGGTGTTACTACTTTTGGGGGTGATTTACCTGCTCTTTGCCAAACGCATCAGAAAAATATGGAGTGAGCGGAGTGAACGCAGAAAATGGAAGCAGTTTGAGAAAAAATGGGTCGGTCTTGTCGACGAACTGACCCAGCACCCTACCATTGATGCTGCTGATGGACTTATAGGTCTATGGAAAGGGTACATGGAGAATCTCACAGGCTTACCGACGAGGGAATGGACTTCCAGTGAAATCGGTGAAAAACTGAACGACCCCGGGATCTTCAGGGCACTGAGGTCAGTGGATATGATAATTTATGCAGGTAGCTCCTCCAAGACAGAAGAATCCACGGTCTATTTATATCAGGTAGCCAAAGAAAAATATCAGCAAAAACTAACCAAAATTAAGCATGAAAGAGCAGTTGTCTGAGTTCTTCAGCTGGTCTTGGTTTTTGCCGGAGACCTTCAAAAGCTATGAATGGGAAAATCCAATCCTGTTGAACCTCATCTGGATAATCCCAGCATCTATGCTGTTCAGGAAGTTTGTCAAATTTCTGAAAAACCCGGTTCTGGAGCTGTCTTTACCCAAAAGTATTTCCAGCAATAATCCCTGGACCTATCTTCGGCTAATTCCTACCGGATTCTTTTTCCTGTTTTTGATTTTACTGTCCATCGCCCTGGCCCGGCCACAGCGTAGCAATGAGCGCGTGGAGCAATATACGGAAGGGATTGACATCATGCTGGTCATGGATATTTCCGAATCCATGGATCTGCAGGATTTCACTCCCAATAGGCTGGAAGCGGCCAAAAGCACTGCGGTGGATTTTATCAACGGCAGAATAGGAGATAGGATAGGCATGGTGGTGTTTGCAGGAGAAGCGTATTCCCTGGCACCTTTGACCAACGATTACAAGCTCCTGACAGATCTCATCAGTGAAATATCCTTCAGTATGATGGAAGCAAAAGGGACAGCAATAGGATCTGCTCTTGCTGCGGGAACCAATCGGATGAAAGATTCTGAATCCGCATCGAAAGTCATGATTTTACTCAGCGATGGAGAAAGCAATGCAGGCAATGTGGATCCCCTTTTTGCTGCACAGCTGGCTTCGGCACTGGATATAAAGATTTATACGATCGCAGTCGGTAAAGATGGCATGGTCCCTTATGGCACTGACTTCTTTGGTAGACCACAGATGGTCGAGTCCTACCTGGATGAAACTAGCCTCAGGGAAATCGCGAAAATAGGAAACGGGGAATTCTTCCGGGCCTCCAACGGAAGTACTTTGGAAGATATTTTCGAGCGGATAGACACCCTGGAGAAAACGGAAGTGATAGAAAACAGATATAAAGAGACAGCCGATTATTACAGAATCTACCTCTTCTGGGGTCTCATTCTGTTTTTCATATGGCTTGCCTTGAAAAGCAGCTTCCTGAACAACTTCCTGCTTGATTGATAGCTGACCCCTAGGATAATTATCAGCTGTGCGAGATTCTCCCGAATCGAGTTCAGGGCAGGCTATCCCGACTTATCGGGACAGGTAATGATCTATAAGAAACCAATTATAAACAGATGAAATGATTTTAATCAGGTTTTGATCTGGTTTCCGTCAACTCTCAAGCAGGCATAACCATGCAATTTTGTAAAAAAAAAGCATATGCCTCTCGCAGAAGAACTTATTCGGAAATATAATGTAGCCGCACCACGCTACACCTCTTATCCTACTGTACCACTGTGGAACAATAATCTTGGGCATGAAACGTGGGAAGGCCTGGTAAAGAAAGCATTTGCTGCCTACGGCAGATCAGAGGGTATTTCGGTTTATTTACATCTGCCTTTCTGCGAGAGCTTGTGTACCTATTGTGGTTGTAACAAGCGCATTACCAAAAACCATTCAGTCGAAAAACCTTACATCAATGCTATAGTAAAGGAGTGGGAAAAATACAGATCATTGTTTGACGGGAAGCCAAAGCTAGCTGGCATCCACCTGGGAGGAGGTACTCCCACCTTTTTTTCTCCCGAATCACTTTTCAGGATTTTGGATCCTATCATCACCTCTTCATCTATCTTGCCGAATGCCGAATTCAGCTTCGAGGGGCACCCAAACAACACCCTGCCGGCACATCTTAAAACACTCGCTGACTTAGGGTTTGACAGAGTGAGTTATGGCATACAGGACTTTGACCCTCTGGTGCAGCAAGCCATCCACAGAATCCAACCCTTTGAGAACGTAAGATCGGTCACAGAAAATTCGAGGGCACAGGGGTTTCGATCCATAAACTTTGATTTGATCTACGGTCTTCCGCATCAAACAGAAGAAACCCTCAGGCAAACTTTCTCACAGGTGATTTCACTTTCTCCGGACCGCATCGCCTTTTACAGCTATGCACATGTACCTTCCGCTTTTCCAGCGCAGCGGAGTTACGGGACCTATTTACCGGATGAGATTCTAAAAAGGGAGCTTTACAACTATGGAAAGGGATTATTGCTGGAGGCAGGCTATCAGGAAGTGGGAATGGACCACTTCGCGCTAGCTGGGGATCCGCTCTGCATAGCAAAAAACAACGGCAATCTTCACCGCAACTTTATGGGGTATACCACTTCTCCGTCGAAAATACTCATAGGGCTCGGTGCCAGCAGTATAAGTGATATATACATTGCGTATGCACAGAACGAAAAGGAAATTTCCGGCTATCAAAACCAACTCAGTAATACCGGGTGGGCTATTTCAAAGGGGCACATCCATTCCCGAGAAGACCTGCTTGTCAAGGAACTGATTCTGGATCTGATCTGCCGACAAGAAGCAACTATCCCTCTGGAAATCTGGGAATCACTGCCTGAATCCTCCCTTACTGAATTGGCTGAAATGAGACAGGATGGGCTTTTAGAACTCCAGGATTATCGAATTCGGATCACTCAAAAAGGAATGGCATTGATCAGAAACATCTGTTCCAAATTTGATCTGCGGCTAGCAGACAAAAAATCCGTTTTACACCGCTTTAGTCAAACGATCTAACGGCACATGGTAATCCCAATCTGCTGACCTACATAGTCAAAGACCTTTATCTCAGCATCTGTACCATATATGCCTAATCCCAGCCCTTTAAAAATAAAGATAAAACCAATCACTATACCAAGGTAAGGGATAGCTCTCTGAAACCTATGTCTAACCGAAGCAGGAATCAATTTACCCGAGTACATCATCACAAACAGTAGAGGCAACGTACCCAGACCGAAGCAGAACATGTAAAGGGCTCCCAAAAAAATATGCTGTAACCCCAAAGCTGCTGCTAATGCGAGATACACCATGCCACAGGGTAGAAGACCATTGATCAATCCTGTTGCGAAAAATCCATAGCTCCCTCCTTTCTTCAAGAAACCGTGTAAACGGATCTTGAGCCAATTGACTGCTTCAGAATTAAAGGAAATATATAGCAATCTATCTGACTTTTTATAAAGCAACGCCACGATCAGAATCACTACTCCCGCCCCAACTGAAAAACCTCGCTGCACACCTACCAGAGAAAGGGAAAAACCTAGACTTCCTACCACTAATCCCAAAAGTGCATACGTAGTGCTGCGACCCAGGTTATAAAGCAGTTTATGTACGAAAAACGCTTTCTTCCCCTTGGCTACCAATGCCAAGGCAATTGGACCACACATCCCAGCGCAGTGGAATGAACTTAGAAAGCCTAACAAAAACGCTGTCCAGAGCATTTAGATAGTGATTTTTTTCTCTTCGTAATACCTAACTCCTTTAGCCGACCATGTAAGCTGTACCTTCCAATAACCCGGTTTTAGCTTTCTCACGGGTATAGTGGTATCTTCTTGATCTGACACTTCCAGCTCTATTTTCTGGTCGAGCGAAGAATCCGAAGGTCTGAACAGCTGGACAGTAGCATTTGCTCCGCGCGGTAAGTCAAGTACGATGGATTTGGATATTTCATCATAGCTGATCACCTCCAGATTTCTAGCCAGCGTGGAAGATTCCTCCTCTATCCTCTCCTGATATCGGATTTCCTTTTCATAATAATTTCCAGTGACCAGTTCAATCCCATCCATTCTTACGGATATGATCACTAATACCATGATTACCCCCACAAAGGAGATTATACTTATCAAAATTCCCTTTCCCCAGTTCATATTTTTCGATTTAAATCTCTTTAGTATAGTGGCGCTGTAAAGTTGGTGCTGAGCCGGTCTATTTCCCTATCTCCCTGAATCAACGAGAGATGGACTTTTTCCTGATTAGTCTTTACATCTGTCTTGTTCTTTATCAGAAAGAACCTACCCTCAAATTTTGATTGGGGATCCAATACCCATTCGTGAACGCCCATGATCTCCACTTCAAAATCTGAACTGGGTGATTCCAGTTTTACCCTCTGGAAACAGAAGGTCTTGTTGATCAGGGTTATTTGATATAGGTTTGAGACTTGGTATTCATTCCTCTGCTGATATGTCATCCCTGGAAACCGTGTAACTGTAGCCTGAATATCCTCCCGGGAAAACAACAACCCAAAAAAAATAAGTATCAGAAGAACCAAAACAGCAATAGCCAACTTGACTTTCCCCGTAAGCTTATTGGGTGTAGTTCCCTCTATACTATTCTCAGAAGTGTAACGTATCAGACCGGCCGGCCGCCCCACTTTAAGCATCACTTCATTGCATGAATCAATGCATGCTGTACAGTTGATGCACTCCATCTGTAAGCCATTGCGGATATCAATTCCTGTGGGGCACACCTGGACACACAGGTCGCAGCCCACACAGTCCCCTGATTTCTGATTTTTCTTCCCTGCTTTACGACGAGGTTCACCACGCACATAATCGTACATTACATTGATGGAATTCCTATCCAGTAATACTCCCTGCAATCTCCCATACGGACATACTACCAGGCAGGCCTGCTCCCGGAACCAGCTGAAGACAAAAAGAAATACTCCTGAAAAAGCAAGCAACCCGATAAACCCAAGCAGATACTCTGCCGGTGGTCTGGAGACAATTTCAACCACCTTATCCACCCCAATCAAGTATGCCATCAGGATATGGCCTATCAGAAGAGATATCAGGCTAAAAATGATTAGCTTACTTCCTTTCTTTAGGATCTTCTTCACATTCCATGGGCTGCTATCCAAAGCTCTTTGCTGATTCGAATCGCCCTCTATCCAATACTCTATTTTACGGAAAACCATCTCCATGAACAGTGTTTGGGGACATGCCCATCCACACCATATCCTACCAAAGACCGTGGTAAACAGGATAATGAACAGTGCAACTATCAGTAATAAGAATATCAGTAACTGAGTATCCTGGGGCCAGAAGACCGATCCGAAAATGATGAACTTCCGCTCGAAAATATTGAAAAGGAGAAACGGATGCCCGTTGATCCGGATAAATGGTCCGCTGAATAAAAGTATCAGGAGAAACCAGGAGACGTAAGTTCTGTAACGGAACAACATCCCCTTTACCTGCTTGGGATAAACCCAATTTCTATTTCCATCTTCCTTGATCGTAGCCAGGCTATCTCTAAAGAATTCCGGTGCCAAATGGGGATTTTTCCTGGACATCACTTCGAATGATTAGGGTATAGTTTCAACATCGGAGGTATTTACGTGAGCACTAAGCGCACTATTTATCAACACGTGCTACTTCCAGACTGTCTGGTTCTGGAAGCAGAAGTACTGGCGATTGTGCTACATGCAATTCTCCCTGTGGAGCTTTTGGATTCGCCGGGATAGTCCCCAAAAACGTAAGAATATAACTGGACACCTGCTGGATTTCCAGAGGAGTGAGCTGGGCTTCCCATGGGACCATCCCTTTATCCAATACCCCGTATTTGACTACCCTGAAAATATCCGTTATATCCCCTCCGTGAATCCAATAATCATCTGTAAAGTTGGGACCGACTCCCCCTCCTCCATCTTTCGCATGGCAAGCGGCACAATTTCCTTCAAATATCACCTTGCCTGCACTGATGGAGCCTGCAGACCCATCGAACACTACATTTTCCTCATTTATTCCTGCCAGCTGATTGGCTTTCCTTTCCTTCAAAGCTATTTCCTCAATACGTAGCTCTTCGGCATATTCCTCTACACCGGTAAGACCTATTCCCAATACAGAGTAATTCACAAAGTATCCGATTCCAAACAGCACGGTGAAGAGAAAGACGTATTGCAGCCAGGGAGGCATGAAGTTATCCAGCTCTGTAATTCCATCATAAGAATGGTCAGCCATCGCCAGCTGCTGATCACTACCCGGTTCTACACGCTTTCCTGTAATAAAACGTGTGACAAAATCATTCCTCCAGGTAGATTCCCCAACGGCTGCAGGAGAGTCCTTGCCTAAGGTCCATTTGATGAAAGACATCAGGTAAATCATCAGGATCAGCATCAAGACAATCACACCTAATACAACCCCCAGTAGTATCAAAAGTGTGAGTTGCCCTGAATCCATTGCCTGGAATGCCGAATAGAATGAATCTGACTGGGCCGAAGCTGATGAGACCACCAGTAGGCCAATCAGCGTAACTAACGTGATAGACTTCTTCATGTGTTTATATTTTTCTTTTTAGTTGCCAGTACCTGCCCCTACTAATCAGGAGAATATTGCATGGCAGATAACTATCCTCTTTGTGCCATAGATGGTTATGCTCCATTTCATAGTCCATGGTTTTCCCTTTCTTCATTATCCATCGGCAAAGACTTCATATGATCAATGTATGACCCCGGCACTCTCATCGCCCAGATGAATACTCCGATAAAAAACAGGATAAATATGAGCAGGGAAATAATCGGGAATATTTCCACATTTTCGATTGACCTTAACACATCTTTATACATGACATTTGCTTTAATTAGTGTCTGATTTCACTTTGATATCTGTTCCGAGTCTTTGGAGGTAAGCTATTAAGGCTACTATTTCAGAGTTTGGCGATACCTCTACTCCTGCATCCTTCAGGTTGGCGGTAATCTTTGCTGCCTGTTCTTCCAACTCTCCAGCCGCCAGTTGATCGTATCCTTCAGGATAGGGTACACCCAGTTTCTGCATAGTCCTGATTTTGGCGGGAAGATCAGAGTAGTCCAACTGGTTTTCTACCATCCAGGGATAAGGGGGCATGAGGGAGCCGGGAGACATACTGGAAGGATCCATCATATGGAAATAATGCCAACTATCCGGGTATTTCCCGCCTATCCGGTGCAAATCAGGGCCAGTCCGCTTGGAGCCCCAAAGAAATGGCCTGTCATACACAAACTCCCCTGCTTTGGAGTATTCCCCATAGCGCTCCGTCTCAAACCGGAATGGTCTTACCATCTGGGAATGACACCCTACACAGCCGTTGGCAATGTAGAGATCCCTGCCTTCGAGCTCCAAGGCAGTATAAGGCTTCACCGAGCTTATCGTAGGGATATTTGACTTGACTAGAATAGTGGGGATAATTTCAATAGCTCCCCCGATCAATATGGCCACAGTAGCCAACAGTGTGAAGAAAAGAGGCTTTCTCTCCCATGCTCTATGCCAGAACTCACCGGTAGAATGGTAACTTGAGGCCAAAGCTGGAGCCTGATCCTCTTCCAGTTTCTTAAATACGCCTGACTTTGCAGTCTTCACCAGATTATATACCATCACCACAGCACCACCTAAATAGAGGAGACCACCAAATGCACGTAACATGTACATCGGCACCAGCTCTACGACCGTCTGCAGGAAGTTCCCATAAGCCAGCCGTCCTGCTTCATCAAATTCCCGCAACATCAGGAATTGGGTCAATGCAGCCACGTACATAGGCAATGCGTAAAAAAGAATCCCTAAAGTTCCTAGCCAGAAATGGGTGTTGGCGAGTTTTTTCGAATAGAGCTTCGTGCTGAATAGTCTTGGCCACATCCAATAAAGCATACCAAATGTAAGGAAGCCATTCCAGCCCAGTCCTCCTATGTGCACGTGTGCTACGATCCAGTCTGTGTAATGCGCTATTGCATTCACATTTTTCAAAGAAAGCATCGGGCCTTCAAATGTGGCCATCCCATAGGCAGTAATCGCCACTACCATGAACTTTAGAACGGGATCGGAACTCACCTTGTCCCAAGCTCCTCTCAAGGTCAATAGCCCATTGACCATCCCTCCCCAGGAGGGGGCAAGAAGCATCACTGAAAAAGCCGTTCCCAGTACCTGGGCCCATTCTGGAAGCGAAGTATAAAGAAGGTGATGCGGTCCAGCCCACATGTAGATAAAAATCAAAGACCAGAAGTGTACAATCGACAGTTTATAGGAGTATATAGGTCTGTTTGCTGCCTTGGGCAGAAAATAATACATCATACCCAGAAACGGTGTGGTGAGAAAAAATGCAACAGCATTATGTCCATACCACCACTGGACCAAAGCATCCTGAACACCTGCGTAAGCAGAGTAGCTTTTCAGAAACGAAACAGGGAGAGCAAAAGAATTAACAATGTGAAGAACTGCTACTGTGACGAAGGAGGCTAGGTAAAACCATATCGCCACATACATATGCCGCTCCCTCCGGGTGATCAGAGTTCCTATCATATTGGCTCCAAAAGCTACCCAAATCAGAGCAATCGCTATGTCGATAGGCCACTCCAGCTCAGCATACTCCTTGGAGGTCGTCAGACCTAAAGGCAGGGTCACTACCGCAGAAAGGATAATTAACTGCCACCCCCAGAAATGAATCCAGCTCAGCTTACTGCTCCACATAGGAGCCTTCAACAGTCTCGGCATCGAGTAGTATACGCCGGCGAAAATGGCATTACCCACGAATGCGAAAATCACCGCATTGGTATGCAGCGGACGGATCCGACCGAAGGTAGTATAGGGATTCCCCAGGTTAGCTTCGGGCAAGAAAAGCTGGGTAGCAGCAAGAAGCCCTACCAGCATCCCAATCAACCCCCAAATAATAGTCGCTGCCCCAAAGTATTTGACAATTTTATTGTCATAGTGGAATCTCTCCAGTATAGCATTATTCATAGGACTCAGATTTTATCGTTAGTTGTGTTGTTGGTTTTCTTTGGTTTGTTCTCGAATAGAATCCGGACGGAAGGAGTATAACCGTCATCGAATTGCCCTCCTTTTATAGCCTTGAAGAAGAGGAATAAGAAAGTCCCTGCCAGCGCTAGACTTATTGCCACCAATAGGAATATGATTTCCATTTTTTAGTTAGTTTGAAGATTGATCACACCTTTTTTCCAAGCCATGAAATTCGTAGTAACCGTAGTGAATACTACTACTGAAATACTGCTTAAGGGCATTAGAATAGCACATATAACGGGACTCAACAGTCCTTGTACAGCCAAGCTCAGCCCGACTATATTGTATAGGAAACTGAGAAAAAAGCTTGCTACGATAATATACCTGCTGACTTTGGCGAAACTGAGGAAGACAGGGAGCTTTCCAAATGATTCGGCATCAAGGATGGCATCACTGGCCGGTGAAAAATGGCTCACTTGGTCTGTAATGGCAATACCCACATTGCTTTCCTGAAGGGCCCCTGCATCGTTTAGCCCATCCCCTACCATCAGGGTGGTATGGCCGATGTTCAATTTTTTCAGATACCCGAGCTTGTCGGCCGGCCCCTGGTTAAAATTGTAGGTAATGGAGGGGTTAAGTTTTTCCCTCAAAGACCTGAGTTCATGGGTATGGTCTCCTGATAGGAGATGGAGAGAATAGTGTTTTGCCAATCCGTCTATGACAGCAGGAGCAGAACTTCTTAGCCCTGACTTGATATGGAAGCAGCCTATTGCATCTGAGTCCACAGTGAGAAACACCCAATTGCCATCGTCCAGATGTGATTTACCAGAAAATCGGGTAAATTCCATAGAGCCCAAACGGATCCTTTTACCTCCATACAATGCTTCTATGCCACTGCCTTTTATTTCCGAAACGCATTCCGGCTTCCTGATACTCCGGTTACCTAACCATTGACTGATCCGGTTACTAAGGGGATGGGTGGATCCCATCACCATGCCTTTCAGCACAGAGAGCATCTCATCTGAAAGATCCTCTCCCCGGTAAGAAATACTTGCATCAGATGGAGAAGTGAGCGTACCCGTCTTATCAAAGACAACCGTATCCACCAGAGCCATCTGTTCTATTACACCGGCATTTTTGAGATAGAATTTATTCCTGCCGAATATTCGCAATGTATTTCCAAGTGTAAAGGGAGTAGACATTGCCAGCGCACAAGGGCAGGCCACGATGAGTACCGTGGAGAAAGTCTTAACAGCAAGTGAAAGATCTGAAAATGACCAATAAATAAATGTACCAATGGCTATCAGAAGGATGGTCCAGGTGAATTTTGCACTTATCCTATTTGCCAAGGGTTCCAAAAGCCCCTCCTTTTCCTTCTTAAAAGCATCATTATCCCACAAGTCAGTCAGATAACCCTGAGATGGTAGCTTTTGTACTCTCAGTATTATGGGATCTCCACACTGTCTTCCTCCTGCATAAATCAGCTCACCGTTTACTTTGGGTACGGGTACTTCTTCTCCTGTCACAAAACTGTAATCTATGTGTGCAGCACCTGTCAGCAAAACAGCATCAGCAGGAATCAACTCCTCATCCCTTACCCTGATCACATCCCCGACATGCAGTTGTGTCAATGGCACGACCTGCTCCTGATCACCCGAGATTCGGGTGACTGCAATTGGGAAGTAGGATTTATAGTCCCTGTCAAACTCTAATGTGGAGAAGGTCTTCTGTTGGTAGAGTTTTCCCAGAAGAAGAAAGAACAGCAGCCCCCCCAGACTATCCATGTAACCTGGGTTATGTCTGGCAAAAATCTCCAATATAGAATATAGAAACAAAGCAATGATTCCCAGTACGATAGGGACATCCATATTGATTTTTCGCTGTATTACTGCATTCCATGCAGAGCGGTAATAGCCTGTCGCCGAATAAAAAATTATGGGCAAGGATAAGAATACATTCAAGTAGTTAAAAAGCCCTTTAAACTCATCTGCAATCAGGTTGGATTCAGAAAAATACTCCGGGATACTGAATAGCATCATATTGCCAAAGCAGAAACCTGCTACAGCCAGCTTCCTGATCAATGCGTTATTATCTGGCTTGTAGTGTTCCTTGCCATCCAAGTCGGACAGGTTGATCTCCGGTTCATAACCTATGGATGCCAGAAGTCTGACTATTTCCGCCAATGAAGTAGCTACGGTGACAAATTTGACCCTTACTTTCTTTTTGATGAAGTCTACCCTGCTTTCTGTCACGGCAGAATTTAGCCGATACAGATTCTCCAGTAACCAGATACAGGAGGCGCAATGAATGCCAGGGATGTAAAACGTCACGTGGCTTTCGGATCCATTCTGAAAATCCAGCAATTTCATTTGGGTATCCACATCCTGCAGATAATCGAAGCGATTGGCCTGTAGAGCCCTTCTTTGCTGGCTTTCACCTGGAAAAGCCTCCAATTCATAGTAAACATCCAGGTCGCTCTCAGATAAAATCCCATACACCAGCTTGCATCCTTGGCAGCAGAAAGTTTTTTCATCCAGCACAAACTCCGTGGTTTTACACCAGTCACCACAGTGGAAGCATTTGGTTTGTGTAGCCGGAAGGGTTAAGGAGTCCATTTTAGAACGTATGTTGGGAGTTTGGTATATTTGTTTAAGTGCAGACATCGTGGGAGCCGGCTATGTTGAGAGATAAAAAGATAGCCTTTCACTCCACATTTCAGCTTTATAAAAATGGAACAACACACGTGCGAGGTCATTCTGATGGTCCTTGGAAGTGATCAAAAGAGAGCAGTCATGCTTAACCGCATAAGACCAGAAGTCACCTATCCTTGAAAAATTAAATTTGATGAAGCTGGCTTCCAGAGTACTTTGCGTTACCAGTTCAATAATTTCCTGTTCTTCTTTTATCTTGGATTTAGGTGTAAATCCAGGTGAAATTATGGTGGCCTTGCTCTTTGAGATCAGATCACTGAAGAGGCCAATAAACCTTCTGATCAGGGCTGCAGAGCGCGCAGATCCATCATAATGAAAAAGGAGATGCTCGGTGTTGAAATCAGGGACATACAGGAGGACGGGGATAGCACATACGCTGTTTTCCAATGGTCTTGGTAAAGCATGACTGTGCAGCCACTCAATAGCTTGGTTGAGGTCGACCGCAATCAGTGTTGGAGATAAGTCATGAGGGTGCAATTCAACCTGTCCGTTAGTTGGTGTAAAGCGTAAGTCGAGTTTTTGGGAGAAATATTCCCTGAGTATCTCGGTGGGCATCCCAAACTGCGAGGTATAAGAGGACTTGAGCTCCATTTCATTTAATTTGAAACAAAGCTAAGGGGAGTAGATGGGGCGGAGTCTGATGAAAACCAGTAAGGAATATGATTAAAATCAGTTATTCTGATTTCTGCAAAAAGTATAAAACGAAAAAAGGCCCTATGGATATCACCAAAGGGCCGTATAAAGGGGTGGCGGCTACCTACTCTCCCGGGAATGACCCCAGTACCATCGGCGCGGCAGGGCTTAACTTCTCTGTTCGGGATGGGAAGAG
>JBMDXP010000026.1:0-5360 GCA_048819475.1 Algoriphagus sp.
TAGGGCTTGCTGAAAAAGTCTCAGCTGTACCAGCTTCAAGGCGTCCGAATGATGATGTATGCTTATACTTCGAATGAGGGCAACGTAGAAGATGGTGGGGCTGAGGCTAGCTCAAAAAAATACTGTTTTTGGATTTTCCGGTGCATGGATAAGGAGCAATTGTGGTCAAAAGCTTGCACTTGCTGAAAAACAGCTTGCCTTAAAAATGGTCTGATAACTCAAAACTATGGCTTCCAATCTTTTTACTGGCGTTTTTCAGCAGGCCCTACTTAACATGGATTTGCATATATTTAAAGGATATATAACGCAGGAATTTAAACCTATAGCCGTGAAATGGAAATCAGGCAAGAGAACATTCAGTCAAACTATATGATAAGAGATGAATCCTGTAAGAAAGGCCTAAATCACTTGGGGGCGGGGTGAACCGACTCCAAGAAGTTGGTGATTGATCATTGGTTTTTACCATTTCCGCACCAATACACTAGCAATTAACCCAACCTAAAACCATAAATTTCATGAAGACCGTACTATTCGCTTTTTTTCTATTCAGCTCTTCTCTAGTGCTTGCACAGACCGAAAAAGAGTTGGAGGCCGTAACCGAGAAACTAAGGCTCGCCCTCATTGATCCCGATACAGAAACCTTAGCCAGACTTACTTCTACCAAACTCAGCTACGGACACTCCAATGGGCTCATTGAAACACAGGCTGAATTTATAGAAGCTCTGGTATCCGGTAAATCAGATTTCAACTCAATCACAGTCACCAACCAGATGATTCACTTAGCCAATGCCAACACAGCAATGGTCCGGCACAACCTCGAAGCAGAAGTAATGGATGGAAGCAATCCAAATACTATAAAATTAGGCGTGTTTTTGGTTTGGATCAAGGAGAATAAAGAATGGAAGCTCTTGGGTAGGCAGGCATTCCGACTCTAGGGAGCCCCTTAGAGAATTCCTGCTATCGTAAATCCTATATACGTCCCTAGTGCATTTCCCAAGCTACCCACAAGTACACCTGGAACCAAAAGATCGGGACGGTTTAAGCTTTCTGCCGCAGCTAATGCCGTGGTATTCCCACCTATATTAGCCTGCGAGGCTACTGCTATTACATCCCAATCAGCCCGGAACAGTGATCCAATACCGAAAATCACCAACCCATGCACCATTACTAAAATAATCACGAACAGGAACAACGTAAATGCCAGTGACCCAATATTGCCCAAGGCACTTACATCACATAGCGTACCTATTACACCCAAAAATATAAGAATAAAAAAGAACCCCAGTGTATCTTTTCCATGCAGTTGTTTCACTCCCGAAAACTGCGCCAATACCAAGGCGATTGTAGTAAGCGTAATAATCTCAGGAATCCCCGGAAAATAAGCCAGAACAACTTTACTGACTGAAATGCCCATTAGCCCAAGTGCCAGAACCGATGCTATGGATGAAATGGACATGTTAAACCTCTCTCCTTTTTTTCCTTCGCCAGCATCAGATTTCAGCTTCTTTCGGGGGTATAACCGCTGCAGAAATTTTGGAAGGAGTAATGAAATGATAATCCAAGACGTACCCACAAGATTATCCACCACGGTCGTAGCTGCATAAAGAGAGCCATTCTCATTCACCCCATAATTGAGCGCTATGGCATTGAAATTTATACTTCCACCGATATATGTTCCGGCAAACATGCCTGCTACAGCAGGTGCCAGTTCGCCTATCTCACGCATGGGGTTCACCAGAAACCAGGAGACCAACACCCCGGTTACTGTCCCCACTGCCCCCAATCCAAACATAGCTAAGATGGGCATTCCTACATTCTTCAGACTTTTCAGATCCACTTCCAGCAGTGCTATAAAAATACCCAGCGGTGCCACATACTTAAACACCCCGTCATATACCGGACTCCCTTCCATTGCTGACGGAATAACTCCTATATTAGAGAACACCATACACAATACAATGACGATAATGGGTGAGCCTATAATCCTTCCCCATCCAAACCGGCTTAGGCTACTTGCGAGAACCAAGGAAAAGCAAAGCACCGCGGCTACAAACAGGGGTTCTTGGAAGAAATTCATGTCCGTCAAGTTTAAAGACCAGGTACTAGGTAAGGCCTCTTCATCGTGTGAAAAATTCTTTGATTGTAAGACAGATATAATCACATTCTTCGATTTCCAGATATGGGTTCAAAGGCAAAGAAAGTATGCTCTTACTGATACGTCTCGAAACGGCGAAATTACCGGAAGCTTCAAAAATATCCATATCAGGCAGAATCTGAGGATAATGAATCGCAGTACCTATTCCTTTTTCCGACAAGAAGGTTTTCAGCTTGTCCCGTCCCGATGTCTGGATTGCAAACAAATGTGCGTTATGGGATTCTTCTAATATACCCACCGGCAAAACCAAATCGGGAATGCCGCTTAAACGCTCCAGATAGATTTTGGATAAGACCTTTCTTCTCGTTTGAAAATCATCAAAGAAATTCAGGATCACATTCAAAAACCCGGCATGGATTGAGTCGATCCTGCTATTCCTACCGATGAGTGTATGGATGTCCCTGACAGGCTGCCCATGGTTTGCAAGCAACCTGATCCGCTCTGCCAATTCCGCTGAAGAAGTCAGGCACATTCCCGCCTCTCCCAGCGCCCCATAATTCTTAGTAGGGTAAAAACTGAGACATCCTACATGACCAAAAGTGCCGGCAGCACGGCCATCCTGGAATGCACCAAAAGCCTGCGCCGCGTCTTCGATGACCTGTACATCCAGCTCCTTGGCCTGGCTCATCATCTTATTCATATCCACCATTTTGCCAAAGAGATGGACTGGTATCACAGCGCGCGTTTTAGCTGTAACTAATTTATGCCAGTGAGACACTATCAACCCACTCCCATCCACTTCCGCAAATACGGGGGTGGCTCCTGCCATAACCACTGCCTCTGCAGTAGAAACCCAGGTAAAGGAGGGCACGATTACCTCGTCTCCGTGCCCTATCCCCAGAGCACGCAAGGCCAGTTCCAAAGCATCGGTACCATTGGCACAGGCAACCGAAAATGGAGCATGTAGATACTTGGAGATGTTATCTTCCAACCTATAAACCTCCTCCCCTCCAGAATACACTCCTCTGGACAGCATTTGGTCAAACTTCACGCTCAGAGCCTCCTTAAGCCCGGGCTCCATTCTGCTCAGTTCAAGAAACGGTATCTTCATCCAGAATTTGGGCCAGTTGGAAACTCAGGTTTCGCCGGGAATACTTTTCCAGATCAAGGGATCTTTCACGTCCTTCTTCTGATTCGTAGATTTCACGTAAAAGCAGCTGAAGGCTGACCTGGTCTGTATGGGCAATTACTTTTCCCATCCCTGAAGAGGCCAATATTTTACATGAATCACCCTCGGGATCCCCTAAGGCTACTATGGGCAGCCGGGTGGCCAGGTATTCAAATAATTTTCCGGGAATATTCCCCTTTGCATTCTTGGTATCGGTAAGAATCAAAACCAGCGCATCTGCGTTTGCATAAAAGTCAAATACCTCCTGATGTGGCACATAACCCTGAAAGTGAACATGGTCGGAAAGCCAGGCATCATTACCGGCATATTCTTTCACCTGCTCATTTACGCGCCCGACAAACGTGAAACTTATCTTATCCGCATTACCTTCAAACTCTTCCTTCAGTGCCTTCAGGAGCGGAATAGGATTACGGATCGAGTCGATAATCCCCGAATAGACCAAATGCAGCCTTCCAGGTGATTTAGTCTGTGGAGAAAAGTTCGCGGGCATATCTGTAGTATCAAAGCCATTTGTCACCAACTTGATCTCTCTCCCGGAAATTACCGATAGATCCCTCTGGAACGTGGGAGAAATGGTGACCACTTTATCGGCTTCCTTCAATACAGTCCGTTCCAGTTCAGCGTGCTTCCTCCGAACGGATCTTTGCATGGGTAAGCTATCCAGAAACTCCCATTGAGACCATGGATCCCGGAAATCCGCAAGCCAAAAAATCCCTGTTTTTCGCTTGAGGTTCCTTCCTATCAAATGCATGCTATGGGGAGGACCAGTGGTGATGATCGCCTGAAACTGTCCTTTTTCGATAAGATCCGTCAAAAATTTAACAGCGGGCTTCACCCAAAAAACACGGGGATCCGGAAGCAATAAATTTGCCCGCATCCAGATAGCTGCCCTTTCAAGAAAACCCCGTTCACTTTGCTCTAGCAGTCTTCCGGGATGTGTCTTGGTAGTCCCCTTGATTCTGGAAAAAAGATGATAGGGCTCCCATATCGGAAATTTTAAGACTTCCAGCTGCGGGGGGATTTCCTCTTCCAAGCGCTCATCTTTCAGATCAAAATCAGGATTTTCCGGGGTAAATATCACCGGCTCCCATCCAGCTTCTGGTAGATACTTGGCAAACTTCAGCCACCGCTGTACCCCAGACCCGCCACTGGGCGGCCAATAATAGGTGATGATGAGCACTCGTTTTTGCATGGTTATACAAAGTACCATTTCCAGGGACCAAAGTCCAAACGTAATTCTTAAAAAAAGAAAAAAGGGAAGAGTATACTCTCCCCTTTTTTCAGACTCTGCTATGTCAAAAATTTTATCAGATGACTGCTTCCTATTCTCCCTGTGCCAGAGAATATCCCCTCACCCCATCAAATGTGTATAAGTTCTCGGTTTTGATATAATCGAAACCGAGATCTCCAATCTGGTTGAGTAGCTCTAGGATTTGCGCATGGGTTACCGGCGATTGATCGGAAGTAGTAAACCTACACCTCCAATGATCAGTACAAAAAGTCTCCTTCATCCCTTGGGGAAATACTTTCACGCCACGGTTAGTGATAAGCTGTAATTGCAATCCATGTGCATCGGCATTTCTCAGCTTTTCACCCAGCGTATTAGGGTTTCTCCCATCCTTATCCCAATCCAGGAAAACATCCACCCCGATAAGCTCTTTCTTCACTTTCGCTCTTTCTTTCAGTCTAATGTGCATCGGATCAGTATCCTCTTTATCAAATTCTGCGGGGATCATTTTTGCCGGTTTTTGCCCGAGACGTTCGATCACAGCTTGTGCAAACTCCTGAGTTCCCACCTTTTTTGAGGAGAGGTTTTCCTGATAGATATCCCCCGTATGGATTCCGTCTTCCAAGGTCTTCATCCATGCATTGGAGATTTTTTCGGCGACCTCAGGCTGACCGATATGTACCAGCATCATCACGGCCCCATTCAGCAAACCTGACGGGTTAGCAATCCCCATTCCGGTGATATCAGGAGCCGATCCATGAATCGCTTCAAACATGGCGACTTCCTCTCCAACATTGGCAGAACCTCCCAGTCCAACAGAGCCGGTGACCTGGGCCGCCACATCAGAA